>CAWEPK010000010.1:0-361207 GCA_963810935.1 uncultured delta proteobacterium | reverse complement strand
TCACCCCTTCCTGAACGACAGTATTTTCCGGACGGACATGGGAAAGGTGAAGGAAGCGATCACGTCCCATCCGTTCATCAGGGACGTCAGGGTGAAAAGGATTTTCCCCTTTTCAATCCTGATCGAGGTCAAGGAGAAGGTGGCTTCGGCGCTCTGGGTGGGGCCCGGCGGGGAAATAGAGATGCTCGATGAAGAGGGAGTGCCGTTCAGGGGGCTTCGAAAGGGAAGCACGCAAGACCTCTTCGTCGTCAATGCCAGAGACGAAGCCGACGCGAGGGGGATATTCAGGCAGGTCACAGGTTGGGCCAGGCAGGGCATCATAAAGAAAGACGACCTCTCGGAAGTCGTATACAACGAGGGAGACGTGACCCTGTACAGCCTGACGGACGGGGTCGAGATCATACTCGGCAAGGAAGAGAGGCCCGGCCGTCTGAAGCGGGCCATGGCGGTGCTTCAGGATGCCAAGAAGAGAGGGCTGCTCATAAAGTGCATAGATGCCCGTTTCGACAATGGCGCCATCATAAGAGAGAGGAAGGGGTGACATGACAGAGGACGGAACATTTCTCGTCAGCCTCGATGTCGGCAGCACCAAGATTTGCGTGGTGGTGGCCAAGATCGTAGATAATAAGGTCAATATCGCCGGGATAGGCTCCCATCCCTCAACGGGCCTGCGCAAGGGCGTGGTGGTCAATATCGACAGCACCGTAAGCTCTATGAAGAAGGCCATTGAGGAAGCGGAGCTTATGGCAGGCATCAAGATAGCGGGCTGTCTCGCCGGGGTCGCCGGGGCGCATATCAAGAGCTTCAATTCCAACGGCGTAGTCGCGGTGAAGGACAAAGAGGTGCGCAAGGACGACATCACCCGCGCCATAGACGCGGCCAAGGCGGTGCCCATACCTGCGGACAGGGACCTTATCCACGTCATTCCGCAGGAATACATCGTTGACGACCAGGACGGCATAAGGGACCCGCTGGGGATGAGCGGCGTGCGCCTCGAAGTCAAGGTGCATATCGTTACCGGCTCCGTCACCTCCACCCAGAATATCGTCAAGTGTTGCATGCTCGCGGGCCTTTCCGTGGAGGACCTGATCCTCGGGCAGCTTGCCTCCGCTGAGGCGACGCTTACCCCTGAAGAGACGGAGATAGGCGTCGCAGTCGTCGATATAGGCGGAGGGACCAGCGATATCGCGGTCTATGCCAACGGAGCGATCAGGCATACGGCCATCCTGCCTTTCGGGGGCAGCCATATTACCAACGACATCGCGATAGGGCTGCGCACGCCGGTTGAAGAAGCGGAGAAAATAAAAAAAAGATACGGCTGCGCCCTTTCCAAGATGATAGGCGCGAACGAGACGATAGAGGTGCCGAGCGTCGGAGGGAGGAAACCGAGGACGCTCATGCGCAAGACCCTGGCGGATATCATCGAGCCGAGGGCCGAGGAAATACTTACGCTCATACACGAGGAGATAAAGAAGTCGGGGTATGAGAAGCTCCTTGCGTCGGGCGTAGTGCTGACAGGAGGGTGCGCGAACCTCGAGGGCATAGTAGACCTCGCGGAGGGCGTGTTCAGCCTGCCGGTGAGGAAGGGCCTGCCGATAGGCGTCGGCGGCCTGGTTGACGTAGTGAACAACCCCATATACGCGACGGGCGTGGGCCTCATCCTTTACGGTCTGGTCGGGGGCAAGGGCAAGACTTACGAGAGGCGAGAGCTGTTCAAGAAGTTGAGAGAGAAAGGGTTTGGCAAGATAAAGCGGATCATCGACGAAATCTTCTGAGGGAGGGCGACATGTTCTACATGGATGAGAGCAACGGGTTTTCCGCAAAGCTGAAAGTCGTGGGCATCGGGGGTGGCGGGTGCAATGCCATCAATAACATGGTCGAAGGGGGACTCCAGGGTGTGGAGTTCGTGGCCGTGAATACCGACGTCCAATCCCTCAATGCAAATAAAGCTCCGGTCAAGATTCAGATAGGCACGAAGCTGACGAGGGGGCTGGGTGCAGGGGCGAACCCGGAAGTCGGGAGGCAGGCGGCCCTGGAAGACGCCGAGCAGATAGCCGAGCACCTGAGAGGGGCCGATATGGTCTTCATCACGTGCGGCCTGGGCGGCGGGACGGGCACGGGTGCTTCGCCGGTCATCGCCGAGGTATCTAAGGAGCTGGGCTGCCTGACGGTGGCGGTCGTGACGAAGCCTTTCGCTTTCGAAGGAAAGATGCGTAACTTCCAGGCGGACGACGGGCTCCTCAAGCTTAAAAACCAGGTCGATACGCTGATAACGATCCCGAACCAGAGGCTTCTGTCGGTCGGCGGCAAACACATGACGATAAAGGACGCCTTCCTCAAAGCGGACGAGGTGCTCCTGCATGCCGTAAGGAGCATATCGGACCTTATCATATCGGACGGGTACGTTAACGTGGACTTCAAGGACGTCCAGACCGTGATGCGGGAGAAAGGGCTGGCCATCATGGGCGTCGGTGCGGCCTCCGGAGACAAGAGGGCCATTGAAGCGGCGCAGAAGGCCATATCGAGCCCGCTCCTCGAAGACATATCGATCCATGGCGCAAGGGGCGTCCTCATCAACGTCACGGGCAGCTCGAACATGACGCTGCACGAGGTCAACGAGGCGTCGATGCTCATTCAGGAGCAGGCGCACGAGGAAGCGCACGTCATCTGGGGCCTCGTCTTCGACGAATCGATGGACGAATCCGTAAGGATCACCGTTATCGCGACGGGCTTCGAGGAAAAGGTGTCGCTCAGCGAAGAGAGGCCGGAGAGGCGGACGGAGAAGCTTTTCGACGAGCAGCCGATGCCGACTTACTTGAGGAGGACGCCGAAGATGGAGGCCAGGGACGTACGTCCCAGGCCGTCGAGCGCCGATATCGACGACGAGCGGTATGACATCCCGACATTCCTGAGGAAGCAGGCCGATTGATCTCTTTGTCCCCAGTAGCGCCGGGCCGTGCCGGTCTTTACGCGCGGTCCGCGGAAGGGTATAAAGGTTGCCGGAGATGAAACCGATACGTTCCGGCGCGCGCGAGCGGGGGGTCGTCCTCAAGAAGTGGGCGAACAGAACGCCTGTCTGCGTGGTCTTTCCCAATACATATTACGTGGGCATGTCGAATCTGGCTGTCCACATACTCTACCGTACTATCAACGAGAGGCCCGACATGGTCTGCGAGAGGGTCTTTCTAGATGGACCGGGACGTGCGCTCTCGATCGAAAGCGGGCGTCCCCTCGGGGCGTTCGAGATCGTCTTCTTCACCCTTTCATTCGAAATGGACTACCCGAACGTGGTCGCCATGCTGAGGGAAAGCGCCATCCCCGTCGCTGCGGCAAAGCGGGGTGAGCACGCACCGATCGTTGTCGGCGGCGGCATCTGCGCGATGGCTAACCCGGAGGTGCTTTCGCGTTTCTTTGATTTGTTCATCCTGGGGGACGTGGAGTCCTGCGTACCCGATTTCATCGAGCGGTATTTGCAGGTTCGCGGCAAGGGAAGGAGCGGGGCCATAGAAGAGCTTTCCGCTTTCCCCTGGGTCTACAATCCCTCGCGCCTCGATGTCGCCTACCGGGAAGACGGCACCGTGGGGGTGTTCAACCCGCCAGATTTTCACGTCGCCACAGAGCGGTACCGGGGGAAACGCCTTGCCGCATCCGCCATAGTCAGCAGCGACACCGAATTTTCCGACATGCTGCTCGTCGAGGGGGCCAGGGGGTGCCCTTCGGCCTGCGCCTTCTGCCTCTGCGGCAACATCTACCCGTTTATCTCCGACAGCCTTGACGAGATCGGGGGCGACGTTAAAGACGTAGGCATCATAGGCGGCGGCGTCTCCTTCCACCCGCAACTGGGCGAGATCGTGGAGAGGCTGTCAGGTGCGGGCTACAGGGTCCACCTCCCGTCGCTGCGGCTCGACGAGGTTCCGCTGCCCGTCATAGAGGCGTTGAAAGGGACGATCAAAACGCTCACCTTCGGCATCGAGGCCGGCTCCGAAAGTTTGCGGAGGCGCATAGGCAAGCCTATGACGGACCGGGAGATAGCCGACCGGATCGAGGCGATGGCAGAGATAAAGTCTTTCCACTTCAAGTTCTACTTCATGATAGGTCTGCCGGGCGAGGACAGACAGGACATAGACGCGATCGTCGACCTCGTGAATCATATCCTCCACCTCCTCGTCAAAAGGGCGGCCAAAAAAGGCAGGATAGGATCGGTCACGGTCCACGCGAGCCCTTTCGTGCCCAAGGCCGCAACCCCCTTTCAATGGCTCCCGATGGAGGAGATGAAGGCACTCAAGGAAAAGGTGGCGGTGCTGAAGAAGGGGCTTGGCAAGGTGGCGAACACGCATTTTACGCACGAATCGGTCAAATACAGCTTTCTCCAGGGCGTTTTCGCAAGGGGCGACAGGCGGGTGGGGGACATAGTCGAGCGCCTGTCGGAGGGTGTGCCGCTCGCCCGCGTGATGCGGGAAAGCCCGGTCAATCTCAATTTTTACGTAACGAGGCAGCGGAGGGAAGACGAGCTTTTCCCTTGGGATTTCATACGAAGCGGGACCGCGAAAGAGGACCTGCGCAAGCGTTTTTCCCGCCTTGCCGCAAGCGCGGTATCGCGTACCTTCAGGGAGGGACCTTGAAGACCAAGCCTATCATTGTGCTTATTTGCGGCCTTGCGGTTTTCACGGCGCTGCCCGGTGTCGGTGCGGCGTTCAAGCCGGCCGACCTCGAAAGGGTGAAGGCCATATATAACTGTGCAGGCTGCGACCTTAGCGGGGCAGACCTGACAGGCGTAAACCTCGCTTATGCAGACCTGCAAAAGGCAAACCTATCCAAAGCGGACCTGGCGGGCGTGCAGCTCGGCCAAGCCAACCTGACGGGGGCAAACCTAACGGATGCGGACCTCACGGGGGCGAAGCTCAATCTGGCGAACCTGAAAAATGCAAAGCTGACCGGCGCCAACCTGAAGGAAGCGCGGTTCTATAAGGCAATCCTCGACGGCGCCGATTTCTCCTCGGCCGATCTGTCGGATGCCCTGTGGGTCGATGGGAAAAAGTGCAAGCCCGGCTCGACGGGTGAATGCGCCAAATAGGCGGAACAAAAAGGACGGCCTGCCAGGGCCGTCCTCGCTTCAAATTCTATGTGACGCCGCCTAAACCTCGGTCATGACCTTGTGGGCTTTTTTGGCCAGTCTCGATATCCTTCGGGAAGCCTGGTTCTTATGGATGACGCCCTTGGAGGATGCCTTGTCGAGATAGGAAATCGCAGCCTTGGTGGCGGCCTCGACGTTCGCCTTGTCCTTTTCGTTAACCGTGGCCAGCGCCTTCTTGATTTGCGTCTTCATAGTGGATTTGACGTGCGAGTTCCGCAAACGCCTTTTTTCCGACTGGGCCGCCCTTTTTATAGCGGATTTATTTTTTCTCAACAGCGCCTCCTAGTCTAGATTGGCCTTAATGTAACACTTTGGGCGTCCCGCGTCAACTGTTCGCTTTGTTCCTTGGGGAAGAGGCGCCTGTGTTGACAGGGTTAAGGGGAGAAACTAATTTAGCTCCAACCGGTGCTTCGCAAAATTCAGCACATAATTCGGAGGTGGCGGCGTGGCGGATAAAGAGAGGATCGGGTTCATCGGGCTGGGAAATATGGGTAGCCGAATGGCGCGGCGCATCATGGCGGCGGGCTATGTCCTTGCGGTTTACGATGTGTCTGCGGAGAAAATGCGCCCCTTCGAACGGGAGGGGTCTAGGGCGGCCCGCACCCCAAAAGACGCCGCCGGCGCCTCCGACGTGGTACTCTGCTCGGTCCCGGACGACTCCGTTTTGCGGGGGGTCGTCTTCGGTCCCGACGGAGCGTTTGCCGGCCATAGCCGCGGGTCTTATTTCGTGAACCTGAGCACCGTATCGCCCATGGTCTCGCGCGAGCTTGCCGAAAAAGGGCGCGGGCGCGGCGTCTCTATGATCGACGCGGCAGTTTCCGGCAGCACGCCCCAGGCCGAGCAGGGAAGCCTGGTCGTTTTCGCGGGCGGCGACCCGGCCGCCTGCGAGCATGTTAAGCCGATCCTCGATGTGCTGGCCTCGAATGTCTTTTACATGGGCCCGAGCGGGGCAGGCGCGGCCATGAAGCTGGTCGTCAACACGCTATTAGGCGTCGGCCTTCAGGCGATAGCCGAGGCGGTCGCGCTCGGGCAAAAAGCGGGCCTGCCCAGGGAGAGGCTCCTCGACGTGCTGGGGCAGACGGCCGTAGTGGCGCCCGGCCACCGCTCCAAGCTGGCGAACGCTCTGCGGGAAGAGTATCCGGTCACCTTCGCCTTGCGCTTGATGTACAAGGACTTCGGTCTTGTCCTCGAGGAGGCGGCCGAACGCGCCGTATCGATGCCCGCGACCGCGGTCGCCCGGCAGATGTGCGCAGCCCGAATGGCAAAGGGACATGAAGAGGATTATTCGGCCGTCATCCAGCTCATGGAGAACCTGGCAGGCGTCGGGGACGGGCAGGGACGAATAAGACCGCAAGGCGGTACACGAGGCGCCCCTCAGGGTGCGAAGCGATCAAAAATGCCGGCCCCCTGAAACGATTTGTAACCATCCGGACCCGAAACACGATACAATATACGAGGGACCGTTCCTACTCAAGCGGGAGTTGCCGTGTCTATAAGATCGGGAATCATATCCGCCTTGATCTGTATGCTGCTCGTCCTGGCTTGCGTGTCTGAAGCGGGGGCGGAGACGATTACCGCCGGATCGAACTTCTCGGCGGCTATAAAGACCGATAGTACCCTGTGGACGTGGGGGGCCGACGGGAGCGGCCAGCTCGGCAACGGCTCGAACACAGGTGAGAATACGCCCATCCAGGTCGGCACCTCCACCTGGAACATGGTCGCCGCAGGGTCGAATTTCATGGCCGCCATAGCGACCGACGGCTCGCTCTGGACATGGGGAGGCAATGCGAACGGCCAACTCGGAAACGGTAACAATAACAGCACCAACACGCCCGGCCAGATAGCGGCAGGCACGACCTGGACGACTATCGCCGCAGGGTTGGATTTTGCCGTGGCCATCAACTCGGCGGGCACCCTCTATACGTGGGGAGACAACCTAAGCGGCCAGCTCGGAAACAGCAACAATACGAGCACCAACACCCCCGCACAGATAGCGATAGGCACATCGAACTGGGCATCAGTCGCTACGGGGACCGCCTTCGCAGTAGCGCTGCAGTCTAACAATACCCTCTGGACGTGGGGTGCGAACAGCGCAGGCCAGATAGGAAACGGCAACAATACCAGTACTAATGCGCCCGCCCAGATAGCCTCCGGCAATGTCTGGACCCAGGTCACGGCCGGATCGGACTTCGCCGTTGCCCGCAGGTCGGACGGCACCCTCTGGGCCTGGGGGAACAACAACATCGGGCAATTAGGCAACAACACGATCACGACGTCCACGAGCAATGTTCCCGTGCAGGTGCTGGGAGGGCCGGGCGCCTGGACCGCAGTTGCGGCCGGGTCGGACTTCGTACTTGCCATCGCCCAGGACGGCACCATGTGGGGATGGGGCGACAACTCAAGCGGCCAGCTCGGCAACGGCGGGACCATTAGCAGCAACGTCCCTACGCAGGTTTCGGGGAGCGAGACCTGGGCGGCGGTGGCGGCAGGCGCCGATTTTGCCGTTGCCATTGCGACCGACGGCTCGCTATGGGCCTGGGGTGATGATTCAAGCGGCCAGTTGGGCGACGGGGGGAGCAGCACCCAATACGCGCCGAAGGAGATTGCGTCGAGCGGCTTCAGCGTCCGCCCGACGGTTATCTTCACCGTGCCGCCGAACGGATCAACGAACGTGGAGGTCGATTCCAGGATCTCCGCCACCTTCAGCCTCGACATGGACCCGTCCACTCTCACGGCTTCGACCTTCACTTTCAATCCTCCCGTGGCTGGCGCAGTGAACTATGATCCCACGACGTTCACGGCTACCTTCATCCCGAACAAGAACCTGGATTTCTATACGAACTACACTGTCACTATCGGCACGGGGGTGCAAAGCACCGCCGGCCAGAACATAGCAGCCGCCTACACGTGGACTTTTCAGACGGAGCAGAAGCACGAGCACTGGTGCTTCATAGCGACGGCAGCCTATGGTTCCTATCTCGACCCGCACGTCGCGGCTTTAAGGGCTTTCAGGGACGACTACCTGCTTACCAATGGGCCGGGCAGGGTGTTTGTCGCCCTTTATTACCGCTTTTCGCCGTCTACGGCGCGCCTCATAGCCGCCCGCCCGGCGCTCCGGGCCGCCGCGCGGTTTGTCCTGACGCCCATTGTCGGCTGCGTCACGCATCCGTATGCGGCCTTTCTTATCCTTTCCGTTTGCCTTGCCGCAATCTGCACGGGTGGACGAAAGCGCAGGCAGCAGAAAAGGCGCCGGGGCAGGAAAGTCTAGTTCCTTCAAAATACCGCCTGCCGATGCCCGTAAAAACCGTGCGGTTGACGGACCGGGCCGCTTGCTTACATTATTATCATATGGGACGGCGGACGCTGGGGGACGCGTGAAGACTGCGGCGCGGATGTGGCTTCTTGTATGGGTTGTCCTTACGGCTTTTAATGCGGTAAGCGTGGAAGGAGGGAGAGCAATGGAAATTTCATCGAGCGCTTTTTCGGACGGCGGCAGGATGCCTGCGCAGTACGCTATGCCGGCCGCGGGCGGTAAGAACGTCTCGGTCCCTCTTTCATGGAAAAACGCGCCGCCCGGCACCAGATCGTTCGCCCTTTCCGTTGTCGACCTGCACCCCGTGGCCCACAGTTGGGTCCATTGGATGGTGATCGATATACCGGCGGGCACAGTTTCTTTGGCCGAAGGGGCGTCGGGGAAAAAGATGCCGCCCGAGTCCGTAGAGATGAAGAATTCTTTCGGGCAAACAGGCTATGGCGGACCGCAGCCGCCGAAAGGCACGGGCGAGCACCCGTATGTTTTCACCGTCTACGCCCTCAGCTCGGAAAAGCTCAAGCTACCCGCGGACGCGACGCTTTCAGCCTTCAACAAGGCCCTGGAAGGCAAGGTCCTCGCGACGGCGACGATCACGGGTAAATACAAGCAATAGATTGTGCGTCGATATTAAGGTGCTGCGATCAGGTCCGAGTCGATCACCATCTTTGCGTAGAAATTTATGCCTTCAAGGAGGATCATCGCCCTCTCTTCACCTTCAAGGTCGCGCTCGAAGATACCGCCCAGCCCCTTGAAAGGACCGTCCTTGATAAAAACCTTCTCCCCCTTTTTGAACCGCTTCTTCTCGATGTGTGCTACGCCGTCCACGAGCCTGCCCCGGATGAACTCGATGAATTCTTCCTGGAGGGGGACCATTTTCCCCCCGAAGGTAACGATCTTGTTGACGCCCCTTGCGTACTTAACCATGTGGTAGTCGTCTATGGCGTGAAATTTTGTGAATATATAATTCGGGAACATCGCCTCGACGAGCTCTACGAACTTGCCGTCCCGGTATTTGCGCACCTTGAGCCTGGGGTTGAGCACGTCGTAACCGGCGTTCGATAGATTATGGGACGCGCGGTTCTCGTTTTTCGGCTTGGTGTTCACTACGAACCATTGTCTCATAGTCAACCTTCCCGGGCGGGATCAGGAGAAGATAGTCGATTTCCGCAGATCTTGCGCGTCCACGCCTTCTATGGAAAGCAGCTTCGTCTTTACATCGAGGCCCATACCGAAGCCGCCGAGAGAGCCGTCGCTCCTGATAACGCGATGGCACGGTATGACGAGGGGGACAGGGTTTCGCCCCAGCGCCTGGCCCACGGCCCTTGCGGCCTGGGGCGCGCCGAGACGCACGGCAATCGACCGGTAGCTCGCCACCTTGCCGTAAGGTATTTTTCTGGTTTCTTCGAGCACGCGTCTTGTGAAAGGCTGAAGCCCTTCGAGGTCCACCTGAACCCTGAAGTCCACGCGCGCGCCGTCGAGATAGCCGGCCAAAAGGTCGGCGACAGGCTCGAAATGGGCGCCGTCCTCTTTGGCGCCGGGCAAGGCAGCGGCTACCCAGGCGCGGGCCTCGCTCAGGCCCCCGGCGAAGAGGTCAACGCCGGAAAGGCGGCCGTTCCGGGCAAATAGGATAATAGCACCAAGCTCGGACCGGATAATGCTGAACTTCATCTAATACACCTTTCTTGAACCGAAAATATAGATTCAGGATACCATAAACAAGGCGGGGATGGAAGGTCTTAGCGCCTATCGCGCCTGTTGCTCGGTCGTGGACGCGCTTACTGCGAGCAGTATACGGAAGGTGCTGCCCCGGCCGGGCACGCTCTCCACCTCGATGGCGCCGCTGTTTGCCTCGACCAGCTTCTTGGTCAGGGATAGGCCCAGACCCGTTCCCTGCCCCTTCTCTTTTGTCGTAAAAAAGGGATCGAAGATCTTCTCTATGTGCTCTGGTGCAATCCCCGCGCCGGCATCGGTCACCGATACCCAGACGTGATCAGGCGGCCTCATCCCGGTGCGCACGACTATGGGCCCTCCCTCCGGCATGGCCTGGGCAGCGTTCATCATGATATTCACCATCGCCTGCTGTATATGTATCTTGTCCGCGTAAACGGCAGGCAGGCTTTCGGTTTTTTCCACGGTCAGGGCGATGTTCCTGAAGCGGGTCAGGTGGTGCTCCATGAACAGGATCGTGTCGTCCAGGACGACATTCACGTCCAGTTTCTCCCTGACAGGCGTCGACATGCGCGAAAAATCGAGGAGGCGTGCGAGCACGGCTGAGAGCCTCTGCGACTCGTGCTCGATATAGCCGCCATATCTCTTTATGTTATCGGGGTTGTCTGAATCCTCTACCTTTCGGGCAAAGCCCTGGATGGCGATCAACGGGTTCTTTATCTCATGGGCAATGGAAGCCGCAAGCTCGCCCAGGGCGGAGAGGCGGTTGGCCCGCGTAAGCACTTCGTCGAGCGCCCTGATCCGCTCGTCCCTTTCCCGGACCTCTCGCATTTTGTCGCTTAAGGCGCTGTAGACCTCGTTAAGCTCCTTTACATTGTCGATGAGCATCTGTTCCCTTGCGGATGCAAGGCCCCTCGCGTCCTCGAGATCTATCCGGCATTCGCCAAGCCTGTCCTTTATGTCCTGGCCTTTTTTCAAGCCTGCCTCTTCTTGCCGTCCCCTTTAAGGACGCGCAGCATCTCCTCGTGGACTACGCCGTTCGAGGCGACTATCTGTCCGCCGTATATGCTGAACGGGCTGCCGCCGAAATCGGTGACGACTCCGCCCGCTTCCTTTACGATGAGCACCCCTGCGGCTACGTCCCACGGGTTCAGCTTCAGCTCCCAGAAACTCTCGAAACGGCCTGCGGCCACATACGCGAGGTTGAGGGCGGCTGACCCATCCCGCCGCACTGCCTGGGCGCGATGGAGAAAGGAGACGAAATTGTCGACGTTATTCATGCTGCTCGTGGTTATATCGTAAGGGAAGCCCGTGACCAGAAGGGACTTCTTCAGATCGCCGGTCTCCGATACTTCCAGCTTCATGCCGTTCAGGTACGACCCCTTTCCCTCCTCGGCGAAGAAAAGCTCGTCGAATATGGGGTTGTAAACTACGCCGCAGGTGACCCTGCCCGCCGTCTCGTAAGCTACCGACACGCAAAAGAACGGGTAACCGTGCGCGTAGTTGGTAGTCCCGTCGATGGGGTCGATGATCCACCTGTTGCCTTCCCCTTCGTAAACGTTCTCCTTCTCCTCGCTTATGACGCGGTCCTTGGGGAAGCGCTGTGCAATCAGGGAGATGAGACGTTCCTGGCATGCAAGGTCGACGTCCGTGACTATATCGATCTCCCCCTTGTGGAAGATCGAGTGGCGCTGCCGGTAGCGTTCTTTTTGTATCCTGCCCGCCTCGAAGGCGAGGTCGACTGCGAATTCAAGTAAGTCGCTCATCAGTATATGATATTCAACCGGCGCTGTATTTGCAAGCCGCTGCCGGTCGCGGCCCCGATTGATTCGCTATGCACGATATGTTACAAAATACGATGATTGACCTTGTTCTTCTCCATCCGCCGAGCGTCTACGATTTCCGCAAGGAATCGGTACTCCACGGGCCTATAAGCGACGTCATCCCTTCCACGCCGATCTTCGAGATGTACCCCATCGGCTTTGCCAGCCTCTCGGAGTACCTGGATAGGTTCGGCTTGTCCGTCAGGATCGTCAACGTTGCATACAAGATGCTGAAGAGTAAGAGCTATGACCCGGAAGCCGAGATCAAGCGCATCGCTGCACGGGCCTTCGGCATTGACCTCCATTGGATGCCCCACATACAGGGCGCGATAGCCTTATCCGAGATCGTGAAGAAGCACCATCCGGGAACGCCCGTGATCTTCGGCGGGCTCTCCTCCACTTATTTCCATAAGGAGCTGCTGGAGCGCTACCCGACGGTCGATTACGTTGTGAGGGGCGATTCGACGGAGGAGCCGCTGCGTCTGCTGATGGAGGCCATTAAAAAAGGCGAGCTTCCCTACGACGTCCCGAACGTATCCTTCCGCGACAAAGGGACTGTTACAGTCAACCCGCTGACGTTCGTGCCGGACGATCTCGATTACAGCCGCACGGACTACGGACACATCATCAGGAAGGTCATGCGGTACAGGGACTTCGCAGGCTATGTCCCATTCGTCAACTGGCCGCGCTACCCCATAACCGCGATTTTTACTTGCAGAGGCTGCACGTACAACTGCAAGACGTGCGGCGGCTCCCGCTTTGCCTTCAGGAACATGGGGTGCAGGGAGAGGGCCGCTTTTAAATCGCCCGAGCTTCTCGTCGGCGAGATAAAGGAGGTGGCGGCCCACCTCAGGGGCCCTATCTTCCTTATAGGCGACCTTTTCCAGAACGGGCCGGAGTATGGAGAGAGGTTGTTATCACTGCTCAGGAAGGAGCGCGTGAGCAACGACTTTGTCTTCGAGTTCTTCACCCCGCCGGACACCTCCCACGTCAGGATGATCGCCGAGGCAGTAAGAAACTTTAACGTAGAGCTCTCCCCGGAGTCGCACGACGAGAAGGTGCGGCACGCCTTCGGCCGCCCCTATTCGAACAAAAGTATGGAGGCCCTGATCGAGACTCTGATACAATATGGGTGCAGGCGGATCGACCTGTTTTTTATGATCGGGTTGCCTTACCAGGACTACGGGTCGGTAATGAAAACGGTTGATTACTGCGACGATCTTCTGAAGGGCCTCGGAAAGTCAAAGGTGACCACTCCGTTCATCTCGCCTCTGGCCCCCTTCGTCGATCCGGGAAGCATGGTTTTCGAGTCCCCCGAAGAGCACGGCTACAAGCTCTTCTTCAGGGACGTCGAGTCGCACAGACAGGCGATGAAAAACCCCGGCTGGAAGTATTTTCTCAATTACGAGACGCAGTGGATGAACCGGGACGAAATAGTGGACAGTACGTATCGCGCGGCCCTTGCCCTGAACAACGTGAAAATGGCGCACGGTCTCATCCCGGCGGAGACATACAGGCAAGTCGAAAAGAAGATAGGCTTTTCGCTCGATGCGGTCAGGGAGATCGACCGGGTCATGGAGATGGATGGTCCCGACAGGGAAAAAAGAATGGCGGAGCTGCGCATCGACATGGAGAAGAACATCAGCACAATCGGCGAAAAAAAGGAGCTTGAATGGCCGACCGGTATATTGCGGATGAACCTCTTCAAAATTCTAAAGACGATCGCCGGACGATGAAGGACCTGCTGCGCAAGATACCCAAAGTGGACGACCTGCTGAAGCACGCGGCATGGCAGGCGCTGTCCGCCTACCCCGCGCAACTGGCAAAGGACCGGCTGCGCGAGGTGCTCGAAGAGCTGCGGGCGGCGGTCATCGCAGGAAGCGTCAAGGATATACCGACGGCGGAGGCGCTCATACAGGATGCGGAGAAGCGGACCGCCCTGTCGATTAAGCCGGCGCTCAAAAAAGTAATAAACGGTACGGGCGTGATAATACATACGAACCTCGGCCGCTCGCCCCTCGCAGCAGACGCGGTTGCACGGCTGGTGGAAGTAGCCTCCGGCTACTCCAACCTGGAATATGACCTAGCCGAAGGCAAGCGGGGCGACCGCTACACCCACTGCGTTTCGCTGCTCGCCAGGCTGACGGGCGCGGAATCTGCGCTGATAGTCAATAACAACGCGGCTGCGGTCCTTCTTGCCCTCAATACGTTTGCGCTCGGCGGTGAGGTAATCATAAGCAGAGGCGAGCTGATCGAGATAGGGGGCGCCTTCAGGATACCGGAGGTCATGGAAAGAAGCGGGTGCGTCCTGCGGGAGGTGGGCACCACGAACAGGACCTTCGTGGAGGACTACGAGCAGGCCATAGGCGAGAAGACGGCGCTCATCATGAAGGCCCACACGAGCAACTACAGGATCAGGGGGTTTGTCCACGAGGCGACGAGCGCCGAGCTTGCCGGAGTCGCGGCTAGCCGTCATATCCCTTTCTATTACGACGCAGGCAGTGGACTCCTCTCCGACTCCGGCACTTTCACCGGGCACGGCGAGCCGCTGGTATCGGAGGAGGCCCGAAAAGCGGACGTCGTCTCGTTCTCGGGCGACAAGCTCCTCGGCGGCCCCCAGGCGGGTATCCTCACCGGCAAGGACGAGTACATAGCGGCCATGAAAAGGAATCCGCTGACGCGGGCACTGCGGCCCGACAAGTTCACGCTCGCCGCCCTTGAGGCGACGCTACTCTTGCACCTCGACAAGGAGAAGGCCGGGCGGGAGATACCTGTCTTGCGCATGCTCCACGAGGACGTCGCCGTTGTTAAGCGGAGGGCGGTTCGTATCGCCCGGGGCATCAAAAAGGCGGTGCCGGGTGTAGCCGTTGAAGTGGTGAAACTCTCTTCTGAAGTGGGCGGCGGCAGCCTCCCCGATGTCTCCATTCTGTCCTTCGGCCTGTCGCTTCTGCCCGCACGCTTTTCCGTCGAGAAGTTCGAGCGGGCCATGAGGAAGCTCGAAGTCCCCGTTATCGGACGGATAGAGAAAGGACGTTTTCTCATCGACGCGCGTACGGTGCAGGAAGAGGATGAAGCCTACCTGCCGGTCGCCGTCTCGGAAGCACTTCGGGATGGAAGATAAGTTCCGCCTCCGGGCGGACGCTGACAATGTAAGGATCGACGTTTATCTCTCGGAGAGGCTTTCCCTGCCGAGGTCGAAGGTCAAAAGGCTCATCGAAGAAGGTCACGTAAGGGTGGGGGACAAGGTACCCAAATCGTCCTTCAAGGTACGCCGGGACGTAGAGATCGAAGGCGAGATAGTCGCGGAAGGGCCTGTCCTGCTCGTTGCCGAAGACATCCCCGTCAGCATCCTTTACGAAGACGATTACCTTCTCGTGATCGACAAGCCGAAAGATATGGTCGTCCACCCCTCCCTGGGCCACGCAAGGGGGACGCTCGTCAATGCCATACTCAGCTACCTCAAAGACGTAGGCAGCGGCGATGAAAGGCCGGGCATCGTCCACAGGCTCGACAGGGGCACGACGGGCGTCATAATCGTGGCGAAGGACGCCCGGACGCAGGAGGCGCTTTCCCGTCAGTTCCACGACAGGATAGTGGAAAAGACCTACCGGGCGGTTGTCGAAGGGGCCGTGAGCGCCCATGAAGGGGTAGTGGAAGGGCAGATCGGCAGGCACCCGACGGACAGGAAGCGGATGGATCTCGTGACGAAGGGCGGAAGGTACTCCTTTTCGCGATACAAAGTGCTTGAAAGGCTGAAAGGCTTCACTTATGTCGAGGTCTATCCGAAGACAGGCAGGACGCACCAGATACGCGTCCACATGACGCGCCTGGGACATCCGATAGTAGGCGACGAGCTTTACGGGAAGCGGGCGAAAAGCCTGGCTGACAGGCCGCTGCTCCACGCCTACCGCATAAGCTTCGACCACCCGGCAAGCGGCAGCCGCGTAACGGTGGAGGCGCCGGTGGCGCCCGACGTGGAGACGTTCGTGAGGGAACATGCAGTATGAGCTTCGAGAGATAACCGGTTTCCCTTACTTCGGTTTCGCCGCCCTGGATGAGGCGGGGATTGCGGCGGGTTTCATGACGCGCCCGTCGGAGGCCATACTGGCCGACGCCGCCCGGAGGGACGCATTCATTGCCGCCCTTGGCGCAAAAGAGATGGTCGTCCTCAACCAGGTGCACGGCGCGGACGTCCATGTAATAGAAGCGGGAATGAGGCCGGCCGTGGGAGACGGCCTTGTCCTTTTCGAGCCGGGGGTCATAGGGGTCATAAAGACGGCCGACTGCCTGCCGGTAATCCTCTATGCACAAGACGGCTCGGCCTGCGCCATCGTACACGCGGGCTGGCGCGGGACAGCGGCGCGCATCGTCAGCAGGGCAGTGGGGGCGCTTGCCGGCCGGGGGCACGCTGCCGGGCAGCTCGGCGCTATTATAGGGCCCGGCATCGGCCGATGCTGCTATAATATCGGAAGCGACGTAGCCGCCGCCTTTCATGAGGCGGGGTTCGGCGACAGCATCTTCGGGGAGAGGGAAGGCGCGACATCCCTCGACTTGAGGCAGGCGAACCGCGAGACCCTGGCAAGCGTCGGCGTCGGCCGCATCGACGACGTGGACATCTGTACGTCTTGCAGGGCGGACCTCTTTTTCTCGGCGCGGCGTGACGGGCGGCCGGGCAGGATGGTAAACTTTGCCATGGTGAAGGAGACGGGAGCATGACAGAGGCGGAAAAGCCCGGCGGACAGGGAAAAACGACGGAACCGACCGGCGAGAAGAGGTTCGCGTGGAAGCACCGCGCGAACATCGCATACGGCCTGGCGTGCATAGCGGCCTGCCTTATCCTCGTCTACCTGGAAACCAACCTGCCATTCTTCCAGAAGTTCATGCCCGTCCTCGACAACAAGCTCCTTATCGCTATCCTCAACCTGAACTTCCTTTTGATCATGCTGCTCATCTTCATAGCGAGCCGCATACTGCTCAAGACATACATCGAAAAGAAAAGGGGCATCTGGGGCTCCGGGCTGAAGACAAAGCTCACCTTGACGGTCTTCTCCACTTCCATGATCTCATCCTTCATGCTCTTCATCCTGACTACCGGTTTTTTCTATACGAGCATGGACAAGTGGTTCAGCCAGAAAGTGGAAAACACCCTGGAAACCGCCCGCGACCTCTCGCAGTTCTATTATGAAGACCTGTTCGGCAGGTACGAGCGCATGGGGAAGGTGCTCGCCCGTGAGATAAGAGAGAAGGACTTGCTCGACGACAGCCGGGCGCTCAAATCGTTCATCGGGAGGGAGGGAAAAGCTAATTTCTTGGGCTACCTCGCGCTGCTCGACCTTTCAGGTCAGCCGATCAGCAGCTACAGCGGCCTCGACGAGCGGATGAGCAAGCTCCTTATCGAGAAGTCGAAGGCGCTAAGGAAGAGCCAGGATTCGAGACAGATAGTCCCTCTGGGGGACGGCGAGCTGCTCCTTTTCCTCACTGCCATACCGGACGATTCGGGCCGGCCGAGAGCGCTGCTGTTTCTCGGTGAGAAGATAGGGGTGCGGGGCCAGCAGAGCGTCAGGCAGATATCGTCCACTTTCAGAGAATTCAAGGATGCGAGGCCCTTCAAGAAGATCCTCAAATACAGCTTCGTGATCCCCCTTTTCCTCATCACTATATTATCCATCTTTCTCTCCATCTGGATAGGCATCAAGATGGCCACGGAGATAACGGTCCCGCTGGAGAGGATGAAGGAAGGGGCCGCTATAATAGCGGGCGGAAGGTTCGACATCAACCTGGAAGAGGAAAGGGGCAAGGACGAGATAGGAACGCTCGTCTCCGCTTTCAACAGGATGGCCAGGGAGCTGAAGATCGCTAAGGACGAGATCGAGGAAAAGACGAAATACATGGAGGTCATCCTCGACAACGTGGCAACGGGCATCATAACGACGGACGTAAGAGGCCGCATGCTCCTCATGAACCGGGCGGCCAAGAACATCCTGAGGGTCGGGGAAGACGACTGGCTTTACAGCCACATAAGGCGCTTTGCGGGCAGGGAGTTCAGGCAGATCGTGAAGGCGTTCCTCCGGGGCATACGGCAGGAAGGCGAGGCGCTTTCCACGGAGATGAGGCTTTCCGTCCATAACGACAACCTCCACCTGCGCGCCTCTCTGACTACGCTGCGCAACGAGGCGGGCAAGGCGGAAGGCTACATCGTCACGTTCGACGATATCACCCATATCGTGCGCGCGGAAAAGCTGGCTACGTGGCGGGAGATAGCAAAGAGGCTTACCCACGAGATAAAGAACCCCCTCACGCCCATAAAGCTCTCTGCCGAGAGGCTCAGGCGGCGCGTGCTGCCCAGCGCGCAGGGCAAGGAGAGGGAGGTGCTCGACGAGACCACGTCGGTCATCCTCAGCTCGTCGAACGACATAACCGCCATGGTCAACGAGCTCACGAAGCTTACGGCGGCCAATACGTCGAGCCTCGTGATGGAAGACCTGAACGCGGTGGTCGAGGAGACGCTGTCCATCTACCGGAGCCTTTTTCCGGCCATAGAGTTCCTTTTCGAGGGAGACTGGGTGCCGCCCGTCAGGATGGACAGGGACAAGATGAAGAGGGCGCTCATCAACCTGGTGACGAACTCGATAAAGGCGATAGGCACGGACGCCGGGACGATCAGCGCAGGCACCCGGTACGACAAGGCCAAAAGCATCGTGCGCATAGAGCTGTCCGATACGGGTCCGGGCATAAAAGACGAGGACAAATCACGCGTTTTCGACCCATATTTCACAAAAAACCATGACGGCATGGGCTTAGGGTTAGCCATCGTCAACTCGATCATCATGGAGCTGGGGGGCAGGATCAACGCGCAGGACAACCATCCCAGAGGGACCCGGATGGTCATCGAGATCCCCGTTTTCCGGGCGTGAAAGGGTTTCCTGTGTCCCCGGCCTTTCGTGCCGCAACCCCTCATTTAGTCCCCCGATGTGTTATAATATGGTCGTGAAGACAATCAGCACTAACAGAAAGGCTTACCATAACTTCAGCGTGGAGGATAAGTTCGAGGCGGGCGTTGCCCTGACAGGGACCGAGGTGAAGGCCCTAAGGGAAGGCAAGGCGAACCTGAACGATGCCTTCGCGCGGGTGAAGGGCGGGGAGCTTTTCCTGGTGAACGCGCATATCAGCCCGTATTCGTGCGGCAATATATATAACCACGAGCCGAAGCGCGACAGGAAGCTGCTGATGCACCGCTACGAGTTGAGACGCCTTTATGGCAAGGTCAAGGAAAGGGGCTATACGCTCATCCCGCTTTCGATGTATTTCAACGACAGGAACAAGGTGAAGCTTGAGATAGGCCTGGCGAAAGGAAAGACCAACATCGATAAGCGCCATGACATAAAGGCTAAAGACGAGAAGCGCATCAACGACCGTGAAGGACGTCTCAGATAAATGGGGGCGAATGGTCTCGACAGGGAAAGAAGGGTCAAGGAGGCATGCCGGGGTTCTATCTGCCCGTTATCAGGTGGAAACTAAACACAAACGCAGAAACAGACTACGCACTGGCCGCTTAGACCGGCCACATTCGCTGGACTTTCCTCCCGCTTCTTAGTCCAACCGGGTGTAATGCAAGTGGGATAGCCTTTCGCGATACCTGTGAAGAAAGGCGAAACTTTACAGGCTGGGAAGAGAGGAAACCGGTCGGTGGGTGTCCTCGATTCCGAGATTTAAAACACCGACTAAGCATGTAGGCTCCTTAGGTTCTTGTTCTCTGGACGCGGGTTCGATTCCCGCCGCCTCCACCATTTACTTTGTAAGTTTAATAGGTTACAGAGGTCAAAATAGTGCGAAAGCCCTTTTCGCACTATTTACCGCCGTCGTGGTAGACTTCTCTCCAGTCTTTTCCTTCACATGAGGAAGGCAAGGACTGGAAGGAACCTAAGGACACCGTTAGACGAGGAGAACCTATGGCGAAGTTCAGGATCAGACCTCCGGAACGAAACAATGCAGAGTGCGAAGCTATCATCAAAGGGACATACCACGGCATCCTCTCCTTCAGTCACGAAAGCGAACCCTATGCCATACCGCTGAATCACGCCTACGAGAACGGGAAGTTCTACTTTCACTGCGGCCTCGGCGGAAAGAAGGCTGATTACATAAAAAGGAACCCATCCGTTGTCTATACGATCATGAAGTACTACGGGTCTCCGGAAGATTTCAAAGACAGGCAGAATTGTCACGGCAAATGGGAGAGCGTCATCGCATACGGCACGGCAAGGTACATTGAAGACCCGAAGGAGTTTCGGGACGTATTCATCAAATTCATGAAGTACTACGGCAAGGATAACTTTGAGCCATCCGAATCATCTTTCCTTGAAGCAAGGGCAATCGTTCTAGACGTGAAGAAGATGACGGCAAGGAGAGAACTTGAATCCAAGGCGACCGAGTTCTATGAGTGGGAGAGGTAAGTAGATAAGACAGCATTTTGTTTCCGTTAACCCTTCCTCAAATAACCGAGCACGAGGAGACTCTTTTAGACAACAGACATCCGGGGGCTTAAATTAGAACAGAGATTGGAAGGCCAAATGATGTCAGGAGGTGCGGTATGGCGCGGGAAGCAGTAAGGCTGTTGGATACGGAGGACAAGTTTCCCAGCCTTGAGTTCAATGTGATCGACGGGGAAAGGATAGTGTTTCCTGAAGACATGGGTGGACGCTGGCGCATTCTGCTCGTTTATCGCGGTTACTGGTGACCGATCTGCCGTCAACAGTTAGTTGACTTCACGAACGCCGCCGACGAGCTTCGGAAGATGGATATAGGACTGTTAGCCGGGTCTGTAGACAGCCTTGGAGACACACGCAAGATGGCAGACGAACTCAAGATTTCCTTCCCTCTGGCATACGGGCTTAATGCGAAGGAGATATCATCGAAGACCGGCGTGTTTTACGAAGGCGAGAAGGGATACCTCCAGCCGAGCGGTTTTGTTATCGATCCGAATGGTAAGATAGCAAACGCCGTCTATGCAACAATGGCAATCGGTCGCCTTGGAGCGAAGGACTGCATTGGGCTGATCTCGTATTTAAGGAAGGCGTAAGCCAGTTTCAGAAGAGAAGAACATAGTTAGAAGCCCCGCAAAGGGACTCTCCACAGCCGCCCAGCACCTTGCCACGCCCCTCATATCGGATCGGTATGATGCGCATGGGCATAAGTTCACCTATTCGCAGAAAACGACCTCTGATTTATGCATGCCGATGTAGTATACTTACAATACCTCTTCATGAATCTTGCTCTCCTCGCAGGAGTTGTTATCCTGCTTAACCTCCCCTTCGGTTACTGGCGGTCACGCACGCGGAGACTGTCCGGCCAATGGTTCCTCGCCGTCCACCTTCCGGTGCCCTTAATCATAGCCCTACGCTTGCTGCCCGGTGTTGGCTGGCAGCCTGTAACATTCCCGTTGTTTGCAGGGTCGTTTTTTGTGGGTCAATTCATCGGGGGAAGACTCAGCCGTCTTTAGATGCTCAGGGCAAAGAAGAGAATCTAACCTCAGACAGGTTCCGCAGAGCCGTCAGACCCTCGCCACGCCCTTTTTCTCGGTCGGAATGACTGTACCTATGATGGCGCGATCAGATAGGAGACGATTCAGGTAAAGTTACTGTATACCAGACCGACATAAGTATGTAGAAAACGCCCTGACCGTCAGAAGCGTAGCTTTGTTTTACGTGGCTTACCTGAACGTTTTCATTCTTCTTAAGCCACGCATTAATCTCAGTTTCCAGTACTGGGGCATCACCTTTACTCGAGAACACTTTCACCTGCATGACTGAGTCCTCCTTCTTGATTGATTCCCGAAGCCCTATCATAATGATAGTTCCCGCATGGTTCAAGCTGCAACCATTATCCTCGAACGGTTCAAGGCCCACAATCCGCCGGACGTGATAGTTTTACCCGCGCGCTTTTTGTTTGACAACATGAAAACGGCCATGGTCGAATAGGAGCACAACAAATTGGGGTCCTCCCATAAAGGAGGAAACTCAGGAGCGCAAAAGCTGTCACGCGACCCACCGGATAATAGGATCGCATGGCCTTGAGTAAGAGGAGGATACACCATGCATGCGTTATACAGTCGTTGCTACCGTTATCTTGTAATAGTTATGCCTTTGCTATGGTTTGCTCTGATGTCTCAATGCGCACCTTCTTATGCGAACGACTCGCCAGTCTACGAGTGTAAATCTGAATTGGCGAACCTTCTTGGTCCGGCAATAGCGGGCAATGATGCCGATCTGGTCTCGGCAATGGATACACTCACCCCGCGCAATATATATACATTCGATTTTGTTAAGAAAACGGTGTCATTCCGAATACTTAATAACAAAGGCAAAGATTTCGGGCTTCTTGGGATAAATCAGATAGCAAATTATACGGCAGCAATTGAGCTTGACGGCAATAAGATCTCATGGAGCAACGTAATGAGCGAATCTAAAGAAGGTTCAATCTCGACACACAATATTTTCGATTTAAATAGCGGTAAGCTAAGTGTTGTGACAACCATGAAACCAGCAACCGGCGAGCCGCCTCAAGTCATCAAAGAAGAACAAACCTGTGCCCCATATTCCCGCCAGACAAATTGAGGCATGATGTGTAAAAGTTAACCTCTTCCCGGAAAGTGTCCGGGAAGAGGTTAACTTTTACACATCATCCTTTTTCCTTGACTCCGGAAACTGATAGTACTAAAATCGTTTCCAGGGTATATGAGCGCCTACATGTCAGGATCACGCGAAAAAAGCCGGCCTACGCGTCCGCCCGAGTCTGTTCGGGACCGCATCGTCGGGGAGGCGAGGCGCCATTTTCTCACCCATGGATTTCGCGGGGTAACGATGGACGATCTCGCCGCGGAGCTCGGCATCAGCAAAAAAACGCTTTACCGCCATTTCTCCGGCAAGGTCGCATTGCTCGAAACGGTCCTGCTCGAAAAACTGCGTGAGGTCGACGCCGATTTAGGGCGGATTACCGCGGCCGGTTTTTCCGATTTCCCGGCTACGCTGCAAGCACTTTATATTTGTCTTCGACGGCACACGGAGGAAATCCAGCCTGCGTTCCTACGGGATATACAACGTGAACAACCCGACATGTTCAGGCTCGTGCAGACCAGGCGACACGAGATGGTGCGCCGCTATTTCGGCAAGGTGCTGGACGAAGGGCGGAAGGCCGGGCTGGTTTCAAAGGAGATCCCGGCGGACCTCATTATCGAGATACTGTCGGCGACCGTGCAGGGCATAATGAACCCGCAGAAATTGGAGGAGCTTGGGCTTACGCCCCGGGAAGCGTTTCTCACAGTCACGGGCATAGTGCTCGGGGGCGTGATGACCGACAAGGGAAGGGCAAGCGTTAAGCTGCCGAAGACGGTGACGATGAGTGGAAAGAAACAGGCTCATTGAAGACGGGAAGGCTTGTGACGCGGTAAGGAAGGCGAGGGTCCGGCTTGCGCCGGTCGCTGCCCTGCTTCTCTCTGCGTTTCTTGTTTCCGGGTGCGCGGTCGGGCCGGACTTCGTGAAGCCTGAGGCCCCTGTGTCCCGGAACTGGATCGACGCAGGCGATCCGCGCGTCAAGACCGGGCCTGCCCGGTATAAGGAATGGTGGAAGGCATTCAACGACCCTTTTCTGGACGGCTTGATCGACCGCGCATACCGCGACAACCTGTCTCTCCGGGTCGCCGGGGTCCGGGTCCTGGAGGCCCGCGCCATTCTCGGCATCGCCGTCGGCAGGCTCTATCCCCAGACGCAGCAGGCAACAGGTGCGGTACAGGACATCCGCCTGAGCGACCGCTACCCGCTGGGTGCCCTCCTTCAATCCCCTGTAATCCCGCACAGTCTTTCGAGCAGTCTTTTTAATTACTGGCAGGATCAGGTAGGTCTGAACGCAAGCTGGGAAATCGACTTCTGGGGCAGGTTCCGGCGTAATATCGAGTCTGCGGATGCAAGCCTCGCAGCATCGGTTGCCGATTACGACAGCGCCCTCGTGAGCCTGACCGCCGACGTGACAAACTCCTACATTATGATAAGGACCATCGAGAAGAGGCTTGCCATCGCCCGTAAAAACGTGGAGGTCCAGAGGGAGAGCCTGTTGGTGGCACAGGAGCGCCTCATGCACGGCAGGGCGTCACGGCTCGATACTGAGCAGGCAAAGACCGCGCTGAGCGATACCCTCGCGTCGATACCCACCCTTGAGACGCAACTCCGCCAGGCCGAGAACGGGCTTTGCGTCCTTCTGGGCCTGCCGCCGGGCGACCTCGCACAGGAGCTGAAAGCCCCTTCGGAGATACCCGTCTCGCCGCCGGAGATAGTTGTCGGGATCCCGAATGACCTGCTTCGCAGAAGGCCCGACGTCAGGAGCGCCGAATACCAGGCGGCTGCGCAGAGCGCCCAGATAGGCGTGGCAAAGGCGGACCTTTACCCCGCTTTTTCGCTGTCGGGAATGTTCGGTTTCCTTTCGAGTGACGTGAACAACTTCAGCCTGGGCGACATGTTCGCCTGGAAGAGCCGAAATTATCAATTCGGCCCTTCGGTCCAGTGGAGCATCTTCAACTACGGCCGGATCAGAAATAACGTCAGGGCGCAGGACGCGCGGTTCGAGGAGCTTTTGATCACGTACCGCAACACCGTCCTCAAAGCCCAAAGGGAAGTGGAGGACGCCCTGGTTGCCTTCCTGAAGGCGCAGGAAAGGGCCGCGCACCTGCGTGCCGGGACCGAAGCCGCAAAGTCCGCCCTCGACATGGTGGTGGAGCAATACCGGGAAGGCATACGGGACTTCACTGCTGTATTGCTGGCGCAGCAGGCCCTTCTGAACGAGCAGGACAGCCTGGCCGTCACCCTGGGCAACCTGTCGTCCAACCTGGTGGCGGTCTACAGGGGGCTTGGGGGCGGATGGGAGATTAGGGAAGGCAGGGAGCTTTTCCCTCCCGACGTGAAAGAAGAGATGGCCAAACGGACCGATTGGGGGAAGCTGCTCGATCCGGCGGCTTACGCGAAACCCGCATGGGAAGCGAAATCGCCCGTTCGGCTCCCTGACTGGTAGTCGTCAGGAGGCAGCCGGGGTTTTCGAAAGCTCGGCTGACTGGAGGGAGGCTAATGCCGGCCACGCGAAAAAAGATCGTTACGATAGTCATAATCGCCGCAATCGCGGCTTGCCTCATCGTTCTGCTCGTTCTCCTCGCAGCGCGCAAGCCGCAGGGCAATGCATTGACCGTCTCCGGCAACATCGAGGCCCACGAAAGCCTCGTGGGTTTCAAGGTGCAGGGCCGCCTGGAGGACTTGCCAGTGCAGGAAGGCCGGTATGTACGTGCGGGAGACCTTGTCGCGCGGCTCGACAGAGGCGATTACGAGCAGCAGGTAAAGATAGACGAGGCCTTGCTCAACTCCAGGATAGCCGAGCTGAACCTCGCCCTTGCCGGGACGCGCGGGCAGGAGATCAAAGCCGCCGAGCAATCCGTGCTCGATGCCAAAGCGGACCTGGAGCTGAAAGAAGTCGAGTTCCGGCGCAACCAAGCGCTATACGCGAAAAATGCCCTTGTCTCAGCGGAGACGAGGGATACGGCGGAAACGAACCTGAAGCGGGCGCGGACCGCCTACGAGCGCACCGCCCAATCCTACAACGAGCTTCAGGAGGGTACGCGTAAGGAGCAGATTGCGATAAACCGGGCGAACGTGCAGACGGCCAGACAGAGCCTCGACCTGTCGCGCATCCGGCTCTCCTACACGTCGCTCTATGCGCCGAAGACAGGCGTGGTCACCGTTCGGCAGGCCGAGTTGGGGGAAGTCATGCTGCCCGGCTCCCCGGTAGTGACGATTGCCGACATCGACCATCTCTGGCTGCGCGGTTATATCAACGAGACGGACCTTGGGCGCGTGCGCTGGGGACAGGCCGCGACGGTAACGACGGACACGTTCCCGGGAAAGAAATACAGAGGGCGCGTATCGTTCATCTCGTCCGTCGCGGAGTTCACGCCGAAAAGCGTGGAGACCCACAAAGAGCGTGTTACCCTCGTCTACCGGATTAAGATAGACCTGGAAAACCCCGACCATGAGCTGAAGCCGGGCATGCCCGCCGACGCAGTAATCGAAGGGGCGGGCCGTTGAGCACGGAGCAAGGCAACGGCCGCGCCATAGCAGCAGCCGGGCTGACAATGGAATTCCCCGGCGTTACCGCAGTAGATACCTTAAGCTTCGACGTCGGCCACGGGGAGATATTCGGCCTCGTAGGGCCTGACGGTGCGGGCAAGACTACGACGATCCGGATGCTTGCCGGTGTGCTTACCCCGACTTCCGGATCTGCGGATATCGCCGGCTTTGACGTCACCCGCGATCCCGAAGGCGTCAAGCACCAGGTAAGCTACATGTCGCAGCGGTTCGGCCTCTACGAAGACCTGACTGTGGAAGAGAACATCCGCTTTTACGCGGGCCTCTTCGGCCTGGGCCGGGCGGATATGGAGCGCCGCGCATCCAGGCTGCTCGCAGCCGCAGGGATGGCCCCTTTCGGCAAGCGCCTTGCCGGGCAGCTTTCCGGAGGCATGAAGCAGAAGCTGGGACTGGTCTGCGCGCTGATACATACGCCCAGGGTGATCCTCCTCGACGAGCCGACGAACGGTGTAGACCCGGTCTCCCGCCGCGATTTCTGGGCTATCCTCTATGCATTGCTCGACGAGAAGATCGCGATCCTCATCTCGACGTCGTACCTCGACGAAGCGGAGCGCTGCCATCGCGTGGCCTTGCTCCACCAGGGGCGGCTCCTGTACGTCGATACGCCCGAAGGGCTGAGGAAAAAGGTCGCAGGCGAGGTCGTCTCGGTGATCTCCCCGGAGCCGAGGCGGCTGGACGACGCCCTCACAGGCGCGGTTGGTGTGTCGAGCATCCTGCTTGTGGGGGACAGGCTGCGGCTCCTGGTAGACGACGCCTCAAAGCGCGTCCCCGAATTGCAGGCGCGGTTGGCGTCCCTCAACGCGCCCTTTGACCGCATTGAGCAAACGACAGCCACGATAGAAGACCTTTTCGTCCAGGCAATCGCGGGGGCTGGTCATGCCTAGCGAAGCTCCCTCGGTAGTCGTGCGCGACCTGGTGAAGAGGTTCGGGTCGTTCACCGCAGTAAACCACGTGAGCCTGGAGGCAAGCCCTGGTGAGATATTTGGTTTTCTCGGGCCCAACGGCGCCGGCAAATCCACGACGATACGCATCCTGTGCGGGTTGCTGCGCCCGACTTCCGGCTCTGCGGCCGTCGCAGGCATCGACGTCAGCCGCAGGCCCGAGGCCGTCCGCCAGCAGATAGGGTATATGTCCCAGCGTTTTTCGCTGTACAACGACCTGAAAGTGATAGAGAACATCCGTTTTTTCGCCGGCATGTACAGCGTGCCCGCCTCTATGCTGCCCGAGCGGATCGAATGGGTGCTCGGGATGGCGGGGCTGAAAGGCCGCGAATCGACCATCACGGGGACGCTCGCGACCGGATGGAAACAGCGCCTCGCGCTCGGTTGCGCAGTGCTTCACCACCCGCGGATAGTCTTCCTCGACGAGCCGACGTCCGGCGTGGACCCCATCTCCAGGCGGCAATTCTGGGAGCTGATCCAGCGCATGGCATCGGACGGGGCGACGGTCTTCGTGACGACCCATTACATGGACGAGGCGGAGTATTGCCGGCGCCTGGTCCTCATCGACGCCGGGCGGATCGTCGCGGCAGGCTCGCCGTCGGAGCTGAAGCGGGAAAAAATGAAAGGCGAGCTGCTAAACCTCGAATGCGACCGGGTAGTGCAAGCGCTGGAGTTTTTGCAGGTGCACCCAGTGGTGCTTGACTCCGCCATCTTCGGCGACTCGATCCACGTCGTCGTAGCCGCGGCCGCAGAATCCGCGCCCGTCCTCAAGGGGTATCTTTCCGAAAAGGGCGTGGCCGTCCGCAGGATCGGGCAAATCGCCCCCACCCTCGAAGACGTCTTCGTCTCCCTTACGAGCCGCAGGGACGAGCACGGCCGTGGAGCGACCAGGCAATGAAACTGCACCGGCTGAAGGCTGTCGCATGGAAGGAAGTGCTCCAGATAGCCCGCGACGCGAGGAGCATCGGCATAGTCGTCGCCATGCCTATCGTCATGATGCTCGTTTTCGGGTATGGCGTCAGCGTGGACCTGAAGCACCTGCCCGTATACTGCTTCGACCGGGAGGGCAGCCAGGCGAGCCAGGACCTGTTGAAGCGCTTCCAGGCATCGGAGTATTTCCAGGTAGTCCGCACAGTCGATAACTACCCTGCGATTGTGCGCGCCCTCGATGAAGGGAAGTGCAAGCTCGCAGTCGTCATCCCGCACGACTTCTCCCAGCGGCTGAGCGAAGGCCGGCCTGTAAGCATACAGGCGCTGATCGACGCGACGGACAGCAACACCGCGAACCTGGCAATCGCGTACAGCGAGGCGGTAGTCCAGGCCTATTCGCAGCAGGTGCAGATGAACTGGGCCTTGCGCCACGGGCAAACATGGGTCCAGGCGCCGCTCACCGTAGACGCGAGGACATGGTTCAACGAGAACCTCGAAAGCGCAGCCAACATTGTGCCGGGCGTCGTAGTCATCGTGATGGCCGTTATCGGAACGTTCCTTACGGCCCTCACCATCGCCAGGGAATGGGAGAGGGGCACGATGGAGCAGCTTATCTCTACGCCTGTGACCGCCCTCGAATTGATGCTCGGCAAGCTTACGCCCTATTTTGCCGTAGGGATGCTCGACACCTGCCTGTGCACGGTCTTCGGCATCTTATGGTTCGGCGTGCCCTTCCGGGGGAGCTGGGCCGTCTTCTTAATGAGCTCCGCCCTTTTCCTGATAGTCGTCCTTTCCCTGGGGTATTTCATTTCGGTCGTGGCGAAGTCGCAGCTCGCGGCAAGCCAGGCGTCGCTTCTGGTAACGTTCCTTCCCGCGTTCCTCCTCTCGGGGTTCCTCTTCCCCCTCGACCAGCTTCCCGCCGTTGTCCAGGGGATTACCTACCTGATGCCCGCCCGGTACTATATGTCCGTCATACGGAACGTCTTTCTCAAGGGCTCGGCAGTGACGGTGATGCGGAACGACCTTATTGCGCTGGCGGTCCTCGCGTGCCTTCTCGTTTTCGCCGCCACACGCGTCTTCAAGAAAAAGCTGGGATAGAGGGAATATGCTCGGTCGTCTGCGCCATATGCTCATAAAGGAATTCATCCAGGTTTTCCGGGACAGGCGGACGCGCTTTCTGCTTTTCGGCCCACCGATCATACAGATGCTGATCTTCGGCTATGCCGCCACCCTTGAGATAAAGCATGTTCCGACCGCGATACTCGATTACGATAACACCCAGGCCACCCGCGACCTCATCTCCCGCTTCAAGGCAAGCCAATACTTTCAAGGTACGTACCCTGCCGGCCGACCGCAGGGAGATCCCCGGCCTGATCGACGCCGGGGACATTACCATAGCGATGCAGATCAACGACGGATTCACGAGGGACCTGGAGAAGGGTAATGCGGCGCACATACAGGTGATCGTTGACAGCAGCAATTCCAACACGGCCCTGATCGGCCTGGGCTACGTAAACCAGGTGGCCGCCGTCTTCGGCCGGGACTACCAGACGGACCGTTTGAGGCGCTTGCAGCCGGCAGTCGCGGCAGGCCTGCCTCGCATCATGCTCGACCGCAGGCCCTGGTACAATACGGACATATCGGACCGCTGGTTCTTCATACCCGGCGTCATCGGCAACCTGATCATGGTGATCGTCATAAACCTGACCGCCTTTGCGGTGGTGAGGGAGCGCGAGATAGGCACGCTCGAGCAGATCATGGTCACCCCCATCCGCCGTATCGAATTTATACTGGGCAAGACAGTTCCTTTCTTCGCCATCGGGCTTTTCGACGCAATCCTCGTATCGGTCTTCGGAAGCCTTTGGTTCGGCGTCCCCCTGCGCGGCAGCATAGGCGTGTTGGGCCTCGGCACGGTCCTGTTCCTTTTGAGCGTGCTCGGCATCGGTCTTTTCATCTCCACGGTGTCGAGGACGCAGCAGCAGGCGATGACGACCGCCTTTTTCTTTTTTATCCCCTCGATCATCTTTTCGGGTTTCGGCACGCCGATAAGCAACATGCCGGAGGCGTTGCAATGGCTGACCTACCTCGACCCCTTGCGCTACTTTCAGGAGGTCCTGCGCTCCGTCTATCTCAAGGGCGCCGGGTTAAGCGTCCTCTGGCAGGATATGGCGGGTATGGCGCTGCTCGGCGTCATCATGCTCGGCGTCAGCGTTTTCAGGTTCCAGAAGTCGTTGGATTGACGGGAGGAGTGAATTTTGCAAAAATTAACGGGCGAAAGATAGATTTTAATCCGCGCCTAATGCGGTTTTAATCTCGGCGTACTATATTGTACTCGATAAGAAATACAGAAAGTACCCCATACGATATGGAGTACAATGATCCCGGGCAGGTCAGGCGCAACCCCGGCCGGCCGGGAGGAGCAGGTGACATTATGAGCAGAAAAATGAATGCAGCCGGACGCCAGGAAGAGGAATACGAGATCGAAGAAACGCCGGAGGCCGAGCTTGAGTATCAGGACAGGACGCTGGTATTGAGAAAAGAGCCTTTGCCCAGAAAGGTGCAGTTGATGGCGGCAGGGGTCCAGGAGATAAGGTGCCTGAACTGCGTCAGGGTCAAGCCGATAGCCGGCGCTGAAGAAGTCGGCGACGGATGGATATGTGCGGACTGCCTGTCGGGCGCCGGCAAAAAGACGGCCGGCGGAAAGGCGAAGCGGTCCCGGTAAAGAGACGGACCGGCAGGAGCCGTCCCCGGCCTGCCGTTATTTTATGAGGCGCCCGATCCTCTGCCACCTGACGGCGTGAAGCGGGTCGGCGCCAAGGTCATAAGAAAAGTAAAGGATCTCGACCTTTCCGATCAGGTCGTCTTTTTTCACGAACCCCCAGTATCTGCTGTCCAGGCTATCGTCCCTGTTGTCCCCCATGACGAAGCAGGAGCCGGCGGGTACGGTTACCGGGCGGAGGTTGTCCCGTGGAGACAGATAAGCGGGAAGGTCCTGGCGGCTCGTGAACTGTACGGCGGCCACATTCACCCTCTTCCCGTTTACGTAGAGGACCTTGTCTCTGATCTCAACGGTATCGCCCCCTATTGCCACCACCCTTTTGACAAAGTCCTTGGTGTGGTCCATCGGGTAGCGGAAGACGACCGTGTCGCCGGGCTTCGGGTCCCCCAGGTTCAAAAGAACGAGGTCGGTGAAAGGCGCCTTCACTACATAAGAAAGTCTGTTGACCAGCAGGTAATCGCCTGCCAGCAAGGTGGGCGTCATCGAGGCGGAAGGCACGCTGAACGCCTCGACTACGAAGCTCCTCACAAAAAGGGCCAGCAAGAGGGCGATAAACACCGATTTTCCGTATTCTTTCATTATACTGATTGTTGACATTGTACTCCTAAAATCAGCCGGTTCACGCACCGGGCCATAGATGCGCGGTGCCGTTAAGCCCTTATATCATAACTTGTTTTGTTCCTTTTTTCATCCCTTCGGGGCCCCTTCCGCCCACGGTTGTTGCCTTGCCAGGTCCCCCGACTTATGTTTCTTCGGTAAGAATGTGTGACGGAGGTGTCGAATGACATTGAAGGCCGATGGGAAAGCCCTTCCACTCTTTGCGTTTGCGGCTGTTCTTTGCGTGTTCCTTAACCCGGTGCAGGCCGGCGCAATCGATACGAGCGCCGGCGATGGCATTCAGCTCGTGATCGGCGCCAATACGCGGCAGTCCCGCATCGCCCCCTGGCGGCGCGCAGTCCCCGCCCCTTGGCCCGCCCCCGTCCGTCTTCTCCGGGGAGGAATATGGGCCGGACCGCTTCGGCCGGGGCCCAGGAGGCCCTATGCCGGGCTATGCCCGCCGGCAGCAGATGGCCTCCTATCTCGGTCTCACAAAAGAACAGACAGCCAGGATGCGCGATATCTGGAACCTTTATTACAGCGACACCCGCAACCTGAAGTTCGATCTGGCCGAGAAATGGCTTGAGATGCACAGACTATATACCGACCCCAAGGCCGATCCGGCGGCGCTCATGGCCAAGGAGAAGGAGATGATATCGATCCGGGACCGCCTCACGTTGAGAAGGGCCCAAGCGATGATCGATGCCCGAAGCATCCTGACGCCGGAGCAGATGCAGCGGCTGGACGTTATGGTCATGTCGCGTTACGGGGGCGGCATGGGCCGGATGGGGCAGGGAATGACGGCGGGTCACGATATGGGCGGTGAGGCAATGGGGCCGGGTGAAGGCGGATAGCACGCCTTCTGAGCATGCCGTCGTAGATTGCATGTGTCCTGATTGCCGTGAGGTTTGCATTGCTTTCAACATGGAGGCAGTCATGGTTCTTAAGTGCTTAGGCATTGGATTGGCATCTTTCGTTTCTCTTGTCCTGGTGTTCCCGGTCTCGATTCACGCCCAGTCGCAGGCTGCTCCCGGCGGCGACAAGGTGTGCGTGGACAGGCAGTCGCTCGTATCGCTCAAGGAAGAGGCCGCAGGCCACCTCCAGAAGGCCCGCGAGAGCTTTGTGAAGAAAGACGTGAAAAAGGCAGGTGACGAGATCCGCAAGGCGGCAGCGTTCGTCCGGCTCGAATCGGAAGCCGCGTCTGCAGACGTCAAAGAAGGGCTCCTGGACGCGGGACAGGAATTGAAAAAACTGGCAGATAACGTCGAAAGCGGGGCGGTTAAATCGGTCAAAGAGCTTGATGATGCCTTTGCGCGCGCCCGGAGCGCGATAGGCAAGCTCAAATAAGCCCAATCTTTCCGCGAAGCTGCAATTCTGAAAAAGGCCCTTAAAGGCGCCTCTTCCGCCGGGCCGGCCATAATGAGAGACCGGCCTGTCACGCCCCCTTTTGTCCGCCGTATCGCGCGTCTTTGTGCATCCCGACCAGATCGAGGACTTCTTTTCCCGTAAGCTCTTCTTTCGCCATAAGGTCCTTTGCGACCCGGTCCAGGCCGTCACGGTGTTCTTTCAGCGTCTCTACTGCGCGGTCAAATGATTCCTTGAGTATCCTCTTGATCTCCTCGTCGGCGACGCGCGCGGTCTCTTCGCTGTACTCGCGCCGCTGGCCCAGCTCGTAGCCCAAAAAAACGTCTTCGCCGGGCTCCCCGACGGCCATCTGGCCGAGTCTCGGGCTCATCCCCCATTCGAGCACCATCTTTCGTGCAAGCAGCGTCGCCTGCTTCAGGTCTTGCGCGGCCCCGCTCGTCGCAGTCCCCCGCGCCACCTCTTCGGCGGCCCGTCCGCCCATCATGACCGTCAGGCGGTCGAGCATATACTTCTTCTCGTAAATATACTTTTCCGTCTCCGGAAGCTGCCGGGTCACGCCCATAGCCTGCCCCCTGGGCACGATGGTGACCTTATGGATGGGGTCCGCGCCCGGCAATACCGCAGCGACAACCGCGTGGCCCCCTTCGTGGTACGCCAGAAGGCCGCGCTCCTCGTTGGTTATAGCGATATTCTCACGCTCGAGGCCCATCAGCACCTTGTCCATCGCCTCGTCGATGTCCTTCTGCTCTATCCTGTCCTTGCTGCGGCGGGCGGCAAGGATGGCCGCCTCGTTGAGGAGGTTTTCGAGGTCTGCCCCGGAAAAACCCGGCGTACCGCGGGCGACCTCCTCGAGGTCGAGATCGGGCGACAGGGGCTTGTTCCTCGCGTGGATTTTGAGGATGGAAAGGCGGTCCTTCAGGCTGGGGAGGTCCACGGTGATGCGCCTGTCGAACCGGCCCGGCCGCAGAAGGGCTGAGTCGAGGACGTCGGGGCGGTTGGTGGCCGCCATTACGACTACGTGCTCGTTGGGGCTGAAGCCGTCCATCGCCGAAAGGAGCTGGTTGAGGGTCTGCTCCCTCTCGTCTTGGCCGCCGCCGATGCCCGCCCCCCGCTTTCTGCCGATAGAGTCGAGCTCGTCGATGAATATGATATCGGGCGCTATCTTCTTTGCGTCCTCGAACATGCTGCGTACACGGGAAGCGCCGACGCCCACGAACACCTTCATAAAATCGGATCCGGTTATGCTGAAGAACGGCACGTCGGCTTCACCGGCCACGGCCCTGGCGAGCAGCGTCTTGCCGGTGCCGGGCGGACCGACTAGGAGGACACCCTTCGGCGCCTTCCCTCCCAGGCGCTGGATCTTCTCCGGGTCCTTAAGGAACTCTATTATCTCCTGGAGCTCGACCTTGGCCCCGAGCGAGCCTGCCACATCGCTGAAAGTCGTCCTTTCCTTCCCCTTTTCATAGAGGCGGGCCCGGCTCCCGCCGAAGGAGAAAATGCCCTGTGTCCCGCCCAACCCCTTGCGCCTGAAATAGAAGACGGCCAAACCGACAATGATGAGGAAAGGCAGCATTCCCGCGAGCACTTCCCTCCAAAAGGCCGCGTCTTCGGTAGGCTCCGTATTGATCTCCACCTTCTTGCTTTCGAGCATGGGCAAAAGGCTGTTGTCGCCGAAGGACGGGACATACGTGATGAACTTCGTGTAGGCTATCGGTTTGCCCTGCGGGACCTGTTTTTCGGCGGACTGCCGTAGCTCCCCGGAAATCCTGTCTCCCCGTATCGTGACCTTAGCTACATTGCCTGCCTGGAGATGGGCCTGCGGAATGTGCTGTAGCCTATCTCGACGCCCTGGCCCATGAACGCCCGCGACAACCAGGGCCCGAGAAGGAACAGGAGGATAAGGAGCCAGAGAATGCCCCTCCACGGAAAATTGGAAACCGGTTGACTGCCGTGACCCCGCCCCTGTGCTCCAGGGCCCAACCTGCCGTTCATGGCGCCTTTTCCATGGAGATGAGATTCACGGACATAATCTAGGTACTCCTGTTGCAATTGACAGCTATACGGCCGGGCAGCATGTTATCTTAGTCGCGTCGGGCCCCAAAGATCGTGAGACAGCATGGAAAACGGCGTAAGAAGACGGGTCATCCTCATATTAGCGCTGGTCGCGGTCATCACGTTTTCCTGTTATTACACCTTCTTTCAATATCAGGATTATCCCGAGTACGTCTATTACAGCACCCTTTTCCGCGAGATATACTTCCTGCCCCTGATACTTGCCGGCCTCTGGTTCGGACTCAAGGGAGCCCTGCAAACCTCCCTGGGCGTTACCGCCCTTTACATTCCTTTTATCGTCCTGGCCTGGGGCCATCATATGTCCCCAGTCGACTTCAACAGGGTGATCGAAATAGTGGTGTACAACGCGGTCGGGGCGATCCTAGGCTATATGTCCGACCGGGAGACGGCCAGAGAGAAGGAACTGCACGAAGCTGAGAGCCTTGCGGCCATGGGTAGGGCGCTGTCCGGCATAGCGCACGATATAGCCAACCCCCTCACGGCGATGGGCGGCTTTGCGCGCCTCCTGCAGGAGAAACCGGGGATCGACGATGACAGCCTGAAGAAGCTGGAATTCATCATTCAGGGCACGCGAAGGCTTGAGGAGATGGTCAAGGAGATGCTCGATTTTTCGAGGCCCCCGGAGATCAGATCGACTAAAGAAGACATGAACCGCCTAGTGCGGGAAAGCGTAGAGATGCTGGGACACAAGGCAAAGGCGAAGCGGGTTGAAGTCCGGCTGGAGCTTGCCCCGGCCCTGCCGCCTGCTGCCTTAGATTGTGCAGGGATGGAGCGCGTTTTCCTCAACCTTGTGAGCAATGCCATCGACGCGTCGCCGGAGGGCGAGCCTGTGCTGGTACGCACCGCTGCCAGGGGAGACAAGGTGTTCTTCGAAGTGACGGACCGGGGGGCCGGGATACCGCCGGAGCAGACGAAACAGATCTTCGCCCCGTTCTTTACAACCAAGCGGCACGGCACAGGGCTGGGTCTCGCTATCGTCGTCAAGATCGTCGAGGCCCACGGCGGGGAAGTGGCGGTCTTGCAGCCTTCCGAAAGGGGAGCGACCTTCAAAGTTTCCCTTCCATTATTGCCTTAAGCGGCCGTAAGCCGGGGCACCTGCCCGAAATAATAAGGAAAGGGTCACCAGGAGGTGCCCGACGTAAGGAGGGGAGGGTCGAGCTTTGCCGTGGAGGGGGCGCTAAGCCCCAATGATTGAAGCTCGCCTCGCTCATGTATATATTTCGGGAAAGGGTACGTGCAAAAATGAACGACAGTTCGGGTCCTGCGAACATAAGCTGATAACCGGTAATCGAAAGCAAAGGGAGGATATCATGTCGGGACTGTCTCTTTCAGCCATCGCTCTTCGAGCGGCTTTGTTTTTCCTTCTTCTCTTCTCGTGCATTGCCCCCGGCGGCCTTTATTGCACGACGGCAGGCGCCGCATCGGTCGATGTCACTACGGCCATAGAGGACGTAGCCAAAAAGAACATCCCGGGGGTCGTCCACATAGAGGTGACGGAGCGTGCCGAGATGAAGAGCCAATTGATCCCGTCCGAAAAGGAGCCGTCCGCCCGCCGGTTCGGGCCGAGGACGCCGGGGAGACACCGAGGGGAGTTGCGCGGGATAGGCTCCGGCATAATAATGGATACGGCCGGCCACATCCTTACGAACAGCCACGTCGCGAGCGGAGCGACAAAGATCGAAGTACGGCTTTACGACGGAAGCACTTATGAGGCGAAGCTGGTGGGAAGCGACGAGAAAACGGACCTGGCCGTCATCCGCATCGAAACGAAAGAACCCCTTACCCCCGTTGTTTTCGGAGATTCCGACAAGCTGGCGGTCGGCCAGTGGGTAGTGGCGATAGGCCAGCCGAGAGGACTCAACGAGACGGTCACGCAAGGCATCATAAGCGCCCAGCACAGGACCGGCCTCCTCGACCCGATGAGCTACCAGGATTTCATCCAGACGGATGCGGCCCTGAACCCGGGCAACAGCGGCGGTCCGCTCCTCAACCTCAAGGGTGAGGTTATCGGGGTCAATACTGCGATAGCGAGCGAATCGGGCGGCTCCGAGGGCCTGGGTTTCGCCGTTCCCAGCAATATTGCCCTTCACATAGGGAAGACCCTCATCGCATATGGTAAGGTCGAGCGGGCGTGGCTGGGAGTGACAATCGGTCGCCTGACGCCCGAAAAAGCCAAATCACTGGGACTTGCGGGGGTCAAAGGCGCCTTCGTCGTAGAAATAACGAAGGACAGCCCTGCGGACAGGGCCGGCATCCGGAAAGGCGACCTGATAACGGCCTACCAGGGCAAAGAAATCGCGGACCCCGTCGCCCTCCAGAACGCAGTCGCCATGACCCCGGTAGGCACCGACGTCAAAATCACGGTGCTCAGGGAGGGCAAGAAACAGGAGCTGACTGCCAGAGTCGCGAGTATGGCTGAAGCCGATAAGATCATGGAGGTGTCGGCCCGCGAGCGATTGGGAGCTGAATTCAGGCCGATGACGCCTCAGGAGGCGGGGCAAGTGGAGTCAGGCCGCAACAGGGGGTCGTCGTTGCTAAAATCGATCCGCAAGGTCCGCTTGCGAAGGCAGGGATGGAGGTGGGGGACATAATCGTCGACGTCAACGGCCAGATGATTTCCGGACTGGACAGCTTCGCTGAGATCATCGCGACGGTCCCGCCTAACGAGCGCATCACCCTTGTTGCGGCGGACCTGAAAAAGAAAATCATAGCGAAGATAAGGGTAAAGGTGAAGTAGCGCAAAGAAGCGCAGGCCGGCGAAAAGGACAGACACGCCAATCGGTCCATGCCTACCGGGGCGTCCAGACGTCAGGGGGTGGTAAATTTCATCTCCGGTTTGACGCCGTATTTTTTGAGGAGCTTCCAGAGGGTGACGCGGCTTATCCCGAGGATGTCCGCAGCCTTCTGCCTGTTGCCTCCCGCCTCTTCCATCGCTTTAATGAGCTGTTCCCTCCGGCCGTCTTCCGTAACGGCCGTGTCGCGGCGATTGGCTTCCTTTCCGGCCAGTGCGGGAAGGTGCTGCGTCGATATGGCGGTGTCCCGGCAGACCACAAAGGCATATTCCAGCACGTTTATCAGCTCCCGCACGTTGCCCGGCCATGCGTAGGCCATCAGCCGCTCCATCGCCTCCTCGCTCACCCCGTAGACGTCTTTTTCGCTTCTCAGCCTTATCGTCTTGATGAAGTGATCGACCAGAAGGGGTATATCGTCCCGGCGCTCGCGCAAAGGCGGCACGCGGATGGGTATAACGCTAAGCCGGTAGTAGAGGTCGTCCCGGAAGGCGCCGTCCCGGCACATGCGCTCTATGTCGCGATGCGTGGCGGCTATCACACGCGCGTCGATGGCTATCGGTTTCTGGTCTCCGACCCGCTCGATCTCTTTCTCCTGGAGCACCCTCAGGAGCTTGACCTGCGTGGAAAGCGGGATATCGCCGATCTCGTCCAGAAAGAGGTCGCCCTTATTGGCCGATTCGAACCTTCCTTTTCGGTCCCTGTCGGCGCCGGTGAAAGCGCCCTTCACGTGGCCGAATAACTCGCTCTCAAGCAATGATTGGTTGAGCGCTGCGCAACTCACCTTGATGAAGGGCCCGCTATTCCTGCCGCCTGATGCGTGAACGGCGTTTGCCACCAGCTCTTTTCCGGTCCCGCTCTCCCCGTAAATGATTATGGGCGCATCGGAAGCGGCCGCGTTGCGTATCAGCTCGAAGACATCGAGCATTACGGAGCTTTGGCCGATTATCCCCGCAAACCCGTCGCCCGGCGACAGGAGGTACCTTCACTCTTTTATTGTCTGCTCCTTCGCCACGAGGTCCGTGATGTCGGTGAGCGTCTCGACCCCTCCGACTACGTCCCCGCCGGCGTCCCTCAGCAAGGCCCCGTTTTTCAGCGTGTAAAGAAGCGAACCGTCTTTCCGCCTGATGCTGCAGCGATGCCTTACGACCGACCCGTTCCACAGAAGGGGGCACTGCCTCTCCCGTTTTCCTTTCCGGTTCTCGGAAAAGCACGTATCGCAATCGAGTATCAGGCAATCCTGGCCTACGAGCTCGGCTGCCGAATATCCCGTTATCCTTTCCAGGGCCTTGTTTATCGATACTATCGTGCCCTCCCCGTCGACGACGATCACTCCGTCCATCATCGTATCGACGACGGTCTTCCAATATTCGGGAATATCGGCCTTCATCGCCCCTCCGTTTTGTTAACGCTGAACTGGTGTTAATAACTTACGTTAATAACGAATTAACGTCAAGATAGCCGTGGCGGCAGAGAAGGCGCTCCAAATGCGGTGTTATACGGTATGCCCGAAGATAAGGAGGGACAGGCCGCCCCCAACCAGCACGATCCACGGGAGGCCGACCTTCTTCACGAGAGCGAAAAAAGCGCCCGCAGCGAGCAGAACGGTGAAAACGTCGGTGAAAGCCGTCCTTTCGAAACCGTAGAGGACGAGCCCGAGCATGCCGACGAAAGAGGCGAGTATGCCGCGTTCCAGCTTCGCCACTGCCTTTATCCCCTTCAGCCGGTCGTGGTACGGCAGGAAAAGCATCAGCATGAAAAAGGACGGGGACATGAGCGCCACTGTAGCCAATGTTGCGCCGAGCAGCCCGGAATGATGGTTGCCGATGAAGGCGGTGATCATCATGGGACCTGGGGTCAACTGGCCGAGGGCGATACCGTCAAGGAACTCCTTTGTGGCGATCCAGTGAAACTCGTCGACAACCTCGTACTGGATAAGGGGAATAACGGTGTAGCCGCCGCCGAACATCAGGGCGCCGATCTTGACGAGCCGGAGGCTCAGGCGGGCAAGCGGCGGGTCTATGAGATAGGCGGCCGCGAAAAGACCGGAGATCGATGCTGCAAGGAGTCCGAGAAGACAATAATCTTTTTTGCGCAGTTGCGGCGCATCCCCGCCGCTGCGCGGGCTTCCGGTATCCTCACCCTTTCTATAGAGAAAAAGAGCGGCGAGGGCGGCGAACGCAAGGATCGCCAGGACGTTCAGCCTGAGAAAGAATCCGACCAAAGAGAGAACGGCGATGAGGACGGCCTGCCAGTCACGGAGTATAGGCTTTCCGAGGGTCAGGCACGCATTGAGCACGATGGCGACCGCGATTGCCGAAAGGCCCTTGAAGAGAGGCTCTCTCAGCCAGAGCGATCCGGCCCTGAAGTATACAGTTGAGAGGACCACCAGCGCCGCGAAAGGAGGGATAAGGTACCCCAGGGCGGCAGCTAAGGCGCCGGCAAAACCGCCCACACGATACCCAACGTAAGCCACCATCTGGGGGACGGTGCCCCCGGGTATCGCCTGCACGAACGCGAGCCCGCGTAAAAATTCCTCATCTTTCAGCCAGCCGTGCGCTGAGACGGCCGTTTGCCTGATCTGCCCGATCATGGCCGGCCCGCCGTAAGCCGTGCAGCCCAATTTCAAAAACCTCACGAACAGGCTGCCCGGAGATGGTTGATCTTCCATGAGTCGCCTCCCCGATATGCCGTTAGTATACTAACTATCGTGATAAAAAAATCACGCGCCCAGGTTCTTCCGAACCCGTCCCAGCACACGCTTGACCGTCTCTATCTCGGCGGGATGGACGCCCCGGTAAGCCCTCTCCAGTACCTCGCGGCCCGTCTTGGATACCTCGCCCCAGACTTCTACCGCCTTCTGTGTAGCAACCACACGCTTTATGCGCCCGTCAGCCGGGTCCGGTTGCCGCACTACCCAGCCGTCGCGCTCCATGCGATCGACGAGACGCACACCCGTTGCCTTTGTTATGGAAAGACGCTCGACTAGCTCTGTCTGCGACAGCGGGCCGAGGGCCATCAGGTGCGCAAGCGCAAGGAACTGGGCCGGGCTCACGCCTGTGCCTTTCAGGCCGCGCTCTACGGATGAGATGAACGCCTTGAACGTCAGGCCGCAGTGGAAACCCAGGCTTTCATATGGATCGAGACGTGACATGCCAATCTCCTAATAATTAGTATACTAACTATATGCGCATTGTTTGTCAAGCAAACGTTTTCGTCCATGCAGGACAGCCGGCCGAACCGCGATTGCTTACATAAACACTATAACGATTGCCCGGAAAGGGCATGCAATCCGCACCCCTTCGGGAACGCAAAAACGATTATGCCGAAAACGTATATTTCGTGCCCGCCGTGTTGAGTATGAAGCTGTCGGGCATGGCCTTCGCAAAGGCAATCGTCGCCTCGAAGCCCGTGCAATGGGCCGGGACGAGATACGCCGGGTTTATAGCCTTCATGTCGGCTACGGTCCTTTCTATGACTTCCGGCTTAGCGTTTACCAGGTGGAAGCCGCCGACTACCGCGTGGACCTTCTCGACCCCCGACATCTTCCGGATGTGCTTCACCGTATTCACGATGCCCCTGTGGGCGCAGCTCGAAACGATTACCAGGCCCTTTCCTTTGACGTTGAACGCCATTGCCTGCTCGCCGGGGAAGGAATCGACGCCGATTGCGCCGTTCTGCTCGACAAGAAGGACAGGCGGCACTTTCTCGTACTCGGTCACCTGCTCGACGTGGCCCGAAAAATAACCGCCCGGCATAACCTCCGTGGGGGCTTTGACCTCAACGACCCGAACCAGGCCCGTTGCCTCTATGTCGGCCTTGCTCAAGCGGCCGATATCGAGTCTCTGGCTGGTGCCCGGCACCAACGAATATCTTTGGTCGAACGCGCCCTCGCCCAGGTAGAGCGGCGCCCCCTTCTTTATCCTGTCTTTATTCAAGGCGAGCATCTGAGTGAAGCCGCCCCAGTGGTCGAAATGGCCGTGCGACAGGCCGAAGCCTTCCGCCCTGCCTGCATCGAGGCCGAGCACGTCCATGTTCCTTTTCACGCCCTGCGCATCGAGGCCGTAGTCGAACATGAAAACGCCGGTCTTGCCGCCGCCCGCCGTCTCGATAAAATACGAGAGGCCGTGCTCTGCGTGCATCCACTTGCCGGGCTGCGTGCGGAACCTCTTCGTTATTGGCGCGTCGGGCCTGAGGGCGTCGTAATAGTTGTCGGTTATGATCGTGATGTTCAGCTTGTCGAGCTCCGCCATTTTTACTGCGCCGTAAGCCGTCTTTGCCCCTCCCATGACACCTCCTGCCATCAATACCGCCCCAGCGCCGACGGTCGTCTTGAGAAAATCTCTCCTGCTTATCTCGTCTTCCACGAGACCCCTCCTTCCACGTTGTACGCTATGCCGGACTGCCGCCGCCCCGCTCCTCGAAGTCCCCGCACCCCTTCCACGGGGAGACAACGAGGTCGTGGAGCATACACAGCCCCACACCGGCGCTTACCGACGAGTAGGCCGATGCGAGAACCGTCATCCCCGGCAACGCGGACTCAACCATGGCCGGGTCCGCCTCGAAGTGCGCGCAGCCCGCGCACCGGCCGGCCGGGTCGCACTTCTCGCCGGCCGGTGTCGGATTATCAATCCGCTGCCTTATAGTTCTCACTTAACGAGCTTCGTCCAATAATCGCCGAAAACGTATACCGAGAGAAGGAAGCCTAGCACCACGTTGATGATCACGCCTAGGGTGAACGCACCGAAGGGCTTCACACCGGCTCCCTTCAGCTCCCTGAACCTGGTCGTCAGTCCTATGCTCATAAAGCAGAATATGAAGGTCCAGCCTCTCAGTGACGCGATAGGTCCGATCAACCCAGGTTTGACGACCTTATTGAACACGGGTGCCGCGTACCCGGCAGTCACCGCCGTCATTATTAAGGAGGCAACGAAGAAACCGATGACAAACTTGGGGAACCTCCACCATATCTCCATTGCGCTCGGCCTTACGCCGCATTCTTCTTTCTCCCACTTGAGGCAGGCTATCAGGGCGAAGATAAAGGACCAGATACCTATCCAGATGTCCCTGCCGATAACTTTCATAAGGGTAAACGCCTGGAGGGCTGCGTTCTCATTGCCCGACATCCGGCCATAAGCGGATGCTGCCGCGAAGCCTGCCGCGTCGGCGAACTCCGAGGTCCCCACCCATGCGCCCGCCTGTCCGGCGTTAAGGTTGAAGACCTTGGACATAAAGGGGATGAAGAAAACCATGACGAGCGCCCAGATAACGACGAGGGTCACCGTCATGTATAGGTGTTCCTTCTTTGCCCTTACCGACGCCGCGATTGCGATGGATGCGGAGACACCGCAGACCGCGCCGCCGACGCCGAGGAGCGCGCCAAGTTTTTTATCAAGGCCCAGCAGCTTAGTGGCGGCGAAGTATATCACCAGGCAGGTGATAAGAGAAATGACCGTCGCCTGAAAGAGGGCCACCGGCCCGGCGGAGAAGACGAGCGTGAGAGGGAACGTCGCTCCCAAAAGGACGATGCCTGTCTTCACGTAATACTCGACCCGGAAGCCCGCATTGATCCACTGTGGAAGGGGTACAATATTGGCTATCAGAAGGCCGAGAATCAGCGCGAGGAGGGGCGGCTCCATGTTGTATTTGCCAGCGTCCACCCATCCGCCGATGGCGAACATGATGACCGAGAGTATATAGAGGATTATGAAGGACGGGACAAAGCTGGACCCCTTTATGCCCATTATTCTCGCCGGTATTCCAAGGATGATGAGCCAGCAGATCAATTGCAGGACGTAAAGTTGGATGTTATTGCTGAAATGGGTTCCGAGCTGGTCGAGGGACGACCATTTCAGACCGCCCGGGTTGACGGACAGCGCCTTAACGACAGTACTGCCGCTCAGGAAAGCGATGAGCGCAACCACCACAATGCCGAGCCCAAGGTAGATCGCCCACCAGTCTTCCTTTAAGTAAAGCTCCTTCCATCCCATGGAAGGAGGCTGCGCCTCGCCGGCGCCTGGCTTTGCTCCCTGCTGCGCTACGGGTTTCTTATTATCCGCCATAACACCTCTCCTACGAACAGGATTGGGGCGTGCCTGACGACTCGCCCCGCTTCAAAGGGTTACTATATCTTAGGATGCTTCGTTTTGGGAGTAAAGTGGCATCCTCCGCAATCCATCATTCCCCGCGAGTTTTCCAGCATTCCTCCCTGGTCATGGCAGCTACGGCAAGTCTGCGTCTGGGCGGTCAAGCCGTGGGCGGTCTTGAACGAGCCTGCCAGGTTATCATTGAGCAGCAGGACCGCACGGTGGGCGACGGAAGCCGATATCCAGGCGCAACGCTCCGCGCGCTCCTTAGAGAAGGACTTGAACTTCGACACCTTGCACCAGTTCGTGACCGAGACGTGACACAGAGGCGAGCGGGAGACTGAAGCGACGATCTGGAACTTCGGGTTCTTCGGCTTGTAGTCGGGCAGGGGCTCCTGCTCGTACCACGTGTACAGCTCTCTTATGAGCTTGAAGGCCCTGTCCTTCTTCTCCTTGTCCATGCCGCCCGCGGTCAGGAATATGGCCATGGCCGCCCCGTTCAGCGCCCCGCAGAGGGTTGACATGCCGGCCACGCCGCCTTCGCCGAAGGCCATCAAGGACGAAGGAAAGGTCGTGTACGGCGCGCCCACCTCCTTGCGCAGCTCACCCACGATGCCGTCGAAGCCGCCGAAGCAGCAGGCGCCCTTGTAGTATCCCTCGTAGGCCCTCTCCGCAGCAGAGTCGGGGTCGAGCTTCTTATAGGGCCACGGCAGCTCGGCGGCCTGCGGCTGCGCCTCGGCTGCTATGCCGTTTGTGATGCCCGTGCCTAGCCCTCCCAGGCCGAGGCCCAGGACGAGCCCTCCCATGCTTCCCAAAAGGTCCCTTCTCGAAATGTTCATAACCACTACCTCCCTGTTCTAAAAGCAAAAAGAAAACTAAGCACTTTCTCTGACGCTCACGACTACACGGTACATCACCGTCACGATCAGCGCTCCTAATGCCCACACCCCTGCCGTGATGAGGCATTCAGGGAACGTGGGGCCGTATTCGATGATTTCTCCCAGGGGGGAGGGGATGAAGCCCGGCACTACCAGCCCCAGGCCCTTATCGATCCAGACGCCTATAAATATGGCGAGGCAGATAAAGACGAGAACAGCCTCGTTGTTCCGCAGCCTCTCGAAGAGAAGGGCGCATGCAGATAGGCCCATGAGCGCCATCGAAGCCCACATCCAGGGGACGAGGGCATTGTGCCCGTCGATGCCGAAGAAAAGGTACTTCAGCGATTCCGTGTCCTCGGGCACGGCAGCGTAAATCGTCGTAAACAGCTCGACCAGCAGCAGGAATATATTGACGAGGAGTGCATACGTGGCTATCGTCGTCGCCTTGCGGATTGCATCCGACCCTGCGTCGAAGCGGCTCACTTTTTTGAGGAAGAGGGCCAGAAGGATAAGCAGGGAAGGGCCGGAGGCGAAGGCCGAGGCGAGGAATCGCGGCGCCCACAAAGCGCTGTGCCAGAGCGGGCGGGCAACGAGCCCCTGGTAAATAAAGGCAGTCACCGTATGGATGCTGACCGCCCACGGGATCGACAAAATGATAAAAAAGCGGACCCATGCCAGCGGCTTCTCTCCTTTGGCTTCCGCGTCCAGGGTGGACCAGCCGATCACGAGGTTCAGGATGAGGTATCCATTGAGGACGATCATGTCCCAAAAGAGCAGGGACGTGGGCGTCGGGTGGACGATCATATTGAATGCGCGGTCCGGACGGCCTAGGTCCGCGATAATGAAAAGGAGCGACATGACGACCGACGAGACGGCCAGGAACTCGCCCAGGATGACTATGCGCCTGAACTCTTTTACGTTGTGGAGGTAGTAAGGGAGGACGACGGTCACCGCAGATGCCGCTACGCCGACGAAGAAGGTAAAGTTGGCTATATAAAGCCCCCAGGAGACCGTCCGGCCCATGCCGGTGACGGCGAGGCCGTATGCCCACTGCTGAAGCCAGGCGATGAAGCCCGCAACTGTGAGTGCGGCAAAGAAAGGAGAGCCACACCCAATAAGCGCCGCCGCCTTTCAGCCCTTTTTCAATCATCGCCTGCCGCTCCTCAACTGGTGGATTCCCTGCAGCTTGCTGCAGGGAGACCTCTTTTCGCTTCGCTCCGTGGCAATTACTGGGGCTAGCGTCGCCCCCTCCACCGGCAAAGCCGGTGGAGCCTCCCCCTCAAAGACTCGCCTTAGCTCGTTGTCCTGGATACCCTGCTGCAAGCAGCAGGGTCATTTATTGCCCTCATATCAGGTAAAACACGTCTGGTTTCGTGCCCAGGTAGGCCTTCCGCCGCATCGCGTGCCTCGATGAAAGAAGGCGTCTTACGGCAGACCCGCTGTCGTTCAGGTCGCCGAAGGCAAGCCCCTTACTGCACGCTTCCACGCAGGCGGGCATAAGCCCCTTTACCAGCCGTTCTTCACAGAAATTGCACTTTTCCACCACACCCCTTGTCCGGGTGGGGTATCCGGGATCGACCTTGCGGATATACGGCCTCGGGTCCTCCCAGTTGAAGCTGCGCGCCCCGTAAGGGCAGGCGGCAACACAGTACCGGCAGCCTATGCACCTGTGGTAATCCATCATGACTATGCCGTCTGCCCTCTTGAATGTGGCCTTGACCGGGCAGACGGGCACGCAGGGCGGCTCCTCACAGTGATTGCAGAGTGCGAGGACGGGACCGCGCATTTTATAGGCCGGGGCCTCCGGGAAAAGGTCCTCGAACGGCGACGTCCATATCCACCGTATCTTCCGTTTGGGGTCGGCGATATCGGGTACATTGTGGATCGTGTGGCAGGCCGAGATGCAATCAGTGCACCCGTCGGAGCACGCGGACAGGTCGATCGTCATCGCCCATCGTCTGCCCGGCTGCGCAGCCTTGAGTATATCGGCGGGAGCGACGATGGCAAAACCCATAATTGCGAGGGTGCGGAGGAAGTCTCTTCTATTCATCCGGCCCCCTTTGCCTTCGGCACGACATGGCAGTCGAAGCAGTTAGGCTCTACCCGCAGGTAGTTGTGGCAGCGGTCGCAGAATTCCGCCTTGTTGGAATGGCAGCCAAGGCACGTCCCGGTGAGGCTTATCGTATAGGACCTACCTGTCGAGGAGACGTATGCAACCTTCCCGTCGCGCACGCGCTCATCCCGCCAATCTTTCAGAATCTCGACGTGGTGCTTGCGCATGTACTCCACCGGCTCGACGCACTGTTTCTCGCCCCCGGGCGGCGGGACGAGGACAGGGGGCGCTCCCCTGCTTATCGTATTATAGACGAAGGGCAGGGCGAGGAGAACCAAAAAGATGGCGATGATGACGGCGGCCGGTCTCATAGCGGCTCGCCCCGCAAATCGGTCGTCCGCGTCTCCCCCTTCATCACGAGGGCATTCCCGAGCAGTTCATGGACGCCGCATACCTCGACCCCCGGCACCCAGTATTCCATGAGGGGAGGGAGCGAAGCTTTATCGATGGCGCACATGCAGGCGAGCATGTTTACGCCGTGGCGCTCATGTACGTATTTGACCGCGTTTGCCCTCGGGAGTCCTCCCCTGAGCCTCATTTCCATGTTCTCGTCGGCCCCAAGACCCGCACCGCCGCCGCAGCAGAAAGTTTTTTCCCTTATTGTGTTCTCCGGCATCTCGTAGAAGTAGTTTGCGACGTTATTCAGGATAAAGCGGGGCTCCTCAAAAAGCCCCATCGCGCGGGCCGGGTTGCACGAATCGTGGTACGTGATGCTGTACTTGTCGTTCCGGGACGGGTTGAGGGTGATCTTGCCGTTCTTTATGAGGTCTGCGGAAAACTCCGATATGTGGACCATCTTCGTGGAGCGGGCGTTCGCGAACCTCGTACCGGTTATGGGAGATACCGGTTCTTCAAGGAAGTCGGCCGGGCCGTTCATGGTATCCATGTACTGGTGGATGACGCGCCACATGTGTCCGCATTCTCCGCCGAGTATCCACTTGACTCCCAATCTTTTAGCCTCCGCGTAAATCTTTGCGTTGAGGCGCTTTTCAAGCTCGGAAGAATGGAAGAGGCCGAAGTTGCCCCCTTCGGACGCATAGGTGCTCCACGTGTAGTCGAGGCCTATCTCATGGAAGAGGGCCAGGTAGCCCAAAAGCGTATACCAGTGGGGGCTTGCGAAGAAGTCCGCCGAAGGGGCTACAAAAAGGATTTCCGCGCCCTTTTTATTTATGGGGAGGTCCACCTTGATGCCTGTTATGCCTTCCAGCTCGTCTACGGCAAATTCGAGGGTCTCCTTCATTGCATGGGGAGGAATCCCTAAGTGGTTGCCCGTCCTGAAACAGTTGGAGGCAGGCTCCACCACCCACTGGATGTTGATGCCCACCAGGTTGAGCACTCCCTGCCCATCATCGTGATCTCGCAGGTATCGATGCCGTAGGGACAGAAGACGGAGCAGCGGCGGCACTCCGAGCACTGGTAGAAATAGTAGAACCATTCCTTGATCACGTCCTCGGTAAGCTCTCGCCCGCCTGCCAGGCGGCCGAAAAGGCGGCCCCCGGTCGTGAAGTAGCGGCGGTAAACGGAGCGTAAAAGCTCCGCGCGGATGACGGGCATGTTCTTAGGGTCGCCGGAGCCGATGTAGTAATGGCACTTGTCCGCGCAGGCGCCGCAGCGGACGCAGATGTCCAGGTAAAGCCTGAACGAGCGGTGGCGGGCAAGGAGCTTCTTCATGCCGGAGAGGACGATCTCTTTCCAGTTTTCCGGGAGCTTCCAGTCCGCATCCGTCGGCTGCCACTCCCTTATGTTGGGCAGCTCCAGGTACTTCTGGTGCTTGACCGGCGCGCCGTAGGAGTATGTCCCTTTGCGGAAAGGGGCGGATGGGGCCATCCAGCCGGATGCCTTGTAGTCGATGCCTTGAAGCATCTCTTCCTGTTTCGGCTCAGCCATGCGTGCCCCCCTTATCCACGGGCAGGCCTGCTTCCTCCATAGCCTTGCCGAACTCTTCCTCATACTCCGCGTAAGTGTGCACCTTTACGGGGTAGTTCCACGGGTTGACGTGCCTTCTCGCGCGGCTGTCATTCTTCAGGTTCCGGGTGGGGCTCAAAAAAACGCCCGGTGCGTGCATAAGCTTGCTGAATGGAAACCAGGCGAAGAGAATTGATACCAGGAAAAGATGGATATAGAAGAACGCGCCTATCCCGGCCGGGGCTATCGGCTTTAGGGAGACGAGGGCCGTCACCACTTCCTTGACGCGCTCGACGTCGGCCCTGAAACAATAGCGCATGAGCGTGCCGGAAGCGATTACTGCCATGAGAAGGAAAAGGGAGAAGTAATCCTGCGGCAGGGATATCATGCGGAGTCTGGGGGTAAGGCGTCTTGCGAAAAGGAAGATAAGTGCCGCAGCGATGAAGACGTTGCTCATATAGAGGGCAGGCAGGCCGATGCGGAAAAAGCCGTCTATCGACTCGACCCGACTGATGCCGGGGAATTCCATGAAAAAGTGCATGTGGCGGAAGAGAATTATAAGGAGCGACCAATGAAACATGAGGCCGAAGAGCCAGAGGTAGCGGTTGGAGCCGTAGATCAGCTTCTCGTGCCTTTTCATCTCCATCCTGTCATTCTGCCATAGGGAACGGAACAACAGGACTTCGAGGGCCATACGAAAGAAGACGCCCGTCCGGGTGGAAGGGCTGTCGATCGTTGATGACTTTATCCAGGGCAGGGACCGCTGCTGGCCGCAGACTGTGGGGATATGAAAAGGCACGGGGGAGGTCCCCCAGGCAGCGAGACGGTAGACGAAGCCTGCTGCGAAAAGCAGAAGGGCCGCATAAGGGACTGCGACAGCGGTAAGGCCGGGGAGCTGCGCGCCCGCCCAGCCGAGGGCCGCAAGGCCGAGGACCGAGAGAAGGGGGAGGGTCATCGCTCCCCGGAAGCCCCTGTAAATCCTCTTATCACAAGCTCACCACCCCGTACTTATTGAACAGGTCGAGGATGTCGTCCATAGTTCCGGCCTTGCCTACGGCAAGATTCGTTATCTCCAGTTCGCTGAGACAAAGCTTGCCGGCGACCAGGGCGACGCCTTTCTCCTCCAGTGCCTTGAGCTGCTCCAACACGGGCGACGCGTCGGTCAGAAGCCGCACCGCCGTATTCCAGAAAACGATCGCGGCCGGAAGCTCCTCGCGGCTGGAGAGGCTCCGGACCATTGCCATTAATATCTCGAACCCGAGTGTTTCGTCTTCGCCGCTTATCCCTTCCCGGCCCAATACGAACACCTTTTGCTCTGCCATAGCACTCCCTCCCTTAGTGCCATTCCCAATCGATGTACGGCTTCTTCAGGTCCGCCATCGCATTGACAACAAGCTCTACCAGGCCCCCGTAGAATATGCCGCTCTTTTCATACGCGCCGTGATAAGTGATCAGGTCCCTCAAGAGGCCTTTGCAGTTCGAGCAGGGGGCGCAGACGTACTTTTTGACGCCCGGATCGGGTCTATCAGCAAAAGCCTCTATGACCTGCTTCATCTTCATCCTTCCCGATATGGCGTTGCGCCAGTCTGGGAAGTTCATCGACTGCATGATCGCAAAGCCGCTGCCCCCTCCGCAGCAGTAGTTCTCTACGCCGTGGGGCGTCATCTCCCTGAAATCCGGGCAAATCGCCCGGAGTATCTTCCTCTGCGGCTCGACGATACCCATAAGGCGGACCATGTTGCACGGGTCGTGGAGGGTCACGGGAAAAGCGTTCCTCGACGGGTCGAACTTTGCCTTTCCGCTCGTGACGAACCGCTCCATGAGAGGCAGGAAGCTTTCCCTCGGTATATTGAGGTCGCCTGTCAGTATCCGGTCGGCGATCACGAGGAGCGCCTTGTGCGAATGGCCGCATTCACCGACGTAGATCTTATTCACCTTCAGGCGCTTCGCAGCCTCCGCGTGGCGCACCGCCACCCGTGCTGCCTGCACATCATCATACCATATGCCGTAATTGACCGCATCGTAGCCTACCAGATCGCTGGAAAGGGTATAGTCGATGCCCATCGCGTCGAAAAGGATCGCAAACGCCTCCGGGTTTTCCGGCCAGGCGAGAAACTCCCCCGCGTTGTGCACGAGAAGGGCGTCGGCCCCTTCCTTGTCTACGGGTATCTTTATGCGTTTGCCCGTCTTCTCCTCTATGTCGTCTTCCATGAAGTCGATGATGTTGGCCAGCGCCTTGGGCGTAATGCCCGTGCTCGAACCCACCTTCAACTGCTGCACGGTGCCCTGCTCGTGCAGCTCTTTCGCGGCGATGCCCATCTCCTGGCTGAAAAGCTTCCTGATCTCCCGCGAGATCAGCGCGTTATCGACGCCAAGCGGGCAGACCTGCGCGCAGCGGCGGCACAGCGTGCACCTGTGGGCAAGCTCTTCAAGCCTTGCCAGAAGGGTGAAGTTCAGTTCGATGTCGCTCGCGGTCAGCTTGCGGAGCAGACCGCCCTCTTCCTTGAGATATTTGTTGATGATGCGGCGGAGGACCTCCGGCCGGAAGGTCGGCCGGTATATTTCCTGCTTGCCGCTACCCAGATACGCGGGACATGAGTCGCTGCAAAGCTGGCACTTGACGCAGTAGTCCAGCGAATGCATCAGGGGCTGGAGGAACGTCCAGTTGTTTTCTTTGGTCATGAGCTTCGCGAGGCCCGAGAGGAAGCCGCGGCAGAACGCCTCTTCTTCGGCGGGGCTTTGCGGTTTCCGCACCCCTACAGCTATGACGCCGTCGAGGGAGGCCTCGTACCGAGCCTTCTGCTCGTCTGAAAGCTCGCCTATCACGTTTGGACCGTCGTAAGGGGGAGGCAGCGGCATAAAGCCGGACGGCGCAAGCGTGGCAAGCTGCCGGTCCGCTCTCGACATGTCCCGGACAGTTATTCTCTTCTTCATAGACTTATTCCAACCTTCATGACTTCACCTGGTCCACCCATGTCCCGCCCGTCTGTACGTGCGGCGCCGCCCAGCTCACCCCTTGTCCCATCTGGCGGATCAATTGGGATTCGAGGCGGCTTCCCCGCAGGTTGGGCTCGTCATCCCACCTTATGAAGAGGAAGGCGAATATGCGGGTGATATAGTGCATCGAGCGCGTAAAAGGGAGATAAACCAGAAAGAGGTCGAATAAGACTATATGGAGCGTTCCCGCGGGAGCGACCATAATGGGCTTGAACGTGATCAGTCCGACCCAGAAATCCCTGTACTCCGAGAGAGTCGGGTCGAAGTACCAGGCGTAGAGCCCGCTCCCGAAAATGGCGAGACAAAAGATATAGGTGAAGTAGTTCTGAGGGGTCGCGTAATCCTTCAGGTCGGCGGCAGTCAGCCTGTTGATTACCATCCCTATGCTTCCGATGATGCCGCTCACGAAACTTACGACGCCTGTAAAGAGGACGACGTAGTAAAATACCCGCCCCGCAGCAACCGGTGATCCTGCCGATACGGGCACGCCGAGGAGCATGACGACAGCGGCGAAGAACGTGCAGATGTGGAAGCCGATTATCAGGATAAAGCCTATGTGCCAGGGGTAGAGGGCCAGCCAGTAGCTTATTCGCCGCTTGAAGTACTCCCCCATAGTCACATATTCTTTCAAAAGGAAAAAGATGCTGCGCAGCCGGTGTTTCTTGCGCGCCCCGGCCGCACCATTGATCTCCTCGAAATAAGAGCCGCCGTAACGGTACCTCTCCTCGTGCATGACCGGGTAGAGGTCCCATCTCAGGTGACGCGGGCGCCTCACGTACTTCACGGCCTTGACCGTGTACATGGTCACTACGAAGACGTAACCGAAATAGGTCAATATGGCCAGAAAAATACTCACGCCGTATTGCCCCCTACACGCAGCCCGTCGGTTTGGGCAGGCCCGCTATTTTGCACGCCCCTTTCGCCGGTCCGCCGGGAAACAGCGTATATATTTTCTTGAGGTCTAAGCCTGTCTGCTTCACCAGCATACGGACGGGAGGGGCGATCTCATACTTGAGGTAGTATTCCCTCAGATAGTTGACGAGCTTCCAGTGTTCCTCTCCCATGGGAGAGGCATGCTCGGTTACTGCCAAGTCTTCCGCCACCTCTTTGTTCCATTTCTCCGGCTCCTGGATGAAGCCGTCCTCATCGATCTCTATTTCTTTTCCACCTAATTTGTCTTAGGCATTGTTAAACCTCCTGATCATTTCCCCCTACCACTTAAACTGCGTGGTAGTCCTATAAGTCTCGACTACATGGGTAAAGTCGGCAATTACCGGGGCTATCGTCGCCCCCTCCAGCGGCGAAGCCGCCGGAGCCACCCCCTCATAAAAAGGAAGAAAGTGCATCATTCCCCCTACCACTTAAACTGCGTGGTAGTCCTGTAAGTCTCCACTGCATGGGTGAAGTCGTCTATGTGCTGCTCGGTGAAGGGTATCTCGGTCCTTTTGAAGAAGGCCTCCCAGCCTATCCTCTCGATCCACTCGCCCAGTCTCTCGGTCGGCCTGGCGGATGATGCATAGACATCGACTATCCTCTTGAGGACGTCCACTACCTCGGGCCACCTGGGAGGGTTATTGGGCAGGTAGGGGACTACCATGCGGGAGAACATCGGGGGCTTTCTGGCATTGGGCACCTTGCCCCCTGCGTAAATGGCGACACCGTCCGTATCCCCGTCGGCAAGCGGCATGGCCGGGCAGACGGTAAAGCAGTTGGCGCAGTACATGCAGAGGTCCTCGCGGACAACCACGCTCTTTATGTCAGCATCCGGGTGCCTTCGGATCGCCCCTGTGGGACAGGACTGTATGGTTGTAGGTATCTCGCACTGGGCGAGCACCCTCTCATGGTCGGGCCGGGGGGGCTTCGTATGTACGCCCACTATGGCAAGGTCGGAGCAGTGGACCGCACCGCACATGTTGATGCAGCAGGCAAGGGATATCCGAAGGTGGTTCGGTAGCTTCATCTCGGTGAACTGGTCGTGGAAGGCGTCCATGACTGCTTTTACTATGCCCGATGCGTCGGTTGCCGCGCTGTGGCAGTGGATCCACCCCTGGGTGTGGACGATGTTCGAGATGCACTTGCCCGTCCCGCCTATGGGGAGGCCCAGTTTTGTGAGGTCTGCGATAATAGGCTCCACCTTTGATCTTGTCCGGGGTCATGAACTCTATGTTGTGGCGGCTTGTAAAGCGGAGGTGGCCGTTGCAGTGCTTATCGGCCACATCGCAGAGGTCCCTTATGAAGTCTATAGAGACGAGCCTGGGGGAGCCTGCACGGATGGAGTAGACCTCTTGGCCTGATTCCGAGACATGGCGGAGGACGCCCGGCTTTACGATCTCGTGGTACTTCCATTTGCCGTAGTTGTCCTTGATCACGTCGGGGAGCATCGTTTTGAAGTCGGGGGGTCCTATATCGGTCTTTCTCATGGTTGTCTCCTTATTTGAAGAACACATAGGGATTGGCTCTCGGTTTATTGACCATCTGGGGCACGGGGGGAAGGTCGACCGCCTTTAGGAACTCCTTCAGGCCGATCCTCTGTATGGTCTCGGCTACCCTCTCGCGCGTCCTTCCGTGCTCGTCCCACCAGTCCCATATCTTGGCAAGGAGGTCCTTTACTTCCGTATAGGGGGGTTTTATCTCCATGAAGGGGACAAGCACCCAGGAGAGGTTGGCGCCTTTTAAGATAGGGGCCTTGCCGCCTATCAGGATGGTTGCCCCTTTGACTATGCCGGGCCTTAGGGCCTTCGGCATGGTGTTTATGCAGTGCATGCAGCGGACGCAGTCCTCAGGGATGAGCTTTAAGGTAGTACCGTCCCAGTCAAGGGCCTCGGTGGGGCACTTGCGGACTACGAGGGAGTCTATGTCCAGACCATCCTTCACATAGGTCCTTACCCCTTCCTGGTCTATACGGAGAGAGTCGTGCCAGGCGCCTATGATCGTGAAGTCCGCCCTTGCTATGGCGGCAACGCAGTCGTTGGGGCAGCCGGACGCCTTGATCTTGAACTTATAGGGCCAGCGGGGGCGGTGTATCTCGTCCTGGTAGGTCATGGTGAGGTCGTAGATAAGGTCTAAGGTGTCGATATTGGCATACTCGCACCTGGCCTGGCCTATGCAGCCAGCGGGGGTGCGAAGCGCGGAGCCGGAGCCGCCCAGGTCGAAGCCTGCTTCGGTAAGCTCGTCGAAGCAGGGCTGGAGGTTCTCCGTGGTGGTGCCCAGGAGGATGACGTCCCCTGTGGAGCCGTGGAAGTTGGTCATGCCGCTTCCGTACTTCTCCCATATGTCGCAGATCTTCCGGAGGGCGTCCGTTGTGTAGAACCAGCCTGCGGGCTGGTTGATCCGCATGGTGTGGAAGGCAGCGGCGAATGGGAAGTCATCGGGCGCATCGCAGTACCTGCCTATTACGCCTCCCCCGTAGCCTGTAACCCCCACTATGCCTCCATGCTTCCAGTGGGTTACCCGGTCATGATAGGAGCGCTCCTGGATCTTAAGGAGATCTTTTGCCGCGGGGTTCTTCTTTGCAGCCCGCTTCATCTCCTTAACAAAGCTCGGCCATGGTCCCTTCTCGAGGTCGTCGAGCAGGGGGGTGTCGTCAGTCATGGGGTCCTCCTGGGTAGTCATAAAGCCGCTGCATGGCCGGCACCCCGGTTTTGGAGGGCGCGGTCCATATATCTGAGCGGACGTTAATATATCCTGTTTGTAATCTCTCCGATATGTGAATGCAAGGTATATGCCGTGATATTGGCCCCTAAATGGACCGAATGGAACGTGTAAATACTTGGAAATAGAGTTTTTTGCAGGGACACCCCGTTAAGGTTAATCTTAGCTTAACATAACGTTAATGTCAATGGCCCGAGAATAGTGCGTGACGGAAGAGATGCAGCCGGGCGATCTGAAGTGGGTCTGCCCGGCAATATAAAACGGGCGCCGGCAATATCTTTTACAGTGTTCGATATTACCTGCGCCCGCTCTTTACTACAGCACCTTATCCGAGGGACAGTTCCCCTTCCTAACCGGAGCAGCAGCTTCCCGGGTTCCCGCAGGAGCCTGGCGAGCCGCAGCAGCCGCCGCTTGCCTGGGGCGGCGAGAACGACGGGGAAGCGGCCCCGACGTTCGCCGCGGACATGAGCTTTACGACCTCTTGACTTCCGCATCCCTTGCAGGCAGGGTCTTCGCCTTGCCCAGCACCAGGTGCTCCGTTACTTCTCCGCATTTCTTACAGACGTATTCATAGATCGGCATAGTCCCCCCTCGTTCTCTTAGTGGTGGCCGCAGCCGCCGGTGCTGTGCCCGCCGCACGCGTGCTGGAGCGTAAGCATGGGGAGCTTGCCCGCTTTGAAAAGCTCAACGTTCTGCCCGACCGTCCCCACGGAGGCCCGATAAACCTGGATGCCCTTCGCGTTAAGCCCGTTTATCGCGCCTGCGCCTATGCCGCCGACAACGACCGCATCGACCGCCTGGCCGCCAATTGCCTGGATGGGGTTGCACGCGCCGTGCACGTGGTTGACGTCCCTGTTGTCGACGACCGTCAGGCCTTTCTCGTCCGTATCTACCATGACGAACGCCGGGGCCGAGCCGAAATGGCCGTAGACCATGCTGTTCATTCCTTCATTCTTCTCGACCGGAAAACATACTTTCATTGCGTATCCTCCTCATTGTTGATGTTCGTTTCTATTTTAAGGGCCTTGCCCCCCAGAAGGGCTTCGGCTGTTTTTCGCCTCGCTTCCTTGATGATCCGGCCGAAAGTGGGCCTCGATACCTTCATCTGTGCAGCCGCCGCCTCGTGATAGCGCCCCTCCAGGTCGCAAAGCCTCAGGGCCTCCACCTCATCCATATTCAGGCAGACTTCCTCGAGCTGAGTGAGCGGTATACCCCTGGGCTTGAAATACGTGGCATCCGGGCGACAGCTTACACATCTATATTTCTTTGGTCTCGGCATGTCGATATTATAAACATATGTTCATAACATTGTCAAGGGGATATCAAGCTCTCCGGCCGAGGGTCGATGAGCAAGACACCTTAGGTTGCCGGCAGCGGTTGACCTTTGCCGCCCGGCCGCATAAGATAAAAGGAGGATATATTGATGGCAGAGGACCATAAACCGCCGGGCGCAGGCCATGGCACGTTCGAGATGATCGACCGTGCCCGTTTCTTCGACGAGTTGCGGGTAGGAGAATCGACTGCCCTGCTTGACGTTGGCTGCGGCAAAGGGGATTATACCATTGCCCTGGCGGAGGCCATCGGTCCGGCCGGGCTGTCTATGCCATGGATGCCTGGGAAGAGGGGCTTGCCAGGGTCAGGGAGCGGGCCGCGAGCCTGGGCCTGGAAAATATCAAGACTATCTTTGCGGATGCGAACAAAGGCATACCGCTGCCCGACGACTCTGTCGATATCTGCCTCATGGCAACGGTGCTGCATGACCTGTTGCGCGACGGCACGGGCGAGGTGGCATTGCGGGAAACGGCCAGGGTGTTGAGACCGGACGGAAAGTTTGCCGTCGTGGAGTTCAAGAAGGTCGAAGATGGGATGGGACCGCCCGCTCGCATACGGCTTTCCGAAAACGAAACCAAAACCGTCCTGGAGCGCTTCGGTTTCAAGACCGGGCAGGCGCAGGACCTCGGGCCCTATCACTACCTGATAGTGGCATCGCTTTCCGGGCAACCGTCTGACCCTGCCTAAAGGTCCTGTCCTTGAGGGTCCGGTTTTATCTCACGCTCGCTGACGATCTCGCCCTTTATTTTGCCGATAAGGGATTCGAAAACAGGCAGCACATCGGTCCTGAACCTCCCGGCGACCAGTACGAGCATAATGTCGTCGCCCACGCTGAGTTCTCCGCTGTTTATCCAGGCCTTGATTCCGACTATGCCTTCCTTCCGCCTGTATTCTCCGATCAGTTTTTCCAGGCCCGGGGCATCGTAGGTCAGGCGCATCTTCGTGACCGCTTCGCCCTTCTTCGACGTGCCCCTCACGATGCCGTTGTGCACGAGGATCATCCCCAGCTCAGCCGGATCGGCGGTCCGTTTTATCTCTTCCAGCCATTGCTCTATCATTTGTGTCCCCTTCTTACGATGTCACAATAATAGCTTGACCTCGCAAACCCCGTCAAGATAACCTTGTCCAGGATTCGAGCTACCTGAAGGGGACCCTTGTAACCGGCGAAAACACGTGCGATCATTAAGGTGAGAAACCTGCAAGCGCGCTGCTGCGGGTGAAGAAACGCAAACGGATGAGGCAGAAAATTGGATGCCGGAGGTATATAATTTGGCAATTCTCGAATACGGAGGCCCATGATGGCGAAGAAATCCCTACCGGAGTGCGCGGTCTGCGAAGTCCCAAAGGGCATGAGAGCGTGCAGGGACCCCAAAGGCACAGGCGGCAAGGCGTGCCCGACACTTGGCAGAAAGGCTGATGTGCGCAAAGCGCAGGAGGAGTACCGCAAGGAAGAGATCGCGGAGTTTGCCCGGCAGGCAACTATCCAGGAGGGGGAGTGCTACGCGGGCAGAGAGAAGAAGCCTTACGTGATGCACCCCGTCAAGCCGAGGATGCTCGAAATCTGCGAGTTTGCGCACAAGATGGGTTATTCGAAGATCGGCTTGGCCTTCTGCATCGGCCTGGCGGATGAGGCGGCCGTTGTCGACCGCATATTAAAGAGCCATGGCTTCGAGACGGCCTCTGTTGCGTGCAAGGCGGGGGCTGTCCCGAAAGAAACGATCGGCGTGAGGGACGATCAGAAGATCTTCATAGGCGAGCGGGAACCGATGTGCAACCCGGTCCTCCAGGCCATGTTGCTGAACAACGCGCACACGGACTTCAACGTCGTCCTGGGTCTATGCGTCGGCCACGATTCCCTGTTTTTCAAGTATGCTGAGGCGCCGAGCACTGTGCTTGCGGTGAAGGACCGCGTGTTCGGCAATAACCCCCTCGCGTGCATCTACACGTCGGGCGGTTATTCCGCCTGGGTGGGAAAACCGTAGAGCACGTCGCGGCATCCTCGGCGCGGTAAAGTGAAGGAGCGCACGGGCCGGCCTCGGCCCCTATATCCTGCCGGCGAGCGCCCTGGCCTGGTCTTCTATCCGGTTGATGTCCTGGTCGGTCGGAAGGCCCCTGGTATCTCCCATCCTCCCGAGCGTGCTGTTCTCTTCCGATCCGTGGAACTCGCCCAGGACGTACCATTCATCCACAACGACGAAACCGAGGTGCTCGAAGAACTGACCTACATACTTGCCTGCCGGCATGGCCTCTCTTATGCCCGTGTGCGGACCGGAATAGGTGCAGAAAACAAGGGCGCTCTTTCCTTTTACCGGGGGAGCATTCAGCTTTATTCTTCCCTCCGACTTGTAGCGGGCGAACTTTGCCTTGAGGAAATCGTCGGCAGCCTTGGGAGGATGCCAGCTATAGGAAGGGACGCCGAAGCAGACCAGGTCATAATCATAAAAATCTACGTCCTCGGCGTCCTGCACCTTCCTGATGACCGTGTCGAACCCGCCGCCCCTCAGGCCTCGCTCGATGCCCATCGCCACCTTCTCGGTGTTTCCCGTATGGGTCCAGTATAGTACGACCGCCTTTCTCATTGATGCCTCCTCTCTTTGGACCTCTCTTATTATACGCTGTCTTCGCGCAGCTGCACCATGAGTGCCTCGCCCCGGGCGCAGACTGCGCCTTCCGCAGAGAGGGTCGCTGCAACCGTGACCTTGCGGCCTTTGATCTCTTTGACCCTGCCTTTAACCTCCAGGACGGTCCCCATGGGTGTCGGCTTCAGATAGTCCACCTTCAGAGATGCGGTTACGAAGCGGTAAAGGGGCCGGTCGCCCAGCTTGAAACCGTCTTCAATCAATTTTGCGGCAGCGGCGGTTGCTGCGCTGTGACAGTCGATCAGCGATGCGATAAAGCCGCCGTAGGCGTTCCCCGGCGAGCCGCCGGTATAGAAGGGCTTCGGCGCGAAATGGCAGACGCTTTCTTCGCCCTCCCAATAACTCTTGATTTGCCAGCCGTCTTTGTTGTTTGGCCCGCACCCGAAGCAATGGGCAAATTCTTCAGGGTAATAGTCCTGAATCGCTTTTCCTGTCATCGTATGCTCCTTTCGGGCTACGGCCCGCTCAAACGTCAGGCATTCTTCGGTTATACGCGAGGCTGCACGAAACGTCAAATGTTTTTCGACACCCATCTCTTTGCCGTCGATGCCGCGATTGCAAAACGCCTGGCCTGTCGCAGCTCGAAAGTGGTACAATCTCCATATACGCGCGCTGTTTTATCGCCGTTGCCGGGCGCTGTCCGGCCCATGCGTGACTATTTATATCCTGGAGGAGAGACCATGAAGGCTGTAGCAATAAACGGAAGCCCCCGCAGGGGAGGGAATACAGAGATACTGCTCAAAAAGGTGCTGGAGCCGTTATCGAAGGCAGGATGGGAGACGGAGCTTATCCATCTCGGCGGAAAGAAGATCAGGGGATGCACGGCCTGCTACCGCTGTTTCAATACGAAGGACGGCCGGTGCAGCGTAAAAACGGACGTCTTCAACGATTGCCTCGAAAAGATACTTGCCTCAGACGCCATTATCCTGGGAAGCCCGACCTATTTTACGGACGTGACGGCAGAGATGAAGGCGCTCATCGACCGCGTCGGCCTTGTCAGCGTTGCGAACGGAGGCCTGCTCAGGGGAAAAATAGGGGCGTCGGTAGCGGCGGTGCGGCGGGGCGGGGGCACGCATGCCTTCGACACCATGAACCACCTTTTCCTCATGTCAGGCGCCATCATCCCCGGGTCGACGTACTGGAACCTCGGTTTCGGCCTTGAGAAAGGCGAAGTGGCCGGCGACCAGGAGGGCCTGCGGAACATGTTGGACCTGGGCACGACCATCGCCTGGCTGGGAAAGGCGATGAGCGCCCGCATGAAAAGCTATCCTAAAGGTGACGTAGCCGAGGGCTGAAAAAACAGAGCCGCAGGAGAATCTCTATGAGAACTGGTGCCTGAAGACATCCTTCACGTGCTGAAGGCGTTTCTCCAGCCGCTTCGCGTCCTCTTCGAGGCCCAGTTGCCTTGCAAGGGTGATGGCCGCGTAGAACGCCTCTTTCGCGGATGAGTAAGCGCCTGTGGGGCTTCTTGAGTCGTACATCCGGTCATACTCGGCCTCCGCCAGGGCTTCGAGTTCGGCTAGCCGCTCATCGGTAGGTCGGGCCTGCGGTTGTTCCGGCGCTGCCCCGCCCCTCTCCGATTCGACAAGTGCGGCTTCCGGCCGCTTCAGCTCGGGCAGGTAGAACGTGACGTTGCCGTTGTCCTCCCAGTCTATTGCCAGGCGGCCGCACGTGAGGCACCTGTAGACGGTTACACCTTTCTTAAAATAGAGATCTTCTATCTTTTCCCTGTCGACAGGGTCCTCGACCATGTCGTAGTCCGCATCTTCTATCAACTGGCAGATATGCGTGCCCGCGAACATGTTGAGGTGAATAAGTCCACCGCAAACGCACGTCATCCACGACCCCATGACAGCACCTCCCGGCTCGCCCGGCATTAGCTTGCGTAGTTTCCGTCCCGCCGTATCAGGGATGATATTACCATTAATGAAGGTCGAAAATGAAGGCGATTTTTAAAGGCCCTAAAAGCAGCCCCGGTCGACGGAAAAGATGACAAAAACCCGCCGGTATGATAGAAATCTGTCATGAGGTATCTCGGGCCCGTCATTCTGTTAACTTTGGTCGGCGGATTGTCATGCCTCGGACCTGCTGCACCGGCGCATGCTGCCGGACCGGCTGCCGTCCTGCTTTGCCAGGCCGAGCGGTCCTCGGGCCCCTCGACGGCGGTGATGCCGCAGGGCAGGGTGCTCCCCGAAACCGGGAAGACCGATCCACAGGAGAGACAGAAGAAGACCTGTCCCAAAACCAGGTATGTGAACTGCATGCCTCCTGTCCCCGAAGCACGCCGGGCGCAGTGCAGCCGCGACTACGTTGAGTGGCTGAAGGAGAACTGCCCGGGCGCGGAGGTCGTTTATTAAGGTCCGGCTGTTTTTCCGGCTGACGCCTTTTGCGGGCCTGCCGCTGCTTGACAAAAGCGCGCGGGTACTTAGATTGCTTTTTGTCCCCGGATCAATACGCCGTTATAATACAGGAAATGATACATTGTTAGCGCCGAGGAGGTGCGGAAGATGGCAAAAACAACCCGTGCTGTAGCGATTCTGGCCCTTCTTACCGTGGTTGCCCTTGGCTGCTCTCAGCCCTCGTTGCGCGCGAAAAGCGATATGCACGAGGGCAAGCGTGCGCTCGACGACGGGGAATTCGCGGTCGCCCAGGAGCTATTCATGAGGTCTGCCAAAGCCCAGCCGAGCGCAGCCGCGTATGCTTTTGCCGCTACCGCTGCCTATAATGTGAACGACCTGACGAACGCCGCCGCTTTTGTTGAAAAGGCCGGGGCATTTAAGGGAGGGTCGAACGTCTATCTTCGCGTCCTGGCGTACAAGGCGCTCATATCTTACCGGCAGGCCAGATATGCCGAGGCGGCGGACGCAGTCAAAGCCTACCTGGCCGTAGGCAAGTCATACTATCCGATACGCAATGCCGACATTGTGCGCCGCATGACGTCGACAAGCCCCATCGACCTTACTTACCTCCAGGCGCTCCTCGAATACGATATAAGGCGCTATGAGAGCGACTTGGCCCAGTGGCAGTCCGAGGGGACGGGATACTTTGCCTTCAAATACGGCCCGCCTGTCTCGCGGACCATGCCGGACTGGTAGGCCGCGGCCCCAAAGCGATGAGAGACACGAAAGCAATGAAAAGAGCTCTTTTACTCGGTATATCGGCGGCGCTTATGCTGGGGCTGCCGCTTCTATCGGTGAGCGCTTCCGGCAACGAGCTCGACCCGGAGATACAGGCCGTCCTGCAGAAAGGCACGAGCGCCGGCATCGACCATTTCACTGCCGCATTGCTCGGTTTAAAGGCCGCCGGAGATGAGCAGGTCCCTTCCGTGTTCCGGTCTTTTACCGACCGGGCCCGTACGGTCCGGCATCGCATCGATGTCATAGATCAGGGGAAACGCGTCCTGATGACAACCCTTATATTCGAGACCAACGAGCAGATTTACTATCTATGCGATGCGGCGGGGAATCTGCAAATAGCGACGGGAGGCACGAGCATGCAAGACGCCCATATGATGCCTCTGGACCAGGCCCGCCGCGGCTTCAACACGGAAAAGGCGTTCTGGCACAAAATCCTCAGCCCTTGACGGCCGGTGGTCCGCTCACTTTCTTCTCGTTGGCGAGATAAAGAATGTCCGCCTTATTCTTCTCTATGTTCTGTCCGTCGCTCCCCGGAGATAGGCGACACTTCTGTTCCTGTCTGGCTCGGTAATGCTTTTCCTTGCTGCCTTTATGAATCCCCTCCTATCTGCGCGGTTTGATGAAAACGTCAAGTGGGCTATAAAAGGATAATGGATCGCCTCACGGATGCCAAACCATTTCATCGACGGTGGGCTGGACTATAACCGTTCGTTTTCTTTGAGGGGGTCATGGGTGGGTGCAGGTGCAGAGGGTCTCAGCCCCATGCGTTACTGATCGGCGGGCGGCTCAAGAGGCGGAGAAGTCAACAAATGCCCCCCCGATCTAATGCCTTCCGTATTGCCTCAGCCAGTTCGCGCCTATCGAGCGGTTTCATGACATAGCCGTCTATCCCCTGAGCCTTCGCTTGCTCGGATGATACTACGTGGCTGTAGCCGGTGCAGAGAAGGACCGGGATATCCGGGCGTATTGCTTTCAATCTCTCGCTCAGTTCAACACCCGTTATTCTCGGCATGGTCTGGTCGGTTATCACGAGGTCAAAATCGTCCGGGGCATTGGCAAATGCGTCCAGCGCATCTTGAGAGTCGATGAATGAAATAACCTCATACCCCATGCGTTTGAGTATGCTGGTCGTCATTTCCACCACGGGGATTTCATCATCCACAAAGAGGATTCGTTCTTCTCCGCCAATGGGTGCAACTTCAGGCTCGACATCAGAAACTATCTTACCTCTGGCCTCGGGAAACAAGATGCTGAAGGTGGAACCTTTCCCCGGTTCACTCTGAACTGAAATGAAACCATTATGGGACTGCACTATGCCGTGGACAACGGCCAGACCCATACCCGTCCCCACTCCGAGACCCTTGGTGGTGAAGAACGGATCAAATATCCTTTTTCTCACCGCCTCGTCCATACCCGCGCCCGTATCACTCACCGCGAGCCTGAGATATCGATGAGGTTCCGAGTCATGCGAGCCGTCAAGATGAAGGGTTTCATCTTCGAGGGATATTGAGAGAGTGCCGCCGGTTTCTCTCATGGCGTGTTCTGCATTTGTGCACAGGTTTATCAGCACCTGTTGAAATTGCGCTTCATTCACCTTGGCCGTGTCAGCTTTAGCCTTGATGTTGAGTTTCATTTCTATAGTCGAGGGGATCGAGGCTCTCAGGAGGTTGAAAGACTCTTGAATGAGGGGGATAAGGTGCTGCTCCTTCCGTTGCGGTTCGTCCTTACGAGTGAACGTAAGAATCTGCTTAACGAGGTCTTTTGACCTCTTGGAAGCCTTCAATATCTGGTCGATGTTGTGTTTGGGGCTGTCTTCGTTTATGTCGTCGAGAACAAGCTCAGCGTTCCCTATGATGACGGCGAGCATATTGTTGAAGTCATGGGCTATGCCCCCGGCGAGGGTGCCGACGGCTTCCATCTTCTGGGACTGGCGGAGTCGCTCTTCAAGCTCTATCTGCTCGCCTATATCCCTCCATACGACCACATAGCTTGTGATATTCCCGGCGGAGTCCTTGATGGGTGTGATTGTGCTCTCTACTTGAAAGTTCCTTCCATCCTTTTTCCTCAAAGGGTAACGATTGATGTTGGGTTTATCTGACTTAGCTGATTCTCGTACCCTGTCGTACACTGCGTGATCCATCTTTTCAGGACGGAAAAACTTTATGTCCCTGCCGATGACCTCTGCGCTTTCGTAGCCGCATAACCGGGTGAAGGTGGGGTTGACGTATTCTATGCGCCAATCGGTATCCATTATGACGATCCCTTCGCTCGCGCTATTCATAGCCGCTGCAAGCCTTGCAAGCTCTGCCGTTCTGTCGGCCACCCGCTGCTCAAGCTCGTCATGAGACTTGCGTAGCTTTTCCTCCATCTGCTTACGCTCGGTGATATCGAGGCTTGTGCCGAAGACCAATGAGGGCTTGCCTTCCGGGTTACGGGTAACTTCACCTTTTGAGTGCACCCAGCGGACGCTGCCGTCAGGACAGGCAATCCGAAATATCTCGTCGTAAGGCTGCACATCTTCGGCAGCATCACGGAGGGCCTTATCGACTCGCGCCCGGTCATCGCAGTGAACACATTCAAGAAAGAACTGGCGAGTCGGCTCGCACTCCTGTGGCTCGAGTCCGAAGATACGGTAGGTTTCATCTGACCAGCGCCCTTTTCCTGTGGAGATTTCACGGCACCAGTGGCCTACATGGGCCATCTGCTGGGCGCGAGCCAGCATCTCTTCGCTCTCTCGAAGCTTGTTTTCTGCCTCTTTGCGCTCGGTGATGTCTCGTATCACGCTTAACAGGACTCGCTCGCCGTCGATGTAGACGCCCCGTGAACTGACTTCCACGGGAAAAGTCGTCCCGTCCTTTCGCCTATGGTTTGTTTCGAACAGAATGCCTGATGAATCGGCCTTATCCATCTGGGAGTCGGTGAGTAAATAGTTGTCCTGAACCCGCAGATTGTATATTGTCAGTGAGAGAATCTCGTCCCGGCTGTAACCGTATGCGTTCGTTGCGGCTTGATTGGCTTCCAGTATGTGACCGTCTCCACGGCGGATGAACAGAACGATGTCACGGGCGTTGCCGGCCAGGAGCTCGTAGCGCCTCAGTGCGTTTAGCATCCTTATAATATTGAGCCGGTGGGCTATGATGGCGAGAAATACCCCGGCCATGAGAAAGAAAAGGAGGGCGGGAGCATCTCCATGGGGTTCGATCTTGAATGAATAGATAGGCGGCAAGAATAGGAAATCGACTATAAGCCCACTCAGAACGACGGTGACAATGGCGGGGCCAAGCCCACATATAAGAACAACAAGTATGACGGTGGGGTAGAAGGTTAGGAACGGGGCCGTTGTCCCCAAGAAATGCCCCATGGCCCATCGAAGGACAGTCGCAACAACTACCAGAGAGACAGCTAAAAGGTATTTCCCCGTTTGCTGTTTGTGGGTCATGGTATTATTTTACAGGCTCCTGAAAAACGGGTAAAGGGATTCAAGACTGGCAACGCACGGGAACGCCCTAAACATTGACGGCAGGTATACTTGCTTTGACTCTCAGGTAGGAGTGGCATTGAGCGCTACGCACACCGGGATCAGAAAGCGTAGGGCTTCGTCTAGCCAGAACAACTCGGGGTTCACTTCCGTCTACCTGATTCCCGTTATCCTGCCTCCTCTACCACGCACATCGAAGGGCCGAGAAATCTCTTCATCGCTTCAATGAGTTCCGCCTTCAGTATAGGCTTGTGAAGAAGAAGGCTGACATTGGGGTTAATGCTATCGACCGTCAAATAACCCGTCATAAGGATTATTGGCAGATCAGGTGCCATTTCATACATCTCTTGAGCCATCTGATTGCCGGTCATGCCGGGCATGGTAAGGTCAATAACTGCGAGATCGATGTTTTTGTAGTTGTGCCTGAAAAACGCCATTGCTGATCGCGGATCATTAAAGGAGGCGTGTTCGCACCCCAAGTCACCCACGTGCGCCTCGATTATCTCCTCGACCATGGATTCATCATCAACTACCAATACAAGTCTTCTTGACGACATTCAAAAATATAGACCAGCGAAAATGCGGATTCAAGGGGGGGCAAAGCGGGTTGCGTTTAGGGGTGCACCAACCAGTCCCTCAAGCCTTTTCTATGCCTTCGTGGCCGGATTCCCGCACAGGCGTTACCGGGCAGAGCATGAATACATTGTTATAATCCGCAATCGTTTCGTGATATCCATCCCGAGACCTTTATAGTGTACTCAAAATTTTGGAATATCCATGGTTTTAGTGGGTAAGAGCGGCCTAAAAAGAATGCACCTACTTTCCTCGGTCGGCGTCGCCATGGGGCGACATCAGGGCGACGTTTTTTGCCGCTTCTATCTTCATAAACAGTTGCAATTACAGGGGATAGGTGATTTAACGATGCGGGTTCGAGTCCCGCCTATGCCCTATTAGAGACCGCGAAACGAGCGCGAAACGACTTTTTCGCCCTATCCATGCGGATTTTATTTTTCGTCCGAAAGGCCCCTGTCATAACGCCTTGACATCATTGCGTTTCGGGGCCATGTTTCTCCTATGTTCTGCAAAAGAAAATACATAATGGACATCGGCAACAGGGAACACGTGAAGCGCGTCAACGCGCTCCTGCTGAAGAAGAAGTATCAGTTCGTAGTCGGTGAAGGGGACGATACGCTTAAAGGATGGTGCGAAGAGGCGAGCGTGGACAAGGAGGCTTTTCTTGTCCTGAAGGGCGTGATCCTGGACCTCGGCAAGAGCGGAAAGCAGAGGGAGTACCAGGAGCATTCCGAGATTCGCTTCTTCAATACGCCTTTTGCCGCCTTCATCAACGAGGGGCGGACGCCGGGAGGAGACGGCCGGAAGATCGGGGTCGAGGAAGAATAGCGGCCCTTTTCCGCACACCCGGCGTCTTTTTTAGCACACGGGTTTCCTGAAGGCGAAAAATGCACCTGTCTGCCGGCGTCCCGCTGCCCGCAGGGTACCCTGCGCCTCCAAAGAAGGACCGGCTATTACCGAAAGCGCCCAAACCGCTTTTGATCGCCCGCACGGCACTTGGCCATAAATGGCCGTTTGCACAGGATAATTCGCACGTGGCTGCGTTGCGGCATGCGACTTGCTTTATCTCCTGTATAAGGCCGAGAGGCCTTCCGCTTCCGCCTCCAAATGCTTCTCTCCAAACCGCAGGCTCACGATCCGGATTCCGGGTCGTGAGCCCCTCCTTGATTTATTGGCCCAAGAGAATGCATCAGACGACGCCTATGTTGCGGCCCTGGGGAAAGAATGAGGCCGCAAGTAGGCAGGCAACTGCGGAGATGACAAAACCGACTGCGATGAGAGAGGCAAGATAGAAAGGCCTTTTCCCTGGCGGCGTCTCCATGAGCACGGGCAACCCCAGGTAGAGAAGGTAGAAGCCGTACAGGGAAAAAAGAACGACAACAGGCATGAGGACAGGGACGACAAAAAGAACACCTGCTATCCAGCAAGGCGTGGAGGAATAAACGCCCAGCTTCAGTGCGTTCTGAAACGTATGTCCCGAGCCGGACCTGGGGGCGAGGCTGGCTGCCGCAAGGGCGAAGATGCAAAGCCCGGCCAGGGAGAAACAGTAGGAGAGGACCGCGTAACCCAGGGCGGGGATAAACGGCGCGCGGTAGCGGACGCCCAGGAAAGAGATGCCAACAACGGTCGCACCTATGAGATGGGCGGCGGCCGGCATGCCGGCAAGGACGGCCGCGTAAGACTCGAAGAGCTCTCTCGAGCCCGAGTGCTCCCGCTTGATCTCGGGCCAGATTTCCTTAGGTCGCAGGCAAATGTCGATCGCCTTGCCCTTGATGTCCATCGCCCCTCCTTTACCGCCCCTGTCCGTCCGGCCACCGGTTTTTCAGACCTGCTCTTTAGTTTTCCATCACGCGTCTTATGCTTTCCGCAAGCTCGCTGCGCGAGACGGGCTTAGTCAGGAAATCGCGGATGCCCATGTCTTTGGCCGTTTCACGGCTCACCATCTCGCTGAAGCCCGTGCAGAGGATAACGGGGATATCGGGCCTTAGGGCGGCCAGTTCCCTGGCCAGCTCCGTCCCCGTCAGACGCGGCATGGTCTGATCCGTGATAACGAGGTCGAACCTGGTGGGGTCCTGGCGGAAGATCTCGAGCGCTTCCAGGCTATCGCGCACGGCATGCACCTCGTATCCCAGGCGCTGAAGCATCGATGCACCCATCTCGACCAGCAGGTCCTCGTCGTCTACAAGAAGTATCCGCCCGGTCCCCGTGCTGAGCACGAGCTGTACCTCCGTCTCCTCGACGAATGTCTGGTCGATCCTCGGGAAGTAGACGTTGAAGACGGAGCCCCTTCCGGGCGTGCTCTTGACCGTTATGGCGCCTCCGTGACTCTTCACGATGCCGTGCACGACCGCCAGCCCCATGCCGGTCCCTTCGCTCGGGCTTTTAGTTGTGAAAAACGGATCGTAGATACGGTCGAGGATATCGGGGGTTATTCCTTCGCCCGTATCGGCCACCGATATTTTCAGGTACGAGCCCGGCTCCATCCCTAGATATGGCGCCTCTGTCGCCGAGTCGAGCACGAAGTCGGAAAGGGATACGTCGAGAACGCCGCCCCTTATCCTCATGGCATGGCCCGCGTTGGTGCAAAGGTTCATGAGCACCTGGTGTATCTGCGTGGGGCAGGCGAAGATGACGCCTGATTCCTCCTCCACATGCTCCGCGATCTCAATGGTGGAGGGCAAAGAGGCGCGGAGCAGCCTGAGCGCCTCTTTGATAATGCCGCCCAGCTTGAAGTGCTTCCGCTCCTCCTCGTTTCGATGGCTGAAAACGAGGATCTGGCGGACAAGGTCCTTTCCCCTCGTTGCCGCCCGCAGTATCTGGGAGGCGTAATGTTTGGCCGGGTGTCCTTCGTCGATATCCTCGATGGACATCTCCGAGAAGCCGATGATCGCCGAAAGGATGTTGTTGAAGTCGTGGGCTATGCCGCCCGCGAGCGTACCTATGGCTTCCATTTTCTGCATCTGTCTCAACTGCCGCTCCAGTCTTACCTCTTCCGTGACGTCCCTCTCGACGGCCACATAGTTGACTACCTTACCAGACTTGTCTCTCACCGGCGAAATAGTCGTCTCGGCCTCGTACATCGACCCGTCTTTTTTTCTGTTGGAGATGCGGCCGGTCCATACGCTCTTCGTGCTGACTGTGCTCAACATGCCGCGATAGAAGGTCTCGTCGTCCTTCTTGTTGCTTTTCAGAAAGGCCGTGGTCCTGCCCAGGACCTCTTCCTTACAATAGCCGCTGATGCGGAAGAATGCCTTGTTGGCATATTGTATCTTGCCGTTCTTATCGAGGATGATCACGCTTTCCACTGCCTGCTCTATGGCGGTGGCAAGCCGGCTCAGCTCCATTTCTACCTGCTGGCGCTCCGTGATGTCCCTGACTACGCCGCGGATCCCGACGAGGCTCTCCTTGTCCAGCATGAAATGCGCGCGCATCTCGAAATTTATGACCGAGCCGTCCGCCGCGGCTGCCTCCAGCTCCCACGGCTGGTCTTCGAGCAGGTGCGGCTTGTTTGCCAGGACCCTTTCGATCAGCCCGGACGCGAACTTCGGATGTTCCGACGTAAAGATATCGTGGAAATTCTTCCCGATGATGCTGTTCGGCTCCAGGCCCAGCTTCCGGTATGTCATGCCGTTAGCCGACGTGAACTTGCCCTGAAGGTCGAGGGTGAACACGATGTCGTTTGCATGCTCGAACAGCTCAATATATTTTGCCTGGGATTCCTGGAGCGTCTCGACGGCGCGGTTGAGCCGGTCCTTTGTCTGCTTAAGCGCGTCCTCGGCCTCCATCCTACTCGTGATGTCGGTGACGACCATGCAGATCCTCGCCTGGTCTCCCATCGTCCGGGCGGTGGCGGACAACCGCACTGAGCGCACACAGGAGCCGGCCGACAGGCGCACTACCTCTGCCTGTGTCTGGTCCTCACGGCCGTTCTTCAGCACCCCTTCGAGAAGCGCGCGGTCTTCGTCCAGGACGAGCCGGGAAATAGAGGTGCCGGCGAGCTTCTGCGGCGGAAGATTGACAATATCCGAAAATCCGGGGTTGCTGTGGATTATGACCCCGTCGGGCGAGAGAATGAGCGCGCCTTCCGTCATCGTTTCGAAGACGGTTTTGTAATAAATGTCAGGCTCTGCCGCCCGGGCGGGCGTGTTCGATCGATCTTTTGGGGAAGGCCGCCCCGTGAACTCGAAACTGCCCTGCGCCCACTTATCCTTCCGCGTGGAGCGCATCTGCTGTGCCTGCCGCCCCGGTCCGGGACAGCAAACGGGTGCCCGCCCATATGCCGCAGATTGCGGGCTGCCTGCCGCGGCCTCAAGGGAGCGTATTCTTTCCGGTTTGCTTTCGATCCTTGTTCCGGCCATCTTTTCTCAGCCTCCTTTTAGAAATCGATTCCTGCGGATTTACCGGTCTTGCCTGGGCATTCCCTTTCCGGTCCGTTCCGTACAATCGGTCTGCATCAAGTAGAACTGAGTCTATCTTTTCGTTTTCTATTGCTTCAGAAAGCTTTGTGTGGGACTGGGGCGCACTTAGCGGATCACGACTATTTTGAAGGAATAATGTTAAAATGTCAAGTTTTCGTCCTTTTTGGCGGAGGAGGTTTATATGATAGGGATAAAGCCTGCCTGTTGCCGCAAGCGAAAACGGTTATTTTTTCCGGTAGAGCGGCGACATGCTCCTCAAAAAATCGACGCTCCGCTTCAGGGCTTCTATCGACCTGTCGACGTCGTCCATCGTATTCTCGATGCCGAAGGAAAAGATGAGGGTCCCCTGGGTCGAGGCGTAGTCGCGCCCGATGGAAGTAAGGACATGGGATGCGCGCAGCGACCCCGTTGCACAGGCGGAGCGCGTCGAGACGCAGATGCCTTCCTCGTCGAGCATGAGCACCAGTGATTCCCCTTCCACATAGCGCACGGAGCAGGAGATAAGATGGGGGAGGCATTTCGTCGGGTGGCCGTTGATGTCCACCTCGTCGATCTCCCCTATATGCTTGAGGAAGCTTTTCTTCAAACCCCAAAGATGCTCCATCCTGGCCGACATCTCGCGCTTGGCGAGCTCCGCGGCTTTTCCCATGCCCACTATGCCGATCATGTTCTGCGTCCCTGCCCTGAGCCCGTTCTCCTGTATGCCGCCGTCGAGCAGGGGGGCCACCTTGATGCCTTTGCGCACGTACAGGGCGCCGACGCCTGACGGCCCGTAAAACTGGTTGGCGGCAAGGCTCAGCAGGTCAACGCCCAAAGCCTCGACGTCCACCGGCATAACGCCCGCGGAAGCGACCGCATCCGTATGGAGCGGCACGCCCTTGCTGCGCGTTATCTTCGCGATTTCTTCGATCGGCTCGATGGTCCCGATCTCGTTGTTCGCGTGCATGATGCTTACGAGCACGGTCTGGTCCGTTATCGCCTTCTCCACGTCGGCGGGATCGACGAGGCCGTATTCGTCAACGGGCAGGGAGGTGACGTGGTACCCGAGCCTCATCAACGTGCGCAAAGAACGCAGCACGGCCTGGTGCTCGATGTTCGACGCAACTATGTGGCGGCCTTTCCCGCCCATAGCGAAGGCTACTCCTTTCACGGCCTGGTTGATCGACTCCGTACCGCCCGAGGTAAAAATGATCTCTTCGTCCTGCGCCCCTATCAGATGAGCAACTTCTTTCCTCGCGCCTTCGAGCGCCCCCAGCGCCGCGTCCCCCGCCTTGTGCTGGCTGATGGGGTTGCCGAAGCCGTCTTCCATGTATCGCACCATGGCTGCCCTTACGTCTGCGTGCAGGGGAGTCCCCGATATGTTGTCAAGGTAGATCATCGTCATCCTCTCATGGTTTTCAACCGGTCACTCCGCCTCTGTGGATTTCCCGCAGTTGCTGCATAGGGGCTCTCCGGAAGGCAGCTCGTGCTCGCAATACGGGCAGTAGCAGTTCTGTCCGCTATCGCGCTGGTATTCAACTTTTCCCCCTCGCGTCTTTTTCTGCCGGCCTTTCTGCCTGTCGTAATAATCCATGATCGCTTTATGTAGGGCATCCGCGCCGAGGTTCGAGCAGTGAAGCTCGTTCTTCGGCAGCTCCCCCAACTGGGCCGCCAGGGTCTCAGTGCTTATCTCAAGCGCTTCTTTGAGCGTTTTTCCCTTCGCCATCTCGGTGACGATGCTCGATACGGCCACGGCTGCCCCGCAGCCGAAGGTCTCGAACTTGATGTCGTCAACGCGGTCTTCCTTCACCTTTATCATGATGGTCATCATGTCTCCGCACACGGGGTTGCCGACTTCGCCGACACCGTCCGGGTCCTCGATCCTTCCCCTGTTGCGCGGGCTCTTGTAATGCTGCATCACCATCTCGGAATAGGCAGACATATCAGCCACCTCCTTTGGCAACCCTAGTATACCGCTTTCCCGGACCCTTTTAAAGACACGAAAAGGCCCTGCTTCTATAACGGGCCGGACACGTGCTGTATTCCCGATAGTCTATATCCCTCACGTGCGATTGTCAGAGGCATGTCACGGGAGACGGCGTTGTTTTATCCTTTGCCTTTTTCCCGGCAATCTGTAAAAATCTCCGGAATGGCCGATGAAGCAGACAGGGGAGGGCTTCGTAAAATGGTGAAAATCGATGCGGGCAGGTGTACCGGCTGCGGGTGGTGTGTGGATGAGTGCCCCACAGGCATTATCGAGGCCGGGCTGCACGCAGGGTTGCCCCCGGCAGTGCGGCGACAGGACAGGTGCACACTCTGCGGCCACTGCGTCGCCATATGCCCGGCAGGGGCGCTGGCCCACAGCGGCCTGCCTGCCGGCACGTTCGATGAGGGCGGTTGCGAAATAACGTCGGAAGCCATGAGGGACTTTCTCCTGCTCCGCCGGTCCGTGAGGAACTTCACTGGAAACGAAGTGCCGGTTGAGGTCATGGAGCGGCTCATCGAAGCGGGCACGCACGCGGGTACTGCCTCCAACGCCCAAACGGAGGGTTTCATTATCGTGCGGGACAGGAGGCTCCTCGAAGAGCTGGAAGATATGGTCGTGCAGATCATGTGGAAGAAACTCAGGCTCCTCGGCAACCCCGTGGGGCGGAAGCTGGCGGGCATGCTGTTCGGGGAAGCGATGGTCGCACGGTCCCTCGGCTACTACGAGCGGTTCGGGGAGGCGCGACAAAAGGGCCGGTCGCGCGGCCTTATCTTTCGGAACGCCCCCGCCCTGATCGCGGTCCACGGCGAGAGATCGAACCGGCTGGTCCATGAGAACTGCGCCATCGCGGTGAGGAACATGGAGATGCTGGCGCCGACCCTGGGCCTGGGCACGTGCTGGGCGGGCTTCCTGCTGACCGCGGCCGGTTTCTCGAACGCCATAGCCCGCCGCCTGGGGCTGCCGGGCGACCGGAACATCTACAGCGCCGTCATAGTAGGCTACCCGAAACATCGCATCACGAAGACCATCCCTAGAAAGGTGCGCGAGGTCCGCTGGCTGTAAAGCGCCAGATTGGGCGGCCCCTGCGATATCCGAAGCGCGAGGCGAGCGGGGACCGGAGACGGTCCTTCGGAATTATGCTAAATTATTTGTCATGACTTTAAACTTCGACCCCGTCATGGTGCTGGGCATGGTCGCCGGCGCCTTTACGACGATCGCCTTCATTCCCCAGGTCGTCCGCACGTGGCGCGTCAAATCTGCGAAAGACCTCTCGCTAGCCATGATAAGTCTCAACGCGACGGGCATTTTTCTCTGGATGATTTATGGCTTTTACACCCATTGCCTGCCGATCATCGTCGCCAATTTCGTCACGTTCGTACTGATGTGCACGGTGCTTATCCTGGCCGTCCGGTATCGCTGACGAAAACACCGAAGGCTTTGGGCCGACAACACAAGGAGGGCGGCGGCGTGCCGATATTCAGATACGGGCAGACCGAGATAGAGCACCTCAAACGGCGCGACAAAAAGCTCGGAGCGGCAATCGACATGATAGGCCCGATCGAGCGGGAGATAAGGCCCGACCCTTTCGATGCGCTCGTTATGAGCATCGTGGCTCAGCAGATATCTAACAAAGCGGCCAACGCAGTACGGGGGAGATTGCGCGCATTTCTCGGCGAGGTCACGCCGGAGCGCATCGCCGGGACGGACGTTTCCGATCTCAGGCAATGCGGGCTGTCAGGGCGGAAGGCAGAATACATCAAGGGGATAGGCGAAGCGGCCGCGAGCGGCCTGGTGGAGTTCTCCCGCTTTCAGGAGATGGCCGACGATGATGTCGTCGAGCACCTTTCGTCCCTGCGCGGCATAGGGGTCTGGACGGCCGAGATGCTCCTGCTTTTCTCCCTCTGCCGGCCGGACATCGTAAGCTGGGGCGACCAGGCCATACGGCGGGGCATGATGAACCTGTACGGGCTGAAGGATCTGACGAGAGAGCAATTCGAACGTTACAGGAGGCGTTATTCGCCTTACGGCTCGGTGGCCTCCCTGTACCTGTGGGCAGTGTCGGGGATGCAGGGTTCGCCTTAGACCGGCGCAGACTAACGGCAGCCTATGTTTTTCACCGGTTACTGCTGTACAATGTAGGATGACGGTCTCTTAAGGGGCGGGCGGCATCAAAAGAATCATGAGGTCATGAAGTCCGTAACGCGACGCATCAACCAGGAGCACCATACCTTCAAGGAGCTGCGCGTCCACGCCGACCAGGCTTTTTCGCGCGCCTGCGGCGCCCCTCTCCTCGAAGGCAATCACGTGCGGCTGCTCAAAGACGCGAATGAGAATTACCCGGCTTGGCTGCACGCCATAGGAGCGGCGAAAAGCCACATCCACTTCGAGGCTTACATCATCCATGAAGACGATACGGGACGGGAATTTGCCGACGCGCTGATCGCCAAGGCGGCGCAAGGCGTGCGCGTCCGGGTCATTTACGATTGGTTGGGGAGCTTCGGCCATACCCGCAGGCGGTTCTGGAATCGCCTGCGCTCGGCAGGCGCCGAGGTCCGCTGCTACAATCCTCCGCGCTTCGACAGTCCCTTTGGCTGGTTCTCGCGCGATCACCGCAAGATGATGGCGATCGACGGAGAAGTCGGTTTTATAAGCGGCTTATGCATCGGACGGATGTGGAAGGGCGTCCCTGAGAAAAAGATAGACCCGTGGCGTGATACCGGGGTAGAAGTGCGCGGGCCCGCTGTTGCGGACATCGAGCGCGCGTTTGCGCAAGTGTGGGCCATGATGGGTGAGCCGGTTCCGGAATGGGAGATAACAGGCAGCGAAGCGGCTTCTCTTGCCGGCGACATGACCCTACGCATTGTAGCCACATTGCCCGCGACGGCCGGCATGCTGCGCCTGGACCAGCTCATCGCCGCCCTTGCGAGAAAAAGGATCTGGTTGACCGATGCATATTACGCGGGCATGCCTACCTTTGTGCAAGCCCTGAGAGCAGCGGCAAAGGACGGCGTCGATGTGCGCCTCCTCGTACCTAACGGGACGGACATCCCCGTTTTAAGGCCTTTATCGAGGGCAGGGTACCGTCCTCTACTTGAGGCAGGCGTGCGCGTCTTCGAATGGAACGGGACCATGCTGCACGCGAAAACTGCGGTCGCCGACGGGCGTTGGGCGCGCGTCGGCTCAACGAACCTCAATATCAGCAGTTGGTTCGCCAACTGCGAGCTGGACGCGGTAGTGGAGGACGAAACGTTTGCGCGCGAGATGGAGGAGATGTATCTTCAGGACCTCGCGCAGGCAACGGAGATAGTGCTGGATGAAAAGCAGAAAGTGCGCTCCCTCGGCGGACGGCGCCGCGCACGGCCGCTAGTGACGACCGGAAGCGGCAGCGTCGGGCGGACGGCGGCCGGAGCGGTCCGCATCGGCAACGCAATCGGCGCCGCTTTCACGGGCAGGCGGGTGCTGGAGCCGGTCGAAGCCCGGGTGATGACGAGCATCGGGGCGCTCCTGCTAGTACTCGCCGGCTTATTCGCGCTGTTCCCGCGTCTGCTAGTTTACCCTCTGGCAGTGGTCTTTGCGTGGCTCGGAGTCGCGCTGTTCTACAGAGGCATCAAGCTTTATTTTTCGCGGAGGTGAAAAAGACGCAAAAAACAAGCGTAGGCCAGTTTCGAATAGCTCTGTTTCTGAAAGCGTGCGGCCTGAGGCTCCTCTGACAATAGAGTCTTTCTGATCGTAATGAATGAGAGTAGTAATTCCCATGTGTGAAGGTTACCCGTCGGAGCCTAGGAGCATGCTCATAACAAATAGCCGAAACTTGATTATATTGCACGGCTGATATATTGTAATTGCATCTTGGATAACGATCATCCCTTCAGGCATTCTGCGCAGAAGTTCCGCTTAATATCACTAGCGATAATCTTTTTTGCCATCGTTGCGGCCGGTCTCGTCGACACCCGGCGGACCGCGGCCCAGGATATGGGGGAATTGCAGGAACGGTTCCGCAAGGAATGCCGCGAGGAGTGCGCCGTATCAGGTCGTAAAGGGCAGAAATTACATAATCTCGTGCAGGAATGCGTCCAGCGCAAGATGCAGGTTGCCAGAGACGAGGAACCGTTTCAGTTCAGGGAGTTCACCCCCCGTCCGCTCAAAGCTGGACTCGGACCGGCGAAGGCCAGGGGCGTCATTTACTACATACAAGGCTTCAGCCAGAACCACTACCTGGCGGCCGGGAATGCCGGCCCGTATTTCCTTAAGACGCTTAACGACGAGGGCTGGGACGTCATCGGGGCAAAGATAGAAAAAGGGCAGTTCATACCGCAAAAGCATCTGAGCATGGTCAAGGTGGCGCCGGCCGCCGTTGCGGTACGGCAGCGCCTCAAGGAACTGAAAGCGCAGGGCTACAGCCGGATTATACTGGCCGGCCATTCCTGGGGGGCGTGGGTATCCCTCAAGGCGGCCCAGCAACCGGACCTAGCAGCCGATATACTTCTCCTCAGCGCCCCCAACGCCACCGGCCCCCGCAGCTCCCCCTGGTTCGACGAGGTGTACACCGGGTTCGGCCCCATTTTGGAGGGGGTGAAAACGCCCACGATGCTGATCCTGCCGGACGACACAGACTGGGACCCTGACCCGATAGGGCGCGCTGACATTGCAGGGAAGTATTTCACCAAGGCCAAGGTACCCTACGTCATCATCGCCAAGCCCGCCGGCTTCAAGGGTCACCTGGCCGGATGGCTTCCCATATTCGATTACCGTTACGGTAAGTGCATCCAGTCATTCCTGGAAAATCCCAAGTCCGGCGCCTGCCAGGTCTCCCCTATTGCCAAAGACGATTTCCGTTCAATCACCGACGTCAGGCTGGTTGCCGAGGCAGACAAGAAGGCCGTTTCGTCGGCCGAGGGACTGGCGGGGAAATATTTTGTCGTCTATAGCATGGTCGATCTGGTCAGCAAATATTATCGTTATGTCTCACCGAAGCAACGCATGGCCATGGTGGGCAAAAACGAGATACCCGAAGACTTCACCTTTCGCGATGGTCTGCATTGCGCTGGCAGTGCGTGCAGCAGGCTGGTCCGTTGGTCTGACGGGTACATGCTGGAGTTTGACCCGAAGACAGGAAACCTCGATGCCTGGTGGATAGAAGACCGATGAGAGGAGGGATCACATGCGACAGATCATATTCTATACCGTTTTGATATTCTTTGTTCTTGCCGGACTGGCAGGTGCGTCAGGTAACGGAGCAGGCGTCTTCTCCGTGACGGGGAATGCTTCGCTCCAGGCCGAGCAGGATGCTGCAATTGCTTCTGTTCAGGCTCCGCCTTCGAGCTCAGAAGATTTGGGAGAGTACAATTCCGCGCCCAGCCATAAGAGTATGGGTGGTAGTTCAATGTTGGAAGAGTACAATTTCGCGCCCAGCCATAAGAGTATGGGTGGTAGTTCAATGTTGGAAGAGTACAATTTCGCGCCCAGCCATGCGAATACGGCGGTTAATCCATCCTCAACAACGCAGACTACTGCACCCCCAACAACGGAAGCGGATACTCCAACAAGTGGACAATGACAACTGACGATTGCCATCACACCAATTCTAACCTATGTCAACGTATCGCTTACTCGATGCTCGTTTTTGTACGGTATATGTATCAGATTCTCCGTTATCTTGTGATGTTATGTACTTATAAGCATTGTCCATATTTTCCATTATCGTGAAATATGGACATTTGGAAGGGCGACAGGAGCATCGCAGCTTTTGTCGTGTTACTTCCAATAAATGCATCATTTTTCTTGGTAACTTGTAACCTCGTGCCGAAAGCTTCACGCTCTACCTGTAGGTGCAGGCATTCTACAGCAATTACTGCTCTTAGTTGTGTCTTTCGAGGGTTCCCGGGCTCGATGCTCTGGGCATCCAAATGCTTGAACGTTGCGGCACCCGTTCGCCCCGGTTCTTAAACTGCTATTCCACCGTAACGCTCTTGGCGAGGTTCCTCGGCTGGTCTACGTCTGTCCCTAGCAGGTTCGCTATGTGGTATGCGAAGAGCTGCAACGGGACGATGAATACCATGGGTTGAAGCTCGTAGAGCGTCTCCGGGACGGTCAATATGGTTGAGGCCTTGGGCGACATCTCGTGGGTGTCGAGGTCTGTGCACAGGATAATATTGCCCCGCCGCGAGACGACTTCTTCCACGTTGCTGCACGTTTTTTTGTAGGTTTGGTCGCCTGGTGAGACAAAGACAACGGGCATGTGCTCGTCTATGAGCGCTATGGGGCCGTGCTTCATCTCGCCTGCTGCGTATGCCTCTGCGTGGATATACGATATCTCCTTGAGCTTGAGCGCCCCTTCAAGGGAGACCGGGTAGCTTATTCCTCTTCCCAGATAGAGGAAATTCTTGTAGTGCATATACTTGCGGGCCAGGTCTTCCATGTCCGTCGACGCGTCGAGGATGCGCTGTATCTTGTGGGGTATCTTCCTGATCTCGCCTATCTTTGCGCTAAGCGCCTCCTGGTCCATGACGCCCAGCTTCCTGCCCAGATGGAGCATGAGCAGGAAGAGGACCGATATCTGCGTTGTAAACGCCTTGGTCGAGGCGACGCCTATCTCCGGCCCCGCGTGCGTGAAAATGACGCCGTCCGCCTCGCGGGCTAGCGTGCTGCCGAGGACGTTGCAGATGGCCAGCGTGAAAACGCCCCTCTTCTTCGCCTCTTTCATGACCGCTATTGTATCCGCCGTCTCCCCCGACTGCGACACGAGGATGAGCATGTCGTTCGTCCCCATGATCGGGTTCCTGTAGCGGAACTCGGACGCTATATCGACTTCGACGGGCATGCGCAGGTTTTCCTCGAAGAGGTGCTTTCCGATCAGACACGCGTGGTACGATGTGCCGCAGGCGATCATCCAGGTGCGCTTGATCCTGCTCAAGGGGGGCAGCTTCAGCTCCTCGAAATCGACCTCTCCCCGCTCCTCCTTCACCCTTCCGAGGAGCGTCTCGGAGATGGCCCTGGGCTGCTCGTAAATCTCCTTCAGCATGAAGTGCTTGTAGCCGCCCTTCTCGGCCATGGCGCCTGTCCAGTTGATGATGTGAACCGGCCGCTCGACCGGCCTGCCGGACGTATCCGTGAGGGTCAGCTTGCCGTCTTTCATGACGGCGAGGTCGTTATCTTCGAGGAAAATAAACCTGTTCGTCCTGCCGATCAGGGCGGGGGCGTCGCTCGCTATGAAGAACTCCCCGTCGCCGATGCCGAGGACAAGGGGGCTCTCTTTTTTTGCCGCGATCAGGGTCTTTTCGTTCTCTCTGATGATGGCGAGCGCGTAGGAGCCGGCCATCTCGTTTAAGGATAGGCGCACGGCTTCCGCGAAGTCCGCCCCCTCCTTGATGTGCTCGCTGACGAGATGGGGTATGACCTCGGTGTCCGTATCGGACAGGAACTTGTGGCCGAGGCCGCGCAGCTGCTCCTTCAGCTCGACGTAGTTCTCGACGATGCCGTTGTGGACTACGACCACGTCGCCCGCCCTGTGTGGATGGGCGTTCCGTTCGGAAGGCGTTCCGTGGGTGGCCCACCTGGTATGGGCTATGCCCAGGCGCCCCTTGAAGCCGCCGTCGCACAGCTTCCGGAGCTCCTCCACTTTGCCCTTTTGCCGGGCGACCTCTATCTTGCCGTCGCACGAGACGGCGATCCCTGCGGAATCGTAGCCCCTGTACTCAAGCCTTCTAAGGGCTTCTATCAGGATGGGGTATGCTTCATCTTGGCCGATATATCCGACTATTCCGCACATTATTTCTTCCTCCTTGAATAGCCTTCGATATGCTTTTGTTTCGCCCGTGTTACAGCCAATGCCCCTTCCGGTACGTCGCGCGTGATCGTCGAGCCGGCGCCTACATATGCATCGTCGCCCAGTGTAACGGGCGCAACCAGCTCCCGTGTTGCTGCCGACGAAAACGCGGTCCCCTATCGTCGTCCTGTATTTCTTTTTACCGTCGTAATTGCAGGTAATAGTGCCCGCGCCGATGTTGGTGCCCACCCCCACTTGCGCGTCGCCGATATAGGTAAGGTGGTTTGCCTTCGAGCCCAACCCTACGGTAGAGTTCTTCAACTCTACGAAGTTCCCTATATGGACGTTTTCCGCAAGCACCGTATTCGGCCGGATGCGCGCAAAGGGGCCTATCTTTGCGCCCGCTCCCGCCTTCGCGCTGTCGATTGATGTAAACCCCTCGATCCTGACGTCGTTGCCGATAATGGAGTCCTTTATTATTACGTGGGGGCCGATGAAAACATTGCTGCCGATTTCCGTCTTGCCCATCAGGTAGCAGTCCGGATAGACGACCGTGTCCTGCCCGATTACTACGTCCGGCTCGATATAGGTGTTCCTGTCCATGATGGTGACGCCCGCTTTCATGTGACGGTCGAGGATGGTGTTTTTTACGGTAAGGGCAGCTTCCAGCAGGTCGACGCGGTCGTTGACGCCCAGCACCTCGGATGCGCGCGGATGAAAAAAGGCCGTCGCGTTGATGCCGGCCGCTTGCGCGGTCTTGCACACGTCGGTCAGGAAATACTCGTTTTTCTTATTGGTGGGCTTCACTGCCTTCACGAGGGAAAGGAGGTCCCGCCTTATCATGCAGATCCCCGTGTTGATGACGTCGATGCGGCGCACGTCGCCTTCCGCTTCGCTGTCCTCTATTATCCCCGTTATAGTGTCGCGGTCGCCGACAATCACCCTGCCGTAGCCGGAGGGGTCGTCCACCCTCGTCGTCATGAAGCAGATGCCTTCCGAGTGCCGGAAGAAGGCGATGAACGCGGCGAGCGTCGAGGCCTGGATAAGAGGGACGTCGCCGTAAAGCACCAGGATGTCGCCGGGGCCGAGGTGCGGCTCGGCCGTAAGGAGCGCGTGGGCGGTCCCCAGTTGGTCCGTCTGGCGTGCGAAGGATACGCCGGTATCGGCCAGACACGCCTCTACAACATCGCTGCCGTGCCCGGTGACGACGACGATCTTCTCCGGCCGGAGCGCATACGCGGTATCCGTCACGTAGCGTACCATCGGCCTTCCCATGATCGGGTGGGCGACCTTAGGGACAGCGGAGCGCATCCGCGTGCCCATCCCGGCCGCCAGTATCACACAGTTAAGCCGTTCCTCCATTGACGACCTCCTTTTTTCCGAAGACCCTCGCAATAAGGACGCTCAGCTCGAAGAGGCCGTACATGGGCAGCGCCATCATAAACTGGCTCGACACCTCCGGCGGCGTGATAATCGCCGACATCACGACGATACCGAGGATGGCGTACCTCCTCTTCTTCGCTAGCATACTGTAATTGATTATACCCGCCTTTGCCAAATAATACGCGACGAGCGGCATCTGGAACACCAGACCGAAGATGACCAGCAGCTTGAGGGTGAGGCTCATGTATTCCTTGAGGGAAGGCATAGGAACGATCATGTGTCCGGCATAGCTCACGAAGAAATGGTAGACGACCGGCATGGTCACGTAGTAGCAGAAAAGCGCGCCGGAAATAAAGAAAAAGCTCCCGAAAATGATGAAGGGGGCGATGTACTTCTTTTCCTTTTGGTAAAGGCCCGGCGAGACGAACATCCAGACCTCGTAGAGGATCAGGGGGGATGCCAGGAACAGGGCTGCCACGATGCAGACCTTGAAATACGTTATGAAAGCTTCGGTGATGCTTGTGAATATGAAGGAGCTGTTCGCGGGCATCACCTGGATGAAAGGCTGCATAAGGAAGTGGAATATTCTCTCTTTAAAACTGTAGGTGATGATGAAAGCGATGCCTAGGCCGATCAGGCTGACGACCAGCCTGTCCCGCAATTCCTTCAGGTGGCTCGTGAAGGGCTTTTTTTCCTCTATCATGCGTCCTTTCGTGCATCGGGACCTGTGCCCTCCGAGGGTTCCTCGCGCTCTCCGGGAGCGGTGCCCTCCGCAGGCTCTTCCGGCTTGCCTTCGCCCGCAGCCGGCGTACCCTCTCCGCCTTCGGGGTCGCCCCCTTCGCCTTCACCGGGGACGGGGCCCACGCCCGGCGTGCCTTCGGCCACCGGTTCGGCCTCGCCCTTCTTGGACGCCTCTCCCTGCCCGCTTGCGCTCTCCTGTCCGCCCTTCTCTTCCTCGACGTTCATCTCCTGCTCGATGGTCTCCTTGACATCGTCGGCCATCCGCCTGAATTCCCCGAGGGCCCTGCCGAGGGACCGCGCCACCTCGGGTAGCTTCGTCGGACCTACAACGAGGAGCGCAACTATAATGATAATGATGAGTTCGGGCAGACCTATACCAAACATACTCGTATTAGAGTAGCACAGATGGGGGGTTATGGGAAGCCCCACGGGCAAGGCCGGCCTTGACTTGGCGCTGTCAGGGAAATAGAATGGGGTATGGAGAAAGACATGGAAAACAGTCCGGGCAAAGAGCGCGACAAGACCATTGAAGGGCTTCTTTCGGGCGGCCGGGTCATCGCCGTAGTCGGCCTCTCGGCCGACCCCGACAAACCGAGCAACGGCGTAGCCCGCTACCTGATGGGTAAAGGGTATAAGGTTATCCCGGTAAACCCCGGACAGGAGACGATCCTTGGGCAGACTTCTTACAAGTCGCTCGCCGATATCAAGGAAAAGGTCGATATCGTCGATATATTCATGAAGGCCGACAAGGTATTGCCCGTCGTGCGGGAGGCCGTGAGGCTGCGGCCGAAGGCGATATGGCTCCAGCTCGGCATAGTCAGCGAAGAGGCCAAAGCCCTGGCCGAGAATGAGGGGATCACGTTCGTCATGGACAAGTGCGTGAAGCAGGAGCACGTGCGCCTTTTCGGCTCGTAACAAGGCACTGCATCACCGATTTACAGTCGCTTTTTTCAGCTTCCTTTTCCGTTGCGCCCACCCCGCCCCTGCATTACGTTTAAAAAAAGTGGAGGTTTGTCATGGCGGAAGGAAAGAAGAGAGAAGAGCAGCACTACGCAAGACCGTGGCAGACGATTAACCCCTTCGATACTGTGCGCGACGTGATGAACCGGATGGTCGATTCCGTGTTCGAGCCCTTGTCCAGGATCGCGACCCAACCGATCAGAATACCGGGCCAGGGGTTCCAGCCGAGCGTCGACGTTATCGAAGAGGATGAGGACGTGCGGATAGAGGTCGAGGCGCCGGGCATGAGCCCGGACGAGCTTTCGATAACGCTCGGCCAGGACTCGGTCATTGTCCGGGGGGAGAAAAAGATAGAGGAGACGCAAGCGAAGGGCCTCCACCGCAGGGAGCGCGCCTACGGGCCTTTCCGCCGCGTAATTCCCCTGCCCGCTGACATAGACAGGGACAAGGTGGAGGCGCGCTTCAAGAACGGGGTCCTCACGATCGTTTTGCCGAAGACGCACGAGGCGGCAAAGAGAGTGGAGATAAAGGCGGAATAAAGGCGGCCTTCACCGATGCGCATAGCGGGCCTCGGGAGGCTGCGGCTCATCGTTGCCGCCGTGGTGGTTCTCGGCGGCAGGTACCTCGCCGCGCGCTTCCGCCTCCGCCGTCAGCCCCTTACGGATGCGGCCGGGCCCCGGCCCCGCCCGTCGAAGGCCGCAGGTCGCCGCGCCGCAGGCGGCCTCGCGGGGATACCCGCCCCACTCCTTCGGCAAACCCTCGAAAAACTCGGACCCACCTTCGTCAAACTCGGGCAGGTACTGAGCCTGCGCCCGGATTTCGTCGGCGAGGAGCTTTCGGACGAGCTGTCCAAGCTCCAAAGCGACGTCACGCCTTTCCCCTTCGAAGACGTGGAGCGCATCATCAGGGAGGACCTGGGCGGCCCGCCCGATGCCGTCTTCCGCTCGTTCGACAGACAGCCGGTCGCAGCCGCATCGCTCGCGCAGGTGCATCGTGCGTTCCTCGACCACGGGGAGGAGGTGGCGGTCAAGGTCCAGCGTCCCGGCATACGAAAGGTGATCGACCAGGACATAGGCATCCTGCTGGCCCTCACCCGCCTCGCCGAACGGCTTCTACCGGCAGTGCGCCCATACAGCCCCGTGCAGGTAGTGAAGGAGTTTGCCGACTGGACGCGCCGCGAGCTCGACTTCGCGGTCGAAGGACGCAATGCCGACCGCTTCCGCTTCGCCTTCGCCGGCAACCCGCACATAAAGGTGCCGGCCATCTACTGGGACTATACGACTTCGCGCGTCCTTACGATGGAGTACATCCACGGCGTAAGGACGGACGACCTCGCGGCGGTCGAAAAAGAGGGCCTGGACCGCAAGCTGCTTGCCCTCCACGGCGTCGATGCACAGCTTCAGCAGATATTGGTCGACGGGTTCTTCCACGCCGACCCCCACCCCGGCAATTCCTTTGCGATAGAGGGCAACGGCCTTTGTTTTTACGATTTCGGCATGGTGGGCTACCTCAACGAGGAGCAGCGCCGCGAGCTTACGAGTTGCCTGGTGGCCTTCGCGAACAAAAATATAGAAAGGTTCCTGGCGCATTTCCTGCGCCTTGCACGCGTCACGGAGGCAAGTGATACGGCGGGCTTCGAGAAGGATGCCTACGAGGTGCTGAGCGAGCTTTTCTTTTCGCCCGCAAACCCGAGCATCGCGTGGATATTCTTCAGGCTCATCAACAAGGGGGCGGCGCGCAAGATCGGCTTTCCCGCGGACCTGGCCCTTTTCTCCAAGGCGATCATCACGACGGAGGCGATGGGCCTCGCCCTTTATCCTGACTTTGATTTTAACGACCACCTCGCGCCTTCCGTAAAGAAGGCCTTCGAGACGTATGTCGATCCTTCACGCCTGCGTGCCTCCATGGCAAACGACCTCATCGACTACACGGCCCTTGTCAAGGAGCTGCCCGACCGGGCGCGGGACTGGCTTCTGGAACGCGGCAGGAGGCGGGCGCCGGACGCCGATCCCGGCCGCAGGGACCCGGCTGCCCCGGCGAGGGAGGCGATGCGCATCTCCGACATAAGGACCGCGCACGTCTGCCTGCTGTTCTTTGCTTTTCTGGCCTTCGTCCTGTTATTTATCGATGTCCCCGCGACGGGAGCACTCCTCTTTGTCCTTAAAGCCGCTGTGGCTCTTTTCTGCGCGCTCTCTATCCTTTTCTTCACACGGTCGGCAAGGAACAAATAGGCCTCTTCCCGTAATTCAGTTGATCTTTGGCGACGAAAGACGGTATCATTCATAAAAGGAAACAACCGACTAAAGCAAAGAGGAGAGGGGCCGGATAAGAAGGCATATCCCACTCTCAGACGGCCATGTACGAAGAATATTTCGGTCTTACGAAGAAACCGTTTTCAATCGTTCCCGACCCGTCATGCTTCTACATGAGCGAGGGCCATAAGGAGGCTCTTGCCCACCTCCTTTTCAGCACGACGGGAGAAGGCGGCTTCGTCCTCCTGACGGGCGAAGTGGGGACGGGCAAGACCACCGTCTGCCGCCGTTTCCTCGAATTAATCCCCGAAGGCACGGAAGTTGCGTTCATACTCAACCCGAAATTAACGGCTAACGAGTTGCTGGCTGCCGTCTGTGACGAGTTCGGGATTGCCTACCCGGAAGGCACAACGAGCGTAAAGGCGCTCGTCGACCGGATAAACGATTACCTGCTGAGTGTCCATGACAAGGGACGGAGGGCCGTCCTGATCGTCGAAGAGGCGCAGAACCTGTCGATCGAGGTACTTGAGCAGATACGTCTGCTTACCAACCTGGAAACGCGGCAACAGAAGCTCCTTCAAATGATAATGATCGGGCAGCCCGAGCTTCGCGAGATGCTTGCAGCGCCTCAGCTTCGCCAGTTATCGCAGCGCATCACGGCCCGCTATCATCTGGGCCCCCTCTCACGCAGGGAAATCCCCGACTATATCGACTATCGGTTGTCCGCGGCCGGCGTCGTCAGGTTGCGCCCCTTCACGCCGGCGGCTGTACGGATGATACACCGGCTTACCAAGGGCGTCCCCCGGCTCATCAATGTCATATGCGACAGGGCGATGCTAGGTGCATTCGCCGACGGCAAGGAGCGTGTTGACGTATGGACGTTGCGGAAGGCCGCGAGGGAGGCAACGGGAACGCGCAGACGGGCCCTGGTCCCTGTTGCGGCGGGTGCTCTTTTAGTCCTGCTCGGCGTCGCGGCCGGCTTCTATTATCTCTACGCAGTCCCGGGCGGAAAACCCGTCAATGCCGCCCAGGCAGGCCATCGGGCGGCGGAAGGTGTGACGCAGGCGGAAAAAGCCGCTAAGGGACCGGAAGGAGCGGACACGGCGAAAGAAGAAGCCGCTGCCCTCTCGCCGGCCGGATTGGAAAGACCGGAAGGCCGGAGTCCGACGGCCACACGGGCGGCCGCATATACGGCGCTTTTTAATGCATGGGGCATCCGCTACGATGAGAGGGACAAGCGGCGGCCCTGCGAACAGGCACGGTCGCAAGGGCTGGCGTGTCTCTGGGGCAGGGGCAGCATCAGTACCCTGGTGGAGATCAACCGGCCTGCCTTTCTGAGCCTCATCGACGATAAGAACGTCGAATACTACGGGACGCTGACCGCGCTGAAAGGCGAGACTGCTACCGTCGTGATAGGGGGCGAGACGAGGCGTGTAGACACCGGCCGGATAGCCGGGCGCTGGTCGGGCAGCTACCTTCTCTTATGGCGCACGCCGCCTGGTTACGCAGGCGAGCTGAAACGGGGCGCGCGCGGGAGCCAGGTGGCCTGGCTCGAAAGGCAGCTCGCCGTCGCGGCCGGCCGGCAGCCGGCTGCCGGGAAGGAAAGCGTATTCGACGAGACCCTGCAGAGGCAGGTAAGGACATTTCAGATTGCATCGGATATAGTGCCGGACGGGGTCGCAGGGCCGCGCACGATCATGCGGCTTAGCGGGGCAGGCGCCGCCAACCGGGGTCCGGTCCTTGCGGAGAAGGTGGTCAGGTAGCATGTCCTATATTCTCGAAGCCCTGAAGAAACTGGAGCAGAAGAGAGAGCGCGAGGAAGCGCCGAGGCTCGCGGTGTTTTCCCTGGGCCGGGAGAGTGCGCCCAAAAGGCGGCTCTCGTGGCCTTATATCCTCTCTGCCGTGCTCCTGTTGAATGCTGTCGCAATTATGTGGTGGATAAGCGGCCGCGAGGTGGAAAAAGGGAATAGCGCGATGCAGCAGGGCGCAGGTCCGGCGAAGGAAAGCCCACAACCTGTCCCGGGCACGGTCCTTGCCGAAGGTGGCTCAAGCCAGGCATCGGTTGCTGTAGGCGCGCCTGCGACGGGCGGCGCCCCTTTGCCGGATCGGGCGGTGGTTCCACCGGCCGCAGCCGCAGCTCAGGCAGCCGTGCCCGTTGGTAAAGATGCCAGGACGGAAGGCGCAGGATCGGGTGAAGCGGCGGCATCGAGACGGTCGCTTGAAATATCGCGCCTGCCCCGGGCGTCTGCCGTCCAGGGCGAGAAGCCGCCTGCGCGACAGGAAGCCCCGAGGGAAAGGAACAGGAAGACCGCAGGCCGGATGATCGAGATCGGAGAGCTGCCGTCCGCCATCAGGGGCGCTTTGCCCGAGTTCAGGATATCGGGTCACGCTTACAGCGCAGACCCGCAAACGCGGGTGGCGAGGATCAACGAAAAAATTCTTCAGGAGGGCCAGGAGCTTTCGCCGGGACTGCGCGTTAACGAGATCGTCCCGGACGGAGTGGTTTTTGCCTTCCAGGGCTACCTGTTCCGGGTCGGTCTCAACGCGGGCAAGTAAGGCCCATGTCGAAAAAATGACCGCTGAAAAAAAAGGCGTAAAGACGGCAGGGGACGTGGCGCGCGCCGGTGGCCTTGAAGGCGCCTTGCGGGCGCGGATCGCACGCGTTGGCCCGATCACTTATGAAAGCTTCGTCGAGGCCGTCCTTTACGACGAGCAGCACGGCTACTACAGGGCGGGTAAGCAGGAGGGCGTCGATTATATTACCTCTCCCGAAATCCACGCCGTTTTCGGACGCGTTATCGGCCGCTATATCGAAGACGTCTGCGCGCGCCTCGGCAAATCGTCGGTAAATGTGCTGGAGCTCGGCGGCGCCTCCGGCAGGCTCGCGGCAGACATCGCCTCGGCCTTCACCCGCCTTTCCCTGGAACGCTACGTCATACTGGAGAAAGGGAAGAAAGAAAGACGCGGCAAGGTACAATGGGTCGAAAGCCTTGACAAAGCGCCCCGCATGGAAGGCCCGACCTTTGTTATCGCGAACGAGTTCTTCGACGCTTTGCCCTTCCATAAGGTAATCAACAGGCATGGAGATATAGAGGAGGTCTACGTAGGGTGGCAGGACGGCTTCTTCGAGCAGCCCGGTCGGCCCGGCGCGAAGCTCGCCGAGTTCCTTCGCCGCTACCCAGTTTATGTGCAGGAGGGCCAGGTGTCGGAGGCGACGGGCGCCATGCTCCCGATAGTCCGCGCCGTCTCAAAGATCGTCGCCGAGGGTTGCCTTCTCGTTTTCGACTACGGGTACCACGGGGCCGAAATTGCCGCAGGCAGGTTCTTCGGCGGGAGCGCGCTCGGCTACAAGCACAGGGAGATACGGGAAGACCTGTTCGCGGGCCTTGGCTCCATGGATATCACCCACCACGTGAACTTTGACCACCTTTCGGCCATGCTCGAAGAAGAAGGCTGGCGCAGGGAAGGGGAGATCGAGCAATACCGCTTCCTCTGTAAGGCCGGAGCGATAGAGGCGCTCGGAGAGATACCTGCGGCCGACAGGGTGGCCGCGAAATGGCTTATCAACCCTGAAGGCCTGGGCGCCATGATCTCCGTGCTCGCGTTTTCCAGGAATATATCGTCTTCCCTGCCCGGCTTCGAGCGCCGCGCGTAAGGGCCCTCGGCACACCTGCCTCGCTTGCGCCGGCTATGCTGAATTAGTGAACCGTTTCCTGGTGGATTTCTCCTAATAATGCCGCTGCTTTTCTTTACAGGTGCCTTGCGGAGGGTTATACTAAGGTAACCCGCGAGGGAGAAAACAAAAAAGTCGGAGGAAACGATGAAAGAAAAAGTCGCAGAGGTTATAGAGAAGATCAGACCCATGCTGCAGCGGGATGGGGGAGACATACAACTGGTCGACGTTACGACGGACGGCGTTGTAAAGGTGAAGCTGACGGGCGCTTGCGGTAGTTGCCCCATGAGCATGATGACGCTCAAGATGGGTGTCGAGAGCGAGCTGAAAAAGCAGGTGCCGGAAGTGAAGGAAGTTGTCTCGGCATAGCACAGACAAACGCTAACATTGTTGTTGACAACAAAGACCATTTTACATAATATGGTTTTTGAAAGGGGGTGAGAGATATGACTTGCGGAGTGAAAGGTTGCGGAGCAAAGAAGGCGGCACCGAAGAAAGCGGCGCCAAAGAAGGATAAGAAGGGTAAGAAGTAACATCAAAGGGGGGGACTCGTTCCCCCCTTCTTTTTTATGGAGAAACGGAAAAGGCTTCTCATCGTTACCGGCGATCCCGCGCTTCGAGAATGGTTCGATGCATTTCTCATCGGATACGGCGATCTCGAAGGCGAGGTCCTTTCCCACGCCGGTTACCCAAAGGACCATATAGCGCCGGCAAGACCCGAAGCGCTTCTCCTCGATATCGCCCCATCGGAAAGCGGTGTTCCCGACGACATGCTCAAGAGTATCCGGCAGGCCGAGCCGGGCCTGCCCGTGATCGCAATCACCGCGGGAGGAGCGGAAAGGCTTTTGTCGCTGCAAGCCGGGGCTTGTACGTGCATCGAAAAACCGATTGCCAGCAAAGAAGAAGTCTATCTCATCGTCACGAATGCGATAAAGGAGTACGCGGGCAGGCGCAAGTCCGCCGCGGCCATCTCGGAGATGGAAAGCAGGCGGGAGGCGGACAAGCTCAACCTGCTGGAGCTCGAGCTGGTTAAAGGCTTGCAGCATATGATAGGCGAAACGGAAGAACCCGCCTCGATTTTCAAGCATGCCTTTTCCCTCATAAAGAATTACCTCTCCTTCGAGGCCTTCGCCGCCCTCGTGCCGAGGCAGGGCCAGTTCGAGATATATGTGTACCCGAACGTCAGCCTCGGTCAGGACATAGGAGACGTCATAACAGGCACGCTTATAAAGAAGATGACGCGTCTCGCGGAGCAGGAGCGGGAGCAGAAGGTGAAGGTCGTCATCAGCGGGAAGGCGGACAGCCGGTCGTCGTCCGATGACCTGAAATCCGTGATAGTCCCCCTCGTGACGAGCAGCAGGACGTGCGGCTACGCGGGTGTATATCGTGGCAAGCCCTTTAGCTACGAAGAGGAATCGGTTTTCAAGAGGTTTTGTTCGCACATAACGACTGCACTGGAGAAGATCAATCTCTTCGAAGAGATCAAATCTCTTTCCGTATGCGACGGCCTGACCGGGCTTTACAATCACCTCGCAATTGTCTCGAAGCTCGAGGAAGAAGTTCAGCGGTCCCGCCGTTACGGCTCTCACCTCTCCATTATCATGTTCGACATCGATAATTTCAAAGAGATCAACGATCTCTACGGCCACCTTGCGGGTGACGCCGTATTGGTCGGGGTGGCGCATACCTTAAGGGGCGGGGTGCGAGGGATCGACAGCGTGGGCCGATACGGCGGAGAGGAATTCCTCGTAATACTGCCGGAGACTGATGTGCGGGACACAGCGATCATAGCGGACCGCCTGAGGCAAAAGCTTGCGGCGCAGGCCTTTTCCTATGAGGAGAAAGAGATCCAGGCGTCAGTCAGCGGCGGCGTCGCGGGCTGCCACGAAGAAGGAGACGCAGAGAAGCTCATAGGCGCTGCTGACGAGCTTCTATATCGGGCAAAAAGTGAAGGAAAAAATATTGTGCGTTATGAAGAGCGCTGATGCGAGCCATCCTGTAGTCAAGGCCCTGTCCGATTTCATAAAGATCGACACGTCGAACCCTCCGGGGAACGAAGAAGGGGCCGTCCGGTTCATCGAGGCAATGCTGAAGAAGGAAGGCATGGCTTCGCAGATTTACTCCCCAGAGCCGAGGCGGGCGAACCTTCTGGCGCGCCTGAAAGGGAGAAGACCGGGCAGGCCCGTCGTGCTGCTTGGCCATATAGACGTGGTGCCTGCCCATAACGAGGGGTGGGTGGTCCCGCCGTTCTCAGGCGTAATTAAAGACGGCTTCATTTACGGCCGCGGCGCGATCGACATGAAATCGCAGGTCATCTGCCTGCTTCTTGCTTTCATGGAGTGCACAGACAGGGCATAACGCCCGCTCGCGACATGATTTTCCTTGCCACCGGCGACGAGGAGACTTCGGGTAAGCTCGGGGTCGAATACGTGCTGAAAAAGGCCAGGGAGCTTACGAGCGCCTCCTTCGTATTGAGCGAAGGGGGCGATATCTCGGACGAGGCGGGTTTTCTGCATGCCCAGGTGGCGGTGGCCGAAAAAAAGGTCTGCCAGTTCATGCTTAAGGCCGTAGGGACCGGCGGCCACGGCTCGATGCCGCACGGCGACAACGCCAACGATAAGATCATCCGTGCTGCCGGAAGGATCATTGCCGGGAAGCAGCCTTTGCGGGCCATCGGCCTTGTGAGAAAGTACCTCGCCGGCATGCTTAAGGAAGGCAAGATCGGCGGTTTTCGTTGCGGAAGCGTGAAAGAGGCCCTTTCCGACAAGAAATTTCTGGCATACATCGAGGCTGATCCCCACTTGAACTCGATCCTGCGCGATACCGTCACTTCGACTATGCTCGCAAGCGGCGAGAAGGTGAACGTAATCCCCACGGAAGCGACTGCCCAGTTCGATGCGCGCATACTGCCCGATGCCTCTCATGACGCCTTCATCAGTAAAATGCAGAGGCTGGCAGGCAAAGATGTCGAGGTCCTCCTTACGGGCAGGACCGATTCCGCCGCCTCGCCCTATGACACCCCCTATTTCCGGGCAATAGAGGAAGCCGTGCGATCGCTGAAGGGCGACATCCCCGTCCTGCCTTCATTGACGACGGGTGCGACGGACCTGCGCCATTTCCGCAACCTCGGCATCCCCGCTTACGGTTTTTTCCCGGTCACCTTAACGAAAGAAGATAACATGGGGATGCACGGGTTGAACGAGAGGATATCGACGGCCAACCTCATCGAAGGGTTTGAGGGGACGAAAGACATAGTAACCCGCCTGGCCGCCATTGCGGCGCCCTGAAAGCGAGCGGTCGCGTAAGGCCTCCTCCTCTTTCGCGTAAATCATTATATTATTATTGGAGAGTGCGAAAAGGCATGGAAACGATACAGTTGAAGAACGGGCTGAGATGCATCATCGACCAGAGAAAAGGCGTGGGCGTTGCCGCGGCCCAGGTGTGGGTGCAGGTGGGGAGCGCCTTCGAGAACGAGCGGATTGCAGGCATCAGCCATTTCATAGAGCACCTTATATTCAAGTGGACCGACAGCGGGCCGGGATATGAGATTGCCCCGAAGATCGAGGCTATGGGGGGCGCCATCAACGCCTTCACCTCGCACGACAACACGGTTTATCACATCGTGGTCCCGAGCGACGCCTTCGAAGGGGGGTTAAGGCTCCTGGTCGATTCCGTATTCCACCCTGCCTTTCCCGAAAAAGAGCTTGAGAAAGAGAAGAAAGTCGTGCTGGAAGAGATAAAGATGGGAGAGGACGACCCCCAGCGCAAGCTCTTTAACGAGCTTTTCCTGGCGAGCTACCCCGGCCATCCTTATGGGCGGCCCATCATAGGGTACCCGCAGTCGGTCGCTTCCATCGGCAGGGACGACATAATCACATATTTCGGGGGCCACTACACGCCTGACCGGACGGCGGTCGTTGTGGTGGGTGATTTCGATAAAGACGTTATGCTCGATATCCTTGAAGGCGCGCCTTCCGGGGCGCCCGAAAAAAGCGCACAGCCGCCGTCCGAGGCGCCGGGCGCGCAGGACCGCCTGAAAATCATAGAGAAGGACGTGGCCGAGAGCTACATTGCCCTTTCTTACCCCATCGGCCCGTTCAGTGACGAGGACACGCCTGCGCTCGATGTGCTTTCGAAGATCCTTACGGATGGGGACAGCTCGCGCCTTCAGTCTGCGCTGAAGCATAAGGAGGGGATCGTCACAGACACCGATTCGTATGTGTTTACACCCGTGCGGAGAGGTATTTTTGTGCTGCTCGCCACCTTTAAGGGACGCGGGTACGAAGAAATCGTAGAGGCATTCGAGAGAGAGCTTATCCGCATGCGGGAGGAGGGGATAGGGGCCTGGGAGGTCGAAAAAGCAAAGAACATCGCCAGGGCGTCCTATGTGTACGGCGCAGAGTCCGTCCAGGGCAAGGCGCGCCGAGCTCGGCACCTTCGAGACGCTTACGGGAGACCCGGCTTACGACGAAAAGTACCTTTCTGCCGTTGACCGGGTCACGGCTACTGACCTGATACGGGTCCTGGATGTCTATCTCAGGCGGGAAGCCAGGGTCACCGTTGCACTGCTGCCGCGCAAGGAGCAGAACCCCTTCACCTTTCGCCTCGATAACGGCATGACGTGCGTCTACAACCGGAACGCGGCAAGCGCCTGTTTCTCTTTCATGATCGGGTTTGTGGGTGGTCTCAAGGAAGAGAGGCGGGGCGAAAGCGGCAGCTTCAACGTATTGTCCCGGCTGCTGCTGCGGGGGACGGAGGAGATGGACGCGCAGGAGATCGCGAAGAAAATCGATCTGATGGCGGGGGACATAAGCCCGGTCAGCGGACGGAATGTTTTCGGCCTGTCCGGCCGGTTCCTTACGAAGGACTTTGCAGAGGCCCTTTCCCTCGTCAGGGAGCTGATCGTATCGAACGCCATCCGGCCGGACGAGCTTGCGAGAATCAAGGAAGAGGTGCTCTCCGACATCCGCAGGAGGGACGACGACCCGTTGCAGTATACCTTCACCGAGATGAACAAATTGCTCTACGAGGGCCACCCCTACGCATCGGACCAGATAGGGTCGGCAGGCGACGTGACGGCCCTGACGCAGGACGACCTGGAGGCGCTGCGGCGTAATTACCTGGCCCCCGGAAGCGCGGTGCTCGCCCTTTCGGGCGACATCGGGAAAGAAGAGACGGAACAACTCGTCCGCGACCTTTTTTCCGGTTGGACGGGCGGCGGCCGGGCACTGCGGAAAGTCGAGCTTGTCCCCCATGCGTCGAGGGAGAGGTCGCTTATCCGTAATATTTACCAGACCCATCTGATCTTCTGTTTTCCCGGCCCGGGGCTGATCGACGAGGACAGGTACGCGGTAGAAGTGATGAGGGCAGTGCTTTCAGGGATGGGGGGAAGGATCCACAGGAAGCTCAGGGAGGAAAACCCGTTCGCCTACGCCGTTACCTTTTTCAACCAGGAAGCTTACGAGGTGGGTGCAATGGGTATTTACATAGGGACCGACGGGTCTCACGCCGCCGACGTAGAGCGCATCGTGAAAGAAGAGATCGACGGCATCCGCACGGCGGGGTTTACCGAACAAGAAGTGGCCGACGCCAAGCGCTATATGATCGGCAATCATTACATACAGATGCAGACGAACGGGGCCATTATCTCCAGCATGTGCCTCGATACGATGTACGGGCTGGCCCCCGGTTTCTTTAAGGTCTGGCCCCAGCGGATAGAGAAGGTATCGCTTGACGAAGTCAATGAGACGGCGGGGAGATACCTGCTTCCGGACCGTATCGTGAAAGTGAGGGTAGGCCCGCCGGACAATAAAGAATGAACCTTTCCGTTATCCGTAATTATTGTCGATGCACCTTAGTCGTTCTGGCATATTTCCCAGTCGCAGACCGTGATATATTGAGGTATTGAGGGTATCTGGTATATTCTTTTTCGCCCGCAGGGCGGATCATTAACGACCGGCCATGGCAGTGGTCCGATAAGTCTAATAATTAGCTGCATTTCCACACTTCCGCTTTTTTTCTTAATCCAGCCCCGGTTTTTGGCCCGCATATTGCATTTATTTAAGACAGTTACGATAGCAATAGCGGCTTCCCGGTTCTTAGGACCCCCCCGATCCCCCCTTTTTTCCGGGAGCCTATATCATCCGGCCCACGATCTTTCCCCAAGATTGGCGTGGGCCGGATTCTTTCCATAGCGAAGCCTCTGTTTCGTTACGCTTCCTTTCCTTTGCGCAGGACTATCCAAAGGCCGCCTTCGGTTATGAAGGCCGCCTTTTCCGAGAGCGATGACGAGCGGACGGCTGTCCGCAGGTCCTCTTCGGAAAAATGGACGCGGCCCAGGGAGAGGTTCAACTCTTTCGAGCGGTCCTTGATGCCGTCAATGACCTCCTGCGGCGTGTACCGGCCGAAACCGCCGCCTATGAACGCCATGCCTTTTTCTTTCAGCAGCCTGTAAATTGCCCGAAGGTCGGGCTTGAAGAACGATGGAAAAAAGAAGGCCCCCCTGAAAACCGCGAGGTCGAAGGCGCCGTCCGGCAGAACGGAAAGCTGCGGGTCGCTTTCCACAATTCGCACCCTGCCGCCCGCCCCCTGGGTTGCTGCCTCTTCACGCAACGGCCCGATTATCTCATGCGGGAAAACCGCCATGCAGAATGATTCGCCGATGCCCGCCGCGGCTAGCTCGAACGCCAGGCCGGAGAAAGGGCCTATCTCGACGACGCTGCCGTCCGTGCGGCCGTAAAGCTCCCCGATCTGCCGCGCGAGGTACGGGCGTATGGGCGTCCAGAGGCTGTTAAGCTCTGCAATCTCGTTCTTCAATTTTCCCTCCTGACTCTCTTCTTCGGGCACATGCCGCCTCAAACGGCATGCGATAATCTGAGGCAATGCCGCGAATGTGTCAAGCAATTTGCCTGAAGGGGCGGTAAGCTTGTCCGCTCCAAAGCGATTGCGCCGCCCGGCCGGGCTTCCTATACTTCATATGGAATGATTGCGCCAGTCCACCGCCGTCCCACGAGAGAAGAGCTTCTCGCAGCAAAGGGCAGGGGCGTGCCCGACCTGATAGCGCCCGGGCTGCGCGTCCTCTTCTGCGGGATCAACCCGGGCCTTTACTCAGGCGCAGTCGGCCACCATTTCGCCCGTCCGGGCAACAGGTTCTGGCCGGTCCTCTTCGCCGCCGGTTTCACCGACAGGCTGCTGACCCCTTACGAGGAGAGGCAGCTCCTCGACTTTGGCTACGGCATCACCAACATCGTCAACATGGCTACGGCGCAGGCAAGCGAGCTGATGGCGGCCGCCCTGCAAAAGGGCGTAAGGCGGCTAGAAAGAAATGCACTTGCTTTCCGGCCGGGGGCCGTTGCCGTGCTTGGCATCGACGCGTACAGGAAGGCATTCGACCGGCCCCGTGCAATGCATGGCAGGCAGGCAGAAAAGATAGGGGACTCCATATTGTGGGTGCTGCCTAATCCCAGCGGTATCAACGCGAGCTACCAGATGGCCGACCTTTTCCACCTGTTCGCAAAGCTGCGGTCGGAAACATAATTTCCCATAAGCCCCGCTGAGGTTGACCCTTTGAGTAGGATACCTATATTTGCAATAGTATGCGCAATAAGCGCCTGCCGATGTTCCGATAAGCAATTGCAAGGAGGTAATAATCATGGCCTTTAACCCCTTCAAGGAAAAGGGAATCCCCATCGACCGGCAGTTCCAGAGCTGGTCGAAGCTCGACATCGAGCCTTACGACAAAAACACCGTCGATCCGTACACGCGGTGCCGCGTCATCCTCATGAACGGGACCGAGATGGAGGCGGCCTTCTTCAAGCACGAATGGGCACGAATGACGCACGATGCGGAGCTGAAGAAGCAGATAGCGATGACGCGCAGAGTAGAGCAGCAGCAACAGAAAATGATCAACTGGCTTATCCCTCCCGACGAGTCGGTTGTCGAGAACACCATCGGGTACGAGCAGCTTGCCGTCGATCTCACGGCGGACCTGGCCCGCAAGCTCTCGGACCGCTACGCCAAGCAGGTGTTCGATTTCGGCCTGCTCGAAGATTTCGACCACCTCTACCGGTATGCGAACCTCCTCGACCTGTTCCAGGGGAAAGACGCCGGCGACATCGTGAGAGGGCAGACGGAGATTACCGTCGGGCGGCCGACGGTCGCAGAGCACAGGTTCCCCTTCGATGACGTCCGTAACCCCCTCGACATGAAGAACTGCCCGCCCCTCGACATGCTGTGCATTCTCACGCTTACAGCCGCAGAGCAGCAGACGATGAACTTCTACATGAACGTCGGCAACAGGGCCATGGACGCGACGGCGCGGGGGCTCTATGCCGAGATCGGGATGATCGAGGAACAGCACGTCACACAGTACGAATCGCTGATGGACCCGAGGGCATCCTGGTTCGAAATGGCCGTCCTTCACGAATATAATGAGTGCTGGCTCTACCACTCCCTCATGGAACAGGAGGTCGACCCGAGGATCAGGAGCGTCTGGGAGACGGCGCTGGCCATGGAGATCGAGCACCTGCACATCGTTGCCGAGCTTTTCCAGAAGTACGAGAACAGGCAGGCCGAAGAGTTGTGCCCTGCCGGCCTGCCGGAACCGTTAGTCCTCAAATCGAACATAGATTACGTTAGGCAGATACTCGCCTCGCAGGTGGACCTCACGGCGAGCGGACCTGATTTCGTGGCAGTCAGCAGCCTGCCCGGCGACACGCGCTACCATTGGTACCAGCAGACGGTCAACGACGCCTTCGTGCCCAGCCAGAATATCATCCAGAAGCATATCGACGAGAGAGGCAAAGACTTCCGCCTGGAGCTTCGCGGAGAGCATCCCATTGTCGCTTTCAGGGACAGGAAGATGGTCGCCATGGTCGGCTCGACGATACTCCAGGGCATGGAGGTAGCGGACCGCAACGGCCGGAGGATCGGCCAGGTCAAGGATATCGGGTATAACGACTTTCTTTTGGCCCGCCGCCTTGCCAGGGACGTCTACGTGCCGATGAACGCAGTGCAGCGCATCGCAAGGGAGATACAGCTCGAGATCGACAAGGACCAGATCGACGAGATGGGGTGGAGGCGTACGGGATAAACGTGACGTAAAAAATAAGGACAAAAAGGGGCCAGTAACCCGTGGGGCCGGTCCCTTTTTGTTTTATATTGTTTTCACCTCAGTTTTTCGCCTATCCGCCTCAATGTCGCGCTGAAGTCCGACCGATCGAAGCGCACCTCTGCGAACATGAGTGCGTCCCGGTTATCGGCGGCCTTCGCCAGGAACGCCTCCAAGTCTCCCTCCGTAGAAACCTTAACCCCCGGTGCGCCTCCGAACGCCTCGGCTAGCTGCGTGTAATCCCACATGCTGATGTCGTTGTAGGCGTTGTCGTAGATTGCACGCTCTACCTGGTAGCCGTCGTTGTTCAGGAGAAAGACGACCGGGTTTTGCTTATGCCTGATGACGGTCGATAGCTCCTGTCCGGTCATCTGGAAGGCGCCGTCGCCCACGAAAACAACGGGCCTGCGCGACGGCGCGGCGAGCTTAGCGCCCAGGGCGGCGGGGAGACCATAACCCATGGATGCATAGAATGACTGGCCAATGTAGTCCGCCTTCCCGGGCAGGCGGAGCTTGACGCTCTCGAACGTGCAGCTCCCGGTATCGCTCACCACTATGTGGCTGTCGTCGAGAAAGTAATCCATCCTGGCCCAGAAGCGGTCCGTGGTCAGCCTCGCGCCGGGTGAGGCGACATAGGGCCTGCCGGAGACCGCTTCCGGAAGCTCCCCGCATTCACCGCCCATACCCGCGGCGGGAAGGCGCTTTACCAGGCTTTCGAGGAAGTCCTTGATGGGGACGTGCTCGTAAACGTGGTGGCGTACCTTTACTCTCTCCGAGTTGGCGATTATCATGCGGTTCTCGTCGAGGTGGGCGGTATAGCCGCCCAGGTCGAGGTCCGTCATCCAGGCGCCCAGGCAGAGCAGGAGGTCTGCCTCTTCGATTGTTTTGCGCGCAGTTTCGTTTGCCAGGGCGCCGATGTACGTGCCCGCGTAGCCCCTGGTGCTCTCCGGGAGGACACCCTTGCCGAGGCCCGTCGTGGCTACAGGGAAACCGGAGCGGCCAATGACGCCAAGCAGGGCATCCCGCGCGCCCAGCCGGTCCGCCTCGACCCCGGCCAGTATAGCAGGCCGCGATGCGCGCGATATGCGGTCGAGCGTCTCTTCTATGGCCTCGTCGACGACCTCAGGATCGACGTGAAGGGACGTGTCCGGCTTCCATTCACCCGGCTGCTGGCACCGTTCAGTCACCATGTCCGCAGGTATCTCCAGGTAAACCGGACGGGAATACCTGAGACAGGCGGCCAGGGCCTCGTCGATTTGCCAGGCGGCATGGGTCGGACTCGCGAGCACCGCTGAATACTGGGTGATCTTTTCAAAGATATCCCGCTGCAGGTTCATCTCACCGAGGGTGTGATGGAGCAGGTACGGATGGAGCCTGCCCCGGAGACTCGTCCTCGGGCCGCCGCTTACCACAACCAGCGGCACGCGCTCGGCAAAGGCGCCGGCTACTGCGTTGTATGCGCTGAAACCCCCTACACCGTAAGTGACGCAGACTGCCCCCGCTCCGGCAACGCGGGCATAGCCGTCCGCCGCATAGCCGGCATTCAGCTCGTTGCACGTGTTGATCAGCTTTATATCGCTTTCTTCGATCAGGTCGAGGAACTTAAGCACGTAGTCGCCAGCCACCCCGAAAACGTGGCCGATGCCTATTTGCCCAAGGCGGCGGATAAGGTATGCGCCTACGGTCGCCTGCATTTGGCCCCCTTCTGTAAGTCCGTCTTTTCGCTTAATCTAATCATCGGCAGGCGGCCTTTCACGCGGGTGCCGTGGAAAATCGCCCCGGTTCGTCCAATTAAGGTATAATAATCCCGGTTGGAATCGACCCTTGGGATATAAACGCTTCTATTACGGCTGGACGATAGTCGCGGTCGCTTTTCTCTCGCTGGGCACCTGGCTCGCGATGCGGACCACTTTTGCGCTGTTCCTCATGGCGCTCCTCGATGAGTTTCACTGGAGCCGGGCCGCAGTAGCGGGGGTGCAATCCGTCTCCTTCGTTGTCTATACCTGCTCGGCCCCTCTTGTCGGCATACTGATCGACAAATTCGGTCCGAGGCGTGTCATCCCTCCGGGCATCATTGTGCTCTGCGCGGGTCTTGCGCTGTCCGCCCACGTGCATTCGCTTGGCCAGCTCTACCTTTTTTACGGGGTCATAGCGGCCTTTGGGGTGACCTTTATAAGCATCAGCCCTTACTCGGCAGTTCTCTCCCATTGGTTCCAGAAAAAGCGCGGCCTGGCGAGCGGCATCGCCGTCTCCGGCATGGGGTTCGGCACATTCGCATTCGCGCCTCTGACGCAATACGTTATCGGGGCCGCCGGCTGGCGGACGGCCTTTACGGTGCTTGCCGTATGCGTCTTCGCCCTCCTCTTCCCCCTGACAGTCGCGCTTATGAGGCGCAATCCACAGGAGATGGGGCTCAAGGTTGACGGGACCGACGACTTCGCGGGAAAGAAGCGGAGTGTCGAGATAGTGGACCGCGCCTGGGCGGAGACCGGCTGGACGCTGGCGAGCGCGGCGAAGGAGGGAAGGTTCTGGTCCCTGCTGATCTTTGCCTTCCTGGTCGTATTACCCGTGTACCTGGTCATCATCCACGGGCCCAAGCTGCTCGCCGACAGCGGTTTCAGCAGGATGGACGTGGCCTTTATGGTCGCCATAATGGGCGTTACGACATCCATCTCCCAGATATTCTGGGGATGGCTTTCGGACAGGATAGGACGGGAACTTACCTTCACGCTGGGCGTTACGCTCCTTGCAGCCTCCCTTATCCTTCTGCTCCTTGTCGAAACCGGGCACGGCCGGGCGCCGGCTTATTTCTTTATGGCCCTCTTCGGTGCAGGATGGGGCGTAAACGCACCCATGTTCATGGCTACTGCGGCGGACCTTTTTCAGGGTAAATCATTCGGCTTCATTTACGGCGTCGTCGAGGCGACGATAGGGGCCGGGTGCGCCGTCGGGCCCTGGCTGGGAGGCGTCATATTCGATTCTACCGGCAGCTATCGCATAGCCCTGCTTGTCGGAGTCGCGGCCTGCGCCGCTTCCTGTCCGTTCGCCTGGGCCTCGGCGCCGAGGAAGGTGCGCCGCCGGATGCCTGCCGATAGCGTGGATCAGGGCGTGCCTTTTGCGTAAATGTTTTCTTGTCGCCCTTCTCGCCTGCGCCGCTTTCCACGCCATGGCGCTTTGCGCAGCGGCCGCGGAAAAGCTTATCCTGCTCCACGTCAACGACCTGCACGGCTATGTCTCGCCCAGGATAGAGAGGGCCCTTGACCCGGCCAGACCGGTCGGCGGCGCGGCAAACCTCGCTGCCATGATAAAGGCACGGAGGGCAGCCCGTCCGGATAGCGTAATCCTGCTAGCCGCCGGTGATATGTTTCACGGAGCACCCGTGTCCGACCTTTTTTTGGGACGCCCCGTGCTCGACCTGATGAACGACCTCCGTTTCGATGCCATGACGCTCGGCAACCATGAATTTGACTGGGGGCCGGCAACGCTCAGGACGCTGACGGAGGGTGCCCGCTTCCCGTTCCTGTCTGCCAACATCGTCGACAGGGAGGGCAATGCCCTGCCCGGTGTCAAGCCGTACGTAATCCTGGAAAGGAAAGGCATAAAGATAGCCGTGATCGGGCTGACTACACCTGATGTCGCAACAGCGGTCAAAAGGGAGCACGTGGCGGGGTTAAAGCAGAGGTCCCCTGAAAAGTTGCTGCCCGGTCTCATAGCCGAGGTGAGGGGAAAAGGGGCGACACTGGTCATTCTCTTGAGCCACCTGGGCTTTGCCGAAGATATGCGGCTCGGCTCGTCGGTCCCCGGCATCGACGTCATAGTAGGAGGCCACAGCCACACGGCGCTTGCCGACCCTGTGCAGACGGAACGGACCATCATTGTACAGGCCGGCGCCCGCGGGCTTTACCTGGGCGCTCTGGAGATGGTTGTCGACGAAAAGACGGGAAAGCTGAAATCGGCAACGGAGTATGGTGAGTCTGAAGACCGTCTGGTCCGGGCCGAACGACGCAGCCGACGAAGAAACGGCGCGGCTCATCGGGCGGTACGAGTCGAAGCTGAGGCCCATGCTGAACGAGGTTGTGGGCGAGACGCCCGTCGACCTGACCAGGCAGCCATACGGAGAATCGAACCTCGGCAGCGTTATAGCCGACTCCATGAGGGAATCGACCGCCGCGCAGGTAGCCATCCAGAACAGCGGCGGGATCAGGACCGACATCCCGGCGGGCAAAATCACCATGGAGCGCATCTACATGACCCTTCCCTTCGACGACGACATTGTCTGCATGGACCTTACGGGTCAGGCGCTTATAGACATATTCGAGAAGGCAGCGGCCGGGCGGCGGGGGTTTCTGCAGGTATCGGGATTGGAAGTAGCGTATGCGGTCAGCGCCGACGGCCGGAGGAAAGTGACGCGCATGTCTGTCGGCGGCCTGCCCGTGGATAAATCGAAGACCTACAGGGTAGCGACTAACGACTTCCTGGCCGAGGGAGGCGACGGACTCGTTGGTTTCCGGAAAGGCAGCAACCGCGTTCGCGCGACCGACATGCGCGACGGCTTTGTGGAATACCTCAAACGCCATTCCCCGATAAAGCTTACGGGAAAAAAGAGGATCGTCGTTTCGGCGGAAAACGCCGAGTAGCCGGGAAGGCAAATCAGCCCACAATATTTTTTTCTTGCTTCGTCAGCCTCTTTGGAGTAACGTTATTTATGTAGCGATTCTGCTGCATCCTGTACGGAAAACTACGGATAACTTAGAAAAGAAGCAAGCGAACAACCAAATATCGCTTTCGCAAGGAGGACGATCGTGGACAACCTCGTATCGGTCAGCCCCGATGGTACTGTCTACCCTATGCCGGATGCAGCCGACCACCGCGCCGAGCTCGCCCGTATGGAAGTCCTCGTCAGTGAGGCAAGGGTGAAGGGCCGGGAGATCGTAGTAGTCATGGGCGTCGGCTTCGTGGGCGCGGTCATGGCCGCAATCATAGCAGACACTACGGATTCCGAAGGCGCACCCGCCAAGCTCGCAATCGGCATGCAGAGGCCGAGCGCAAGGAGCTATTGGAAGATACCCCTGCTCAACCAGGGGATCTCGCCTGTGAAAGCGGAAGACCCCGAAGTCGACCCGATGATAAGGCGCTGTGTCCTCGAGAAGAGGACCCTGGTCGCCACCTACGTTTACGACGTCCTGAAGCTGGCGGACGTGGTCGTGGTGGACGTCCAGCTCGACTACGCAAAGAAAGACCTGGGCAACGTGCGGACCGGGGACGTAGAGATGAGCGCCCTCGAAGAATCGTTCGACATCATAGCCCAGCGCATCAGGCCCGACTGCCTGGTGCTGATCGAGACGACGGTCGCGCCCGGCACGACCGAGCAGGTCGCCCTGCCCGCGATGAGGAAGATATTCCGTCAGAGGGGTATTACGTCCGACCCGCTGCTTGCCCACAGCTACGAGCGTGTTATGCCCGGCAGAGAGTATGTTGCCTCCATCCGTGACTTTTGGCGCGTCTGCTCGGGCGTGAGCGAAGAGGCGAAAGAGCGTGTAGTGAAGTTCCTCAACGAGGTTATCAACACGAAGAAATTCCCCCTGACCGTCTTAGACAGGCCCATCGAATCGGAGACGGCCAAGGTCGTCGAGAACAGCTACAGGGCAACCATCCTTGCTTTCCTCGATGAATGGAGCCTTTTTTCCGAGAGGAACGGGGTCGATATCGTAAAGGTGATCAAGGCGATAAAGATGCGTCCCACCCACAGCAACATGATCTTCCCCGGCCCGGGCATAGGGGGTTATTGCCTGCCGAAAGACGGAGGCCTGGGCGTATGGGCGAACAGGCACATCCTGGGGTTCGAGGACGACACGTTCCGCATCACCCCCCTTGCGATAGACATAAACGATACCCGCTCCCTCCATGCCGCCCAGCTTGTGCGCGACGCCCTGCGCAATATGAACGTGCCGATCGCGAGCGCGGAAGTCCTCATCCTGGGCGCCTCCTACAGGGAAGACGTGGGAGATACGCGGTATTCCGGCTCGGAAGTGCTCGTCAGGCGCTTATCGGAGATGGGCGCGGAAATCAGGGTCCATGACCCATATGTGGACAGGTGGTGGGAGTTCGAGAACCAGGAGGACTACCCGTCGGCGAGCAAAGCGGTCTTCTTCCGCAATCAGAAAAAGCTTAAAGACCTGAAGGTGCAGAAAGACCTTAACTGTGCCCTTAACGGTATCGACGCACTGGTCCTTGCCGTGCGCCACGAGTCTTACCTCGACCTCGACCCTGATACCATAGTGGCCTCGGCCGGCCATCCGTTCGCAGTTATCGATTGCTTCGGCATCCTGCCGGACAGCAGGATAAAACGGTACTTCGAGCTTGGCTGCGAGGTGAAGGGGTTGGGAAGGGGACACATACAGAGGATAAAGGACGGGGTGAGAAAGTGGCACGCGCAGGAGCGCGTCTCTGCCGGAGGGCCTGGGACATATGAGCAAAACAGGGTATTATCGTCACGAGACGAGCTTCGTGGATGAGGGGGCCGAGATCGGGGGAGGCACGCGGATATGGCACTTCAGCCATATCCTGGCAGGCGCCAGGGTAGGGAGAAACTGCGTCATCGGCCAGAACGTCTGTATAGAAAGAGGGGCCGTCATCGGAGACGGCTGCAAGATACAGAACAACGTCTCGATCTATACAGGCGTCACGCTCGAAGAAGGCGTCTTCTGCGGACCTTCCTGCGTATTCACCAATGTCTACAACCCGAGGGCGTTCATCGAGAGAAAGCATGAATACAGGCAGACGCTCGTAAAGAAGGGGGCCACCATAGGGGCAAACGCCACTATAGTCTGCGGCGCGACAATCGGGTGCTATGCACTCGTAGCGGCCGGCGCCTTGGTCAGGGAAAACGTCCCCGACTATGCCGTCGTTGCGGGCATGCCTGCCCGGCGGACGGCATGGACATGCAAGTGCGGCACGACCCTTAAAGGGGCCGGCGACAGGTTCGAGTGTGCCTATTGCGGCAATATATACTCCTTGACAAAAGCATTCCTTCAGCCCCTTCAGGAGAGAGACGACTATTCTAAGCTCAAGGAGGCGGGGAAGGCATGACAGTGCCGCTGCTCGACCTCGGCCGCGAATATGAGTACATGAAGGCCGGGATAGACGCGGCGATACGCACCTGCCTCGACCACCAGCACTGGATACTCGGGCCGGAGGTCGGCCGGTTCGAGAAGGCGGCGGCCGGCTACCTGGGGGTTGTCCACTGCATAGGCGCCTCCTCCGGGACGGACGCCCTCGTCCTCGCGCTTCGCGCCCTTGCCATTAAAACTAAAGGAAAGGAATACTTCGACAGGACCGACGCGGTTATCACTACGCCCTTTACCTTCACTGCCACCGGAGACGCGATCCTGCGCGCAGGCGCGACCCCTCTTTTTGTCGATATCGATCCGGCCACTTTCAACATAGATCCGGCACGGATAAATGCCTGCCTTTCCTCCACCCATCTCAACTCTGTGGGCATATTGCCCGTGCACCTATACGGCAGGCCGTGCCCCATGGAGGAGATACTGTCTATAGCGAAGGACCGGGGGCTTTTCGTCCTGGAGGACGTCGCCCAGGCCTTTGGAGCGTCTCACGGCGGCAAGAAGTGCGGGTCCCTGGGCGATGCGGCTGCATTCAGCTTCTTCCCCTCCAAGAACCTGGGGTGCTTCGGCGACGCGGGGCTTGTTTCAACAAAAGACAGTGAGCTCGCGGACGTTGTGCGGATGCTTTTGAAACACGGCGGCAATGACAAATACAACGTGGAACACGTAGGTTACAACGCCCGGATGGACACGCTTCAGGCCGCGGTGCTTCTGGCGAAGCTTCCGTATATCGACGAGCTGAACGCCCGCCGCCGCCACCTCGCCGCCTTCTATGGCAGCAGACTCTCCGGGCTCGACGGTTTAGTCGCGCCCGGCGATAACGACGGCCACGTTTATCACCAGTACACGGTGCGCGTCGAAGCCGGCCGTCGTGACGCATTGAAGGAGCACCTTGCGGGAAGCGGGATCGACAGCGCGGTCTATTATCCTTATCCACTCCACCTTATGCGGCTCTTCTCCGCGTCAGCGGCGGTCTTCCCACTCGACCGGGCGGAAGCTGCGGCGCGGGAAGTCCTGAGCCTCCCCATGGAGCCGCTTATGAGCGATGAACAGGCGGGGGCGGTTGTAAAGGCCGCCATGGACTTCATGCAAACCGATAACACCAGGAGAAAGGGGTGAGCCGATGAAAAATTTTGCATTGATCGGTGCGGCCGGCTATGTTGCGCCCCGCCACATGAGAGCGATCAGGGAGACGGGGAACAACCTCGTCGCGTCCCTGGACAAGCATGACGCAGTCGGCGTCATGGACAGCTATTTCCCTGCGTCCGATTTCTTTGTCGAATTCGAGAGGTTCGACAGGCATATCGAGAAGCTGAAGCGCCTTGGGCCGGAGAAGCGGGTGGACTATGTGAGCATCGCGTCCCCGAACTACCTGCACGACGCCCATATCCGCTTCGCACTGCGGGTAGGGGCCGATGCCGTCTGCGAAAAGCCGATGGTCCTGAATCCCTGGAATGTCGACGCGCTAAAGGAGATCGAGACCGACACGGGCCGCAGGGTGAGCGCCATACTCCAGCTCAGGCTGCACAGCGTCATCAGGGCGCTCAAGGAGCGGATTGAAGCGTCGCCGCCGGAAAAGAAGGTCGATATCGACCTGACATACATCACGTCGAGAGGACACTGGTACCTTGTCTCGTGGAAAGGCGACGTGTCGAGGTCCGGCGGAATCGCCACGAACATCGGCGTCCACTTCTTCGATATGATACAGTGGATATTCGGAAAGACGCAGTGGAACGTCGTCCACCTGTCGCAGCCGACACGGGCTGCGGGCTTTCTAGAGCTGGAGCACGCGCGCGTGCGCTGGTTCCTGTCGCTGGAAGCGGCCGATTTGCCGCAAGCCGCTGTGGCTTCGGGCAAGACCACCTACCGTTCGATCACTCTGGACAACCGGGAGTCGAATTCTCGGATGGTTTCACCGATCTCCACACGGAGAGCTACCGTGCCATAATCGAAGGGAAGGGGTTCGGCCTCGACGACGTGAAGCCTGCCATACAGACGGTCTTCGAGATAAGGAACGCGAACCAGGCGCCCCTGCGCGGCGACTACCACCCGTTTCTGAAGAACAGGACGTGAAATCTCTCTCGTGAACCGGTCCGCTATACCGTCCGTATCTCCTGCTTTATGAATACCAGGTAGCAGATGCCGAAGCAAAGGAACGTCAGCGCAAAGAGCGAGACCAAATGCGGCGCCACAATGGCAAGGCTCTCCCGCATGGGCAGCGGGTTCTGAAAGCGCTCCTGCGACATCCTTTCGAGGGGGCCGACGAGCACCACGGAGTTTGTCGTCTTGCGCATCGGATCGAGCACTGTCGAAGTCGCGTCACCGTAAACCTTCGTGGGCGAAAACAGAGATATGGTCTGCTGTACTTCCGCGTGCTTCAGTACGGTCTCGACCTCGCTTCCGCTCGTCTGCCCGACGGGAGCGACGGCGTCGGATATGAAGCCTGCCCCCAGGGGCACCAGGAAGGACGAGAATATCCACAGCGCCAGGGCCGCCAGCGCCGAGGTGGACGTGCTCTTGAACATGACTGAAAAGAGGATCGATATGCCGAGCCAGAATGAGATATAGAGGAGGCTTACCACCAGGTAGACGGCAAGGCGGAGCAGCTCCTCGGCGCCGGGCACGATGCCGAGCATCTTGATGCCGATGCCCGATATGATGAGCATGATGGAGACGAGGATGATGGCGATGGTAGTTACGCCTGCCAGGAATTTGCCGTTGACGATCGAATCCCGGTAAATGGGCTGGGAGACGAGCTTGGCAAGCGTCCTCGATGCCCGCTCACGGTTTATGGCGTCGAAGCCGAGCACAATGCCGATCAGGGGGCCGAAGAAGCCGATGAACTGGATGAACGAGAAAAGCTTGCCCGTAGACGTGAAAAGATAGAGGAAAAGGAGTGTCGGCTTCGCCATGCCCCTGACCTCTTCGCGGATGGTCATGCCGACCATCGAGGCGACAATGATGCCTACCATTACTATCAGCGCCGCGATCAGCACGAACCGGATGCTGGAGAAGTAGTCCTCCATTTCCTTCCTGAATATAGAGAAGATGCCGCCCAACCTCAGGCCTCCTTGAAGTACTTCATGTAAATTTCTTCGAGACTCGATGCTCCGGTCTCATCCCCGAGCTTCTCGCGGGCAAGGTCGTCGATATGGCCTGTTGCCACAAGCTTGCCTTTGATCATGATGCCCACTTTATCGCAAATGCGCTGTACCTGGTCGAGCAGGTGGGAAGAGAGAAAGACGGTAATGCCCTTGTCCCTGCTCAGCGAATGGATCAGATCGAGCATGCGGTTCGTGCCGTCCGGGTCGAGGCCCACCGTCGGCTCGTCGAGGAAGACCACCTTCGGCGATTTGACCAGGACCTCCGCGATGCCGAGCCTCTGCCTCATCCCTTTGGAATAAGCCCCAACCTTCTTTTTGGCTTCGCCGAGGAGACCCACAGCGTCGAGCAGCGAATCGATTTTAGGTGCGGACACTTTGTCGGGCAGGCGGTTGAGCCTGGCCACGAACCGCAGGTTCTGCCTCGCGTCCATTTCGTCGTAGAAACCTACGTTCTCGGGCAGGTAGCCGACCTTCTCCTTCACTCTGATAGGGTCTTTGGCCGGGTCGAACCCACAGACAACGGCATGGCCCGCAGTCGGCTGGGTGAGACCGAGTAGCATGAGCAGGGTCGTTGTCTTGCCCGCGCCGTTAGGCCCGAGGAACCCGAACACCTCACCTTCCGCGATGCTCAGCGTCAGGCCGTCTACCGCGATCTGAGAGCCGTACACCTTCTTCAGGCCTACGGTCTCTATAACGGGCCTTCCCTCCATTACCGTCTCCCAAGCCAGACGAACAGGGCGCAAAGCCCTGCGATAACGAAGAGGATGATGCCTATCCCTATCCAGCCCCATGCCGAGGACGAGCGCACGGTGACGCGCATCTCCAGGGTCTTGTCGGCCTTTTCGCCATTTATTGCGATGCCTACCGAGTAGTCGCCGACTAGGGCCTGCGCGTTCGGCTTTACGCTGACTTCGATCTGTTTTACGTCACCTGGCTTGAGCCCATCGACCTTGTCGGGCTTGAACTCCACGGTCCAGTTCTCAGGCTTGAAAGAATCGAAGGCGATGCGGTTATTGACCGCAGAACCCGTGTTCTTGACGAAGAAGTTGAATCGCGATACCTGCCCGGGCACCGCCTCGATGGAAAGGAGGTTGTTGGGCGTTGCGGCATCCAGTTTGTAAATGCCCGTAAGCACGACCAGCAGTCTGACTTCCGTGCGCTTCTCACCCGAGGAGACGCGGACAAAAACCGGGTATTCGCCAGCGGGCGCGTCTTTCGCCGGGGTGACCTGCACCGTCACGTTCTGGCTCTGGCCGCCTTTCACCCTGAAGCTCGATATCTGCTTCTCTTCATAAGCCGGCTTTGTCGTGATCTCCCACTTCTCGGGGCCTGCGGCTATTATGTTGAGCGTTCTTTCCGCATCGCTCTTGTTGAGCACTTCCAGCGAGAACTCGAACTTTGAATCCGTCGGGCCCCGGAGGACAGGGTACGACGTAGTCAACTGTATATCGTTGCCTTCGGCCGTCTTGGCGAGCACGACTACTTTAAGATTGTGCTTCGCACTGAACGCGCCGTCCGCAGTCACGGCCTCGAAACCGAAAACATAGTCGCCGGGGCGCACGCCCTTGGCCGGCTCCAGGGCCAGTGTTACATTCTTCGTCTTTCCCGCCGGCACGTAAAGGCCCGATATGTCGTAGCTGCCCCCTTTGAGCGTGACTTTCCAGCCTTTAGGGACCTCGGCGGGCTTCACGTTTATCGTTTCGTCGCTGCGGCCCTTGTTAAGGAGGATCAGGTCCATTCTCACCGGCTCGCCGATGCCGACTGTGACGCCGGAATACTCGGTGAATACGGCTATGCCCCTCTCAGGCCCCGCTGCACGTGCCTTGTTGTCCTGCTCCTGGGCGGCAACGAGGGTGCAGAGCGTGAGGAGCAGCAGCGCCGCGCAAAGAATAGAGGAGAAAATCCGCCTCTGGGTTATCCGCATATAGTTGCCTCCGTATGTTCTTTTTCGCACCCATTAGCGCAGGATGTCCGGGCGCTGCAATGTTTTATATAATATCGCTTTTACGATGTAAAGGGGTTCTCCGGGCCGGCGATACGCATGGTGCGCCTGTTACCGGGAGATCATCTTCCTCGCTCGTGGTAGTCGCCGGTCAGGCCCCTGCTGTGCTCGTCGTCATGGCAGTAAACGCAGAGGTTTTCCCAGTTGGAGCCGTCCGGGGGGTTGTTGTTGGGGTTGCCGTCGCGGTGGTGCACCGTCAGGAGGTGCCGGTCCTTCTCCTCGAATTCACGTGCGCACTTGGCGCAGATCAAACCATGGATTTCGAGCGACTGCTCGCGGTAGTTCCCCTTGGTGGCCTGTTTTGCCTCTTTTACGATCTCCTCGACCGTTTTTTGAGGTGCTGCGGAAGAGCCCGGCCGCTTTATGATATGATAGCCCTTCTTCCTCATATCGTTCGCCCTATCGCGCCTTCGCTCCTTTCGAACCGGAGCTTTTTTCGTAAAATTCTCTGATGGAAGCCATTATATGCTCTTTCTCGGTTTTTTTAAGCTCGGGAAAGACGGGCAGGGCAAGGCTCGTCAGCGCGGCCGCCTCTGCCTCCTTGAGGTTCCCCTTCTTGTAGCCCAGGTACTTAAAACACGGCTGGAGGTGGAGGGGCAGCGGGTAGTAGATGCCTGTCTGTATGCCCTTCTTCAGAAGAAAATCTTTCATCTCGTCTCTTCGCTCCACCCTCATAACATACTGGTGGAAGATATGGTCGCCCTTGCCATCGTTCTCGGGGAGCATTACGGGCAGGTCGCGAAGCGATTTATTATAGAACATGGCGTTCTCGATGCGCTTTCGGTTCCATTCTTCCAGGTGGGGGAATTTTTCGAGCAGGGCGCACGCCTTAATCTCATCGAGCCTGCTGTTGATGCCTATCATATCATGGTAGTAAGTGTGCTCGGCCATGCCGTGCACCCTGAGGTTTTTTGCCCGCTCGAAGACATCGGCCCGCTTGCTCAGGACCATGCCGCCCTCGCCGATGCCGCCCAGGTTTTTCGTCGGATAAAAGCTTATGGCCGCAATGTCGCCGAATGCGCCCGATGCGACGCCGCCGCGCCTGGCCCCCAGCGACTGCGCCATGTCCTCGATTACGGCTACTTTGTGCTTTTTGGCGATTGCGAGCACCCTGTCCATGTCGCACAACTTGCCGAAAAGATGGACTACCGCTATAGCGCGCGTTTTCTTTGTGATCGCCCGTTCGATGAGGTCGGGGTCGATGTTCATGTCCGAAGGCTTTATATCGACGAAAACGGGCCGGCCGCCGGTAAGGCAGATCGAGCTGGCCGTCGCAAAAAACGTGTAAGGCGTCGTGACGACCTCGTCGCCATCTTTTATGCCAAGCGCCATGAGGGACAGGATGAGGGCGTCAGTGCCGTTCGCGCATACGGCGGCATGGGGCAGGCCCGAGAAGTCGGCGATGGTCTTTTCCAGCTCTCCGCAGTACCTCCCCATTATGAGCCTCTGCTCTTCGAGTATCTCGTGGAGCTTCGGCAGGAGGCCTTTGCGAATCTTCTTGTACTGCTCTTTCAGGTTGATCATAGGGATGTTCATTAGCATGCCTTTCTATATGGTTCAACTATTGGGGCTCAGCGCCCCCTCCATGAGCAAAGCTCATGGAGCCTCCCCCCCTCGGCGCGGCGCTACGCTTGCTTTAATTACCCTGCTTGCAGCAGGGTATTAATTGGTAACGAAGTCTATCACATGGCCGCCCCCCTTCGCAACTGGCGGCCGCCGGGAGATTTCTATTGATCCGGGCCCCGGCAGGTGATATTAAGTGAATATAACAGTGTGCCGCAATCCGAGTTGCGCGGCAAAGAAAGGGGCGGGAGAACCGTGAAAATCCACGAATACCAGGCGAAGGAGCTTTTAAGAAGATACGGCATATCCGTTCCGACGGGGTTTACGGCGAAAAGCGTGGAGGACGCCGCCGCAGCCGCAAAGGTGCTCGCCGCATTCCCGGTTGCCGTGAAGGCGCAGACCTACGCGGGCGGGCGGGGCAAGGCCGGAGGCATACGTATTGCTCACAGCATCGAAGAGGTAGAGGCCGCTGCATCGGCCCTTCTCGGCGCCAGGCTCGTGACTGCGCAAACGGGGCCGGAGGGGCAACCCGTCGATTGCCTGCTCATCGAAGAGGCCGTGGATGCAGCCATGGAGCTTTATGTCGGCCTTACGATCGACAGGGCGAAAAAGTGCCCAGCCCTCATCGTGAGCGCGAGCGGTGGCGTGGAGATAGAGGAGCTGGCTGCGGAATCGCACGAATTGGTCAAGGTCGAATATATCGACCCGGCTTTCGGCCTGCTTCCTTTTCAGGCATCGGCCTCCTTTTTCTCGCTGGACATCCCGCTTAAGCTCGTGGGCGCTTTGGCATCTTGCGCCCTGGCGCTCTATAAGCTTTTCAAGGAGTGCGACTGCTCGATCGTTGAGATCAACCCGCTGGCGGTGACGGAGGCCGGCCGTATATCGGCCCTCGACGCCAAGGTCGTAATCGACGACAACGCCCTTTTCCGCCAGCCCGCCCTTGCCGCCCTTGCCGCCGTTGATGACGAGAACAGCCTGGAGGCGCAGGGCCGCAAAGCGGGTCTGAACTACATAAAGCTGAAAGGCAACGTGGGATGCATGGTCAACGGCGCCGGGCTCGCCATGGCGACGATGGACCTGATCAAGCTCGCGGGCGCCGAGCCGGCCAATTTTCTCGACGTGGGGGGTGGAGCGACCTCCGCAATGGTGAAGGAGGGCCTGCGGATCCTCCTTTCCGACCCGGACGTCAAGCTGCTGTTCGTCAACATATTCGGGGGTATCCTGCGGTGTGACACCCTTGCTGAAGGCATCGCGGCCGGGGCGAAGGAATTCCCCATCCGGGTCCCGGTAGTCGTAAGATTGGAGGGGACGAACAAAGAGCAGGGACAGAAAATACTCGCCGCTTCCGGCATACGCTTCATTCCGGCCGCGAGCCTAAAGGAGGCCGTCGGAAGCATACGGGTTGAGATGATGGGAAAGGGGGCTTCCGGTTGAGCATACTCGTCGGCAAAGAGACCCGCGTGGTGGTGCAGGGCATAACGGGCGCAGAAGGCGCTTTCCACACGGCGCAGATGCGGGAATACGGCACTAAAGTAGTCGCGGGCGTGACGCCGGGCAAGGGCGGCTTGGTGCACCTTGGCATCCCCGTATTCAACACTGTCCGTGAAGCTGTGGCCGCAACCGGCGCGAACGCCTCGGCAGTCTTCGTGCGCGCTGCTTTCGCGGCAGATGCTGTCATGGAGGCGGCTGATGCAGGCGTCCGTCTGGTCGTCTGCCTCGCGGAGGGCATCCCTGTCCTTGACACGATTAGGGCAGTCCGCTACCTCGACGAAAAAGGCGTGCGCCTCATAGGACCGAATACGCCCGGCGTCATCTCGCCGGGTGAGTGCAAGATAGGTGTTATGGCGGGCTATATCCACAGGAAAGGGCCGGTGGGGATCGTCTCCCGCAGCGGCACGCTCACCTATGAGGCGGTCCACCAGCTTACGCCGCTCGGCATCGGGCAATCGACGTGCATAGGCATAGGGGGCGACCCGGTAGTGGGCCTCTCGTTCGTCGAAGTCCTCGGCCTTTTCGAAGAAGACGGCGAAACCGAGGCCGTTGTCCTGATAGGGGAGATCGGCGGCAGCCAGGAAGAGGAGGCGGCCGAGTTCTTCCGGTCGAAGATGACCAAGCCCATGGTAGCGCTCATTGCCGGCCTCACGGCCCCTCCCGACAGGCGCATGGGCCACGCCGGGGCGATCATATCGAGGGGGCAGGGGGGCGCACAGGCGAAGGTAAAGGCCCTTACGGAAGCGGGGGTCATAGTCGCGCGAAGCCTTGCAGAACTGGGCGATACGGTCGCGCAGTTCCAAAGATTGAGTTGACTTTAATGGTCGATAGAGGTTATGTTTTAGGCAGCGGGGTGGAGCAGTCAGGTAGCTCGTCGGGCTCATAACCCGAAGGTCCCAAGTTCAAATCTTGGCCCCGCAATTTCAGTAATACAGAGGGTTTCCGAGAAATTGGGAACCTTTTTTATTGCCTGTAAGCAGGGTTTTCTAACCGTTTACTAAACGCCGAACATCGGATGCCGTAGAAGAAGCTGTTACCACTCAGTGGGTGGTAGCTATTTTCGACAGTGCGTAATAGTTTCTATGCGTGCATCTATGATTGATCGAGGCCCAGCCTGGCCCTCAACGCTTTGGCAAACTCCAGCCCGTTTGGCTGGAAAGGCTCGGGGACCCATGGCATCTCCCGTAAGACCCTAAGCATTGAGGGCAACCGGTCAAAGGGGATTGACACGAACTGACGATCCTCGGGGAAGAGCCCCCTCCGCTTCATGCCGAAGCCAAGGCCGGAAGAGATAAAGTTGACCTCTCCGCTCAAATAAGGATGCACGAAGAGCCACGCGCATCCCACTGCTGCTGAGTATCGGCTCGTCCAGGCCTCCCCGCTCTCGTAGCTCATGGCCCTCAACAGGAGCCACGTCTGGCTGACGTTGCAGAGAAAAATTACGACGTCCGGATCGAAAGAGAGTTTGTCCAGAGGCGCAAAAATCACGTAGTCCGTTACGCCCTTCGCGATCCTGGGGATATAATGGTACAGTCTGGCGGCGGCTCGGGGGTCCTTGAACGCGCCCAGCCCCGCTCCATACTGGCCGCTGACAAACTGCGGCTCGATTTCCCTTTGTCCCAATATGTACGGTCCGGCTTCACAGGTATGGTTCTCGACATCTGCATAAAAACAGTCGCCTTCCTGTGCCCTTTTCAGCATCTCACAAAGAGCGATCCTTTGATCGAGCCTGCCGGCCGAATCAGGGGGGCGGACAAGGTACTTTACACCCACCGGCCGTATATCGAGCTTCAATTTTTCAAGGATAGCCAAATCTTCCGAACCGAGACCCATTATAACCTCCTGCCTGCAACTCGCCGTTGCGGCCGATAGTGAACAAATCACAAAACTTCGTATATTTATATCCATAATGGACAATGAGTCAAGAAGAAAAAAAGACATTTTGGGTGGCCCTGTAAAGCATAAACCGACGTCGCCGTAATCTGTGTTGCATAATTACCTGTAATTATAATTACTTATAGAGCATATACTTTAACGCTTCTAAAAAGGCTTGACATGGTACTCCGCAATAATGTATACCAAGCAGTATATTGCAAAGTATATTAGATACACGATCGGCCGAGGGCCGGTAGACTATAAGATAAGGAGCTTGCCCATGAAAGTTCACAAGATGCTCTGCCTGTCAATGATCGTGGTTTTACTGAGTGTCTGCTTTTTTGCGGCGCACGCGTCCGCGCAGGTCAAGCCGATAATCTTGCGCTATTCGACTATGTTCCCCGTGAATCACAAACATGCGGTGCTCTCCGAGCAATGGTGCAAGGAGGTGGAGAAGAGGACGAACGGCAGGGTAAAGGTGCAGCACTTTCCCGGCGGCACCCTCACGACGCCCCCAACGACTTATGAGAGCATTGTCAAGGACGTGACCGACATAGGGCTCTGTGTGCTCGGCTACACGATGGGAAAATTTCCCATATCGGACGTGCTGGCATATCCGCTCGGGATCAAAAGCGGCTATGCGGCGACAAAGCTGGCTAACGAATACTACGCGAAATTCAAGCCGGCCGAGTTCGACGAAGTCAAGGTGCTCTATCTGCAGGCAAACGGGCCGGGCGTAGTACATACCACCAAGCCGGTGGCCAGGCTGGAAGACATGAAGGGCCTCAAGATCAGGACCTTCGGACCGGTCACGGCATTTATCTCCAACCTGGGCGCAGCGCCCGTTGCGATGCCCATGGGCGATTCCTACGACGCTATATCCAGGGGGGTAGTGGACGGTCTTTACGCTCCTTACGAGGCGCTCCACGGCTTCAAGTTGGGCGAAGTCCTGAAATACTCCATCGAGAACTGGGGGTCGTCCTACAGCGGGGTCCAGATGGTGGGGATGAACAAGGCCAAGTGGAACAGCTTGCCTCCCGACATCCAGAGGACGATTGACGCCATCGATTCGGAATGGATCGAGAAACAGGGAAGGATGTGGGACGACATAGACAAGGAAGGCAAAGATTTTGCGCTGAAGAGGGGAATCAAGATCGTGAAGCTGTCGCCGGAAGAGGACGCGAGATGGGCCGCGAAGGCCCAGCCGATGATCGATGACTATGTCAAAAAGATGAAAGCAAAGGGCCTGCCCGGAGAGGCGGTCGTGAAGTTCTACCGCGAGAGGATGAAGACTTATAACAAGTAAGCAGGGGACGCCCCGCCCGCGAGGCCGGGGCAAGAAGGGGATGACGAAGCGTAATATGGCCCGACGAGCACGAGAAAACCCGCTGCGCTTTACCGCCTACAAGGCGATCAAGGACAAGATCCTGTACCTCGACCTCAAGCCGGGCGAAAAAATCATGGAGAATGAGATAGCCGATAGCCTGGGCGCAAGTCGCACACCCGTGAGGGAAGCGCTACTAATGCTGGAAAACGAGAAGCTCGTCGAATGCAATGAGAGCACTGGTTATGTGGTGAGGAAGTTCACGGCGGGCGAAGTGGACGAATACTTTGCCGTCCGCAGCGTCATAGAGGAATTCGTTATGTCCCTCGTTATCGAGAGGATCACGGAGGAAGAGCTGGCAACCCTGCGGGAGAACATAAGAGAGGCGAGGAAATACGTCGATGCCGAGGACATCCATGCCATAATCAGGTGCGAATCGGCATTCCACGAGATCCTGTACAAGGCCGCAAAGTCGGAGGTCCTCCTGGAGACCATCCGCACTCTTGTCGACAAGTTCATGTGGCTTCGCTCCATCGCCCTGAGCGCCCCGCGCGGGGCCAGGCAGTCCCTCGCGCAGCATACTAAAATATTGGCGGCAATCGAGGAGAAGGACCTCCGAAAACTGAGGGCCCTTCTCCGTGCCCATTTCATCGGGGCGCAGAAGAGGCTGTCGGGCACGCAGAGGCTCTTTGTTCTCGGAGGAGGGCCGGAACGGCAGTCTTGACAGGATGAAATTGAGGCCCGACCGGACAGAGGGATCACTCTCGACGCGGGCCGGGAGGTTCTTATGAAGGGGCTTTTGGCGGCGCTCGGCAGGGTCAGCGCCTGGATGAATGTGATCGGCGGCGGCATCCTCATCCTTATGATGCTCCTTACCGCGGCGGACGTGCATAATGAGACTTTTCCGGAGGCCCATCACGGGCACGTACGAGTCTGATAGCCCTCGCAGGCGCTATTGTCATAGCCTTTGCAATGCCTCAAGCCACCAGGGACAATGCCAATGTGGCCGTCGACTTTTTGTTCGAGGGACGATCGAGGCCCGTGCAGAATGTGCTTTTTGTCTTTACGAAGACGCTGGGCATTATCCTTTTTGTCCTCATCGCGTGGTACCTCTTCCAAAAGGCTAACGTGCTTTACAGGGACGGGTTCGTGACGAGTACCCTGAAGTTCCCCTTCTATCCAGTCGCCTATGGGTTATCCCTCTGCTGCTTCATCGAGTGCTTTGTGCTGCTCAGCCAGATCGTGTCGAGATTTTACAGAGGTGCCGACCATGAATGAAGTCACCGTAGGGATCGTCTCGATATTTGTGCTTCTGGCTTTATTCCTTACAGGCATCGAGCTAGCGTTCGCCATGGCTATAGTAGGCGTTGCGGGCTACGCATATCTGATCTCCCCCGACGCGGCGCTGAGCCTCCTGGCCAACGACTTCTATGATTCCCTGGAATCGTACGGGTTGACTGTTATCCCCCTCTTCGTCCTCATGGGTCAGATCGCATTCCACGCGGGCATCGCGAGAAAACTGTACGACAGCGCCAACAAGTTCCTGGGTCATATCCCCGGCGGCCTGGCCCTCGCCACGGTGGCCGGAGCTACGGTCTTCAAGGCGATATGCGGCTCCAACATCGCGACCGTGGCGACTTTTTCGAGCGTGGCTATTCCGGAGATGGACAGGTTCCGCTACGATAAGAAGCTATCGACGGGGATAGTGGCCATTGTCGGCACGCTCGGTTTTCTTATCCCGCCCAGTGTGACGCTTATTATCCTGGGTCTTATAACCGAGCAGTCCATAGGCAGGCTTTTCATGGCCGGTATGATTCCGGGCCTGATCCTCGCAGTCCTTTTCGCAGTCATTATCTTAGGGTGGTGCAAGATCAACCCTTCTATTGGGCCGAGCAGCGAAAGGGCCGCATGGGGCGAGCGCTTCAGGACGGTCCCTGCGGTCATCTGGCCGGTAGTAATCTTTATCATCATCATAGGCGGCCTGCTGCAAGGGTTTTTCACGCCGACCGAGGCCGGCAGCATCGGCGCCCTCGCCGTGCTCGTCCTCTGCCTCGTCAAAAGAGACATAGGCTTTGCCGGCGTGAAGGAATCCATACGGGAGGCGCTTCGCACGTCGTGCATGGTCCTCCTCATCATTGCCCTATCGACCGTCCTGAGCCATTTTATCGCGGTCACGGGCATACCAAACAGCATAGGCGACTGGGTACTTAACCTGAAAGTGAGCCGGCACTTCATCGTGGTCATCATCTTTATCGTCTATCTCATGGGCGGCTCCTTTATTGACGATTTGGCTTTTATGATAATGGCAACGCCCATCTTTTTCCCTATCATCACGAAGCTGGGATACGACCCCATCTGGGCCAATATCATGATATCCCTGACAATCTGCATAGGCTCCGTCATACCGCCCGTCGCCATATGCGTTTTTGTGGTAAAGAACATTACCGGTGTGCCGATGAATACGATTTACAACGGCGTCTACCCGTTCCTCATCGCTCTCGTTATAGTTGTGGCGCTCTTGTTTGTCTTTCCCCAACTGGCGCTCTACCTGCCGTCGGTGCTCATGAAATAGGAACGATGGGACGGGCCATAACTAAGTAGACGACTCAGAGACCTCAATGGATGTTCCAAACGACTTTCATTCACCGATACTGTTGCATTGGGAGTATACCTGCAAGTGCAGCGTTCCGGCTCGCGTATGTGGCAGGTTGGTGTCTCAAATCGCTCGGCTGAATCCTTAAGCAGGGGCTACTTATGCTGTTGTGGGGAAGGACCCAGCGAGGACTCACACCGTTTTTCCAGTTTTTGTAACCTCCCGGTAAATACAGGCGACTTATCCAATAGAGAAAGAACTCTTCGTCACGCGAGGAACCCATGCAACGGGCGCTGCGGTGCCGGCAATGGAGGGGTCGGTGTTGCCGGACACTGATAAACCCCGCGCCTTTGGCCGGGACATCCGTACCGATGCGAGATGGAGGCACGTTTTTAATGACACTTCAGATCGTTAAAGGAGCCATTGATGGACCGAACGAAGACCGCATCGGTTCGATGCCTATTGGTGATCGTATCGCTAGCCTTCCTGTTCGCCGGCTGCACGGGCTACATGAATTACAGAACGGGGCTGTTCGAGGGCTCGCGATGCCTCCGGGAAGGTGATGACCAGGCCGCCTTGAAACAGTTTATGAAGGCAAGTCAGGCTGAGCCTACCGAGGCCATGCCATTAGCGATGGCAGGGCAGGTGGCCTACCGGATGGGAGACTACGAGCGAGCCTCCTGCTACCTGGGCCGGGCAGGGGGCCTGGGAAAAAGCCGCAGCTTCACGCACGCGTTCGTCATTATAAAGGCATACCAGAGCCTCATCGCTTTCAGGGAAGACAAGAAAGAGGAAGGTATGGCGGCGCTGGCAGAGTATGTGCGCGTCATGGGAAGGCGCCAACACCATCCTGAGAATAGTTTTTATGAAGTGGAGCGTATGTGCCGGTCAGGGCATGTAGTCTTCCCGAGACTCGAAGAGCTGTTGAACTACCAGATGAGACGGTATGAGGGTATTGTGACGTGAAGCGCGAGATTTTTCTGACATAGTTATTCTGCTTGGAGTGACAAATGTTTTGCCGCAAAATCAATGAAGAGACTGAGCCTGCGCCTTATCGAGCTACACCACGTAACGGAGTTCCTCGATCTCGTCAATGCGAACCGGGAACACTGGCGCAGGTGGCACCCATGGCTTCCCGACACTATGCGGTCGGCTGCCGACGCGGAGAAGTTCATCACGGCATGGCTCCTGAATTTTGCGACCAGGAAAGGGTTTTGCGCCGGGATCTGGTTCGAGGATCGACTCTGCGGAATGATTTACCACGTGAACCCCGATTGGATGAACCGCTCGGTCTTCTTAAGCTATTGGCTGGATGAGGCGCACCAGGGGAAAGGCATCATGACCGAGTCCTGCCGTGCCTTCATCTCACACGCCTTCAACGTATGGAAAATGAACAGGATAGCGATACAATGCGCGGTCGAGAATACCCGCAGCCGTGCTATACCTGAGCGCCTGGGGTTCAAGCTCGAAGGAATCGTCCGGGAGGCAGAATGGCTATACAGCCGTTTTGCCGATCACGCGCTTTATAGCCTCCTGAGATCTGATTACTAAGCCGTCTGGCTCACCTGAGAACCGGTGCTCGTGCTCGACGATGCCTGCGATGCTGAGGCCATCTTGTTCTCCAACAAGGACGTAAGAGTGTCGGGGCTTATGGTGAGCAGGTTCGTGTTCTCCAATTCCTGGAGAAGCTCCTGGGTGGCCGTTGTAGTGGAAGTCGCAGAGCCGGAAGAGGAGCTGCTGCCGGCCGATGTCTGGCTTGCCGAGAGGATGTCCTGGGCCAGGCTCGGATCAGACTGCATTATGCTGGCGCTTTCGGCGGAAAGCAGGACACTGTACATGGAACCCGCCGAGTCCGATCCCTGGCTGCCGCTGAGGATATTATAGATTGAAGAGGTATTGGAGGAGTCCGACGACGAACCACTCATGAGGCTGACGATATCGGAGGCAGTGTTTGACGAATCGCTGCCCGAGGTGGTTGTCGAGCCGCCCGAAAGTATGCTGCTGAGCAGCGAGCTTGTTACAGAATTACCGACGCTACTGATATTCGACATGGCCGCTCCTCTCCTTTTACTGTAGTTACTATCGGAAGCTCTAATAAAAACTTAAGCCCAAAGATAAATTTTCCTGGATTATATTGGGATAAGACCGTCAGCTCGCGGAGGTGCAAAGGAAGATGCAGGGATATGGGCACAAAAATGTTGATAGCCGGCAATGCAAATTACAGGACCCGACCTCGGTGGCCACCACGCACCATACCTATTTTCTTTTACCCTGGGCCTTACGCAGCATGGCGGCAAGTTCGGTATAGCCATTCTTCTCCGCAAGCATGGCCGGCGTGTCGTGCTCCTTATCCTGGGCGTTTGCATCGGCGCCTTTCTTAATCAGCAGAGCAGCCACCTTGATATTGCCTGCTCCTAATAATGCCGCTTCGTGCAGCGGAGTCCTCCGGTCCTTGTCCCTGGCGTTCACATCGGCGCCTTTCTTAATCAGCAAAGCAACCAACAAGAGATCGTCTCCGCCGGCCGCAATGTGGAGGGGTGTGGCCTGCTCTTTGTCCCGGGCGTTCACATCTGCGCCTTTTTCAATCAGCAGAGCAGCCACATCGGCATGGCCTACGCCTCCACAAGCCGCTGTATGCAGAGGGGTACTCTGGCCCTCGTCCGGGGCGCTGACGTCCGCGCCTTTCTTGATCAGCAGCCCGGCCAATTCGGTCTTGCCACAGAATGCCGCATAGTGGAGAGAGGTCCTCTTATATTCGTCGTGGGTGTTGACGTCGACGCCTTCTTCCAGGAGCCGTATTGCTTTGGGAATTTCCGTAGTGCACGGGTCGGCATGTGCCTGCGCGGGAAGCAACGCAAACAGGATAGCAGCAGAAACGACAGTGCAAATGATTGGCCTGCAATTATTCGGTGTCATATTGAATGAAAAAGCCCTCACCTCCGGCCAAAAGAAAATGGCCAAATAAGCTATTTGCCGGAACGCACGGGAAGCGCCCGGTAGTTGATAGTTTGGGACTGTGGAGCCCAATAAAGTTTGCCAAAGTCGAAATAGAAGGTGGCGGCGTCGGAATCACGTGCCTCTGAAGCCCAGATCGAGCTGCATGTAAGATGAATCAACGCCGTTAAGTAGACAGGATTCCCACAGTTGGACATATAAATTTTACCCGTATCATACAACGCCGCCAGCTCATTCCCCGTCGGCATCCGCCAGTCCGTATATCCGCCTCCCCGATAATGCTCGCAATAACTCTTGGCATCATCCCGGTTGATGTTCGACCCGCTGTCATGGGCCGCCCACATCAGGTTAGTCCCGTTGTCCAGGACCGTCCCGTTGTCATAGGCAATGAAACGGCCATCCCTTCCGGTCTCCCCTGCCGTCGCACATTTCGCCGTAATAAAAGTCCCTGCCAAGATAACTACCGCCATTATCGCTACGATCGTTCCTGATGATTTTTTCATTGGCTGTTAACTGCTCCTCTGGATGTATTTCTACCATATCGGCAGCGTTTCTTCATCTTTTCGCTCCGGCCCTCTGGATGATTGACGGCGCACTATGTTAACATGGTAATTGCATGGTGCTCGGTAACTTTAAGAAACGGCTCCAGTTAAGGGCGTGGTCGCGATACCTGCGCCTGGCCACAATGGAGCACAGCCTGCGGTACCTCTTTTGGGAGGCGACGCTCGCTTGCAACCTCAGACTGCCTTCACTGCGGCAGCGATTGCTCGTCCGCCAAAGACACGCGGCTCGAGTTGACAACGGAAGAGATCATAGGCGGCTTCGAATCGGTCGCCGGGCGGTACGACCCGAAAGGTATAATGGTCGCCATCACCGGAGGCGAGCCCTTGCTGCGAAAGGACATCTTCGCGGTGACCGAAAGGATCTCGGCGCTCGGCTTCCCGTGGGGGATGGTCACTAACGGGTTCGCGATGACGGAAGAGGCGATCGAAAAATGCCGGGCTACCGGCATGAGCACGGTCACGGTCAGCCTCGACGGCCTGAAGGAGGACCACAACTGGCTGAGACGGAACGCGGATTCATTCGACAGGGCGGTAGGCGCCATTCGGGCCTTGGGGGACCGTGCGTTTCTTTCGGGCCTCGAAGTCGCTACGACCGTTTCCAGGAGAACCGTAGACAAGCTGCCGGACATCCACGAGTTCATCGAAAAAGAGGGGGTCCGGGAATGGCGTCTCATCACGCTGTTTCCCGGCGGAAGGGCCAAAGGGAACTACGACCTCCTTTTGCGGCCGGGCGACTACAGAAAGCTCTATGAGTTCGCGAGAGATGCCAGGAAAGCAGGCGCGCCTATGCGCGTATCGGTAGACGAGGAGGGTTTCCTCGGGTGCGAGCTCGAAAGGGAAGTGAGGGACGCCTTCTACAGTTGCCGGGCGGGCATAGAGATAGGCGGCATCCTCGCGCACGGGGAGATATCGGCCTGCCCCAGCGTATCGAGGAGGCTCGTCCAGGGCAACATCCGAAAGGAATCTTTCGCAGATTGCTGGGAGAACAAGTTCCAGCCGTTCAGGGACCGGCAGTGGATGAGGCAGGGGAGTTGCCGGGACTGCGCGCAATGGTGGATATGCAAGGGAAACAGCCTCCACCTGTGGAATTTCGACACGAACGCACCGGACGTCTGTCACTTCAACTGCCTTCACGGCAAGGAGTGTGTATGAGAATTATAGAAGCATTGGCAAGAAAGCTGTTCAGCTTCAGGAAGATCGTCTGGCTGTTCCTATGTGGTATGCTGCTGCTGTCGGGTAAGTCCGGCGCGCAGCAGCCTGACGGTGGGTTTAAGGTCAAATACGGGCCGCCGCCCCCGTACCCGTCGGATAGATTGACGCCGGCCCCGGACCGGCCGTACAAAATCGAGCCGGTCGTCAAATACGGGGTCCAGCGTCCACGGCCTGCCCCTCCGTCGGGTCAAAAGGGCGCCGCCCCCGGCGAGCCGGGAACTACGGGGACGTCCGCCACAGGGACGGCAGAGAAAGAACCTGTCGCGAAATGACGGGGCTGTTCTCGCGGCCGGGAATTTCATGATTTTGTGAGCATCCGGCCCGTCTTTACGGGGAGCATCAAATGACATCATCCTTCGACGCCCGGCCCGAATTTCCGAAAGACGGCATCCTCTGGCACGAATGGAATGACGATACGCTCGGGACGATAGAGGAACGGGACCGCCCCGTCCTTCTGTTCGTGGCCAATCCCGACCCCGTTATCGCACCCTTTTTACAGGGTGTGCTGCGAGCCATGCCGTTGAATGAAAGGCTCCGTAACCTTCTTCACGATTACTATATCGCCCTGATGGTCTACTCCGATTCAATGCCTGAATACCTGGAGGATCTGCAAGCCGGGAGCCGGTACAATATCGCCATCCTCTCGCCTGCGGGCCTGACACCGATGGTCACAATCGACCCTATGGACGGAAGGCCGGAAGAGATCGTGGGCACCATCCTCAAGGTCCTTGAAAAGCTTCAGGAGGTCTACGTCTGAATATCAGAAACAAAGGAGGAATCATGAAGCGTATCGGTAGTTTCACAGGTCTCGCATTGTTATTTCTGTTCTTCGCTGCCGGCGGCCTTTTGGCCCAGCAGACCTCTACGGCAGGCCAGGTTTTCGACAACAGCAGGCCGGCCACAGGCCAGGGGAACGAGTTAAGCACGGCCAGGGTTCCCGTCAATCTTCCCCCGCCTCCGCCCACGGTGAAAGGGGCGCCGGTCCAGAAGGCTTCAGGCACGGCGGCCACCGCGAAGCCGGCCCCGCCACCAAAGAAGAAATAGCGGGAGAGAAAGAAACGGCGCTTCCATGCGTCCCGGTGGAAGCGCCGCAGCAAGCAAACTGCAAAAAACGGTCTCGCTGCTACATCAGCCGATAATATCGCTTTATTGAACAGCAATTGGTTGCGACTACATTTCAGACCGCTTGGCGCTTTGCCCTACCTCCGGCATCAGAAAGCCCACGACTGCCCAGATGGCGGCTATCACCACGAGGCCCAGGAGGGCCGCATCGAAGCCGTTGGCATTCGTGTTGCAAGGATTTATCATCTCGCTGACGCTCATTTGCAGCGCTTCCCCGGAGCTTGTCCCGACGCGTTACGGTTGAAGCGTGGGCGGGCGCGAGCCGATTGGAGGGCAGTGCGCGAGTTTGCATAAGCCCTTGACAAACTCATTGTTGTTTGAACAAAGTAAATGCTTATCGACTATCAGGGACCGGTCGAGAGGGCCGGACGCCATAAGAAACGCACAGAACAAGGAGGGATGAGCGAAATGCCCAAAGATCTGAGGACTTTCATCGAAGAGCTGGGGAGCGATCTTTTGACGGTCGAGAGGGAGGTGGACCCTGTCAACGAGCTGGCCGAGCTCGCATCCAAGGCGCCGGGCCCCATCATCTTCAAGACGATCAAGGGCTACGACTCGTGGCGGGTCGTTGATGACCTGGTGCGGACGCGGAAAAGTCAGGCACTGGCAATGGGCAGCTCCTCCGGAAGTGTCGCCCGCTATCTCGCGCAAGTCCTCGCGGCACAGGGCGGCGAGTGCAAACGCGTGGCGACGGGGCCCGTGAAAGAACGCATATTTATCGGGGAGAAGGCAAACATCTTCGATATCCCCATCACGAAAATGTCGAACATCGACGCCGGACGGTTCATCGGCTCCGGCATGAACATCACTAAGGACCCGGAGACGGGCAACCGGAACGTCGCATGCCTGAGGATGCAGGCGAAGGGCCCGAGGAAAATGGGGGTCATGATGGTGCCCCGCCACACATGGGTGCAGTTCAGCAAGTACGAGGCGCTGGGCCGCGACATGCCGATGGCGGTCGCAATCGGCCACCATCCGGCGTGGGATATTGCGACGAACGTGTCGGGACCATACGAGATGGATGAGTTCCAGGTTGCCAGCAGGCTCCTTGGCGAGCCCGCCGAGCTGGTTCCGGCCGAGACGATAGATCTCGACGTTCCAGCTTACGCTGAGATAGTCATCGAAGGCTACGTGAAGGCGGGCGTCAGGGAAGAAGAGGGGCCTTTCGGTGAGTTTACGTGTTTCTTCTCCGGTGAGGGCAAAAACCCCGTCTTCGAGGTGACGGCCATCACCATGCGCCACGACGCTATCTTCCGGAGCATACAGGCGACGGAGTTCACGGAACACCAGTCGCTCATCGGCCTTCCCATCGAGGCCGATATCTACCGCAGGGTCAGCAGTCTGCACGGCGGAAGCCTCGATGTGCACGATGTCATGGTACCCATCTGGGGAAGCGCGTGGCTTGTGGTTCTGAAACTCACCGCGCACTACGAGGGACAGGTCAAGGATGCGTTGATGTCCGCCCTTTCATGCAATTACCTGCATCCAAAGATCGCGGTAGCGGTCGACGAAGACGTCAATATCGAGGACCCCGCCGATCTGTGGTGGGCGGTCTCCACGCGCGTCAATCCTGAAAGAGACATCATCCGCACGGAAGGCAACCGGATACACCCGATGGACCCCTCGTGCCCACAGATATCGCCTCCCGGCGAACAGACATGGCAGAGGATGGGCGGGAAGATGGGCATCGATGCGACGAAGCCGTCCCTCTTCCGGAAGGAGGAGCGGAACCGTTTCACCCGGTGCAGGCCGATGGGATGGGGGTCCGTGAGACTCGAGGACTTCGTCAAGGGATTTGGCAAAGTTTAAGGAACAAGTCATGAGAAATCTTTTCTGGAACAGAACGTTACCGGCTCTGGCACTGGTCCTGCTTTTCAGTGGCAGCGCTTTCGCCGCGAAGTACGAGGTCCAGTGGGGCACCATAGTTGCGGGCGGTACGTGGCAGCTTATAGGGACCGCCATGCTCGAAGACGTCAAGAAGACGTACCCTGAGATCACGGGCTCGACGTTGCCGAGCACGACGACGGCCAACATCATGGGCGTGGGCAGCGGCAAGTTCAACGTGGGCTTCAGCATCACCGACACGACCGCCGAGGCATGGGACGGGGTCGGGTTCTTCAAACAGCCCGTCAAGAACATACGGAATCTCGCGACCATCTATCCCATGGCGATGCAGCTCGCGGTGAGGGTGGCTTCCGGGATCAACAGCCCCGCTGACCTGAGAGGCAAGAGGGTAAGCCCATCGGCCAAGGGCAATTCGAGCGACGTCGAGGCGCAGAGAATCCTGAAAGCTTACGGCGTCTCGTACAGGGACATGAAAGTGCAGTTCTGTAGTTTCGAGGACGCGGCGCAGCTCATGGTCGACGGTCATCTCGACGCGCTGCTCTTCACGACGGCCTTCCCTGCCCCCTCCATACTCAACGTCAGCTCCCAGCAAAAACTGAAGCTCCTCTCGCTGCCCGACGACAAGGTGAAGGCCATGACCCGGTTCAGGGGCGTTGAGGCATATTCGCTTCCGGCGGGTCTCTACAGGGGCATGGATGCGCCCGTGAAGACGGTCGCGGCAAGGACACACATCATATGCAGGAGCGACATGCCGGACGAGGTCGCTTACAGGATCGTCAAGGTGATAGCGGAGAATTTCGGCCGGTACCCCGGCATTCTCAAATCGATGGGGTATACGAAGGTGCAGGATATGGCGAAGGACGCGGGCATCCCCTTTCACCCCGGCGCCCTCAAATATTATAAGGAACGCGGCTGGGTTAAGTAGACTGAGGAGTAGCTGTTATGAGCAACGATTGGAGCACTTTGTGGACGGCCCGTCCCTTACACAAGAAAATATGTCTCGTCGCGGCAACGCTTCTTTGCCTCTTCCACATCTACACGGCCCTGTTCGGTGTCTTCGACGCACTCATGCAGCGGAGCGTTCACCTGGGCCTGGGCCTCATCCTCGTCTTCCTGCTGTCCAACAAAGGCGGGCAGGCAAAGCCCTCGCTCTGGAGCTGGATACTCGTGCTCATGGCCCTCACCGGGATAGGCTATCTCCTCTTTTTCTACGAGTACGTGGTTAACGAGCGGTTTGCCTTTGTCACACCCCTCTTCTGGTATGAGAAGGTGCTCGGCGCGATGATGATCTTCGTCGTCCTGACAGCGGCCAAAAGAGTCGTGAGCGCGGGCCTTCTCTACTGCGTCATAGCCTTTCTCATCTATCCATTCATTGGTCCCTACCTGCCGTCAGTGCTCCATACGACCCCTCACACGATCAGCGACCTCCTCGACTTCTTCTACCTTTCCCTGGGCGGCATCTTCGGCCTACCCCTCGGCGTCTCCGCGACGGACATTGCCCTCTTCATCATATTCGGCTCCATACTTATGCGGACCGGGGGCTCGCAGCTCATCAGCGACATCGCCACGTCTCTCACGGGCCGCATGACGGGCGGCCCCGCGAAGGTGGCCATCATCGGAAGCTCCTTTTTCGGCTCCATCACGGGCAGCACGTCGGCGAACGTGGCTACCGTCGGGAGCATCACCATACCCATGATGAAGAAGGCGGGGTATCCTTCCGAGTTCGCCGCCTCCGTAGAAGCGGCCGCTTCCTGCGGCGGTCAGATGACGCCTCCCGTCATGGGCGCGTGCGCCTTCGTGATGGCCGCTTTCAGCGGCATACCCTACGCGACGATCCTCCGTTATGCGCTTTTTCCGGCTATCCTTTACTATTTCAGCCTATTCGCGACGGTCCACATAGAGGCCAAGAAGCTCGGGCTGAAAGGGGTGGACTCCGGGACTACGATCCTCGGGACCCTGAAGACCTACGGTCACATGATCGTGCCCGTCGCGGTGCTCCTGGCCCTTTTGATCTCCGGCTACTCACCCAGGTTCGCAGGCGGATACGGCATACTTGCGGCAATCGCCATAAGCCAGTCCAGGAAGAACACGAGGCTGAGCCTGACCGGTCTTCTCTCCGCCTTCGAAGGCGGTGCAAAAAACATACTCATCGTTATGGCGTCCACGGCTGCCGCCGGTCTCATCGTAGGCTCCGTCGACATCACCGGCTTCGGCCAGCGCATAAGCAGCGCCTTCGGCGCCATCGTGGGCGGGAGTCTCTTCATGGGCCTGATGCTGGGCCTCTTGATCTCCTTCCTCCTGGGTCTCGGCATGCCCACCACACCTGCCTACATCCTCCAGGCGTCGACCGTGATACCGGCCCTCATCTCGCTCGGCCTGGCGCCTTTCGCGGCCCATCTCTACGCCTTCTACTATTCCTGCCTCGCCCTTATCACGCCCCCCGACGCGAGCGCCGCTTACACGGCCGCCGCCATAGCGGAGGCAAACGGGTGGAGGGTCGGCTGGCTTTCTACCAGGATGGCCCTGGTGGCATTTATCATACCCATCATGTTTGCCTATAACTACAAGCTCCTCCTGGTCGGTCCCTGGTTCCAGTTGGTTGTCACGGTGGTCGCAGCGATGATAGGCATATGGTCCCTGGCCGTGGCCTGCGAGGGATACTTCCAAAGGAAACTGAATATTTTCGAGAGGCTCCTCGCGGGAGCCGCCGCCCTCTGTCTTGTCGCGCCTTCCTTCTGGCTCCTCCTTGCAGGGGCGGTACTCTTCGCGCTGCTGCTGCTTTCGCAGATGCGCCCGGCACGAGTGGAGATAAGCGTGGAGGCGCCATAGTCTGTGATGGCGTAATAGATTTCAAAAGTCGGTTTCAAACGATAATTGTTTATGACGGGTAGCCCTAGTTCGGCTGTTTGGGCTTCCTTTGCTTTAGCCCGTTTGCGCCGCTCATAGCCCGAAGGTCCCAAGTTCAAGTCCTGGCCCCGCAAATTAAATTTATAAGTCAGGGCAGGCGAAGTTGTTCCTGCTCTTCTGTGTTCCGGTGTTTCCTCATCCTTACTGTTTTGTCTGTTCTACCGCTTTGTTCTTTTCCCTTGCATTAGCACGCCGGTCTGTACCATCATAAGGGAGAGTTCAGGGGGGCGAGGGTTTGGCAGTCTCCGTAAAATCGGTATACCTTCTGGTAATCGGCTGCTATATAGCCTTGCTGCTGGCCGTCTCCTTTTTTGCGGCCGGAAAGAAGGCCGGTTCGTCGGACGCCTATCTACTGGCTTCGAGGGGGTTGTCGATACCCCTCGTATCGGCCCTCATCGCAGGCACATGGACCGGCGGCGTGTCCGTTGTAGGCATGGCCCAGGGGGCTTATCTGCATGGGATGTCCGCCCTCTGGTTCCAGGTGGGCATCTGGATAGCCATGTTCGGCACCGCCTTTCTTCTACCCAGGATAATCACGAGCGGCAAGACCTATTCAATACTCGATATCGTCTCCGGCCTTTACGGGAAGAGGACCGCGAGACTGGCCGGTCTTCTCCAGCTCGTATTTTCCATATGGATAGTGACGATGCAGGTGGTCGGCGGGGGAGCCATCCTTTCTTTCATATTAAACGGCAGCGTAAGCTTCTCGACCGGCATGTGCCTCACGGCCCTTGTCTTCATGGTTTACAACATGGTGGGCGGGCTTATGGCTACGGCCTATACGAACGTGATCCACCTCATCGTCACCGCGATCGGCATTTTCCTCGGCGGGTCTTACGCCATTGCAGCCTCCAGAGGCATCGTCCATACAGCGGGCTCTCATTATTTCACGCTCTTCGGGGATATGGGGGCTATCCAGGCAGTGAGCCTCGCGTATATCAACGTGACCCTTGGAATCCTCGCGCAGCCGGTCATCAACATAGCTTCATCCGCCCGCAGCATGAAGGGGGGAAGGGCCGGGATCATCCTCGGCAACATCATAACCATACCGATCGTGGCGATGGCCGCCCTGTGCGGCATCGTCGCGCGATACGCCAACCCTTCCGCATCATCGCTGTCAGCCCTTCCTCTGCTGCTCGACATCGTGCCGCCGTATATCGGGGTCTTCCTTCTCCTTGCAATGTGGGCGCCTCTGATGAGCGCCGGGTCTCCGTTCCTGATGGGGGCGACCACCCTCGCCGTCAAAGGCTTCATCGCCCCTGCGCTCCATATTGCGAAGGACAGCCGGCTCCTCCTCGCATCGAGGCTGACGACCCTTGCCATCGGTCTCATTGCATTGCTTCTCGGGTTTTTCGTAAAAGAGATACTGAGGGAGACGGCGTGGCTCGCGGTCCTGATGAGTGCGGTCGTCTATATAGTCTTTATCGGCTGGACGGCCAGGGTCTCGTCTGTATGGGCCTTTGTCTCCCTCCTCGGCGCTGTTGTCCTTCTGTTTGCCGGCTGCGCTACGGGTCTCGATAAGATCGTTCATCCAATCTGGCCGGTAACTGCCCTGGTCTTTCTGCTGATGGGCGCCGGCTTTGTCTTCTCGAAGGTGCGCGCGGCCGCAAAGGCCGCCCCGAAAACGAGCCCTTAATATAAAAAATCCCCCGCCGTATAAATGCCCACTCAAAAAAAAGGCCGCTTAGGCCGGCCGCTTCTCGCCCGGGAGGGTATATAATAGGTGTGCGTTACCAAGACACGGGGGCATAAATATGGACGACCGGGAAAATAAGGCCGAAAAGAAAGAAAAGGACGGCAGGGACCCGGTGAAGATGTCACGCCGCTCGTTCCTGAAAGGGATGGCTACGGGCGGGGTTGCTGTTGCCATGGGCACGCTCCCGAGGCCTTCCTCGAGTCAGGAGCAGGCAGCCGCTCTGCCCCGGGGCGTGAAAGAGGCGATCATCCGGCTGGACGTCAACGACAGGCTGTACCGCGTTCAGGTCAAGTCGCACTGGACGCTCCTCGACGTGCTGAGGCGCGAGCTTGGGCTGACGGGGAGCAAGAAGGCGTGCGACCGGGGTAACTGCGGCTCCTGCACGGTCATAATCGATGGCAGGCCGGTTTACGCCTGCTCGCTTCTTGCAATTGCCATGGACGGAAAGAAGGTCTTCACTGTCGAGGGGCTGAGCCGGGGAGAGAAGCTCCATCCCATTCAGAAGGCATTCTCGGAGCATGGAGGCTACCAGTGCGGCTACTGCACGCCCGGCCAGATGATGTCAGCGAAGGCGCTTCTCGACAAAAACCCCAGGCCCAGCCGCGCCGAGGTCCGCACGGCCATGTCCGGCAATCATCTGCCGCTGCGGGGCCTATCCGAAGATCGTCGAATCGGTCCTTGCGGCATCGAAGGCTTAAGGGAGGAGAGAGACGATGAAAGGCTTCGACTATTACAGGCCGGCTACCGTCAAAGAGGCTGTCTCCCTCCTCGCGCGACACGGGGACAAGGCTTCACTAATTGCGGGCGGCAGCGATATGCTTGCCATGATGAAAGACAGGGTCGAGGGCCCAAAGCTGAAAAGCCCGGTCCATTTGATAGATATCAAAGGCATTGACGGCCTGGCCCACATAAGGCAGGAGAAAGATGTACTGAGGATAGGGGCGGCCGCTACGCTTACGGATATCGCGGAATCGCCTCTTGTCCGGAACAGGCTGCCTGTACTCGCCCAGGCTGCGCAGCGTGTGGCCGTCCCGCAGATAAGGAACGTAGGCACCATCGGCGGCAACCTCTGCCAGAGGCCGCGCTGCTGGTATTTCCGGGGGAGGACCTTCAAGGACTGCCTCCGGAAAGGGGGCGGCAATTGCTACGCCTTCGACGGCGAGAACCAGTACCATGCGATTTTCCCGGCCGGCGCCTGCGCTATGGTCAGCCCATCTGACACAGCCGTAGCCCTGGCCGCCCTCGGCGCTCGCGTTGAGATAGAAGGGCCGAAAGGTAAACGGACGGTCCCCATCGCGCAGTTTTATGTCGATCCGGATGCGGACGTGCTCTCGGAGACGGTCCTATGCCCGGCGGAGATGGTTACCGCTGTTGAGGCGCCTTTGCAGCCCGCTGCGGGCAGGGGTGTATTCATGAAGCTGACGGAGAGGGAGGCGTTCGATTTCGCCCTTGTCAGCGTCGCTGTCGTGCTTGCCATGCAAAACGGCCTGGTAGCGGATGCCCGCATCGCCTTCGGCGGGCTTGCTTCCCGGCCGCTGCGCGTTCCTTCCGCCGAGGCTGCGCTAAAGGGCAGAAAAGTTGCAGACGCGGCGGCGGCGGCGTGCGCGGCGTCTGTCGAGAAGGCGAAGCCGCTTTCAAACAACGGTTACAAGGCAAAGGCGGCGCAGGGCCTTCTCCAACAGGCCCTCGCGTCCATCGCGTAGATACGGCAGGAGGCTTGTATGTCACGGCCATTCAAGGTGATCGGCACAAAAGTTGAGAGGGTGGATGCATTGGAGCGCCTTTCAGGGGAGGCGCGGTTTGCGTCAGATATCTACCTCCCCGGTATGCTCTATGTCAAAGTCCTGCGGAGCCCTCATCCTCACGCGAGGGTGGTTAAGATCGACACGGGCAAGGCTTCCGCCCTGCCGGGCGTAAAAGCGGTCATCACCGCTGCCGACGTGCCGGGCATCTCTATCCACAAGAGGGACTCGGCCCCTTTCTATGAGATGCCGGCGCTTGCGACTATTGCGCGTTACGCGGGTGATGAAATCATGGCAGTCGCGGCAGTCGACGAAGATGCGGCGCAGGAGGCCATAGAGCTTGTTAACGTCGACTACGAGGTCCTCCCGTTTGTGCTCGATGCCGAAGAGGCGGTTAAGCCGGGCGCTCCGAGGTTATATCCGGAAGGCAACGCCTTGCAGGAGGCGGCGGACACCGTAGTGCGAGGCAGCGTAGAAGAGGGGTTCAGGCAGGCTGACATCATCCTCGAAGACAAGTACAGGACACAACTCGTCCAGCACGTGACGCCGGAGCCGAGGGTGACTATCTCCGCCTGGACCGGAAACAGGCTAACCCTCTGGGATTCTCACAAGCACCCATTTAACCTGCGGACGTACCTTGCGAGGACGCTCAAGCTGAAAGTGAACCAGATCAGGATAGACACGCATTACATAGGCGGCGATTTCGGCGACAAGACATTTTTAGAGCGTACCCATATCATAACGGCCCTCCTCGCAAGAAAGACGGGCCGGCCGTGCAGGCTCGAGTACAGCAGGGAGGACAACTTCCTCTGTGCCCACCATCGCTATCCGACGACATGGTATCTCAGGTATGGGGCAAAAAGAGACGGCACGCTTACCGCGATGGACGTGCGGCTGTATGCTGACCTGGGCGCCTACTATCATCTCGACGGCGCCTTTGAGTCGCTTTTGACGCCCAAGGGCGTCTACCGGTGCCCCAACGTAAAGCTCGTAGGCTACAACGTTTTCACGAATAAGCCCGAAGGCGGCCACATGCGCTGCGTCGGTCATCCGGCAGGCACGTTCCCGGGGGAAGTCCATATGGACCGCCTTGCCGAAAAACTCGGCATAGACCCGCTGGCCTTCCGTATCAAGAACTACGCGCGCAAGGAAGACGGCGACCAGGATAGGAAATGGCCTTTCGCAAGCAACGGCCTCGCCGAGTGCGCCCGGCAGGGCGCGGCATCGATCGGCTGGGAAGGACGCTGGAAGACCGCCGGGAACGAGCCCGGGGCCTGTGAAGAAAGGGCTCGGCGTGGCCTTCCATTCATGCAGGCACGGCGCCATCACGCCACCCATGTCGGCAGTCATAAAGCTCGACCCTGACGGGTCCGTCGAGCTGCTTTCGGGCCTCAACGACACGGGAGGCGGACAGAAAACGACAATGGCGATGATCGCCGCCGAGGCGCTCGGCGTGCCTTACGTAGACGTTCAGGTAACTACCGGCGATACGGATGCCACCACCGATACGGGACCGCCCGGCGGCAGCCGAGGGACAGCGAGTACAGGGCTGGCCGTTATTGCGGCCGCCCGCGACGCGAAGGAGCAGCTTTTAGATGTCGCCGCCGAGCTGCTGAATAAAAAGAAAGAGGCCCTGGAGATCAGGGACGGCCGTGTCTTCGTTAAAGGCGAGGGTCTTTCCCTGTCCTACAGGGATATCCTCGCGAAGGCGCCGAGTCCCATAATAGGCCGCGGCTCCGGAAAACCGCCGCGCAACGTTCTTCTCCACAGCTTCGGCGCGCACTTCGCGGAGGTTGCGGTGGACACCCGGACTGGCAAGGTCGATGTGCTGCGCATCGTCGCAGCCCACGACGTCGGACAGGTTATCAACCGCATCGGCTGCGAGAACCAGATCGAGGGCGGAACGATCATGGGCATGGGATACGGCATCATGGAGCGCCAGTACATCGACGGCAACACGGGCATCTGCCTCAACCCCAATCTGGTCGATTTCAAGGTAGCGTCGATGCTCGACGTTCCGGACATCGAGCCTGTAATCGTGGAGCCGCAAGATCCCTTCGGACCCTTCGGCGCGAAAGGCGTCGGGGAGCCGCCGTGCTCCGTGCCTGCTCCGGCCATCGCCAACGCGATCTACAACGCCGTCGGTGTCCGGTGTACGGAGATACCCATCAATATCCGATCCATCCTGGACGGCCTGGAGAAGGGATAGGAGGGAAGGACCATGATAGACGATCTCATCACTTCGGGACGGACGCTCGTCTATCCGATGATCGGCCATCCCGTCGCCCAGGTGAAATCGCCCGCTACCTTCAACAGGTATTTCAGGGAAAAGCGGATCGATGCAGTAATGGTGACGATAGACGTGCACCCGGCCGACGTGGGCCATTTCTTTGCGCTCCTGCGGGGCTGGCAGAACTGTCCGGGGTGCATCGTGACGATACCGCATAAACAGGAAGCGGCCCGGCAGGCGGACGATCTTTCGCCTACTGCGCGAGACCTCGCCGCGGTCAACGTCATAAGGAGGACGGGGCATGGGCGTCTGGCAGGCGATATAGTCGATGGCCTCGGTTTCTTAGAGGCGCTAAGGACCCACGGTTTCGACCCGAGGGGTAAGAGCGCCGCGGTCTTCGGAGCAGGCGGGGCAGGGGGCGCTATCGGCTTACGCGATAGCGGGGGCCGGGGCGGCAAACCTCACAGTGGTCGATGTCGACAGAGTGAGGCAGGACCGCCTGATTGCGCTCATTGCGTCGCGCTATCCGTCCGTCGCGCTCTCGGATGGGCTTTCACCCCTGGCCGGCATCGACCTGGCCGTAAACGCGACGCCGCTGGGCATGAACGGCGATACACGCACGCCGTTCCCTATTGACACGATAGGCCCTTCTACCTTCGTGGCCGACGTCGTAACGGAGCCGGATGTGACCCCGTGGCTCCGAGGTGCGCAGGAGCGGGGTTGCCGCACCCAGACGGGGTACGAGATGACCCTCGGCCAGTTCGCCATGATGGCCCGCCACATGGGCATCGAGGTCTGAATTATTACGGGGCGAGAACTTGTTCCTTTACGTCACCCGGCCATCGTATTATAATCAAGGAATTAAGTTTGTAATCTGCATGTGCGACCGGAGCGGGAAATACGGGCAGGAACGCCCGGGAAGGTAAGCGATGAGCCTAGAAATTAAGCGGCAGACAATCGGTCGGACAGTAAGGAACGTATTCCTCTGTGCCATCGCGGCCCTTCTTCTTTCGTCGCCGGCCGCTCTTGCCGAATGGAAGGGAGCTATGCAGGGGACAATCGTGTGGCCCGCGGACGCAGCGGGTTGGAAAATAACGGGTGAGCCGGTCCGATACCGCGGAAAGGCTATTTTCGGTTACATCGACGGGGCCGGTGAAGTCTTCATCGCTTACAACTACAAGGAGCTAACCGTCCGGCGCTTCGAGAGGAAAGGTCTCCCGGCAATTGTAGCGGAAGCCTACGAGATGGGGTCGCCGCAGGACGCCTTCGGCGTATTCACATGGGACAAACATGACCCGGAAGCAGACATAGGCCAGGAGTCGGAATTCGGCGGCGGGATGCTCAGGTTCTGGAAGGGCAGCTATTTCTTCAGTATTTTCGGGGAAGGCGAGGGGAAGGAGCAGGAGGATGCCGTCCTGGAGATCGGGAAAAAACTCGCTTCATCGGTAGCTGAGGCGGGAGGCCCTCCCCTCATAATGCAGGCGCTGCCGGAGGCCCGCCGGGTGCCGGATACCGCAAAATTCGTGCGCAGCCATGTGCTGCTCAATCAACGCTGCTTCATATCGGGCGAGAACATACTCCGCCTGACATCGGAAACGGAGGTCGTTTTTGCCCGGTACGATTTCGGCAAAGAAAGGACATTCCTGCTGCTGGCTGCTTATCCTACGCAGAGCGATGCGGAATTTGCGTATTCCACGTTCGGCAGGGAATACAAGCTCAATAGGGCGGGCATGGCCCAGATCGAGGGTGCGTGGAACAGCGCCCGGCTTGAAGGCCGGCGCATCATAATCGCGCTCCATGTCCCGGACGAAGGCGAGGCCGTGCGCCTGATAGACGCGGCAAGTACAAGACTGAAGGAGGTGCCATGAAGATAACGCGCCGGGATTTCCTTAAAACGACGGCAGGTCTCGCCGCAGCCGCGAGCCTGGGCCTGCCCGGAAAAGCCGGGGCCGCAGCAGCCGCAAAGGTGGTCCTCGTACGGGACCGGGACGTCCTCGGCCCGAACGGAGAGATACGCGCGGCAGTGCTCCAGAAGATGCTCGACGAGGGCCTTTGCACGCTCCTGGAAAAGAAAGAGCCCATCGCGGCGTGGCAAACTTTGTTCAGGAAATCGGATGTTGTCGGCATCAAGAGCAACGACTGGCGCCACCTGCCTACGCCCCCGGAAATGGAAGAGGCCATCCGGAAGAGGCTTCTCGACGTCGGCATCCGCAGCGATGACATCGCCGTCGGGGACAGAGGCGTCCTTCAAAACCCGTTATTCTTAAAGGCCACTGCCCTGGTAAATACCCGCCCCGTGAGAAGCCACCATTGGTCCGGCGTCGGCACCCTTCTCAAGAACTACATCCAGTTTGTGCCGAGCCCGTCGGACTATCATCCCAACGGCTGCGCAGACCTTGGCCGCATCTGGACGCTGCCCGTCGTGAAAGGCAAGACGAGACTAAACGTGCTTGTGGCCCTCACGCCCCAGTTCTACGGCCGGGGCGCCAGTTTTTTCGATAAGCGCTTCGTCTGGCCTTACAAAGGCATCATCGTCGGGACCGACCCGGTCGCAATAGACGCCGTAGGAGCAGAGCTGCTGCGCCTGAAGAGAATTGCCCACTTCGGCGAAGACAGGCCCCTGGACGTTGAGCCCATTCATATCGCAGATGCCGACCGGAAATACCACCTCGGCGTGAGCGACTTGAGCCGGATCCAGATCGTCAAAGTCGGTTGGATGGACGAAAGCCTGGTGTAAGCGACGCGGGAAGAGCGGCGCAGGTCAGGCCTTTGGAAAAGAGGGGTTTACCGGGGCGATAAGGGCGGGGTCTTCAGAAGATATCGTAGTCTCCGAAAGAGAAATGCCAGTTCCTGAAGTCGGCGAGACGGGAAGCCAACGGCGCAGGCTGGTCGATGTGCAGCTTCAGGATCAGGTTGCAGTCGTGGGGCAGAAGCCGTTTGCTCACCCGCCTGAAGCCGTTCTTTTCCAACGTCTGTGCTTCGCGTGAAAAAGGGTTGACCAGGGTGATGACGCCCGGAGTGAGGTTCTTTACTGCGAAAAGGTGCGCCCTGGACAGCAGGGCGCAGGCAGCAGCGTCGGCGTCAGCGACCGTCCAGTCCACGAGAAAGTCTGCAATAACGGTAATAGGCACGCCTTTGCGTCTTGCACGTCTCACCACTATCAGGCCCGTCAGCCTGCCGGGTTCGCCCATGAAGCCGAAAATACGATAGCGAACGCCGGGACAGCGAAGATATCGCCAGGCGAGGAACTCCGGCTGCCGCTCGAAGAGGACCGTGCCGGAAAGCGCCCTGGTCCTGTCGATCCGGCAGTCGATACGCTCGAAGTCGCGCAGGGACTCAAATTCCCGCACCCTCGGGTCGGTTTTGCGTGCGTCGAACGGTGAGGCGGTCCGCACGAGCACTTCCATGCTGCCCAGCACCTGGAAGCCGAGGCGCCTGAAGCCGGGCAGGGAGTTGTTGTTCGGGACCCCGACTGTCCCGGCAATGCCTTCCCTGCTGCATTTATCGTACGTCAGCTCCGCCAGGCGGCCGAAGATGCCCCGTCTCTGGTAATCCGGATGGGTGGCCGTGTAAACGGACGTGCTGAACTCCAGCCTGTGCGTGCCTGCGAGCAATGTTCCGGGAGTCACCAGGTAGACCCCGGCGAGCGCGCCGGCCGCAGCGTCATCAGGCCGGGCGCAGTGAGCGATGGGCCTCCCCTTGGGGCCTTCGAGGAACTGCCACGCGAAGTACTCCATGCCGTTTATACGGTGGCCGCCCCAGACGGCTGCAAAAAGCCCCTTCAGTGCATCCGCCTGGCTGTCCCATCGTAGCTCGGAGCAAGGGAGGTCCCTTTCGCTGCCGTACTCTGACGCGCTGGTCTTAACGGCCGTTTTCGCCATTGGCCCACTCGCGGATCGATGTCCATGCGAAGTCGGTGAGCAGCCTGCCTATCTTGGGCTCCGTCTTCTCGCGGTTAAGCCGCTGGCTCCATCGGAAGACGCGCGTGCGCCGGTTCTCGGCAGGCAGTGGTGATTTCAGCTCTTCGGTATCGAGCTCGTAAGGGTGCACATAGAAGACCCCGACCTGCCGTGCCCTGTTTACGGACAGGAGGCTGTTTTTGACGAATGAGTACGGCGCGAGGCGGAAATAGCCCCCGCCGCCGAAGGGAAGGTTCTGGCCGAGCACCCGCAATGTAGAGACGGGCAGCTCGAGGAGCGCCCGGCCTTCCGCCAGGTCCATCGTATGTGGGAAGCGCTTGCCGCCGGGGAAGCCGTAAAGTCCCCTGCGGATGGGGAAAATGCTCGAATCATACTTGATCCCCGATTCGGCGAGCACATCTAGCGCCCAGGCCGAGCGGGGAGTGATCGAGAAGTAGGGCGCCCGGTAACCCTCCACCGCTCGCCCGGTAATATCTTCGAGCAATTTCTTGGAGAGGGCGACGTCCGAGCGGAACCTTTCCCTGTCGAGTGCGTAGACGAGCTCGTGGCCGTACCCATGGGTGGCCACCTCGTGTCCTGCGTCCGCTATGCGGCGGACGAGGAAGGGATACGTCTCTGCCACCGAGCCCAGAACGAAGCAGGTTGCCTTTGCGCCGAACTCCGATAGTATATCGAGCAGGTGCAGGGTGTTGGCGACGACGCTCGCTGTCGGCACAGGGCGGCCCTGTGCTGCGTAACCCTTCGCCCGCAGCACGTCTATCGAGGATTGGTACCAGTCTTCGACGTCAATGGTCAGAATATTCTTCATTATCACCTCACCGGCTGCCAGCGGCCCGACTTGCCGCCCGTCACGAACCTTATCACCCCCAGAAATGCAGCCGAGTTTATAAGGAAGAAGCAGGATGGGATGTAAAGAAGGCGTAGCTCCCTGCCGCGTGCCCCCATAGCGAGGTTGACGAGCGCGAGGGTATAGAAAACAGCCTGGGCTACGACCGCCACGCCGTAGAAGGGGAGATGGCGCAGCGCCAGGCTTACGGCGAAAAGGCCGATCAAAAAGTATGGCACGAGCCATCTCAGGAGCTTGTGGGAGAGCAGACCCCACGCATAAAAGGGGTGAGCGAACGGATTGAGTATCTCCTTGCAAAAGAACAGGCCGCGGAGGTCCTTTGTTATTATCCGGAGCTTCGTCGCGAACATGTCTTCCGCGTGGCTCTGGTAGAGCATTGTGCGTCCCCGCGCGTCCGGCTCGAAGACGACCCGGTACCCCTGGACGGCCGTCTTCATGGGAAGGACGAAATCGTCGCCGACGTCGGAATCGAGCGGCTTGAATAGTTTTTTTCGGATAGCGAGCAGGCCGCTGCCCATCGCCAGGTTGCCGAAGTCGCTCTCCTGTTTCCTGAGGTTGAACTCATACCTCCAGTACAGGTTCTCGCCCCTCGTCACTCCCGTTTCCGCGCTTTTTACGTAGCGTATCTTGCCGGTGACGCAGCCCACCCGCCTGTCGGCAAAGGGCCTTATTATAGCTGCCAGCGTGTCTTCGTCCAGCTCTACATCCGCGTCGCAGAAGACCACGACCTCGCCGCTCGCATGTGCGACGCCCGCGTTCTGGGCCGCGCTCTTTCCCTTGTTCGACGGCAGTCTGACCAGCCGGATGCCTCTGTGCGCAAACTCCCGCACTATCTCGTCGGTACGGTCGGTCGACCCGTCGGAGGCCACGATGATCTCCAGCCGGTCATGCGGGTAGGCCAGACTGAGGGAGTTGATGATTTTTTCCCGGATGCTGTCCTCTTCGTTGTACGCGGTGATGATGAGAGAAACGAATGGGAAGAAATCGGCTCCGCCCGGTAAGCGCCTGCCTGTATTGCGCCGTCCCAGGTACTGAACGATGAGGGGATAACCTGCGTAAACGTATAGTACAACGCCGGCCAGGAGCCAGAATGCGACGAGTAATATCAATTGCATCCTCCGTCGGAAAGGTTGTCGTTCTAAAGCATACCTACGTGGATATTAGGTTTAGTACAAATTAATGTAGACTTTCGATTTATAAATCGGCTATACTCCTTTCGCGCCTGGTGGTAAGGTCCGAAAACGGCGCTAAAAAAGGAAAGGAGGTTTCGGAAGACTCCAAAGAGGGAGAGCCCGTTAAATTGGACGGCTCTACTACCCACCAAACAGATAAGCGAGTAGATAGGAGGAAGAAGTAATGAAGCTATTTGTAGTTCTACTTTGCTGTCTCGTAGTCTCTTTCGCGTGTTCCGGCGGGGGCAGCAGCTCGTCGCCCGGCACAGGGACAGCTACGGGGCCTTCGGTTACCGGCGCTTCAGGCTCAAGGGGCGACACTGGAAGCACGAGTGGAGGCTCATCAGGCAGCGGATCGGGCGGCGGCACCGCCATAACACAGTCCGGGAACCCCTATTACGGCAGCGGGGTCTACATGGGCTTCCTTGAGAACCTCCAAATTGGTCCAAACGGACAGGTCGACGCCCGTTTCCTGTGCGAACACACCGGAGCCGTGGTGCGTCTTTCGCTCCAGTACGAGAACGTGACTCCCGGTTATATGGGCGGAACGGGTGGCACAATTCAGTGGCAGCTCTGTAACGACGACGGCAGCGCAAACCATTATCCGAACATGAACAGTGTTGTTTGGACGGGTACGGATACTACAGCGGCGTATTCGGCTAAGGGCAGCATTATATCAACCTTCACGCTTCCCTCCATTTCGCTGACTGCCGGAACGATCTACCACATTGTTCTTATAAATATCGATCCAAGCCCAACTGTGAACTACGTGAGTCTTGATACGGAGGCACACAGCTCTACGACTTTTGCGCAGCCCTTTGACCCTTCGTACATCCTGACTGCGATGTACGGTGGGAATGGTTCGTGGTCACTTCCGGGGGATCAGGGTGTTCCTGACTATAACGTGTGGTACGCCGATGGCTACGTACAGGGCACTGGGTATTGCGATACCAATGGCATCTCCGCCCCGGCTGTAGAAACCTTTACGGTGTCAGGCGGCGATAAGATCGTGACCGCCTTAAACGTAGGCGGTTCGGGACTCAGCTTTAGCCTTGCGCAAGGCAGCACGGTAATTGCATCGGCCTTGATGGGTGCAGGTCCGCTTGCAAATTGGGGGACTTATGTCTTCCCTTCCCCGATCACATTGACGAACGGCGTAAGCTACACACTGACCGTCAACGGCACTCTCAACCGCGCCTTGCAAAAGGGCTCGGTTGCTTCGCAGTACATGATCCCGTCATTTATAGACGGTTATCTCGCCTCGGCGGGCAGCCCGGAGTATGCCGTGGGAAACAGCTACGATATGGAATTCTACTTCTCGCTTCAATGAGAGGTGTAGATGGTTTGCGGGCAGGCACTGCTTCGGACTGCCCGGAGCAGTGCCTGCCCCTTCCTACGTAAGGTCTTCTATCCCTGCCGCCAGGGCGCGGGCAATCTGTTCTATATCCTTCCCGCGCAAGCCCTGGTGGACTGGCAGCAACAGCACATGGTTTTTCAGGAAGCGCGCTGCTGAAAAGGGGCCCCAGTCCATGTTCCTCGGGAAGCCGGGCCACCATATGGCGCTCCATATGCCCGATGCGAGCAAGGACTTGTAGAGCCGTTCCCGGTCGTTACACAGGACGGGCAGGCCAAGGGGGCATACATCCGGAGGAAGGTCTGCATAGAGAGGCTTGAGGTCCGGCCGGTCGGGAAGAAGAGAGGCCAGGAGCGTATAATTGCGGCGGCGAAGACGGACGACCTCCTTCTCATCGACTGCTTTCAGCAGGCGCCCGGACAGGCCCGACAGCGCCCTGTCCCTAAAATCCTCGGAATAGTGCATCCACCGTGCGACATCGGGCAGGACGTCCGTCTCCGGCACTGACGGCATCGATGCCAGCTCTTTGGCTACACGCCGGCTATGGAGCGATAGAAAAATGGCGTGCAGGACGTCGCTCACCGAAAGCCTCCTTAAGAGCGCTGCGGCGGATAGTGAGATCGCTCCCCTCGCAGTCCGCATCAGCGGGACGTGCCTCTTCTGCCATGAAGTGCGCAGGCGCGGGTTGTTTATGACAAGCGCGCCGCCGTCCGTCAGAGGAAGGCTTTTCGGCAGGCTGAAGATTGCAGCGTCCCCCCAGCTCCCCAGTTTCTTTCCCTTGAAGCCGCTGAAAAGGGCAAGCGCGCAGTCTTCGATAAGAAAGATGTCGTTCTTGAGGCACAAGCCCCTGATCTCGTCGATCGGCTGGGGGAAGCCGAAATAATAGGTCACGTGGAGCGCCTTCGTCCTTTCGGATATGCATCTGCGTATGTCTTCGATGTCTACCTGCGCCCCGTAGTCCACGCGGTAGGGGACTATCTTTGCGCCACCGTCGATGTAAGGCTCCGTCTCTGCGCCGCAATTGTAAGCGGGCACAAGGACCTCCGACCCTGCGAGCCCCATGATGTCGCAAAGGCGGCGGAGCGCCGTCCTGCCTCTGTACGTAAAATGGACCTCGCTTTCGGGGAACCACGAGCCGGCCCAACCGGCCCTTCGGACGCTCCCATGCAACTCCTGCATACGGGAGGGCCGCCACTCGCAATAGGCTTGCGCTGCCGGGCGCGTCATTGCCTCTCCTCCTTGGGGTCTTTAGCACCCTCGCCGGTCTCTTCCTCGCCGAACGGGTGGTATGGGTGGCGGTTATCGTAATACCGGGCGCAGGTGTGGAGGAAGATACCCAGGGGGTTCTTCGGGAAGACGAAGAGGTTGTACTTCAATTCCCTGCCGTTGGACCAGTCCCTTTTCCACCTGTCGCGCCCCTCGCCGAAGTCCCATGCGTCGAACTGCTTTTCGGCGAAGACCTGCTCCAGCATCTTCTTTGTGACGACCATCCCCGCTCCCAGGTTCCTGAAGCGCTCGTCCATGCCTATCTCAAGCGCGTGGATGGTGCCGAATGCCCCCAGGCAGTACATGAAAGACATATCGTCGCCGTTGCTCGCCAGCAGCATGTAGCGGAGCCATCCTGCCTCGAAGCCTTTCGCAGCAATGCTTTTATAGAACTTCTGCGCCTGCTCGTTCTGCATGATCGCCGTGCCCTCGCGGCCCTTCCATCCGTTCGACTGGAGCAAGAAACCCCGGTCGAGATAGGCGCCGAGCTCCTCAGGCCCGGTGGGTTGAAACAGCTTGAGCGGGCCGTTGACTGCCGACTTTCTCTCTGCCGCACGCATGTTCTTTTTGAACTTCGACTCCCGGCCGTTGAAGAACGGCTCGAAGGCCGAGTCGATGTGCACCGTCCAGCTTTCCGTGACCGGCCGGGCGAGGTACAGAAAACGGCCTGCCTCAGCCGCTGCCTCTATATGTCTCATAACGAGCGAATCTCCGCTGATCTTTTCGAGGGTTATTATGGCTCGGTGTGTCGATTTGAAGGCCTTGCGGAAAAGGGCGCCCAGCAGTCCGGGCGAGGGGTCGTCCGAGAGGAGGTCGAAAAGAGCCGAGCAGCGGTTCGTCATCGATGCAAGGCCGTTTATGGCGAGCCCGCCCCTCCGGTAGCGCCGTTTCATCAATGGCAGCACCGCCTTCAGCCTTCCCCCTTCTCTTGCGGAGAGGACCAGCATATCGCCGGGCCGGGTGAAAGCCTCGCCCCAGGAGGCGTACCAGAGATGCGAATGGAGCACGTCACGGTTTTCGCTCCTATCGAGCAGGCTGTCCCACTCTGTCCGCATCCGTTCGAGGTCCTGCGCGCTTCTGCAGATATCAATGTCCATGCTTGGCTGCCTCCATCCGGCCTCCTTCGAGGTCGAGCTCGACACTTGCGCCCGCGGATCTCTTTTCCCATGCATCCATTACCTGTCTCACCGAGCCGATGAAGGCGTCCTTCTCCTCTGCCCATGAGATGATGCGCTCGTACATGCTTCCGAGACCGCGATAACGAGGGTCGGAGAACCGGTCGAGGTGCCACGAGATCGTAGCCGCTCCGCCCACCCCCGCCACAATTGACAGCAGGTCGAGCGCGCGCATGCATGCGTTCTCCTCGCCGATTTGATGCATATCGATAGCGCAATCCTGAACGTTGAGCGGGGCCTCCCACATGCCCAGCTCGCGGCCCTGCGAAAGGCTGTACGGCCGGAAAGGCAGGCAGCACGAACCCCTGAAGCCGGAGAGCCTGTTGTACCCGTGCGTGGAGTCGCAGTAGAAGCCGGCTGCCTCCTGGGCGATCCACGTCGAGTCGTTCTCGAAGCAAAGGTAGTGCTGCCGGACGGAGCGCACAGGAAGGCCGACGGCCGATTCCAGCGCCTGCTTCTGGCGGCCGAGCATAACGGGGTCGGAATGGCTCCTGAAGCTGCCGTGGAGGCCGACCTCCCACCCGAAGCGGCCGATTGTGCTCAGCACATCGAGGAAGTTCGTCCAAATCCCCGCGTAACGGATCTTATCCTTTGGGGAATATGGGTCGTCAAGAGGGTGGGCCGGCCGCAGGCGCGGGGAGAAGACGAAAAACGTCGAGCGCACGGAATAGCGCTCCTCGATGCGGCAGGCGGCCTCGAGCCCGCGTTCCATCCTGGTCAGCCAGGGCGGAAGGCCGAGGGCATACCTAAGGGGCAGCGCAGCCGCCCTTCGGAGCGCTGCGGCAGACATGCGTATCTTCCCTGCCGCAGATTTCTCTGCTGCGGCCCTCGCAAAGCTGTTCCGGACCGCCGTTAAGCTGTTACCGGTCACGCTGTCAATATCGTGGGAGAGGGCCAGGGCGAACTTCTTCCCGCCCGGCCAGCTTGCCTCCAACGGGGGCGCGCCCTCTTTCGCGGCTATCCGTTCTTTGAGCAGCCGGATATAGAGATCGACCAATGGAAGCCCGGCGACGCCGTGCGAGCAAAGAAAAGAATGTTTTTCATCGAGCCTGCCCAGCGCGTCGCGGACGGACCCCCGGTGTTCCTCGCTGCCGGAAGCGAGGTGAAAGATGGCCGAGATGATATCGAATCCAAGCTCGTTGCCGTTTGCTGCGAACTCAGGCTCGTCAATGCCGCACAAAAGGTGCATGCCGCCCAGGCGCTTGAATGCAGCAGTCCCCCGCACGGGCACGCGGGGAATGAACAGGTCGTACTGCCGCCCCGCCGGGGCCTGCCTCGCGTACCATACCGTAAACCACGTGCCGCTGCGGTCTCCCCGCCCGCCCGTCCTGTCCGTAATAACCGCGGCTATCCCCAGCGACCTTGCAATGAGGGACCAGCTATAGGCGCTCCTCGCGATTTCCCGGCCGGACATGTCGGAGTCGATATGTATAAGGAGGCGCATGGTCATGATTTGCGCACGCGGGCGAGAAAGCGGTTGACAGAGACCAGCGCTTCTATGGCCTTACCCCATCTGATCTCGTAATGGTTGGTCAGCTTGCCGCCGAAGCGCCTGTGAAACGCCTCCAGCCTCGGCAGCATCGTCCCTTCCAGGTCCATCTCTTTTATGCCTGCCGCCGATGCGAACTGCATCATCTCCCATTTGCAAAGAGGCGAAGCGCCCGTGTAGGTGCGCTCGTCGGTAAAACCCTGGAGGATGGAATAGACCCTTTTATCGTCCCAGACCGCGTACGCGCCAGACAGATCGTGGCCGTTTCCGTCGACGCATAAAAAAGACTTGCACTGCTTCCTCATGATAAGCTCCCTGAAGTAAGGCTCGGCGGCTTCGCTCCTGAAGCGCAGGCCCTGCCTTTCGTAGCTCTTGTTGACCACTTCTACTATTTTCTCGAAGGGGACGTCGGCAACCACGTGGACGCCCGCGGCCTTCGCCTTTTTTATCTCGCGCCGCCATTCGCCGTCGATCCCCGCCCAGACTTTCTCAGGGTCCGAGATATCGAGGACGTACGTGTACCAGGGCCTGACGGTAAAATTGTCCCAGATGAAGGGGAGCATATAATCTATGCCCGGTGAAAAGAGGGATATGCCCCAGGCATATTTCTCCGGCAGAAACCGTGCGAATGCCGAGGCGGTCTCCTGTTGGAAAGAGATCCGATGCACGGTACTGCCTTCGGGATTCTTCATGATAAGCCCGGCATAGGCCGAAAGGTACGGGGCCGCGACCATGGGCCGGCCGAGCAGGCTCTTGCGGGAAGCGACGTAACCGGCCACCAGGTTCCCCGATTTGTACGCGCCCCAGAGATCGAACGGCCTGCCGGAAGCCTTCAGCCAGTACGACTTGTGGAAGAGCGTTCCGTTTGCCGACGTCGCGACGAAATTATCCCAGGACGCGTAATCCGCCTCGCCGATTGAGGCTATCTCTATCTTCATGATGCACACCCCCTTGTGGCTTTAGGCCGTTAAGTCTTGAGCAGTGATGTCAGGTTTTGGAGCGTCCCGCCCGCGTGTTTGATTTTTATCTCGCCCGTCAAAACCAGACCCGAAAAATAAGATGCGGCGCCGACCGGCAGGCAGAGCGCCAGGTTGAGCCAGGCGAAGGCGAAGGCGTCCCTTATCGTGTAAATAAGTATGCCCATGAACAGCGCGCTGCCCGCCATGCGCAGGTAGGGGCGGAAGCCGAAGCCGACGGAAGCCGATGCCCTCGCAGCGAGCGACACCATGACGAGGAGCAGCAGGTATCCGGCCACCTTCGACCAGGCGGCCGCGATGTAGCCGAAGTGCGGCAGAAGAAGGACGTTTATCAGGATATTGGCGGCCGCCGCTATGCCGAAAAGCAAAAGCGGCGTCGTCGTCCGCTTTTCGAAAAAGAAGAGCCTACTCAGTATCTGGGCGTAGCCGCAAAACAGCACGCCCAGGGCGACGTATCCTATGACGGGCCAGCCCTCTTTGTAGGCCCCTGTCGCAAGTATCGGGATCAACTGCCGGCCGAGCACGGCAAGGGCCACTACCGCGGGTATCGCAAGGATGGAGTAATACCGAAGTATCTGGCCTATGTACGGGTGCGCTTTTGCCGCCCCCTGTTCCTCCCACAGCCTCATTGCAATGGGATCGGCCGCCCCTATCAGCACCGTGGTGATCGAGCTCCACCCCTTGATTGCCTATCGTGTAAGCGATGCTGTAAACTGCGAGGGCGTACGCGCCCGTGTACCAGGCGAGCAGGTAGCGGTCGGAGAGCACAAGGGAGGAGGCAAGGGTGGCGAGGGCGACGCCCGGCGCGCTGTAGAGGAGCAGCTCCTTCAGGATGGCCGGCGAGATAGAGTGGCGCGCGAAAAGTGATTTTACCCTCCGTCTTTTCGCGATAAGCAGGACCAGGCAGAGCACAAGTTGGGGCGCGACGATGCCTGAAAAGAAGCCTGCCATGCCGAGGCGCATGGGCCTGGCAAGAAAAATGCCTAGCGCCGGGCCGCAGAGGATCCTGAAAAGGACCATGAACGAGTATGCCTTCGGGCGGTCGTCGATCCTGTAAAACTGTTCCACTGCCGCGACGAAGGGGATGATAAGCGCCGCTATGGCCGCGACGGTCAAAAGGAAAGTCAGGCGGCCGTCCGAGCTTCCGGAGACAACCGGCACCGCGAAGGGGAGGACAAGCCCAAGGAAACATATGAAAAGGACCTCGGTGAAGAAGACGGTCGAAGCGAACTCGTCGAACAGGCCTTTCGCCCGGTAATAAGGAGCGAAACGGATGATCGAGAACTGTAGCCATAGTGACGTGATCAGGGTAAGCTGCGAATAAACGGCGAAGGCCAGTACGTACCTACCGTAGTCCTCGGGAGGAAAGAGCTTTGTGGCCAGCGCCGCGCAGACCAGGCCCATAACCCCCTGGGCTGCGATAACGGGAAAATAAAACCGCAAGTCCGCGATGGTCTTCCGCGCTGCCGATTTCCGTTTCGTCTCGACCTGCCCCATGGTTGTTTTGTGATGAAGTTGCTAAATCAGCCGGTGCAGGGGGACATGCCCATCCTGTCCAGCCAGTTCGAAAGGACCAGCAGTGACCAGTACCGCGTGTACTTTTCTCCGGACCGGAAACGTCCCACGACACCCGCGACCTCTTTGCCGTCAAGCCCGAGTACGTCGGGTCTGACCTCACCCATCCGAAAACCGTTGCGCAGCCAGGCGCCGAGGGGCAGCTCGAACCCGGACTTCGGCCTGGCCGCCGTCTCGTAGACCAACGGGTGGTTGACCGCGTCAACCAGGAGCTGTTTGTACCTGCCGTCGCCGAGCCTGACGGACGTCGGAAGCCCGCTGACAAGCTCGACCAGACGGTAGTCGAGGAAAGGCACCCGCAATTCCAGGGAGTTGGCCATGCTCATCTGGTCGGCATCGCACAAGAGCGTATTTCTCATGTAGTTATCGAGGTCTAGCCTGGACAGGGTGGCCAGGGCGCTCTGCGCGGGCGCGCACTTCACGAACCTCGAAGGGGATAGCGTCTTGCCGCCGCGCAGCCGGTTTATCTCGTCGTAATTGAAGACCGACTGCCAGGTCAGGTAGGCGGCCGCCTCCCTGCTGCCCGCAGCATAAAGGTCGAGGAGCTTCCGCGCCCTCGCGGCAGCGGACGTGAGGCGGTTCTTCAAAGGCGGCAGGCGCATCATGCCTGCAAAGAGGGAGAGGCCCAAATGGAGCGGCCTTATCTTCGACAGCGTCAGGAGATGTTCGAAGTGGTGATAAAAACGGTAACCGAAGAAAAGCTCGTCGGAACCGAGGCCGGAGAGGGCGACTTTAAGGCCGCTTCGCGCTATCACCCTCGATACGATGTACGTCTGCGTGCCGTCGATCGAGGGTTGGTCCATCGATTCGACCGCGTCCGGCAGAAGCTCCATGGCGTCCTTCATGCTCACGGGTATCCTCGTGTGCTTCGTGCCGAAATGCTCCGCCGCTTTTTTCGCCCATCGGTCTTCACTGAAAGCCGGGTTCTCGTCGAAGACAACGGTGAAGGTGGAAAGATCGTCGAAGCCCTGGCTGCGCAGGAGGGCCAGGGTAGTCGTCGAATCCACGCCGCCAGAAAGGAGCAGGCCCACGGGCGCATCGGATACCATACAGAGCCGCACCGAATCGTTCAGAAGCCCCAGCATCTTTTCGATGCGCTCCTCCGGTTTACCCTGTTCTTCCGTGATTGCGCCGAGGGACCAGTATGTCCGTACGTCGCTTAGGTCTTTTTGCACCTTCATGACGCGGCCCGCCTCCAAAGAGCGTACGTTGCGGACCATCGTGTAAGGCTGGCAAAGGCTCCCGAAGCAGAGGTACGAATCGAGGCCGTCGCCGTCGATCCTGCGCTCCACTACGCCGGAGGCAAGGAGCGACCGGACCTCGGAGGCGAAGAGGAACCTGCCCGGCTGCGCAGTATAATAAAGCGGCTTTTCCCCGAGCCTGTCCCGGGCCAGCCAGAGGCACGCATCGTTTCTGTCCCAGATAGCAAAGGCGAACATCCCGACGAACCGGCCGACGGACTCAGGCCCCCATTTGTGCCAGGCGGCGAGCACGACCTCCGTGTCTGCACGGGTCGAGAAGGCGTAACCGTGCCCTTCCAGCTCCCGTCTTATGTCATGGAAATTGTAAATTTCGCCGTTGAACGTTATCCATAGCCTTCCATCTGCGTAAGCCATCGGCTGGTGCCCGGCGGGTGAGAGGTCGAGGATAGAAAGGCGTTTGTGGCCGAGCCAGAGCTTCCCCCACTGTATCTCTTCGCAGTGCTCTCCCGTATCGTCCGGTCCCCGGTGGGACAAGGCGGCGAGCATCGAGAGGCGGTCAACGTTTTCCGGGTTGCCTGCAAACCCGCAGATGCCGCACATTTCTACGCCTCGCTCCCTTTCATCCTGCTGACGACGAAGGGCAGGCTCATGGCCAGCCACATGAGCCGTACGTTGTTAATATCGCCGGAGACGGAGGAGTCGACCAGACCGAGCACGAGGAACGCCATCGCCATCAGCATTTCTTTCCTCACTAATGTCTGCGTGTAGACTGCGCTGTGGAGGATCTTGTACAAGGTGTAAAGTTGCAGGAGCATAACAGAGACGGCCGCGAAAATACCAAGCTCGCAAAATATCTCCACGAGCAGGACGTGCGGGTAGTCGTAGATGACCGGATTCGGCGTAAAGAAGCGGAACGCGCCGATGCCCACGCCGGTAAACGGGCTGAGCGCGGCTGCGTTCAGCCCCAGGTTGAGCAGGTGCTGCCTGCCCTCGTACAGCATGCTGGGGGACATGTTAATGAGCGTGCCCAGGTAATCGAGGGAAAAATCGGGAATAGGCAGCAGGCTCAGGACGATAAAGGAACCGAGGCCGAGCAGCAGGAAATCGAACGCGAGCTGCCGGTAAAAGAAAACGGCGAGCACGCCGATGATAAGCACGCCGACGAGCGACCTGCGGACGCCCGAGCCTATAAGCCCGTAAAACAGGATAGGGAAGAGCAGATAGAAGGGCAGCCGATGCTTGAGCGATGACTTAGCCAGGCCGAGGAAGATCACGACAGCGATGCCGATTGCGGCGTAGTAGCCGAGGTGGACGGCAAGACCGCCCGGCGAGCTGAGCCTTTCAGCAGTCTGGGGGTCGAAGATAGCACTGACGACTTCAAGCAACCCCGTTATCAATAAAACATAAAAGAACCTGCGAAACCTTACCGGCGTATTGAGGGCGACGAAGGGCGCGACGATGACCAGGCCGCCTAAGATGAAGAAGCGGCCCGCCTTATCCAGTCCGCCTGCGAAATCGATCGTATAGGTAAGGCTGATCGGGATCATTATGACGAACGGGAGATAAAGCGCAAAGGCCGCAGGCAACGAGAAGCGCTCCTTCCTTACGATCATGTCGAGCAGACAGGAGAGCGCAACGAGGCCGGCGAATACGAGCGTCATGTCGGGGATCCCGAGGGAAACGAGGAACGGGTGCGCCTTTATGCCGCCTACGATGGGAAAGAGGGCGAGGGTGACCTCCGGATATTTCAGGAGAAGATAGGCACACGCCAGGCCTATCGGAAAAAGGATCAGCACGTAGAGGTCGAGGCCCGAGCCGAGGAGGCTCTGCATTAATAGGAGGAGAACGGAAAAAGCCATGGCGGGAAGCCAGACAGGGTGATGAAGCGGCGCGGCAATTACATTCTTTGCGGTTTCTCCGAATGAGACGTGCTTTATTGTTCTCACGTTCCTCCCCCTTTTGCTGCCTGTCGCGGCATGTCGTTATAAGAAGCGAGGCGGACGTGTGAAAGAAGCGCCCGCTTGAAGCTTTCCGACGTCAGTATCTTCCGCTCGGCGTCGCGCTCGCTCACGTACCTCGAAATGCGAGACAATTCTTCATCCCCATAGCCGGGGTGAACGACGAACTCGGTGAAGCCCGGCCGCAGCCGGGCAACCAGGCTCGTCCAGACGGCCGGGGAGATGCTGTCTCCGTTTGCGCCTGCCAGGGCCACGCTCCAGTCCGCAAGTGCCAGGCCCGCCTTCCGTGCCTGCTTTCGAAGCCGGAAGTTCCAGGCGCGGACGCCCAGGCGATGGGGATGGCGCATGTAATAGCGCAGGCCGGTAATGAGGCGGCCGTGGCGCGTGTCGATCAAATGGTACCTGTGGACCCGCGCCCGCCCGACCCCGCTGTACATACATGCCTCGAGGAAGACGGGATAGAAACGGGGCAGCCTGTGCTTCGCCATATGGCAATCAATGTGCGTGAAGGCTGCACCCGCAAGCTCCCTGCAGCGGTCGATCTGGGCGAAAAGCTCCGCCTTTAACTCCCCGGGGTCGATGCTGCCGGAAGCGAGCTTCCAGTCGAACTCTCTGTACCAGAATTCGCCGTCCTTGTTTATCAACGTGCGCACTTTCTCCGGGGCGAGTACGGGGCGTCCCACTACGGGGTTGAGGTGGCACCCTATGCCGAGCCACGGGTATTTCTCTTTAAGTCCCGCCAGCTCTTCCGCGCGGGGGAAGTTGACGTTGACGCTCACGCTTTTGATGGTGCCGAAGCGGACGCACTCCTCTATCCCCCTGTTGGTCCCGGCCGTGAGGCCGTAACCGTCGCCGTTTATAATCAGTTGGGGTTTCTGCATGAAAGTAGCCTCAGGTAAAGACCGATCATCTTTTCCGCCTCGTTTTCCCAGACGTAGGCGCCGCTCGCGGCGGCCCTTGTCCGCTCGCCTACTTTCTCTCCACGGTCGATCCTTTCTATCAGGCCGAGTATCGAAGCAGCGTAGTCACGCGGCTCGCCGCCGCATATTACGCCCACGTCTCTGCTGAGCCTGCCGTCCCCGGCCATAAGGTCTGAAAGGACGGGCATTGCCGATGTGACCACCGCGCAGCCGGACGCCATGTATTCGAAGACCTTCACGGGCAGCGCGGCCTGGAGGTTGGCAGTCGGGAACGGATGGACGTCGAGGCCGATCCGCGCGCTCCCGAGCCGCAGGGGCACAAGGTCGTAAGGTATGACGCCTTCGATGGTGCAGCCCGGGATGTCGAGCGCTTTCAACTGTTCTACGGTATGCGCGTGAGCGCCGGTGACGAGCGCCTTGAAAGACGGCCTTTCGGCATGGACTATGGCGAGCGTCTGTGCAAGGAAGCGGGCGCGGGCGGCAGACAGCGTGCCGAGGTGGACCAGATCGTACTGCCTTCCCGAGGGCGGACCGGCGAACTTGAAGGCGCGTTCGTAAAAGCGGCGGGACGGAAAATTGTAAAGGGCCTCCCGACAGCGGTTCTTGAAGCGGACCGCAAGATGGGGCGTGACGGCGATTACTGCGTCGACGGACCTGGCGAGGTTCTTTTCGACCAGGTCGACCGCCCGCGGCATCAACACGCGGCAAAAGCCTGGCAGGTAATCGCGTATGCGGACCAATTCGGGAAAATCCTCGTGGACGTCGTAAATGATCCGCGCGCCCCGGTGCCTCAGCCGAAGCCAGGGGACGATCTGCAGCAGCTCCGGGTCGTGCAGGTGGATTATGTCCGCCGGAAGCGTCGACGCCAGTGCACCGCATCTCCATGGCTGCCTGAGAAAACGTTCCAGGCGCGCGGTCGCCTTCGGCGCTCTGACGATCTTTATCCCGTCGCCTGCCTCCCCGCCGTACGAATGGGCGCCGATTATCGTGACGGAGGCGCCCGCGGCGGCGAGGCTTGCGGCCTCTTTGTCGCGTATCCTGTGGTCGGTGGCCTCGTGGCTGCTCGTCACGATAAGCACCTTGATGCCTGATAAGAGATTAGAGGTCATTGAAGCCTATGAGAAGGGCGTTGCTTTGCGTCCGGAGGGCGGCGAACTCGCTCGACAAAAGCAGATACGTCTCCGTCTGGCGCGGATCGACATACTTTGCCCATTGTCTCAGCGTGTCGTCGGGGAAGGCGGGGTGGCAGTATACTTCGCTCGTCCCGCCGGGCAGGCTGGAAAACGCCGCGTGCCAGAACTCGAGACGGTCTTTGCCGTTCCCGGGCATTGGCGAGAGAAGCCTGTCCGCCATCTTCATGCCTTTCTTTTCCGCCATGCTCATGAGGAACCGGGAGTAGAGGTGGACGACGCCGGTCCGCGGCCTGGCGGTGTAAAAGCCGAGGGCGGTCGCCCCGGTCCGCGGGCGCTGCACGCAGATATAGTGGCGGTGGCACCTCATGCGCCTGATGCCCACTTCCTTCGCGAGACGGAGAAAGACAGAGAAGAAACGGGGCAGCAGGTGCAGGTTCTGATGGCTGTCGAGGTGCGTAACCGTGATACCCATCGCCAGCACCGCCTCGATCTGCGCGAGCAGCTCGTTGAAAAGCTCCTTTTCGTCGATAAGGCCGCAGACCAGCCTCCGGGGAAAATCCCTATACCAGAAGAAACCGTCCCGGTTGACCAGAGTCGGCACGGAGGCGCAGGCGGACATCGGTCGTCCGACGACCGGGTTGAGATGGACGCCGACCGATATCTTGGGGAACTGGCGGCAAAAATCGATAAGCTCCGTGAATGCGGGAAAATTCGGCGTCACGCTTATGCTCGAAATCGAGCCTGCCCCGGCCACGAGGCGGATTGCCCGGTTGATCCCCGGCGCAAAGCCGAACCCATCGGCGTTGATAATCAGCCTGGGCGGCTCCGGGCAGGCGGTCTCTTTTGGTGTTTCAGACATAGGCGCGGAGCTTCGACGAGAATGGCCTCGCCATGCGAAGAAGCGGGTTTATCATGATTATGAAAGGCACTTTGTCCTCCTTGAACCCCATGTGTCGCTTCCACATGGAAAGCTGGGGGTCGTCCGACGACGTCCCGAGAAGCACCCAGGAGCAGCCGTGCTCTTCAAGGAGCGACTTCGTTACGGTAAAGATCAACGCCTCGTTCGGATAGCTTCGCAGGTGGCGGGAATCGGTCATGAAGTGTGCGACGCTGGCGACCCTTGCGGTCTGGCCGTCCTCGGGGATGCCGTCGTGGAGCATCACGTGGACATAACCCGTCAGATCATTCTCGACGAAACAGCCCCAGGCGAGCACGTCCTGGAACTTCGACGAGACGCGGCACTGCCTGTCCCACCATTTTGCGCTGTTCAGACCGCTGCTTTTCCTGCCCTGCCGCTTGAGGGCTGACCTGTTGATATCGAGGCCGCACGTCCTCATTTGCTCCCAATCGATCCTTTTTACCTCGCAGTTCTCGATGCCGCGCCGGGTCTGGTTCCGTTTGCTGGAATGAAGGTCTTTCAGGTCGTATTCGCCCTTGTACGCTTTGAGGAACGTCACTACCCGGTTGCCTTCCCTGCACGGGTAAGCAACCCCCAGCGCACCCTCCCATAACATGCGCGCCGCCCTTTTCAGGTCTATGTCTTCATAAGTGGCGAAGCGTGGGAGCGAGGCGTAAAAGAAGGGGCGGAAAGCGCCGAAGGGAACATCTCCCACCCACTTGAGCCTTTTTTCGAGGTTAGTCAGGAAGAGGCAATATTCTTCAAGGTTCATGGAAACCCTCCGGTGCTTTTAGTCCCTGCACAGCGGCCGGCGTCGCCCGACTGCGGGCAGGAGAAAATCAGGGGTATCTTGCCGTTTGCGCGCTGGGCAGGCCTGTCCGCGAACCGGACGCTGACCGATGCCTCCCTGCCCATGATCTTCTGGAGCTTTGATTTCACGTCTTCCGCCTGTCCGGCCGCTTGGCCGTCTTTCGGCACTACGAGTATCTCGACGCTGTCTTTCGCCTGCTGCACAAACTGGCACGACCCGAACGATGTCTTGTCTCTCGCGAGCGGGCTTATGATGCGGGGCGAGAGGATCCTGCCGTCAGGCGCCGTGAGGTAATCGCTCTCCCGCGTGATCGTCGGATGCACGAGGGGGAAGGGTCTTCCGCATGCGCAGCGCTCTTCTTTGTCCCACATGCCCTTGTCCCCTATGCGGTACCGTATCAGCGGCATCGCCCTGTTCGTGAAGCCCGTCCAGACGAGGTAGCCCTCCACGCCCGGCGGCAACGAGTTCCCGGCTTCGTCGAGGACTTCAAGGACGCCGTAGTCGGAGATCATATGGTATCCGCCTTTTTCGCATTCCTGGATCAATCCCACCCACTCCGTCATGCCGTAAGAATCGTAAACCGGGCAGGAGAAGGCGGATGTCAGCCTGCGGCGTGCGGCTTGCTCGAGGGGCTCTCCGTCGGTGAAGACCGCCCTCATATCTGTTTGACCCTTGTCCTCCTCTATGAAGCCGGCGAGGATCGAAAGGACGCTCGGAAAGCCCTCCAGAATAAGGCCCCGGTGAGAGGCGAAGAAATCGACATAGTGCTCCCTGCTGCCCGCCGATATGTGATAGATGCTCAGGAGTATCTGTTTTTCGAGGTAGTTGTAAGCCCAGAAAGGAGGGCAGGTCCGGCCGAGGGGCGCGACCCTGCTGCCGAATAGGCTTATCCGCCATTCGCGCACGCCTATGCCAGCCCATGTCTTTTGCCTTGCCCGGAACGCCCAGTTCTTGATGTAGGCGTCGCGGTCGTACACGACGGGGAGGCCCGCGCCCGTTGTACCGCTCGTGAACACCCTGATAAGGCCCCGTCCGGCTGTGTCGGAGACGAAGTCGCGCCATGAGTCACGGACGATCTCCCGGTCGAGGACGGGCAGAAGGGGCAGGTCCGCTGCCGTCTTTATGTCTGACGGGTGGAGGCGGCTTGCGGCAAAGGAGCGCCTGTAGTAAGGCACGTGGTCGTAAGCGTAAGAGACGAGGCGGCACAGGGCGGCGTCCCTGTACTCTTCTATATCCGCTGCCGGCCATGTCTCCCTTTCGAGCAGATCATCCAGGCATTGCCAGAACGGCCTGCTGTATCGCATGCGGGCCAGCACGCATCCCCTTGCCGAGGTGAGCACGTTCTTGACCGGATACGGGGCGATGTCATAAAGCGGCTGCAAGCCCGGAAGCCTTTGCCGTATCCAGCCCTCCAAGCGCGTAATCGACATATCACTGCTCCAGTTTTTTCTGATGCGACGATGCATACATGAGCCGGCCCGGATGCTTCATCTCCTTGAGCACCATGTCCGAAAGGACCTTCGTATAAATTTTCTTGCCGTCGTCGGTCATGTGCAGCTCGTCGCGGTACATGGCCGGCTGCAGGCCGTCCACAAGCCGCATGTCTTTGAAGATGAAGCCGTAAGACTCGATTAACCTGGCCGCGTCCGGGTCTATATCGAAGCCGGGTTTACCGTCTATGGGCCTTATGGGAAACGCGACGACCATCAGGGACGCGCCTGACCGCTTGACCAGCTTCAGGAAGCGCTCAAGGCGCCAGTAGTTGGCCTGAGCGGGCGTACCTTTTAGGCCGGCGTGGGCGACGGCCGTCCTGTAGAGGTGCTCTTCCAGGTCGCGGTAATGGTAGACCATAAGGTCGAGCAGCCTGCCCCGGAGTCTCGATCTGAAGGCGAAGGTCTTCCAGAAAAGCGAGAGCGCGAACTCGAACCTGTCTCCGCCCGACGACAGCTCGTCAGCGAAGACGCCTCGCCAGTCAGACCTGGCGGCGAAGTATTGGGCAAGCCGGCCGACCTGGAGGTTTATGTCGCTTTCTAGGTTCGTGTAATTGTAGTTAAGGACGATCAGGCGGGGCGACCGGCCATTACCGACCAGGAAGTTCTTAAGGAAGTAGTACCAGGTTGTGATGCCCGATGCGTCGATGGTGAAGACGGCTACGCTGGCGTCCCGCACCCCGCGTGCGCGCAGCGAGTCCTCCATTTGCTTCGGATCTACGGCGCACCAGGTAGTGGAGTTGCCGATGCAAAGGACGCCTGTGCCGCCCCGTGCATAAAATGCGCTGACCTCTTTCGGATAACCGTCGAAACGTCCGAGGTCCTTGGAGGCCCTGATGAGCACGAAATTGACGACAATCTCCAGCATAGCGAAGAAGACGCATACGCCGGCAATCACCAAAAGATTGCGTTTGATCGGTCGCATCAGAATTGGAAGTAAATGAACTCGTGGATCTGGTCCGCCCTGAAGATGACGAGCATGAATAAAAGGTAGCAATAAAGGGCGCTCTGGAACGCCCAGTGGGACCCTGATATTCTCCCGAGCCGCTTCTCACCCCCGGTCCAAACCTCTATAAGGAACAACGGGCCGCAGTAAAAAAGGATGGTTGCGCCCGCTGCCACGGCCAGGACACTCGCATGGAGGCTCGTCGCGGCGCGCAGCATCCTGCCTATCGTAGCGAGGCTGTCCGCCCTGAAGAAGAGCCATCCCAGGCAGGTCAGATTGAACATGACAAAGACGCGGAGAATGAAAGCGAGCCTTTCCTTTATCGGTCCGGAGAAGTTGAGGTCCCGCACCTTGAAGAAGCGCGCGACCGCCAGGATAGCCCCGTGGTAAAGGCCCCAGAGGATAAAGGTCCAATTGGCCCCGTGCCACAAACCGCCGAGACCCATCGTCAGCATCTGGTTCCCGAGCGTCCTTGCGCTGCTTCCCCTGTTGCCGCCGAGGGGGATATAGAGGTAGTCCCGGAGCCAGCTCGAAAGGCTGATATGCCAGCGCCGCCACAGCTCGCGAGGGCTCGTCGAAAGATAGGGATGGTCGAAATTGACGACCAACTCGAAGCCGAGCCATTTCGATATGCCCCTTGCGACGGCCGAGTACCCTGCAAAGTCCCCGTATATCTGGAACGCGAAGGCGTAGACGCCCATCATGATCTCCAGGCCGTTCGCGGTCGCCGCCGTCCCGTCCTGGAAGGGGAGGAAAACCGCGTTCACGAGTGGCGCCATGTTGTCCGCTATGACGAGTTTTTTGAAGAGCCCCAGGAGGACGAGCTGAAGGCCTTCCACGAAGGCGCCAGGGGCGGGGGAGCGCTTCCCGGTGACCTGCGGCAGGAGCGTATGGGCGCGCATGATAGGGCCGGCGATCAGGTGGGGGAAGAAGCAGACGAACAGTGCGAAGTCGGAAAAGTTGTTAGTCGGCTCGACGCGACCCCTGTAGATGTCGATGGTATAACTCATCGCCTGGAACGTGTAGAAGCTGATCCCCGCAGGGAGGATGAGGCGGAGCACGACGAAGCCCGGGTCGCCGAGACCTAGGGAGACGAAGAGGTCTTTCAGGCTGCCCATGAAGAAATCATGGTATTTAAAGAAGCAGAGGATGCCCAGGTTGCCCACCATGCTTATCGTCAAAAACGCGATGCGGCGTGCCTTCGGGCCAAGGCTGTAGAGCCTGGGCAGCGCAATGACATAGCCGAGGCACGATAAGCCGGCGGCGATAGGGACCTTGAAGTCTCCGAGAGTATGGGGCAGGGACATCGACAGTCCGGTCAGTAGATTGCCTTTCAGAACGAGCGAGCGGAGCAGGCCGTAATCTATATGACTGCAGAGGAGGAAGGCGCTGCCGATGAAAAGCGCTCCGAGGCCCAGCAGTTTTCTCCGGGGCAGCCTTGTGCCAAAAAGCCCCAGGCCGCCTATGTAGTCGATCAGCGTAGATGTAAGTATGAGGAAAAGAAAGCGATAGTCCCAGAGGCCGTAAAAAACGTAGCTGACGACCAGAAGCAGCCTGTTCTGCTGCCTGTGCGAGAGTCGCCAGTAGACGCAGATCACGCCCAGAAAAAGGACCCAGAAGTTAATCGAGGTATAGTTCATCGGGTTGCCCGGAACAGGTTACAGGTGAATTTTTGTCGATGCGGCGGCGCAACGTCTTCGAACCGTCTTTCTGACGACCCTTCCGCCCTGGACCAGAGAGAGGGTGAGAAAGGCCGCGAGTAAGCAACAGGACCAGAAGTAGTTGTGGTAGAGGAAGTTCAAGAAGATTGAGATGTGCTTCCACTTGATCCGCTCGATGTTCCTGCCGTGCAGCAGGCTGACGACCGAGCTGCGCACGAGCTTGATCGTGGAGGTGTCGCTGTAGGCCCGCCCGCCCGCCGGCAACCCGCGCTCCCGGTAGAGGCTTGTGGCCGCATCGAGCTGCTTGCCGTGGAGCAGGCGGAAGACGGCCCCCCGCTTGTCGTAGAACGGGATTATGCCCAGGTAGACGGGCTTTCCCCCGTCGAAGCCGACGATGGCGGCCACGCTCAGGTAATCGTCCGGGTCCCTGTACGTCAGAAGGAAATTGCCAAGGCCGAACAGGCCGATGGCGCTGCCGTACCGCCTGGCGCCCTTCATGTTGTGGCTGCCGTCGATTACGACGACGCTTGCCCCCATGTCCAGGTAGCGCCGCGCCGTCTTCTCCTCATAGTCGGTCACGTAAAAAGACGGGCCGGGGTCGTGGGCATAGACTATCACCGTGCGGGAGCGGGCGAGGCTGCCTATCTCCGACCTGTGGTCCCGCGCCTTTGCCGTATTGACGCCCTTGCAGGAGATATCGAGCGCCTCCGTGAGCGCATAGACGGCGTACTTCGACCCGTTCCGCGTAAGGCTTAAGGAGGGCATATCGAGCGTGCCGAAAGGCTCGACCCTCTTCTGTGATAATTGCCTTGCGCTGTCTTGCAGTGCCGGCGCGCCGCCGTCACAGGCGTGATTATTCGATACGATTGCCCCTGTCACGTGGTTGTCGCGGAGAAAATCGATGGAAAAAATGTCGGACGTTGGCGGCAGGAACTCGAAGTTCACTATGATATCGCCCTTGCGGCCGAGGTAAGCGAGCATGGTGTTGAGATCATGCCTGCTTTGTCCGTCCATGGCATCGTACTGCCTCCTGGTCAGGCCATAGTCCCCGAGGAAGGCGATATACGAAATCGGATGTTCGGTTTTCGCATCGCGGACATCGAAAATTACCTGTTCTCTCACCTCTGAAGAAGCGGGGAGCGCCCGGGACGCAAAGACCGGCGCAGCCGCAACAAGGAAGAGCGTCAGTGCGACGATAGATTTTCCGGGATGGAACGTGCGCATGGGTTAAGCGATGCCTGCCGTCGATGCGGCATTGCCGGGGGCCATACAAGATAGGAGCCCCTCGAACGTTGCAACGACGCGGGACACCTCCTCCTTGCTCAGGTTGTTGTGAAAAGGCAGGGCAACGGTCCTGCGCGAGACGCTTTCCGTGATGGGGAAATCGCCCTCCCTGTACCCGAAACTCTTTTTGTAGAAGGGCTGCAGGTGGATGGGCGGGAAATAATTGCTGCACCCGATCCGCTTCTCGGCCAATTGCGCCAGCAGCGAGTCCCTGTGGCTGCCGGAATAGTCTCCGGAAAGGAGGACCACGTAGACGAACCAGCTCCTCTTTGCGCCGGTCTGTAATGACGGGATAGCGACCGATGCATCCAGCAGGCCCGTATAAAGCGCCGCGACGCGCGCCCGTTTCGCGAGTATCTCATCGATCCTTTCGAGCTGTGCAAGCCCCAGGGCGCACGACAGCTCGCTCAGCCGGTAGTTATAACCGACCATGTCGTGTTCCAGCCATCCGTTGCCGGTTGCGCGTCCCTGGTTCCGAAGCTGTCTGCAAAGCCGGGCCGTCTTCTCATCGTCGGTGACTATCATGCCGCCTTCCCCCGTTGTCATCTGCTTGTTCGGATAGAAGCCGAAGACCCCGGCGTTTCCGAGGGCGCCCGCTCTGACGCCGTTCAATTCGGCCCCTATGGCCTCACATGCATCTTCTATGACTGCGAGGCGGTGCTCCGTTGCGATCTCCTTTATGGCGTCCATATCGCAGGGGTTCCCGTAGACATGCACGGGCAATATGGCGCGGACCGTCTTTCCCGATTTCTTATCTACCGGAAAACCCGTCCGGCCTTTACGGCATTCTTTCCTGAGGTATGCGGCGATCCTCGCAGGGTCGATATTGAGCGTCCGTTCGTCTATGTCTATAAAGACGGGGACGGCGCGCTCGAAGATGAGGCAGTTGGCCGATGCGATGAAGCTGAAAGGCGTCGTGATCACCGCGTCGCCGGGACCTATGCCCAGGCTCCTGACGCACAGGTGCAGGCCGGAAGTCCCGCTATTCACCGCCACTGCAAACTTGGTCCCGATGTAGCGGGCGAATGCCTCTTCGAACTCCGGCAGCTTCGGTCCGAGACTCAGGTGAGACGTCTTCAGGACCGAGCAGACGAGGGCGATCTCCGCTTGCGTGATGTCGGGCGCGGAAAGCGGTATCTCGGTAGTTTTTGCGCACATATCAGGCTCCTGCAAGAAGGAGGGCGAGACCCAAAGCCGCAAATGACGCGGCGGCGGTGTATCCGATGACTGCCGATTGCTTCTGCGAAAAACCTTTCCTTAGCAGCTTGTCGTAGAAATGGTCGCGGTCGCCCACCGTAATGCGTCTTCCGGACCTTATTCGCCTTAAAATCGCAAAGGCCGTGTCTGCGGCCGGAAGGCCGACGATGAGCAGGGACCCTGCGAACCCTGCGGGCGTCGGCGCGGCGCGCAATGAGAGGATCATCAATCCGGCAAGGAGAAAGCCGGATAGCGAGCTGCCCGAGTTGCCGAGGAAGATCGACGCCGGATGAAAATTGTACGGCAGGAAACCGACGAAGGCAGCAAGGGCGACAGACGTAAGTAGAAAGGCCGGCTGGTCGCCCTTAAAGTACGAGAAGACTGCAAAGGCGGCGCAACAGATGGCGACTACGCCGGAGGCAAGGCCGTCCATGCCGTCCAGAAGGTTAACGGCATTTATGGCGCTGACTACGATCAGCGCGGCAAGCGCACAATCAAGGACGGGCGAGTGGAAAAGGGCAGCCGTCAGTCCTCCCCATGCCACGCCGCAGGCAAGGGCCGTCTCGGCAAGGAGCCTGGTCAACGGCTTCAAACCTTTAAGGTCATCGATCAGTCCCAGGCCAAGAGAGGCCATCGCACCTATTATAATTACACGCATCTCCCTGCCGTGCCACGCAAAGAGGACTACAACAGGGAGCAGGGAGGCGGCCAGTATCAACCCTCCGGGGTTCGGCACGGGGCGGCCGTGTATCTTAAGGGTAGTGCCGTCGGGCGTATCAACGAGGGGCGTCCTCCTGGACAGGAGAATGCCGACCGGGGTCAGAATGAGGGCCGACAGAAAAGCCGCAGCAATAGGGACAAGGTTCAACAGACCGGCCTCCTCCGCCATCAGTTCCTCAATACGCTTTTCGTGTCGTTGGGCGTATATTCGGGCACGATCTCCTGCATCTTCTGTTTGATCCCCTCCGAGTCAAAGGCGAGGGCCGCCCGGTTCAGCTCCTCCAGCTTACCGTAGAGCCAAACCTTGAAGTCGGTCTTAGAGGCGAACCCGTTACGAGGTACGCCGTTCTTGAGGACGAGTATCTTTTCGTGGCTTGTCGGCAGCAAAGATTCGTCCGGCGTTGCCAGCTTTTCGTGAAGCTTCTCTCCTTCCCTTAAGCCCGTGAACACGATCTCGATGTCCCTCTCCGGCTCCTTTCCGGAAAGCCGGATGAGGTCCAGGGCGAGGTCGACTATCTTGATGGGGGTGCCCATATCGAGGACGAAGATTTCGCCGCCCCTCCCGAGGGCGGCTGCCTGGAGGATCAACTGGACGGCCTCCGGGATGGTCATGAAGTAGCGGGTCGCCTCCGGCGCAGTCACGGTCACCGGCCCGCCGTACTCAATCTGCCGCCTGAACAGGGGGACGACCGATCCCGAGGACCCCACTACGTTGCCGAACCTGACAGCCATGAAGCGCGATCCGGGGCCTTCGGCGCTATGGATCAGCAGCTCCGTAATGCGCTTGGTGGCGCCCATCACGTTCGACGGCTGCACCGCCTTGTCGGTAGAGACGAAGACGCACCGATGCACCCCGTGGTCGACTGCCAGATCGGTAAGCACCCGGCTCGCCATGACGTTATTGAATACCGCTTCCCAGGGATTGATTTCAGCCATAGGCACGTGCTTGCACGCTGCCGCGTGGAAGACGACCTCGGGAGAATATCTTTGGAAGACACTCTCGGTGAGAGGGCGGTTCTGCACACGGCCTAGGACGGGGAGGATGGCAGGGAAGTGCATCTCGTGCTTTAACTGCATCTGGATCTTGAACAGGTTTTCTTCGGACGAATCCATAAGGACGATCTGTCCCGGCCCGAACCGGACGATCTGCCGGCACAGCTCGGACCCTATCGAGCCCCCGCATCCGGTGACCAGTACCGTCCTTCCGTCCAGGTACTCCCTGATGCCTTTCGTATCGAGCCTTACCGGAGGGCGGCCGATCAGGTCCGCGAAATCGACCTGCCGGAGCGCGCCGACGTTCGCCTTTCCGTCCATGATGTCCGCAATGCTGGGTAAGGTCTTGTAGGCCACTCCGCACTCTTTGCATATATCGACTATGCGCCGCATCTGGCTGCCGGTTGCCGACGGGACGGCGAATATGATCTCTTCCGCACGGAGTCTGTCTCACTATCTCCGGTATTTTCGAAGCGCCCCCGAGCACTTTTGTGCCGTGGATCGACAGGCCCGCTTTTTTCGGGTCGTCGTCGATGAGCCCCACGGGCTTATAGTGGAGAGAAGGCGTCTTGATGATCTGGCGGAGGACCGATTCACCGGCCGAGCCCGCGCCGACGATCAATATCCTCTTCCCGCCGGGGTCCTTAACGCGCTTAATCTCGCTGATGAAGGGGGTGATGAACCGAGACCCGCCGACGAGGACGAACAGGCAAAGGCCGTCTATGAGGAATATGCTCCTCGGATAGCCGTCAAATTTGTTGATCAAATAGAAGGTAACTATCAGGAGCACGGAGCTTATGAGGACCGACTTGACGATCTGAAAAGTGTCGATGACGCTGGCGAACCTCCACAGCCCCCTGTACATCCCGCAATACCAGAAAGTCGCGAACCGGACCAGGATGACGAGCGGCAGTGTGTGGAGCATTACCCTGGCGATGTCCGGGGGGATGCCCATCTCGAACCGGACGGCAAAGGCAGAGATATACGAAAGGCATATCAATCCGATGTCGGAGCCGATCACTGCCACGCGCCTGAAATCGTTGAAGATGCTCGGGAAGAATTGCTGATGCGCTATTGTAGACATGAACACTCCCGTGGGTGGAACGTCGTGGAAACGTGCTCCTCATGATTTTGACCCAGGCCGGTGCGGCCCGAGGCCTTAAGCCGGGTGCGCTACCGCCGTTAGCCCTGGACGCCGGCGAATGAAATGGACAGGCCACGATTCGATCACGGATGGTTATGGGGAATGTCACAGATTGGCAGGACGTACGTTAAATTAAAGGAGCGCCGTAATGGAAGCAGGCGAATGCGACTTTTTACGGGGCGCCCCTTAACCCCTATGAGAAATCTGGTAACGCCCCTATCTTTTGTCAACCAGCGGATGGGGGTTTGTGGAAAAAAGTGTACCCCGTGCAGGCCGCCGGCGGGTACTCCGGGGACGACCTTGCTCCCCGGATGGCGCCCATAGTATAATTGACCCCACGCCCGTCTCCGCTGCTTTTGAAAGCGGCCGGGGGGAAAAAATGCGAGGAGGTCATCATGGCGGAAACCGAGCTGCCGAACGTCCACGAGCTTGAAGAAGCGGGTTCCAAGACGTTTACGAAACGTGTGGCCCTTGCTACGGCATGCTATGCTGTGGCCCTGGCGATAACGGCGCTCGGCGGCAACAACGCCATGAAAGAAATGCTGCTCTTCCAGCAGGAGGCATCTAACCAATGGGCGTATTACCAGGCGAAGGCGATGCGGGAAAACATGTACCGCGTGCAGCGGCTGAGCATGGAAGCCAATTTTATCGAGAGGCAGGGGACCATGCGTGCGGAGGTGCGCGAGCATTTCCAGGCCCGGATCAACAAAATGGCGGAAGAAGAGGCCCGGTACGCGTCAGAGAAGAAAGAGATCGAGCGCGAGGCGAAAAAGGCCGAGCACGAGCGGGACATCTACAAGAAGCGCGACCCTTACTTCGACTTCGCCGAGGCGCTTCTCCAGATATCGGTAGTCATGGCTTCGATAGCCATCCTATCGGCATCCATGCCTGCCTTCATTTTCTCGGTGGTTTTTGCGGTGCTCGGCGCCGTGCTCTCGCTCAACGGATATACGATGCTCTTCCACCTTCCGTTCTTCCACTAGGCTATATATGGGGACAGCCGGTAAGCCCTATATCTTCCGGTCTTTTCCTTCCCAGTACTTTTGCCGGATGTCCCGTTTCAGGATCTTCCCCTGCGGATTTTTCGGCAGGGACTTGACGAACTCTACCGAACCCGGCGCCTTGTATCGTGCGAGCCGTTCTTTGCAGAAGGCGATTATCCCTTCCGCGGTCTCGGTTTGCCCGTCTTTCAGCACGATGACTGCGTGGACCCGCTCGACCCATCTTTCGTCCGGCACCCCGAAAACAGACGCCTCCAGCACGGCCGGATGGGCGTAAAGGACCTCTTCGATCTCTCTCGGGTAGACGTTTTCCCCGCCCGTTATTATCATGTCTTTCTTGCGGTCGACGATGTAGATAAAGCCCTTGTCGTCGTAATATCCCATGTCGCCCGTGTGCAGCCAGCCGCCCGCCATCGCGCTTTGCGTCTCCTCGGGCTTCTTCCAGTAGCCGACCATGATCGCCTTGCTCTGCAGCACTATCTCTCCGACTGCCCCCGGCCGGGCGTCCTTGCCGTCGTCGTCAACGATCCTCGCGTGCACGCCGATGCAGGGCTGCCCGGCGGACGCCAGCACTTTCTGTTCTTCGGGACCTTTTCCGAGGACCTCGTGTGATTCTTTCGACAGTATGGAGATGTCGGGCCCCGATTCCGACTGGCCGTAGCCCTGCGCGAAAATCTCTCCGAAAGCATCGATGCCCCTGCGGAGCAATTCGGTAGGCATCGGCGAGGACGCATACCACATCCTCAATAATTTACTCAGGTCGTAGCGGCCCACATCGGGGACGCGAAGAAAGGAGACGAGGTGCGTCGGTACTATATGAATGTCCGTCGCCTTCTCGTCCTGAACGATCTGAAGCGTCCCGGCCGGGTCGAAGGCCCCTTTTTCGACGATGACGTTGCTTGCCCCGACATAAAAGAACGACCAGAAGTGCGACCAGCCGCCTATATGGAAGAGGGGCAGGATCATAATGTGCTTCAATCCGGGCCTCAAGCCCACCTGCAGGGCCTTTGTCCGGGCCTCCGAAAGCTTGCGGATGTGCGAATAGACGGCCCCCCGGGGGATGCCGGTCGTCCCGCTAGTGAAAAATATGATGAACGGGTCGTCTTCCTTTACGTCTTCATCCGGCTCGTCCGTCGTGAAGTCCGCAAGAAGGCGGCTGTGCGGAATCATGCCGGCCGCTTCGCCTTCCAGGCAGATATAGTGGCGCACGTTGGGGAGGCGCGGCCGCAGCCGCTCCGCCTCTTCGATGAAGTCCGGGCCGACGAAGAGCGCCTTGACCTCGGAATAATTGATGAGGTACTCCAGCTCCTGGCCTTGCAGCCTCGGGCTGAACGGCGATACGATGAAGCCGCCCTTCATTGCCGCGCCGTTAACATCGGTACATTCGAGACAGTTCCAGGCAAGGACGCCGATGCCGTCGCCTTTCTTCAGCCCCAGCGAGCGCAAGCCCCAGACAATGCTGTTTACCCGCCCGTTGAAGTCCGCGAAGCTGACCCTCTTTTCTCCGCACGCAAACGCCAGGTCATCCGGCCGCAGCAGGGCGTTTCTGTATATCACATCGGCATAGGTGTCGATCCTGTACCGGCAAAGCTCCTTGAGTATCATGCTCCTGTCCATGTACCGCCTCCTTCAGTTTCTGGTTCCCGCGGTCTATGTAAGGCCGAGCTTCTTCTTGATGTCCCCCTTGAGGGCCAGCTTGTCTGCCTTTCCCACCTTTGTGAGCGGGATGGTATCCACCGTCTCCAGGCGCTCCGGTAGTTGGAGGACTGAAGCGCCGTTGCGCCGCAGAAAAGATACGAGCTCGGTAAGGGTGAGGCTTTTCCCTTCCTTCAGACTTACGTATGCGCAGATGCGCTCGCCGAACGTGGGGTCAGGCATGCCTATGACCGCCGCGTCCTCGACGTCCGGATGGGCACAGATCATATGCTCGATGGCGACCGCGCTAATCGTCTCCCCGCCGCGAAGGATCGTCTCCTTGATCCTGCCCGTTATCGTCATCGTCCCCGATTCGTCGATCCTGGCCAGATCGCCCGTCTTGAAAAACCCGTCCGCCGTGAAGATTGTTTTGTTGTCCTCTTCGGATTTAAAATAGCCGGAGAAAATGTTCGGGCCTTTTGCGACCAGCTCCCCTTCGCGGTTGGCCGGCAACGCCTGCCCGTACTGGTCGATCACCTTGTAATAAGAATAGGGACAGTCCTTTTGGCCGACGGTGGTGCAAACGGTCTCGACGTCGGCGTCGAGGCGCGTCATCGCGCCGAGGCCTTCGGCAGCCCCCAGGGTGTTCACGAATTTACAGCCTATTTTTTCGTAAACGCTCCTTACCAGCTCGGGTGTGCTCGGCGCGCCGCCCGCGTAAATCTTCTTTAGCGAGCTTAGGTCGAAATCCCCGAGGTTCGGGAGGGTGACGATCCTTTGGACGAGAGCGGGCACGGTAGGGAAGGCCGTGACCTTTTCACGCTCGATAACCCTGCAAATGTCCTCCGCCTCCGTGGAATCGGTGACCACGTACTTCGCGAAGTTGAAAAAAGCCCCGCCCACTCCGTTGTGCATGCCCTGGGCGTGGCTCACGGGGGCCACTGTAAGGAGCACGTCGCTGCTCGTGATCTCCCACGGCCTCGAATGGTACTCCACGCTGGCGATATAGTCGTTGTGGGTCCTGGGCACGGCCTTGGGCAGCCCGGTAGTGCCTCCCGTCAGGAGTATCATCGATACCTCCATCGGGTCGGGACGCCGGGCGGCTATCGCCTCCAGGTCTGTGGTAGAAAGCTCGCGCGGCCTCATCAACGACTCCAGGGGTCTGAATTCCGCGCTCTGTCCCCGTACCGATATCAAGTGGCGCAGGCGCGGGTTCTTTTCCGTGACCTGCTTCAGCATGGGCAGGAACTCGGTGTTCCTGTAGCGGTCCGGTCCTATCCACGCGACAGGGTTGGTCAGCGAAGCGATATGAAGGATTTCCGCGAGGCCGTGCCTGGCGATCAAAAGGACCGGTATGGCGCCTATCTTCTGTAATGCGTAAAAAGTGATGATGTATTCGTGCCAGTTGGGGATCTGGACGAGCACGAAATCGCGCTGCCCGATCCCGAGGTCCATGAACCCCACCGCAAGGCTGTCCACCATCCGGCGAAGCTGCCGATAAGTGAAGCGGTTTGTATCGTCGACCAGGCCCTCCTTGTCCGGGTAGAGGTCCGTCGCCTTATCGAACATGTCCCCCCAGGTGATGCCCAGCCACCACCGGTATTTGTTGTACCTCGCCGCATCCTCCGGCCTGTATGGATTGAACCCTTCTATAGGCATGAGCGCCCCTCCTTTGCCCCAAAAGGCGGGCTACTTTCCGTTTTTCAGTATCGCCTCCCTTATAAGCGATTTCGCTATCTCTACCTTGTATCCGTTCATCCCAAGAGGATAGGCGCCTGCAAGGGCGGCCTCCGCAGCCCGCCCCGCGATCTCGTCGTCGATCTTCCGCCCCTTGAGCAGTTTTTCCGCTGCGGTTGCCCGCACGGGTGTCGGGCCGAGCGCGCCGAGGACGATGCGGGCCTCTTTGCACGAGCCGTTGGGTGCGTCAATGAGGGTGCCGACACTCACCATGGCAAAATCGACAGGCGCCCTGAGTGTAAATTTACTGTAGTCCTGGCGAGCGCCTGCGGGCGGTCTGGGGACCACGATTTCGGTTATCAGCTCGTCGGACTCAAGGACGGTCGAGGACGTGGCGGTTGCCGCAAAAAAATCCTGCGCGCCTATCGTCCCTTTCGTAGTCACGACTTTTGCGTTGAGCGCAATGAGCGCAATCCCTATATCGGAAGGGTTTACCGCCAGGCAGCCGCAATCGAGGCACCTGCCCGCCTCTTGCCGGATTGCCTTCGCGGCGACACCCTGCGTCTCCTCTGCGTCAATGTTTTTGATCCGGTCCGCTGCGGCCGCCTCCCGGACGGACAGGCGAGGCGCCGCCTCGAAATACGGCTTTGTTTGACGGACTGCGGACCTCGTCCCCGTTGATGCGTTTTTCGCTTTAAGCGACGCGTCTATGAGGCCGGCCGCCTCTTTCCCTGCGGCCAATGCCTCGATAACGGTCGAAGGCCCTGTCAGGAAGTCGCCGCCTGCGAAGACTTTTCCGCCGAGCAGGCGCGCGTGCTCACCTTTTTGGCGCGCCTTTATCTGCATGGCGGCAGGAAGGAAAGCAACGTCGGGCGTTTCCCCGATTGCTTTTATTACCGCATCGAACTTCAGGGTGAACTCCGAGCCCGGTATCTCCACGGGACTGCGCCGCCCGGAGGCGTCAGGCGCCCCTAATTTTGCGCGCGTGCACGTGAGCTTTGTAGCACGCCCCTCCTTCGACGCTTGTTTCGGCAGCGTCAGGAAGCGGAAACGGACGCCTTCTTCGAGTGCCTTTTCTACCTCGTCGGCGAGCGCGGGCATCTGTGCCCTGGTCCGCCGGTAGACGACTAACGGCTTGGCGCCTAGCCTGAGCAGCGTCCGCGCCACGTCGAGGGCGACGTTGCCGCCGCCGATAACGGCGACGTTCTTGCCCGGTATCTCCCTCCGGCCCACATTCATGCGGCCCAGGAACGCAAGGCCGGAAGAGGTGAGCGCCTCCCCCTTGATGCCCATCGGCCGCTCCTTCCACGCGCCGGCCGCGATGAAGACTGCGTCGAACCGGCGAATCATGCCTGGGACGGACTCTTTCTTGCCTGCCGCAACGCCTGTACGGATCTCGATGCCCGTCTTTTTGAGTGCTTCGATCTGTTTTCCGACTATGTCCTTCGGCAGACGGTAGGGCGGTATCGCATAGATAAGCATACCCCCCGCCTCCGATAGTCTTTCGAAGACCGTGACCTTATGGCCCAATCTCCGCAGGTAAAAAGCTGCCGCAAGGCCCGCCGGCCCGGAGCCGACAACCGCAACGCTCTTCCCGGACTCTGACGCAGGCGGCCTGAATATAAGATCGGCGTTCTCAAGCATGTAATCGCCTACGGAGCGCTCTACGCACCTTACGGCGACGGGCGCGTCGATTGCGGCCCGGTTGCATTCCGGCTCGCAGAAGGTAGGGCATACCCGGCCCGTGACAGCGGGCATCGGGTTATAATCGATCAGGATGCGGGCGGCTTCGGCCAACTTGCCTTCCCTTACGTTTTCCATATATGCCGGGATGTCGATCCCCGAAGGGCAGCCTGCCGAGCAGGGGGTCTTCTCCATAGGGGCAGCCCCGAATACCGAGTGATATCTGTGGTCCCCGTTGAGGGCGTCGCAGGTCTTGCCGCCCTTTCTCAGACAGACGATGGGGCCTCCCAGGTGGAACGGATACCTATAGTACCAGCACCGCACGTCCTGGGCCATGTTGCCGCCGATGGTCGCCATGTTCCTTATGGCGGGCGTGGCCACAGACCTGGCGCATTCCGCGAGCAGCCCATAGCCTTCCTTAACTGCGGGCGAGGCGGCTATCTCCGATAAAGGCGTTGCCGCGCCTATCTTCAAGCCCCCCTTGTCCTGTCTTATATAACTCAGCCCCTCGATGCCCTTAATGTTGATGATGGTCTCCGGGTAATCGGGCAGGAACTCGTCCTTGAGCGCATTCAGAAGGTCAGTGCCGCCCGCGTTAACCTTCGCCTTACCTTTATTCTTTTTCAGGAGCCGGGCAGCCTCGTCGATCGACCTTGCATTGCGGTGCACGAAAGATTTCATTGTGCACCTCCTTTACGGGCGTCTTCTATTTTTCCGAGCGCCCTCAGTACCTTATCGGGCGTGACTGGGTAATCGTGCAGCCACGTCCCGCACGCGTTCGAGACGGCCATGAGAACGGCCGACGGGCCGGGGGAAGTCGCGTTCTCGCCTATGCCGATAGCGTGGAAGCGGTGGCTTGGGAACGGCGTTTCCAGAACTACGTTCTCGATCGGCGGAAGCTCCCTGAAGGTGCGCCACTTGTAGTCGATCATGTTCGCGTTGAGCGTGTGCCCGGTCCGCTGGTCGATAACCGTCTCCTCGAAGATCGCGCTGTCGATGCCCGCAGTGCCAAGGCAGCCGTTCAGTTGGTTCTCCAGGCCGAGCGGGTCGATAATTTGCCCGATGTCCGTCGCGTTGACTACCTTAACGAGGGTCACTTTGCCTGTCTCCGTATCTACCTCGACTTCGACGAAGCTCATGATGCACGTTGTCAGCGTGTAATCCGGCTCGAAGCGCCCGAAGCCGGTTATCGTGCGGTCCACGCTCATCGCGCGCCACGGTATCTTCTTGTCCGGGTTTTTCTTCCTGAAGACCATCCCGTCAACCGTGTCCAGACCCTCCGGGTCTTCATTGAAGATGGGGGCAAATATCTCCAGGAGTTTTTTCCTCGCGTCCTCGGCCGCGTTTATGACGGCGCTGCCGATGGCGTAAGTCCCGCGCGACCCGGCAGGTCCGAACTCATATGGGGTGAAAAGGGAGTCTGCCGGCGACATCGATACCTTCTCCAGGGGTATCTGGAGCACTTCGGCGACCATCTTTGCGAGGTTGCTCCTCTGGCCCGTCCCGTGCTCGGTGACGCAGGAGACGACCAGCGCAGTCCCATAGGGGCCGAGCCGCACGTATGCCTCAGAGGCGTCCTCTCCGATGTCTGCGTTGCCGTGGACGCCCACGCCTATGCCCCTTCTTTTGGCGCCGTTTACGGCCGTCGGCTTCAGCCAACCCTTCCACTTCTCTTTCCAACCGAAGGCCTGCGCGCCTTTATTCATCATGGCGGTGTAATCGACCCCACGGTACGTGTACCAGATGCCGTCGCGCCAGTAGTAGCCGCCCCCGGGCTTGACGTAGCTTTTTTGCAGGAACTCGAACGGGTCTATGTCGAGCTTTTGCATAGCCAGGCTCAAAACGGGTATCAGGATGCACTTCAATTCCTGCCCGCCGAAGCCCCGGACAATGCCGGAGGCGTTGCGGTTCGTGCAGACTATGACGTTCTTAAGGTCCCAGTTGGGGCATTGCAGCATGATCTGGGTCTCGCCGCACCCCACCGCCACCTGCGACTGGGTGGTCTGCGAATAGTAGCCCGTGTCGATGATCCAGTTGCCCTGTATCGCAGTGACGGTGCCGTCCTTCTTCATGCCGACCCTGGCCGTCATCCGCGACGCGGGACGCAGAACGAAGGCCGCGAGGTGCTCTTCCTTGGTGAACATCACTTTCACCGGCTTGCGCGTCGCCCTGCTCAAAAGAATGGCGTAAGTCTGTACCTGCCAGGACATGAACTTCGATCCGAAGCTGGCCCCGCACGGCCCTGCTATGGTCCTTACCTCGACCTTCCTGTCCATCACGTGGTGGAGGGTGATCTTATCCATATAGGACGCCTGGTTGGTGACCCAGAGGGTCACTTTGTCGGGCTCTTCCCACAGGGCGATCGCGCCGGGCGACTCCGGCGGCAGCGGGTTGGGGAGGTTCTCGTAGGCGAAAGTCCCTTCCGTGATGACGTCGGCCTCGGCGAACCCTTTATCCACGTCTCCCATCACCACCTCTTTGAGGGCCTTGGGACCGAAAAAGGGCATGCCCGGCGTGACCACGTTGCCGGGGTATTCCTCGTACAACTGGGGCGCTCCCGGTTTGAGCGCCTCTTCGGGGTCGAGGACAGCCGGCAGTACCTCATACTCCACGTCTATAAGGTGCAGGGCCTCCGTCGCTTTCTCTTCCGTCACCGCGGCAACGAGGGCGACGGCGTCTCCGACGTAGCGCACCCTGCTGTCGAGTATGCGGGTGTGGCGGGGAGTGCCGCCCTTCCAGTCGGGTACGTCCTTCCACCACAGCACTGCCTCGACGCCGGGCAGGGCCTCCGCCTTTCTTTTATCTACGTTCTTCACGATGGCGTGGGCGTGGGGGCTTCTCAGCACTTTCCCGTAGATCACCCCCGGCATTTTGATATCGTTCAGATACCGGCCGCCCCCCGTTACGATCTCGGTCGCGTCCTTGCGGCGTGTCGCTTTGCCTATAAAGCGGTATTTGTCTCCCATCGCCTCACCTTGCCTTTTCCGATGCCGCCATGACAGCCCTGACAACGTGATAATGGCTTATGCAGCGGCAGAAGTTACCCGAAAGCGCCTCTTGCACTTCCACTTCGGTCGGCGCCGGGTTCTCGTCGAGGAGGGCCCTGGCGTTCATGATAATGCCCGGAGTGCAGAACCCGCACTGAAAAGCCTGGTGCTCTATAAACGCTTCCTGGAGCACGTCCAGTTTGCCTTCCTTAGCGTCACCCAGCCCCTCGATTGTTCTGACGTGCTTGCCGTCGCACTCAACGGTCAGCATCATGCAGGAAAGCACCGCTTTCCCTTCAATGAGGACCGTGCAACAGCCGCAGGCGCCGTTATCGCAGGAGACCTTGGTCCCGGTCAGGCCCAGGTCCTCCCGGAGCGTATGGGCGAGGGTGTGGCCGGGGCTCACCAGGCCCGGCCCATCCCCTACCGTGAGGACGTGCGTTCGTCCATTCACCGTGAGGTTTATACGGCCCGTCTTTGCAGTACCGCTGTCGCCTTTTCGTTTTTGCGGTTTCGTTGCCATGCCTCGCCTCTCCTTATCCGTTAATGAATGAAGGACGCCTGCCTCAGCGGCCTTCCATATGTGCGCCCAGCTCCCGCGAGAGCGCCTTGCCCGCCTCCGCCACCGACGGGGCCAGCTTGTGGACACGTCCCGGTGAGAACAGGACGAATATCTCTATAAAGCCGACGGGTGCGCCCCTCGGACCGAACACCGGGGACGCGATCACATGCATGCCGGGGGCTACTTCACCCGGGTCTATCGCGACGCCGTCCCGGCGGCAATCTTCAAGCTCTCTGCGGAGTCTGCTCCACCCGCACCTTGCCGGTCCTGCTCTGGAAATAAAGGTGTTTTTCTTTCAGGAGCCCGGCCAGTTCGGCCTCCGGCATTAGAGCGGCCATCATCTTGCCGTGTGCGCCGTACGTAGCAGGAAGACGCTGCCCGATGCGCATCGCGATGCTGAAATCATCCTCTGCCTCGTGCTTGGCTGCTACGAATACGTTCGACCCGTCGATAAGCCAAAGCACGGCCGTGGAACGCGTCTTCCGTGAGAGGTCCCGCAGAACCGGCTCCGCGAGCCGGGCAGGGCTGAGGAGGTCCATGACCCTGCGTGACAGGAAGACCAGGCTTGGGCCGAGCATATAGCCCTTCCCGTCGCTGTTCTTACGCACGAGCCCGGATTCCCGCAATGTCTCCAGAATGGAGAAGGCCTTGCTCTTGTGTATGCCTACCTTCGTGTGGATGTCGGTAAGGCTCATGTAGGTAGACCTGGCATCGGCCAGACAGAAGAGCACGCGCGATGCCTGCTCTACGGCCGGGGACATAGGTTTCTCTTTAAGGTCTTTTACGTCCTTGCCGTTCTTTGGTTTTTTCGACGACTTAGAACCGAGGTCCGCCATACAGAACTTTATATCGGATTGCGGAGGCCCCGTCAAGGAAAAAAGCGGACCTTCGTAAACCGGTCTCTTTTACAGGCGGGGGCCGGGGTGATAGAATGAAGACAGATCCTAATGACAGCGATAATGGAGGAGTGTTTATGAAAATAGTAGCGTTCAACGGGAGCCCGAGGAAGGACGGAAACACGACCATGCTGATCGGCCGACTCCTTGAAGCGGTCGGGCAGGAGGGGATCGAGACGGAGCTGGTGCAGCTTTCCGAGAAACCGATACGCGGATGCATCGCCTGTTACAAGTGCTTCGAGAACCTGGACGGGCGGTGCGCGGTAAAAAACGATGCGGCCAACGAGTACATCGAAAAGATCATGGGGGCACAAGGGCTGGTCCTCGGCTCTCCCTCCTATTTTCAGGACGTGACCGCCGAGATGAAGGCATTTATCGACCGCGTCGGCTTTGTCGGCCTGGCGAACGGCAAGATGTACAAGAACAAGGTAGGTGCTTCGCTCGCCTGTTTCCGGCGCTCGGGCGCCATGCATACCATCGAGACGATGAACCATCTTTTCTTCAGTAATGATTTGGTCATAGCCGGACGGGTCCTCGGCCTGGGGAAGGAGAAAGGCGAGGTCGCGGCAGACGAGGAGGGCATGGAGTTGGCAGCCGTCCTCGGCCGGAGGATGGCCTGGATCGTTAAACGGCTGCATGGATAGCCGGGTGCGCGACATACCGCGCAGCAGATTTACTGAATTCATAGTGAGGGAAAACGGCCTCGACAAACGTGGCTTTCGGGCATGGGTTTTTCTTCCGGGCATGTTATTCGAAGAAACGGATAAGTGGTGGGACGGCCCCGGAGCACGCACCACCCCCCACGAAGGGACCGATTTCTGCCTGTTCGCAGGCAAGGGGGAAGGGCTTTTCCAGGTTGAAGCAGGGATGGTCGTTCCCGCCATGTACGGCGGAAGAGTGGTTGCGCTCATCGATGATTTCCTGGGGAAGACGGCCGTCCTCGAGCACTGCCGCCCGTATGCGGACGACCCGTTCGTCACCGTTTACGGGCATATAGCCCAGGGAAAAGCCCTTCGGCATGGGGCCGTCGTGAAAGAGGGGGAGGTCATCGGTCTTATTGCCGGACCAAACACAAAAGCAAAGGTTCGCCCGCACCTGCACGTCTCCCTCGCCTGCCCGCAAAAGGGTGTCTCGTACGAAGGGCTTACCTGGCCGGACCTGGTCGACCCCGGATGCTTCACGCTCCTTGACCCCCTCGCAGTCATAGAGGGCCCCTGACCGGCCCGCTCCCCGACCGGTTGACATCCCGGGCCATCGTGTCGATTATGATTCAGGAGGTACCGTCATGAGCTTCATAGAGGATATTTTTAAGGGCAACCTGGGGACGAGCCTGGCCATAGGCCTCGGAACAGTCATCCTTGGCCCCGTAATCGTCCCGGTCATAGGCGGGATCGTCAAGCCGGTCGTAAAGGCCGCAGTCAAGGGCGGGATCCTACTGTACGATGCGGGGAAAAAGGGCGTGGCAGGGGCGGAGGAGTCGCTTTCGGACCTCGTCGCCGAGGCCAGGAGCGAGGTCGAGAGCAGCCGGAGGCCCATTGAGGAGAAGACGCCGGGCCACCCCGCAGGGACGCCGCACGAAGTGTAGCACAGCCGGGAAGTAAAAAAAGCCCCTCTCACTGGATGAGAGGGGCTTTTGGGGTCTTCTATCCCAGCACAGCCCTCTTGTCTGCAGTTTGTGCCTCGAAGAGGCCGCCCGCGGTTACTCGATTATGGCGAGGACCGTATCGGCGTCGACTTCCTGGCCGGGCGACACGAGTATCTCTTTTATCACGCCGCCAGTCGGGGCCACGATCGGCATCTCCATCTTCATGGCCTCCAGGCTGGCGATCTGATCGTCTTCGGCTACCTTGTCGCCCACTTTAACCTGCAAGCTTACTATTTTTCCTACCATCGGGACAGTTACTTCCGTAGCCATCTTTCCCTCCTTAGCTTTTTCTGTATCCCAAAGCGAATTGGGCGATGATCATCTTCTGTACGTTTGACGTTCCTTCGACTATCTGGTAGGACTTGGCGTCCCTCAGAAATCTTTCGACAGGGTACTCGGAGGAGAACCCGTAGGAGCCGAAAATCTTGACCGCTTCCGATGCGCAGAAGTTGGCCGATTCGGCCGCGTAGTACTTGGCCATCGACGTCTCGAGCGTGTTGTTCATGCCAAGGTCCTTCTGCCATGCCGCCTTATAGACGAGGAGCTTCGCAGCCTCATGCTCGACGTACATCCTGGCGATCTGCTCCTGGACCATCTGGAACTGGCCGATGGGCTGGCCGAACTGCTCCCTTTCGTTAGCGTACTTGCATGCTTCCTCGATGCAGCTCTGGGCGACGCCCAGGGCGCGCGCAGCCGAGCTGAGCCGCGTGAAATTGAGCATGGTCATGCATATCTGGAATCCCTGGCCGAGCTTGCCGACTAGGGCCGTCTTGGGGATTTTGGCCTCTTCGAAGAATATCTCCCCGGTGGGGGCGCAGTGGAGGCCAAGCTTCGTGGTGATCGCCCGCTGCGTGATGCCGGGAGTATTGAAGTCGATGAAGAAGGCGGACATGCCCTTGTGCTTGGCGGCCTTGTCCGTCATGGCGTAAACAACGCCGCAGCCGCAGTAAGGAACACCCGATATCCACGTCTTCGAGCCGTTCAGGACCCAGCCGCCGTCCACTTCCGTCGCGGTCGTCCTCATGCTTGCCACGTCCGACCCGGAGTTGGGCTCGGTGATGGCGAAGCAGCCGCCGCTCGTCCCGGCGATGAGGCCCGGCAGGAACTGCTCTTTCTGCTCCTCATTCGCGAACTTGAGCAATACGTTCTGGGGACCGTTCATCTGAAGGTTGAAGGGAAGACCCCAGGACGGGCTGACCCTGGCAAATTCAGTAGCCATAAGGCTGGCAGCCAGGTGGCCCTGCTCCAGTCCGAGCCCTCCGAACTTCTCGGGCGCCAGGCAGGCGAACATTCCCTGTGAACCCATTTTCTTCAGCAGCTCGGGGCGGTATTTGTGCTCCTTCTCATCTTCTTCCATGGTAGGCTTGACATTTTTGACCGCAAAATCGTAAGCCATTTTGCGCATTGATTCCAGTTCATCGGACCATTTGAAATCCATAGATTTCCCTCTCCTTTGGGATGAATGTGAAATAAAGAGCAAAACGTATCTTAGCAAACGGAATTTTTGATGTCAAGCTAATTCTCCCCGAATAAAAGTCCGATTGTATGCGAAAGCACTACGGGCCAAACGGCCGGAAAATATACGTCCGGGGGGGGAGTCGATTGCCCGGCCCGACCCCGTCATGAGGCGCGCGCCCTATCCCCGCCTACGCGCTGTCCTTTTCAGACATATAGAGGGCAAGGGCCCGCCTCTGCGACGGGAAGGCAAGCTCCGGCGGGCTGTCCGGAGAAAAATAGCCTGTATCGCAGGCATCGTCGCCCGCTGCCTCCATTCCCCCTGTTTTTTCGGCAAGATACGTGGCAACAATGACTTCCCCGTAGGTCCCTGTGGCGTCGGAGCTTACGTCGAAAAGGCGGATGATCTTCCCTTCTATGCCTGCCTCTTCCTTAAGCTCCCTCAAGGCCGCCTCTTCAACCGTCTCGCCGCATTCTAAAAAACCTATAGGGAAGCACCACGTGTCCTTTGCCGGCTCCATGGCCCTCTTTACCATAAGCAGCTCGCCCTTTTCGTTCGCGACTATCACGGAAACGACAGGCAGGGGGTTCTCGTAGTAGATATGGCCGCAGCCAGGGCACACCTGCCGCACCATGCCTTCTACCTGCCTCTCTTCCAGCTCGCCCGCGCAGAAGTTACAGAACATTTTCTTCTTTGTCACGGCGCCTCCTAAGCTACACTAGTATAGACCACCTGCCGGCCGACGGGAAGCGCTTTTTAAGGGGCCCTTTAAGCGCTCTCCGGTCTGTGGTATATAGAAACAATGATGATGCGGAAGCACTCGACGTTACCTCTTGCTTTATTCCTGCTCACCCTATTACTTTTCGGATGTACTACAGCCGGGTCGCCGCGCCGGTCGCTCGACGAGCTGAGGAGTGCGTTGCTTGCGCATGACGCGGAGGGGGCGATGCAGTATATCGACGTGGACAGCGTGGTCGATTGCATGGCGAGGGACACGTTCGACAGGTACGAGAAGAAGGCGGACAATCCTATGGCCCTGGCGGGGATCGCACTGGGAAGGCAGGCAGCGGCCATCGTCATGCCGGCCATCAAGGAAGCCCTAAGGAGGGAACTGAAGGAGGCAATCGCCTCTTCCGGTGAATCGGGCTATTTTCATGACATCAAGCGGGCGAGCGTCTGGTACCTCAATATAGAGGTGACGGGGGACACGGCAATGGTGAAGCCGAAGGGTAAATCCGACATCACTTTCAGGATGGCGAGGACGAAGGAAGGCCGCTGGAGGATTGTCGAGATCGTAAAGAAGCGGGAGGACCGGCGGCCTCCCGATGGATAACCGGGGCGGTGGAGGAGTTTCGTCCGTGAAAGGCCGGCCGGCCGCTTTAATCGTTGCAGCCATCCGGGCGCCGTCATATCTTTAGGAACGACGCAGTCATATCCTGAAGGAGGCTCATAATGGTCATAGGTGAGATTGAAAGGGGAGAGACGGAGGTGCTCCGCGTCAGCATGGAGGAGTACAAGGGGCGGAAATATCTCGACATAAGGATCTATTTTGAGGACGACGCCGGCGAGTGGAAGCCGACCAAAAAAGGGGTCACCGTCCAGACCGACCGGATCGACGATTTCATTGAGCTTATAAGTAAGGCCTCAAAGGCGGTCTAGCGAACGAATAACTGCAAAAAGGGGGCGGCTTGGAAGAGAATTGCCCGTTTTGCCTGATAGCCGCCGGAAAAAAAGAGGCGGACATCATCTACGCGGACGAGACCCTTCTGGCGTTCAGGGACATACATCCCCATGCCCCCGTGCACGTGCTGATTGTCCCGAAAAAGCATATACGGAGCGTCAACGACCTTACGCCCGCGGACCGGGACATCATAGCGGCGATGTTCATGAAAGCGCCAGAGATCGCTGAAGAAATGGGCGTTGCAAGGTCGGGATACAGGCTTGCCGTCAACGTGGAGAGGGGGGCCGGCCAGATCATTTTCCACCTCCATCTTCATCTTACAGGCGGCTGGCGATAAGACCGCGCCAGGGTTGCGCTTATCCGGCCGGCCGGCCAACAGGTCCCATTATTAGTTTATTGAAATAATTGAAGTAACATGTTATTATTTTACGTTGAAAAGTGGGTTTACCCCGCTTTTTTAATTTTGGGACATGGAAGGCACCCCGCAGGAGATCATCGAGAGGGTAAGCCGCGCCGTAGAGCCGATCCTTCGGGAATCAGCGCTCGAGCTTGTCGATATTGACTTTCAGCCATCCGGCAAACGGTGGCTTTTGAGAATCTTTATCGACAAGGAAGGCGGGGTTGCAATAGCGGACTGTGTGCATGTCAGCAGGGAGCTCGACAAGCTCCTCGATGTAGAGAACGTTATCGACCACCCGTACGTCCTGGAAGTTTCTTCGCCCGGCCTTACGAGGCAATTGAAGAAAAGGGCCGACTTCGAGAGGTATGCGGGCAAGAGGTGCCGGATCGTAACGAGATCGTCCATCGCCGGAAGGAACGAGTTCACGGGCGAGATCGCGCGGGTGGGAGAGGACGAGGTCGAAGTGCAGGAAGGGGGGGAGACGTACACGATCCCTCTCGAAGTCATAAAGAAGGCAAATCTCGAATTTGAGCTATAGGGGAGCGATATGTATTTTGACTTGAATTACGTCATAGAACAGGTGGGGAAAGAAAAAGGGATCCCGAAGGAGATCATAATAGAGACGCTCGAAGAAGCTGTCCTTTCGGCATCCAAGAAGAAATTCGGAAACCACCTTGACCTCGAGGCCAAGTATAACCCTGAGGCAGGAGAGATAGAGATCTTTCGGTTCAAGACGGTCGTCGAGGACGTGGAAGACGACGATATGGAGATATCTGCCGAGGACGCGAAAGAGCATGACCCCGAGTGCATCCTGGGAGACAGCATCGGTATAAAGATGGACACCTCGACGCTCGGCCGGATCGCGGCGCAGACGGCCAAACAGGTCATTATGCAGAAGGTGCGGAACGCCGAGAGCGACGTCATCTATAACGAGTACAAGGACAAGAAGAGCGAAATCGTCACCGGCGTGATCCAGAGAGTCGAAAAAAGCCACTACGTAGTAAACCTCGGTAAGACGGAAGCCATACTTTCGTTCAAAGAGGTAATACCTACCGAAGTATTCAAGCGGCGGGACAGGGTTAAAGGGTATATCCTCGACGTTGAAAAGACGCAGAGGGGCTGCACGATATTGTTGTCCAGGAGCCACCCCGGTTTCCTCGTCAAGCTTTTCGAGATAGAGGTGCCGGAGATACAGCAGGGCATCATAAAAGTGGTGGGTGCTGCACGCGAGCCGGGCGAGAGGGCGAAAATCGCAGTCTACAGCCAGGACGCGAGCATAGACCCCATCGGCGCCTGCGTGGGCGTGAAGGGGTCGAGGGTCCAGGCGGTCGTGCAGGAACTAAAAGGCGAGAAGATAGACATCATCCCCTGGAGCAAGGACGCGGCCAAGTTCGTTTGCAACGCCCTTGCTCCGGCGAGGGTTTCGAAGGTTTATATCAACGAGGACGAGCACTCGATGGAGATCATCGTCCACGACGATCAGCTTTCGCTGGCAATAGGCAAGAAAGGCCAGAACGTGCGGCTCGCTTCCCGGCTCACGGGATGGAAGACGGATATAAAGAGCGAAACGGAGGTCGAAAAGACGTCGCGCAAGGTCATCGAAGAGTTGACCAGCAGGCTGCAGGTCAACGATATACTAGCCCGCATACTCTTCGACGAGTACCTGAGAGACATGAGCGATATAGTGCGGCTTTCGCCTGAAGAGCTGAACAAGATCACCAGCATCTCGATTGAGGATTGCGCCAGGATAATCGAAAATGCCAAAAAGGCCATCATCGACATAGAGGCGGAAAAGACACGTGCCGCAGAGGCGCCAAGTGCCGTAGAAGAGAGCGCAGAGGCGCAAAAACCGGAGGCCAGCGAGGGGGCGGCTGAAACGCCGCAGCCGGAGGAGAAGGCGGCCGAGGAGCGCCAGTAGCAGACGCAGGGGAGATGGACCGGCAGGCCGCATGGAAGGTGCGTTCGGGAATGTTTTGGGGCCTTATGCGGCGGTAGAACAAGGGAGGCTGAAGAATGGCGAAAATCAAGATAACGACCCTGACCGATAAGATCAAGGACGAAGAGATCTTATCGAGGCTGAAAGGCATAGGGGTAAAGATAAAGGATAAGGAAAAAGAACAGGAGGAGCAGGCGGCCGAGAAGAAGACGTCTACCGCCTCCGGAGAGACTGTCATAGAAAAAAGGGTAGCCTCCACTGTTATAAGAAGAAGGGTCCAGACTCCACCCGCCGAGGTGAAAGAAGCTGTAAAAGAACCCGAGCCCGAAGTCGAGGAAGCTGCGCAGGCCGAGAAGGAAGGGCAGGTGTCCGCTAAGGCAGCGCCGGAGCGTAAGGGCGCCGAAGAGCCGGTCGTCGAGCTGGTCAAGCAGGAGAAGCCGAAGAAAGCCGCAAGCCGCCCGAAGATAGAGATGATAGAGCGCGTCGATGAGGCGCACAAGGCGGAAGCCGAAGAGGAGAATGCGGAAGCAGCCGGGGAGGCAGCGGGCCCGCAGGCTGAAGGCGTCCGGGCGGTCGAAGAGGCGGCGAAGACCGACGGCGAAGGCATAGCCGAAGAGAAGAAACAGGAGATCACACGGGCGCTTGAGGAGGTTTACAAGCAGGACCTCAACAAGGAGTTTGTCCTCGTCGAAGACCAGGAGACAGAGGAGGAGCGGAAAAAGAAGAAGGCCGAGCGCCTCGCGAAGAAGATAGAAGAAGAAGAGATCGAAGAAGCGAAGCTGAAGGGCAAGGCCCCGGGAAAGCGGAAGGTCGTCATAAAAGAGGAAGACCTTTACGCGTTCCGCAGGCAGAAGGGCAAGATGCTCCCCTTCAGGAAGGACAGGTCCGGCAGAAGGGACGACAGGACCGACGACGAGAAAAAGGGCGAATCGAGGCCGGCTCGGAAGGTCGTCAAGATCGCCGAGCGGATCCAGGTGGGCGAGCTGGCGAAAAGGCTTTCCCTCAAGGCTTCCGAAGTAATAGCCAAGCTCCTCCGTCTAGGCACCATCAGCAATGTCAACCAGACGATAGAATACGAAACGGCACAGTTGGTGGCCATCGACGCGGGCTTCGACGTAGAGCGTATCATGTCGGTCGAAGAAGAGTTCATGACGCGGGAGGACGAGCAGCAGAGGGCGGAAGACGTAAAAGACCTGAAGCCCAGGTCCCCGGTAGTCACGATCATGGGCCACGTCGACCACGGAAAGACGCTGCTTCTCGATACTATAAGAAATACGAGCGTCGCGGAGCATGAAGCGGGCGGCATCACCCAGCACATCGGCGCCTACGTAGCCAAGGTTAACAAGAAAGAGATCACCTTTGTCGATACGCCCGGCCATGAGGCGTTCACCGCCATGAGGGCGAGAGGTGCGCTGGTCACCGATATCGTAGTGCTGGTCGTGGCTGCCGATGACGGCGTCATGCCGCAGACGAGGGAGGCCATAGACCACGCCAAGGCGGCGGGCGTCCCGATCATCGTCGCAGTCAATAAGATCGACAAGGCGAACGCGAACCCGGACAAGGTCATGAAAGAGCTGACGGAGCTCGGCCTACAGCCGGAAGAATGGGGCGGAACAACGCTCGCAGCCAAGATATCGGCAAAAAAGAAGACGGGCATAGAGGAGTTATTGGAGCTTATACTCCTGCAGTCGGACATGCTCGAGCTTAAAGCGAACCCGGATAAGTCGGCCAAGGGCATCATAATTGAGTCGGGCCTCGATAAGGGGCACGGCCCGTTCGGGACGGTCATTATCCAGGAAGGCACGCTGAAGATACAGGACCCGTTCGTCGCCGGGACCGCGTTCGGCAGGGTCAGGGCCCTGATCGACGACAAGGGCAAGAGGATACAGAAAGCGCCCCCGGCAACCCCCGTAATGGTTGTCGGCTTCTCCGACGTGCCGAAGGCGGGCGACCCGTTCATCGCTACCACGGAGGAACGATACGCCAGGGAGGTCTCGCGTTTCAGGCAGGAGAAGATGAGGGAGCAGGAGCAGGTCAAGAATGCCCGCATCACCCTGGATGAGCTTTACTCGAAGATGGGCGAGACCGCCAAGCTGACGCTCAACGTAGTCCTGAAGGGCGACGCGAGGGGTACCCTCGACGCCATAGGAGAGGCGCTCAAGAAGCTCTCCACCGACGCCGTGGAGATAAACGTTATCCACAGCGGCGTAGGCACCATCACGGAGACGGACGTCAACCTTGCCATGGCGTCGGGAGCGGTTATTATCGGGTTCAACGTCAAGCCTATGGCCAAGACCCAGACACTGGCGGACCAGGAAAAAGTCGACATCAGGACTTATTCTGTAATTTATGACATGATCGACGACGTCAGGAAGGCCATGGAAGGCCTCCTTGCCCCGCGCATCGTGGAGGTAAAGATAGGAGCGGTCGAGGTGAGAAAGACTTTTTCCGTCTCGAAGATAGGTACGATCGCCGGCTGCTACGTTACGGAAGGCAAGGTCACGAGGACTTCGACGGCCAAGGTTGTAAGGGGCGAACAGACGCTTTTCTCCGGCAAGATAGCATCCCTGAAGCGTTTCAAGGACGACGTCAGGGAGGTGACGGCCGGCTATGAGTGCGGCGTCTCGGTCGAGGGCTTCAACGACATACAGGAAGGCGACAGGATTGAATTCTATGTCGAGGAAGAGCAGAAGCGGACGCTTTAGTGCAAAATGGTGGTAGGCATCTCCAGGCTTGAGATTTTCCTGCCGGAGAACCACTCGTTAAAGGAAAAGAGGCAGGCCATAAAAAGGATCGTCGAGAGGACCAGGGCGAAGTTCAATATATCGATCATGGAGGCGGACCAGACGAACCTGTGGCAGAAAGCGACGGTCGGCTTCGCCGTTGTCGGCGTAAAGCAGGACCACGTCGCCTTGACTATAGAGAGCATCTCGCGTTATATCGAATCGATGTATATAGGTAAGGTGATCGGATCGAAGACGGAGATCATGGTGATAGGAGATGAAGTATAGACGCTTCCGCCTGCAGGACCAGATCCGCGAAGAAATCTCGACGATCATCCAGCAGGAGATCAAGGACCCCGGCATCGGCTTCATCACGATTCTGGAAGTGCGGATGACCGAAGACCTGAAATACGCTAAGGTGCACTACTCCGTTTACGGCAGCGAAGAGGAGAAGACGAAGACGGTCGAGGCGCTCAAACGCGCAAGGGGCTACATCAAGCACATTCTGGGCGACAGGATCAAGCTCAGGATCACGCCGGACCTTACCTTCGTGCTGGACACGGGGCAGGACCGGGCGGACCGTATCGATGAGCTTCTGAAGAAGGTGGAGGAATCAGGGAAGGTGGAAGGTGTTCGGGAGGATTAAGGAGACGATCGACAAGGGGGCCACGTTCCTTGTGACGACGCACGCCGACCCGGACGGTGACGCGATAGGCTCGGCTTTCGCCGTTTGCTTTGCGCTCACCGGGATGGGCAAGGAGGCGGCCGTGTACCTTAAGGACCCCGTCCCTTACCGCTACGCATTCCTTCCGAGACCGCCGACGGTCCTCCACAAGATGCCGGAGAAGGATTACGACGCAGTTTTTGTCGTCGATTGCGGGAACCTCGACAGGGTGGGCGACGGCCGGGAGGTTATCGCGCACAAGGGCATTTTGATCAACATAGACCATCACGAAGCCAACGAGGCGTTCGGGCAGATAAATATCGTAGACGAGCGCGCCTCTTCGGCTGCGGAGATACTCTATTTGATATTTAAGTCCATCGGCGTCCCATTGACGTATGAGATCGCGGCGAACATCTACACGGCCATTCTGACCGACACCGGCTCCTTCTGTTACGAAAGCACCACAAAACGCGCCTTTTCCATCTGCGAGGAGATGGCGGACCTGGGCGTAAGGCCCGCCTCCGTTGCCTCTGCGGTATATGAGAGCCATCCTAAGGAGCGCTACAACCTGCTCTGCCTGGTCCTTGCGACGCTGGAGACGCACCGGGACGACAGGGTGGCAACCGCGTATGTCAGCCAGGAGATGTTCTCGCAGACGGCCACAAACCGCGAGCACTCGGAGGGGTTTGTCGAGTTCCTCAAGGAAATCGGGAGCGTAGAGGTCGCCTGTCTCATCCGCGAGCTGGAAGAGGACAGATACAAGGTAAGCATAAGGTCGAAAGGCGCAGTCGATGTGGCATCCGTGGCGCGCTCCTTCGGAGGAGGCGGCCATCGCAACGCGGCGGGCTGCGTTATAGAAGGACGGATAGATTCGATAAAGAACCGTTTGGTAGGGGCATTTACTTTATGATTAACGGCTTTCTGATTTTAGACAAGAGTCCGGGGATGACCTCCTACGACGCTATAAAGAGGCTGAAGCGGCTCCATGCATTCAAGAAGATAGGCTATATCGGCACCCTCGACAGGAACGCCACCGGCATACTCCCGGTCGCGATGGACGAAGGGGTGAAGCTGATCCCTTTTCTGGAGAACGGCGAGAAACGGTATGTCGCCAAGTTCGTCCTCGGCATAACGACGGACACGTTCGACATGGAAGGGACCGTCCTTTCCGACACGCAGCCGCCCGCATTCGAGCGCGAAGTGGTCGAGGAAGCGCTCGCGCGCTTCAAAGGTAAGATCACCCAGAAAATCCCGGTCTATTCCTCAAAGAAGGTGGAGGGAAAGCCGCTTTACAAATGGGTCCGGCAGGGCCTCTCGATCGACCCCCCGAACAAGGAAGTCGAGGTATATGGCATAACCTTCCTCGATTACGTCCATCCTTACGTGGACGCGGAGATAAGCTGTTCGAAGGGTACGTATATCAGGGTGATCGCCCAGGACCTGGGTGCGTCCTTGGGGTGCGGCGCAGCACTCCACACGCTGAAGCGGACGCGACACGGTGAGTTCGACATCAGCCGCTGCGTATCCCTCGACTCTTTGAAGGCGAAGCAGGATATAGTAAAATACATGATCCCGCTGGAGGAAGTCATGCAGGCGGTCAAGGGGGTCGCTATCGAGCCGGTGCTTGAAAAGTTCCTGAAAAACGGCATGCCCGTGCCGCTTTTGAGCGGCTCCAGGGATTGGAAGCAGGGAGAGCTGGCAAGGATAATGAACAGGGATGGGGCGCTCCTGGGCATCGGCTGTGTCGATACGGATTCCAAAAGCATAAGGATGAAACGATTAATAAATAGTTAAGGAGGCAGGAGCAATGGCGTTAGACACGTCACAGAAGCAAGGCATCATTGAGGCATTCAAGGTTCACGAAGGTGATACCGGCTCGCCGGAAGTTCAGGTGGCCCTTTTGACCGAGCGCATAAAAATGCTCACGGAGCATTTCAAAAAGTTCTCGAAGGACCACAACTCGCGGAGGGGACTCCTGATACTTGTCGGCGCCAGGAGAAGGCTCCTCGGCTACCTGAAAGAAAAGAACGTCGAAAGGTACAAGAAGCTCATAGAAAGACTGGGCTTGAGAAAATAAAAGGAAAAAGAGAAGGAAGATAAAATGGGAGAATCGATTACTATTGATTTCTGCGGCAGACCGCTCACAATCAGCACGGGGTCACTCGCGAAACAGGCGGACGGGAGCGTATTAATCCAGTACGGCGATACCGTGGTTCTGGTAACGGCGGTGGGGGAAAAGGAAGAGGCGACTACCGACTTTATGCCGCTGACAGTCAACTACCAGGAGATGTCATATGCGGCGGGCAAGTTCCCGGGCGGCTTTTTCAAGCGCGAAGGGCGTCCCTCCGAAAGGGAAGTGCTCACCTCCCGGCTCATCGACAGGCCGCTCCGCCCCTCGTTCGCGAAGGGTTACCACCGTGAGACCCAGATCATTGCGACGGTGCTCTCTGCGGACCAGGAGAACGACCCGGCCGTGCTCGGCATGATCGGCGCTTCCGCCGCCCTTACGCTTTCCCCGATACCCTTTCTCGGCCCGCTGGCCGCTGTGGTGGTGGGAAGGAAGGACGGTCAGTTCGTCATCAACCCGACGAACACCGAGGATAGCGATCTCAACATCGTTGTCGCAGGCTCGAAAGACGCGATCATGATGGTCGAGGGCGAAGCGGGCTTCATAGAGGGCGAGGCGCTCATCGAGGCGATCGACCTCGCGCACAAGACGATGATGCCCGTCATCGAGATGCAGGAGCAGGCTCGCAGCGAAGGTAGGCAAGGCCAAATGGGCCGTTAAGCCGCCGGAGATCCCCGAGGAGCTTAAAAGCGAGATCCGCGCGGCCATGGAGCAGGACCTGCTCGCCGCCTTTGCCATAAAGCCTAAGCTGGAGCGGGGTCTGAAAGTGAAGGAAGTTACGGACGCCCGCCTTCAGGCCTACCCGAACGTAGACGAGAAGATCGTGCGCAAGGCCATCGACGAGATAGTCAAGGAGACGATGAGGAACCAGCTCGTGGCTACAGGCAAGAGGATCGACGGGCGGACGCCCGACGACATCAGGCCGATTTCGTGCGAGGTCTCGGCCCTTCCGAGGACCCACGGCTCCGCCATATTCACCAGAGGCGAGACACAGGCCCTGGCGGTCACGACTTTCGGTACGTCGGACGACGAGCAGAAGGTTGAATCGATCCACGTAGGAGAGAGCTACAAATCCTTCATGCTCCATTACAACTTCCCGCCTTTCAGCGTAGGGGAGGTCAGTTTCCTGAGGGCGCCGTCGAGACGTGAGATAGGCCACGGCCATCTGGCCGAGCGGGCGCTTTCGCAGATACTTCCGTCCAAGGACGATTTCCCGTACACGATACGCATAGTGTCGGAGATACTCGAATCGAACGGCTCGTCCTCGATGGCCTCGGTCTGCGCCGGGTGCCTGTCTCTGATGGACGCAGGCGTCCCGGTCAAGGAGCCGGTCGCGGGCATCGCGATGGGGCTTCTTTTGAAGGACGGCAATGATGTGATCCTTACCGATATCTTAGGCGACGAGGACGCCCTCGGCGACATGGACTTCAAGGTCGCAGGCAGCAGGCGCGGCATCACCGCGGTCCAGATGGACATAAAGGTAAAGGGGATCACAAAGGAAATAATGAGCAGGGCAGTCCGGCTCGCGCAGAACGGCATCGGCCGCATCCTCGATACCATGGCGCAGACGCTGGAGAAACCGAGAGAAATAATGTCGCCCTATGCACCGCGCATCTGGACGCTGAAGATCAGGCCCGAGAAGATACGTGAAGTCATAGGCCCGGGCGGAAAGGTCATAAAAGGCATCGTCGAGCAAACAGGGGTCAAGATCGACATAGAGGACTCCGGGATCGTGAGGATCGTCTCCTCCGACGAGGCTTCGGCCGCGAAGGCGATCGAGATCGTAAAAGGCATCACGAGGGAAGTCGAGGTAGGCACCGTCTACACGGGCATCGTGAGGAGGGTAGTCGATTTCGGGGCGATAGTCGAGATATTGCCCGGCGTTGACGGCCTCGTCCATGTCAGCCAGCTTTCCGATACGTACGTGAAGAAGGTCTCCGACATAGTGAAGGAGGGCGATGAGACTGACGGTCAAGGTGATCGAGGTCGAGCAGAATGGAAGGATAAGGCTTTCCAGGAAGGCAGCCATGAAAGAGACGCCGGGAAAGACCGAATAAATGTACCGGAAAACGGTGCTCGACAACGGCATCCGTGTAGTTACCGAGAGCCTTCCTTATTTCCCGACGGTCTCCTTCGGCGTCTGGTGGAAGACAGGGAGCAGGCACGAGAACAGGGAGAATAACGGCATCTCCCATTTCATCGAGCATATGCTCTTCAAAGGGACACGGACGCGGACTGCCCGCGACATAGCGAGAGAGATCGACGCCGTAGGGGGCGTCCTCAACGCCTTCACGGGCAAGGAATATACGTGTCTTTACGCGCGCGTGCTGCGGCAGGACATGGACCTTGCCCTCGACCTTCTTGCCGACATGTGCAACCACTCTACCTTCGAAGAAGAAGACATCCAGAGGGAAAAACACGTAATTATCCAGGAGATCAAGATGATCGAAGACAACCCCGAAGAGTGGGTCTTCGATCTTTTTGCGGCCGATTACTATAAAGGCGACCCCATAGGGCTGCCCGTCCTCGGGAACGAGGAGACGGTCGAGCGCATCGACAGGGACCGGCTGCTCGGCCACTACGCGACGCACCATTCGGGGCCGAACATGATAATCACCTGCGTCGGCAGGATAGACCACGACGCGCTCGTCCGGAAGGTCGAGAAGCTCTTTTCCGGTATGCCCGGCGGAGAGGCGCTGCCGATAGCGGTCAGTCCGCCCCGGAGCTATCCGGACGTCTACGTGTACGAGAAAGACCTGGAGCATATTTATCTTTGCCTCGGCACGGACGCAGTCAGCCAGACCGACACGCGGCGGTACGCCCTTTACGCGCTCAACGCCATAGTCGGCGGCAGCATGAGCTCGCACCTTTTTCAGGAAGTCAGGGAGAAGCGCGGCCTCGTCTACAACATATTCTCCTTCGTCAACTGTTATCAGAACGCGGGTAATTTCGGCATATCGACGTCCAGTCCGGCCGACTCGCTCGAAGAGGTGATCGCCATTATCAGGGACGAGGCGGCAAGCCTTAAGCGGCAGGGTGTTACTCCCGCGGACCTCGCCTTCTCGAAGGAGCACATCAAAGGCACCTTCTTCATCTCCCTTGAAGGTTCCGAGGCGCGCATGGAGCGACTGGCCAGGAACGAGATTTATTTCGACCGCTACATTCCCCTGAAGGAGACGATGAGGAAGATAGACGGCGTGCACGCGACGCAGATCGACGAGATAAGCAACCTCATCTTTGGCGAGCCGGGAAGCATGGCGCTGGCGGTGCTCGGCAAAGTGGACCGGAGCGCCATCGAGCGGCTATGGAAGAGCTGAAGGTCTTTGTTACCCGAAAGGCGGGGTCGGTGCTCCCCGGCTATGCTACGCACGCTTCATCCGGAATGGACCTCGTTGCAAATATCGAAGCGCCGGTTACTCTCGCCCCCCTCGGCCGTGCCCTGGTGCCGACGGGCCTGTCGGTCGCCATCCCCGAAGGCTTTGAAGCCGAGATAAGGCCAAGGAGCGGCCTTGCCGTCCAATTCGGGGTTACCGTCCTCAATACGCCCGGGACCATAGACGCCGACTACAGGGGCGAAATCAAGGTGATACTCATTAACCTCGGCGATGCCCCCTTCGAGGTCAAAGGCGGGGACAGGATCGCCCAGATGGTCTTCAAAAGTACGGTCAGAGTTTCATGGCAGGAGACGGAGCGGCTGCCCGAGAGCGGAAGGGGGGAAGGGGGCTTCGGCTCGACGGGGAGGCGATGAACCACTACCTGGAGCTCGACGCCTTCATGACCCACCTAAAAACGGAGGCCGGGGCGTCCGTCCATACGGTCGAAGCGTATAACCGCGACATCCTCAATTATATAATCTACCTCGAAGAATCGAAGAGCGACCTGGAGACTGTCTCCTTCGACGCCTACCTCGGCCGCATGCGCACAGACGGCAGGTCGCCCCGCTCCATCACGAGGGCCGTCTCGGCGATAAGGGGATTTTACAGGTTCCTCCTGACGGACCGCAAGATTACGGTCAACCCCCTGGCGGAAGTCGAGACGCCGAAGTTCAAGCCGCCTATCCCCAGGACCCTGAGCACAGAAGAGATGTCACGCCTTTTGAAGCTGCCCGAAGACCAGAAGGCGGCCCTGCGCGACGCGGCCGTCCTGGAGCTGCTTTACGCAACCGGGCTTCGCGTCTCGGAGCTGGTCTCACTGAAGAAGAGCGACGTAAACCTCGACGCAGGCTACATTATCGCCCTCGGCAAGCGCTCGAAAGAGCGGATCGTCCCCATCGGGAGCTACGCACGGGAAGTCATTAAGATGTACCTGTCCGAGATGAAGCCGAAAGGGCACTGCCTCTTCCCGAACCGCAGCGGCACGGCCATGACGCGGCAGGCAGTCTGGAAGCTTCTCAGGAAGTACGGTGTCAAGCTGTCGCAAGGGCCGCTCTATCCCCACATGCTGCGCCACACCTTCGCAACGCACCTGCTCGAAGGCGGCGCGGACCTGCGCTCGGTGCAGGCTCCTTTTGGGGCACGAAGATATCTCGACTACGCAGATATATACGCACGTGGACCGGAAAAGACTGAAAGAGGTGCACAAGAAACACCACCCGCGAGGGTAGCGCTTTAAGGAACGGGAAAGAAGCATGGCCGGGAAAGAAAAAGGCGCCGTCTTCTATTTGGTTCTGCTCGTCGTCGCGGTCGTTCCGCTTTTTTCCTTCGGTCTTTTTAACCACGGCCTTATGACCCCGGACGAGCCGAGGGTGGCCGAGATAGGAAGGGAGATGGCAGTATCCGGCCGAATCGCTGTGCCGACGCTCGACCGCAGACCTTTCCTCGAAGAACCGCCCCTTTACTATGGCGCCCTCGCGGCGGTCTTTAAGGCACGGGGCGTTTCCGACAAGACGGCCAGGCTGCCTTCCGCAGTCTTCGGGCTCGGCGGCGTGCTTGCCCTCTTTTTCCTCGGCCGCTTCTTTTTCAGTCCGAGGACGGCCTTCATCTCCGCTTTTATTTTGGCGACGAGCGGCGAATACCTGCGCGTAGCCCACTGGGTCGTTGTAGACAGCGGCCTCGCGTGCTTCATTACCTGGGCCGTGGTTTTCTTTGCAGCCGCATACCTGAGGCTGGACGGGTGGAAACGTCGGCTCTTCTATACCTTTGCGTATCTGTTCTTTACGCTGGCTTTCCTCACAAAAGGCTTTATAGGCATCGTCCTGCCTGCCCTCGTCGTCCTCGTTTTTCTCACCATGGACAGGAACCTGAAAGAGCTTTTCCGCATGCGTCTCTGGCTAGGGGCGCTTATCCTGCTGGCCGCCGTGCTCCCCTGGTTTGCGATGCTCTTCCGGGAAGGTGGCTGGGACTACCTGCGGATATTCCTGGTCCACAACCACCTGGAAAGGATACTGGGCGGCCAGACGGGACACAACCAGCCTTTTTACTATTATCTCACCGGGTTCCCGGCGGGTTTTGCGCCGTGGTGCATTTTGATACTGCCTGCGCTCGTGTGGGCTTTCCGCTCCCGCAAGGAGGGAGATGCGAAAAAAGGGGTGCTCCTTGCCAAATGCTGGTTCATAGCGGGTTTTATCTTACTGAGCGCGGCGTCGACCAAGCGGGTACTCTATATGATGCCGCTCTTTGCCCCTGCATCGCTCCTTACCGCTATTTTCATCGAAGAAACACTCACGAAGAGGGCCTTGAGCGGCTTCGAGCGTTTCTTTATATATCTTTTCGGCGTCTTTCTTCTCGCCGTGGGCGTGGCGATAACCCCGTTTACCCTTTACGCTTCGAAAAAATACGGATTCGATGTATCCATCTCGCTCATCGGCGCGCTCCTTCTCTTCTCCGCTGCCGCTGTGTTCTTTTCCTGGCGGGCGCTCACCGTCCGTGCTAAAGAGATCGGGCGCTTCTGGGCCTTCTCCTGCGTCTCGGTCTTCGCGCTTCTGCTTTTTTTTCTGACCTGCGTTTTTCCGATCCTTGACCGGTACAAGAGCTTCGTCCCATTCTGCAATGTAGTCTCGGCTTCAGTGCCGCCGGGCGCATCCCTCTACGCCTACAAGCCCGACGAGACGCTGCGTGGAGCGATCCCTTTTTACACAGGTCGCTTCCTGCAAGAGGAGCCGGACCTGCCCAGCCTGATGCAGTCGATTAACAATGACGAGGGTGCATTCGTCGTGATCAGGGATACACGCGGCCGGCTCGAGGGGGAGCTTCTCTCTGCGGGAAAGTTCGCCGTCGTCTATCGTGATTCAATCGGCCGGCTCGTGCTTTTGAAGGAAATCGACTGACCCTGGGGCCTCATACCTCTTTGAGCAGCACGTTTTCGGGCAGCCTTGCCGCAGCAGCCTCCAGCCTTTCCAGAAGGGCAGCCATCCTGTCGCCCCCGTCCCGTCCTTGAGGCGCATCGGGGTCGTCACCGATGTGTTCGTACGCCTCGATGGGGGCCTGGATGCGCATGCCCTCCGTCGATCTGGCCGGCTGATAGGCTTGTTCTCCGTCCACGTATAGGGCGGTCTTGATAATAAGCCCGGCGCCCACAAGCTCGTACAGGATGTGCCTGGTAAGGCGCATCGGCAGCTTCAGGGCTTGCGAGATTGCATAAGGCGACAACGGTGGTGCGCCTTCCGTGAACCTTTTCGATATGAGATTGAAGGCCTGCAAAAAAAGCACTTTTTTGGACCAGACGCTCATATCCGATACGTGCGGGTGAAAACCGTAGGTCTCCCTGTTCTCGTCAGCCACCGCGATCTCCGCGCCGTACAGGACGATCATCCAGCTCAGCCGGAGCCAGACGATGAAGAGGGGCACCGCGGCGAAGCCGCCGTAGATCGCACCGTAGCTCGCGACCCCCAACTGGAACTTGATATAGATGAACTGAACGCTCTGGTAAATGACTGCGGTGAATAGGGCGGCGGCGACTGCGGAGCGGACCCGAACGCGCGTGTTGGGTATGACTAGGTAGGTAAGTATCAGCATGCCGCAGATGGACAGGTAGGGCAATGCCCCGAGGGCGACGTAAATGACCGGCCCGAAGTCGCCCAAAAGGGGGGACCGGCGGCTTATTATAGCCACCTCGCTCTCCAGGAAGATGGTCGCACTGCCCGATATGACGATAAGGATCGGCGTGAAGACGACCACCGCGAGATAGTCCGTTACCCTCCTTACCATTGTCCTCGACTCACGGACCTGCCAGATGTCGTTCAGCGTCTGTTCGATGCTGCGTAATATGGAGAGGACGGACCAGAAAAGCGCTACGAACCCGATCCCTGCGATGAGGCCCCCGCTGGTCTTCGCCAGCATCGTCCTGGAGAAGGAGATAACCTGGCCGATGACTTCCGGCGGCCAATTCATCCCCTGCGCCATCTGGGCCGTGCGCGCCTCGGCCAGCCTTTCCAGGCCGAACCCCCTCGCTATGCCGAAGGCCATCGCCAGGACGGGCACTATGGCAAAGAGGGAGTAATATGTCAGCAGCGAGGCCCGCGACGCGCAGCCGTCTTTGATAAACCCGTGGAACGCGAAGATAACGACGCGCAGCCAGCGCAGGAAAAAGGCCCGGATGGGAGAGTAATCGCCGAGGTGTATCTCGAATATACCGGCCGAAAAGAAATGTGAAATCGCGGATGCCCTCACGGCGCCTCCTGAATGCCCAATATGTTCCTTTTTTTTCCGCCCAAAAGAACATAAGGCCGGGAGGCCGTGGGGGCAAGCCGTCGGGACGCACGTTGCAAACGCGGAAGTCCGAGTTATATTTGGCCTACGACAGCCGTGTGCTACCGCTTTTAAGGAGATACCGGGTATCTATCACATTCCCATTATCGAGATCTCCACGCGCCGGTTCTCCTGCCTGCCCATTTCCGTATCATTGGCGGCTATAGGATACCTCGCGCCTAGACCCTGCGCGGTTATCCGGTCGGGGCTCACCCCTCTCGCTATCAGCGCGTCGCGGACGGCGTTCGCCCTTTCGTCCGACAACACCTGGTTTTCTATGGTATTACCGACGTTGTCCGTGTGGCCCTCGATCTTAACCTGCTCGTTCGGGTTCTGCAGGAGTATGTCGGCCAGCCTGTTCACGTCTGCCATAGCCGCGGGCGTCAGCGCGGCATGACGCGGCTCGAACATGATGTCGCCCATCGTGAGCGAGACGCCGCCCTGTTGGGTCTGCATCGCCCACATGTCCGCCATCTGGGCCTGAAGCTGCTCAACCTGGCTCTGTGCGAGGCTTGCCTGTGCTGCGGCCATCCGGCCTTCTCCCTGTGACCTGGCTGCTTCTTCTTTTGCCGTCTGCGCCTCACGTGTCTTCGACTGCGCCTCTGCTGAGGCCGCTGTCGCTTGCTGTTCCCGCGACTGGAGCAGTATCTGGTCTCTCTTTCTCGCAGCCTGTGCCATCTGCTGCTCAGCCGCCTTCTGGTTGGCCTGGGAGATGGCCTGCTCGGTCTGTCTCTGAGAGATGTAGGCCCAATGTTCCTGCTCCTTGTCGTTGCCTGCCTTCTCGGCTTTTTGCAGCGATTCCTGCGCCTCATGCAGCGTTCCGGGGGCGTTCGAAGTAACGGTCGGGTTCGCCGACGCCTGCTGGTACGAAGCGCGGGCGTTATCCAGGGCAGCCGTATGCGTGCTGCACCCGGCGGCCGCCAAAATGACGGCCATTATGCACATCAGCCCGGCTACGTAAAAGGCTCCTCTTCTATTTTTCATCATCGTCTCCTTCATTTATGCTGTTGCGGGGGCCGAATGCTGCCCCGTACGTTTACGGGCCTGACGGACCGCTTCCCCAGCGCCCATCGGTCCGGGCACTCGCGCTCGGGCGTTATTCTCCCCCCATGGTCGCAGGGGGCGGGGAAATATTGGCCTGAAGGTCGTTCACGCTCTTCTGCATCTCCCGGGCTTCCTGCTGTGCAGTCTGAGACCTGGCCTTTGCCTCGGCTGCCTCTGCGTCCGCCCTTGCCTCGTCCGCCAGTCGGCGCGCCCTGACGTAGTCTTCATGGCCGGAAGCAGTCCTTGCCTGGCCCATTTTTTCCTCCGCCATGCCCATTTCCGTGGAGGCATACTGGTCTGCCTTTGCGTCATGCGCCCTTTGAATGGCATATTGGGCGTTATTAAGACTCGATACGGGCTTTTCACCGGCGCACCCGGCGATGAGGAGCATACCGACAAGGAACACCGCAACCGCCGCTTCCGAAAACAAGCCTTTCCGGCCTCTGTCCATTCATATTCTCCTTTGCAATGATGGGGATTGCATCAGACGTTCGAGCCCTCAACTATTTGTTATGGTAAAGCTAATACCGGCCCAATAACTGTCAAGGAAGAAGGCAAAGGCAACGGTCACGGAGGGGGTGGGCGGAGTGAAGCTGTTGAAACGGCATCCGGCGAGCCCTATGTTTTTTTATACCGGATAGCCCTCAAGCGGAGGCGTCTTTGGGTTTCTTCAAGGTCTGGCCGGGGCGGCCATATCCCCTGGGCGCGACCTATAACGGGACGGGAACTAACTTTTCGATCTTCTCTGAAACAGCGGAGAGGGTCGAGCTTTGCCTCTTCGACGAGGCGCACGGGGAAAGGCGTGTAGACCTCCCGGAAAAAACGGCCTTCTGCTGGCACGGCTACCTGCCGAACATCGAGCCGGGCCAAAGGTACGGGTTCCGGGTTCACGGCCCGTGGGCGCCCGAGAAAGGCCTTTTCTGCAACCCGGCAAAACTGCTCCTCGACCCGTACGCCAAGGCGATTGATGGCCAGATAGATTGGAACCAGGCCGTCTTTCCCTACTATTTCGACAAACCGGAAGGAAGCAAGAACGAGGACGACAGCGGCCGATTCGTCCCAAAGTGCATCGTCGTAAACCCTTTCTTCGACTGGGACCATGACGAGCCCCTGCGGGTGCCCTGGCAGCAGACGATAGTCTACGAGACGCACGTGAAAGGATTGACCGCCAGGAACCCGGAAGTGCCCGAAGAAATACGCGGCACCTACGCGGGCCTGGCGCACCCGGCCGTGGTCGGATACCTGAAAAGGCTGGGAGTCACGGCCGTGGAACTGCTGCCCGTGCACCAGTTTATCCACCAGAAGCACCTCATCGAGAGGGGACTTCGCAATTACTGGGGATATGACTCGATAGGGTTCTTCGCCCCCCACAACGAATATTCGAGCAGGGGGCAGGCGGGCCAGCAGGTGCAGGATTTCAAGCAGATGGTAAAGAACCTGCACGGGCAGGACATCGAGGTGATCCTCGACGTCGTCTATAACCATACAGCCGAAGGGAACCACCTGGGGCCGATGCTCTGCTTCAAAGGCATCGACAACTCCGCCTATTACCGGCTCAACCCGGACGACCTGCGCCACTACATGGACTATACGGGGACCGGCAACAGCCTTAACATGCGCCACCCGCACGTGCTGCAGCTTATCATGGATTCGCTGCGGTACTGGGTGCTGGAGATGCACGTGGACGGCTTCCGGTTCGACTTAGCCGCCGCCCTGGCCAGGGAACTGCATGAGGTGGACCGCCTTTCCGCTTTCTTCGATATCATCCAGCAGGACCCTGTAGTGGGGCAGGTGAAGCTGATTGCCGAGCCATGGGATATCGGGGAAGGCGGGTACCAGGTAGGCAACTTCCCGCCCCTGTGGTCCGAGTGGAACGGAAAATACAGGGACTGCGTGCGTGACTTCTGGCGGGGCCAAGGGTGCACCCTGGCAGAAATGGCCGGCCGCATCATGGGAAGCTCAGACCTCTACGAGAGTACCGGCCGGCGTCCGTTCGCGAGCATCAACTTTAATACGTGCCATGACGGTTTTACGCTATCCGACCTCGTCTCCTATAATGAGAAGCACAACGAGGCGAACGGTGAGGACAACAGGGACGGGGAGAGCAACAACCGTTCCTGGAACTGCGGCGCCGAAGGGGCTACGGACGACACAGGCGTGCTGGCGCTTCGTGCGAAGCAGAAGAGGAATTTTCTCGCGACCCTGCTCCTTTCCCAGGGTATCCCCATGATCTCCGGCGGGGACGAGATGGGCCGCACCCAGAGAGGGAACAACAACACTTACTGCCAGGACAACGAGATCTCCTGGTACGACTGGGATGCGGCAGACAGGGACCTCATCTATTTTACCAGCCGTCTTATACATTTCCGCCTCAACCACCAGATATTCCAGCGTCCAAGGTGGTTCAAGGGGGCCGTCGAAGGCTCCGAGATAGAGGACATCGCCTGGTTCAACCCCAACGGCACGAAGATGACGCAGGGCGAGTGGCAGGAAGGCTTCGCCAAATCGATGGCCGTCTTCCTGGAAGGCCAGGCCATACCCGACCAGGACGAATTCGGGCAGCGCATCGTTGACGACAGCTTCTATCTTATACTTAATGCCCACTACGAAAAGCTGGTATTCACCCTTCCTGAGGGGAAATGGGGCAAGGTCTGGGAAAAAAATTTCTCCACCCACGAAGGGAAGTTTGCAGAAGAGCCCGATACGTTCAACGCCGGCCAGAGCATTGAGACCGAAAGCCGGTCGCTCATCGTGCTGCGCAGGCGGGAATAGAACAATTATTGGGGCTCAGCGCCCCCTCCACGGGCAAAGCCCGCGGAGCCTCCCCCCTTGTATCTTATATGCATGTTTTCTTACCTGCTGTCATCTGACTATACTTATCCCAGGAAGCATCAGGGTGTGACAGGCCGATTCCCCCTTGGGACATATGATCCCGGCGCCGAGCGCGGGTCGTCACACCCCATTCCCTACAAGCTCGGACAGTTGCTTGGGCCTCATGAGCCCGCATTTCGCAAGGAGGAGCGATAGTGGAAAAGTTCGCAGGCATCGATGTGGCAAAGGATACGTTGGAAGTCTTCATTACGCCCGGTACGCAAAAGAGCTTCCTCAACAATGATGAGGGACGAAAGGAACTCAGCCGGTTCCTCTCAGATGCGCGCCCTGGGCTGGTGGTGCTGGAGGCCACCGGAGGGTACCAGATACCTGTAGTAGAAACCCTGGCCTTACGCAAACTCCCCGTAGTGGTGGTAAACCCCAGGCAGGTAAGGGACTTTGCGAAGGCAACGGGAAGATTGGCCAAGACCGATACGATCGATGCGGAGATCATCGCCCGCTTCGCGGAAGCGATAAAACCCGAAGCCAGGCCCCTCAAAGACAGCGATGCCCACCGGCTGCAGAGCTTCGTTGCCAGGAGAAGGCAGCTCGTCGAAATGCTGACTATGGAGAGAAACCGCCTGGAAACCGCTTCCGATTGGACAAGACCCGATATAGAGGCCCATATCGAGTGGCTGGCTGACTGCATCAAGAAAACGGACAAGGACATCTCGTCCTTCATACGGAAGACTCCCTTATGGAGGGAAAAGGAGAACCTGCTGAGAAGCGTCAAGGGGATCGGCCCCGTCAACGCTTCCATACTACTTGCACGGCTCCCCGAGCTAGGTAAGCTCAATAGAAAAAAGATTAGTGCCCTCGTGGGTCTAGCGCCCTTCAACCGGGACAGCGGCAGGTTTAAGGGAAGGCGCTCTATTTTCGGAGGCAGGGCCGATATAAGGGCAGTCTTATACATGGCGGCCCTCTCGGCCATTCGCTACAACCCTATAATCAAGACCTTTTACGAACGCCTCATTCATGCCGGCAAGCTCCCCAAGGTTGCCATCACCGCCTGTATGAGAAAACTTGTTGTTATCCTGAATGCCATGATGAGGACCAATACCCCCTGGTGCGCCCAATGAAAAGCCTTGACATCGAACACAGTTGCTCGGCGCGGCGCATACGCTTGCTTTATTACTGCCGCGCTCGGCGCTCGCTCCGGCAGTAATCGGGTTCAACGCCACCTCCAGGCGACCCTTCCCTCCTTACGTCGGGCCGTTTTTCATCGCAAAGCGCCGGGCAGGCCGCGGAGTCGGGTTTAAAGGTCCCCGGAGAACATGTCCATGAGATCTTTTTCGCGGAGCAGGTTTCTTCTCCATACCTCATAGTAAGGGAGGATGTGCGGGATAAGCCTCATGGCATAATACGGGGGCAGCAGCGGCAGGCCGATGAGATCGCCGAAAACGATAAGCATGAAGAGATTATAGAGGTCCCCCTTGTCTTTCCTTAGCTGTACCTCGAACTCGTGGACGGCGAACCCGTAAAAGGCCTCGGATAAGATTTTCCTGGCGTTCTTCAGCCGCTCCGAAATAGCGGAAAGAAAGGTCTCCGGAACGTCTTCATCTGCCGGTCTCGACTCGTTATCGTCTTCTTTCATCTCGCGCTAACCTTAACAATTAAGCGGGACTTCTTCAATAGGAAACTTCGCCCATGCACAACCGGCCGTGTCCGTCCTACGGGGGAGCCGTCGAAGGCTCGGCCGACGGAGACGATCCCCTTCCGCGCGGTAGCACTTTTTCGATGATCTTCAGCGGCAGCTTTAAGAAGCGCTCGCCCATGCCCAGCAGCTCCGAGCCTACGGCCGAAGGAGGCAAAGGGGTCACGTTGGGGTGCCCTATCTCACCGGAGACATGGACGGGAATTGCCAGGACTCTCCCCGCCAGGACATAGCGGACGCCAGGGATGGCCTTGATTATCCGGCTTGCCGTCGTGAAGGGTACTACGAGCACCAGGAGGTCCGTTTTCTTTTTGGCCGGGTCTATCTCGCCTTTGAGAAGGAGGTCCACTGAAGCCGCGTCGAGCTCGGCCTCTACGATTTTGATCGTGTCCTTGTCCAGTGCCAGCGTCGCTTTGACTGAGCTGTAAGCAAACCCGTTTTTGGTAAGCTCGGGGAGGGCGTAGATTGCGCTCAGCCCCGCGATCTCCAGGACCTTGGCGAGTGTGCCGAATCGGTAAATGCGGCCGTCTTTGGCGACGAAATTGGCGGTCCCCCGGAGGGACTGCATCAATTCCTCGCTGTTTTTCCCTTTTGCCGTTACCTCTCCGCTGACTGCAAAGACGCCGGTGAGCTCTTTGACGTCGATCAGGCAGGCGAACGTAGACTGCACGGGCTGGACCTGAGAGGCAAGGAGGAAATCGAGCGTCCATTGCCCGTCGTTATACTCTATGCGGCCTGGGGTGTTGATACCGCAAATCTCCGCCTGGTTTACGATCACGCGCATGGGGCCATGCATGAAAGTGACGTCCGCCTGCACCGGTTTCCACAGGTATGTGCCGTAGCTTACATACTCCGGCCTGACCCGCACCGTCCCTTCTATCGGCAGGTCGCGCAGCATGTCGCCGGTGTCCCGGCCGTGCGCTTGTTCCGCTATCCGCTCCAGGTCCAGGCCGCCGGTAGACAGGTCCATGTCGAGGGTAAAGGCGTCTTTCGCTGCGGCAACCCTGCCGCTTGCGCTCATCGCCTGGTCGAAGGCCGTGAAGTCTATCTTCAGGGTAGCGCTCTCCCCCTGCGCGCTGATCTCCAACGCCGCCACCTTAAATGGCCTCTTCGAGAAACCGGGGAAGCTTATGCCCGTGCCTTCGATTTTCCCCTTAGCCGTCGAGGCCGAGGGTTTGCCTGGGATGATATGCGCCTCTATGTCTCCCTTTATCCGACCTGTGACGAGCCCTTTTTCGGCAAAAAGGTCGTCGATGGTCCTTTCCGCAAGGTTCCCGCTGAAGGTGCAGTCAAACGCCTTCTCCTTAGCATAAAGAGAGACGGAGGCGTTCGAGTGCGCATCGGTGATTACCAGGGGCTTGATCGTAAATTCACCTGGACGATGAACGAGGCCGAGGGCGACCCGCGGTCCGTCGTGAACGGCAAAATTACCCGAAAAGGAGGTCTCGTCTTTTTGCCACGCGATGTGCGCCTTCGATATCGAAAGCGGTGTCCGCAGCCAGAGCCTCGAAGGCAGATCAACAAATTGCGATACCCATTCCGCGGTCCGGTCTCCCATTTCTCCAGCCAGCTCCACCTCGACCTGCTGTACCGCCTCCAGCGTATAAGTAAGTTTGCCTGACCCTGCGATTGAAGCGTCGAGGCAAGCGGCGTGCAGACCCGAGAAGGAGAGCCGGTCCTGCGAGACGTCGAATGCGCCCGTCCTCGCCACGGCTTCTCCCGGAAGCCATACAGCGTCGGCTGCGACGTTCTCCACCTTCCCCGCGGCATGAAACTGCCATCTGTGCGGCTGAGAGACGGGTCCTTTCATGTTGATGGCGTCAATCGTAATTGTCCCGTTCACCGGTCCGATCTTGTCGAGGGGGCCCTTCAACGGCGCCATTGAGCGGAGCCACGGGTCGATCTCCTGAAGCGATGCAATTGCTGCCCCGGAATCGATCGTGAGATAGGGCTCAGTCCCCGCGACTAACTCCGCGGACAGGCCGGAGAAGGATGATTTGCCCGCTTTGCCCGAAAGACCCTGCACCCTGATCTGCTCTCCGTTTGTGTCGTAGTGGAAGCTTCCCGCATCGAAATCCAACGGGTATGGGAACCGGCCGTAGACTGCGTGGAGGGCGAAAGACTCGACGTCCACAGCCACCTGGAGAGGCTGTTGGAGCGAATCGTAAACCACTCGCCCCTCCGCCTTTCCGGAAGGTGCGTGCACCATCGCGATCTCGTGCACGAAATCCGCGTCCGGCACGAGGCGCCCGAGATAAAAGGGAATTTGCGCCACGTCTGCCCTCACGTTCAAGTCGAGCCGGAATGGTGTTCCGGGCGTGCTTTCCCTCAAGTCCAGCCGTATTTTCGACTTCGTCGCGGTATTTCCGCCCATACGGCCGGAAAGGCCGGTCCCTTCCAGGAAACCGCCTGTGATGCGCATCTCCCCGGCTATCCGATCGACAGGAAGAAGGCTGTCGGGAAGGACTATAGAACCGCCCGTCACGCTGCCCGCAGCCGAAATATGCTCCGCTTTCACCATGTCGCGGAGCGACGTCCCCCTGGCGCTCAGTGTGGCCCCCGATACACTGCCGGCCCTAACGACGTCGAAGACGTTGCGCACGTCCCGATCGTCTCCGGCGAAAAAGAGAACGGTGCTGCGGGCGCCCGCTGCATCGGCTTGTGCTCCATCGATGCGGGCGGTCGCAGCCCGTGAAGCGGGGTCGATGGTCGCCTCCCCGGAAAGCTTGCATGTTGGATAGGCGCTTTCGAGGCGCTCGACGGAAACTATGGTTTTCTCGCCTTCCAGGCGAAGGGAGCCTTTCAGGCGGACCTTCTGCAAGGAGAGGCTTGTGCTACTTTTGCGCAGCGATACGCGGTCGATGCTTCCATCGAGTCCGGCATACAGGCTGCAGCTGCCGTCCACCCGCAGTTTCACGGCTATGTCTCCGAGGGCGTCTTCGACCTGCAGCCGGGCAGCCGGGAAGAACCGCCTGGCCGCGAGGCCGGCCGTAAAGCCCGTCATGTCCAGGTTCACCTCTCCCTTGAACCCTTCCGGTTTTATCCACATCTTCACGGAAGCGTGCTGCCAGGCGTCCGACGAGCAGGCGAGCGCGGTTTCGACGCGGTGCGTTTCGACCTTCATCAGGCATTCTATGGAGTCGAGCCGGAAGTCCTGCCGGCTGCCGTCTACGAGCGTGACCCTCCCTTTTGCGACCGAGACAGCCAGCCCCGGCACGTTCGACGTAAGGAGCCTAACGGCCGGGGCCACCTTGTCCTCGATTGCCTTCACTGATAATTTCGGCAAGGACGGGGCAGCCGTCAAAAGCGACATATCCATGCGGAAAACGGGGCCCTCGATGTCGATCCGGGCGAGGCGCAGCTTTCCGAGAAATAGCGGCAGGACCTGGGGATAGATAGAGAGCGCGTCAAATGTGCCGGAGACTTTTCCGGCAACTGCCCCCCGGGCGAGGGTGATCGACGGGCGCGGAAGGAATGCGGCCTCTATCTTTGCAGCCTTTACAGTGGCGCCCGTACTTTGCGATATGGCGGAAAGGAGCCGCGACTTGACCGGCTCGAAGTTCATGAAGCCGGGCAAAAAGAGAAGAAAAACAATAAGAACGGCCAGGACGACGGCGACGCCTATCGCGGCCTTTGAAGCCTTTGTCATATTCGTTTTAGCAGTCCTCGAAAAATGAAGAACCCGAAATACCTTTGCGGTCTTTGGTGCACAGTACCTCTTAGCTATAGCATAATACAATCTCAGGCCCGAGGCTTCAAGGGCGCCCCTCAAAAGTAAGCCGAAGCAAGGCAAACAGCTCTGGCGGCGTGGCGAGTAGCGGCCTGATGACCTCGGCATTACATTCGTGATATAGGGGAGGGGGCGGACGATGAACCGTGGGCCGTGGATATCGCTCGGGTTAACGCTCCTTTCCGTGGCGCTCTGGTCTATACCCGCCTCAGGCGGTCCGCCTTTTCGCACTGACGACCCGGAAACGGACGCATACAGGCACTGGGAATTCTATACGGCGACCCAGTATCAGCGCGACAAGAGCGGTGTCTCCGGCACGAGCCCGCACTTTGAGGGGGACTACGGGCTGCTGCCGAACGTCCAGCTTCACCTCATAGTTCCCGATGCTTACGACAGACCGAAAGGGGGCCCCACGCTTTTCGGCCCCGGCGACGTCGAGCTGGGCGTCAAGTACCGCTTTATTCAGGAGAGCGAATACGTCCCCATGGTCGGTACATTCCCGCTGCTGGAGGCGCCGACAGGCAGCAGGGCAAGGGGCCTCGGCACCGGCCAGCCGCAACTGTTCTTTCCTGTCTGGCTTCAAAAAAGCCTGGGGCCGTGGACCAGCTTTGGCGGCGGAGGATACTGGATAAACCCCGGCGTGGACAACAGGAACTACTGGTTTGCCGGCTGGGTCGTACAGCGCGACATAACGAAATGGCTGACGATTGGCGCAGAGTTGTTTCACCAGACGTCGTCCATCGCGGGCGGGCAGGGCGATACGGGATATAATATCGGAGCGATCGTCAATTTCAGCGAAGTGCACCATTTCATCTGCTCGGCCGGCACGGACATACGCGGGCCTGCGAGTTTCTTCTTTTATGCCTCCTATCTGATGACGTGGGGCCCTGAGGAGACCGGCACGGAGAAGAAGGCGGCGAAATGAGTGTGCGTTCCTTCATATGTGCGCTCGTTCTTCTTACGCTGCCGGCCGCCTGCCTGAGCGCCTGCGGGGGAAGGGCGAGCCAGGCGGCACGGGCGCCCCAGGTCGGTATCTTTGCCGAGGCCGGAGACGCGGAAGGCCCGCCCGAAGGCATGGTAGACCTCACGGTAACGGCTTCCGTGAAGACCCCGACACGGGAACATTACCTCCTGGAGTCAAGGCGGGTGCCCCCCGGCGGCTTTCCCTTCGAGCTGAGCGTGGACGGGCAGAAGATAGTCTGGGAGGTGGAAGGCGCAAGAGAGAGCACACCAGTCTATGGAACGGCGGGGAGGCTGCCTGAGGGCGGCGAGGGGATCAGGTACGTGCTCAAAAAGACGATCCGCCTGTCTGCGGGGCCTCACCACATTGCCTTCACCATGCCTTACGATAATTACCATACCGAGGTTGATATCTCACTAGTCGAAGACGAGGGCCACGTCATCCGGTTCCAGCCCGTTTACGCCATGGGCAGGAGGGCGCACCGCAGCTTCTTCCACGGCATCAGCAGGACTCTCGTCTATCTCGACGGTGTCAGGATAAAGTAGAATGCCAAGGTCTTCGACCTTGCCGTGGCAGCTACGGGCGCCGGGACGCCGCGAGAGCGGCGCGGTTATAGCAGCAGGAGCGCAAGCATAGTCGATGCGCCCGCCCAGACGGTAGCCGTGAGGAGACCCGCGGAAGGGAGCACGAAAAGACCCACTGCAAGGGCCGCAACGCAGCCGCCGAAGAGGTCTGCCGCGTAAAGCGGCGCAACGACCGCGGCCTGGTCGGGCAGGCCGTATCGACCCGCGCAGACGAAGATCCCCGCAACGACGAAGCCCGCTGCAACAAGGACCGCGCTTGCCTCCGCGAGGCCCATCGCATGGCCCGAATGGAGCCGCCAATAGACCAGGCCGCAAAGCGCGCAGAATGCCGCAATGAGTCCGCCTGCCCGCAGCCTGACCGAGCGTATGCGCCCCCCGGCCCCTGTATCTACGGCCCAGGCGCCTGCCGCAAGCCCGGCCATGAAGCTCATGAGAAGGACGCCGATATCCTGGTAAAGCACGCCATATTTGACCTGGTAGGCCAGGATAACGACCGATTCCAGGGCCATGCCTGCAAAACCTGAGGCTGCGGCCAGCATAACCCTCCGGACACCTGCTTTTTTGCGTGCGATGATAAGGAAAAGGGCGGTGCAGAGGAGCAGGATGCCTGACGAGCGGCCTGATAAGCCCTCCCGCTGCCCCATCTCTTTCGCGGCCAGGGAGGGAAAGAACTTCGACAGCCAGATCAGAAGGGTGTACTTGTAGCAGACCGGCCTGAGGTCCGTGTTCATCGGCGCCCTCGCCGTCTTCAGCATGTCCCTGATCTCGAAAAAGCGGTCGTTTGCGTAGAGGTAACGAATATAAGGCGGTGAAACGAAAAGCGTCGGAAGGGCGAGGCTGCGCAACCGCTCGACAAGGACCTCCGGGTCTTCCGGCAGCGGGGCAAAAGAGCCGGTGACGATATTCGTATCGCCGGGCAGGAAGAGAACATAAGGGAAGACGGCGCCCAGTGACGCATATATGCTCTCCAACCTGCCCCTGAGCGCAGGCGTCAGGAGGTTTTCGCTGCTTTTCAGCCTCAACGCCAGCACGGCGCCGGGTTTCATGACGCGGGCGCAGGCGGAGAAGAATTCTTTTGTGTAGAACCGGTTTGCCTGGCCCGAAACGGGCTCCGGCATGCCGACCGCGATGATGTCGTAGACATTTGCGCCCAGCATGAAACGCCGAGGGTCCGCGAAGATCATGTGCACCCGCGGGTCAGCGGCCCACGCCCTCGTCTCTGCCGGCATTTGCGAGAGCGCCATCTCCACCTCTCTCTCGTTAAGCTCCACGCAATCGATCCGATCGGGCCTGTGCTTCAGCAATTCTTTCACCGTGCCGTCGATGCCTCCGAGGATGAGCACGTCCGTGAGGGGAGGCGTATGCTGTAAGGCCGGGAGGTGTGCGAACGCCTCGATCTCCCTGTCCTGCGTCTCGAACGCGAGGGCGTCGTTCTCGAATACGGCGACCTGGCCTGATGAACCCGTGACCGTGACGCGGCCGTAAGGCGTGTCCCCCGTTGCGAGCAGGCCCTTGTGGTTCCAGGCGGTAGTCCCGGTCTCGATTGCGGACGACAGAAAAAGCGCAATGACGAGGAGCGGGGCAAGGACGAGGGCCGGAATGCGCCTTTGCAGGCCGAGGCGTGGATAGGCGGCAGGCAGGAGGCAGACGAGTCCGCAGACGGCGGCGAGGCAAAAATTCTGCACGCCCCATCTGACAAAGAGCGTAGATGCCAGGCCGCCGGCAACTCCGCCCGCGCTCTCCACTGCATAGGCGAGCGCCATGCCCCTGCCGACCTGCGCGTAAAGCCTGGCCGCCTTTTGAAAGAGAAGCCCCAACGGAAGACCCACGGGGGTGAGGGCGAGGGCCATGACGGCGAGCTGGCTGAAGAAAGAGAGATAAGCGCCCGGGACGCCGGAAAATGCGAGACGGCTCCCGCGCAAAAAAATTATGTCGAGGGGCAGGACAAACGCGAGAAGCAAAAAGAGAAGCGCAATACCCGTGAAGGTGGCCGGGCGGCCGCGGAAAATGAGCGCGCCCGTACCAGTCGCCAGGAGCCATGCCCCTATCGCCAGCGCATAGATCAGCTCGATTCCGTAGAAGGCGACATTCAGCTCGCGCAAAATTGCTACCTGCGCGACCATCGATACGAAGCCGACCAGGAAAAGGCAGAAGGTCATTTAGACTCGTGGGCCTGTTCCCCGAAGACGATGGCCTGGAAGGTCGAGAACCTGGCGCCGTCGCGCCAGCAGTTGGCGGTCAGGCCGGCCTTGAGGCAGAGGTTGTCGAGCGTAGTGTTCAGGTCCCAGTGTTCTTCGGTTGCTACCTGGGGTAAGAATAGCGCAGACTTGCCGCCCTTCGACAGGACGACGCCGTCCCTCCCGAGTACGATGTCGGCCGCTTTTGCGACGGGCTTCAACCGGGTGAGGACGGAGATCTCTATCTCTATATCTGCAAGCTCGGCCTGGACGACGGGGCGGAAGCGGGGGTCCATGAAGGCCGCCTGGATAGCCATTGCCCCCACCGCCTGCGAGAGGGGCATCTGCGGCTCGGTCTGCCCGATGCAGCCGCGCAGCTCGCCGCGTTCTTTTAAGGTGACGAAGACCGCCCGTTTCTGCTCGAGGTTCTCGCCGAACCCCCTTGCGAGGGGGGCCGTCTGGGTTTGCACGGCCCGGCTGATGCTTTCCTTCGCAAAAGCGAGGAGCGCTTTTCTCTCGGACGTGCTGAAAGTGTCCGAATAAGGCGGCTCACCGTGTTTCTTGTGCGGCCGTGCAGGGCCTTTCTCCGCAGTCATTACAACGGCGCCGTAACCTACCACGCGCGACTGATCGCCCACGGCAGTCTGGCCGGAGTGGGCGTAGCTCACGACATTCCCTCCCTTCGCGCCAAGCTTTTTCGCCGCATCGATAGCTGCGAGGACCGGGGCCTCGCCGCACGCGCCTGTCACGAAGTTCGGCACGGACTTACGCATATGGGTTGCGAGAGCAGACCGCAATGCATCGGCGTCGAGGTCGGCCATTGCGCCGAGCACCTCCATATCGAGTCCTTCGGCGGCGGAAGCCTCAGGATAATGTGAAAGGTCGGAGCTTGCGACGATGAGCGCGCGACGGCCCTTAAGCACGCCGGCGAGGGCCTTTCCAAAACGGGCGATGCGGGCCGGATCGGAAGGGCCGACGACTACGGGCAAAATACGCGCGCCGGGGAAGAGGACCTGAATAAAGGGCAGCTCGACTTCTATGGAGTGCTCACCCGCGTGGACCGCATCGTCAGGCGTGCAATCGGCATCGGCCTTGATGAGCGCGTCGGCCGCCGCCCGGTCGACTTCCGCAAGTCCGAGGGGAGTACGGAAAGCGAAGCCGTTGTAAACCGATATCTTCTCGAAGCCCGGCGTTGTGTGGTTCGTGCCGAGTATTACGACCAGGTCGAATTTCTCCCCCTCCGCCTGCTTGAATGCATCGGCCGCGATCTGGCCTGAAAAGATGAATCCGGCGTGGGGGACTACTATGGCTATAGGCTTCCCGGCTGTGCGCGGTAGGGCGTCGTGAAGGTACTTCCGGACTGCCGCTTTCAGGGCCGAGGGGGAATCGGGATAGAACTGTCCGGCTACGGCAGGCGGCCGGACGGCATCGCTTGCCGGCCTCGCAAGAGACGGCGATAGCAGGGCGGCCGCGATCACGGCGAGAAGCAGGGACCTTTTCAAGACGCTACCTCCAGACGCCTGCAATCTTTCGATTGCAAAAGGCGCATTTATCATCCTTGACGTGCAGCTCCCGTGACGAAGAACGAATCGCGCTTGACGACTGTCTTGCCGCAGGACGGGCAATACGTGTTGTTGCCCGGATGGCCGGGCACGTTGCCGACGTACGGGTAATGGATCCCTTTAACGAGCGCCATCTGGCGGGCCAGCTCCAGCGTTGCAACAGGGGTCGGTGGAAGGTGGGGCATCTGGTAGTCGGGATGGAACCTGCTGAAATGGACCGGCACGTCCGGACCCACTTCGCTTACCACCCAATCGGCCAGGCCCGTGAGCATTTTTTCCGAGTCGTTGAGGGTAGGTACGACCAGGTTGACTATCTCGAGGTGCGCCCGGCTCCTGGCGACCCGTTTGATGCTCTTGAGGACCGGGCGAAGCTCCGCGCTGCATACGTCCCTGTAGAACCGGTCGCTGAAGCCCTTCAAATCGATCTTTATGGCGTCGAGGACCGAGCACATCTCGCCGAGCGGCGCCTCGCTCATGAAGCCGCAGGAGACCAGGACGGACCGGATGCGGCGCGCTCTCGCCTCGTGTGCGATGTCGATCATGTATTCGGCAAAAACCGTCGGCTCGTTGTAGGTGAAGGCGATTACCGGCGCGCGCCGGGAGGACGCCTCATCGACTATCGAGGCAGGGCGGACGAAAGGCGTCTGGTAGTCTTCCGGGGATGCCTGCGAGATCTGCCAGTTCTGGCAGAATTTGCAGCGCAGGGGGCAGCCCGACGTAGCAAGCGAGTATGCGGCCGAGCCGGGCAGGAAATGGTAAAACGGCTTCTTCTCGATGGGGTCCGTATGGATGGCGATGGGCCGGCCGTAGACGAGGCTTCTGAGGTTTCCGTCGATATTTTTCCTGGCCCTGCACTTGCCGCTTTTCCCTGGCGGAATGACGCATTTCTGCGCGCAAAGGAGGCACTTTACCAGATTTGCAGGGTGGACGTAATTGGCGCCGGTCAGATTTTCCGAAGGCTCGTGGCACGCAAGGCAATTGCCGCCTGCGGAAGGTACCGAGGTCCAGAAGCGGGCGAGCGGCGCGTTCCGGAGCACCTCATCGGCCTGGCCTGCAGCCCACGCCCGCCCGCCGCGAGCGCGGCGGGAGCCCCCAAGCGTGGAGAGACAGGAGTCCGCCAGGCCCGCGCCTGCAAGCAGGCATGTCATCTTCGCCATTGCAGCAAGGAAAGCCCTACGGGAGATCATATTGCCCTATTGTAGCCTGTTTTGCGGCTATCTGACCATTTTTATATTGCCAAAGCGCGGACCGTGTCAACATAAAAGCCGGCAAATCCCACCGGTGTCTTAGTTTGACATAAAGACAGGATTCCGATTAAATTGTAAAAAAGGCGCCGGGGTTCTTAGGGAGGGGCGCCTTTGGAGGGAGGGGCCGCTTGCCGATCAGTAAAAAGTCAAAGATATTTCTTATCGTCGTTGCCGCCCTCATCTTCATTATGGGAGGGTCCATCGCGGTTCTCGTCAAATATGCGAACCGGATCGTCAAGAGCCAACTCGAAAACAGGCTGGGGAAAAGCTTCTCCATAGAGAGGATCGACCTGAAATGGGGCAGCGTCGAGGTGGTAGGGGCCGCGCTTAAGAACCGTGCCGGTAAAGAGGTGATAAAGGTCGGCAACCTCTCGGTAAAAGCCGATTTCATGGGGCTGCTCAAGAAGCAGTACATTATTTCCAGGGTCACCCTAACGGACCCATACGTCTTTGTCGAGATCGACAAAAAAGGAAACATAGTCAGCCCGGTCCTGCCGCCCGAGTTATCCGCGGAACAGACGCCATCGAAGAAGACGCAGGGGCAGGCTGCGGCGGAGCCCGTCACCATCAAGAAGGTCGAGGTTGTTAACGGGTCGGTCGATTACCTCGACGGGAAAACACCGGCAAGGCCCGTACTGGTAAGACTGCGCAACTTCGGATTCGTTGTCGAAGATGTGATGTTTCCGTTTGGCGATACCTTTTCGCCGTACGTGTTGAGTGCCGACATTCCGGGGAACCGGGGGACCGGGACCCTCAAGAGCAGCGGGAAGATTAAGCTCAAGACAAAGGATGCGGACCTCAAGGCAAGCGTGCGCAACCTCGACATCATTGACCTCAAGCCCTATTTCGAGAAGGAAAGCCCCGTGAATATTACGAACGGGTTCCTCGATCTCGACCTGACCGTAAAGGTCGCTTCCGAGAAGCTGTATGCTCCCGGCAAGGCCGTCCTGAAACAGCTCCAATTCCAAAGCGGGTCGGGGACGCGCGACCGGTTAATGGGTGTGCCCCTGTCCATGGTGGCCGCTTCTCTGAAGAACAGCAATAACGAAATCTCGATGGATTTTGTCATTCAGGGCGACCTGAACAACCCGAAGTTCGATATCAAAGATAATGTGATGCGCCGCATTTCGATCGGCCTGGCTGGAAAGCTGGGTCTTCCCCTCAAAGCGATACCCGAGGCGGCGACCGACATAGGTGGAAAGGCCGCGAAAGAGGTCGGATCGGGCGTGAAGGGCATAGGAGAGGGCCTCAGGAAAATGTTCAAGGGCAAATGAGGGGATTCGCATACCGCAGTCCATTTTCCCGTGCCTGACGTGCTTCGCCGCATTGCCTTCCGTTGACACCCCGCCGGAAAAGCCTAACGTTACTTAAGAAACTAAAACCGTACGCATATTTGGTCCCGCAATAACACCACGGTCGGTAGAAGGAGGGAACAAAAGATGGGAAAAGCGGTAGGTGCGCTAATAATGCTTGCGGTAGTTTCGGCCGTTTTCCTTGGGTGCTCCACTTCGTCGAGCGTCGGGGTGAAAAACGACCTTGCGGATGCCCGTACTGCTATGGAACAGGGCGATTATGGAAAAGCGGAGCAGGCTTATGCAATGGCCGCGCAAGCGGACCCGAGTGCGAAGAACTATGCTATGGCGGCAACGGCGGCATATAGGGCCAACGATCTACAGAACGCCGAGCGGTACGTGAACGAAGGGCTGAAAGTTGGCGGCAACTCGACGTCGTATATGCGGCTGCTCGCGTACCGGACGCTCGTCCTTCTGCGGCAGGGCAGGCAGCAGGAGGGCATGCAGGCGCTCAGCGATTACTACCGGAAATACAAGAACTACTACCCGATGCCGGGTTACGCCAGGGCGCAGCGGATGGCGAGCATGGGCCCGCCGGAGCTGCCCCGCCTGGAGCGGCTACTGGAAGGCCACGTCGGGCAGTACGAGAGCGATGTGGCCCAGTACGAGTCCGAGGGGACGGGGTATTTCGCGGAAAAGTACGGGCCGCCGGCGGTATTCGGAACCGAGAGCTAATGGCCTGTGACCCGTAATACAAGGAGTGCCGGCCGGCGTGTATCGTTGATATACAGCCGTGATGTCGATATACTGGTATAGAAATCAAAAGGGAGGATTCGGATGAAGACGGTCTCCTTGCTGGGTTTCATCGCGGTTGCGGGCGCACTCCTCGGTTGCTCGATCATGTTCTCTACCTACGGGTCGGATATGTGGGACGGAAAGCGGCTTATGGGTAGCGGCGAGTACGGTAAGGCACGCGACGAGTTTCTCAAGGCTGCAAAGGCGGAGCCTGCTGCTGCGGCCCCCTATGCCTTCGCGGCAACGGCCAGCTACAAGATGAACGATCTAGAAAGCGCATCCGGGTTTATGAATCAGGCGACAAAAAGAGACAAGTATAACGATGCCCACATCCGCATCCTGGGATACAGAAGCCTTATCCTTCTGAGAGAAGGCAAGCGGAAGGAGGGCCTCAACGCACTGAACGACTACATGGAAGCCTACGGGAAGGAATACGGCAAGGAAGACTTGAGGGACGTACGGATAATGGTGCGCGATAACCGTATCGACCTGGTCGCGCTCCAGAATATCCTGGACGGACAGATTAGGACCTACGAAAGCGACCTGGAACAATTCCAGCGGTCGGGGACCGGCTGGTTTGCCCAAAGGTACGGCACCCCGACCGCTACTGTAGGCGGATCGGGTAATCCGTGACGGAGTTATTGGGATAGCACAATGACCCCGCTGCTTGCAGCGGGGTCATTCATTTCAGGCAGTAGAGTGCTTATAAGTTCTTATGCCTGCCCCGGCCGTGCCCTTCCGTACCTGCGTGCCCGCGCGGCTCGACAGGCTGCCCTGGAGTCCATTCCACTGGAAGGTCGTAATCGCCCTCGGCATCACCTGGCTTATCGACGGACTTGAAGTTACCCTTATAGGCTCAATAAGCGGAGTGCTCCACGACAAGGCGACTCTCAATTTCACCGCCGGAGAGCTTGGCCGGATAGGCTCGTTCTATCTGATCGGCGCAGTTGCAGGGGCGCTTTTTTTCGGGCATATGACGGACCTCATGGGCCGCAAAAAGCTCTTCTTCGTTACTCTGGCGGTCTATCTGAGTGGTACGCTCCTGACCGCCTTCTCCTGGGACTTGTGGAGCTTCATCATTTTCCGCTTCATCACCGGAGCGGGTATCGGGGGCGAATATTCGGCCGTCAACTCCGCCGTTGACGAGCTGATTCCGGCCAGGGTGCGGGGGCGGGTCGATCTGATCGTCAATGGCAGCTTCTGGCTGGGGGCGGCCGTGGGTGCGTCCGGGTCCCTCCTGCTTCTCGATACGCGCATTTTTCCTATCGACATCGGCTGGCGGCTCGGCTTCGGGATCGGCGCTGTCCTCGGGCTTATCATTCTCTTTTATCGTACGAGCATCCCGGAGAGTCCGCGCTGGCTGATGACGCACGGCAGGGAGAAAGAAGCGGAAGGAGTTGTCGGGTCCATCGAGAAGGAGATCGAGAGGGAGACGGGCAAGCCGCTCGATCCGCCGGGACCGGAGATCATGATCCATCGAGGCAGGAAAGTGGACCTGAAGACCGTTGCAAAGGCCATGTTCGTGCAGTACCGGCGGCGCTCGGTCCTCGGTTTTGCCCTGATGGTTTCGCAAGCCTTCCTGTACAACGCCATCTTTTATACCTACCCGCTCGTCCTCATCACGTTTTACCACGCGCCCGAATCGCACACGGGCCTTTACCTTCTGCCTTTCGCGATCAGCAATTTCCTGGGGCCCCTTCTGCTGGGTCACCTTTTCGATACAATAGGCAGGCGGCAGCTAATTTCGGCCACCTACGGCCTTTCAGCAGTCCTGCTGTTAATCGCGAGTCGGCTTTTCCTGAACGAGATGGTTTCCGCTGTCGGCCAGACCGTTCTCTGGACGCTTATTTTCTTCTTCGCTTCCTGTGCGGCCAGCTCAGCCTACCTGACGGTGAGTGAGATCTTCCCCCTGGAGATCAGGGCGCTCGCGATCGCCCTTTTTTATTCGGTCGGCACGGCGGCAGGCGGGGTGGCGGCCCCGGCCTTATTCGGCCATCTGATAGAAACCGGGTCGCGCCTCAACGTCACCTACGGGTATATCGCGGCGTCGGTCCTGATGATCGCCGCTGCTGTCATAGAGGCCGTGTACGGGGTGGCGGCGGAGCGCGCCCCCCTCGAACACGTAGCCGAGCCGCTCTCTACCGCTCGGTAGCCAAAAGAACGCGGCTATCTCTTGCCATAAACCTCGGGCGATGTTAATTAATCAATGGCGGGCACATACAGACGCGCGGCATGGCTCGCCCGGATGGATGCTCAAAAACCGTGGAGGGTTCGGTGGAAAAGAGAGAACTTCTGACAAGCAGGACGGCAATCGTAACCGGCGCAAGCTCCGGGATAGGACGTGCTGCGGCGATAACGCTGGCAAGGGCGGGCGCTGCTGTGGTCATCCAGGCGCGAAACAAAGAGCGTCTCGATATGGTAGCAGTGGAAATTGCCGCCGAGGGAGGCAAAGTGCTCGCCGTCGCCGGAGACGCAGGCATAGAGAAGGATACCGATCTCCTGTTGGAGCGGACCCTGGCCTGGGAGGAAGGCGGCCGCGCCTACGATATCGTCATAGTCAATGCGGGCCGGGGGCTGGCAGGCGGTATAACGGGCAGCGACGAGTCCGCGTGGGAGGGCCTTTACAAGACCAACGTGCTCGGGGCCGCCCGCCTGATGCGGCGCGCCGCGAAGCAAATGGTCGAGCATAAAAAGGGCGACATCGTTGTCATCGGCTCGGTGGCAGGAAAGAACATTTCGCCCTTTGCCGCAGTCTACGGGGCAAGCAAGTTCGCCGTCGGCGCCCTGGCCGAAGGGCTGCGCCGCGAAGTCTGCGCCCATGGGGTGCGTGTTTCCCTGATTATGCCGGGCATTGTCGTCACCGGGTTTCAGGAGGTGGCCGGCTATGACGAGGAGAACTTCTATAAATCGGTCACGCAGTTCGGCAAGCTGCTAACACCGCAGGATATTGCCGACTCGATCCATTGGCTCCTCACGCTGCCTGCCCACGTCAATGTCGGCGAGATCGTGGTCCGCCCTACGGGCCAACCCTACCCGTAACGGCAGGTAGCCGGATACCCGGGCCTTTCAGCTATTCTCCGTCACGGCGCAGAAAAAAAGGCGATCACGTGGTGCTGAAAAACGCGATGACCTTTCTGGAGGTGCATCATGTGGCCTGCATCCGGCACCACTACGTATTCCTTGTCCGGGTTCGGAAGCCCGGCGAAGAAAGGCAGTAAGCCCGGCAGGTCCGCGACGTCGTCATACTGGCCGTGGATGATCATCACGGGTACGGGCATGAGCCTGGGGTTGATCATCGGCATGATCGTCACCATATCGAGCTGCGGTCCCGTGGGAGATTTCGGCTCGACCCGCACGGCGTTTCTCGCGTATTCGTCGATTACAGCGGTATCGTTGACTTCGGCCGGAGTCATGGAGTAGAAGCGCGTCTTCCACCCCTCTTCCGGGATCGATATGTACGCGTTCTTCCGGAAGACGTCGATGCGCGGCCGCCTTTTGGAGATATCGGGGCTGTCGAGGTGCATCTGCGCGTATGAGACGTACCGGGCCACCTTGGCCGGCTGGGCCATGACATACATACCGCCGTATTGCGTCCCCCATGACCATGCAAGGAGGTTCACCTTTTTGACGTCGCGTGCCTTGAGGATATAATCGATGACTGCGCTCAGGTCCTGGCTAGCCTCCATTGTCGTCATGTGGCCTTCAGGCCGCGTTGAGGCGCCGAACCCCCTGACGTCGAGGCAAAAGACGTCGAAACCGTTCCGGGCTAGCACGTCCATAAGGCTGTACGTCGGTTTCCCCGGCACCTGGAGGTCGAAGCTCTCCCTCCCGGCGGTTGCCGAGCCGTGGGCCAGGACCATCACCGGCTTGCCCGCCGGGCTGCCCACGTACTTTTCCCAGACGTACAGGGTGATCTTGCCGTTGTTTACCCAGTGATCGACTCCATTAACGGTCTGCGAGGCTGCAATGCCCGCGATGCCCAGGATAAGGCACACGGCGAAGAAGCAGCTAAGCCCATTCCTTGTCATGGGACCTCCTTGATTGAATTTCGCCATACTCTTTCCTTAACTATCGCACGGAACGGGACGAAGGTGAAGCGAAAAGCGCAAGGAGAAGCCGCGCGAAAGGCGCCGCCCCTAGTCCAACACCGGCCGGCCCGCCTATGTCGGGCTGACCCGCACTTGCGGTGAGGCGGCCTGGGCGCGCCGGTACGCGAGGAAACTATCGGTCACGAAGATTATCAGGGCGATCCAGACCATGCTGAACCCCACGAGCCGGGCGCGGGTGAAGGTCTCCCCGAAAAGCACCACCCCGCAGAAAAGCTGGAGGGTCGGCGATAAATATTGCAGGAAACCGGCCACGACAAGCGGTATGCGCCGCATGGCAAGCGCGAAAAGAAAGAGCGGGACAACCGTGACTACCCCCGCGCACATGAGAAGGACCTCGGTGGCCGTACCTCCCCGGAAGAACGCGCCGGTTCCGGCCGTCTCCACGTAAATCAGGTATCCGAGCATGACAGGCACCAACAGGCCCGTCTCCAGGGTAAGCCCGTGGAGCGAGCCCAAGGGGGCGATCTTCTTAATGAGGCCGTAAACGGCCCAGGTCAAGGCGAGGATAAGGGCTACCCAGGGGGGTGTCCCATGCATGTAAGTAAGGCAAAGGATGCCTATCCCCGCAAGCCCGACGGCGATCCATTGCCACCTGCGCAGGCGCTCGCGCAGGAAAACGACACCTATGAAAACGCTGAAAAGAGGGTTAATGAAATACCCCAGGCTTGCCTCGACTATGAAGCCCGAGTTTACCGCCCAGACGTAAGTGAACCAGTTGACGGTTATCGTCGCGGCTGCGGCGGTGTAAGCGATGAGAGCTTTCCGAGTGAAGGCTGTTTTGCGGAAAGCGGTCCACTGGTTTGACGCCAGGACTACGGCGACAAGCAGGGTGCAGGACCAGAGGATGCGATGGCAGAGGAGCTGCTGTGTGGGCACGTGGCGAAGCAGTTTCCAATAAATGGGAAACAGGCCCCATATGGTGTAGGCGCCAACGGCATACCAATTCCCGATACGTCTCCGGCTGCTTTGCGTTTCCACCCTTGGCTCCCCTTTAAGCCCCGGCATCGAGCAAGCCGTCCGCCGCCTTTATTTCTCAGGACTCCTTCGCTGCGTTCCTGCCTGCGGCCCGCCCGGTAACCAGGCAGCGGCACAGGGAGCCGCCGCCGATATAGTCGATCGAGAAAAAGCCGCCCGCCACTTCTCCGGCCGCATACAGCCCCCGGATAGGCGTGCCGTCCGTCTCCAGCACCTGACAGCGCGTGTTGATCCGCAGGCCGCCGAAAGTCTGAGTGAGACCCGGTTTGAGCGGGTAAAGAGCGTAGAACGGCGGCCGCTCGACCTTGAAGGCCAACGCGTTCTTGGGCGGGGCAGCCGTGGGCGCCTTATTCCCCTGGACCGCAGCGTTAAATTTCGAGACGGTCTCGACAAGGGCGCGCGGTGGACAGCCGATGCGGCCTGCCAGTTCCTCCAGGGTATTTGTCTTGATAATGTCGAGTTTGAAATGCGTGTACTGGTCAATCACGGATTTGCCCGGAGGCGCCTCCGCCATAGCCTGGTCGAAGACGAGCGCTGCCTCACCGCCGGGCTGATCGATGATCGCCTTGCCGAATGCTACGTAACCGAGTGATTCGTCGATAAACCGCCGGCCCAGCTTATTGATGCCGATTGCGTGAGACAGGACCGCGCTCGGCTGGCCGGATGCGGGGTTCTTCGGCGAGACGCCGGCCACGTGGATGGAGTCGAGCCCGCCCATCTGGACGAGGCCCGCACCGACTTCTCCGGCCATAACGATGCCGTCGCCGGTATTCCACTTTGCCCCCCGGACGACACTCTCGTCGGCGTTGGGGCCGACCCATTGTTCGAGCATCTTCGAATTGCCGCAATAGCCCCCTGTCGCCAATACAACCGCTTTGGCCCGGTAATCCACCAGGCCCGAAGGCGTGGAAACGCGCAAGCCGACCACCTTGCCCGTCCCGGAATCGACAAGGAGCGTCCTTGCCTTAGCCCGATAGGCTTCAGTTACCCCGGCTTTCCCGGCCGCTGCGTGCATAGCGGCAAGCAGGTTGGGCATGCCTCGGAAGCTTCCAGGGGCCGCCATCCGCACGGCTGCCCGGTAGGGAGGGAAGGGTTCGGGCGCCATCAAGTTGACTCCCATGCCGGTGAGCCAGTCGATGTCGCGCATTATGTTCTCTGCGAGGAGCTGAGTCAGAGCCCGGTCGGCCCGCCCTCCGCTCTTTTTGACATAGTCGTTGATGAAAAGCTGCCTGGCCTCCTCCGTATCGGCTTCCGGCAAGGAGAACCCGCCCAGGGCCACGGCGGAGCTGCCGCCGGCAAGCCCCCGCTGCTGCTTGTCCAGCAAAGCGACCTTCATGCCGTCCTGTGCTGCTGAGACGGCTGCCGACATGCCCGCCACGCCCGTCCCCGCGATAACTACGTCGAAGATCCGTGCGGGCGGCGGGCCTCCGATAAATTCGGCCGCGCTTGCGATAGGGAGGCGCGGGACGCCGAACGCCGCTCCCAGCGCAACGCCGTACTTAATGAAACCCCTGCGGCTTATCTTCTTTGCCATCGGTCTATCTCCTTTCCGTAACGAAAATGGAACATCCGGGCCATAGGGTTAATGCCCACCGTGACAACCGGCGCAGAGATCGTCCACCTTCCTGTGGCCGTGGTGGCAGGTGGTGCATTCCAGGTCGGTATAATGGGAGTCGTGCGGGTTCAGCGGTCGGCCTGCCGTCTTCCGCGCCAGCTCACGGTACGAGCCGTGGCACGACAGGCAGGTCTCGAGGGCCACATCACCGGGTTCGGCTGTTCCGTGACAGCCCGCGCAACTGACGCCATGGGCTATGTGTTTGTCCGCCAACCATGCGGATTTTCCGGCCGGCGGCCCTGCCGGCGCAAGGTGCGCGCCGATGAGGACGGCGGCGAATACAACTGTCCCTGCCGACGCCCGTCGAAAACCGCTCCAAATCGTGCCCGCAGGCAATTCTTTCACGCAATTGTATATCTACCGGGCGGCCTGATTGTCAATCAAAAAAGATCGTGGAGCAAGAAAACCACGGCTATGACAGGAACCACCTTCGGACATATGTCCCCTGGGATTATTATGGAGGACGCTGCTACGGGCGAAGATATTACGAGGCTACAGCATCCTCCACCGCAAGTCCTTTCCGGAATCGTCGTTTCCAGTTTTCACTTTTTAATGCCATAGTTGAAATGATAATGCTGAAGGCAGGAGAGACGAAAAAGGCAGGGTCGTTTGCTGACCCTGCCGCTATTTCAGCCTACAGCTTGAAGCGTCTCCTCATGCCGACAAGACCCAGGAGACCGGGGGCCAGAAGAAACACAGACGGAGGGACGGGGACAGGAGCGGCCTGAGCAACCAGCCCCTGAGACCAATTGGCGCCGGTACCGTCCCCCGGGCTCAGCCAGTAGAAGCTGGAGACGTCCCCGGTGTTGCTGCCCAGGGCACTGAGATAACCGGTATAGGTAGTATATGCACTGGAACTAGGGTCAAGACTGATGATTCCAGAGAGGCCGTACGCACCCGTGGGCGTACCACTTGGACCGCCTGTTATTACGTTCCATATGGCCACCTGGAGGGCTACCTGTTGATTCCATGTGGTGGCTCCGGCGCCATATTGGCTCAGCAACCATGCTATCTGCCCGGCATTGGGGACTGCGTTCAGGGTCGTCGCTGCGCCAAGGCCGTTACCGTAAACCTGCCCTGTTGTATTTACATTCGTGGTATAAGTGCCAGGGACATTAATGTTTGTTGTGAGACCTACGCAGTAAGTATAGGAGAGCAAGGTCCCATTCAAATATGAAGGCGATATAGAACCCCCGGTCGACTCTGCCGGCCATGGAACCCCGTTTAAATCCAAAGCAATGCCCGAGTTGTAGTTGCCGCCAACTGCCAAAGTCGCTGTATAGTCCGCCTGTGCCACTCCGGACATCAACAATAACACGCACACCGCAAGAAATAGTATTTTTCTCATTTTCTTCACCCCTCGTTATTCTTGGCATCTCTTGTTCATGAGCTGTGTTCCTGCCAACCCGTAAAGAACCACGTTATTGCATGACATTGTTTGCCAGTGATGCTTTTCACCCCGTTCTTTCGTTTTTGAGAGTGACGCTCATGGCAGCCCGGCTGTCTGAATGATTTGCGAGGTGTATGTCCGAGACCCGTTGGCTTTCCGTCCCACCGTCACCGGCGGTTTGGCTTTATAGAGTGTTAGAGTATGTTATACGACATCTAACACCATGTCAAGACAAACTTGCAGGAAAAACGCAGATCCTGGAAAGATAAGTTCCTCTAACTTCGACCGGCAATCCGCTTGTTCGAGAAGACCGCTATGAAAGAGTCATGGGTGGAGGTGAAAGTAGCAGAATGGGACCTTGAGTCGGGCGGACATGCCCATGGCATAAAAATCTTGACCGCCTTTCTCCCGGCATGTTCTGATGCATAATGCTGCCCGGCAGAGAAAATTCTGTCGAACTTCTCCAAACGTATATAAAGGAATCTATATTGCCGGCAAAAGGATTGTTGATTTCCTCGCTCCATTTTCGTGCAATAATTTCCCTTGACATGTTCGCAATATAATGTCGTATAATGATATCACAATTTTATAATGTGATAACAGGAGGCGCCATGAGGATAATTGTAGCTGTGAGCCGTTGGCTGAGAGCCGTTTCGGCCGCGGTGCTCACCTTCCTGTTCTGTGTGACTGTTCTCGATGTAATTATGAGGATTTTTTGGAAACCTCTTACGGGGGTTTACGAGCTTGTGAGCATGTCCGGCGCAATCGTTATCGTCTTTGCTCTTCCTCTCTCGATGTTGGATAGCGCACACGTCTACATGGATTTCGTCGTTGATCGTCTACGAGAGCGAGCGCAGCGCGTATTGGCGATCATTACAAGGATCATGGTAATCGTCTTTTTTATCATCCTCGGGGTGGCCCTTTTCGTGCTGGCCGATGAATTCCGGACATCGGGCGAGCTATTCCTGACCCTCAAATGGCCGGTGTACCCTATCACTTATGCAATCGGAGCCACATGCTTCCTGCAGGCCGTCGTGGTCTTTTTCGATATTCTGAGGAGAATCGGAGGCAGATAATGAGTGAGGTAACAGTAGGGCTCATGGGAATCGCAGCTGTGCTGCTGCTGTTCGTGACCGGCATAGAAATAGGCTTCGCCATGGCTATAGTAGGCTTCGCCGGCTTCGCTTATCTCGTATCTTTCAAATCTGCCTTGATTCTTATCGGTCGCGATTTCTACGACGTAGTGTCGTCTTACGGGTATACGGTATTCCCTCTATTCATACTGATGGGACAGGTGGCCTTCAATTCAGGCATTGCCGCCAGGCTGTATAAGTCGGCGCACAGCTTTGTCGGACATATCCCGGGAGGCCTCGCCATGGCCACTGTGGCGGCTGCGACCGGCTTCAAGGCTATCTGCGGCTCATCCACGGCTACGGCGGCGACATTTTCAAGCGTCGCGATTCCCGAGATGGATAAATACGGGTACGACAAGCGGTTATCGACGGGTGTCGTGGCGACGGTCGGGACGCTTGGCGTCATAATGCCCCCGAGTGTGACCCTGATCCTGTATGGGGTGATCACGGAACAGCCGATAGGCAAACTCTTCCTCGCCGGTCTGCTCCCCGGTCTTATGCTGGCTGCTCTTTACATAGCGATCATTTTCATTTGGGCCAGGATCAATCCTTCAATTGCCGCACGAGCGGAAAGATCTGCCTGGCGCGCGCGCCTGTCCACCCTGCCGGAGACCCTTTGGGTCGTCGCGATCTTCCTGCTTGTTGTGGGCGGCATAATGAAAGGCTTTTTCACTCCTACCGAGGCGGGAAGCGTAGGAACGCTATTCGTGCTTCTTCTGGCCATCATGAGAAAGGGCATGAACTTTAAGACCTATGTAAAGTCCCTATATGAATCCCTTCAAACTGCATGCATGATCTTTATGCTCCTCGCAGGCTCGTTTATTCTCGGCCATTTTATCGCCATAACGAACATCCCGCAAATTACCGCGGAATGGGTCTCCACTTTGAATATGAACCGTTACCTGGTGTTCTTCCTGATCTTCATTATTTATCAGATCGGAGGCTCCTTTATCGAGGACCTTGCCTTCATGATCCTGGCCACGCCTATCTTCTACCCAACGCTGATGAAGCTGGGGTTCGATCCCTTGTGGCTCGGCATAATGATTGGCCTCACGGTCATGATCGGTGTCGTGCTTCCTCCTATGGCAATTGTGGTTTTTGTAGTGAAGAATATTACGAAGGTGCCTCTGGCAACCATATACAAAGGGGTATATCCGTTTCTTGGTGCTATGGTGTTTGCCGGCATACTTCTGGTACTCTTCCCGCAGATAGCGCTCTGGCTGCCGTCAATGTTCAAATGATGGAAAGGCAGGACCCCGCTGCAAAGGATGCCTTGCTCGAAGGAAAACAATCAAAAAGGAGGGCCGTTAGAATGAAAGGAAAAGCGTTATGTATGCTCTTGGCTTTTGCTCTGCTGCTGGGCCTGAGCTCTCACTTGTTTGCCGCAGGTCCGATCAAGATGAAATTCGCGAACTATTACCATCCATCTCACAGGAATGCCGAGACTGCCGCGCAATTCTGCGAGGAGATGAAGAAGCGGACCAACGGCCGTGTCGAGATCGCTTACTTCCCGGGAGGAACTCTGGCGACCCATCCGAAGATGTTCCAGGCGGTGAGCACCGGCGTTGCCGACATAGGACTTGCAAACCTCGCGGCCACAAGGGGCCGCTTCCCGGCTATGGAAGCCATGGACCTGCCCTTCGGTTTTCCGAGCGGATGGGTCGCCAGTCATGTTGCCAACGATTTTTACAATAATTTCAAGCCGAAGGATTTCGACGCCGTCCATGTCCTCTACTTTCACGCTTGCGGACCCAACGTGGCTTATACCTCCAAGACAGCGGTGAAGAGACTGGAAGACATGAGAGGCGTCAAGCTCAGGGCAGTAAGCCGGGTCGCAGACATCGTGAACGCCCTTGGCGGTACGGCTATGCCGGTCGAAATGGCAGACATATATGAATCTCTCAACAAGGGGGTCGTTCAAGGCTCGTACGGTCCATTCGAGCAGATCATGGGCTACAAGTTGGGCGACATAGTGAAATACGCGACTGCGCCTCTGCAGGTCGGAAGTGTTTTCACTTTCTATGTCGTCATGAATAAGGCAAAGTGGAACAGCCTCCCCCCGGATATCCAAAAGGTATTTACGGACGTAGCCGCCGAATGGGCCGAGAAACAGGGCAGGGTCTGGAACAATATAGACCGCGAATCCATCGAATACTTCAAAAAGAGCGGCGGAGAGGTCATATACTTGAGCCAGCAAGAAGGACAAAAATGGAAGAAGGCGGTCGATCCCGTTTTCCTGGACTATAAGAAGGACATGATCGGCAAAGGATTGAAGGCGTCAGAGGTCGATGGGCACTTTCAGTTCATCAGGGAACGCCTGGCTTATTGGGCAGCCAAGGAAAAGGATTTGAAAGTTCCCACTCCCTACAAGTCTGAGTAGTGCGCCTAAGAATAGTGGGGCCGGCTGAAGGTACATCTCCTAAGGGAACCCTTCAGCCGGCCCCTTTCCTGCCGATCCTAGAGAAGCAAAAAAGTTTCTACTTTTGTTTCCGAGCCGGCGTTTGTATAATTATGTAAGCAAGTCGTCTGAAGCGCTTGATTTCCACGTATATAACGTGTAATGTTTTTGTTGAAGCTCGATTGGAAGAGGTAGATGATTAAGACCGGCGTCCAACATGAAAAATACGTGGTAAAGGTCCTGGAAAAGGCCATAAAGATACTGGACAACTATTCGCGGCACGAGAACGCCTTTACGCTCGATGAGCTGACTAAGAGGACCTCCCTCGATAAGTCCACGGTCTTCCGGATTCTGCGGACCATGGAGAAGAACGGCTACATCAGGTATGACCGCGAAGAGCGTCTGTACAGGCTAGGCCTGAGGTTCCTGGACCTCGGAGGGGTCGTGCACAGCTCCACGTCGGTTCGAAAGTCCGCCTCGCCTTACCTCGACGCAGTTGCCCGGGCCTTGAAGGCCACAATACTCGTGGGCGTTATCATCGACGACCAGTTTTCCTACATCGACAAGAGGGAAGGAGACAGCATCCTCAAAATTCCTTCGTATCTGGGCGTTAAGATGCCGCCTACGGAAACGTTTCTGGGTATTACCCTGCTCGCCTTCCTGGATGCTGCGGACAAGAAGAGACTGCTCCAGCAATACCCGATAAGAAAGCATACGGAAAGAACAAGGACGCGATCGAGGGAGGTCGAGGCAGAGCTGAAAGAAACGAGACAACGGGGCTACTCCTTAGAGCGAGGCGAGTTCTTTGACGGTGTAATGCAGATCGGCGTTCCCCTCTTTGGAGCGGCAGGGAATGTCGTTGCGGCTTTAGGCGCCTCGTTGCAGGAATTCCGCGTCCCGGAAGAAGGCGCGGGACAGGTAGTCGGAAAACTCGAGGAAACGGCAAAGCTCATTTCAAACGAACTAGGCCTGAGGGACGCTTCAGCAAGATAGATAATTGTGTTCGCGTTCCAGGATAACCCGATCTGCCGCCCGGATACATTTCAGGCAACGGGGCAGACCCGATGCAGCCGTTATTCCCTTCTACAGCACGCTATTACCCGCCATAACCAAGCAAGAAATATCTTGACATCTGCCTAACAATATTTTTACAATACAACATACCGATATTACATTATGACATTATAACGAGGTCGAGATATGAAACTGGAAGGGTTTACTCCCTACGATCCTGGGGATGCGGAAAGGTACAACAGGCTCAGGTGGTGGCTCGGCATTACGTGGGGCGACTTGTTCGACAAGGCGACCGACCTCTACCCCGGCAAGGTGGGCCTCGTGGACGATATTGCCCGCTACACGTACGCGGAGCTCAGAGACAAGGTGGACCGGCTGGCAGCCGGTTTAATTGGGCGCGGCATCGAGAAGGGCGATCGGGTCATGATACAACTGCCTAATTGGCATGAGTATATCTTCTCCTTTTTCGCTCTTCAGAAAATCGGCGCCGTCGCCGTCCTGCTCATACCGCGTCACAATCAGATAGAGATCAACCATTTTGCCGGATTGACCGCGGCAAAGGGATGGATACTTCCAACGCGGTACGGAAAGATTGACTACGAGCCCATCGTGGACAGTGTCCTGGCCCACAACCCTCAATTGAAGCATGTTGTAACGGTTAGGGGCGAATGGGCCGGCAAGTCGGAAAGCATGGAAGAATTGATCGAAGAGACCGAGCTGAATGAGGCGGCCATCCGGGCAATCAGGGACAGAAGACCCGATCCCATGGATGTATGCCAGATAATGCCCACAGGCGGCACCACAGGAATGCCGAAGGCGAGCCCCAGGACTCACAATGACTATTTGTGCAACATCGAATACCACGCGAGAGCGTGGGAAATTACGTCGAACGACACCCTCCTGGTCATTACGCCGGTAGGCCACGGCATGGCGATGCACTGGGGTATCGGCGGCGCATTTTTCAACCGCGCGAAACTTGTGCTGCTCGATTCGACCCAGCCGGAAGACATCTGTGAGACCATCGCGAGAGAGCAGGTAACCGCCGTTCCTTCCGTGCCGGCTATTATTACGCGAATCGTGAACCTCGATGACCTTAGCCGTTATGACCTCAGCTCTCTGAAAAAAATATCGGTCGGCGGCGCGCCGAGCACCCCTGATCTGGTGAAGGCGGTCTGGACGAAAATCGGATGTAAATATCACAACGGGCTCGGCTCGGTGGAAGGTACGTGCGCGGCCACGAGGACCGAGGACGACATCGAGACGATCTGCTACAGCGTCGGCAAGCCCATCTGTCCCTACGACACGTTGAAAATCGTCGACGGCAACGGCTATGAGCTGCCCCAGGGCCGGGAAGGCGAGCTGGTGTCGAAAGGGCCGGGAATCTTTACCGGCTACTTCCGGTCGGAAGACAACGAGAATGTGTTCACGAAAGACGGATTCTTTCGCACGGGCGATCTCGCCAGGAAGGACGAACGGGGCTATGTGTATATAACCGGAAGGATCAAAGACATCATAAACCGGGGCGGCGAGAAGATAAGCGCAGTGGAGATCGAGAACCTCCTTAGCGGGCACCCGGACATCGACTCGGCCGCGGTTATAGGTATGCCGGATAAGGTGCTGGGGGAACGTATATGCGCGTATGTCCAGCGCAAGGCCGGCGCAAGCGCCACCTTCGACGAGACCATCGCATTTCTTAAGGCCCGCGGCGCTTCCATGCTCCAGTTGCCGGAGAGGATCGAATTTGTCGATACCATTCCTCTCACTAACATAGGCAAGCCGGACAAGAAGGTGCTTCGGGAGGACATAAGAAAGCTGATGGGCTGGAAGGATCAGGGGTAAGAGCAACAGAAAGATACCGAAAGGAGTGAGCGATGACTTATTACAGGAGACTACCGAAGTTCGACTACCTGGCGCCGAAAAGCGTCAGCGAAGTTCTGTCCCTGCTTAGGCAGCACACGGGCAGCGCCAGGCTCTTCGCGGGCGGCACCATCGCCCTGCAGCAGATGAAGGACCGGATTGCAGTGCGTCCCTTTGTCATCGGTCTGAAAGGCGTCGCTGGTTTGGATACCGTCGGCTTCGACAAGCGTAAAGGTCTGGAGATAGGCAGTATGGCCTTACTCCAGACCATAGCCGATTCGCCTGACGTAAACGCCCGTTGCCCGTTACTTACCACCGTATGCGGCATGCTTGGCACACCCCAGATCCGGAACATGGGGACGATTGGAGGCAACGTGGCCGTGCGCTTCTCGACCTCCGAAACGATCCCGGCCCTCATTGCGGTGAAGGCGGAAGCCGTGCTGGTGACGGAAGCAGGCGAGAGAGCCGTTCAGGTAGAGGACCTCCACAAAGAGATGAAGGGTGATGACCTTTTGATTAGCTTCCGCGTACCGCCGTCGGCGCAGGGCACCAGGACGGGCTACAAAAAGTTTGCCATGAGAGAACGCTTCGACTATGCAACCGTGTCCGCTTCAGTCGCCATTACGATGGATGGAAAAACGTGCAAGGATATCACCATCGGCCTTGGCGGCGTGACCCTGCCGACCATGAGAGCGAAGAGCGCGGAGGAACTTATGAAAGGCCATCCGGTCACGGCGGCCCTCGTCGAAAAGGCGGCTGATGAGGCGGCAAAGGAAGGCCATACCGGAGCCGACGTCATGTTTACGGCGGAATACAAGACGAAGGTGCTCAAGACAATGGTCGAGAGGGCTATCAAAGAAGCCGCAGGGGTTTAAGGAGGGTAGCGAAATGAAACACGACATAGAGCTTAAAGTGAACGGCGATATGTATAGATTACAGGTTGACAGCCGTAGGACGCTCCTCGAGGTCCTCAGGGAGCAGCTTGGATTGACCGGCACGAAGGAAATGTGCAATAAAGGCGACTGCGGGGGATGCACGGTATCCATGGACGGCAAGGCGGTGCTCTCCTGCATGATGCTGGCCGTTGAAGCGAACGGCAATGATATTGTTACGATCGAAGGTCTGGCGAAAGAAGGGTATCAGTTGCATCCGATTCAGAAAGCCTTCGTCGAGTACGGAGCCATACAATGCGGCTACTGCAGCCCAGGGTTCATTATGTCGGCCAAGGCGCTCCTCGATAGGAATCCCCGCCCCAACGTCGATCAGGTTAAGGAAGCGATCTCTAATCATGTTTGCCGCTGCACGGGTTACGTCCAGATTATCGAGGCCATTCAGGCCGCAGCGAAAGAGATGGAGGGTGACAAATGAGCAGGGAAAGCCTGATCGGAAAGAACTTGCCGAGGATCGACTCGGCAGATAAGGCCCTCGGCAGGGCAAAGTATGCGACGGACATGGTGCTGTCCGGGATGCTGTACGCAAAGGTAGTGCGCAGCCCACACCCGCATGCTAAGATCTTAAGTATTGATACGAGCGCCGCTGAAAAGCTGCCTGGTGTGAAAGCGGTGGTGACAGGAATTAATGATACGCCGAGGGGCGGCGTATTCGGTATCATACCTCATACGAGGGACCACATCCTCCTTCCTTACGAGAAGGTCAGATACATGGGGGAAGAAGTTGCCGCCGTGGCCGCAGTGGACGAAGACACTGCGGAAGAAGCGGCCGATCTCATCAAGGTGGAGTACGAGCCGCTTCCCTACGTTTTGACGGCGGAAGACGCGGTAAAGGAAGGGGCGCCTCTTGTCCATGAGCACAGGCAGGGGAACCTCGCTGCCCGTTACCTGGTGGACGAGGGGAACGTGGAAGAGGCATTGAAGGGCAGCGACTATGTCTGGGAGAAGACGTTTACATGTGACGTAGCCAGCCATGGCCTGCCGGAGCCTTTCACTGCCATCGCCAGCTACGAGCCTTCCGGGAAATTTAACCTCTGGCTGCAAACGCAATGCCCTTTCCAGACCCGTCAGGGCCTCAGCAACACGCTCAAGGTATCGCCGAGCGATGTGCGCCTCCACTCGCTGCCGATGGGCGGCGCCCACGGAGGGAGATCGGATACGCCTCCCGGGGCTTTTATAGCATGCCTCCTTTCGCGCAAGGCAGGCAGGCCCGTCCAGGTCAAGATGACCCGTGAAGAGGTCGAAGACTGCATGAGGGACAAAGCCTCAAAGGTCTGGACGATCAAAGTGGGCTTCAAGAAGGATGGGACGATAACGGGCAGGGACATCCGCATGGTGCTTGAATGCGGGGCTTATGCAAGCAGCGCCATTGTCGAGCTGTGGGTGCCTCTCCTTATCGATGAGGTATTGTGGCGCGCGCCTAATTACAGGTACCATGCGGATCTGATCTATACGAACAAGACTATCAGCTCCATGATGCGGACCCGCGCCCACGTCGGCCCGATGTCGATGGATGTCTGCTTCGACCAGATGAGCGAGGTCTTAGGCATCGATCCCATCGAATTGAGGCTGAAGAACGCGGTGCTCCCCAACGAGGTCGTTCCATCAAAATCGGTTGTGACCAGCACGGGCTTGAGCGAAAGCATCGTCATGGCCGCGGAAAAATCGGGCTGGAAGGAGAAGAGGGGCAAGATGGGGCCGATGCGCGGGATCGGCATAGGCTCCGGGAATATGCAGTCCATGTTCTACATGGGCTTCCGCAGCGGCTCGACCTCCTTCATAAAATTCAACGACGACGGAAGCTGTACGGTTTTTACCGGAAACTGTGACCTCGGCCAGGGCAATCAGACGATGTTCACCCAGATTGCCTCCGAGGAGATCGGCATAGACATGAAAGACATCAAGCTATGCTACGGCGATACCGAGCTCTGTTATCAGGACCCGGGGAACTATTCCATGTCCGCCACCGTCGTTTCGGCAAACGCCGTAAAGAGGGCTGCCCAGGACGCCAAAAGGCGCCTCCTCGAGATAGCCGGTGATATCCTCGATGTCTCCGCCGATGAGGTCGAGATGAGAGGCAAGGAATTCTTCGTGAAGCGAAGGATTGGAAAAGGAAGAGGGGTGAAGATCGGCGAAGTGTGCCGGACGGCCTTCAAGAGAGGGAAACCGATCTTCGGGTTCGGCGATTACCGGGCGAGGATCGACTACTCCGACTTCGGCATAGACATCAAAGAGCCCTATAACGAGAAGACCTACGGCCAGAAAGTAACGGCCTACTCCTTCGGCACCACCAGCGTGGAACTGGAAATCGATCCGGGCACCGGCCGGATAAAGATAGAGAAGATAGTGGCGGTCAATGACTGCGGCACGGTGCTGAACCCGCTGCTCGTCAAGGGCAACATGTACGGCCACATTAACTTCATGCTGGGGCAGGGCCTGAGCGAGAGGAACGTATGGGACCGGAAAACGGGGAGGAAGCTGACAAGCACGTTCAGGACCTATAAGGTGCCGACGGCAAACGAAACTCCCGAAATAGACGTGCATTTTCTCGGCATCCCCGATCCGGACGGTCCTTACGGCGCAAAGGAAGGATCCCTCGGGTTCGGGTGCGGCCTTCACGGCGCGATATCGAATGCAATACACGATGCGACGGGTGTGTGGGCGTACGAAGTTCCCATCACGCCGGACAGGATGCTTCGGCTCCTTGAAGAGAAGATAAAGTAGACAGGAGATGCGACCATGAAATACGCGAAACTCTTTTCGCCGGTTAAGGTCGGGGCCTGCGTCTTTCCCAACCGTATCATGTCTACGGCAGCGGTCACCAGGCTTGCGACCGAGGACGGCCACATAACGCAGAACATCATAGACAGGTACAGGAGGCTGGCGGCAGGCGGCGTCGGCTCGATAGTTGTGGAAGCGGCGGTAGTCCTCCCATCCAGAAGCTCCTTCAATATCCGCATCAGCGACGACGAGTTCATTGAAGAGATCCGGGCGTTCGTCAGGGAGATCAGGAAGGTAAACGGGGATACGAAGATCGGCCTTCAGCTCATCCATTTTCTGAAAGTAGCGAGAAGCGGCTGGCGGCAGAAGGTGGAGGACCTGAAGCCTGAAGAGATAGGGATCATACCGGCACAGTTCGCCGAGGCGGCCGTGCGAGCCAGGTCGGCCGGCTTTGACTTTGTCGAGCTCCACATGGCCCATTTTACGACCCTGGCGTCTTTTCTCTCCCTAGTTAACAAGAGGCAGGATGAATACGGGGGGGACTTCGAGGGACGAGTCAAACTGCCCACCGAAGTGGTGATGGCAACGAAAAAAGCCGTCGGACCGGACTATACGGTCGGCATGAGGATGCTCGGCGAAGAGTTTACCAAAGAGGGGAATACCCTGCTGCAGAGCGCGCGCATCGCCAGACGCATGGCCGCGCTCGGCATAGACTATATGAGCATCTCGGCGGGTGAGAGGGTCGAGGACGCCGATCCTCCTCCGCCTAATTTCCCGCCCTTTGCAGGCACGGGTTACAGCGGCTACAGAATGAGCCCTCGCTGGTGGAACAGGGACGGCGTGCAGGTTTACCTGGCGCAAGGCGTGCGAGAGGCCATAAGAGAAGAAGGATACGACGTACCTGTCGTCTGCGCGGGCAAAATCAGGATGCCGGACCTTGCGGAAGAAATCGTCGGGCAGGGAAGAGCGGATATTGTTGGCATGGCGAGGACGCTCTTCGCCGATCCCGACTGGCCCGTAAAAGCAAGAGAAGGACGGGACGACGAGATCGTTAAATGTGCGGCATGCGGCTACTGCAGCGAATCGGATGAGAGGTACGAGACAGTAGTATGCATAGAATGGCCGAAAGGGGCGTTGAACGCGCCCGAGCCGTGGCTTCTGACACCGCCGTGCAGAGCCGCATGTCCGGCGGGAATCGACATCAGGAGCTACATCGATTACGCCGCCCAGGGGCAGTACGAGAAGGCCCTGGCCGTGATCGAGGACAAGGTCCCCTTGCCTGCATCTGTAGGCCGGGTCTGTCCCCGGCCATGCGAAGGTTCATGCAACCGGGCTGCTTTTGATAAGGCGGTCGCCATAAACGGCTTGAAGCGTTTTGTGGCCGACAGGGTTGACTTGAGAAGACCGAGGAGCGAGATTGCAGCCTTTCCCCGAACGCGGGAAGAAAGGGTGGCGGTTGTGGGGTCCGGGCCGGCGGGCCTATCGGCAGGTTTTTACCTTGCCAGGCTGGGCTACGGAGTTACCGTATTTGAGGCATCTGCCGTGCCCGGCGGCATGCTGATGATGGGTATTCCCGAATACCGCCTTCCAAAGGGCATCGTCAGGGCTGAGATCGACAATATCAGGAAATACGGGGTCGAGATACGGTTGAACAAGCCTATCGGCAGCAACAGTTCCGATCTGGACAGTCTTTGGGATGAAGGCTACAAGGCAATAGTCCTTGCAACGGGCACGAACAAGAGCGTCGGTCTCGGAATCGATGGCGAAGACCTGGTGGGCGTTCTCCATGCCGTCCCGTTCCTGAAGGATGTCAATTTAGGTGCTTCCCCGCGCGTAGGGGAGAGGGTGGTTGTCGTGGGAGGCGGAAACGCTGCTATCGATGCCGCAAGGTCTGCCTGGCGGCTGGGGGCAAAGGAAATCAAGATTTTATATCGGAGATCGAGAGACGAAATGCCGGCATATCCTGAAGAGATAGAGGCGGCTCAAGCGGAAGGGATAGAGATCGTCTATCTTGCTGCGCCGGTTAAGGCAATCGGAAACGGCGAAAAATTGACCGGGCTTCGGTGCGTCAGAACGGAGCTTGGCGAAGAGGATGGAAGCGGGAGGAGAAGGCCGGTGCCGGTACAAGGCTCGGAGTTTGAAATCCCTGCCGATGCGTTGATAATCGCCATCGGAGAGGCGCCCGACGTCTCTTCACTCGGCGGAGGGAAGTTTGTGACGGACGCGAATGGCTGCCTCGTCACCCATAAGTGTTCGAAGGTCACCAATGTCGCCGGAATATTCGCGTGCGGCGACGTCGTAACGGGGCCGGCGACGGTAATAGAGGCAGTGGCGGCAGGGCAGAAGGCCGCAATCGGAGTAGACAGGTTTTTGCGAGGCGAACCGCTCGATTACGATGATCCCTCACCGGCTGCCATACCGATTGAAGACGTAGAGACAGAGAGGTTCAGGAAGCGTGAGCGCCAGAATATGCTTAGCCTGCCGGCAGAAAGCAGAACAGGCTGTTTTGCCGAAGTCGAGCTCGGTTTTACGGAGCTGGCGGCGCAGGCGGAAGCCGACCGATGCTTTCAGTGCGGTCTCTTTCCAAGGAAGGACAAAAATAGGGGGTAGCCCCCATTTGACGATGAAGGCATAAACCCGAATATCAGGAGGAACGGCGATGGCTAAGGCGTGTTACAATGTTTTTGATGAAATGTACAAGCGCAAGAGCTTCACATGGAGCGACGGAGTAAAAAAAGGCAGGGTCATCGCAATATCGGGAACCGTGGCGACCGACGAAAATCACCGTACCCTTCACAAAGGAGACCTTGAAGCGCAGATGCGCTATATCTACGAGAGCGTGAAAAACCTGTTGGAAAAGATGGGCGCGAGTATGGATGACGTGATCAAAACCACGGATTACATCACGCCCTCAGGCGGTTGCCGAGTACGCCAAAACGGGCGAGATAAGGCGGCAATATTTCAAAGAGGGGAATTATCCGGCGGCAACGGGTGTAGTCGTTCACAGCCTCTTGCGTCCGGACTGGCTGATTGAAATAGAGTTTCTTGCGGTGCTGGACTAGACTGGTCAAAAGAGAATATTTCGCCGGCCGGTTTTGGTCTAGCCCTACCACAAGGAGGACTTATGGACATCAAAAAGCTGGGGATCATCGGGTTCGGTCAGATGGGCGCGGGAATCGGCCAGGTCTTTGCCCAGGCGGGTTATGATGTCGTGGCCGTCGATTCCAGCGGGGCGATGCTCGCGAAAGGCCTGAAGGGCATCGACAAGCGTCTTATGGGACGCGTTGAGAAGGGCAAACTGTCCGAGGCGGACAAAAACGGGATGATGGCAAAAATCAGGACTAGCACCCGGATAGAGGACCTGAAAGACTGCGACCTCATCGAGGAAGCGATTCCGGAAGACCTGGAGCTGAAAAAGAAGACCTTTGTTGCGCTGGACGCCGTCTGCAAGCCGGAGACGATATTCGGCTCCAACACCTCCGGCCTCTCCATAACCGACATGGCCGTCGCAACGAAAAGGGCGGACAAGGTAATCGGCATGCATTTCCACAACCCCGCCCCCGTCATGCAGCTTCTCGAAGTAGTGAAAACGATCATGACGGGCCAAGAGACCATAGAAGCGGTCCGGAAATGGGCGGCCACCATAGGAAAGACCATGGTCGTGGCCCCTGATGTGGGCGGATTTATCGTTACCCGGCTCTTTACGCCATTTCTGCTGGGCGCCATAAGGATGCTGGAGGCAGGCATCGCGACAAGAGACGAAATCGACATATCGATGAAGCTTGCCGTAAACCATCCGATGGGGCCCCTCGAAGTCATAGACTTTATAGGCCTCGACACGGAGCTTTCCATAGCGGAAAGCCTCTTCGAGGAGACGAAAGAGGCCAAGTACGCCCCGCCTGTCCTCCTGAGAAAGATGGTGACGGCCGGCTGGCTCGGGCGGAAGGTCGGCAAAGGGTTCTACGACTATAAGTAGCAGCGCGCAAACCCGGTTCAGGAGGCTTCATCATGACCGATAGCGACACGATAACGGGCTTCACAGGATGCGCGCTCTGCTACCATAGCTGCGGCATGGAAGTCACTGTCAAGGACGGGAAGGCCATAGCAGTGCGCGGCCAGGAATCGCACCCCCTCAACAAGGGGAGGCTCTGTGCGAAGGGACAGGCCGCAATCGAGCACCTCTACCACCCCGACAGGCTCAAATACCCGCTCAAGAAAGAGGGCAGCGACTGGATACGCATCTCCTGGGAGCAGGCGTTCTCGGAGATCGCAGAAAAGCTGAACGCGCTGAAAGAAAAGTACGGCCCCTCCGTTGTCGCGTTCTTCTGCGGCTCCATCGGCGTTGAGAACCTGGAGATGATCTCACTCACCCACAGGTTCAAGGCAGCCCTCGGGTCGCCCAACTTCTTCTCGGTCGAGAGCATCTGCTACCGTATGCGCATCAGGGCGCGTCAGATCACCTTCGGGAAATACCCGGTCGAAGAGATGGACTCCAACCTCTATCTACTCTGGGGCCATAACCCCTCCGCGTCCGACTTCCCCCTTGCCCTGGCTATGGAAGAGAATATCAAGAAGGGGGCGAGGGTGATCGTCATCGACCCGAGGAGGCTCGCCATAGCCGACCGCGCGGAGATGTACCTCGCCATAAGGCCGGGGACGGACGGGGCGCTCGCCCTTGCCCTGATGAACGTCATGATAAACGAGAACCTCTACGACAAGGAGTTCGTCGAGAAATGGACCTACGGCTTCGATAAGCTGGTCCCCCACGTGCAGCAGTACACGCCGGAGTGGGCGGAAAAGATCACCTCCGTGAAGGCCTCCGACATCCGCATCCTTGCCCGCCGCTTCGCCACCACCAAAGGGGCATCCATCTTCCACGGCACCTGCACGCAGGACCAGTGCGCAAACGGGAGCCAGACGGACCGGGCGATGGCCATCCTCCAGGTACTCACAGGCAACATCAACGTGCCCGGCGGGTGGGTCATCAGCCCGAGATTGCGCCTTACCGACGTAAGCCTGCCTTTCCCCGGCAAGCCGCTGGGAGCCGAGGAGTATCCCCTCTTCTATACACTCTGGGGAAGGACGAGCCCTTATGCAGTCATGAACATGGTGCCGGAGAGCGTGCCCGACAAGATACGCGCCTTTATCGTAGCCGGGGGCAACCCCCTTGTCACGATGCCCGATTCGAATGCGCTCCGCGATGCGTTCAGTAAGCTCGACCTCGTTGTCGTCTACGAGCAGTTCATGACGGAGACCGCCGAGTTCGCCCACTATGTCCTGCCTGCGTCGAACCAGTTCGAGTTCTGGGGGCTTGCCTACAACTACAACGTCTGCCACTGCCTGCCGTACCTCATGCTCAGGAAACCCCTCCTTCCGCAGTACCACGAGTGCAAGTCGATCCGGGAGGTATATACCGAGCTTGCGAACCGCTGCGGCTTCGGCGACAAGTTCCCCTGGAAATCGGACGAAGAGGTGGTTGCCCTGGAGCTTGAATCTTCAGGCATAGACTTCCAGACCCTCCTCGACGCACCCGAAGGCATCCATTACCAGCCGAAGGATTATGCACTCGACCCGCGCTCCTTCGCTACGCCCACCAGGAAGATAGAGATATACAGCGAGGCATTCGAGCAGGCAGGCTGGGACCCCATGCCCACTTACCGGGAGCCTGACAAAAGCCCGCAAGGGGTGCGCTGGGCCGAGCTTGGGGAGAAATACCCCCTAGTCCTTTCAACGGGCACGCGCGACTTCTTCTTCAACGGCACTATGCTCCACAACATCAAGTCCCTCCAGAAATGGTCCCCCTTCCCCAAAGCGGAGATAGGGCCGGATACCGCCTCGAAGTACGGCATAACCCACGGCGACGACGTCATAGTCGAGACCGACCGGGGACAGGTAAAGATGAAGGCGCACGTTGACGAGAGGATCATGGAAGGCGTTGTCCTCGTCCCCCACGGCTGGCCGAAAGATGCCAACTGCAACCTCCTGACCGATTGCCAGGCCAGGGAGCCTATCATGGGGTATCCCCAGTGGAAGGGGCTGCTGTGCAGTATCAGGAAAGCGGGGTGAGCTTCAGGCAAGCGGGGGCCGCGATTGCCGCGTTAAAGGTACACGGGTGCAGAAGCGTGGATGCAGCGGCGCTTTCAGGAAGGTGTACGTAACAAAGCCTGCTGTCGGTTGCTCCGGCCGTTCCGGACGGTTTTCACCCTGTCCGACTGTAAATGCTTTTCTTAGACTCTGATATGCCTTTGTTGACTAGAAAGACCCTTATCTCGTAGACTTCCTTGAACGGAGGTTCATATGGATAAGAACAACGACATAGCAATCCTCCTCTCTGAGGAACAGACCCTTCTGTCAAGGGAGAGGACCATGCACTCTTACATGCAGACGGGTCTCGCCTTCTGCTCAGTCGGCATAGCGATCATGAAGTTTCTGGTCGGCCTCTTCTATTTTTGCGCGGGCGCTTGTTTCATTGTTCTGGGGGCTCTTTTAATAGCAGAAGCAGGAAGAAGGTACATACGCTTCCGAACGGCGATAGCAAAACTGAGGGAGCAAGAGGCAAAACTGGGATACGAAATCGGAATAGTGAGGTAATTCCTTAAAACGACAATGGATCGCCTCACGATCGCCCAGCCATTTCATCGACTGTGTGCTGGAACAGTTTTGCGTTGATTGATTACAACGACCCGTTTTCTTATGCCACCACATGCAAACCGTCGATTGGGTCAAACCATCCATCACCCGTTGCGTTCCTTATTTCGCGTCGACATTCGGCGTCAGGTTCCCCCCCTGAGGTGCTGTCTGACCGAGGCCGTCGTTCCACTCTTTGCTATTGATTTCATGGGTGAAAATTCATATACCATTAGCCATTCGATCACGCTTATTTGCCAGGCGTGCAACTTAACAGAAGGAGAACCCAGATGAAGAAAGGCTATGTTTTTGCGTCAGTCGTCCTTTTTGTGGCCGGCCTGTTCCTGACTTGCGGACCCGCCCACGGACAGGCCAACGCATGGCGCATCGGCACGATACTGCCTCTGACGGGCTCTCTCGCCAAGAACGGCATAAAGAACTTCGACGGGGTGAAGATCGCTACCGAAATGATCAATGACGAGGGCGGGGTTCTCGGCAGGAAGGTCGTTCTCGTCAGCGCGGACGCGCCTGATCCCCAGGCGGCGGCGAGCGAGGCGAACAGACTCATCACGAACGAAAAGATTACCGCAATTATCGGGACGCAGGCTAGCAGCCTTTCCATGGCCGCAACGGTCGTTGCAGAAAAGGCAAAGGTGTTCTACCTGGAAAACGAAGGCATATCGAGCGGTATCACCGGGCGGGGATTTAAATATACCTTCCGTACGACCTTCGACAGCGACATGATGGCGTACCAGATGGTCGATTACGCGGCAGAGGTCATAGCACCCAAAATAGGAAGGAAAGCGAAAGACCTCCGTCTGGCCATTATACAGGAGGACGGCGGGTTCGGTACCTCCACAGGAAAGGGATTGACGGACAGGGCGAAAGCACTCGGCCTGCATGTCGTTGTAATGGAGGTCTACAGCGCGAAATCGGTCGATCTGTCGGGGATGGTTATGAAGCTTAGACAGGCGAAGCCTGATATCGTCCTTGCCGCCCAGTACATCAACGATTCCATCCTGTTTCACCGCCAATGCAGAGAGATGAAATTTCATCCCATAGTCATCGGAACTACGGCCGGTCAGGGCAACCCCGATTTTCTCCAGGCCCTTGGAAAGGACGCCAACGGCGTTATGGCAGGCGGAATTCCTTCCGAAATTTCGGTTGAGGGCCTGACGGCGCAGCAAAAGAAAGACGCCTATGAATTCGTGAGGCGCTACAAGGCCGCCCACAACGGGGAGTATCCGAACCCTACGTCTTTCGTCGGATTTGCCGGCGCGTGGATCTTCTACAAGCACATACTCACGAAGGCCGGCAGCCTCGATCCCGAGAAATTGCGCCAGGCAGCGCTCGCGCTCGACGTGCCCCGTGGCAAGGGCGTGCTCAACTGGGGTATAAAGTTCGCAAAACCGGGAGAGAGCAATGCGGGGCAGAACGTTTACGCGTCGGCCGGGATCAACCAATGGCAAGACGGAAGCCTCAAGCTGATCTATCCGACAGAGGTCGCGTCGTCATCGCTGAAGTACGTGAAATAATAGCTTGGATTTAACGTTTTTTATTCAATTATTGATCTCGGGGGTCCTCCTGGGCGGCATATATGCCCTGGCAAGCATCGGCCTGACCCTGGTGTTCGGCGTCATGAAGATTGTCAATTTCGCTCACGGCGAGTTCTTCATGATCGCAATGTACCTAACCTACTGGCTTTTCCATTACTTCCACATCGACCCTTACCTCGGAACCCTCATCTGCGTACCCGTGGTCTTCCTGCTCGGGATCGTCACTTACTATCTCTTTATACGACCAACCATCGGGTCTTCAGTTCTAGCCCAGATCTTCATAACCGTCGGTCTCTCCACTATCATTCAGAATACGGCGCTTCTGCTCTGGTCGGCCGATTTTAGGAGTATTTCCCTGAGCTACGCGACCGACGCCTTCGTGATAGGTCCGTTGCAGGCCCTCGGCATAGGCGAGATCATGATCAATCCCGCGCGCCTCATAGCTTTCGCCCTGGCTATCTTACTCACCTTTGCCTTTTATCTGTTCCTGAAGCTCTCGTATACGGGCAAGATTATAAGGGCCACCTCCCAGGACCGTTCGGCAGCCCTTCTCATGGGCATCAACATAGACAGGATATACCGGCTCACCTTCGCCATCGGCATTGTGCTCGTAGGCCTGGCGGGAGGCCTTGTCCTCCCGGTCTACACAGTCCACCCCTTCGTGGGGTTCGACTTGGTCCTGATCATGTTCGTCGTCGTAGTGCTGGGGGGTATGGGAAGCGTGGTAGGGGCGATGATCTCAGGATTTATCATCGGCGTAGTTGAAGTTTTCTCCAGCTACTGGATAGGACAGGAAAACAAGCAGGCAATCTATTTTCTCGTCTTCATCGCGGTGTTGGTCATACGGCCTTCGGGTCTTTTCGGCCTCAAAGAAGAGGAGGAATTGGAGCGTATTGAAAGCATTGATTAACCGAATCAGAGGGCGCAGGCTGCCGAAGATCGCCGCAGCGGGCACGGCCATAGCCGCCTTGTGCCTCCTTCCTCTCGTGATCAAGAACGACTTCTATCTCGACGGCCTGATCCTGATTTTCCTGTGGGGCGCCTTCGCCGGGGCCTGGAATATCCTGGCCGGCTATGCGGGCATGATGTCTTTGGGACACAATGCTTTCTTCGGGATCGGAGCTTACACGTCGACCCTTTTGCTCCTCCATTTCGGTTTAACCCCATGGATAGGAATGATTGTCGGCGGGTTCTTTGCGTCGGCCATCGGGCTTGTCCTGGGTCTTGTGTGCTTCCGTCTAAGGAGCCATTATTTCGCGCTGGCGACTCTGGCCTTCGGCGAAGTCGCTTACATCGTTGCCGTAAACCTGCGCTCCCTAACCGGCGGATCTGAAGGCCTTGCCCTCCCCATACAGTCAAGCTTTCGCCTGTTCTCTTTTGCGGGCAAGCTTCCCTATGTTTACATCGGCCTTTTTTTCTTTTTACTGGTGATAGGTGTCTCTTACGCGATAGAGCATTCCAGGCTCGGCTATTTCCTGATGGCCTTTCGCGAAAACGAGGACGCGGCCCGCTCCCTCGGCGTGAAGACGGGCAGGGTGAGGCTGGCCGCCATGGTTCTTAGTGCCTTTCTTGCCGCGCTTATGGGTTCGTTCTATGCCCAGTATGCGGTTTTCATAGACCCCACGAGTGTTATACGCATACAGATTGCAGTTCAGGTGGCCCTTTTTGCCATCGTCGGAGGCATAGGCACGGCCTTGGGGCCGGCTATCGGCGCCGCCATTTTCGTACCTATGACCATGTTGCTCCGGGCCAAAATGGGTACTGCTCTGCCGGGCCTGCACATGATCGTCTACGGGGTTATATTGGTGCTCGTTCTCCTTTTCATGCCTCAGGGAATTTTTGCCAAACTCAGGGAGAGAATAACGTTGCTAAAGAAGACGTGGGAAAAGACAGGATGCTCGAAGTAAGCGATATCAGTAAGTGGTTCGGGGGCAATGCAGTCCTCAGAAACGTCAGCTTTAAGGTGCGCCCGGGCGAAGTGGTGGGTCTTATCGGGCCCAACGGGGCAGGAAAGACGACGCTTTTTAACGTTGTTTCCGGGTTCTACAGGACACAGACAGGCTTTATGCGGTTTAACGATGCCGATATTACAAGACTTACCCCGGAGGCGGTCTGCAGTCTCGGCCTCTGCCGTACCTTTCAGGTCACCAAGCCCTTCAGCAACATCTCAGTCCTCAAGAACGTAATGATCGGGGCCCTTGCCAGAGAAAAAACCCTCAAAAGGGCAGAGAGGAGGGCCGACGAGGTGCTTGATTTCGTCGGCCTTTACGAGCGCAGGAATCTCCTCGGGAGGAATCTGACGATCGCAGACCGCAAGCGGCTGGAGATCGCCCGTGGTCTGGCGACTTCGCCAAAGCTTTTCCTTTTGGATGAGGTAATGGCCGGACTCAACCCGGTGGAGCTCCAGGAGATGATCCGGATAGTGAAACACCTTGTGGAATCAGGCATAGCTCTCCTCGTGATAGAACACATAATGGCGGTCATTATGAGGCTATCCCACAGGGTGATAGTGCTCAATAACGGAGTCATGATCGCCGAGGGAGAGCCTGCGGAGGTTGCGGCGAACAAAGAGGTCATCAAGGCTTACCTCGGAGAGGAGTACCTGATTGCTCAAGGCTAGGGGATTGAACGTCTTTTACGGTGACGTGCACGTGCTCTTCGACATAGACCTGCATATGGAGGAGGGCGAGTTCGTATCTGTCGTCGGGGCAAACGCCGCTGGGAAGAGTACCCTGCTGCGGGCGATTTCCGGGCTTTTGAAAAAGACTTCGGGGTCGATAGAGTTTCGCGGGAAGCAACTCATAGGGAAGCCGCCCTACGATGTCGTCGCGAGCGGGATCGTCCACATCCCCGAGGGGCGGCGAATCTTCCCGCTTCTCACCGTGGAAGAAAACCTCGAGGTCGGGGCCTATGTCCGCAGGTCGAAGATCGACCTCAGAAAGTCCATAAACGACATCTACGACCTCTTTCCGGAGCTTTACGATCACCGCAACCAGCTCGCCGGATCCTTAAGCGGTGGGGAACAGCAGATGCTTGCCATAGGCAGGGGCCTTATGGCAGGACCGGCACTCCTTACGGTGGACGAGCCCTCCCTCGGGCTTGCTCCGATGCTCGTAGAAAGAAGCTTCCAGATCCTCCGGAAGATTAACGATGAAGGGGTGGCCGTGCTCCTTGCGGAGCAGAACGTATTCAGCGCCCTCAACATGGCGCACCGTGCGTATGTGATCGAGAACGGCAGGATCGTATTGTCGGGTCCGGGTCCCGAGCTTCTCAAGGACGAGCATCTTAAAAGGGCCTATTTGGGCATCTAGAAGGGAGTTCAGAGGATATGAAGAGAGTTGACGAGCCGACTTACGCCAGACATGTCACCGGGTCAATCGAAAGATTCGACGACCGGCTCACCGCATTCAGCCGCGGCAGGATCGAAGGCGCAAAATACGACAGGATGCACGAGAAGAGCGTCGAGAATATCAGGAAAGGTATCCGGGGGAAGACGGTGTTCGACCATGGTCTCTGGGTGGCCGGACGGACGGTAGATTACGTCATGCGCCGGAACCAATATGGGAGAGAGACGGGCGTACAGTTCAACCGCGAATTTAAACCGCAAGGCTCGTCGCCGGCGGAGCTGACCGCAATCATAAAGCGGGTCGCGCGGTGGCTGGGCGCCGATCTTGTCGGCATCGCCAGGTTGAACCGGTCGTGGATATACAGCCGCTGGGGGGACCAAAATGCCCACTACACAGGGGCTGCCCAAGCGGGCGATCCGATCGATATCCCGGAAGATTTTCAGTACGTGATAGTGCTGGTCAGGGGTATGGGCTACGAGATGGTAAAACGCTCGCCCGCCATTGAGGCCGATACCGACCTTGTCTACGCCACGACAGGTTTTACCGCCTGTTCCCTTGCCACGTATATTACGGAGATCGGCTACCGGGCAATCCCGTCCGTGAACGAGCTGGGCATAGACGTGGCCTTCGCGGTAGACGCTGGGCTCGGAGAGATGGGGCGCATGGGCCTTCTGATGACCCGCGAGTTCGGACCGCGGTGCCGGATAGGTAAGGTCTTTACCAACCTCCCACTCGAAATCGACAGGCCGATAGACATCGGCGTCCAGGCCTTCTGTGAAAAGTGCGAGAGATGTTCTCAGCATTGCCCGAGCGGCGCGATCAAGTCGGGCGAACGTACCGAGAAACCATGGGACGAATCGAACAGCCGGGGTATGCTGAAATGGCCCGTTCACGCCATGAAATGCCTCGACTGGTGGGTCAAGAACGGCTCTCACTGTTCTGTCTGCATCCGCGTTTGCCCTTGGAATAAGCCGAAAACATGGTTTCATCGCGGCGTCCGGATGATGGCCGAGAGGAACATCCTTACGCGGCTTATGGTGGGGATGGACGAGTGGATGGGATATGGAAAGCAATCGATCGACTTCTTTGAGGAGAAGGGTCGAATACAGCGGCCCACAGAATAAGCATGCCAGGCGGGTCCATGGAAGATAGATCTGTATACAAAAGCGCGGGCAGACAGGAAGACCTGCGCCGTATATCCTCACGGGTCGCGCGGATAACTGTTTCCGCCATCAAGCAGATGCCCGTTCTCGCGCATAAAGTACCAGACGCCCTCTCGCTGGGCCAGGGCATTCCCTCGTTCGCCACACCTCCCTTCGTGACGGAGGCTGTCATCCGGGCCCTCAGAGAAGATGACAGGATCGGTAAATACTCCCTCCAGCCGGGCATGCCGGAGCTTAAAGAGGAGATCGGGAAGCATTTGCACAGGACACGGGGTGTCGCGGTGGACGCCGAAAGAGAGGTCTTCATAAGCTGCGGCTCTATGGAGGCTCTTGCCGGGGCTATTTGCACCGTGATAGACCCTGGCGAAGAAGTGCTTGTTCCCTCTCCGAACTATGCCTCTCACATCGAACAGATACTCTTCGCAGAGGGGGTACCCGTCTTTGTCCCGATGATAGAAAAAGAAGGATGGAAACTCGACGTGGAACGGTTCAGACAGGCCGTTACGCCGAGAACGAAGGCGGTCCTTATCTGCAATCCCATGAACCCGACCGGGGCCGTCTTTTCGTCTGAAGATATAAGAGCAATCGCAGACCTGGCCATTGAGAAGGACCTGTTCGTCATAGCCGACGAGGCCTATGATTTCCTCGTTTACAGCCCCCGTTCTCATGCCAGTTTTGCTGCCATGCCCGATTTGAAGGACCGGCTGATCGCGGCTTTCAGCTTTTCCAAGATGTACTGCATGACCGGTTGGCGGGTCGGCTACCTCTACGCGCCGCCGCGCATCATCGACCAGGTGCTGAAAGTGCACGATGCCTTTGCCATATGTGCTCCCACCATTTCACAGTACGCCGCCCTCGCCGCGCTTAAGGCCACAAACGGCAGGGACGGCGAGGGGGACAAGTTTATAGCCGCCCTGGTCGCCGCCCTGGATGCGAGGAGAAAGGCGGCCTGCGCCCGCCTTGACCGTTTATCGGACCTCTTTTCCTACGAAACACCGGGAGGCGCCTATTATGTCTTTCCACGCATCGTGCCGCAAGGCGTAAAATCGATTGATCTTGCTCTCCGCCTGCTTTACGAGGCGAAGGTCATAACTATTCCGGGAAGCGGGTTCGGTCCGACGGGGGAGGGGCACATCCGCCTTTCCTTTGGCGCGACTGAAACGGAGATCAATCGCGCCTTCGACAGGATCGATGAATGGGCCGACAGGGCGGGTATATAGACTTTCAGACAACCGGAACGTTCCGGATCCTATCCGGTTTTTCCCACAGCTAGGTAGCCTGGCCGGTGATTATCGAGGGCTATCGTTTGACACCCCACTTAGACAGCCAAGCGGGCTTAATCTCCGGGTTAACCGCGTAGAGCGGCCATTCGCCTTTCAGGGCCTGGATTACCTGGGTGACCGGCTTCGCATAGAGCCTCTTTCTGTGCGGTGACCGAGTACCAGGCGCTGTGACCGGTAAGGATAACATTGGGCATTCCGAGGAGAGGATTTTCTTCCGAGATGGGCTCATCGATTGTCACGTCGATCCCCGCCCCCGCTATGAGACCTTCCTGGAGGGCCCTTATCAGACCGGGTTGATCGACGCAGCCCCCCCTCGAAGTATTAATGAAGTAGCAGGTCTTCTTCATCTTCCTGTAGCAATCGTATGTCATAAGACCCCTGGTTTCTGCGTTGAGCGGCGTGTGGAGGCTGATGAAGTCAGATTCGGCGAGGAGGGTGTCGAGATCCACCGGAATGACACCCCGGCTTTCCATGACGGGTCCGAGCACGTAGGGATCGTATGCAATTACTTTCATTCCGAGACCCCGCACCTTGAGTGCGAGAGTCGTCCCCACCTTGCCGAGACCTATGATGCCGAGGGTCTGGTCCCTCATCCGGAAAATGGGATAGGCCGTATCCACAAGGGCCTGGCGGTCCACGGTAAAGAGGACATGTTTCTTTCTAACGGCCAGGTCGATTGTGCGTATCTTGTGGCCGAGAGAGAGCATAAAAGTGAGAGCGAGGCCTGACACCTCGTCGAGGCAGTAATCCGGGACATTGGTCACCGCTATCCCCAATCGAGTGGCCGCTTCAACGTCCGTGGCGTCGTAGCCTATGCCCACGCCAGCGATAATCCGGCAGTTTTTAAGTTTCTCCAAGAGCCTTCGCGTGAAGGGGTGAACCGAGACACAACCTATTATCGCATCCGCATCGGAGGCATTGGCCAGTATTTCCTCCTCAGTCATCCAGAGGCCTCTTACCAGCGAAACATTGTAAGGGGCGAGCTTCTCTTCATTGTAATCTTCGCCTGGCAACGGCCAGATGTTTGCCACCCTGAAACCCATTCCTGCCTCCTATGGGGGTTATTTATCCTTCAGCTTTTCGCCTGCCTTGCAAATCTCTATGAAAGTCTATTCATTACCTGGTTCTTTCCGTTAATTGCTTTCCTGCGGCGTCATTTCTAATAATCTGCGTATCCTTGCGAGATAAAGCAGGCTGTTTGCGCTGAAAGATTATATATCCCGGAAGCCGGCTGTTACAAGAATACTTCGCACGCCCCCCCGCTTGGTCCGCATCACGAGTACCACTCGCAGTAACCGAGCGTCCCGATTAGATCGTAAGTCGGGCTTCCAGGAAGCAGGCTGTCGGCCTGTAGCAAGGGCCTATTACTGAAGATTACATTTCCGCCAAACTGCCTTAACGGCAACTCTATCCCAACGCGCAGATCCTTTTTTCTTGACATTGCACCTAATGCGGCAGATAAAATGGAGGGTTGAAGCGAATATCCGCACCGCTGCGACCAAAACCTTCGATGGGTCTTTAAAGTGGGGGGGTGAGACATGATTCCAGGCATCACGAAAATCCTATACGCGACTGATCTGAGTAAAAACTCGGCTTATGCTTTTTTCTATGCAGTCGATATGGCGAAGGCGCATAACGCCCAAATCGTTATTCTCCATTCCGTTGACCCCACTCGCCACATTACCGTGGTAGAATCGGATACGCTGGACAAGATGGCGGAAGTCGAAAAGGAGAAACAGGAGGAATATGTAGAGGAAATCAAAAAGAGGGTGAGCGGGTTCTGTGAAAAAGTGGAAAATAGTTACGGCAACGCCTGTGTTCAGTTAGTATCTAATATCCTCGTTCCCATCGGTCATCCAGTAGAGGAGATATTGAAGGCGGCGGATGATGAAGGGTGCGACGTGATCGTCCTCGGTACTCATGGAAAGGGAGTTTTAAGGCACACCTTCCTCGGAAAGGTGGCCGGCTCGGTGCTTGAGCGAACCCGAAAACCGGTTTTTATCATCCCGCTGCCCTCGGACGATACGACCATAGATTGGGATAAAATCTCGTAAGACGCCAAAACCGCTCCTGGCCGCCGGCCGGTCCCCTCCTCTCGCAGATCCCTAAGTCTCCCTCAAACGCCCCTGGGCCGCCCGGTCGCGTTGACAGGCGCATAGCGGAATACAATATTTAAGATTATCGGACGCTCCTTTCCCGGTGTTCAAAGGAGCACCGGGAGCCGGTGCGCAGAGGAACTCTCCATGGGTTATGATGTGACACACGTCATGCGGGAATATACAAAAGAGATCGACTTCATTATGACCGCAACGAGGGCAGGCCCTGAAGACGTGCAAGAAAGAGGAAAGGTTGCCTCCGCGCTGACGTATTCCCTTGCCGCCGCGAAAAAGAGGACCGGAAAGACAACGTCGGTCGAGGATACGGACCTTTACAAGTTGGCGCAGGCTATAAGGGAGGCGGGCAGCCAGGAAGACTGCGCCGCGGCCGTAAAGCGGGCTTTCCCGCGCAGGTGGAGCATCATATTCGAGAGATACGATCTCGACTGGAAGATCCCTGAGTGCAAGACCGCGCTCCGGGCCGGAAAGGCGAAGAAACGCCGTCCGAGCGGGATCGAGGCAGAAGTGGAGACGCTGGAGAAGGATGTAAAGGGGCTCGACCGCGATCTTGAAGCACTGACAAAGCAAATCCGTAACCGCCACAGGAAATAAATGCCCGACACTATTCATGCCTCCTGAGCCCCGGACAGCGCCGCCGCGATGAGCCAAACAATCATTCCTTTGCCTTTTCGGCGAAAGGCCATTTCCAATCCGACTCCTCCGGCCTGTCCGTGCCGTTCTCATAAGCGTAATTCATATTATCGATAATCCGGTTCCTGAGCCGTTCCTTGAGGTGGGCGGCCGTGACCGCCAGGCGGGGCACTCTGTCGATGACATCGATGGCCAGGTTGAAGCGGTCGATCTGGTTGCGCATGGCGAGCTCCAGCGGCGTGTTGACGTTGCCGTGCTCCTTGTAGCCCCGCACATGTATGTTCCGGTGGTTGGTCCGGCGGTAGGCGAGCCTGTGGACCAGCCACGGATATCCGTGAAAATTGAAGATGACCGGCTTATCAGTTGTGAAGAGACTGTCGAAATCCCGGTCGGTGAGACCGTGCTCGTGCTCTGTATGGGGCTCCAGCTTGAAGAGGTCCACGACGTTTATGAAGCGCACCTTGAGGTCGGGGAGGTGCTCACGCAGGATGGCCGTTGCGGCAAGGGCCTCCATCGTGGTCACGTCCCCGGCGCACGCCATCACCACGTCGGGCTCGTGGCCCTCGTCGCTGCTCGCCCAATCCCATATGCCGATACCCTTGGCGCAATGTTCTATTGCCTCGTCCATCGTCAGGTACTGAAGGTGCATCTGCTTGTCCGCGACGATGACGTTCACGTAATTCGTGCTACGGAGGCAGTGGTCCGCGATGGACAGCAGGCAGTTCGCATCGGGGGGCAGGTATATCCTCGTGACCCTCGCGCTCTTATTCACTACAAGGTCCAGAAAGCCGGGGTCCTGGTGGCTGAAGCCGTTGTGATCCTGCCGCCATACCGTAGAGGCTGAGGAGTATGTTGAGGGAGGGAAGGGGCGCGCGCCAGGGTACATCGAGGCACTTTTCAAGCCACTTGGCGTGCTGATTGAACATGGAATCGATGACATGGATGAATGCTTCGTAGGACGCGAAGACACCGTTGCGGCCGGTAAGGACGTAGCCCTCCAGCCAGCCCTCCAGAGTGTGCTCGCTCAGCATCTCCATGACCCGGCCGTCCGGCGCGAGGAACCCGCCGTCCGCATCCTCAGGCAGGACAGGAAGCATCCAGGTCTTCGGACTCGCCTCATAGATCGCGCTCAGCCGGTTGGACGCCGTTTCGTCCGGTCCGAATACACGGAATATACCTGGGTTATCACGCATCACGTCCCTCAGGAACGTGGCCAGCACACGGGTGTTTTCCGCAGTAGAGGCGCCGGGCGCCGCTATCCCGACCGCATAGTTCCTGAAATTGGGGAGTTTGGGCGCCTTGCGGATAGAGCCTCCGTTCGCGACGGGGTTAGCGCTCATGCGGCGCGTCCCCGACGGCGCCAGCTCGCGTAAATCCTGCCTCAGGCGCCCTTGCGCGTCGAAGAGCTCTTCCGGCCTGTAGCTGCGCATCCACTCTTCAAGTACCCTTAAATGGGAGGGGTTGCCGTGCACGTCGAAGGGCACCTGGTGGGCACGCCAGAAGCCTTCTATTTTGTGGCCGTCCACTTCTTTGGGGCCTGTCCACCCTTTCGGGGTGCGCAGGACAATCATTGGTCGCCTGGCATAGTATGCCCCATCCCCCCTTATCTCCGAGAGCACGGTTTCCAGGGTTTCCGCCATAAGCTCGTGCATCGCCATGGGGTCCGAGCCTTCGACGAAAAACGGACTGTATCCGTATCCGCAGAAGAGGCTTTCCAGCTCGTCCCTTCCCATGCGGCCGAAGATAGTGGGGTTCGCTATCTTGTAGCCGTTGAGGTGGAGTATGGGTAGGACCGCCCCGTCGCGGGCCGGGTTGAGGAACTTGTTCGAGTGCCAGGACGTAGCGAGGGGGCCGGTTTCCGCTTCGCCATCGCCGATGACCACGGCAACTATCAGACCGGGGTTGTCGAAGGCTGCGCCGTAAGCGTGGGAAAGGCTGTAGCCGAGCTCGCCCCCTTCGTGCATCGAGCCGGGCGTCTCCGGGGTGCAATGGCTTCCTATCCCGCCCGGAAAGGAGAACTGCCTGAAGAACTTCTTCATCCCTCCCTCGTCCTGGGCTTTGTCCGGGTAGACCTCCGAGTAAGTCCCTTCGAGGTAGGCGTTGGCCAGCGTGGCAGGGGCGCCGTGACCGGGGCCCGAGATATAGATCATGTTCAGGTCATACTTTTTGATAAGGCGGTTGAGGTGCACCCAGACGAAGGACTGGCCAGGGTCCGTCCCCCAGTGCCCCAGGAGCCTTTTCTTCACGTGCTCGATCTTCAGGGGCTCTCTGAGGAGCGGGTTATCGTCGAGATAAAGCATGCCTACGCAGAGATAAAGAGATGCCCGCCAATAAGCGTCTATCTTTTTCAGCTCTTCACGGGAAAGCGCCGTCATCGCTATGCCTCCTTACGGTCACCGCATCCCCGTACCGGATGGAACGGGTACTTCATTCCGGGGCGCCTCATCCCCGACCCTGACCCCCGGTATAGGGATGCAGGTTTTTCTTCACTAAGTCCAAAAAGGTCTTGTGTCCTTTGTGTTCGAGAAGAAGGTGGCGGTAGACGTGGAGCTTCACCCGGTCCTCGATGAATATCCATGCAAGGCAGTAGGCCCAGACCAAGCCGACGTATTTCCACGGGATAGCGACGACGAGGAAGCCGAAACCCACAATGAGAGCAGCGATGGTCTGCGTCGCGACAACCGCGATCAGAAGGACGGGGGCGGGATAAGGCCTTGTGAAGAAAGGACGCTTCGTCCTGGCGACAAACAGGGTGAGGTGGCCCGCGACGGCGAGCTTCAGATAGATCAACGATTGGATCTGCGGAACGGTGAGGTCGAGGAGCAGTCTCGCGATTAAAAGGAGCCCGAAGGTCTCGGCGACCCCTATCAGGCCAAGGGTTGTCGCAACGGTGAGGACCCGGCGCATCGCCCAGCGCACGGGCTTTTGCTCGAGCAGGGTATTGTCGTAGGCGATCGTCATGATGGGCAGGTCGTTCAGCAGCGCAAGGAGGATTATCATGACGGTGGTGATGGGATAGAAATTAAAGACAACCATCGTCAGGACGACGAAGAACATGATCCTGATAGTCTCGGTGATGCGGTAGATGGCGTAGCTCGTCATCCTCTCGAATATCTTCCGCGCCTCTTCCACGGCCCTGACAATGACGGAGATGCCGGGCGCCGTGAGCACGAGGGCCGCCGCGGCGCGGGCGGCGTCGGTCGCTCCGCTCACCGCTATCCCCGCGTTTGCCTGGCCGAGGGCCGGCGCGTCGTTCACCCCGTCCCCCGTCATGCCGGCTATGTGCCCCCGCTGCTGCAATGCCTTGACGATGGTGAACTTATGCTCGGGGAAGACCTGGGCAAAGCCGTCCGCCTCTTCCACTTCTTTCGCAGTCTCTTCCGGTATGCGCTCTTCCTTTCCCGTCAATCCGGCAAAGAACTCCTCCGCCGGCCTGATGTTCGTCCCTAGCTTGAGGACTGAAGCGATCTGCTTCGCGATGGCGAGGTTGTCTCCCGTCACCATCTTGACCTCGATGCCGTAGTCCTGGGCTCTTTTGATGGTCTCGGCCGCATCTTCCCTGGGAGGGTCGAAGAGCGGGAGGAGTCCGAGAAATTGCCAGCCCTCGTTGTCCTGCCGGGCCACGCCGAGGGTCCGGTACCCGTGCCCAGCCAACTCCTCCACCTTCCCGTTGACTTTTTGCGCGAGGACGGGAGAGGGATTGCAAAGATCGAGGATTACCTGGGGCGCCCCCTTGGCAACCTTGAAACGCTTCTTTTCCTTATCTATAATCACGGCTTCCGTCCGCTTGCGGGCAGGGTCGAAAGGGACAAAGGCCTCCTGCTTGTACTCGTTCAGGGCCGAGGGGTCTTCCAGCCCCTCGATCACAGCCATGTCGATGGCGTCCCGGTCTTCTTCCTTGGAGGCCAGGGCGGCGGCGAGGACCACCGCCTGAATGGAAGCACCGGCAAAGATTGCCGCCTTTCCGAGGGTGAGCTTATTCTGCGTGAGGGTACCCGTTTTGTCTGCGCAGAGGATATCGACTCCCGCCATCTCCTCGATCGACTCCAGGCGGGTCACTATCGCTTTCAGCCTCGCAAGGGCCATGGCGCCTATGGCCATCGTAACGGAGAGTACCGCAGGCATGGCCACCGGGATAGCCGCGACGACCAGGATGAGGGCGAACTGCACCAGCGTGAGCAACGGCGTGCCGCGTGAAAGCATGGCGAGGATAAGCACCGCCACGAGCCCCAGGCTGAGATAGATGAGGTAGTCGCCTATCTGGAGGACCGCCTTCTGGAAATGGGAGATAGGTTTTGCAGTCGCCACCATACGGGCGGTCTTCCCAAAGTAGGTGGCATCACCCGTGTTAACGACGAGGGCGGCCATCTCCCCCTGCTTTGCTATGGATCCCGAATAGGCGACGTCCCCCTGTCTCTTATCAACGGGGAGGGACTCGCCCGTTAAGGCCGATTGATCTACGCTCAAATAATCCCCTTCGGAAAGCTTGAGATCCGCAGGGATGATGTCTCCAGCCCTCACCCGCACGACGTCGCCGGGTACGAGGCGGGCGGCATCGACCTCCATCCATTCGCCGTCACGCCGGACGCGGGCTTTCAACGCAAGCTGTTTCTTTAGCGCCTCCACGGCGTTGGCTGCCTTGTACTCCTGCCAGAAGCCGACCACCGCGTTGAAGATAAGGAGCACAAGAATGATTATCAGATCGGCTACGTGTCGGACTATCGCGGAAAGAATTGCCGCCGCTTCGATCATCCACGGGATAGGGCCCCAGAAGTAGGAAAGGAACTTGAGGAGGGGATTTACCTTTGTTTCTCCAATGACATTCAGGCCGTACTGCCCGAGACGCTTCTCCGCTTCGTCGCCGGTAAGGCCGTCCGTGGAAGCGTTCAGGCTGCGCAAAAGGGTTTCCAGGGGCTGGTTTATGTCCTTTGCCGACGATGTCTGGTTGTTTTCATTGTCGCGGTTCATCTGCTCCTTGTCTTTGGCCCGGTCCCTCCGGTGCTTTCCGAAAGGTACGGAAGGGTCACGACGGACTTGCACCTCCCCCGTTCTCTTTGTAAAAGATTGAACGTATGGCGCGCCGTCATCAGCTCTTCGTCCGTTTTCATCACGCGGACGGACACCCGGCTGCCCCCGGCAGAAATGATAGGCATATTCGCTCTATTTGCGGCCGGATCGATCTCTATACCCAGAAATTCGAGGCCGGAGCAAATCGCCGCCCTGACGGCCGGTGCATTCTCACCTATGCCGCCGGTAAAAACCAGGGTATCGAGGCCGCCGAGCACGGCTGCCAGGGCACCGACGAACTTACTGGCCTGGTAGCAGAAGAGCATGACCGCCTCCGCCGCGTGAGGGTCGGTCGTCTCGGCGGAAAGAAGTTCCTCCATGTCGGACGTCCTTGCAGAGACGGCCAGGAGACCCGCATGCTGGTTCACCATGTCGCTGACCGTCGAAGGCCGCAGCCCCTTTTCTTCCAGAAGATAGAGCATGACTCCCGGATCGAGGTCGCCCGGACGGGTACCCATCATGAGACCCCCGGCGGGAGTGAACCCCATGGTAGTATCCATCGACTTGCCGTTCCTGACCGCCGTCATGCTCGCCCCGTTTCCGAGATGGGCGATGATGATACGGCGTCCCGCCGCTTCCTTGCCCGCTTCCTTTTCAAGCTCCGCCATTATGTACTCGCAGGATAGTCCGTGAAAGCCATAGCGCCGCACCCCCTCCCTTTCAAGAAACCGGGGCAGAGGATACATGCGCGCCAGCCGGGGCATGTGTCGATGAAAGGCCGTGTCGAAGCAGGCGACCTGAGGGAGGGCCGGGTAGGAACGCTTAACGGCTCTTATAGCCCTTATCTCATGGGGCAGGTGGTCGGGTGCAAGGGGCGTAAGACGCAGCAGCATCCTGACCAGTTCTTCCGTTACCGTATGAGGTTCCACAAAAGCGTCGCCGCCGTGGACGATCCTGTGGCCCACCGCATCCGGAGCGGCTGACGAGCCGCACAGCCATGCGAAAAGGACGTCAAAGGCCTTGTCATGGTCCTGCACGTCCTCATGCCTCTCTACGAGCGTTTCACCCCGGGCGTTTTCCGCCCTGAAGATGCCGGACCTCAGACCGACTCGTTCGACGGCGCCCCGGACCCTCCTCTGTTCTTCGGAGCCGCTCATCCTGAAGAGGGAGAATTTCACGCTGGAGGAGCCGCTATTGACGGTTAAGATAGTGAAGAACTGGTTGGCGACAGCCAGCCGGGTGATGGTTTACCTCCCTGAAGCACAGAATAGGCCTTATACTTGTATTATGTGCACGCCCTTCGCGCCGGTCTACAGCGGTGGCGGCCGATGAGCTCAACGAAGAAAGAACTATCGATCCATGCCTGTACGATTCTGCGAAATAAGTACATGGCCCGTTCCTCTTGCGCGGTGAAAGCCGCCCTCTTTTCGATAGATCGTACGGCAGTCGCATCTTGGCTTCCGTTAAACCGGCTACATGCTGCCGGTTCCATCTTTGTCAAATTGGCAAGCAGGTTACAGACAGACGAGACCGCAAGGTATAAAGTAAATACGAGGATGTGAAGGCAATGCAGAAACCACAGCCGATTGCCAAAGAGAAGTGGCGCATCCTCGTCATCGACGACGAGCCGTTTCTCCTCAGAAGTACGGGGTCGATCTCTATCGGGTCCGGAAGATCCTCGGCCACAAGGGGCCGCAGATGACGCTGCGTTATGCGCACCACGCCCTGGAGAGCACCACACCTGCCATGCGGGCGCTCGATGAATTATCTGGAAAACACCGAGTGTTACAAAAGTGTTACGTTCGGTGAAAGCGGAGAAACGCTGATGGCTCAGAAACTAGTGCCGAAGACGGGAATCGAACCCGTACGGGGTGTAAGCCCCACCGGATTTTGAGAACACGGCGGCCAAATAGCGGACTTACCGTAATCTCCTCTCTTTCCTAATAATTCCAGCGACTATAGCGCCTTACTATTTTACGGTGTGTCACCTGGAGTCATCCAAAATCAGCTCTTGACTCCCAGTGGCGGGCACAAAAATGGGCACATGGACACCTTTAACTTAAGGGGACCGAACCCCAGGCCTTATGACTGCCAGTCTATTTACAAGGGTTGTTCGTTGCCGCATGACGATTCACCTTGATGGGCCGTTTCGACGAAAACTGAGAACTGTAATAAGGTTGGCGGGGGTGGACATCACGATAATGGACGGTTAAACTCATAGTTACTTCACACACATTGGAGGTAGCGTCCTCGGTGGTGCTACCCCCTTTTCTTCCATGGAATTCATGAGTCTACCTGAAGTGCGCGATCGTACAAGACCTCCTTCCCGAAATAGATAATGTTCAAGTTTCTCTTGCATAAACCGAATGTGAGTGGTAATCAATAAATGGACGGGAAGGCACAGGGGGCGAGCAAAAAAGTGAAGCCGTCCCCTTGCCCGCCATTCTGTTCCTGCAAGGCAATTGGAGGTCTAATGCCGCGAAACATCACGTTTAGAACGCATCTAGCGGGCAGCGTGAATGACTTCTGCGAAGCATCAGGTATGCAGCCGCTGGTTCGGCCGAACACCCTGGCTGAGCTAATCGTGACCCTTGCCCGATATAAGGAAGAGGGGGCTAGGTTAACTCCAGAGATCTATCTGTGTACTGACGTTGAGCAGGTTCTCCACCTTATTCCCGAACATGAGATTGTCTATATCGGTAATACAACGTTAAGCGAAGACTTCATCGGAAAGGTTCTCAAGAGATGCGCGACACTTGCTATCGACGGATGGTGCATTTTTGTCGAAGGCAAGGGGGAAAACATTAGATTTGGCGTCTTTCGCGATAGCGGAAGCCCTCTTTCGGTGCCGATTGCCGAAACACTGTTATCGTCAGGCGACGGGAGTATAAAGCTCGTGCGGGCCTATCAAATCGCGGAAGACTGTGTGGAAATAAGGAATCATATAGGCGAAACGTACAACGTTTTTCTATCCCACAAGAAAGAAAGTGAATTGCCGCCAACCGAATTTGCCCAAAACCTGGTTCAGATCATCTGTGAAAGGTGCCCCGTGGGCGAAAGAGAGCCGGTGATGACCTATTTAAGTAGGTGCCTTAGCCGGGCTTTGGCTGAATGTCATGGCACTCTTATAGCAGTTTGTCCGGCCCATACAGTTCCTAAATTGCTTACTGACGGCGTGATTCTTGAAGCTCCGATTGATTTCCTCGCAAAAGTTCGGCAAGCGCAGAAGACTAGAATTATGCCTTATTCTCTTTTGTCCGCATCCGCGTTGTTGACCGGAATGATTGGTTCGGACGGTATAGTTGTTTTCACCCGAGATGCCCGACTGTTGGCTTATGGATGTTTCATAAAATACTCGAACAAGGCGGGGCGGGCAGCGGGAGGAGGACGAAGGCGAGCATTCGATACGTTGACGGCAAGGCTCGGAAAAGGGGTCAGCGCCGTATTCATTAGGTCTCAAGACGGATGGACGGATTTTAGGAGGGTATCTTGACAGATAACTCTATGGCCCTATGGCAACCAGACGGCGTCGCAGTTTTACCTTCCAACGTCAACGCCCTTCCTGATGTCTTGGGATATGCAGGCCAGTTGACCCAACGTGATAAGCGACAAATCTCCCAGGCGTTTCAGGCGGGAAGTTACGAGATGGTGTCCAGTTTTGTTTGGTCCAAAGCCATGGCAAGCCTCAAAAGAGAATTGGAAAGTCTAGGCATGCGTCTTTTGGGCGAGATGATCAATAAACCAGACTTGACCGAATATGACAATGTGGCTGACGTAGTAACCGATAAGGAAGCGATCCAGCTTGCCGAAGAGTTAGGTATTGTTTCTCGAACAGAGGCGATGCGCCTCAAACACGCTCATGAAACAGTTGTTCACTTCTCAAAGCTTGATCCGGAAATGATCGAGAGCGAAGAAATTGAGATGGAGCAGAATGAAGCGAGCCAGATAATAAAGGCGTGCGTAAGGAATATTCTGGGGCAGCCGCGTGTAGAAGTTGCTACGAAGTTTGTTGAATTTCGTAATGCCGTCGAATCGGAAACGTTGTCGGCGGAAGATCAGCGCGTATCCTCTTTGCTGTCTTCGCCATATTTTTTTAAGAAACTTACAATCAGTGTGCTATTATCGACCATAAGAAAGAAGGCGGGCGCACAGTTAGAGAATGCCCTTGCTAATTTTAACGTCATCATTCCGTTACTTTGGCCGACGTTGAGAGATACAGAGCGGTGGCAGACCGGTCACGCTTACGCGGAGGTTCACGCCGCTGGCCAAAGCACTGCAATGGCCGGGTTGAAAGTGGCTTTACTGAAGGTGGGTGGATTCGATTACGTCCCAGAGACTCTTCGATCGGATTCATACATAAGAGCTGCACAGGACGTTATAAAGGCCCACGAGGGAATGAACAACTTCTTCAATGAGGCAGCTCCTATGAGAGTGCTCTCAAAACTCGGCTCCAGGATTCCTACAGCCGCATTTTCGATGTGCGCCTCGGCGATTCTGGCTGTAAGACTTGGAAACTTTTACGGGCAGAGCTACAACGCTACACCAATTGCTTCCGCAATTCTTGACCGTTTCAGCCGCGAACAATGGCAGTACTATTTGAATCAGTGCTTACCGGGCGATGTAAGAATACTTGATAAGCTGGCTCAAAGTAAGCCTTTAAGCATTTGGCACGAATTGGTCACGAAGCACGAACTGAATAGCCTTCCTTTAAAAAACCAAAATGTTCAGCGTCTCATAGAGTATTCTGAAGCTGGAGAAACCGAGAAGATAAGAAAATATCAACAGAAGTTGCTCCGCGAGTACTACGGGGTTTCACCTTCCGCTCGGAGGGGAGGGCAATCGGCATGAGATGGTGCCGATAGAGACGAACTTCCTGAAAGGGAGGTTTTGACAAGAGCGGTGCTTCGTACTGTCTTTCTGACCTGCGATAGTGCTACGGCTGGGGTCTTCTTTGACGGGGTATCGACAAAATATGAGAATAGCAAAAAGTGCCAGATCAAGATAAGCCGCGCATTCAATGGGGGTAATATGTTGAACAAACCTTTGGAGGAAATTAACCAAACCGACTTGCAGCACCTCGTTGACAACAGCGTAATGGAAGGCAAATCTATAGAGTATAAGCTTGAATTGCCGGGGAAAACTGACTCCGACCGAAAGGAGTTTCTGTCAGACGTATCGTCTTTTGCCAACACATCCGGTGGAGACCTGATCTATGGAGTTAAGGAAAAAGACGGCATACCCGTTGAGATTGTGGGCGTGACTGCCCAGAACATCGACGAAGAGAAAAGAAGGTACGATAGCCTTATTCAGGATGGAATTGAACCTCGGATTCAAGTGACAATTCATCCGGTGAAGGTGAGCCAAAGCAAGATAGCCCTTGTCCTGCGAATTAAGAGAAGTTGGATCGGTCCCCACAGGGTTGTCTTCAAGGGGCATGACAAATTTTATGCCAGAAATTCCGCCGGTAAATATCCTTTGGATACAGTGCAGTTGAGAGCAGCGTTTAATCTGTCTGAAACCCAATCTAAACGGATTAGGGACTTCAAGACTGAAAGAATTGCGAAATTGGTCTCGGATGATACCCCAGTACCGTTCATTCACGGTGGAAAGATCGTACTGCATCTAATACCATTAGAGGCTTTTGACTTGGAGACTGTTATCGACATTAAATCAAGTATGGGTCAAAAACAGAATTTGTGGCCGGTCAATTCCAGAATGGTTGGCGCTATTAACCCCAGAATCAATTTGGAAGGCTTGCTAATTTATTTCCTAACGGGAGGAAACACTACATCCTATATGCAACTGCATCGAAACGGAATCATCGAAGCGGTTGAAGGGTTTTGGCTGAGAGCGGATCGAGAAGGCCGGATTCTTCCAAGCCTTGGCTATGAGAAAGAATTGCCACAGGCGGTGGATAGTTATGTTAGAGCATTAAAGGACCTGAGTATCAGGCCACCATTCCTTGTTTCTCTGACGTTTATCGGCGTCAAGGGTTGGCAAATTCAGCCAGGGTCTATATATCAATTCGATTCTGGTTATCCAATTGATAGGGACATCCTATCACTGCCTGAGTCCCTAATCGAGACATACGAGGAGGATATGCAACGACTTTTGAAGCCCATGTTTGATATAGTTTGGAACGCATGTGGTTATGAGCGGTCAAGCTGGTTTGACGAGAATGGCAAGTGGAACGCAGGCTGAGAAATTCAACAAGAAGTCTTCCCCTGAACACTCCCGGTAGTTCACATGTGCATAGGCACCTCATACTCCCTCGACAGGTATACCAACGGTAGGTCGTCGGACATGCGTTTCTGGTTCCCGCTTTTCATCGGTAATCTTCGGTCTCTGATGTCCTCGACAAGACGCTGATTGTAGGTGAAGTCCTCAACCAACCAGATATAATTGACCCCCTCTGCCCTGACCGTAAACAATCCGATTGACTTCCGTTAAGGTAATGGTGGAATGGCGTTAAACATCGAGCCCGGTCATAATGTACTGTCAACGGCCGAGGATGCCCGTTCAGACCCTCCGTACGTGTCATTATACCGAAGGTCTATTCTCGGATTTTGCTTTTTGATGAGAAGCTTCTGATTGTAGGAAAACCAATTTTCTGGATCAATGGAATTTACATCAAGATTCTTGAATGCCAGATAAGCAGCGACATCGTTCAGCTCGCGTATGAGTTCGATTCTTGCTGCTTTCGGATTCCTATTCCATTTTCTCTCCCACTCGGGGCAAGAAACATCATTCAGTGCGCGTCCGCCCTTGTTAGTTCCTAAAATGACCGAGTGCAAATGTGGGTGAGGAGACGGATTATATACAGTCATTGAGGCGACTTGCATGTGCTCTTGAACGCAGAGATTTCGTATCCAATCGATATAAGTCTTACGTGCATAAGAAGAAGAGACCTGATCTCTAAATGTGAGGGATGCAAACCACTCGAATGAATTCCTTGACATCAATTCTGTCCATGTCCTCTTAAGTGTTTGGTTCATTGTTTTTACTCCTATTTATTTTCGCTGTGTTCCTGTTTCAATGAGGTCGAAAAGTTGCCTGCTAATTTTGGGTATAGCTCCGCCCAGACACCTGAGGGACTCAGGCGCTATTGTGCTTCACCCGACGAGCCGGCCCTGCGTTAGCGATTCGGGTTAACCTGCCAATGCTTTGCACTTGAACAAGAGAGAGATTATCTGATTTGTTCGTGGCTCTTTGCGGCTATGCCTTACAGCATGGCCTATCCTATATATTTATGTGAAGCCCATGAGCTGTTTGAATCGATGCCTGCCAACTGGACGCTCAAAGGCATTTATTACCTTAATATCTTTATCGAAAAACCGGAGTCGATGCGACAGGGCGGCATAGCTTAAAAAACTCCCTTCCTCCCATTACTAGTAAATACTGAAAACCGCGAAGCATCTGCACAAATATTTTATCGAGTCTTTTTGGAGCAAGAGAGAGGTGGTTTAGGCATATATAATTGATTTCAGCATAAGCAAAACCCAACGATTGCAAGGCAATTCAAGGAAGCCAGTGTTTTGCTGAGAGAACAATAGTGGCCGTGTAATAAAGCGGAACCCCGCTATTTGACAATTATTCTGGGTGAAAGCGGGGTTTATCTTCTCATTTAATACCGTTTCATAACATCTTTAGGTAATACCGCGCTTGCCTTTATTCGGGAGTAGAAGTCGGAACATCACCTATCATACAAGTGCCAAGTCATCCAAAAATTTCTTCCCGAAAATGCGCCCATGAAAGTTTCTTTTGCAATACAAAGCTACTGGTGGCTATGATTACGCATGGGTTGGTGGGGCGAAGAAGGCGAGCACCGATCGAAAATGTAGCTGTCCTCTTTGTCTTTCGCAATTACGTCGCCTCGTCCGCGTATTAGGGAGGAAATGCGAATGCCAGAACTAGTGAAATGCAAAACATGCGGCAGAGAAGTGTCTAAAAGTGCTCCCGCGTGTCCTCACTGTGGAGAGGAAGCTCCTGGTCTCCACATTCGATGTCCAAAGTGTAGTTCCATGAACATTGCGACGGGCCAAAAGGGGTTTGGCCTCGGCAAGGCTGCCGTCGGTGAGCTCTTGTTGGGACCTGTGGGACTGCTGGTCGTAATGCTCGGAAGAAAGAAGATTGAAATGGTGTGCCAAGCCTGTGAGCATAAATGGAAACCGTACCCAAAAGACTTTACCTAACCTGATTCCATATTTGAGCTTATTTGTGGCAATCTTCAACTCGCGACATCTGCCTATTACGCGCTTCGTTATAGATACGCACTCCGGCTTTCTCTTCCAACGTCCGTAATTACGGGTTTTGGTTTTTACAATTCAGGAGACCAAAGGCCAATGATCGGTTTCGTTCTTGTAATCGACTGATAACGCAGGGTAGTTGAGAAAAACAGACCCCCAATCTTGACAAGTCGCCATAAGCCGGATTATTTTAGTTAAGTCACTGGGTAAGGGAAAAAGACAGAGACAGTTCTTCCCGGCCCGAAAAGCGACGAGAAATAAGAACCATGAAAGGGTTTAGGAGCTTATTAGTTCTTAAACCCTTTTTTGTATTTCGTCCTCGGAAATCGTCTTCGCGACAGTCTCCATCGCTCTTGCCGAACCGTAAGAGCGAACAGATTTAAGAACCGCGATTTGATACAAAATCCCGTGTATAGGAGCGTTATATGAAGAAGTCTGCGTCTAATTCGGTATCCCTTTTTTTGTGGTTCTCCAAAGATAGGCCACAACAAGGGCGAAAGCGGGAATGAAGTTTTAGTCTAATGTATATAAATAAGTACAATATATTGTATACAATTACTAGCCGTACTTGATGTACTAAAGTACGTACAATACGGGGGTATACAATAAACACCCCGTACATAAGGGTTAAATAGGGGTGATGATGCCTGATATTGCTGATAATCCTGCCATACAAAAGGGATAAAGTAAGCGGTAACCGGGCTTTGGCAGTGGCACAGGGGCGGGCACAGACAGGCAGAAAGCAATGAAAGACAAGGCTATTCAAGGCCGCATCGCATAAGGAATCCGGCGCGGGGCGACAGCAGTAAGGGGCAAATGACTAAGACCGAGCGGCTAAACAAGTACAAAGTAGATCGGAAGAATCCGAAAGGACCGGTCAAGAGGCTCTATACTGTCCATGAAGCCGCCTATTACTTAGGGCGGACAGTAAACGCCTTGTGGCAGATCATATGGGATGGGAAGATCATCACAGTCAGAGACGGCCGCCGTGTGCTTCTCGACGTAAAAGACATGGATGACTATATTGAGCGGAACAAAACCAGCTTTACCTTCTGAAAGAATTCTTGTTGACAACAGTGTAGCCACTGGTTACAATATTGAGGAAGGAGATAGGATATGGAAACACTTCGCCGTTGGCTACTATTCATGACGCCGGAAGACCTAAAACTATGGAGGGAGGTGAACAAGTATAGTCAAATGAAACTTGCGGCTGCTTTGAGAGTGTCCAGAGTGACGGTAGCTCGCTGGGAGACCGGGACAAGAGAGATTCCATCTTTCCTGGGTCTTGCCCTTGCGGGTATTGAGGCAATGAATGCCGAGAAGGGAGTGAAGGAAACGAAAACGAGAAAGGAGGTAAAGGGCCATGGGAATGATTTATCTCAGAGGTAAAACATACTGGATTAAGTATTACCGGCACGGCAAGCCCTACAGGGAAAGCAGTCATTCGCGGAAAGAAACCGATGCCAAGGCAGTATTGAAGAAAGGGAAGGGGAAATAGTCGAGGGGCGATTCAAGGGGCTGCAAATCGAGCGCATCAAGTTCGACGAGATCGCGGCTGATTTCATAACCGATTATAAGATGAACGGTCGAAAATCCCTTCAGAGGGCAGAGGAACTGAAGGCTCACCTTGAAAAGAAATTCAAAGGCAACCGGGTTGCCGAAATCACCACGTTCCGCATAAAGAACTACATTGTTGAAAGGCAAGAGGCGGGCGCGGCAAACGGTACTATCAACCGAGAGTTGGCAGCATTAAAGAGGATGTTTACGCTTGGGGCGCAAACTACCCCGGCCAAGGTTGGACAGGTTCCCCATATTCCTAGGCTGAAAGAGAACAACGTGAGAACCGGCTATTTCGAGTATGCGGATTTTGAAAAGCTGAAGGAGCAACTGCCAGAATATCTCCGGCCCGTTCTTGTAATGGGGTATTTCACTGGCATGCGGAAAGAGGAGATATTATCGCTCAAGTGGGACCAGATGAACATCTTCGAGAAGAAGGTAACCCTGGATGCAGGGACGACGAAGAACGACGAGGCACGGATAGTCTACATGGGCGGGGAGCTATACGAAACGATGCTGAGACAGCAGACGATAAGAGATTCCCAGTATCCTCTCTGCGAATATGTATTCTTTCGTAAGGGAAAGCGGATAAGAGACATGCGTGAAGCCTGGGAGAATGCATGTGATCGGGCGAGAATACCAGGGAGACTCTTCCACGATCTTAGAAGAACAGCGATCAGAAATATGGTAAGGGCAGGGGTAACAGAAAAGGTTGCCATGAAGATCAGCGGCCATAAGACGCGGGCCGTATTTGATAGGTACAACATCACCAACGAGGAAGACCTCAAGCGGGCCTGTGAGCGAGTTGCGGCTCTTCATGAAGAGAGTCGAGAAACTACCGAACAGGCGCAGGTGGGCACAATTCCGGGCACAATTTCAATTAATAGTCGCAGATAAGCAGAAAAGGATGAGCGGTAAGTCCTCTAAATCACTGGTGCCGAAGACGGGAATCGAACCCGCACGGGGTGTAAGCCCCACCGGATTTTGAGTCCGGCGCGTCTGCCTGTTCCACCACTTCGGCCTGCCTTATTTTAGCCGCGTTCCGGCCACGTGTCAACGATACCGCCGTTAGCAGGCGGATTTACTTCAAAGGCATTATCTCCTCGGCCTTCCGCCTTGACAGACAGCGCCCTTTTTGTTATCAAATAGGCACACGCGGCATAATGTTTCCGAGGCAGGTGCGAACAATGGCGGCAACGTTGATTTACGATCCGGCATCAAAACCGATGGTGTACGCCTGTGGAGTATCGGGCTCCGGCACCAACTACGAAAGGATATACGAGAGAGACCCGGGAATACACCATGTCGTCTTCACCAACGCACCCGGCTGCTCCGGCGCCGGGAAGGCAAGGAAGAACGGCGCCCCGGTGGCGGCGCTCGATTCTGCTATCTACTTCCGGCAGATGTGGGGGCTCCAGAAAGTCCCGAGGTACGGCGTAGAGAGAAACGCGTACGATATGGCGATCATGACGCTTGTAGAGCAGACCCTTTCCGGTCCGCCGGACGTGATATGCCTGGCCGGTTACGACCTGTGGATAGGCGATTGGATGCCGGGCAAATACTTCCCCAAAATCCTGAACGTCCATCCGGGGGATGCAAGGAAGTACGCGGGCCTGGGGTGGATACCCACGGCCAAGGCGCTCCTGGCAGGCGAAAGAAGCGTAAAATCTACCGTCTTCTTCGTCGATGCAAGCGATGATGGAGGGCCGATATTGGTCCAGTCGGAATCGTTGCAGTTTTCGAGGTGGGACAGCGAACTGCGCAATATAAGGAAGCTCATCGAGCGCTCCGGCGCCCGGACCCTCGAAGAATTCCGGACGGCCGCGCAAAGAGAGGGCGGCAATCTTTACGAGTCGCTCAAAGACGTATGCACGCTTATCCAGATGGCCTTACGGGAAGAAGGGGACTGGCGGATATATCCTTTCGCAGTGCACGACCTGATAGGCAAAGGCAGGGTCGCCCTGGACGGCCGGACGGTATACATCGACGGCGTGCAAATGCCGGACGAAGGATGGCAAATCGATAAATACGGCTTCGCCCCAAGCATAAGATGACACGCGCCGCGCGTCTCGCGCCGCGCTTAAGCCTTACTTGACCTCGTCGCACCAGGCCCTTGCGTTCTGGAACATCCTGATCCACGGCGACGCCTCCAGCGAGCGCTCCATGTCGCCGGGCATCCACGCCCATTGCCACTTGAGGAACGTCCGCTCCGGGTGAGGCATCATCGCCAGGTGGCGCCCGTCTTCCGTGCAAAGTCCGGTAATGCCGTAAGGTGAGCCGTTCGGGTTGAACGGGTAGCTTTGTGAAACCTCACTGCCGTCCACCTTGCCTTCATCGTCGATAAAGACAACGGAGACGAGCTTCTTGCGGACGACCTCGTCCAGAAGGGATTTGTCCGGGAACAGCAGCTTGCCTTCGCCGTGGGCCACCCAGACGCCCAAGTCCGAGCCTGCCATTTCCCTGAACATGATAGCCGGGCTCTCCGTGATCCTGACGGTCACCCAGCGTGACTCGAAACGTCCCGACACATTCCGGATAAAGCGCGGCTGCCTGTCGTCGGGGATGCCAAGCCAGGGCACCAATCCGAGGAGCCCGAAAAGCTGGCAGCCGTTGCAGACGCCCAAGGAGAAGGTATCCGGCCTTTTGTAAAAATCTTCGAACATCTTCCTGAGCTTTTCGTTATATCGAATAGTCGCGGCCCAGCCCTTGGCGCTCTCCGGGACGTCGGCATACGAGAAGCCGCCTACTGCAACCAGCCCTCTGAAACCCTCCAGACTGACCCGCCCTGCGATCATGTCGGTCATCGAAACGTCCCACGGCTCAAACCCCGCCTGGAAGAAGGCCGACGTCATCTCGCGGTCGCCGTTGCTCCCCTCTTCCCTGAGGATGGCGACCTTCGGTTTTTCTTTAAGCTCCATCAGACGGGCCGGTGTCGGCTCCGGCTTGAACGTGACTTTATAGTCCGGCCCCTTGCGGTCGAAAATATTTCGTCTTTCCATCTCGGCGCAGGCGGTGTTAACTTGGAGTCGCTCCAGTTGGTAGGACGTATCTTCCCACAACTGCCTGAGAACAGGCATGTCGGATTGGAGGACAGCCCGGCCGTTGTACCTGACGGTGATCCTCTTCTCCTGCGCGGTCTCCCCTATGACCGATGCCTTGGCGCCGGCCGCGGCGAGTGCTTCCGTTACGGCTGGGAAATCACCGGCCCTGCACTCGATGACCGCCCCCAATTCTTCCGCGAAGAGCCTTTCGAGTGCGGTCCACGGCCCGTCCATCGTTATGCTCAAGCCGCAGTTCCCGGCAAAGGCCATCTCCAGAAGCGTAGTTATGAGGCCGCCGTCGCTTACGTCGTGCCCCGCAAGGAGCAGGTTTTTCGAGATCAAATTCTGAATTGCGTCGAACGCGGACTTGAGGCTGCCGGGGTCGTCAACGTCCGGACATTCGTCCCCCATCTGACCGTAAACCTGCGCGAGCGCGGATGCACCGAGCCGGCACTTGCCCACGGACATATCGATGAAGATCAGCTTGCTTTTTCCGGCTTCCTTTATGTCCGGTGTTACGACTTTCGTGATGTCGGGTACGGTCGCATAGGCGGAGACGACTAACTGGCGCGGCGACTTCACTACTTCTTCCCCTACCATGGTTGCCATTGAAAGGCTGTCTTTGCCTCCGTCGACCGCGATGCCGAGGTTGACCATCAAATCGCGCATGGCGCACGCTGCGTCGTAAAAGGCTGCCCCTTCTCCGGGCAGCTTGGGCGCCCACATCCAGTTGGCGGAGCACTTGACGGAGGACAGGCCGTCGATCCCGGCCCACACGATATTCGTAAGCGCCTCGCCGACCGCCATCCGCGCGCCGGCTTTCGCGTCTACCAGCATTTTGATCGGCTGCTCGCCGATAGACGTTGCCGCCCCCGTAAGGCCGAAATGGCTCTGGGCCAAAACGGCGACGTCGGCGACTGCTAATTGGAGCGGACCGCAGCACTGCTGCCGCGCGATCAGGCCTGTAACGCTGCGGTCCACTTTGTTGGTGAGGAACCGCTTGGAGCCGACCGCGAGGTCGCGGAGCACGCGGGAAAGGGCCTGGTCTACGGACAGCTTGTCCGGAAGCTGCACGGGCTCGAGCGAGGAAGGGAGTCTGCGGTCGTTGAATGTCTTCTGAGGCATGTCGCCCAGGACCTTGCCCAGGTTGAGGTTAACAGGCGTGCTGTTGTCGCTCTCGTCGTGTACCACGAAGCGGCCGTCGCCCGTGACTTCCCCCAGTAACTCGCACGTCACCTTTTCCCTGTCGCATATGTTTTTGAAATCTTCGATCCGCTCGGGGGTGATGAGAACGCCGCAACGCTCCTGGTATTCCGCTATCCATATCTTGAGTACGGGGAGAGTAGGGTCCCCCAGCTTGATCCGCCGCAGCTCGATTTTGCCGCCCGATTTCTCGACGAGCTCCTTGAGGACGTTGGCAGGGCCGCCCGCCCCCTGGTCGTGGATGCTCACGATCGGGTTATTATCACCCATCTCGATGCAGGCCCGAATGACGCGGTTCATCTTCTGTTCCATCTCCGCGTCGCCGCGTTGCACTGCGTTAAAATCAAGCTCCGCCTCGTTCTCGCCCTGGAGCTTGCTTGAGGCCGAGCCTCCGCCGACGCCTATTCCGTACGCGGGACCGCCTATCTGTACGATGAGCATCCCTTTCTCGGCTTCATCCTTCTCGACGTGCCTGCCATCGATCTGGCCCAGGCCGCCAGTGAACATGACTTTTTTGACCCATCCCCACCGTTCTCCGCCGGGGAGCTTCTGGTCGAAAGACCGGGTGAAGCCCGCCACGACCGGCTCGCCGAACTTGTTCCCGTAATCGCTCGCGCCGTTGCTTGCCTCTATCTCCATATCCAGGGAAGGGGCGAGGTTCGAGGGATAGGCGAGGCCGGGGTCTTCCCAGGGAAGCTCGTATCCGGGGATGAGCAGGTTGCCCGTGCAATAGCCGGCAGTGCCGGCCAGGACCAGCCCGCCTTTACCCGTTGCCTGGACGTCGCGGATCCTCCCGCCCGTGCCCGTTTCCGCGCCGGGGAAGGGTGCGACACCCGTCGGGAAGTTGTGCGTCTCGGCCGTAAAAATAATATGGTACGTAACCTTCTTTTTCCCGAAAGGCGCGGGTTTGCCCGGCTGCTCGGGCAGGATCGTCCAGCAGTCGTATCCCATGATCCCGCTCGAGTTGTCTTTGAAGGCTATGATGCTGTTCGACGGGTTGGCCTTCAGAGTCGATTTGACTATCTCCATGAGCGTTTCGGGCATGGGGGCGCCGTCGATCACCTGTTTTCCCCTGAAGTAGCCGTGCCTTGAGTGCTCGCTGTTGGCGTTGTCCAGGTCCCTTATCTCAACTATGGTCGGGTCCCGGCCTTCTTCCTTTACGAAGTAGTTGTAATAGAGGTTCTTGTCCCAGTCGTCCATGGCAAGGCCCGGCACGTCGAGGAAGGCGCTGACGCCTTTCACCGTCAAAGGGACATTGAAGACGGGCTCCGGCTTTGCCCCGGTCTCGAACGTTTGCAGCGGCTCGTTATATGGGCACTCGGTCATCCGGTCATAGTGTTCCCGGACGAACTCTTCCGCGTCAGCACCGGCGGCGACCGCGTATCTCCTTGAGCGTTCTATGCGGGAGACCTTTTCGAGCCCGATGGTCTGGCATATGGCGACGATATTTGTCGAGTAGGCGGTGGCGAAGTTCATTCGCGGGCCTAGCTCGACAACTTTGCCGCCATCGCCGCCTTCGGGCCGCGTCGATATGGTCCGGGCTACGAAACCGTCGGCCAGCAGGTGTTGCAGGATGGAAAGCTCGTTCGCATCCAGCTCGCCCGAAGTCTCGACGTTGAAGCAGTATTCCAGGCTTTTATCTTTTTGCAGGAAAAAGTGTAGCATTGGTTCCTCAACCTTTCACTGTTTTGTCGCGGGGTCGGTTCCTCCGTCACAGGCGTGGGCCTGCTTGCGGCGGCGCACCCGGCCGGCTGTCGGCATAATTTTGCAGTCGGTTGTTTCGCTTGAAAAGGGAATATAGCCAATCCGATGTATGTGCATGGTCACTGGCAAGCAGTGGTAGTATCAAGATTACATCGTTCTTCGAGGTCCTGTCAATAAAAGCCGCAAGCGACCGGCTCGGGGGGGCTACTCCACAGGATAGCCGGCCTTTTTCCATCCCCGTATCGACGGGTCTTTCAGCACCTTTACGTCGCTGAAACCGAAGGATAGCAACTGGGAGGCGACACCGGCCGAGTCTGATTCCCCCGGCCCGCAGTCGCAATACGTGACAATGAGCTTGTCGCGGGGCAGGCTTTGTACGTCCTGCGCCGCAATTTTCCGCTTCCACGGGAAGGATATGGCCCCCTTGATATGCTCTTTGTCATAGAGGGCCTTCGGCTGGGTATCGAGGATCACCACATCCGTTTTTCGGTCCATTATGCCTTTCAGTTCCTCGATGGTGATGCGCGGGACCTCTTCCTGGGCCGCCGCCCGGCCCGTGACACCGTAGAGCAGCGCAAGCACCATAATGACGGAAAGCAGGGATGCGGTCTTGACCATTTTTTTCCTCCTTGCCCTATTTCTTAGAAGGATCGCCATGCTCGATAATTATAACATAACCGGTTTGCGGCGCGTTCCTCGCGTTCGACTCGATAGCGACAAGCTCCTGCCCGGCCCGGTCCGCCTGTTTGTCCTCGCCCAGAACTATCTCTATTTTTCTCGCGCCTCCCGGCTCGACGACAATGCTGCCTTCCTTTTTACTGTCGAAATAGACCCTGGCGCTTTCTTTGGAATGAACCCGCCCTATGACGAGGGGCAGGCTCCCATTATTGAATATTGTAAATTCCCCTTTCATCCCGCCTTGAGACCCCGCCGGGACCGGCCTTATCCTTCGCGGCTCTACCCGTATCTTCGCGGCCGGCGCCTCCCTGACCATCCCGGTCACGGCGACTTCCACCTCCTCCTGTCCGGGGACGTCCGTCGTGAGTGTCGCCGTCTTGCGGAAAGGCCCGGGGTTGCCCGCCGTGTCGAATACGACCTTGAGCGCGGTTTTTTCTCCCGGCTTTAGCGTGTGCTTGCCAAGCACACCGGTTGTGCAGGCTCAGTTAGTGCGAACGTTCGTAATCGTCAGGGGCACATTACCCGTATTCTCGACAGTAAAGGCGGTGTTTAACATTACCCCTTCGTCTACCGTGCCGGCGTCGGTCCGGTCCGGCGTGACCCTGATGCCCGCCGCCCCTGCCGCATCCGCCGCTATAAATGCGGTTGCCGCAAGGAGGGCGAGGAGCGATACGACCGGAAGCATCATTATGCGTTTTTTGCCCTGCATCATTCGATGCGTCCTCCTTTGTTAATTGCTCGGAGCCGGTTTTGGACCGAGGGCCGCTACCGCACCCGATGGACTCCCTTCACTTTCCGCCCGTAGTCAAACCCCGGGTCCTGACCCGGAGTGTGGCACCGCCTGCACGTCTCTATTCCCGGTGCGCCGGCGATGCTCTCTTTAGCCGGAGCAACCGCGTGCTGCCTGCCCGGTCCATGGCATGCCTCGCACTGGACCCCTGCAAGTCCCGGCGTAATCTCGGCGTCGATAAAACCGCCCGCCCGGTCATATCCCGTACTGTGGCAGCGGACGCAATTCGGCAACTCCTCCTGCCCCGTTTTCTTCAGGTGCTCGAATGCGTCCGCATGTCTCGTTGTTTTCCATTCCGCGGCTATTTTCGAATGGCATGCCTCACATTTTTTCCAGCCGGTGTAGCCGGGCGCCCCTTCGGTCGATGCGCGAAGGGCCGGCAACAAGAGCAAGGAAAAGAGGAAAAGCGCGGCCGTCGGCCAAAGAAGTTTTCCGCGGCCGCCTGCGGGTCCCAATATCACCCTCCGGTGCTTTATTTGCCTGCCTTTGTCAGGGCCGCGCCGTGGATCGTTCTGGTCATAAACGCGGCAGTTCCGTGCGGCGGTATCGAGAAATAGGAATCACCGAAGGAGTAACCCGGTATGCCGCCCGCCACGAAGATAACGCAATCCTCCGGCCTGAGGAGCATGGGCACTTTTCCTCCCGCCTTGAGCGACTCCTCAAAGACGGCCACCCGGTCGGCCGGTATCTCCTTATCGGCAAGCCTGCGTTTGAAGGCCGCCACCTCCTTGGCGCTCAGCTCTTCATAAGGCACGCGGCTCCGGCCGTAAAGGTATTGCTGCATCTTCTTCCGTGTATAGCCGAGGCGGTCAAGCTCCATGACGAATTCGGGGTGGAGCACGAGGAAGTGCTTCTGGGGGGCAGGTATGGCCGTGCCCAGCTTCCAGACGGTGTCCATGTTGCGCCCTACCATAATGGTTTTCACCATGTTGTCGAGTAGCTGCTGCGGGGTCCACGGAAAGACCGCTCCGCCGCCGAAGGCGACCAGCCCGGCAGACGAGGCGCTGTAGCTGCCTACCGTCATTACGGTCACGCAGCTCTCTTCCTTTTTATAGCCTTCCGAAACGTGATAGGGCCCCCATGGATTGTTCCGCTGGTTCTCCGCGAAGACGTAGAACGTATGGGAGGAAGGCCTTCCGACGAGGGCCATGTCGTTCACTGCGGGCCAAAGCAGACCCGTATTAATAAGACAGAGCCGCAAGGCGTAGCCTATCGCATTGTTCGCCCGGAAGCCATACCCGAGAAGGCCGATCCCGGAGTTCATGCCTATCTCTTCCGCGATCGGCCCATCGACGACGACCTGGAGCGTGAACGAGCCGGTCGATGCCATGACGTGGAGCAGGTCGTAATTCTTGTCGGTCAATCCCTCCATCGCGGCGATGATCACGGGCAGGTACTCAGGTTTTGCCCCGGCCATGACTGCATTGATCGCGATCTTCTCTATCGTCGCCTTACCTCTCTTCGGCTCGACGGTCCCGATGACTTCGTTCGGGGAGCGCGTAGTCCCCGCGAGCATCCATTTTACGCGCTCGGCCGTCGGAGGCACGAGCGGAAGGCCGCTGCCCCAGTGGTTATCGAGGAATTCCTGGTTGAATTTCTCGAGGGCTTCCGCATATGTCGCGGCCGTAAATTTTATCGTGCCCGCAGCTTGCGCCTGTTTCGGCTTCGTGCTCGCCTCTTCGGCGGTCAAAGGCCGCGTGAGGCCGTCTATCAATCCGTTAATCGCGGCCAGTGCGACCGGTTTGATATCCTCCAGGCTGTAACGCCTCTTATAGTATTCATCCGCCGGGACGGTGATCATCCGCAAGCGGGGCATCCCCGTATCCTCGGCGGCCGATTTGGCATCGTGGATGAAATTGTCGGTAACTACGTATATTACGGGTTTTCCTGTTTTATCGATCCTCACGGATCCGGACACGCCGGCCCAAGTGCAGGAGCCTCAATCGCCGACGCCGTAGAAAAAGGCGTCCACCTCCTTTGTCATAGCTGCAATCTGCGCGTCGCTTGGCTCGAAGCCGCCGTTGTAGCGGACGATCTTCAAGGCCGGCATCTTAACTTTCAGCTCTGCCTCGATTACATCCCAGAAATGCTCTCCCCCTGCTTTGTTGTTCCAGTAAACGCCCACTTTCTTTCCCACGAGGTCGGGGACCCTGGCGGATGGGGCAATAATGGGGGCCGGATCTACTTCGCCCCTCGGATTGAGGACCTCGATGGTTACTTCCGCGAGTGCAGCGCGGATGTGAAAGGTACCGATGAAAAAACCGAGCATGACTATGCTTACAAACAAACAAATCGCTCTTCGTTTCATAACGCCTCCTCTTGCATCCCTGGAATTGCCCCCTGGCCGCCCGGCCTGAACGCACCTCAAGCAGCTCCGTCTTACATTCATTATCACGGCCGGTGTGCCATTTCAACAGAAAACGGCTCTCCTGAAAGACCGTCCGGCCGAAGAGTACTCGGTGCCGGCCCTTCCCGCCGCAAGCCGGCCAGCGGGACCGGCTGTTCGAAAAACACATTGAGCGGAGAAGGCCGAGGTGAACCTGCGGGCGTTCGATCTGGGCAGGCAGATGATAGGGTGATGCCGGCTATGCTTTGCCTATGTCTTTCCCCAAGATACTCCAGAAGATTTCTTCCATTTCGGACGTCATCTGGGAGGTCCCGGCCGTACCGGCTGTTTTGACGCGCAGGTCGTAGGCTTTTTCCAGCTCGGGCAGGAGGGCCTTTACCGCCGGGGTGTCATCGACCCTTTGACTGACGAGCCTTCGCTGCTCAAGTGCTTTTTCGAAGTCCTCCCTGTCGACGGGAATATCATATAGAAAATTGAGCACTTCCATGAGTCTTACTTTTCCCACGTAGTCTTCTTCAAGCGCGACATACTGGGGCAGGGAGACGATGAACGAAACCGTCTCTATGCCTACCTGCGCTGCCTTTTGCGTCACGAGGTTGACGATGGTCGACGGGCCGTGATGGATGACCGGCAGGGCGCCCGCTTTTTTCACGTCCTTGCGCGCGTCCTTCCCCATGCCGTACCCGCTGACCAGCAGGGGCCTCGTGTGCGGCACCATGTCGTGCATGCTTCCCAGAAGTATGTATTTCTTTGCCCCTATGGCTTTGAAGAGCTTCAGGATGGACTCAATGTATAGCTCTGACTCGGCATGCGGCTCAAGGAGTCGAAGCAGGACGACATCGTTGAGCCCCTCTCTTTTTGCGTAGTGGACCGGTGTGTTGGGGATGGAGAAATCGCGGATGCCGTCCTCGAGGTGGATGATCGGGCGGTACCGCGTGAAATCATAGAACCGGCCGGGCCTGGTCAGTGCCCCCATCTCCGTGGCGCCCAGCCGTGTCTCCAACTCGCCTATCACGAGGCTCCCTACGCTGTTGACGTCTATCCATGGACGGAGGCACGCCATTACGTAGGGCTCGTTAAGCTCCGGTACGGGATCGTTCAGAGTAAAGCAGCCTATCCTCATAGTTCAACCCCCTGCGGCTCGGGCTTATACCGGACAGTTTTTGTCACGGCAGCCCCTTCATGAACTCGGCCAGATAGGGTCCCCATACGTCCCCCCGGGACTGGTTCTGGTGACCGATCGACTTCGCCGGCGAGATCAGCACCGATTTGCCGCTTTTGATCTTCTCCATGGAGTTTTCCACCACCTTAAGCTCGGCCGGGTTGAGGAGGTCGTCGGCAAAATTGATGGCGAGGAACCTGGTCTTGATCTTATCGAGGTCCGGCCACGGGTCGTAGTCGGCCGATGCCTCCCAGCGATAGAGATAGTCGTTCGCGTCGAGCCCTTTCGCGCCCATGACGAGCTTGTAGTAATATGCAACGGACGCCTCGCGCGTGGGGGCGATTTCCTGCAGGTGGGTCGCGCTATCGGTCATTGCCGCGAAGACCGGGACTGCATAAATGAACCGGGTGGGTTTCGGGATTGTATAGTTGCCCCCGTTCCAGTCCGGGTCGTTGCGGATCGCTTCCACGATTACCTGCCGCCAGATGAAATTGCGGCCGGAGATCTGCGCGGGCGTGCTCGTCAGGGCGACTGCGCCGTCCATCATATAGGGGTGCCTTTCGGCCCAGAGCCACGTCTGCATCCCGCCCATCGATGTCCCCAGTACCAGGTGGAGGTGTTTGACGCCCAGGCCCTCCGTGACCAGGCGATACTGTGCCTCGACCATGTCCTTGTACCCGTATCGGGGAAAGGCGATCTTCAGGCCGTCGCTCGGTTTCGATGAGCGGCCCAGTCCGATGCTGTCTGCCAGGATCAGGTAATACTTGCCTGCATCGAGGGCCTGGCCTTCCCTGAAAAGGGCCTCTGCAAGGGACGGCGCAAGCCAGTTGCCGCCCGTGCCCGTTGTCCCGTGAAGGAGAAGCACCGCGTTCGTAATCGCGCCGGAGGCGTCACGCCGGGGCAAGCCGAGCGTCGTGTAGCCCAGCTTAAGCTCGGGCAATACCTCCCCGGTCTGGAACTTGAAATCGCGGGCAATAAAAACCCCTTCGCGGCGGTCGGGGAAAGGGCGGACGTTGTCCGCAGCGCCGGCCGAGACTGCCATGCCGAGGAGCAACACAAAGGCAAGAGAGGAGATAAGGCCCGATCCTGTCATGACAACCTCCTTAGGTTTGTGTCCAGCCGGGCGCGGACTAACTATATGGTACGACAAGGCGATGAGAAAGGGAAGGGCCGCGTTGCGGCCCCATTTTTATTCGATAAGTGGGAGAAGGGCGGGCGCCCTGATGACGGCCGATGTTTTCCACTTCCCAGAAAAATAATAAAGGAGGCTGATGGTCATGGTAACAACGAAGCTCAGCGCTACGGCGATCCATATACCGGACAGCCCTAGGCCGGTCCTGGACAGCAGCCATGAGCCGGGCACCCTCACCAGCCATTGCGAGAGCAGCGTAAATATCATCGTGATCATCGTATGGCCTGCGCCGTTTATAACCCCGTTAGATATGAACATAATGCCGAAAAACAGGTAAGAGGCGCCGACGATCCGCATGTAGCCCATTCCTATCTCCATTACCTTCGGGTCGTCCCCGAGGCCGAACATCGTGAGTATCAGCCTTGAAAAGAAGACGACGACAAGCGATATGACGATGGTGATCGACGAGGTCATCAGTATGCCCCACCGGAATACCTCCCTCACCCTCGCCGTTTTCCTGGCGCCGATATTCTGGCCGGTAAGCGCAGAGACGGCCATGCTCATAGACAGGGCAGGCATGAAGGCGACCATGTCCACCCTGCCTGCCGCCCCAAAGGCGTTGGCCGCCGGGGCGCCGAACCCGTTGACGAAGGCCGATATGAAGAGGCTGCCGATGGAGACGAGCGATTGCTGCACGATGGAGGGGAGCCCTATCTTGAAGAGAAGCAGGGTAAGGCGCCTGTCCAGGATAAGCTTACGGGGGTTGAAGGCTATGAAATGCCTTTTGCGGTTGAGGTAAATAACGTTTACCGCTATTGCCGTGGCCTGCGAGACCAGTGTGGCATAAGCGGCCCCGTTGAGGCCCAGGCGGGGGAACGGTCCGAAGCCACCGATGAAAAACGGGTCAAGGACGGCATTGAGACCGAGCGCCACGGACATAAAAACCAGGGGCGTGATCGTGTCGCCTATGCCCCGCAGCATGAAGTTTATGAGCATCCCGAAATAGAACAGGGTGAACCCGGCCAGTGTTATTCGCAGGTATGAAGAGGCCATCGCGAAGATTTCGGGCGGCGTCGCCACAAGCCGCAGGAGATGGTCGCTCGAAAGCAACCCGCCCACGGTCAGCACCAAAGCAATGATCAGGGACAGGGAAAACGCGCATCCGACCGCCCTTTCCACGCCGGCATAGTCCTTCGCTCCATAATACTGTGAAATGACTATGGTAGTCGCCACCGACATGCCCATGGCGACCCCGAAGAGCACGTATAAGACCGGCAGGCTGACGCCGACGGCGCCGACTGCGTTTTCTCCGACGAGGTGCCCCACCCATATGGTATTTATGAGGCTGTATCCTATCTGCATCGCGTTGCCCGCGAGCATGGGTATGGAAAAAAGGAGCAGGTGCCTGGGTATGCTCCCCTCGGTCAGGTCTTTCCCAAATGCCGTTGTTTTTTGCATTCTTTAGATCCGCCCAAGAAAATACAACATCCGCGAAGCGAATTCCATAACGGGCGCGGAGGTTTCTTTACAAGGGAACCAAAAAGAAGTAAAACAGATAAAGGTCGAAGAAACCAAAACCAGACTTGAGGTGGAATGTATGGACGCGAAGGAAAGGATGATCCTCGCCCTCGACGTAGAGAGCTTCGACGAGGCCGCCGCGCTGGCCGGGAAGTTCGTCGGGCGCGTGGGGATGTTCAAGGTGGGCAAGCAGCTTTTCACCAAATGCGGCCCGAAGATAGTCAGCTTCCTGAAGGAGCGGGGCGCGAAGGTCTTCCTTGACCTGAAGTATCACGATATACCCAATACGGTCTCGAAGGCCGGGGTGGAGGCTGCGCGCCTCGGCGTCGATATGTTCAACGTCCACGCCTCGGGCGGCTGCACAATGATGGCTGCGACCAGGGAGGCGGTGGATGAGGCGGCCCGGAAAGAAGGTATAACCCGGCCCACCATCATCGCCGTCACCGTGCTTACGAGCATCGACGACGCGGAGCTTGCGAGGATGGGCATAGGGATGTCGCCCAGGGAGCTGACGAAGCGCCTCGCCGTGCTGACGAAGGAGGCGGGGCTGGACGGCGTGGTCGCGTCGGGACAGGAGCTCGAGCTGATCCGCGAGTCTTGCGGGAAGGATTTCGTAATCGTGACGCCGGGCGTCAGGGTCACCGAGACAAAGGACGACCAGAAAAGGACAGCCGGGCCGGCCGATGCCATCCGAAAAGGGGCGACCTATCTCGTGCTCGGCCGCACGGTCACGGCTGCGGCCGACCCGATGGCTACGCTTGCCCTCGTAGAGGAGCAGATAACCGATGCCCTGGCTGGCAAATAGAAACAGCATCATCGAGCACCTGCGGGCCCACCCGGACAAGGCCGCAAGGCTGTGGGTAGAGGCGGGCCGCGAGCGGGTGTCCGCAGATATCATCGAAGAGGCGAGGCGTGCCGGCGTCTCCGTGCGCGTTGTCCCTGCAGAGCAGATGGCGCGGCGGTTCAAGGACATAAGGTCGCATATCTGCCTGGAGGTCGAAGAGTTCGCTTACGCCGATGCGGACAGCGTGCTCGCAGAGATAGCCGCCTTGAAGACGCCCTTATTTGTGGCCTTCGACGCAGTCTACGACCCGCAGAACCTCGGGAACGCGGTCAGGACGGCCGCCTGCTTCGGCCTCGACGGTATCTTCATCCCCCGCGACAAGGCGTGCGGGGTAACCGATACGGTGATAAACGTCTCCAGGGGAGGGACGGAGCACGTCAGGATAAGCCGTGTGGCGAACATGGCGCGCCACATCGAGGAGATGAAGAAAAGGAACGTTTTCTGCTTCGGTCTCGACGAGAGGGCGGAAATGGAGATTTACGAAGCTGACCTGACAGTCCCCCTGTGCCTCGTTTTGGGCGGCGAAGAGGGTCTCAGGAGGCTGACGGCCGAGCGGTGCGATTTGCTTCTGAAGATACCTGCCTCGAAGGCGTTCCCGTCACTCAACGTAGCCTCTGCTTTTGCCGCATCGGCATACGAGGCGGTGCGCCAGCGGGCGCGCTACGAGCGGTAAGAGGCGTTTATCTTGATGTAGTCGTAGGTCAGGTCGCAGGTGTACAGATCGTATGCGGCCCTGCCGTTGTGCAGGTTGACGACGAGCTCGATCTCACGGCCGCCCATCAGTTTTTTCATCTTTTCTTCCGAAAAAGGTACTTCTACTCCCCGCCGCGCCAGCACCTCATTCTGGATCGCGATCTCGACTTTATCGGGGTCGAGCGGCACCCCCGCATCGCCAGCGGCTGCGATGATGCGTCCCCAGTTAGGGTCGCACCCGAAAAACGCAGTCTTGACGAGGGGTGAGGCGGCGATCCTCCTTGCGATCCGCTCCGCGAGGGCAGCGGTGCCTGCCCCTTTCACCGTCAGGTGGACGACCTTCGTGGCGCCTTCGCCGTCTTTGACGACAAGTAGGGCGAGGGCCTTCATTACGCGGCCGATCGCGGCCTCCACAACCGTTGCCTTGCGGCCCCCTGCAGTGACCGGGCTTTTGCCCGCATCGTTCGTGCCGCCTGTCGAGAAGAGCAGGACCGTGTCGTTCGTGCTCGTGTCGCCGTCTACGCTGATGCGCTCGAAGCTCTGTTTTCCGAGACCGGGGAGCATGCGCTTGAGCTGCATGCGTTCGATGGGGTAATCGGTGAATACGAAGGCGAGCATGGTGGCAAATAAAGGGTTCATCATGCCTGCGCCTTTCGCTACGCCCGCCACCTGGTGCGTGCCGCCCGGCAGTATTTCCTCCACAATCTTAGGGTATGTGTCGGTCGTCATTATCGCGCGGGCAAAGGTATCGAGGTTCTTCTCTCCCAGGCCTGCGACAAGACCGGGCAGCGCGGTTTTGATCGTTTCGACAGGAAGCCGCTTGCCGATGACGCCCGTCGATGCGAAAAGTATCTCTTCCTTTTTGATGTCCAGAAGGTCTGCGAGGCGGGCCGCGATTGAGGCAAGGTCCTTAATCCCTTCCGCGCCGGTGCAGGCGTTGGCGCACCCGCTGTTCACAAGGAGCGCCCGGACTTTAGGGGCGGCCTTACTTTTGTTGTAAAGGATATGCGCGGCCTTGACCTTGTTGCGCGTGTAGATGGCGGCGACCGGCACCGGGGCGCTGAAGCGGACCAGGCCCAAATCGAGCCCTTCTGCCTTGATACCCGAAGCGATGCCTGCGAATTGGACGCCCTTTATCACGGTTTACCCCTTGCCGCAGCACCTTTTGTATTTTTTACCGCTTCCGCACGGGCAGGGGTCGTTCCTGCCTATCTTGCCCCCCGACTGTATGGGCGTTTCCTCTTCGCCCCTGTTGAAGAAGATTGCCGGTCCTTCCATCTTCATCTCTTCCTCATTCCGCGCCGGCTGGATGGCGAAGACCTTCTGCACCGTGTCCGTGTTGACCCTGTCGAGCATATCGAGGAAAAGATCGAAGCTCTCCCTCTGATACTCCCGCAAGGGGTCTTTCTGCCCGTAACCGCGCAGGCCGATGCCCTCCCGCAGGTGGTCGAGGGAAAGGAGGTGCTCTTTCCAATGCGCGTCAAGCGAGCTTAAGGCGATATACTGCTCGATGTTGCGCATCGTCTCGCCGAATTCCTTCTCCTTAGCCTCGTACACGGCCATAACGGCGGCCTTGACCTTGTCGAGAAGCCCCGCCTTCGTTATCGACTTGAAATCTATCGCGCCGAGGTCGATGCGGAAGAAAAACGTCTCGTAGATGCGGTTTTTCAGGGACTCGATGTCCCATTCCTCAGGATAGACTTTTTCGGGCGCGTACTCGTCCACGAAGGCTTCGACGATCTCGTCGACCAGCTCGACCGTGCGTTCCCGCATGTCGCCGTCTTCAATGATCTCCTTGCGCATCCCGTAGATGGTCTCGCGCTGCTTGTTCATCACGTTGTCATATTCGAGGAGGTACTTCCTGATGTCGAAGTTGTGCGCCTCTACCCTTGTCTGGGCGTTCTCGATGGCCTTCGAGATAAGGCGGTGCTCTATGGGCATGTCCTCTTCCATCCCCATCTTTCCGAGGATCGGAGAGATCCGGTCAGAGCCGAAGATGCGCATGATCTCGTCTTCGAGGGAGACATAGAATCGCGACGAGCCGGGGTCGCCCTGCCTGCCGGAGCGGCCGCGGAGCTGGTTGTCGATCCTGCGTGATTCGTGCCGCTCCGTGCCCAGGATGTGCAGCCCTCCCTCCGCGATGACCTGTTCTTTTTCTTTTTCGCAGATGCGCTTCGCTTCATCAAGCGCGGCCTGCCTGGACTCCTCGTCGTCCTTGCCTTTCGCAAGCACGCGCGCCAGAAAATTAGGGTTGCCCCCCAGAAGAATATCGGTGCCTCTCCCGGCCATGTTCGTCGATATCGTGACGGCCTTGTACCTGCCCGCCTGGGCCACGATCTCCGCCTCCCGCTCGTGAATCTTTGCGTTCAGCACGTGATGGGGTATGCCCTTGCGCTTAAGCATCTCGGCGAGCTTCTCCGATTTGTCGATGGAGAAGGTGCCGACGAGCACGGGCTTTCCTCTCTTATACGAGCTCTTCGATCTCGCCCACAACGGCCTTGAACTTCTCCTTCTCCGTCCTGTAGACGACGTCCGGGTAGTTCGTCCTTATGAGGGACCGGTTCGTGGGGATGACGATGACGTCCAGGTTATAGATCTTCCTGAACTCCATCGCCTCGGTATCGGCCGTGCCCGTCATGCCGGCGAGCTTCTTGTACATGCGGAAATAGTTCTGGAACGTGACCGTTGCGAGGGTCTGGTTCTCGCGCTCGATCTTGACGTTCTCCCTCGCCTCCAAGGCCTGGTGGAGGCCGTCGCTGAACCGCCTGCCGGGCATGAGCCTGCCGGTGAACTCGTCTACGATGATGACCTGGCCGTCTTTCACGATGTAGTCGACGTCCCTCGCGAAGAGCTGGTGCGCCTTCAGGGCCTGGTTGATGTGATGGAGGAACTCGACGTATTTCGGGTCATAAAGGTTATCGACCTTCAGCAGCTTCTCGATCTTCGCGACGCCCTCTTCCGTCAGGTATGCGCTCTTTGCCTTCTCATCGACCTTAAAGTCGACCTCTTTCTTCAGTTGATAGATGAGCCTGTTGATCTTGTAGTACTTGTCGGTCGATTCCTCGGCGGGACCCGATATAATCAGCGGAGTCCTGGCCTCGTCGATCAGTATGCTGTCAACCTCGTCGACTATCGCGTAGTTGAACCCGCGCTGGACGAATTCTTCCACGGAGTATTTCATGTTGTCCCGGAGATAGTCGAAGCCGAACTCGTTGTTCGTGCCGTAAGTGACGTCCCGTCCGTACATCTCTTTGCGGTCCTCGTCCTCGAGGCCGTGAACGACGACGCCTACGGAAATGCCGAGGAAGGCATAGATCGGCCCCATCCACTCCGAGTCGCGCTTTGCCAGGTAGTCGTTCACCGTTACGACGTGGACGCCGTCTCCGGAAAGCGCGTTGAGGTAGACGGGAAGGGTGGCCACAAGGGTTTTGCCCTCGCCCGTGGCCATTTCCGCGATCTTGCCCTCGTGGAGCACCACGCCTCCGATGAGCTGGACGTCGAAGTGGCGCATGTTGACCGTCCGCCTCGCCGCCTCCCTTACCGCGGCAAAGGCCTCCGGGAGGAGGGCGTCGAGCGTTTCCCCGTCGGCAATGCGCTTTTTGAAGGCGGGTGTGACCGCTTTAAGCTCGTCGTCGGAAAGGGACCGCATCCGTTCTTCGAACGTGTTGATCTGGTCGATAACAGGGCCTATGCGCTTTATCTCGCGCTCGTTCTTCGTACCTACAATTTTCTTTAAGAAATCGCCTATCATGGCTTATATTCTACCATAGCGGGCTATTCATTTCTATACGGGCCGGGTTAATTTAACGGGTTTCAACCTCGAGTCGTTGCTAACGCATTGAAAACAGGTCAGCAACGCACTATGATAAAGACTTGGACGGGATCAGGCTGGTCTGGACCACAATCAAGGAGCTTTTCCGCAAGTATCAAAGCGACAACGCGCCGATGATGGTTGCGGCCATCGCTTTTTATATCCTCCTTACCTTCATACCGTTCACCCTTCTCTCCATTGCCATACTGGGCTATCTGGTCGACCTGTCGGACCTCGACGCGCACCTTATCTCTTATACGGCGAACGTGATACCGGAGCCCTTCAACGACACGGTGACGGCCCTGATGGCGAAAAACATACGCGTCCTGGAAATATGGAAGCGCTTTTCCGGACCTCTGGGGCTCTATTTCCTCTTCTTTTTCACGTCGAAGCTTTTCTCGATGCTGATTCCGTCGTTCCAGGTCATCTTTGGCAAGAAGGTCGAGGGGTTCTTCAGGAAAAAGGGGAAAGAGTTCTTGTTCACGATGCTCTTCGCGCTGCTTCAGGCAGTTATCTTCTTCGTCACCGTAATTATGTTCGTAACGGCTACGAAGGTGGTTGGAACGATCTCGGCCAGGCATCACCCGATGGAAGGGACTTTCTTCGCCTATCTGTTCATGGCGATAGACGGGGCATGCATCTTTGCCATGTTCTATCTATTGTATTATGTGCTGACGCCGCTGAAGAAGCGGTCGATGCTGATGCTCTCGACCACCCTTCTCGCCACGCTCCTCTGGGGGGCCGGCAAGAACCTTTTCAAGTTCTATGCGCTGCGGCTGGTGAAGCTTACCGCGGTTTTCGGGGCCTACGGGATGTTCATCGCTTTTTTATTCTGGCTCTACTATTCGGTATTCGTTTTCATAGTCTGCGCCGATCTCCAGTCGGTCCTGCTCCAGCGGACTAATCGTGAGCCTCAGCCCAGTTCCGCCCCTTCCCTACCGTCACCTTAAGCGGCACTGAAAGCTCGCACGCGTGTTCCATCCCGCGCCTGATGAGCGCCTCCATCTCTTCTTCCTCGCCGGAGGCGACTTCGAAGACAAGCTCGTCGTGGATCTGCATGATGAGGCGCGAGCGGAGTTTTTTATCTTTCATTTTCCGATAGATGGAGACCATCGCCATCTTGATGATATCTGCGGCCGTCCCCTGGATCGGCGTGTTGGCCGCCGTCCTTTCCCCGAACTGCCTGACGTTCGCATCTGCGTTCGAAAGCTCCGGGATATACCTGATCCTGCCGAATAGCGTGCGCACGAGGCCGGTGGCCCGCGCTTCCTCCAGGGTAGACTCGATATACGCCTTAATGCCCCGGTGGCGCTCGAAATACGCGTCGATATACGCTTGCGCCTCCCTGGGGCCTACGCCCAGCTCCTTCGACAGCCCGTAGCCGCTTATGCCGTAAACGATGCCGAAGTTTATCACCTTCGCAGTCCGGCGCATGGAGGCGGTGACGTTCTCTGCACCTACCTGGAAGACCTCCTGGGCGACCCTGCTGTGGATGTCCTGGTCGTTCCTGAAGGCATCGACCAGCAGCTCGTCCCCGGATACGTGCGCAAGGACACGCAGCTCGATCTGCGAATAGTCGGACGAGACGATCGTAAACCCGTCTTCCGGCACGAAGGCCTCGCGTATCTTTTTGCCCTCCACCCCCTTTATCGGTATGTTCTGGAGGTTGGGGTCGCTCGAAGACAGGCGGCCCGTTGCCACGACCATCTGGTTGAAGGAGGCGTGGATACGCCCGGTGGACGCGTGGATGAGGCCGGGCAGGCTGTCAATATACGTGCCCTTCAGTTTTGCGAGCGACCGGTATTCCAGTATTTGCGCAGGCAGCGGATGGAGGTTGGAGAGGGCCTGGAGCACCTCGTTGTCGGTCGAGAGGGACTTCTTTGTCTTCTTGAGCGCCGGCAGGTTGAGCTTTTCGAAAAGGATCCGCACGAGCTGCTGCGGCGAGTTGATGTTGAACGTTTCCCCTGCCTCTTCGTATATGCGGCTCACGATGGTGTTGATCCTCGAGTCGAAATCGCGGGAGAGTGCGGCGAAGGCCGAGCGGTCTACCCGCACGCCCAAGCATTCCATCCGCGCGAGCACCTCGACGAGGGGCATCTCTATTTCATCGAACAGGCGGCGCAGCCCCAGGGCATCGAGCTGCTCCACCAGGGCGTCCTTCAGGTGACCGAGGTAGAGGGCAGACCGGGCCATGGTGTCGCCGTTGCCCGTCTCCCTGCCCAGGAACTCGTTCAGGATGCTGTCGATGGCAAAGTCCTTCCTGCCCGGGCTTATGAGGTAGACGGCGAGCATGGTGTCGAAAAACGAGGGGGCAAGGTCTATTCCGGCCCGGGTTGCAGCGAGGAAGAGGGGCTTAAGGTTATGGATGGTTACGTGTTTTGCCCCGTTCACCGCTGCAAAAAGGTCTTCCGTTCGCTGCGACGAGAAAACGCTGTGGCCGTCCGATACGGCCATGTTTTGCAGGTTCATGTCATAAGGACAGCGGCCATCGATGCGGGCGACGAGCGAGAGTGTATCACCCATCACGTCCCCGAGCGATGCTGCCTGTACGAGCGGCTGTGCCTCGTCGTCAACCTTGATTTCTTTTGCGAGCGACGTGAATTCGAGCTCCCTGAACAACTGGCGCAGCTCGGCAAGGTCCGGCTCCCGCATGCGCATCTCTTCCAGTCCGGCGTCGACCGGCGCGTCGAAGCGCAGCGTCGCAAGCTGCCTGCTCATCTCCGCCCTGTCGCGGTTTTCTGAAAGCTTCTGCCGGACGGAAGGTTTCTTTATCTCGTCCAGGTTCGCATAGATGGCGTCAATGTTCCCGAAGGCGCAGATAAGCTCCCGCGCCGTCTTATCGCCTATGCCGGGGACGCCCGGTATATTGTCGGAGGTGTCGCCGGAAAGGGCCAGGAAATCGGAGATGAAGGAGGGCTCGATGCCGAATTTTTCCGCCACCTCGGCCCTTTTCATGACTGCGTTCTTCATCGTATCGACTATCGTCACGTTATCGCCGACGAGCTGCATAAGGTCCTTGTCGCTCGTCACTACGTAGACCTCGGCATCTTCGCCTGTCGAGAGGCGCCGCACCAGCGTGGCGATCACGTCGTCTGCCTCGAAACCCTCCTTCTCTATCGTCGGGATGCCCATTTTTTCGACTATTGCCTTAACGTACGGGAACTGGAGGCTCAGGTTCCCCGGCATGGGCGGCCTTGTCGCCTTGTACTCCGCCGATATCTGTGCGCGGAAGGATGGCCCCCTCGAGTCCCAGACGACCATCATGTAATCGGGCTTCTGATCGTTAACGAGCTTCTTCATCATGTTGATGAAGGCATAGATAGCGTTAGTCGGCATCCCTTTGGAGTTGGAGAGGTAGGGCGTTGCGAAAAAGGCCCTGTATACGTATGAATTGCCGTCAACGAGGAAAATCCGGCTCATGCGCTGTCCCTTCCTTTCGCTCCCTCGATGTAGGTGCAGTAAGGCTCGGCCTCGAGGAAATCTCCCTTCAGCTCTGCGGCCCTGGCCCTGCACCCCCCGCAGATGCGCAGGTACCGGCACTGCCCGCATTTGCCTTTATAGAGCCTGAGGTCGCGGATAGAGGCAAGCTCACGCGAGCCCTCCCAGACCTTCCTTACCCCGTCGGCGCGCACGTTGCCGCAGTCGAGCTCCAGGTAGCCGCACGGCTGGGCGATGCCCTTATGCGATATAAAAAGGAAGCTCTTGCCTGCGAGGCAGCCCGCGCTCTTCGGCGTTCCGCCCCTTTCTTTAACTATCCTGTAATAGTGCGGCGCGCACGTCACCTTCATCTCGATGAGCCCTTCTTCTTCCAGCCCGTACAGCCTGCCCAGCACCTCTTCATACATGGCGGCGCTCAGCTCCTCGCCTTTCAAACCCTCGCCCCTGCCGACCGGGACGAGCAGAAAAACGTGCCAGGCTACGGCCCCCATCGCCCGCACCAGGTCGTAGATGGCCCACAGGTCGTTCGCGTTGAGGCGGGCGATCGTCGTGTTGATCTGGAAAGGCAGGCCCGCCTTTCGCAGGCATTCTGCCGCCCGCATGACGTCATCGTATGCACCCGGGACGCCGCGGAACCTGTCATGCTCCCCGGCATCCTTGCCGTCGATGCTCATGCTTACCCTGAGGATACCCGCTTTCTTGAGCCGTGCCGCCGCCTCGTCGTCGACGAGCGTGCCGTTGACCGCCATCACCGCCCGGATGCCTTTCGATGCCGCATAATCGGCGATGTCGTAAATATCAGGTCGAAGGAGCGGCTCGCCGCCTGTAAGAATCAGGGTCGGCGATGCAAACGAGGCAATGTCGTCGATGATGCGCCTGCATTCGGCCAGGGAAAGCTCGCCTTCGTGAGGCCCTGCGCTTGCCCTCGCCCTGCAGTGGATGCAGTTGAGGTTGCAGCTCCTCGTCAGCTCCCATGCAACCATTCTCAGAGGGGAGCTTCTTTCATCCATCGCGCAAGGTCCTTGGCAAAATAGGTGATAATGATGTCCGCGCCGGCCCTTTTGATGCCCGTATTCAGACTCGACGACCGATCTTTTGTAGTCGAGGAACCCTTGAGCCGCCGCGCACTGCATCATCGTGTATTCCCCGCTCACGGAATAGGCGGCGAGCGGCCTGTTGATGCGCTGCCTGGCAAGGGCGAGGATGTCGAGATATAGGAGGGCGGGCTTTACCATGATGATGTCGGCCCCCTCTTCAACGTCGAGCTCCATTTCCCGCAAGGCCTCCCGCTGGTTCGGCGGGTCCATCTGATAGCTCCTGCGGTCGCCGAACTGCGGCGTCGATTCGGCCGCGTCCCGGAAAGGGCCGTAGAAGGCGGAGGCGTATTTGGCCGCATAGCTCATGATGGGGACGCGGGAGAAACCGGAGGCGTCGAGGGCGCTTCTTACCGCCTTTACTCTGCCGTCCATCATATCGGACGGAGCGACGATGTCCGCCCCGGCCGCCGCCTGGGCAATTCCTGCCCTGGCGAGGAGCTTCAGCGTCTCGTCGTTGTCCACATCGCCGTCCTTAACTGGGCCGCAATGGCCGTGGCTGGTATATTCGCACAGGCAAAGGTCCGTTATGACGACCACATCGTCGCCGAACCTTTCCTTGATCTCTCTGACGGCTTTCTGGATCACGCCGTTCTCGTCGTATGCGCCGCTGCCCATCTCGTCCTTGCGGTCCGGGATGCCGAAAAGCAGCACGGCCGGGACGGAAAGGCTTGCAGCTTCCTCTATCTCCGGAAGCGCAGCCTCAATAGTTAGCTGGCAGATGCCGGGCATGGACGGAATAGGCGTGCGCGCCTGGCCGCCCTCTTTTACAAAGAGGGGATAGACTAAATGACGCGCCGTCAGGTCGTTTTCCTGTATCAGCCCCCGGAGCTTCCCGCTTTTCCGAAGGCGCCTCGGCCTGTATTCGGGAAATCCCATGTCTCCCCCTTTTTCGCTCGTCTCGTGTAAATTGTGAAGACTAAAGAGAAGAGCCGATAATTTGCAATATTATAGCACCGGTTGAGGAGCGGGTACAGCCCGCCCCTGCCCTCATAAGCGGCCGGCGGCCTATTCCGCCTGTCGAGCCATTTACAGGTTCATCAACGCCTGGAAGGAGTCTGTTGGTCCGCAGGCTATCGACGAACCTGTAAGCAAGCTCGTATTCGGCGAGCACGAGAAGCACGCAGCAGGCAGCCGAAAGCGACAGAAAAAGCACCGCCAGGTGGTTGTGGCGCGAATCCTTATCGAAGAAGGCGTGGGGGTCGAAGCTCCAGGCAAGGAGCGAGCGCCAGAAGTCGGGGTGCTTCCTGAAGAGGACCTTCTGGAAAAGCCGGCAAAACAAGAGAAAAACGGGAATGTTGAGCGCGGCGAGAAGTATTGCCGATAGTGTATCCATGTTACTTACCTTTTTATTTCCTTTCTCGCGTTGGAAGACTACCCCAGCAGAGTGGGCTATGTCAAACATGCTCGAACGAAACTTAACCGAGAATGTGCAGAAAAGTTCACGCAGCCTTAAATATTCGCATTTTCTGCCGATAATCTCTACGAAGGAAGCGGCACGGCATAAGGGGGAAGTCAGGCGGCTCGTGCCCCTTTGCGTTGAAGGAGGCCGATATCAGACCGGCAGAGCAGTACAGAGACGCGGAAAGCCTGTTAAAGATGATTTTCGGGCTATCCACGAACTTCATCAGCCTTCCGCCGGAAGACGTCGATGACGGCATCAACGACGTGCTTAAGGCGGTGGGCATGTTCGGGGGCGTCGACAGGAGCTGCGTTTTTCAATTCGACGGCAGCGGGGGCGTGCTCGACAAGACGCATGAATGGCGCGCAAACGGGCAGGGCGGCCAAGTAAACCGGCTATCGGCCGAGATGCAGCCGTGGTTCTATGAGAGGATCAAGGGCTGCGAAGTTGTCTGTATACCGGACGTCGAGGCGATGCCCCCCGAAGCGGAGAACGAAAAAGTCTATCTCCGGTCGGCGGGAATCCGCTCCTGCGTTGCCATGCCGATTGTATCGGGCTATTCCGTGATGGGGTTCATCGGCTTCGAAAACTACAAGTCCGCCAACAAGTGGTCGGAGAACGTCCTGTCACTCATCAAGATAGTCGGCGAGATTTTTGCCTTCGCTTTGTCGAGGAAGCGCATCACGGAGGCGCTGGCGGAGAGTGAATCGAAATACAAGATGCTCTTCGAAAACGCAAACGACGCCATATTTCTCATTAAGGAAGGCGCGTTGGTCGATTGCAATACCAGGGGCCTGGAAATGCTCGGCTGTACGCGGGAATGGATTATCGGGAAGTCGCCCCTCGATTTCTGCCCTCCCGTCCAGCCGGACGGCGCGCCGTCGAAGGAGAGGTTCAGGCAGGACGGTCGACTTGCCCTTTCGGGTACCCCGCAGTTCTGCGAATGGCGCCTGACTAGGCTTGACGGCACGTCCTTCGACGCGGAGATGAGCCTCAACCGCGTAGAGGTAGGCAAAGAGGTCTTCATCCAATCGATGGTGCGCGACGTAACCGACCGTAAACAGGCCGAAGAGAAGCTGGAGGCGACGCTTGCCAACCTGAGAAAGGCCATGGGGGGTACGATAGAGGCGATAATGCACGTGGTCGAGACCAGGGACCCTTACACGGCCGGCCATCAGCACCGCGTGGCGCACCTTGCCACCGCCATAGCGGAAGAGATGGAGCTTCCATCCAACACAATAGAGGGCATACGCATGGCGGGGGTCATCCACGACATCGGGAAGATATCCGTGCCCGCCGAGATCCTCAGCAAGCCGGGAAAGCTGTCGGCGAAGGAATTCGAGCTTATCAAGGACCATCCGCAGACCGGGCACGATGTCCTGAAAGATGTCGAGTTCCCCTGGCCCATTGCCCAGATCATCCTCCAGCACCACGAGAAGCTTGACGGGTCAGGCTATCCCCAGGGGCTCAAAGGGGACGAGGTGCTGCTGGAGGCCAGGATCATCACCGTTGCAGACGTCATAGAGGCGATTGCCTCCCATCGTCCCTACAGGCCCGCGCAGGGCATAGAAGTAGCGCTCCTCGAAGTGCAGAGCAACAAAGGGATCCTGTATGATGCGGAAGTGGTCGATGCTTGCATCTGCTTGTTCACCCAAAAAGCCTACCACCTGAGATAGGGCCGTAAACCACCTATACAACCTTGTAACAACTATTTTATACTATCGCCGGTATGGATCAGGCTATCAGGGAGCAGCTCAATGACCGGCAGTACGAGGCGGTGACGGCCATGGAAGGGCCGGTGCTCGTCATTGCCGGTGCGGGCAGCGGGAAGACCAGGGTGATCGAGTTCCGCGTGCTGCATCTGGTCGAGGCGGGCATCGACCCGGCGTCGATTCTCCTTCTCACGTTCACACGCCGGAGCGCGGCAGAGATGATATCGCGGGCGGCGGCCCTCGACACCAGGTGCAGGGGGGTAGAAGGCGGCACGTTCCATTCCTTTGCGAACAGGGTGCTGCGGAAGTACTGTAGCTTCTTCGGATTGCCCCCGGGCTTTACGATTTACGACGAGGCGGACGCAGAGGAGGCCGTGCAGCGGTGCGCGGCAAAGCTAGGGCTTTTCAGCAAGAAGGGGAGGCGGCCGAGGAAAGAGATGCTGAGGAAGATAATCAGCATGGCCGCCAATAAAGAGGTGCCCATCGCCTCGGTCCTGGAGAAGTATTATGCGCCGTTCATGGAATTCCTTGATGAGATAAAGGCAGTCAGGGAGGCCTATACGGAGTATAAAGTGCGCTCCAAATGCCTCGACTATGACGACCTGCTCATATATATGAAGCTGCTGCTCCAGGACGAAGGGGTAGCCGGACAGTTATCGAAGCGATACCGATACATCATGATCGACGAGTTCCAGGACACGAACGCGGTGCAGGGGCAGATCGCATTTCGCCTTGCCGAGAGACACAGGAACGTCCTCGTGGTCGGAGACGACGCCCAGTCTATCTATTCCTTCAGGGGAGCGGACCACCGGAACATCATGCGGTTCCCGGAGCTGTTTCATGGATGCAAAATCGTCAAGCTGGAGGATAACTACAGGAGCACGCAGGCGATCCTGGACCTTGCCAACGCAGTCCTCGACGACATGCCGGGACGGTACGAGAAATGCCTGCACGCGGCCGCCAAAGGGCGCGGGACCAAGCCGCGCCTAGTATTCCTGAAGGACGCGTACGAGGAGGCCGCCTGGGTCGCCGACCGCATCAAGGAGCTGTACGATGAAGGCATGGAGCTTTCCCATCAGTGCATCCTCTTCCGGTCCGCCTATATCACCCTTCCGATGCAGGCGGAGCTGACGAAGCGGAACATCCCTTTTGCGGTATGGGGCGGCCTCAAGTTCTATGAGGCGGCGCACGTCAAGGACGTGCTCGCCCATATGAAGATACTCGTCAACCCGCACGATGTGCTCTCCTGGAGCCGCGTGCTGCTTCTGGTGGAAGGCATAGGGCCGAAAACTGCCGAAAGGCTGATCGACGAGATTGCCGGCCTCGAAGACCTCGAAGCGATGCTGGCTTACATGGACGAAAGGCAGGGCAGCCGGGAGGGTCTGCGGCGGCTTGCAGCCGTCATGGGCGCGGCAGCGAGGATGACGGGGCCGGGCGAGCAGTGCGCGGCAGTCGTAGAGTACTATTCGCCCCTGCTAAGGGAACGCTTCGACCTCGACTGGAAGCTCCGGAAGAACGACCTGGAGGCGCTCGCCCAGATCGCCGAGCGGTATGAGTCGCTGCGCGACATCCTGGTGGACCTCGCCATCGAGCCGCCGCAGCGCGGAGTCAGGGACTTCCACGACACCGTTTGGGAGCGCCCGCTCATCATGTCCACCATCCATTCGGCAAAGGGACTCGAATGGCGGAACGTCTTCCTGATCGGCGCAGTAGACGGCGTGCTGCCGTCGAGCTATACGACGCGCGACGCAGAGGCGCTCGAAGAGGAGCAGCGCCTGCTTTACGTAGCCGTCACGAGGGCCAGGGAGACCTTGACCATACTGGTCCACCACGAGGGGCGCGACAATGGCATACACACATTCAACCGCCTCTCCCGCTTCATCGAGCCGGAGAACGTCATGGCCTGCCTCGATCTTACGGACCTGTCTGTGCCCTATCGGGACAACTGTGCCCGGGAAGCCTATCCGGACGGTGGCCCCGACGCATCGGCGCAATTGTTGGCCAGGCTGCTCGATTCGATGAAGTAGCGGCGCGCTATACTTTACCTTCGAATTTTTCGATCACCGACCTGTACTTTTCGTGGATGAGCCTCCTGTCGAACTCCGCGAACGCCTCGAGCATGATGTCCTGCTCGTGGGTGCTGAAGTAGGCCATGCAGGGGATGAAGAAGTGCTTATCTTCTTTCTCGATGTGCACGGGATAGAAGGCGGCGAGCGTCTCCATAATGGAGAGTATCTCGGCAAGCGCGTCCCGGTCGCCCCTGACGTAGCGGTCTTTGGCTGCAAGGAGCTGCCCCGTCATCCGGCGCGACCTGGCGTGCTCCTGCACCAGCTCCTCCATAGTCTCCCGGTATGCTCCCGACATCTCTTTTTCGGCAAGCTGCTTGAACAGGATGTCCTCTTCTTTGCCGTGATGGCATCGGTCCGCATAGACCCTTATGAAGTCAACCGCCTCGTCGATGAACTCGGGCCTCACCGTGCCTGTCTTGCCGATGGAGGCGGCTTCGGCCTTCATTACCTTTATCATGCGCTCGATCAGCCTGTGCTCTATCATCAAAGGGGCAACGGCCATCATAGGGAAATCCTCCCTGAAATCAGGTTTTTAATTACAATTAAAAGATAATGCGGTGGCCCGTGTTTTAAGAAAAATGGTCCCACGGAGATTCGAACTCCGGTTTTCGGCGTGAGAGGCCGACGTCCTAGACCCCTAGACGATGGGACCGCGATGAATATTAATAGCAGAATTTACCCCCCTTTTCTACAAATATATGTACTGTGGCGCCGGCCTGGCTGTTTTCGCCGGCCCCTTAACAGTAAAGGTTGAGGAATTTGGAGAAATGACATATAATAGGAAACTAACTATCGGGGCGTAGCGCAGCTTGGTTAGCGCACCAGTATGGGGTGCTGGTGGCCGCTGGTTCAAATCCAGTCGCCCCGATTGCTTTTTCGTACCTGGTGACACCTCTTGCTTATCCTCCTATCAAATGACGACGGTGTTGACTCTCACGGCATTCTTGCGCTGAGGGACGCTTTGGCGCCCGGCAATGAGGTATGGGTTGTCGGCCCGGATTCGGAGCGCACCTGCATCGCCCACGCGATAACGCTGCATAAGCCGCTGCGCATCAAGGACCTGGGGGAGCGCGTCTTCTCCACGAACGGCACTCCGGCCGACTCCGTCCTCCTGGCGCTGCGGGTCATCCTTCCCCGGAAACCGGACATGGTGATCGCAGGCATCAACAAGGGGCCGAACATGGGCCAGGACGTGAGCTATTCGGGGACCGTCGCAGCGGCGAAGGAAGGCGCCTTCACGGGGATTACCTCGATGGCCGTTTCCCTCAACGCCAGGAGCGACTTTCTCTTCCACGACGCCTGCCGGTCCGTCCTCGATATAGTGGAAAGGCTGCGCTCGGCCGAGCTGCCTCCCCGTACGCTCCTGAACGTGAATATACCGAATATCCCTTACGATTCCTTACGAGGTTTTAAGGTGACAGGCCTTGGAAAAAGGATTTATAATGGTAATATTATTGAGAGAATAGACCCAAGGGGCGGAACGTACTACTGGATCGGCGGCGATGGCGAGCGGTTCGAGGCCATCGAAGGCACCGACCTCCAGGCAGTCGATAAGGGGTTTCTTTCTCTCACCCCTCTTCACTGGGATTTGACGAGTTATGTAACCATGAGCGCGTACAAAAAACTATTCCAGGAGGACGGCACATGAAGACGACGGTATCGATCCTCAAAGCAGACATTGGCAGCGTTGGCGGGCATCTTTGCCCTAGCAGGCAATTGCTGCAACGTGTGGAAGGGTTTGTTGAGGAAAGTCGCGGCAATCTCTTGCGCGATTGTTTTGTTTCACATACAGGGGACGATATAGCCATACTGGCCACGCACAACAAGGGCGTGGAAAACGAAGAGGTGCACAAGCTGGCGTGGGACGCCTTCGTGGCAGGCACCGAATGCGCCAGGGAGCAGGGCCTCTACGGGGCGGGCCAGGACTTGCTGAAGGACTCTTTTTCGGGCAACGTCAAGGGCATGGGGCCCGCAGTCGCCGAGATGGAGATCGAGGAGAGGCCGAACGAGCCGTTCCTGTTTTTTGCCGCGGACAAGACCGACCCCGGCGCCTACAATTTGCCCCTTTATCTGGCTTTTGCCGACCCCATGTACAACTCGGGCCTGATCCTTGCGCCCGGCATGTCGAAGGGCTTTAAATTCGTCATAATGGACGTGGAGCATACGGAAGGCGACAGCGTAATAGAGCTTAACGCTCCCGAGGACCTCTACGACATCGCGGCGCTGCTGCGTGACAATGAGAGGTTCGTGGTCGAGGCGATCTTCTCCAGGGAGACGGGCGAGATAGCCGCCTCCGTCAGCACGACAAGGCTCCATAATATCGCCGGCAAATACACGGGAAAAGACGACCCTGTCATGCTCGTCAGGTGCCAGGGACCGTTCCCGGCGACGGGCGAGGTCTTATCGCCCTTCAACATCGGCCATTACGTGGCCGGGTTCATGAGGGGCAGCCATACCGGTCCCCTTATGCCCGTCCCGATGAATTCGGGTACGTCTTTCTTCGACGGTCCTCCGGTCGTTTGTGCCCTTGCCTTCTGCGTGCACAACGGCATACTTACCGAGCCGGCCGACGCCTTTGCCCATCCGTACTGGGACTACGTGCGTATGCAGGTGTCGAGGAAGGCGACGGAGCTGCGGCGGCAGGGCTTTTCCGGCTCCGCAATGCTTCCGTATTCCGAGCTGGAGTACGGCGGCATCGTAAAGAAGATGGACAGGCTTGCGCCAAAATTCGCGGTGAGGTGAAAAGGTCGGACCGAAATACTATATAGAGAATTTCGGGTGCCAGATGAACGAGCACGACGTTGAGAAGATGGCCGGCCTTCTCCGGGCGGCGGGCTTCGAAGCCGCGCCCCGCCCGGAGGCGGCCGGCGTCGTGATCGTCAACACCTGCTGCATCCGTCAGAAGGCCGAGCAGAAGTTTTACAGCATGATGGGGAGGCTCAAGGAGCTGAAAGAAAGGCAGCCCCTTCTCCTGGGCGTGACGGGCTGTATCGCCCAGATGGAGAAGGAGGCGATCGTCGAGCGCCTTCCTTTCGTCGATTTCTCCTTGGGGCCCGCGAGCGTCCATCTCGTGTGCGAGGCCGTCAACGCAGGTCTGAAAAGGGAGCGCTTTCTCGACTTCTCCGAAAACGGCTGTCTGTCTTCCCTTTATGTAAGGCCGGGGAACGCGCAAGCTAAGGTAAAGGCTTACGTTACCATCATGAAAGGCTGCGACAATTTCTGCGCCTATTGCGTGGTCCCTTACGTGCGGGGCCGGGAGGCGAGCAGGAAAAGTGCTGACATACTAGAGGAGATAGAAGAGCTGACGGCTGTGGGGACGAGGGAAGTGGTGCTCCTCGGCCAGAACGTCAACTCGTACAACAAAGGGACGAAAGACCTGTCTTTCAGCGAGCTTTTGGAGCGGATAGACGGCATGGCGGGGGTCGAGAGGATACGCTTCGTCACCTCCCACCCCAAGGACCTTTCCGACGAGCTGATAGGCTGCTTCGGCCGGCTCCGGAAACTCTGTGAGAACATCCACCTGCCCGTCCAGTCGGGATCGGACAAGGTGCTGCGCTCCATGAACAGGGGCTATACCAGGGACGAATACGAAGAAAAGATATCGAAGCTGAAAAGAAGGCGCCCTGACATCGCGATAACGACCGATTGCATCGTCGGCTTCCCCGGGGAGGACGAAGGGGACTTCAGGTCGACGATGGAGCTTGTGGAACGGACCCGTTTTGATGGTATATTTTCTTTCTGCTTTTCACCGCGCAAAGGCACCACGGCGTCGGCGCTGCCGGACAGGGTGCCGGAGGAAGTGGCGCGTGGCAGGCTGCGGGAGTTGCAGGCGGTGCAGAAGGGGATCACCCGTGAGATATTCGAGGGAATGGAAGGCGAGAAGGTAGAGGTGCTGGTGGAGCGGTTCAGCAAAAACTCACGGGAAGAGCTTACCGGCAGGACGAGGACGAACCGCATCGTAAATTTCCGCGGTCCGGGTAGCATGAAGGGCAAGCTGACAGAAGTGGAGATCGTAAAAGGGTACGCCAATTCCCTTCGAGGCGCGGACGCCTGAGGTTTAAGGAGGCATAACATGTTGAAGGAAATGAAAGTCGCAGGCATCACCGTCGACCCGTTTACGAATACGCCGATAGTGATCCTGAAGGACTTGGAAGAACAGGAAGTCCTTCCCATCTGGATCGGCCTCTTGGAGGCGTCGAGCATCGCGACCGCGCTGGAAAACGTGCAGACGCCCAGGCCGATGACCCACGACCTCCTTAAAAACGTCCTCGATAAGCTCGACGCGAGGGTAGTAAAGATCGAGGTCAACGACCTGAAGGACAATACGTATTTTGCCATGATACACCTTGAAGTCGAAAACAGGCGGCTCGTCATAGACGCGCGGCCTTCGGACGCCATAGCGCTGGCCCTCCGGGTCGGCGCAACGATATTCGTGGACGAGCAGGTGATAAAGAAATCGGCCAAGGTCGAGCTGTCGAAGAAAGAGGACAAGGTAGTCGTCGATACACAGGAATGGGAAGAGATCCTCGAAAACCTCTCGCCCGACGATTTCGGCAAATATAAGATGTAAGAATACCGGGTGGGGGCGAAGGGATGAAGCTGTCTATAGACGCATCGATCCGGCGCGTGCCGTTCTATCCGAAGGCTGCGCTTTACGGGGCGGACGCGGGCTGGGTCCGCCTTTCCTCGAACGAGAACCCCTATCCACCGTCTCCTGCAGTTGTCCAGGCGATAGCAGACGCCATTTTCGACGTCAACAGGTACCCGGAGAGCGAGGCCGAGCTGAAGTCGCTGATCGCCAAAAAGTACGGCCTGGCGCCGGAGAACATCATTATCGGAAACGGCTCCAATGAATTGATCGAGACCGCCTGCAGGGCCCTGCGGACGGACGGCCGGAGGGAGGCCCTCATCTCCGAGCCGAGCTTTGCCTTCTACCGCATAGCCGCCAATATTTACGGTTACGAAGTGGCGGCCGCACCCCTCGATTCTCTCTATTACGACCTTGAGGCCATGGCTGCCATGGCGGGCGAGAAAACCAGGCTCGTTTTCCTCTGCAACCCCAATAACCCTACCGGCACGATCTTCGAGGATCGGGCCTTCGGCGCCTTTCTCGACAAGCTCCCGGCAGAAGCGCTCGTCGTAGTGGACGAGGCGTATGCCGAATTTTCGGACAACAAGCATTTTCCCCGGTCTTTAGCTTATATCGACCGGCGCCCAGTCCTGATTATGAGGACTTTCTCGAAGGCATACGGGCTGGCAGGCCTTCGCGCCGGCTACGGCATAGCCGAGAAGTCGCTCGTTTCCTTCCTGGAGCGCACCAAACAGCCGTTCAGCGTGAATATGATGGCCCTTGTGGCGGCAAGGGCCGCTCTTAGCGACGAGGGCCATCTGGCTTCCGTCCTGGAAAACATCCGGAACGGAAAAAAATACCTGTATGAATCCATTAAAGGCCTCGGCCTGGACGCGCGGCCGTCAGAGGCGAATTTCATCCTCATCAAGATAGGGCCCGACGCCAAAGGTCTGACGGACAGGTTCTTCGATAAGAAGGTCCTGGTGCGCTGGCTCGGCGGATACGGGCTTCCCGACTATATACGGGTGACGGTGGGGACCATGGACGAGAACAAGGTATTTATAGAGGCGCTGAAAAGGCTGGCTTAGCTGAAAAGAAAAGACCTTATAATCACTATCGACGGGCCGGGAGGGGCGGGCAAGAGCACTGTCGCGAGGCAGCTCGCCCGGTTAATCGGTTACAGGTACCTCGACACGGGCGCCATGTACCGCGCCGTAGCCTATGCGTACACGGAGCGCCCGCCCGAAGACTTGGACGCTTTCCTTGCCGGCCTCGCCCTCGAATTCTCGTTCGACGGGACGACCGTCGTCCTTCTTTCCGGCCGGGACATCACGCAGGGCATAAGGACGCCCGAGATCTCAATGCTTGCCTCGGCCCTTTCCCAGGATGCCCGGATCAGGGCGTATTGCACAGGCATGCAGCGGCGGATAGGGGAAGCGGGCAGGATAGTGGCCGAAGGCAGGGACACGGGGTCCGTGGTCTTCCCGGGCGCTGAGGTGAAATTCTACCTGGATGCCGACCTCGCCGAGCGGGCGAAAAGGAGGCACCTGGAATCATCCGGGCGGATGGGCGCAGCAGACATGGAGAAGGTGAAAGGAGAGATGGAGCGGAGGGACAGGGCCGACTCCGAGCGTGACATAGCGCCGCTCGTCCGCCCTGAAGGCGCCATCTCCGTGGATACGACGGGCATGACCGTCGAGGAGGTGGTGGCCGTTATGGAAGCCCACGTCAGGCAGGCACTGAAATGATAGAAGTAATCAAAACTGCGCATGTCGGGTTCTGCTTCGGCGTCAACAGGGCCGTGTCGCGGGTGCTGAAGGAGGCCGCGCGCAGGAACGAGACGGTCTACACCCTCGGGCCCCTTCTGCACAATCCGCAGGTAGTCGAGTCGCTGCGGGAGAAGGGCATTGTGCCCATCGACGACGTCTACAGCCTCGATGCGGGCGTGGTCGCGTACAGGTCGCACGGCATCATGAAGGAAGAAGAGGAGTATATAAGGGCGAAGGGCCTTGTTGCCATCGACACGACTTGCCCGTATGTGAAGAGGGTCAGGAACTGCGGATTGTTCCTTCTCAGGAACGGCTATAAGGTTGTAATTGCAGGGGATGAGCGCCACCCGGAGGTAAAAAGTGTGTTGAGTTATTTGGGGAACGATGGTATTGTATTGCATAATTCGTTCTCGATTGAAGCCAAAAAGGTCGGCGTAGTCAGCCAGACTACACTCGACGAGGAGACGTTCGCAAGGGTGGTAAGCTCGCTGGCATGCGGAGCTAAAGAGTTGCGGGTTTACAACACAATTTGTGAGAGCACGAGCGTAAGAAGGGACGAGTCGATCGACGTGGCAGGAAAGGTCGACGCCATGCTGATTGTCGGCGGAAAAAACAGCTCGAATACAACGAAGCTCTTTTCCGCCGTAAAGCGCATCCAGCCGCGGGCCTATCATATCGAGACGGAGGACGAGGTGCAGCCCGATTGGCTAAAAGACGTGAAAAAAGTCGGGATAGCGGGGGGAGCCTCGACACCCGACTTCATAATAGAAAAAGTGGAGAGGCGTGTAAAAAATCTTTAGGGGGAAACGCATGGTAGAGACGGTCGATACCATCGCACAAAAAGACACCGAGGAGGAGATGGAGGAGCTCTATGAAACCTCCATGCGAAACCTCCAGGAAGGGAACATAATAACGGGGATAGTTATAGATATAAACGGGGACTCGGTAATCGTTGACGTCGGGCTGAAATCCGAAGGCAGGGTTTCGTTAAGCGAGTTCCTCGATAAGTCGGGCGGAGTAACGGTCAGCGTAGGCGACGAAGTGGAAGTGATGATAGCGGGCAGGGAGGTGAGGGACGGACTTCTCACGCTCTCGAAGCAGCGTGTTGACGGGGTCAAGTTGTGGCAGACAATCGATAAATCGCTCCAGGAGGGGACGGCCGTCGAGGGAACGATAGTATCGGAGGTTAAGGGCGGGTTCATGGTCGATATAGGCGTGACTGCCTTCCTGCCCATATCGCAGGTCGACATCAAGCCGGTCAAGAACCCCGCATCTTTTATCGGCCGCAACCTTAAGTACAAGGTAATCAAGGTCAACCAGAAGAAGGCGAACGTCATCGTCTCGAGGCGCATGCTTATCGAGGAGGAAAAGGAGCGCAAGCGCAAGGAATTCTGGAATAACGTCAAAGACGGCCAGGTAGTTTACGGCTTCGTGAAGAGCATCACCGATTACGGCGCGTTCATCGACCTGGGCGGTGTGGACGGCTTCCTATACGTGAACGACATAACGTGGGGCAGGATCACCCACCCCAAGGAACAACTGAAGATCGGCGACGAGGTCAAGGTCAAGATAATGACGATCGATTTTGAGAAGCACAAGGTCTCGGTCAGCATCAAGGACCTAAAGGGAGACCCGTGGCTCAACATCGACGAGAAATACCCCGTCGGCTCCCGCGTGAAGGGGAAGGCGGTGGGCGTAGTGGAGTACGGCGTCTTCGTCGAGCTGGAGCCCGGGCTGGAAGGGCTCCTCCACGTCAGCGAGATGAGCTGGGACAAGAAGATGCGGAACCCGTCGAAGCTCGTGACCAAAGGCGACATGCTCGATCTCCAGATCCTCGACGTCGATAAGGAGAAAAAAAGGGTCTCCCTTGGGCTCAAACAGCTCAAGGCCGACCCCTGGAAAGAGCTTGCGCAGAAATACCCGCCCGGCTCCATAGTGAAGGGCAAGATAAAGAACTTTACCGACTTCGGGCTTTTTGTCGGCATGGAAGACGGCATCGACGGGCTGGTCCACATATCGGAGATATCGTGGTCGCGCAGGAAGAACGTCATCGCCGAAAGCTACAAGAAAGGAGCCCTTGTCGAGGCCCTCGTGCTTAACATCGACGGCGAGCAGAAGAAATTCTCGCTCTCCATCAAGAGGCTCAAGGAAGACCCGTGGAAGGGGCTTCTGGAGCGCTACCACGTGGGTGACATCGTCGAGGGCTACGTCACGAGCATTACCGACTTCGGCGTTTTTGTGGAGATAGAAGAAGGCATCGAAGGGCTGATACATCTGTCCGAGATAGAGAGCGGCAAGGGGAAGCACCCTTCCGAGCTTTTTGCTATCGACGACATGGTCAAGGCCACAGTCATCAATGTCGATGAGAGGGACAAGAGGATAGGGCTCTCTACAAAGATGCAGAGGAGGGCCGAGGAGAAGAAAGATGTCGCAAGCTTCCCGCGGGAAGAGACGCGGGCCTTTTCCACCCTCGGGGACCTGCTTGAGCCGGCCATGAAGAATGCCAACAGGGAAAGCGAATTAACGAAACGGGAGACCGACCAGGAGGCTTAAATGCCGTTGAAGAAGGAGTTGCTTGACATTCTCTGCTGCCCAAAATGCAAAGGCGACATCACGTTAAACAGCGCGGGGGACGGTCTGGTTTGCCGCAACTGCAAGCTCCTTTACCCCATAAAGGATGACATACCCATCATGCTCATCGACGAAGCAATCCCCGCCAAGGAGTAGGATGGACGGGCGCGCCGACCGCGCATAAGACTAAGAAACCGCTTTTCGGGCACCAAGAAAGAAAGGCGGCCGGTAGTGCGCGATCAAGCAGCGCACGCGGCGCTTTAGGGCAACCCGACCTTGTTTATGATCGATTTTCTCCTCATCTGGTTTCTAAAGGCCTTCCGGCAATCGTTGCGCGTCCTTCCCGAAAAAGCGTGCACCTCCGTAGGTGCAGGAATGGGAAGCATAGCTTTTCTTTGCCTCGGCAAAAGGCGGCACGTGGCCGTAGCGAACGCCCGCAGGATAATGGCGGACCGTGCCCCGGGCGATGCCAGGGCTGTCGCGCAGAGTTGCTTTCGGAAGCTGGGCGTCAATTTCATAGAAAGCCTGCTCTTCCAGTTTGTCCCGAGAAAGGAATATGGCGCCAGGTTCAAGCTGGAGAAGAGGGGGCGGGTCGATGAAGCCCTTAACGGCGGCCGGGGCGTCCTCGCCCTGGGGTTCCACTATTCGAACTGGGAGATAACGGGTCTGAGCTCGATTTTGCTCGGCCGTGAGATCGTCGCGCTGGCGCGCCCCCTGAAGGGGCATGCCAGGCTGAACGATTTTATTAACGGCCTGCGGGGCTCGACGGGGCTTACGATCATTCCGAACAGGGATACGGCACGCGACGTAGCCCGGCTCCTGGCCGAAGACCGCATCGTGGCCTTTCTGGGAGACCAGAGGGAGAAGCGGTCGAGGGCCGTCTGGGTAGACCTTTTCGGGCAAAGGGTGCCCACATCGAAGGGCGTTGTGGCGGTTGCCATGAAGACGGGCGTGCCGGTCGTGCCGGTCTACGCCAGGAGGGAAGGTTTCCTCCGGTACACTATTGTTTACAACGAGCCGCTTCTCATAGAGCGGCACGGCGCGCCCCTCGACGAGCTTATCGTGCGGAACGCGAGGAGGGTCAACGCGTTCCTGGAAGAGATCGTCAGGGATAGACCCGACGAGTGGTTCCTGGCGCACAGGCGCTTCGGCCGCGACACGTAAGGCGCCACTCTATTCTAATAATCGCACGCGGAGGACGGGATATGAAGATCATTCGATTTCTTTATGAAGGACGGCAGGAATACGGCATCGTCGAAGAGGGCCTTATATACAGGTGCAAGGGAGACCCGTTCGCCGGTCTCAACAAGACGGCCGATACGGTGAAGCCCGACGCGGTCAGGCTCCTTGCCCCGGTCTCCCCGCCCAATATCATCTGCCTGGGCCTCAATTACAAGAAGCACGCCGACGAGGCCAGGATGGCATACCCTCCTGCGCCCCTGATATTCCTTAAAACGACGACGGCCCTGTGCGGTCCGGGCGACCCAATCGTGCTTCCCCGCGCTTACCGTGACAGCATAGACTACGAGGCCGAGCTGGTTATCGTTATAGGGAAGCGCGCCAAAAACATAAGTGAAGACGGCGTGCCGGGCGTGGTCCTGGGATATACCGTCGGAAACGACGTATCGAACCGGGCGGCCCAGTTCAAGGACGGCCAATGGGCGAGAGGCAAGAGCTATGACGCCTTCTGCCCTATCGGGCCGGCGATAGAGACGGACGTGGACGGCGATAACCTCGACATCACCTGCCGGATCGACGGGGTGGCCATGCAGGCGTCGAACACGTCGGATATGATCTTCCCATGCCGCCGGATCGTCTCCTACCTGTCCGAGTGCATGACGCTCTTACCGGGCACGATCATACTCACCGGCACACCGCAGGGCGTGGGCTATACAAGAAAGCCCCCGGTGTTCCTTAAAGCCGGACAGATGGTCGAATGCTCCATCTGGGGCATAGGCACCCTTTCGAACCCGATAGTGGACGAATAGGTCCTTTCCGGGCCTACCCGCTCTGGTTCAGGCGGACAAACAAATAATTGACAAGACAGCTTACGATAAAGGCGATGCAGCCGATCCATACACCTGTGAAAAGGTTCTCATCCATTTCCGGATCCTCCTCTTGCCTTTTGCTGCGAGCCAACGGACTACACTTTCCACTCAAAGACAGCGGAGTTGCTTACGAGAGCAACGCCCGGACCCTTTCGATCTTCGATTCTAAAATAAATCTTATGGACAGTTCAAGGCGAAAGCACGGTGCGGCTGAAGAAACGGCGTCAGCAAGCCGTATCGTAGGACAGGGGTGCTTTTAACGGGAAAAACCAGGTTAACACCGGGCGCGGAAGACTTTTCCGCCTTGGCCGTCTACCGCACCGTAAGCATCCCTTACGGACGCAACCGGCGAAAGCGGAGCACAGAAGAGACGGCCAGCACCAGGGCATAGACAGCGGAGACGGAGATCATCAGCGACATGGGGAACGGCGTCCCGTCGAACAGGAAGCTCACCATGGCCGTGCAGACAACGCCTGCGATCATCTGAGCGCTGCCGAGCAGCGCGGACGCGCTGCCTGCGTTCCGGGAGAAAGGCGCAAGCGCAAGGGCCGTCGCGTTGGGCAACGCGAGACCGAAGCAGAAGAGCACGCATAATATGAGTACCAGCGACGCGATTACGGGCAGGACCTTCATGTACGTTCCGGCAGTCAGGGCAAGGGCGGTCGAAGTCTGGAACACGGCGCACGCGAGGAGCACCGACCTGCTGTCATGCCTTCGCAGGAGCATCCTGTTGACCTGGTTGGCCGCCACGAGAGAACATGCGTTGACCCCGTAAATCCAGCCGAACTGCGTTGCCGAAAAGCCGAAAAGGTCGATCAGGACAAACGGAGAGCCAGCGATGTAGGCGAAAAGGCAGCCCGTGACACCCGCGGCGGCGCCCGCATGGATGGCGAACTCCCTGTTTTTCAGTACCGAGATGTACTCCCGTACCACGCTTGCCGGGCGTAACGAGATCGAAAGGTCTTCCTCCTTTGTCTCACGCAGCAGGTACTGCGCGGCGGCGAGCACCATGACGGCAAAAATGGCGAGGGCAACGAAGATGAACCTCCAGCCGAACAGCGTGACTACTATGCCGCCTATAGTCGGGCCGACGATCGGGGCGACGCCGAAGATCATCATGAGCAGGGAAAGGGCGCGGGCCATCTCGTTTCCCGAAAAGAGGTCACGGACGACGGCCCTGCTGCCCACTATCCCCCCGCACCCGCCTATAGCGAGCAGCAGCCTCAAGGTCACCAGTTGTTCGATGGAGGCGGCGAGGGCACATCCGAGGGCGGCGACTATATAGAGGATCATGCTGAGCTTCATCGGTTTCTTCCGGCCGTACCGGTCGAGGACAGGGCCGACGCAGAGCTGGCCTATGGCGAAGCCGAAAAAATAACTTGTAAGGGTAAAGCCCACATGGGCGATGTCGGTATGCAGGCTTTTGGCTATCGAAGGAAAGCCCGGCAGGTACATATCGGTAGTCAGCGGCCCCACGGCTGCCAACCCGCCGAGGATAAGCATAACAAAGCCGCGCTGCTTCTTCTCGATCGCCATTTTAGTCTCGCTTATAGGAATAATCGGCGGAAGGCCCCACGTGGTAACGGGCAATGCCGAAAGAAGAAGCTTATGCCAGGAGCCCTTTCCTGTTCAAGCATAAAGTGACGGCAGGAAGCAAACCGCCCATGCCTATTGTGGCTCGTTTTGTGCTAATATATTGCGGGGGGTGGGGTGGCAGGCCCGTTGGGCCGGCTTAGTCCACCCCGGCGTTTTTTATGAAGGTATAATTGCATGCTACAATTTTGGCAGCGTGGTCTGAAGTCGGAATTAGTCATTAAGTTCATTGCGGTTATCGCCATCACCACCCTCATTTCCTGCTTCGTGGGTACGCTGCTTATCAACAAATGGACCATGGGGCAGGCGGAGAGCAACGTAAGGAACGCGCTGAACTCGGCAAGGTACGTCCTGTACCATCGCCTCGAAAACATCCTGAACACGGTTCAATTCTCGTCCAGCCAGAATAAGCTTCATGCCGCCTTATCGAAAGGGGACCGCGCCGGTTTGCAGCGGTATCTCGAAGAGGTCCGGAAAGAGGGCGGGCTGGACATACTGAATGTCACCGATGCGAAAGGGAACGTGATGCTCAGGGCCGGGAACCCCGGCCAATCGGGAGATAATCTCGCCGGCGACGCCGTCGTCGGCCGGGCCCTCACCTCGGGCAAGGCTGTTTCGTCGCTTGAGGCATGGTCGCGCGAAGCCGTTGCCAGGGAAGGGCGGGATGCCGAGTCCCGATGCTCGGTAACATCGTCCCCTTCCGAGCCGGCAGCCATGGTCCTCGTGGCTGCGTCGCCTATCATATCCCCAGAAGGGCGCGTCCTGGGCGTGCTCTGCGGCGCCGAACTTTTGAACCGGAACGACGAGCTTGTGGACAGGATCAGGGACGTCCTTTTCCAGAACGAGAAGTACGGCGGAAAACAGGTGGGGGGCGCGACCCTGTTCCTGGGTAACGTCCGGATATCGACAACGTTTACTAACGATGACGGGACTAGGGGTTTCGGCTCCAGCCTGTCCGGTGAAGTCTCCCGCACGGTGCTCGGCCAGGGAAGCCGGTGGGTCGGCGAGGCCCCCGTCATCCACCAGGGGTACGTGGCTGCCTATGAGGCTTTAAGCAACATGGGCGGACAGATCATAGGCATGATAGCCGTGGCTACGCTGGAGCAGAAGTTCGCGGACATGCGGACGAAGACAATCGCAATATTCCTCGGCATCAGCTTATTCGGCGTGGCCCTCGCCATTGTCATGGCCACTTTCTTTTCCGGCTCGATCGTCAAGCCCATCAATGCCCTCGTGCACGCTTCGCACAAGATCGCGAAAGGCGATTTTTCCGCGCGCGTAAGCACACACTCGACGGCGGAGGTGGGCGAGCTTGAGATCATGTTCAACCTTATGGCGTCCTCGCTCGAATCGAGGGACCGCGAGATCGCCAGGCTCAACGAGCAGCGCATGATGCGCTCGGAAAAGCTGGCTTCCATCGGCAGGCTCGCGGCGGGCATAGCGCACGAGATCAACAACCCGCTGACCTCGGTGCTTACATTCAGCAGCCTGCTTTTGAGAAAAGGCCATGAAAGCCAGAAGGAAAAGCTGGACATAATAGTTAAGGAGGCAACCCGCTGCCGGGAGATTGTAAAAGGGCTGCTCTGCTTCGCGAGACAGGGCCAGTTGAGCAAGACGAGCTGCGACCTCAACCCGGTCGTCGAGAGCGCCCTTGCCCTTATGGGAAATCAATTGAGGGTCAAGGAAAAGCCGATCGCCGTGAAGAAGGACCTCGGGGAGATACCGGCCCTGTACCTCGACCCGAGCCAGATGACGGAGGTATTCGTCAACCTTATAATCAACGCCCTCGATGCGCTGACCGAGGGCGGCGAGCTGAACATCTCCACCGGAGTTTCGCAGGACGGGAAATGGGTCGAGATCAGGGTGGCCGATACCGGACAGGGGATCGCCAAAGACGATCTTGAGAAGGTGTTCGAGCCTTTCTTCACCACTAAGGAGCCCGGAAAAGGCACGGGCCTGGGGCTGGCCGTCGTCTACGGGATCGTTGAGAGGCATAACGGCACTATCGACGTGGAAAGCGAAGTCGGGAAAGGCACGACCTTTCTCATAAGGCTTCCAATGACCGGCCACCCCGAAAGGAAAGCCGGGAGCGAGTTTGATTAGATTCTTGTCAAGGAGCTGTTAAATATGTGCCCAGAGTTTCAGTCCGTTAATCGTGCCGGGCAGTTTTCGCGAGGTAAGGTCGTCGTCGTCGACGACGAGGAGTACATATGCATGAGCTGCATCGAGGTGCTCCAGGACGACGGTTATGAGGTGAAGGCGTTCACCGCGGCTAATGACGCGCTGCGGTACCTGGACGACCAGTCCACCGACCTGGTTCTCCTCGACCTCAAGATGACCGAGGCGGACGGGATAGACGTCCTGAGGCACATCAAAAAGGTCCACCCCGCCACGATGGTGGTCATCATTACCGGCTACGCAACTGCCGAAACGGCGGTTGCCTCCCTGAAGCTCGGGGCTTTCGACTACGTCTCGAAGCCGTTTACGCCGGATGAATTGTCTATGGCGGTGGGGAGGGCGTTCGAGAACAGGAGGCAGCTCGAGGAGAAGCGGCGCCTGAACGAACAGCGCCTGATGCGGTCCGAAAAACTGGCGTCGATAGGCAGGCTCGCGGCGGGCATCGCGCACGAGATCAACAACCCTCTGACATCGGTCCTCACCTTCAGCTCCCTCATGCTGAAGAAAGCGGAAGGCGAGCAAAGAGAAAAGCTTGAGATTATCGTGAATGAAACGACCCGTTGCAGGGAGATCGTCAGGGGCCTCCTCAACTTCGCGAGACAGAGCGAGCCGAGGAAGGAAGAGTGCGATATCAACAAAATCATAGAAGCAGCCTTCTCGCTGACGAAGAACCAGCTTAAGGTGGCTGAGAACCGGATAACGGTGGTTAAGGCGCTCGAAGACGTCCCTTCCTTACAGCTCGACCCGAACCAGATGCTGGAGGTCTTCGTCAATATCATCATAAACGCCCTCGACGCCATGTCGACGGGCGGGCAGTTGAGCATAGGCACGCGGCTCGCGGACCGGGGCATGACAGTCGAGATCAAGGTCTCGGACACTGGCTACGGGATACCCAAAGAGAACCTGGCCAGGGTGTTCGACCCGTTTTTCACTACGAAGGAGCCGGGTAAGGGCACGGGCCTGGGGCTTGCCGTCTCCTACGGCATTATAGACAAGCATAACGGCACCATCGACGTGGAGAGCGAGCCGGGGAAAGGGACGACCTTCACCATAAGGCTGCCCCTGGGATAACCTGTTTCGCCGGGGCGCCCGGAAGGTAAGATGGCCGAAGGGAAGATATTCGTCATAGACGACGAGGAAAATATATGCAGGAGCTGCGCCGAGGCGCTTCGGGAAGAGGGCTACGAGGTGAGGACGTTCACCAGTCCGCGCGACGCGCTCGACCGGCATGCCGAAGATCCCCCGGACCTCGTTCTCCTCGACCTTAAGATGCCGGAGCTCGACGGCATCTCCGTCCTTAAGAAGATCAAACAGCAGAGGCAGGAGACGACCGTCATAATCGCAACCGGCTATGGGACGGTCGAATCCGCAGTCGCCTGCCTGAAACTTGGCGCCTTTGATTACGTCTCCAAGCCTTTCACCCCCGACGAGCTTACGACGACCGTGGGAAGGGCGTTCGACCACAGGCGGCTGGTGTCGGAGAACAGATACCTGCGTGAAGAGCTGAGCCGCAAGTTCGAGATCGACAACATGATCGGCGAAAGTCCGGCGATGAAGGAGGTCTCCGGGCTGGTGAAGCGCGTCGCGCCCACCGATTCCACCGTGCTCATAAACGGGGAAAGCGGCACCGGCAAAGAGCTGGTGGCGCGCGCGATCCACAGCAACAGCCGGAGACAAGAGAAGAATTTCGTCGTTGTCGATTGCGCCAGCCTTGCCCAGAGCGTTATAGAGAGCGAGCTGTTCGGCTACGTGAAAGGCGCCTTCACGGGGGCGGCGGAGACAAAACAGGGGCTCCTCGAGATCGCCGACGGCGGCACGCTCTTCCTCGACGAAGTCTCCAATATAAACCTCGATATTCAGGCCAAGCTGCTTCGGGTGATCCAGGAGCAGGAATTCAAAAGGGTGGGCGATTCCAGGAGCCGCAAAGTCAATATCCGCTTCGTGGCGGCGACCAACCGCGACCTCGAAAAGATGATAGGCGAGAACCTTTTCAGGGAGGACCTTTTCTATCGGCTGGACGTCTTCCGCATCTACCTGCCGCCGTTGCGGGAGCGCAGAGAGGACATACCCCTGCTTGCCCGCTACTTCCTCGATTATTACAGCCGCACCATGCACAAAGACGTGGAAGGCTTTTCGCCGGAGGCCCTCCGGCTGCTGGAGGTTTACGATTGGCCCGGCAACATCAGGGAGATGAAGAACATGGTCGAGAGGCTCGTCATAATGATCGACGAGCCGGTGGCGGACTCGCGGGAGGTGGCCTTCGCCTTAGGCGGCAGGAAGGCCGGCAAGGGCCCGGCGCCGGTGCCGAAAACGGCCGAGGAGCTGAAGCAGATCCGCAGGGAGGCGACACAAAAAATCGTCGATGAGATAGAAAGGGCCTTTATCATGGCCGCGCTCAAGAGAAGCCACGGGAACGTGACAAGGGCGGCCGAACAAGTGGGACTGCTCCGCCCTAATTTCCACGCCCTCATGAGAAAGCATCACATCAATCACAGCGAAATTGAATAGAAGCGGTCACTTGCCTGTGCGCTGAGTAGGCCAGAAGGGCAGGTGCTTGAGGTATTTATCGAGACCGCCCTGCCCGGCGCCGGGTTGAGACGCCGCCTGGTAAACTGCGACGCGGGCCTTCTCGACTTCCATGGGCTCGTCGGTCGCATATTGCTTCATCGTGGTTGCGATCGTGCTCTCGCCCGGCCACGCAGCCCTGAACCATGCAATGACGGCCTTTCCAGGGGGGACGATCATCCGGCCGCCCATGCGCTCGGGTGCCGGCCGCTGCCCGGACCTGCGCATTTTCTCGACGGCCCTGCCCTTGACGACCGTGTCGTAGAAGGGGCCGTTTTTCGGTTCTTCCAGGCCTAGGTTGAGGGAGAACTCATCGCCTAAAGGTATCCTGTTGTCCGGGTAATAGTGGAGGACCAGCTCCCTCACGCATTTGACGCCCTTGATGTCCAGGGCCTCTATCCGCACCCTGTTCGTTCCCGGTTTTAGCTTCTCGCCGGCCGATATGCGACCTGCGATAATCTCAGGCGCGTCCTGGGTGATTTCCATGTCCGGCGGGAAGGGTTGCCCGTTGAGGCCGACCTTGACGCTCTCTTTCTGCAGGTAGCAGCCGAACCAGTGTATCGTCACGGGCTTTTTTCCGAAGATAGCCTGGTGGTCGTAAAGGTCGGCGAATTCGAGCTGCCCCGACGGGTTGTACGTCACGTGGACGCTTCTGACGAGGCCGTCGTAAAGGACCGTGATGACCCTGGGCCCCGGCTGTGCGCCGAGCCGGATAGCGAGGGTCCTGTATGCATACGTTTTTTTGCCGTCGTATCCCGTCGTTGAATCGACGACATAGCAGGCCGCTTCATTATCGTCTACCTTGACTCTGAGCGGGCTGTGGCGCACCCTGGTCTTCTTGCCGGTCTCCGGCGCACCCTTCTTCTCCACTCCCAGCTCGAGCCGTACAACCCCCCACTCATGGTCTGTGACGTCCTGACCCGGCGCGATGTTCTTCACCAGGAGCTGCTCTGCATGGCGGTGGTCCTGCGGCTCGGGCGCCGCCCACGCGGAAGCCGGAACCAGGAGGAACATAGCCATAAAGAATGCCGCCCGGCCCGAGCGGATTGCAGGCCCCTTTTTCAGGATTAGCCGTTTCTTAGACGAAAGGGATTGCCGGTGCACGGATATGACGATCTTCTCCTCTTCCCGGTTAGATTCTTGGGATAATATGGGAGAATTACCATTTAACAACGGCTTAATGCAAGAAAAATCGAGGATTATCGGGACTTAATAGGCGCCGCTGCCCTTCAGATCGAGAAGCACCATGCCGGAGAGGGGGTCGCGCTCGCGCTTTGCCGCTATCCCTTCCATCTCCAGAACCACCGCCTCCATTACTATGAACGCCTTTGCATTTTCTCTCAGGCAGCCCGCCTTCACCGTATCCCGCTTCCCGTAGGCGCCGTGGAAGTGGATGGCAGGCTTGCCGTTGTGCAGGAAGATGGTGCCTACCCCCACCGTTTCGTGACTCTCTGCGATCTCGCGCCAGACAGGCTCGGGCGGCATCTCTTCCCTTTCCGGCCCGGCTACGATGCGGCCCTCCTTTAGGCCGCCCAGAAGATAGAAGACGGCCGCTGCGACTTCCTCCTTCTGGGCGAGCGCCGACAGCCCCTCGAGGATATCGTCGCCGTGCTCGAACCTGACGACAAAGCACCGGCCTATCCTGCCCGATTCGTACCTCACGAGTTGGCCGCCTCCCGCCTGTTGACTATCCTGTCGGCTTCCTTCAGTATCTTCGACTCCACGTAATCGTACCGCGAGGGTGAATGGTGGTTGCCGACGATTTCACAGACTTTGGCCGTCTTCGCGTCCGGGAATCCGATGCTTTCGAGCAGCGCCCGCACAACCGGGGGACCGTACTGCTCCTGCGTCTTGCCGTTGTTGTACCCGAGCGCTTCTTCCGACGGTTTTATACCGGCGTCGTGCAGTAGGGCGCAGGCTATAAGTACCTCGTAGTCGCACCCTTCGTATTCTTCCATGATGTTTTCGGAGTATTTCAGGACTTCGAGGGCGTGTGTTATCCTGCGGAAATCGCTCCCGAAATGGTCGACCAGCAGCTTTACGATCTTACCTTTGCAGTGCTCCATCACGGCTCCCTCCCATATTGTACCACGGGGAGGGCGGCGCGGGGTAGCTCCTGTTACCCTTAGCGCCTTAAGCCGCCGCCTCATCACCCTTCAGGCGAGGGGCGCTCAAGCCTTGACATGTCCCAATGTCCCGTTTCTGCTGCCGCAACGTAAGTGCTTTGAAGGAAAGCGAGTAGCTCGTTGTCCGGGTCGGACGCAGTACGCACCTTCTCATAAGGCAGGATGAATTCACCCATATCGCGGGAGTAGAAGGCGTCATCCGGGCTTATCGGATATTCCCTGAAGCCTGCCGGCTCGGGATATGCGTAAGCGTAATAAACCGCCTCCGCGATAGGGCCTCCCCCCGGCCAGAACCCGCAACTGCTCACCTCGTGCGAATATGCTTCGAGCACTACGAAGTCGGCTATATGCGGCACCGGGGGGTGCAAAGGAGCGCCCCGGCCCGAGAAGCGCGTGACCGCCATGTCGAAGCCGCCCCAGAAAAAATGGACCGGGCTGCATTTGCCTGTGAAGCGGGAGCGGAAGATTTGCAGCACCCTGTCCGACTGGACAAGCACGCGCCAGAAGCGCCGGGCGTACTCCGGGTCGTAGGCGGTGTGGTCGCGGTCCTCCTCAAAAGGGATGGACGTCTCCATCTCCTGCGGCATCGTCCATATTTTGACGTCGATCCCGAGGGAATGGAGGAGCTCCATGAACCGTTGGTAGAAGTCCGCCACCGGACCGGCCGCAAGGGACATCTTGCCGCTGCCTTCCGTGCGGCCGCAGACGTCGACGGTGAGCAGGTGCCTCACGAAATCGAACCGCACCTCGAACCCGCCGCTGCCGTATGGCACCATGGACGTCGTAAGGCCCGTCGGCGTTACGTAAAGCGCCACGTTCCACCAGTGGTTGACAAGGGGCGCGAGTTTCAGCCGTACCTTTCCAACGACCTGCGTCCAGAGGCGCACCGTCTCGTACGTCTCCTTCCATGCGTCGAGGGGCAGGGCCGGCCACTGCTCCGGGTCATTCATCGAAAGCGCCTCCTTCAGGGGCGTTGATGCCCGTTTTAAGGCGCGGCGTCGCAGAGGACGTCCAGGTCCTGTTTTACGAGGAGCACGGAACACGGTAAAGTCCTGACGATTTTTGCGGTCATCTTCGCGGACAGGAAATGTTCGATGCGGGTCTCTTCATGGGCGGGCAGGACCAACAGGTCGATATTCTCCTCTTCGACGACGGCGGATATCTGGCCGGCCGGCTCCCCTTCACGCACAAGCGTCTCTATATCGATGCGCCCGTTGAGGTCGCCTTCCGTCATTGCCTTCAGCCGTTCCTTCACGGAGGCAAGCAGGCTCTCGTAATTTTGCTCCAGGAAAGGCATCGGCAGGTTCCAGCCCGTGTAGGCAAAGGGATTATAAATAATATCGAGTATGTAGAGCTTGGCGTGCAGCCTCTCGGCCAGGTTCGCCGCGTATCCGACTACGTTAATGCAATCGGGAGCGGCCTGCACGGTCACGAGTACGCGGCGCACGTCCAACATGATTACCTCCTTGGTGTTATTCCAGTAGGGCCCTTTGCCCGTAATGTCCGCAAGCGTTTGACTTTATTCTTCTTTAATAATACATTAAGCCTATGCTTGCAATGATTCCAGTAGGTGCCGATCGTTCTCCGGGGTATCCGCACGCTTTACGACAGGCAATTACTGGGGCTCAGCGCCCCCTACACGAGCAAAGCTCGCGGAGCCACCCCTCTCGGCGCGGCGCTACGCTTGCTTTATTACCCTGCTGCAAGCAGCAGGGTAATTTATTGACTCCCCCGCCGCTCGCGGCCGCGCAAACCGTTGCGGCGGTACGCACCGCCCAGCAGTCCGGAAATGCTGCCTAAAATAGACAGGGAGAAGATTTTCCGCATACTTTACGGAGCGAGGCGCGTCGTTTTCAGGGGCCTGCTCGTGGCTGCGTGCTTCAGCGCCGCCAGCTTTATCTTCTCGAAGAAACTCATAATCTTACTAACCCGGCACGTGCACGTCACTCTCTACTATTTCAACCTTTCGGAGGTCTTTTTCTCGTCCGTCGAGATGGCGATTTATACGGGCCTTTTCTTCGCAACACCCATCATCGTCTTCCTCATATGGCGCGAGTTCCGCGAGATGCTCCGGGAAAAGCTCCTCCACGGCTACCTCTACGTTGTCTTCGCTGCGCTCCTTTTCTATGTCGGGAGCGTTTTCTGTTATCTCATAGTGCTGCCTTCCGGCATCGGCTTCCTGCTGAGCTATCAGGGGGGCGTCCTCAAGGCGACGATATCCACGGAACGGTTCGTCCACTTTTGCATCACAATGGTCTTTGCCTTCGGCGCCGCCTTCGAGCTGCCCATCATACTGCTCGTGCTGGGGAAGCTGGGCGTAGTCACTTCAAAAAAGCTGTCGAAGACCAGGCGTTACGCTGTCCTGATAATAGTTGTCGCTGCGAGCGTGATCACGCCCACGCCGGACGTCTACAACATGTCGCTCCTCGCCGTGCCCCTCTATCTCCTCTATGAGATAGGCATCATTCTTATGCGCATAGGTGAGAGGAACCAGGCCAAAGCCGCCAGGGCGTGATAACGCCGGGAGCGGGACGGGCCGGGGCACCCACGCGCAACCTTAGTGCGTGGGTCGAACGCGTCCGGCCGCCTGTAGGTGCCCTGACTTGATTCCGCCTTTCAATCTGTGTACAATTTGACCCCGTGGAAGAAACTATAAGCCGCTTGGGTTACGTAGGCGTAGCCATCGGAACATTCATCGAAGGCGAGACAACCATTCTGCTTGCAGCGATATTCGCGAAGCTCGGGTTCCTCAAGCTGCGGCACGTGATTTTCTGGTCCTTTATCGGCACCTTTGCCGGGGATTGCTCCTTCTTTTTCCTGGGCAAGTTCTTCGGGAGGCAGATTATCGAGCGGTATGATTTCCTCCGCCGCAGGGCCGCAACATCCAACAAGATCATCCACCAATACGGCCACCTGATCCTCTTTATAATGAGGTTTCTGGCGGGCTTCCGCTCCATCATCCTCCTTCTTCTGGGGTGCGCCAACATGGCTTCCGGCCGGTTCCTCATCATCGATGTGGCGTCCTCCATAATATGGGCAGTTATAATCTCCATAGTCGGCTACAGCTTCGCTAACGTGGTCTACATCTTCGTGAGCGATACCAAGGGCTACGAAAAAGTCATAGTGCCGCTGGCCGTCATGGGGGCGGTCGCGGCGATACTTTTCTACCGGCACTTTATAAGAGAAAAGGAAGAGGAGCGATTCGATGGAGATTGATCCCAAACTGCGCCGGGAGCTGACAAAAAGGTTCGAGCTGGAAACCAACAGGCGGGAGGCCGAGGTCACCGAGAACTGGAGGAAAGACCTGGAGGCCATTTACAGGAAGAGGCACGACAGCATGGCTTCTATTCTTCTGGACGTTAAGGCGCTGCTGGAACGCATGCAGAACAGGGTGAAGACCCTGACCGATATCATCAGGGAGGAGGCGCGGAAATGAGACGCACGGCGCTTCTTGCCTGCCTGGCGTTTCTCGCTGCCGCCTTCCTTGCCCCCGCCGTTCTTCACGCACAGACGACACAGCCCGCTAAAAGGTTGCTTTCCCCGGAGAAAAGGATCGCAGAACTGGAAAAAGAAGCGGAGGTCCTCAAGCGGGACGTGACCTTCCTCAGGATGGCCCCCGTCCCGGAGCGGGTGGTCCTGTGCGACAGGGCAATACCCCTTTCGAGCCCGGAGGCCAGGGAGGGCTTCGAGCGTGAATTTTACAACTTTCTGGACAACAGGGGCCTCCTCACTGTCCTGGTAAAGCGGTACGCCAAATTCTTCGACGTCGTTTCCGGGGAGATAGACCGGATGGCCATGCCTCCGGACCTCATCTATCTGTGCATAGCGGAAAGCTATCTCAATCCTAGGGCGGTCTCCAAGGCCAACGCGGGCGGCCTGTGGCAGTTCATAAAGGAGACGGGCAAGAGGGAAGGCCTCTTCATCAGCGATTCCGTCGATGAAAGGTACAGCGTAAAAAGGTCAACGCGGTCCGCCCTGGGGTACCTGAACAAGCTCCACAGCGAGTTCGGCGACTGGCTGGTCTCCATGGCCGCCTACAACGCGGGCGAGGCGCGCATCAGGGAGGTGATGCAGAACCAGAACACGCGCGATTTCTTCGAGATGTTCCTGCCTGAGGAGACCGAGAGGTATGTCTACCGGATAGCGGCCTTGAAGGAGATACTGTCCAATGCCCGCAAATACGGCCTGCCGATAGAAAAGTCCGACTACTACAAGCCTTATGCCGTCGCGGAGCTGACCATCGATGTCGAGCGGGAGACGCACACTGCGTTCCTCGCCGCCGCCATGGAGCTTCCGTACAGGACGTTCCGCCAGTACAACCTGCACATCCGCAAGTACAAGCTCCCAAGGGGCGTTTATCACGTTTATGTGCCGTTCGAGAAGAAAGACGCCTTCCTTAAACGCATAGGCACGAGTCAGGGCAGCGGGGTCAGCATAGGGAGAGACGAGCCTTAAGTCCCTTAACCGCGTGCATAGGGCATAAGGTTTTCTATAGTGAACAAAAAATCTGGCATTCCCTTCTCTCACACAAAATTCTCCTTGACAAGCGTATGTAATTAATCGTATATTCGCGTATGGGTTCATAACAATGAAACTAACCACAATCCACTGGATTGAACAGGTGGCCCGGTCAGCATAGGAAACAATCAATCGCTAAGATGAATAATGTGACCGGACCTCGGGAAAATCTTGGACCCGTCAACAAAGTGGAGTTATAATTGTTGGAGGTAGTATGTCGTCAAAAGCAGTAGGAGTATGTCCGTTTTCGAAGATTCCGTGCAGGGAATGCGCGGTCTACCGGGGCCGCCACATGGAAACGTGCGGGGCTTCGAGGAATCGGGAAGAGGCGGACGCGGAGAGGCCGAGTGTCAAGAGCAGCGCAGTGTTCACCTACTGGGAGTTCCCGACAGACATAGGGGACAATCCGGGTACGATGGTGAACATCGAAGACTTCATTGAAAGGAGAGGCTTATGATCTATGATTTCACTTACCTCAAACCCGGCAGCGCCAAAGAGGCGCTCCAAATGCTCTCGGAGCACGAGGAAGACTGCAAGGTTATCTGCGGAGGCCAGTCACTGCTGATAATCCTGCGTCAGGGCCTCGTGACGCCGGAGTATGTTATCGACATCAAGGGGCTGGATGAGCTGAGCTACATCAAGTTCGATGAGAAAGAGGGTCTCAAGATGGGCGCCACCACAACCCATCGCACGATCGAGAAATCGGCGCTCCTGAAAGAGAAATACCCTGTCCTGGTGGAGATGGAAGAGAAGCTGGCATCCATCCAGGTGCGTAACTGGGGGACGATCGGCGGGAACCTGGCCCACGCAGACGCAGCGGGCGACCCGGCCCCCGTGCTTACCGCTCTGAACGCGTCCGTAAAGGTCGCCTCGGCTTCCGGCGAGCGGGTTATATCCCTTGACGATTTCTACACGGACCTCTTTGAGACGGCAATGAACCATGACGAGATCATCGTCGAGGTGATTGTGCCGCCCCCTCCGAAGAAATCGGCGACGAAGTACCAGAAATTCAACCTCCTCGACTCAGACCAGGGCATCGTGGCCGTGGCAGTCACCATCACGCTCAACGGCGGAGGCACGTGCAAGGACGCGAGAGTAGTGCTCGGCAACGGGGCGGCGACGACAGTCAGGGCTAAAGAGGCAGAAAAGGTCCTGATCGGCGCAAAGCTGACCGATGCGGTTTTCGAGAAGGCGGGAGAGGTTGCGGCTGAGGATTGCGAGCCGGTGGCCGACATCCACGCATCCGAGGAATACCGGCGCCATCTTATAAAGATCCTCACCAAGAGGATGGCGAAAGCAGCCTTTGAAAAGGCTAAGATCAGCTGAACAGGGAGGCCCTAATGGACAAACAATTGATGCATTTTAATGTAAACGACCGGGATTACGAGGTTTATATAAGCACGAAGACCCTTCTGGTCGAAGCGATAAGGGACGCATTGGAGCTTACGGGCACCAAGAGGGGCTGCGATACGGTATCCTGCGGCGCCTGCACCGTCGTCGTTGACGGCATGTCCGTCAAGGGCTGCTCCGTGCTCGCAGCCCAGGCCCAGGGAAAGAAGATCCTCACGGTCGAGGGCCTTGAAAAGGACGGCGAGCTTGCGCCGATCCAGAAGGCATTCCTCGATGAAGGCGCATTCCAGTGCGGTTTCTGCACATCCGGGATGCTGATGTCGGCAACGGCCTTTTTGATGGAAACCAAGAACCCTACGGATAAACAGATCAGAGAAGGGATCGAGGGCCATATCTGCCGCTGCACCGGCTACAACAGCATTGTCCGCGCCATCGATTCAGTGGCAAAGGGCAAATACACGGAGGCAAAGTCATGAACAAATATACAGTAATCAACCCACACGAGCCGTTCAGGGTACTTAACACCCATGTCCATAACGTAGACGGCTGGGCAAAGGTCACGGGCCGGGCCACCTATACATTCGACGTCAAGCTCCCCGGGATGCTCTACGGCAAAATATTGAGAAGCCCCCACGCCCACGCTATCATCAAGAACATAGACTACTCGAAGGCCCTGGAATACCCCGGCGTGGTCGCAGCGGCCTGCGGAAAGCTGGACACCCTCGGCATGAAGCAGGGCATCTGGCGGCGCTATAAGGACCTTTGCGATGAGCAGATACTGCCGGTCGACAAAGTCCGGTACATCGGCGAGCCCGTCGCATGCGTTGCCGCAGTCACGGAAGAGATAGCGGAGAAAGCCCTCGACCTGATCGAAGTCGACTACGAAGTCCTTCCCGCGGTCTTTGAGCCCCTGGAAGCTATTAAGAAGGGCGCTCCCGATATCCATGAGGGTTTCGAGCGGAACATCAACGTCACGCGCCACATCGAGTGGGGCGAGGTGGACGAGGGTTTCGAGGAAGCCGAGTACATCAGGGAAGACTGGTTCCGCTGCGGCGGCCAGGCACATATGTGCATGGAGACGCGCTGCGCGGTGTCGAGCTACACGCCCGACAAGAAGATGACCATCTACCACTCCAACCAGGGCTGCTACTACATGCAGGGCCTCATGGCCGGCGTCCTCGGCATGAGGGAAGGCGACATCAGGGTTATCGGCGCGTACACGGGCGGCGGCTTCGGCGGCAAGTTCGAGCTGGACGGCGCGATCTTCTGCACCGCCATCCTTTCGATGAAATGCTACAGGCCGGTCAAGATCGTCTATACCAGGGAAGAAGATTTCATCGCCACGAAGCGGCGGACTCCGATGTTCTACTACACCCGGACAGGCGTGAAGAAGGACGGGACGTTCCTCGCGCGCGAGGCGAAGGTCTTCACGAACGGCGGTGCATACACAGGCATGGGCGCAACGGCCCTCTACCTGACCGGCTTTTTCCACTCTTTCCCCTACGAGTGGAAGAAAGGCTACCGCTATGACGGCTACCGCGTCTACACGAACACCCTGCCGTCAACATCGATGCGCGGTTTCGGCGCACCCCAGGCTATGTGGTGCTCCGAACAGCAGATCGAGTGGATCGCGGCCGACCTCGGCCTCGACCCGATCGAGATGAGGCGGAAGAACGCCCACAAGGAAGGCACGATACTGCCCGGCCAGGCGACGATCGCAAGCTGCGGCATCGATCAGGCATTAACCGAGATCAAGAAATGGCAGGATGATAAGAAGAAGACGATGCCGAAGAACCACTCCCTCGGCCTCTCGGCCTGCGGGTTCATGTCGGGCGGCATCTTCAACTGGTTCGACACGCCGTACTCCTTCTCGTCGGCGATCGTCACTATCAACCAGGACGGGACGGTCGAGCTGCACATCGGCGCACATGACATCGGCCAGGGCTCCAACACGACGATGGCCATCATCTGCGCAGAGACCCTCGGCGTGAAGGTCGAGGACATCAAGGTACATTCGGGCGACACCGACCACTGCCCGCCGGACCTCGGTGCATGGGGCTCCAGGCAGACCCTCATGTCGGGCAATGCCGTGAAGATGGCGTCGGAAAACGCGAAGAAACAGCTTCTGGAGTTCGCCTACGCCCAGTCGGGTCTCAACATCGTCTACGACCTCGACATCAAGGACAGGTGGGTGCACGCCATCGCCCGTCCGGAGAGGGGCGAAGATTTCGTAAAGCTCGTAAGGAAGGCCCTGCGCGGAAAAGACGGCCAGAAGATCATGGGCCGCGGCTACTATACGCCTCATCGCAAGGGCATGATCTCGCCTGCATACAGCTACATGCTTCAGGGGGTCGAGGTCGACGTGGATGAGGAGACGGGCAAGATCACGCTCATCGACAGCCTCACCGCCCACGACTGCGGCCAGCCTATCAACCACCTGGGCCTCATCGGCCAGCTCGAAGGCGCCTTCTCAATGGCGGCGGGCTACGGTTACCTGGAATATATGCCGTACGAAGACGGCAAGCTGATGAACCCGAACCTCGTCGACTACAAGATGATAAAGGCGCCCGAGATGCCTCAGGCGAACATTGCAGAGATCGACACCTACGAGCCGGAGGGTCCTTACGGCGCGAAGGAAGCGGGCGAAGGCCTTACGAACCCGACTGCGGCTGCGATTGGAAATGCATTGTTCCATCGCTTCGGCGTCCAGATGAAGGAATGCCCGATCAGGCCGCACATGGTCCTGGAGGCGCTCAGGGAAAAGAAAGAAGCAGAACAGAAGAAATAACGAAAGGAGGATACAATGAGCGTAAGCGGTCCTATATTATGCCCCGTCTGCGGTAAGAAGGCAAAAACGGGCAGTGCTATAGATTGTGCACGTCACATGTTCGGCACCGGCGACCAGCCGCACCGGAAATGGGTCGATGAGGCTGTTGCCCCTCAGGGTACGTCGTTCATCGATCTCATGATCGAGCAGGCCACGAAGCCCGGAAACGCCAGCTACGTCCTTCTCGGCGAAGTCATCCAGAAGGACGCCGAGAAGAAAGAGGTTGAGAAGGGAAAGAAATAGCGAACGGGCGCACGGCCCGAAAGACAGGAGGAATAGATAGATGATCATAGAAGGAAAGTTCACGGTGAACGCACCCATCCAGAAGCTTTGGGATACACTTTTTGACGTGGAAGCCCTAGCCGCCTGCCTGCCGGGCGCCGAGAAGATCGACAAGATCGACGAGAAGACGTATGACGTCACCATGAAGCAGCGCGTCGGCATCATCAAGGTCACGATGTCAGGCCGGCAGGTGCTCACGAAGGTCGAGGCGCCCACGCACCTTGAGATGGAGGGAGAGGCTGTCGACAAGACGAAGCTCGGCCAGATGAAGGACAAGATCACGATGGACCTGAAGGAGCTGGGCGGCGGAGACGTCGAGATCGCCTACAAAATGGACGTGAATATGGTCGGCAAGCTGGCCATGTTCGGTGACAGGGTAATGAGAAGCAAGGCTACTGAGGTTGAGAAAGAGTTCGTCAAAAACCTCCAGGCCAAGCTGAAGGCTATCGTATAACCGCGAACTGAGCTTTACAAACGAAAGGGCCTGCGGAGTAATCCGCAGGCCCTTTTACTGTCGCAACGCGGCTAGGCGTAATGCCCGGCCGCGTTGCCCTCATTCATTTATTGCTTACCATTGGCCGGTTTTCAGGTACTCGTCTATCGCCGCCGCCGCCTTCCGCCCGGCACCCATCGCCAGAATAACCGTCGCTGCGCCGGTCACGATGTCTCCACCGGCAAATACGCCCTTGCGGCTCGTCTTGCCCGTCTCCGGGTCGGCCTCGATGTTGCCCGACCGCCGGAGCGCCAGGCCTTCTGTACTCTGGGTAAGTATCGGGTTCGGTCCCTGGCCGATGGCGACGACGACCACCTCTACGTCAATGATGTGCTCGGACCCCTTTATCTCGACTGGTCTGCGCCTGCCGGAGGCGTCCGGCTCGCCCAGGTCCATCTTAACGCACTCTATCCCCTTGACCCAGTTCTTGTCGTCCCCGACTATCCTTATGGGGTTGGTCAGCATCCTGAAATCGATGCCTTCCTCTTCGGCGTGGTGGGCCTCCTCCGCCCTGGCGGGCATCTCGGCGCGCGACCTCCGGTAGACGAGGTAGACGTGGTCTGCGCCCAGCCTCTTTGCCACCCTGGCCGAGTCCATTGCCACGTTGCCGCCGCCGACGACCGCGACCTTCCTGGCCATTCTTATCGGCGTGTCATATTCGGGGAACAGGTATGCCTTCATCAGGTTGGCGCGCGTGAGGAACTCGTTTGCCGAGTAAACGCCGTTCAGGTTCTCGCCCGGTATGTTGAGGAAGTAGGGGAGTCCGGCGCCGGTGCCGATGAAGATGGCGTCGTAGCCCTCGGCGAACAACTCGTCCACCGTCGCAGTCTGACCTATGATGGTGTTCGGCTTCATCTCCGCGCCCAGCTTCTGCACGTAATCGACCTCGCGCTGGACGATGGCCTTAGGCAAACGGAATTCGGGGATGCCGTAAACGAGGACGCCTCCCGCCTTATGGAGCGCCTCGAAGACCGTCACTTCATGTCCTTTCTTGGAGAGCTCGCCTGCAACGGTAAGCCCGGCAGGCCCGCCGCCTATGACGGCCACGCGTTTGCCGGTGGGCTTAGGCTTAGGGGGCACCCTTACATCGCCTGCGGCAAGCTCGTAGTCGGCCGCGTACCTTTCGAGCCGGCCGACCGCAATCGGGTCACCCTTCTTGCCCAGTATACACTTGCTCTCACACTGCGACTCCTGGGGACAGACGCGGCCGCAGACAGCAGGCAAGCTGTTTGTCTCCTTTATTATGCGGATAGCGGCCATGAAGTCGCCTTCCTTCATCTTGCCTATGAATTCGGGTATCTGGACTGCCACAGGGCACCCCTCGACACAGGCGGGTTTCTTGCATGTCAAGCAGCGCGCAGCCTCCCGGAGCGCGTTTTCGCGCGTGTATCCCAGCGCCACCTCGTTGAAGTTCTGGATCCTGAGCTTCGGTTCCTGCTCCGGCATCCTCTCCCGCCTCTTGCTTTTTTTCACCGCCACCTGGGCCTCCAGCTTGCACTGGTGGTCCCACATGGCGCGCCGTTCTTCCCTCCCGTACATCTGCTGGCGCTGCATCAGCTCCTTGAAGTTCACCTTGTGCGCATCGAACTCCGGGCCGTCCACGCAGACGAATTTCGTATCGTCCCCGACGGTCGTCCGGCACCCACCGCACATGCCCGTGCCGTCGATCATGATCGAGTTGAGGCTTACGACGGTCTTGAGGTTGTAGGGCCTCGTTACTTCGGCTACCGCCCTCATCATGACGACCGGGCCTATAGCGAGGACGAGATCGATTTGATTTCCTTCCTGGATGAGCCGCGTCAGCTCGTCGGTAACGAAGCCGTGACGGCCGTACGAGCCGTCGTCGGTAGTGACCAGCAGCTCGTTGCTGACCGCCCTCATCTCGTCTTCGAGGATGAGCATCTCCTTGTTCCTTGCGCCTATAATCGAGAAGATTTTGTTGCCGGCCTGGTAAAGCGCCTTGGCTATCGGATAGACAGGCGCTACGCCGACGCCGCCGCCTACGCAGACTACCGTCCCGAACTTCTCTATATGGCTTGCCTTGCCCAGCGGTCCCACGACGTCGAGGACTATACCGCCTGCGTCCAGCCGGGAAAGCTTCTTCGTGGAAGCGCCCACCTCCTGGAAGATGACCGTTATCTGCCCCTTCTCACGGTCGAAATCGGCTACCGTGAGCGGTATCCGCTCGCCCGTGTCATCGGCTCTCAACACCACGAACTGGCCTGGCTTGACGCGCTTGGCTATATCCGGGACGTAGAGCTTCCACATGACGAGGGAGGGCGCAAGCTGCCGTTTCTCGACAATCTCGTTATGTCTTTGCTCTTTGCTCACATCTAGCGCTCTTTTGGCCATATTTTCTCCTTTTTTGACTTTCTCCCCGATTCGGGGTCATGCCTGTCATGATCTTTCATGGGAAGCTTTACGATTACGGTTGTACCCTTGCCCGGCTCGCTCTTGATTGTTATCCGGCCGGAATGGGACTCCACGATCTTCTTGACGATGGAGAGGCCCAACCCGGTCCCGGGCACCCGCCGCGTCTGCGGGTCCGATACCCTGTAGAACGGCTCGAATACGTGGCGCAGGCTTTCCCGGTCCATGCCAACGCCCGTATCCGTTACCTGCACTTCTACGAAGCCCCGCACCGGTTTCGCCCGTATTATCACCCGGCCGTTGCTTACATTGTACTTGACCGCGTTCGAGACGAGGTTGGTGAAAAGCTCCTCCATCTGCACGCGGTCGGCCTTAACGGGGGGCAGGGGGCCGGCGATATCGATCTCGACGCGTATGTTCCCGGCATCGCACTGGGGCAGGATCAACTCCACCGCATTCCTGATCGCGCCGCCCAGTTCCACCGCCTCCTTCCCGGCTGTTTTTTTGGAGTTGAGCGTTTCTATCCGGAGAAGGTCGTCTACGAGGTCGAGGAGCGTGCGCGTCCTGACTTTGGCCCGCTCAAGCATGTTACGGTTCGTTTTCGGGTCTGTCCCGGCGGCGCCGGAAAGATACGCTGAAAGGTAGCCGTAAATAGCGGCGAGCGGTGAGCGCAGCTCGTGGGCTGCCACTGCAACGTAGGGCACCTTCACCCGGCCGGTCGCAGCTTTGCCCTTATCGGCTTGTTTTTGTTTACCGTCAACGGTGGGTTTATGCTTACTCCTGTCCATCGTTTTCATCGGCCGGGGCCTTTGCCCGCCTTTTCGTGCCTTCCTATGCCTCGCCCCTGCTTTTTGCGAGCAGGCTCTTTACCCGCTGGACCAGTTCTTCCGGCTCGAGCGGCTTGCAGGCGTAATCATCCGTTTTCATCCAGTACCCGTCGGCTTCCTGGGAGAACTCACATCCCGTAGTCCCCCCTACGGCCGTCAGCATGAGGATGGGGATTTTCTTATAGATAGGGTCGGCCTTTACGGTCCTTGCGAACGTAAAGCCCGAATCGTGCTTCTCCATTATCAGATCGAGAATGATAAGGTCGGGCTGCTCGAACCTCACCTTGCCGAGCCCCTCTCTACCGGAGTAAGCGGGCACGACGGCGAACCCCTGGTTCTCCAGGACGGCTTTGTTCAGATCGACAAAATCAATGTCGTCATCGACAAGCAAGATCGTTGGCTTTCTGTCCATTTCTCCTCCAGAGTTTCGATTTTCCGCAAACCTGCCCGGCGCATCCTTACCGGCCGTCCTTCGCCTGATGTCTCAGGAGATGGAATACCTATAGACTGCCTGCTCATGCTGTTCTATCGGAGTTCGATTGAGGGACACCCGGCGGATGTGTGCCCGCCAGGCGCTTCGCTTACCGGTATGGAGATAATATACCTCGAGCTTGCCGGCCGCATGTACCCCCGTTCCACCCCAACGACCACACCACATCCTACACTGAAACATTTATGCTGTAAAGCCCTTGTGATAATATGCACAAGGCGCTCCGGATTGTCAAGACAAAAAAAATGTAAAGAAGAAAGGGCCTTGCGGTCCGTTTGTATACAGACGGGTACGAGCCGGCTGTTTCCGGTTTCGTCACGGTCTGCTTTCATTAAAGAGCAGTTACGAATACCTCTCTTCTTTCCACCGTCCGCTGCCGCGGGTCCTTGAAGGGCAGGGCGGTAAACATGCTTTTCTTTGGGTCTTCCCGGCATTATATATATGCATATAAGCTTAAAAAGCGGTTTGCCTCGAAGGACCCGCTCAAGGAGGCTATACAATATGTTCGGCCGACAGATAAAGCTCTTCAGGCTATTCGGCTTTACGGTGAGCGCGGACGCGAGCTGGCTCATCATAGCATTCTTGATCGTCTGGTCGCTGGCCTCCGGTGTTTTCCCGGCATATTACAAAGGACTGGAAAAAAGCACCTACTGGTGGATGGGGGTGGCCGGCGCGCTCGGGCTCTTCGTGTCGATAATTTTCCATGAGTTCTGGCACTCCCTGATAGCCCGCCGTTACGGCCTCAAGATCAGCGGCATCACGCTCTTTATCTTCGGCGGGGTCTCCCAGATGACGGAAGAGCCGAACAGCCCGACCGTGGAATTCTTTATGGCTGTCGCCGGGCCTGTATCGAGCTTCGTCCTGGCCGGCATTTTCTACCTGGTCGCGCTTTCAGCCGCATCGTACGTGCCGCCGCCATATACGGCCGTCCTGCTTTACCTTGCCTACCTTAACGTCCTTCTGGGTATCTTCAACCTGCTGCCTGCCTTCCCGCTGGACGGCGGAAGGGTGCTCCGGTCGATCCTCTGGCGGGCGAAGGGGCAGCTCCAGTGGGCCACGCGCATAGCCTCCAAAATCGGCGAGGGCTTCGGCGCGGCGATGATGATAATGGGGATCGTCTCCTTCATTTATTCGAGCATTATCAGCGGCATATGGTGGTTCCTCATCGGCATGTTCCTGCGTAACGCCTCGCAGGCCTCGTATCGCCAGTTGCTCGTCAAGCGGGCGCTCCAGGGGGAGCACGTAAAGCGCTTCATGAAGCCCGAGTTGATCACGGTCAATCCCTCCGTGACCCTGGCGCAGCTCATGGAAGATTACATTTACCGCTATCACTACAAGATGTTCCCCGTCGTGGACCGCGAGAAGCTCATGGGCGTGGTCACGATCAACCAACTCAAAGAAGTGCCGCGTGGAGAATGGGGCAGCCACACGGTGAAGGAGATCGCAGAGACCTGCACGGAAGGCAATACCATTGATCCGGAAGCCGACGCCACCCAGGCGATTGAGAAGATGAACAGGGCGGGCACCAGCCGCCTTATGGTCATAGACCGGGGCAAGCTCGTGGGCATCCTCGCCCTGCGCGACCTCCTGAAGTTCCTTGCGATCAAGATGGACATGGAGCCGACCGAGGCGTAGAGGCCGGCCGGGAGTCTCCTTTTTTGGGCCTTAGTTAGTGCGCCGCGACCCCCTTATACAGGAGAAACAAGCCCATCACGGCCAACATCAGTGCGGCCGCGCGCTTGCCCGCGAGCCTTACCCTATAAGTAAAAAGCGACGTCGAAAGACCGGTAACGAACAGGGCGGGGACGGTGCCCATGCCGAAGGAGAGCATGGTAAAAAGCCCGGAAGCCGGCCTCCCGGTCGAGGCCGCCTTGATGACCATGGCAGCCGAAAACATGCACGGTAGGAAGCCTGCGGCGCACCCAAGGGCCAGCTTTGACGCCAGGCGGCCCGATGAGAAAAGCGGGGAGAGGCGCTTAGCCGCAGCAGCCGTGGCCCCGCCCGATCCGGAATGAGGGATGAGATGAAAAGACGGGCCGACTGCCAGCCCGGCGCCCAAAAGGACCATGATCGCCCCTGCGCCGGCAGAAATGGGGGCCCTCAGGCCGGAAACGGCACCGGTCCCGGCGAGGGCCGCCGCCGTTGCGCCTAAAAGGCCATAGGTGAAAAGGCGGCCCGCATGGAAGGCGAGGTGCAACAGCGCGCCTGCGGGCAGCACAAGCCGGGACGTGCCTGAAGATGCGGGAGGGCCAATATGGATAGCGTAGGCCACTATGATGGGGCCGCACATGCCGAGGCAGTGGGCGCTGCCGGCCAGCCCGAACAGGAACGGTCCCAACAGGTCGAGCATGAGGATATGATGCTTCCGGCGAGAGGCTGTGTCAACGGGCATCTACGGCCGGCCCCTTCCTAATGCCTCTCCCTTGTCTGAGTCGCAATGCGTTATTAAGTTTCGTCAGGCAGGCAAGAGGTGTATCATATAAATAAGATCGAACAAAAAACCCATCACAGGAGGTTGGTATGAAGAGGGGATATCTGGCTCTGGCGTGCACAGCAATCTTTGTTCTTTTCCTGACCGCCCCTCTGCTTGCGCAAGAGGCGGCAGTAGGCGATGAAGAGATAATTATGCTGGTGGCTGACACGGACCCCGCCGACCCGCCGGCTGCTAAAGGTACGGCCCCGGCCGGGCAGCAGGCTGCGCCCGAATGGAAAGGCCAGTTCCATCACGGGAAGATGGCCCGCATGGCCCATTTCCTTAACCTGTCGAAGGAGCAGGTAGCGAAAAGCCGCGAGGTATGGCGCCGCTACTTCATGGAGACCCACAACTTGAGGTATGACATCATGGCAAAGCGGGTCGAGATGGAGAAGCTCTTTACCGACCCGAAGGTGGACGCAGCAACGCTCATTGCCCGCGAAAAAGAGATGAGCGCCCTGAAGCAGCAGATTGCGGACAGGCGGACGATGGCCCTGATAGAATGGAGGTCAATACTGACGCCCGAGCAGATAGAGAAGCTCGATTTCCTGATTATGCTCCACCACAAGACGGGCTGGAAAAAGATGGACCGGCATGAGGAAAAAGGCGGAGGATGCGGCTGCATGAGCCAGGGTACGGTGGGCCGCGGCGGCATGGGCATGGGCCCGGGGACGGGCGGCCATAAGATGATGGGCGAGGGGATGCCGCCCGATACGATGGAGCGGCCCATGGGCGCAGGCGAGTCCCAGACCATGCAGCCCCCCGTGAAAGAATAAGTTTTTCCATGGAATCAGGCTTTATCGCACGCAAAAGGGCTGTATAGATCCCGCCCCTTTGCGTGCGGTTTAGCCGCATTCGGGCTTGTTCCATCCTGTTGTCCCGAATGCTCGGGCAATTACCCGCGAAAATACCCGCCGCGCAAAATTCTTCTTGACTTACCCATTTTTATTGATTTATTGTTTAAGTTGATACAGTGTACAGGGGGATAGGGGAGTCCGCCATAAAGCTCGTATTGTCGCTACATCTCACCGCGTCTTGCAAGTTCCGTGAATATCCTTGAAATAAGGAGGTGATAGGTCTACACGTAAACTCCCCGCCAGGTTTATCTAAAATCGAAAGTAAGGAGGTCGCATGCAGCCTACAAGCGTTGATCCTTCCACCGCCTGGATCGTCTGGGGTTTATTAATTCTTGGTACTTTCCTTATGACCTTGATCGGAACGTGGCTTATCGCGAGGAGGTGGGAGAAATGAATCCAACGAAATTTCTCAATATTCCCGAGCCGACCGCAGGTATGATCGTTGGAGCAATCATCGGCGTTGCCTGCCTTCTCGCAGTAGCAATTTTTCTGGGTGCCGTAGCGAAGAAACAGTGGAAATCCTTCGATGAATATCTCGTTGGGAAGAGGGACATAGGCCCGTGGGTTACGGGACTGGCCCTCACCGGCTCCTACATATCGGGTTGGGCTTTCTGCGGCAGCACGGCGGTCGTTTATACCGTCGGTTTCCCGGGGATGTGGTTTGCAGGCATCTGGACGCTGGTCGGTATCATCCCGACTGTCTGGCTCGCCGCAACCAAAACGAGGGACTTCGCCCAGAAGCTGGGCGCGGCCACGATCACCGAGACGATCGGCAGACGCTTTGAGTCAAAGGGCCTCCAGACCCTGATAGCCGTCTGTATGCTCTTCTTCCTTTTCATGTATTCGGTAGGCCAGCTCAAGGCGGCCGGAACGGTCTGGTACGCAGTCACGGGCCTGCCTGCAGTCTGGTGTCTTCTTATCGCAGTCATCATCGCCTGGCTGTTCCTGATCCTCGGCGGCTACATGGGCACGCAGTGGTTCATCGCCGTGAAGGGCGCCTTCCTGGGCCTCGTCGGCGCGGTCCTCGGTCTCTGGGCGCTTATCTGGGCGGGCGGTTTCGGCAGCATCTCACACGCCTTGATGGCTCAGAAGCCGAACCTCATGGCCCTTATAGACCCGACCCTTCCAAAAGTAGGCATGACGCAGCTCTCTCGAGTTGGGTGGGGATCATGGCGACGCCCGTCATTTTCTTCACGATGTCTGTCGGCTTCCCTCATAACGTGAGCCGGTTCCTCGGCATGAAGAAGCTGAACAAGAGAGAGTTCATCCTGCTTTGCTTCGTCGTCTGGATGACGGCGGGTATTCCGGTTATGCTCGACTGCTCCAGCAACGGGCTGGTGGCGCGCATGATCTTCGGGACCAACCTTCTGGCCAACAAACAGTGGGGCGCAGACCTCTCGGCCCCCATGCTCGCCTGGGCCGTGGGCGGCAGCCCGCTTTTGTCCGTTTACCTGACGGGTCTGGTCGGAGCAGCGCTCGGGACCCTTTCCGCGATGGTTTTCATCATGAGCGCAAACGTGACCAGGGACATAATAAAGCTATGGGCGCCGCAGGTTTCCGACAAGTCCATGCTTTACCTTGGCTACGTCCTGATAGCCATTTTCCTCTTCCTGCCGTACTATTTTACCCTGCAGCGGCCCCCGGCGCTTCTCGCCGTATTCATGGGGCTGGCCGCAATGGGACTCGGTGCGGTCTTTGTCTTCGTTACCGTGGTCTCCTATTACTGGAAGCGGGCTACCAAGGTGGGGGCGATCCTCACCGTTATTTACGGCACGGCTGCGACCTTATGGGGCGGCTGGGCAGTGCTCGGGAGGAAGCCGGCGCTTCTCGGCATGGGTACCATGGAATGGATACTGATCGGCGGCTGTGCCGTCCTTTACTTCGGCGGCAGCCTTATCTCGAAGCCGCCGTCCGTACAACTGATAGAGAAGCTGTTCCCTTCGAAAGCTAAGGCCCGTTCGGCAAAGGCAGCATGAGAAGGAGAGCACCAGCAGGGCAAAGTCTGCATTTAATGAGCGGAAGACAAACATAGAAACAGATGTTTTACAGGGACTACCCGGACAAAATAGTCCGGGTAGTCCCACGAGACAGTTGACGAACGGCCTTTTGGCATTGTATACAAAGCAGGGGCTATAGAGGGCTCCGGCTGACAATAAAACAGGCATTGCGCCGGATAGGGGGAATCCATTATGAAGAAAGTTTTACAAGGAAACGAAGCGATAGCGAGAGGCGCCTGGGAGGCGGGGGTAACCGTAGCCGCCGCGTATCCCGGCACCCCGAGCAGCGAGATCCTCGCCGAGATCGCCAAGTACAAGGAGATCAAGGCGCAGTGGTCGCCCAATGAAAAGGTTGCGGTCGAGTTTGCCTCGGGTGCTGCAATCGCGGGTGCGAGGGCCATGGCATGCATGAAGCACGTCGGCCTGAACGTGGCCTCCGACCCGTTCATGACGCTCGCCTACACGGGCGTAAAGGGCGGGTTCGTGATAGTCGTGGCGGACGACCCGAACGTTCACAGCTCGCAGAACGAGCAGGATTCCAGGAACTGGGCGCGCTTCGCCAAGGTGCCCATGCTGGAGCCCGGCGACGCGCAGGAGTGCAAGGACTACACCAAGATCGCCTTCGACATCAGCGAGAAGTTCGACACGCCGGTGCTGCTCAAAGGTGAGACCAGGGTGTCGCACTCGGATTCCATCGTGGACCTCAAGGACAGGAAGGAATCCAAGGTGGCCATGGGCCTAGACCAGAAAGAGTCGACCAAGTACGTCATGGTCCCGGCCAACGTCCGCGTAAGAAGAAAGGTCATCGAGGAGCGGATGAGAAAGCTGGAGGAGTACGCCGACAAGTTCTCCTACAACAAGATGGAGATCAACGACCCATCGATAGGGGTAATCACGGCCGGCGCAGCTTACATGTACACGAAAGACGCCTTTCCCAATTACTCCTACCTGAAGCTGGGCATGGTCTGGCCCCTTCCGAAGAAGATGATCGCCGACTTCTATAAGAAGGTGAAGAAGGTGATCGTCGTCGAGGAGCTCGACCCGTTCCTGGAGACGGAGATCAAGGCGCTGGGCTTCAAGGTCTTCCACGGGAAGGACCTTATTCCGAACATGTACGAGCTGTCGCCCGAGATCGTCGAGAAGTCTCTGACAGGCAAGAAATACAAGGAGCCGGCCGTACGCGTTAAGCCGGAAGACCTGCCCCGCAGGCCGCCGAACATGTGTCCCGGCTGCTCGCACAGGGCGTTGTTTTACGCGCTCAAGAAGCTAGGCACATTCGTTTTCGGAGACATAGGCTGCTACACGCTGGGCACGGCCCCGCCCCTCCAGGCGCTCCACGCGTGCGTCTGCATGGGCGCAAGCATCGGCCAGGCTTACGGCGCGGGCAAGGCGATGGGGAATGAGGGCCTCGGCAAGATGTGCGCGGTCATCGGCGACTCCACCTTCCTCCACAGCGGCATCGGCCCGCTCATGGACACCGTCTATAACGGCGGGTACGCCACCTCTATTATTCTGGACAACAGGACGACCGGTATGACCGGCCTGCAGGAGCACGCGGGCACGGGCTTCACGCTGAAAGGCGAGCCGTCGAACATGGTGAACTACGAGCAGCTTGTGCGGGGGCTCGGCGTAAAGCATATAGCCAAGATCGACCCGTACAACGTCAAGGCGACGATGGAGACCCTGAAGGAAGAGATGAACAGGGACGCGGCCTCGGTCGTAATCACCCAGAACGGCCCCTGCATGCTGCACAGGAGGGAGAAAAGGAAGTTCGAGCACCCCTTCTACTTCATCGATACCGAGGCATGTCGCGGATGCAAGCTGTGCCTCGAGCTGGGCTGCCCCGCGATAAGCTGGGTCGAGAAAGAGGGTACTACCAAGGACGGCAAAAAGAGAAAAGGGACAGTCTCGATCAACAGGCTTCAGTGCCCCGGCTGCGGCCTCTGCGCGCAGGTCTGCAAGTTCGAGTCAATACTTCCAGGAAAGGCAGGTGCGTGATGAAGAAGACCGACAAAGTCACCAACATATTGCTTTCGGGCGTGGGCGGACAGGGGGCGATACTGGCGAGCAACATCCTGGCGCACGTGTTTGTCGAGGCGGGCTACGACGTCAAGAAGAGCGAGGTTCACGGCATGGCCCAGAGGGGCGGCGACGTGACCACGCATTTCCGCTACGGGAAGAAAGTCTATTCGCCGCTGATCAAGTACGGAGACGTCGATTTCCTCCTTGCCTTCGAGCTTCTGGAGGCGCTGAGGTACATAAACTACTGCAAGGATGGCGCAAAGATAGTCATCAACGAGCAGAAGATACTGCCCCCGGGCGTTAACCTGGGCCTGGCTAAGTACCCGGAGAACATACCGGAGACGTTCAAAAAGTTCTTCAACGGGAACGTGCACGTGGTCAAAGGGCAGGAGATGGCCGTTTCCCTCGGGAACGCCCAGGCCGCCAATGTCGTCCTGGTCGGCGCCTTCTCCAAGTTCTTCCCGGAGATCAAAAAAGACATGTGGGTAAGGGCCCTTACAGACCTTCTCCCCGCCAAGATACACGAGCTGAACATCAAGGCATTCGAGATGGGGAAGGAAGCGATATAGCAATGCTTCTTCATCCTCTTTATGAGGGGAAGGCTCCGCGAGCTTTGCTCGTGGAGGGGGCGACGCTAGCCCCAGTAATTGCGATGGGGAAGGAAGCGATATAGCAATGCTTCTTCATCCTCTTTATGAGGGGAAGGCTCCGCGAGCTTTGCTCGTGGAGGGGGCGACGCTAGCCCCGGTAATTGCGATGGGGAAGGAAGCGATATAGCAATGCTTCTTCATCCTCTTTATGAGGGGAAGGCTCCGCGAGCTTTGCTCGTGGAGGGGGCGACGCTAGCCCCGGTAATTGCGATGGGGAAGGAAGCGATATAGCAATGCTTCTTCATCCTCTTTATGAGGGGAACGACCCGCTGAAGCGGGTACCCCGGCGAGAGGGGGCGACGCGAGCCCCGGTAATGGCAAGTCCTTAAGCGGGTGGGCCGTTCGCGGCCCACCCGCCTGAAGTGCGCGTAAAAAACAGCACAAGGGGGGGTCAATGAATTTTTCGAGTTTTTGCCGTCTTAATGCAAGCAAATTTCCGGAAAGGGAATTTTTGATCGAAAGCTATCCATCGACCAAGACACGCAGAGCGCTCACCTGGAAGAAGCTCGAAGAGGATACCAACAAGGTAGCGAACTACCTCATCGACGAGTGCGGGATCAAGAAGGGCGACGTTGTCCAGCACCTGATGCTCAACAGCATCGAGTGGTACATCACATACATGGCGGTCCTTAAGGCAGGGGCAGTCATCAGCCCCCTTAACTTCCGGTTCGCAAGCGGCGATATCAAGTATGCCTGCGACGTGACAAAGAGCAAGGTTTTTATCCTGGGCGATGGGTTCGTCGGAAGGGTCGAGCCGATCAGACAGGAGATGACTTATTGCAGCCAGTACATCTGCGTGGGGGGCAAGGCCCCGGCCGGTATGAAGTCCTACAGCGACATCATGGAAAGCGGCAAGGACAGGCCGGTCCTCGTCGACATGGCAGACGACGATATGGCGGAGCTGATGTTCACCTCCGGCACCACGGGCGCGCCTAAACCCGTCTCCCACACGCACGGCACCCTGTTCTGGATAGGCATAGGGAACGCCCTTACCTATAACCTGGGCCACATGAGCGTCTACCTGTCGCCCCATCCGTTCTACCACAGCGGAACGCTCTTCCTGTCCTTCCCTTGCTTTATAGCCGCTGGAAAGATCCTCATGCCCATGGAGCTTCAGCCGGAGAACTACCTCCGGACCATGGCGGACGAGGGGTGCACGGGCGGCTGGAACACCGTCCCGACGTGGGCCGACCTCCTGGCGGCCATCAAGTCCGGCAAGATCAACCTCAAGGATTACGATCTCTCCCGTCTGGGCCACATCGAGATAGGGGCGCAGCCCGTGCCGTACGCGCTCCTCGAAGACTCGAAGAAGATATTCCCCGGCCTGCCTATCTCCAATATATACGGCATTACCGAAGGGGGCGGCGGCGGGACGCTCAACTGCTACGATGACGACATTATGAGGAAGCCCGGCTCCATCGGCAAGGCGACGGCCTTCATGGAGGCGAAGGTGGTCGATTCGGACGGGAAAGAGATGCCCGCCGACGCCGTGGGAGAACTGCTGCTCAAGGGCCCGAGGCTTATGAAGGAATATGCCTTCAACCCTGAAATGACCTCAAAAACAATCACCGACGGCTGGCTCCATACCGGGGACCTCGCTTACAAGGACGAAGAAGGCTTTGTTTTCTTCGCAGACCGGGCCAAGGACCTCATCATCAGGGGCGGGGAGAATATATTCCCGGCCGAGATCGAGGACGTGCTGCGAAAGCACCCGAAGATCCAGGACGTGGCCGTGCTCGGCTACCCGCACCCGAGGCTCGTCGAGATCGTAATGGCAATCGTCCAGGCGAGGCCTGATGAGATACTTACGGAAGAAGAAGTGATAAACTTTATAAAAGAGCGCGGCCTCGCGAAGTACAAGTGGCCGGAAAAGGTCGTGCTGGCGCCTGTGCCGCGCAACCCGTCCGGGAAAATCGAGAAGCCGAAGCTTCGCGATATGTACGTGAAGCCCGCGAAGGACGCGATGGAGAAGGAGTTCAAGAAATCTTCATAAGCCGGACGCTTGTTTGCTGAAAAAGCGTTATAAGGTTGTTAGAGAGTCGGCAGGCGGATAGAAATTGTATGGCCGGCAACGCCTCTTCTTCTGGCAAAGAGGTTATAACCCGCGGGCGAACGGCCCGTAAGCGCGCGGGCGCCCGCCGGGGCGAAGATCGCATGATGGGGACTCGGGCCCCAATAACAATGCATGGGGGTTTGCAATGGTCAACGAAGCATTGATAAGCGAGTTCAAGAAGATTCTAGGTAACGAAAACGTGCTTACGTCGGATGAGGCGTTGAAGGCGTACTCATACGACGGGACGACGAACTGGATACACAAGCCGGACGTTGTCGTCTTCCCGACGACCGCGAGCCAGGTTTCGGCGATCCTCAAGATTGCGAACGCGGAAAAGATACCCGTTACGCCGAGGGGAGGCGGAACCAACGTCAGCGGCGGCTCTGTCCCCTGGCTGGGCGGCATCTCGCTGGTCATGACACGGATGAACAAGATACTCAAGATCGACAAGGAAAACCTGACGGCGACCGTTGAGCCGGGCGTCGTCCTCCAGGACCTGACGCTGCGGCTCGCGAAAGACGGTCTTTTCTTCCCGCCCGACCCGCAGAGCTTCCTGGGCGCGACAATGGGCGGCATCGTATCGGAAAACGCGGGCGGCCCTGCCTGCGTCAAGTACGGCGTTACCAAGCAGTATATCCTCGGCGTCGAGGTCGTCATGCCTTCCGGTGATATAGTCAACCTGGGCGGGAGGACGCTGAAGAACGTCGTCGGATACGACCTGCTCCACATCTTCATCAGCGCCGAGGGCACGCTGGGCGTCATCACCAAGGCGGAGCTTAAGCTATCTCCTCTGCCTCAGGCGAGGAAAACGATAGTCGTCGTCTATGACGACGTGGCGACCGCGGGCGAGAGCGTTTTCAGGGTACTCGAAAACGGGGTCATCCCGTGTAAGATCGAGCTGATCGACAACTGGGTTATCAACAGGATCGAAGAGATGATGCCCATAGGCCTGCCGAAGGACGCCGACGCGGTGCTCCTCTTCGAATGCGACGGCATAGCCGAGGCGGTGGAGAAGGAGACCGAGAAGATCGTCGAGATCACGAAGAAGTACGGGGCCAAGGACGTGAAGGTCGCGCAGACCGTTGACGAGGCGAACAAGTACTGGCTTGCCCGAAGGGCGGGCTTCGCGGCAGTCTTCGGAAAGGCGAAGACCGTTCTCGCCGAAGACGTGACCGTGCCGAGGGGCAGGATACCCGATCTCATCAACAAGTGCAAAGAGCTTGCGAAGAAATACAATGTTGAGATCACCGTGCTCGGGCACGCCGGCGACGGCAACCTTCACCCCTCCATCATGACGGACATGAGCGACAAGGAGCACTTTAAGAGGGCGACCGGCGCAATGGAGGACATCATTATGGGCGCGGTAGAGCTGGGCGGCGTGCTCTCCGGCGAGCACGGCATCGGCCTCGAGAAGCAGAAATTCTTCAACAAGGTGACCGACCCCGTAGTCATCAACATGATGAAGGGCATCAAGGCGCTCTTCGACCCGAACAATATAATGAATCCAGGCAAGATCTGGGATTAGGGGGTTATTTGTGAAAGATCTCAGGGAGCTGAAAAAGATCGAGCAATTTACGGACCAGTGCATGAAGTGCGGCTTCTGCAGCTTCTTCTGTCCCGTCTACCAGGAAGAAAGAGTGGAAACGTCCGTGGCGCGGGGCAAGAACTACCTGACGAAGCTTATCTTGAGGGGGGAGCAGGAGTTTACCCCCGAGATGGCCGAGATCATCGGCAAGTGCCTGCTCTGCAAGCGGTGCGTCGCCAACTGTCCGGCGAAGGCGCAGATAGACAGGGTCGTTGTGGCGGCCCGCGCCCAGATGGTGAAGGAAAAGGGGCTCGGCCTGATCAAGGGGTTTGTCTACCGCAAGGCGATGGCGGACAGGAAAGCGATGGGGCGCTACGCGAAGCTGATGCAGACGTTCCAGTGGCTCCTCCCGAAGACTGAAGGGAACGTGCGCCACCTGCCGGATTTCATCAAGTCGCTGGGTGGAAGGAACTTTCCGGCCTTAGCCAAAACGTTCCTCCGCGACCGGGTCAAGCCGTTCTATCCCGCTGTAGGCCCGGCGAAGATGAAGGTCGGTTACTTCATGGGTTGCGCCACCGATTTCGTCTATCCGGACCTTGGGCTGAAGATGATCGATTTCCTGACCAAAAGGGGTGTCGAGGTAGTGGTGCCGAAGGAGCAGAACTGCTGCGGAGCGGCCGTTTACTTCGGCGGCGATTTCGAGACGGGACGCCGCCTGGCGGATGAGAACATAAAGGCCTTCGAGGGCGTCGACACGATAGTGACTGCGTGCGGTACATGCAGCTCCACGCTGAAGGACTACAAGAAATACCTGGCGGACAACCCGGACCAGGAGAAGCGGTACGGCGAGTTCGAGAAAAAGATCAAGGACTCGACGGAGTTCATCATCGACGTGCTGAAGGTCAAGCCGGAAGAGCTTACCCTGCGGAAGGAGTTCGAGGGCAAGACGGCGACCTGGCACGATCCGTGCCACCTCGTCAGGTACCAGAACATCAAGGACCAGCCGAGGGCCATATTGAAGGGCCTGAAAGGGCTCAAATACGTGGAGGCGCCGAACGCCGACCTTTGCTGCGGCATGGGCGGTTCTTTCAGCGTCTATCATTACGACCTTACAAAGAAGATCGCTGCAAAAAAGATGGACGGCATAAAAGCGACCGGAGCGGATATCGTCGTGACGGCATGCCCGGGGTGCATGATAAACCTGATCGACAATATCTATAAAAATGGAATGCCCCAGAAGGTGCATCATCTTCTGGAGCTCGTAGAGTAGCATCCAAAAATTATACTTAGGGGGTTGGTATGAAACTTGGGAATTGGATGACTGCAAAGGACGTAGTGAGGGTAGGCGCTTTCAAGTGGCCTAACAAGGTCGCCATCAAGGACCTGAACAAGTCGTTCACGTACAAGCAATGGGATGAGCGTTCCTGCCGGCTTGCGAACGCGTTGGCGGCGCAGGGCCTGGTTAAAGGGGACAGGTTCGCCGCGCTTGCTTACAACGCCGTAGAGTGGATGGAGATCTATGCGGCCGCGGCGAAGGGCGGCTTCGTTTGCGTCCCCATCATGTTCCGGCTGTCCGGCCCGGAGATGGAATACATCGTCAACCACTGCGAGGCGAAGGCCTTCATCGTCCAGGACCAGTGGGTAGAACACGTCAACGGCATGAAGAAAAGCCTGTCGACGGTTAAGACCTATATCTCGTTCGGCGTGGAGAACCCGAAGTTCGACGGTTTCCTCCCGTATGAGGACGTCCTGGCGAAGGCAAGCCCCGAGGAGCCGGCCACGCGAGTGAGCTCGGAAGACATCTGGGTCATCATGTACACGGGCGGCACCACGGGCAAGCCCAAAGGCGTCATGAAGACGCACGCCTCGCTCTTTGCCCAGTATTTTATCTCGATCTTCGACCACCAGTTCGACTTTAACGACGTCAACCTGCTGGTCATGCCCTGCTGCCACGTCAACTCGCTCTTCTATTCGTTCGTGGCCACCTGGGTGGGCGGCACGGTCATGTGCTACAACATGGTGAGCTTCAACCCGGAAGACCTGCTCAAAACGTTTTCCGACCATAAGGTCACTTTTACGTCCCTCGTCCCTACGCATTACATCATGATGCTCGCCCTTCCCGACGAGGTGAAGAAGAAATACGACCTCACGACTATCAAAAAACTGCTCATCTCTTCCGCGCCTGCGAGAAAGGATACGAAGCTCGGAGTCCTCAAGATGTTCCCCAACTCGCAGCTCGACGAGGCTTACGGGTCGACGGAAGCGGGCATAGTGACCATACTGAAGCCCAATGAGCAGTTGACAAAGCTCGGTTCCTGCGGCAGGGAGGTGATCGGGTCCGACGTTATCAAGTTCTATGATGAAGACGGCAAGCTCGTCACCGAGCCGAACGTAGTCGGTGAGCTGTACTCGCGCAGCCCGATGCTGTTCGAGGGCTACTGGAAGGAGCCCGAGAAGACGGCGGCTGCCATGAAGGGTGAGTACTTCAGCGCGGGCGACATGGGCATGAGGGATGAGGAAGGCTACATCTACCTCGTCGACAGGAAGGCCAATATGATCATCTCCGGCGGCGAGAACATCTTCCCGTCGGAAGTGGAGAACTGCGTGGGCGGCTTCGAGAAGGTGAAGGACGTGGCGGTTATCGGCGTGCCTCACGAGAAATGGGGCGAGCAGGTGACGGCGGTGATCGTGCTCCACGAGGGGCAGACCTCGACGCCCCAGGAGATCCAGGCCCACTGCAAGGGCAAGATCGCCGGTTTCAAAGTCCCCAAGAACATCTATTTCATCAAGGACGAGGAGATGCCGCGCTCCGGCGCGGGCAAGATCCTGCACAGGATATTGCGCGAGCGGTATGGCCTGTGGAAGGACCACGTATAGAAAGAACCACTTATAGAAAGGACTACGGCAAGGGGGCCGGCCATAACGGCCTGCCCCCTGCTCACTCAATAAGAGAAACGACAACCGACGCTTTACAAATATAAGTGCTTCTAGAAAGAGGGATAACTATGGCGAACGCGAAGGCAGACGGACTGGCATTGGCGGAAAAATATTACAACGAGTATGGGTTGAGAGCGAGGGAGCTGAAGGCCGCCGGCAAAAAGGTGATAGCTTACCTGACCGCCCTCGGGCCCGTAGAGGTCCTCACCGCAGCCGGGGTCGTACCCTTGCGGCTGAGAGGCGACGTGACGGAGCCGATCACGCGGGCGGACGCGCACATGGAGACGATCGTATGCCCCTTCATCCGCAACGTTTTCGACTCGGTGCTGAAGGGTAAGTTCGACTACATAGACGGCATGGTCTTGCCGCACCAGTGCGACAGCACGGACAAGACGAACAACGAGTGGTATTACGCCCTAAAGCTGCCTTACTGGCACTTCCTGAATGTGCCCCACGTGACGGACGACCCGTCCGTGGATTTTTTCAAGTCCGTTCTGGGTGTTTTTGCCGGCAGCCTGGAAAAGTTCACCGGCAAAAAGATAACGAACGATGACCTCGCCGCTGCGATCAAGGCGCACAACGCCAACAGGCGCGCAATGCGGGCGCTTTATGCCCTGCGTAAATCGGACCCGCCCCTTATCTCCGGCGTAGAGATGATGCAGGTCCTGGTGGCGGCGATGAGCCTGCCCGTTGACGAGTCTACCGCCCTGATCGAGGGCGTTACGGCCGAGGTACAGGAGAGGGGGAAGGCCGGCATTGGCCCGTCAGGGGCCCCTGGCGCGCGCGTCATGCTGATAGGCGATCAGATGGACAATACCTCGGTAGCTAAAATCATCGAGGACGCAGGTGGAAAGCTGGTCATGGACTACCTTTCCGTCGGCGCCAAGGTCTACTGGCCGGACGCGGACGAAAACGGCGACCCGATGGGCGCGCTTTCGGAGCGCTACCTGCGCAGGATCAAGATACCCACGACGCATATAGTCTCCGAAGGCCAGACGTACGAGCAGAACCTTGAGGCCCGCTTCGGCTATCTCAAGAGTTATATCAAGGACTTCGGGGTGAAAGGAGTTATCATTTTTGTCTACAAGTATTGCGATCCTTACGGTTTCGAGGTCCCGGCCATCAAGCGCTTTGTCGAGCAGGCAGGGGCGTCCGTGCTCTATCTTGAGGACGAATATTCCACGTCGACCCTCGGAAGGACAAGGACCAGGATCGAGGCGTTCCTCGAAATGATCGCATAAGAATGTAAGGAGGATACGAGATGGCTGACGAGAAAAAACCGAGGACGCTTGCGACGGCCGCAGCGGCAAAAATACCGAAGATGACGCGCGCCAACATGATCCAGACCGTACAGGCAAGGGCGGAAGGAAAGAAAGTTGCCTACGCCTTCATAGTCTGCGCGGTCGATGAGATCATGCGGTCGATGGATATTGTGCCTGCCTGGGGCGAGAGCTTTTCCGGCATATGCGCCGCCAAGCGCGACGCGGAAAGGTTCCTCCAGAAGGCGGAGGCCGAAGACTTCTCCCGCTCCCTGTGCACATATGCCACCTGCAACCTTGGGTTCGATATGTGGCGCGAGGAGCTTGGGGGCGAAATGCCGCCCAACCCGCCGTGGGGCGGCATGGGCAGGCCGGACATGATACTCGGCTCCGGCCAACAGTTGTGCGACCCCAGGTATAAATGGCCTCAGGCGACGCAGCACTACCTGCCCGACGTGCCTGTCTTTGTAGGAGGTTTGTATTACCCGCCGTGGGACCCCACTCTGGACCACAAGGAGCAGGAGAAGTTCTACGTCAAGTACTGCACGGAAGAGCTTCACGCCTGCGTCCGCTTCTGCGAGAAGGTGACAGGCAAGAAGATGGACTGGGACAAGCTAGCCGCCATCGTGGATTTGACGGACCGGACGTGGAACATATTCATCGAGACCTACGAGCTGCGCAAAGCGATACCGTGCCCTATGGACACGGGCGACGCGATGAATACGATGGTCCCCATCTCCTTCATGCTCGGCACGCAGGAATGTTACGATTTCTATGCCGACCTGCGGCAGGAGCTTCTGCAGAAGATAGAGAAGAAAGAGGCCGTCGTCGAGAACGAGAAATACAGGCTCCTCTGGGGCGCCGGGCTGCCTTCCTGGTTCGCCCTGGCTGACTTCCAGTACTTCAACAACCAGGGCGCCGTCTTCCCCGTGGAGACGACGTACCGGTGCAGCGAGGCGGTCTACCGGCTCGACCTGCCCCAGACCAACGACCCCCTGGAGCACCTCGCGTGGAGATGGGTGCGCTTCTGGACACATTGGTACGACAAGGCGAGAAACCGCCCCGGCTCGACGCCGGAGGTAGAGCGCCTCATCGAGTACATCGAAGACTACAAGTGCGACGGCGTTGTCTTCCATTCAGCCTTCTCCTGCCGCTCATGGCATGCGGGCATCATGCTTCAGGCCGAGGTACTGAAGAAGGTCTACGGCGACATACCCGTCATGATTATGGAGGGCGACATAGTCGATATCAGCTCTTACAACGAAGCCGAAACGCACAACAGGATAGACGCGTTTATAGAGACTCTTGCGACCGCCAAGGCGCGGAAGTAAACGCTTCTTATAGCAAATTCACAGGCGTAAAGCACATCACCCTCCCCCCTCATGGGGGAGGGTTTTTTTGATTCCAGCGTACGCTTACCGCTCTCCAGCGGCGGTCCTGAATAATATGGGGGCAAACTGCCTGTAGTGGAGCACCTTCACCGCGTCCACTACGATGAAATAGAAGGCGGTCATCAAGATTATGCGGACCACCTCATAGGCCGGCAGAGGCACGAACGAGAATACGGATTGGAAGACAGGTAGATAAGGCAACGCCAGAGAGAAGATAAAAGCGGCGGCGAAGGCGGCCGTCAATACGACCCACGGTTTTTCACCCTTCCAGAAGAAATCCCTGTTCCTTACGGAAAAAATCACGGCAAGCTGCATAAACGTCAGGTAGAGGAAGAAGGCCGTCCGGGCCGAAGGCGCTGGCCGGCCTGCAAGCATGCTGAAGAAGAGAAGCTCGAAAACGGCGGTCGGCACGCCGAGGATAAGGGAGATCAGAAATAGACCCCGGACGTCGCGCTTCTCCGGCCGTTCCACTTCATTCGGGTCGACTGCGTCGCCCGCTATCATGATGAGAGGCACGTCCGTGATGAGGCTTGTGAGCAGCACCTGTACAGGCAGAAGAGGCAGGCGGGACGCCAGGACGTATAAAGTCGCCAGGGCGAAAAAATTGCCCCAGTTCCCCACCATCGTATACCTTATATACTTGTTGATGTTGACAAAGATCGACCTGCCGTAATCGATGCCGTTAATGAGCACATCCAGGCCGTCGTTCAGAAGGATGATGTCGGCACTCTCTTTCGCGATGTCGGTCGCCGAATCCACAGCGATGCCGACGTCGGCCGCCTTGAGCGCAGGCGCGTCGTTGATGCCGTCTCCCTGGTAGGCGACGACGGTCTCTTCTTTCACCAGGTCGATCAGCTCGAGCTTGCGGGCGGGCGATACGCGGGCGAAAGCCTTGCACGAAAGGGCGGCGTGCTTGAGACGGGCAGGTGTCATTGCGGCAAGGTCGTCCTCCGTGAGGACGCGCTCGCCCGCCTCGATAAGGCCCACTTCGCGGGCCACGTATTCGACGACCTCCCTGGAATCGCCCGACAGGATCTTGATTTCTATTCCCATCTTGCGGGCCGTCTCTATCGTCTTTTTGGCGCTCGCCCGCAGGGGGCTCGTGAACGTGGCAAAGCCGAGGAAGACAAGGGGTACGCCGTTTCCGTCTTCATCAATGGGCGCGTCGGCGTTTTTCATCTCGCCGCAGGCGATAGCGAGGCTGCGCAGGCCGCTTTCGCCTTCTGTCCTTAGCCGTGACGCATACTCTTCCGGCTTATCGGTGTGCGCCGTTTGCATGAGCGTCTCCGGCGCGCCGTAGACCGCGAGAAGATGCTTGCCGGATGCCGCCTCCCGGAAGACGATGCGCTTTTGGCGTGTCTCCGGGTCGAAAGGCACTCCCTGACGATTTTCAACTGCGCCGCCTCTTCCTTGATGTCGCGGGGGACAAAGTGGAGGAAAGCCAGGTCGTAGGGGTTCCTCCCCTCCTCGATATCGGCCGCCTCTATGCCGGCGAATGCCAGCCTTTGAAAAAGGCGGGGATCGACGGAAGTAATGCCGGCAACGGCCATGCGGTTCTCGGTCAGAGTGCCCGTTTTATCGGTGCAGAGAAGGTTGATGTTGCCCAGGTCTTCCAGCGAAGAGAGGCGCTTTACGATGACCTGCTTCCGCGCGAGCTTCGACGCGCCGGCCGACATCGTGACCGTCGCGATGACGGGAAGGGCCTCCGGTACAACGGCTATCGCCAGCGCCACGAGAAAGAGCAGAAGAGGGCCTATCGACGAAAGGTCCCGGATAACGATGAGCTTCAGGGCCAAGACCACGACGAGGGCTATAAATACCATCTTAATAAGGAACGAGCTGAAAGATTGCAGCGACCTTTCGTACTGCGTCACCCTCTTTGCGCCGGCCGAGAGATAGGCTATGCGGCCGAGATCCGTATTATTGCCGGTCGCATAGACGGCGCCTACGGCCTTGCCTTTGCGCACCGTGGTCCCGGCGAAAAGGAGGGTCGCATTTTGCCGGTCCGGTCCATTGACTCCGGCCGCCGCGCCTGTGGCCTGTTTCAACACGGAGACCGACTCGCCGGTGAGCGGCGATTCATCGACCTCAAGGTTGTCCGCCTCAACGAGCCGCATATCGGCGGGCACCACGTCGCCTTCCCTGAGCACCGCGATATCGCCCGGCACAAGCTCTTCCTCGTCGATCAGGACGAGCCTCCCGTCCCTTCTGGCGAAGACCCGTTTGCTGACGAGCCTGTTCAGCTTCTCGATGGTCTTCTCAGACCTGTATTCCTGAAAGAAAGCCAGGAGCGTGTTGATGCAGAGTATGGCGGCAATCACTATGGCATCGGAGATGTTGCGGAGAAACAGGGAGATAACGCAGGCAGCCATAAGCAGATAGGCCAGAGAGCTTTCGAGCCTGCCTGGCGAGCACAGCGAGGGCCTGCACGCGTCTTCTCCTTATGACGTTTCTGCCTGTCCCGGCAAGCCGTTTTTGCGCATCGAGGCCCGCAAGACCTGCTTCAGACGTGCCGAGGGCCGCCAGCACGTCACGCAGATCGCGGCCCGCAGCTTCGTTTTTGTCCATCTCACCTCCAATAACAATATGCGCCCCGAAACCTGTTGACGCCCGCCCGCAGCCCGTGCTATAAAAGGATATGTCCGTAAAGACAAACATTAAGCGCGAAGGCTGGTGGTGGTGGACCTCATGACGTGAGGCCGCCGGCACTTTTCGGCCATGAGCGGTTTCGCGTATCGCTCATGGCCTTTGTTTTATAGGGCCATGAGCGTGCCTCATGGCCCTATTCTTTTCGGGTAAATTTATGATTGGAGGTCAGCATGGAGAATCGAACAAAAATTATTCTCGATGAAAAGGACCTGCCCAAAAAGTGGTACAATATCCGGTCCGACCTTGCGAGGACGTCCGCGACAGGAGAGACCGTAAGGAGCAGATATGTGGATTGCAGATAGGGTTGCGCGCATAAAGCCGTCGGGGGTGAGACGTATCTTCGACCTTGCCAGGACCGTCAAGGACCCGGTCGATTTAAGCCTGGGCGAGCCGGACTTCGACGTGCCCGAGCCGGTCAAGGAGGAGGCGGTAAGGGCTATCCGGGGCGGGTTCAACAAGTATACGCCTTCCGGCGGGTTGCCGGAGCTGCGCGGGAAGGTACTAAAATATCTCCGTGCGAAGCGTGTTTCGTGCGATGACGCCATTATCACGCCGGGTGTCACGGGCGGCCTGCTGCTCGCCTTCATGGTCACCCTCAACCCCGGCGACGAGGTGATAATCCCCGACCCGTATTTCGTGCTTTACGAATACCAGGTGCTCCTCCTCGGCGGCAAGCCGGTTTTTTTCGACACATACCCCGATTTCAAGCTGAGGGAAAAGGACCTGCGGGCAGCCATATCCCCGAGGACCAAAGGGATCCTCATCAACAGCCCCAACAACCCCACGGGCGCCGTCTATTCGGCCGGCGAGCTTGAGATGGTGGCGCGTGTTGCAAGAGAGAGGAACCTGCTCGTCTTCTCGGATGACATATACGACCGCTTTGTTTTCAACGGAGCACCCGGTTATTTCGGGAGCCTCTACGAAAATACGCTGACTTTCGGCGGGTTCTCGAAGGACTGGGGCATGACGGGATGGCGCATCGGCTTTGCGGCCGGCCCCGCCGAGATCATCGACAGCATGGTTACCATGCAGCAGTATGCGTTCAGCGCGGTCAACTCCGTGGCGCAAAAGGCCGCCCTCTTCGCCATGGACTACGACACGAGCAGCCTTATAGAAGGGTACAGGCAGAAAAGGGACCTGATCTACGAGGGCATCAAAGACAAGTACCGCGTAGTGAAGCCGCAAGGGGCTTACTACATATTCCCCGAAACACCGGAGGGCGACGGCGACGCCTTCGTGGAGCGCGCGCTCAGGAACAGGCTCTTCATCATACCGGGCAGCGTCTTCTCCCTCAAAAAATCGCACGTGCGCATCTCCTTCGCGGCCGGCCTGCCCGCCATTGAGAAAGGCGTCGAGATACTGAGGACGCTCGCATAAAAAGGCGCACAATTACTGGGGCTAGCGTCGCCCCCTCCACGAGCAAAGCTCGCGGAGCCACCCCCTCATAAAAAGGATGAAGGAGCCTTATATCTCGAAGGGAGGTCCATTGCTTGATCCGCCGACTCGTTGTGATAAACTGAGAAGTCATGCATCCTGGGAAATGTAAATGAGTGCGGGCGCCGACGCACGGTCTGACGAAACAACGAGGAAGGCGGCGCTTGCTGCCGCCCTTGTCTCTTCTTTCCTTTCACCCTTCATGATGTCGAGCACGAACATTGCGCTGCCTGCCATGTCGGCCGACCTCCGCATGGACGCGGTGCTCATGACCTTCGTCCCTTTGGCGTATGTCGTCCCCGGGGCCATATTCGTGCTGCCTTTCGGGAGGATGGCCGATATCTGGGGGAGGAAGAAGCTCTTCCTCTGGGGGATGGCCTTCTTCTCGTTTTCCACCATTGTATGCGGTTTTTCGACGACCGGGCGCGTGCTTATCGCAGCGAGGTGCCTCCAGGGGCTGGGGAGCGCCATGATCTACGGCAATGGGATCGCAATCCTCATGTCGGTTTTCGCAGCAGCCGAAAGAGGGAAGGTGCTCGGCCTGGCGCTCGCCGCGGTCTACTGCGGACTCTCCATGGGCCCGCCGATAGGCGGCTTCCTCACCCAGCAGTGGGGATGGAGGAGCATTTTCTTCGTCTCCGCTTTCATGGGCATTACCATCACGCTATGGGCGTCCGCAAAGCTCAAGGGAGAATGGGCCGACGGCAGTAAGGAGTACTTCGATGTCTTCGGCTCTGTCGTCTACTGTATAGCCCTGGGCGTTGTCCTCTACGGTTTCCGCTTGCTGCCGGCGAAGGAGGGGTTCATGGGGCTTGGCGCCGGCATCGCCTGCATGGCTGTTTTTGTTAAATGGGAGAAACACAGGGAATTTCCTTTGCTGGACTTGCGGCTGTTTCGGTATAACCGCGTCTTCGTGCTGTCGAACCTGGCTGCATTCATCAACTACGCGGCGACCTATGCCATAGGCTTCCTCATGAGCCTCTACCTGCAATACACCAAGCACCTGAACCCCAGGACTGCGGGCCTGATCCTGATTGCGCAGCCCGTTGTGCAGGCCGTCTTTTCTCCGTACGCCGGCAGGTTATCCGACAGGAGAGACCCCAGGAACGTGGCCTCCGTCGGCATGGCATGTACCGTCGTCGGGCTGATATTGTTCGCATTCCTCGGCGAGGAAACGCCGCTCTGGCTGGTCGTCGGCACGCTGGCCCTCCACGGCCTCGGCTTCGCGCTTTTCTCCTCTCCCAACACTAACGCGACAATGAGTTCGGTGGACGAGCGCTTATACGGGGTGGCCTCGGGCGTCTCCCAGACGATGCGGCTCCTGGGTAACTCGTTCAGCATCGGCATTTCGATGCTCATTTTTTCTCTCTATGTAGGCCAGGTCCAGATAACACCGGACCGCTATCATGCCTTTTTAAAAAGTGTAGGCGTCGTTTTCTCCGTTTTCGCCGTTCTCTGCGGCTGCGGAATTTTTGCGTCGCTGGCGCCGGGCAGGAAGCAATAATACCATTCTTGTACAGGGGGGTCCGATAATGGAAGATGCAAGGAAACAGGCATTCAGGAAGATCGTGTCGGGGGAGCCTTTCGCACAGCTCATGGAGATAAGGCTGGTAGACGTGGACGACGGCTACGCCCTGTGCGAGATGGAGTATAAGGAGTCGATGGACAACATACACGGCACTGCGCACGGCGGAGCCGTCTTCTCCCTGATCGACGAGGCGTTCGAGATATCGTCGAACAGCCACGGCACTACGGCGGTTGCCCTCAATATGAACGTCACCTACATTAAACCGGCAAAGAAAAACAGCCTGCTGCGCGCGAAATCGACGGAGACCAACAAGGGCAGGAAGACGGCCACGTACTATATCACGGTGGAGGACAGCGACGGCCTGGTGGCTATTTGCCAGGCGCTGGTCTACCGGAAAAAGGACGAGTTACCGCAACTGGCGGTATAGCGCCGGCCACCCTTGCGCTGTCTTTGGTGTGTAGGGTAGGATATACCGGTGCTTTCGATAATCATCATAACCAGGAATACGTGCGACTTGGTCGCCGGCCTGCTCGCGTCCATAGAAGCGGATAGGCCGCTTCAGGCCGCGTTGCGGGAAGTGATCGTCGTCGACAACGGCTCGACCGACGGGACGGAAGCAATGGTGGCCTCCCGCTTCCCGCATTTCTCTTATGCAGGCAGTCAGGAAAACAGGGGGTTTGCAGCCGCGGCAAATATTGGTTTACGGCGGTCCTCCGGCGAGTTTGTCCTGTTTCTCAATTCGGATACGCGCCTGATCGAGGGCGAGATAATCAAGCTGCTGGACCACATGCGGCAGGATGGATCGATAGGCATTGCCGCGCCGCAGCTCGTCTACGAAGACGGAAGGCCGCAGCGTTCCTTTGCCCCCATACCGAGCCTCGCATTGGAGCTCTTGCCCGGGGCTTTGCTCGCGCTCTTTTCCGGCAGGTTCAGGACAAAGGGCGAAGGACTGACCGGGCCGACCGATGTGGCGTCCCTCATAGGCGCAGCCCTGATGGTGAGGCGCCGTGTTTTCGATGTCGCGGGGGGCTTTGACGAGAGGTTCTTCTTCTTCCTCGAGGAGACGGACCTCTGCCTGCGCGCGTCAAGGAGCGGCTTCCGGGTGGTTTTCCTTCCCGCATCCAGGCTCGTCCATCTGCAGGGCAGGACCGTGTCGCAATCCTGGGTCCGGGGCAGGATGGAGTACGCAATCTCTCTTCACGCGTTTATGCAGAAATACCATTCCCGGCCTTACTGCGCAACCTTCGCGTTCGTGCGGCTGTGCAAGGCCGTCATGTTCCTTCTGCCTGCTACGCTATTGCCTTTTGTGCTGTTTGGAAAGTCGGTCAGGAGAAGGTACGGTTATTATGCGCGCCTTCTCCTGTGGCACCTGAAAGGGCGCCCGGCCGATGCGGGCCTGCGCGTCAACTCTCCAGTATAAAAACGACTTCCAGGGTAACCCTGTATTCCACGATCTTCCCGTCCTCGACCTTTGCCCGCCAGTCCTTGACTTTGATCCCCGATATGCCCCTCAATGTCTTCGAGGCCCTTTTGAAACCTACTGTAACCGCGTCATCGAAGCTCTTGGCGGAGCCGGCGACGAGTTCCGTAATCCGTGCTACCTTTCCATCCATAAAATGGCCCTCCCTAGCGGTTCGCAATTCCTTAAAGCTATCAGCCTTGGAATAAGCTGTCAATCCTTTTCCTTGGGCGCGGGCCGAGGGGACCGGGTTAATCTCGCGTCTTTCGCGTCGTTTTCTCGGGCGCGAGTCCTCACATACACAAAACGTATGCTCCGGCTCGCTTCGTCGAAAAGCAACGCGAAATCCATCGAGATTTCCTCCGGCCCCCTCGGTCCTAAGTGCTTTCGCCGCGGCGCCGCACCTTTTATATTAAAAGGATCGTGAAGTGGTTTTTACGGGTATTCTGAGTTATAATCTTTACCTATTGCGCCCGTGGCTCAGCTGGATAGAGCGTCGGCCTCCGGAGCCGAAGGCCGCAGGTTCAAATCCTGCCGGGCGCGCACTTACCTGCCACACGGCATCCGGCTTCCCGGACAGATCTCTCCATTTCACGCCATGATCGCGGCGGTCATTGCGAACGGGCGGACAGGGACTTAAGTTTCACAGGGACAAACCATAATCGAGCAGGAGGTACCCATGGATTCAGGGAGAGATTCGCCCGCGATGCCCGCTTGCGGCAGACGCGGTTTCCTTGCTTCGGGGCTGGCCCTCGCCCTATCATCCGCTCTATCTTTGCCCGGGTCGGCAAAGGCTGCGGCTGCCTCGGAAGGGTCAGGCCAATTCGTGTACGACGGCAGCACGTACCCCTATCCCATCCCGTGGCTTGACAAGAACGGCAGTCATAATCAGCCGGCCGGGCCGGGCAACGAGCCTTCCAGCATCTATCATTTCAAGGGGAAGGTCGCCAGGTGCAGCGACTTTACGGGCATGGGGACGGACAATAAAGGGAACCGCATCCCCTTCGGAAGCCCGACCACCGACAATTCTTTCATGCAAGGCGGGTATTTCACCGGCCGCGCAGCCCGCAAGGGGACCTTCGCCCACCTGTGACTCACCCTTTTCAAGGGGCAGGTTGCCCCGGCCAATCAGATGCACGACTTTCATCCCCCGGTGGGATTCTGCGGTCTTTACTGGGTAGTACCGGTGCCGGAAGGCGGAATCACCTGGAGCGATGACGGAAAGACCGCGATCCTTCAAATGAAAGGCATAGGAATAATAGACCAGCCTGCGTGGCCTGCATTCCAGGCACAGACAACACCCGCCAGGATGGACATAACGATAGTCTGGAAAGCGACAGGCGAGAAGATTTCATACGCCGACCCGGCAAAGCAGTTCCGGATCGAGGGCTTCAAGGCGACAGCCCAACTCGAAGCAGCAGTCGAGGTACCCTCGATAGGCTTCTCATGGAAATCCGACCCGTTAGCGACGTCAAAAGCAAACTTCGCCATCATCGGCGAGGAAGCGAACGGGAGGTACTACTAACCTGCCGCCGCCTCGGGGCGGCCCTGCCGGCAAGCAATAACCCGTTTTGAGACTCAAAATGGGTTATTGCTTTATTGACATCTTTTCGCCCCCTGTATGATAATAACTGATGCAGCTCAGATCGCTTCCAGCCATTCTGGAGGAGATCGCGGCCCTGCTGGAGATCGAAGGAGAAAACCCCTTCAGAGCAAAAGCCTACCACAACGCGGCGAAGGTGGTCGCGGGCCTCGATGACCTCGATTCACTCATAATGGAAGGGCGCCTAAAGACGATCAAAGGCATCGGGGCGACCCTTTCCGCCAACATCACCGAATATCACGATACGGGCAGGATGGCCTTTTACGAGGAGCTGGCGAGGAAGATCCCGCCTACGCTCCTGGAGTCTGCTGCAGGTACCCAACCTCGGGCCGGGCAAGATAAGGCTCCTGTTCGAGAAACTGGGCGTCTCTTCCCTGGGAGAGCTGGAGTACGCCTGCAAGGAGAACCGCCTCGTCAGCCTTTTCCGCTTCGGCGCCAAGACGCAGGAAAGGATCGTCAAGGGCATCGAATTCCTGAGGCGCCACAAGGGAGAACACCTTTTTGTGGACGTCTATCCCCTGGCGATGAGGCTTAAAGAGCGCCTCGGCCGGATTGTGCCGGGCGGCCTCGTTGAAGCCTGCGGCAGCATAAGGCGCAAGAAAGAGGTAGTGAGAAACGTCGATATCGTAGTCGGCGGAGGCGACCCGGCGGAGATATCGGCCCACCTGGCCTCCTTTCCGGAAATAGAAGAGGTGCGGACAGGGTACGGCGGGCGCATCGCCTGCATGCTCGTAACGGGGGTAGAGGCGCGCATGACCGTCGTGGAGGCGCGTTCCTTCCCTTTCGCCGTCCTTTATTTTACAGGGAGCGCCGCCCACACGTCGCGCCTCTGCGAGCCGGCAGAACGAAAAGGCTTTGTCCCGAACGAGCAGGGCCTCTCCAAATCTGGCAGGCAGGCCGGCCCTTTAGTCGCAGCGGAGGTGGACATCTATGAGTTCCTCGGGCTCTCCTACGTCCCCCCGGAGCTGCGCGAGGACAGGGGCGAGATCGCGGCCGCAGCATCGGGAACGCTGCCCCGCCTTGTCGAGACGGCCGACCTTAAAGGCACGCTCCACGTGCACACGAGCATGAGCGACGGCTCGTCCGACCTGCGCGCCATCTGCGACGCCGCGCGCAACCTCGACCTCTCTTACGTCGGCATCTGCGACCATTCGAAAAGCGCATATTACGCAGGGGGCCTGAAGCCTGACGACGTGCTGAGGCAGTGGGAAGCGATCGACGAGTTCAACGCGGAAAATGAAGGCTTCACCTTCTTCAAGGGCATAGAAAGCGACATACTGGCCGACGGGAGCCTCGACTACGACGACGAGCTGCTCGAAGGCTTCGACTTCGTAGTGGCGTCCGTACGTTCGGGCTTCTCGATGGGTCAGGAAGAGATGGAAGCACGCATCGTGAAGGCTATGGAGAACCCCTACACGACAATCCTCGGCCATCCTACGGGAAGGCTCCTTCTGGCCAGGGACGGCTACAAGGTGGACATGTCGCGCATCTTAGAGGAAGCGGCGCGCCTTCACGTTGTTATCGAGCTGAACGCGAGCCCGTACCGCCTTGATATCGACTGGCGGTACCTGCCCGAGGCGGCGGCGAAGGGCGTCGCTATTTCCATCGACCCGGATGCCCACCATGCGGCCGGGCTGGCGGAGCTTTTCTACGGGATAGGGATTGCAAGAAAAGGCTGGCTCACGGCAAATGATGTAGCCAACACCAGGGACGCCAAAGGGATGAAAGACCTATTCAGCGAGGTGAGAAATGGCAAAAGAGATTAACGCCATTATAAAGCGGCTGAAAGCCATGCACGGCAAACCCCGTGTAGAGCTTAACTGGTCGAACCCGCTTGAGCTGACCGTCGCTACCGTCCTCTCCGCCCAGTGCACCGACGAGCGCGTCAACCGCGTGACTGAGCGCCTCTTCAAAAAGTATAAGAAGGCGCAGGACTATATCAACGCACCTGTGCCGGAGCTGGAAGAGGACATTAAGGAGACGGGCTTTTACCATAACAAGGCGCGCAGCCTCAAGAACATAGCGGGCGAGATCGGGGAGAGGTTCGGCGGGCGGGTCCCCGACGACATCGATACGCTCGCTACGGTAAAAGGCATAGGGCGCAAGTCGGCCAACATGATTGTGGGCCTTGCCTACGGCAAGCCTGCAATCATCGTAGATACACACGTTGCGAGGGTGAGCGGCCGCATCGGCCTTACGAAAAACAAGCGGCCGGAGCGGATAGAGGAGGACCTGAAAAAGATCGTGCCGGAAGCGCAATGGACGGCGTTCTCGCTCCTCACGATCCTCCACGGCAGGTACATCTGCAGGGCGAAAAAGCCGGATTGCCCTCGCTGCTCGCTGAAAGACGTTTGTGATTATTACCTGGAAGGAAACTACGAGGGGTCGTAAGGATTCAGGGGTTGTTTGGTATCCAAGGGAGGGGAAGGTATGTCGTTTGATCGTGAGGGTTTGACAGCCGAAGAAATCGACCGCATGCAGGAGACAGCCCGTCTCGCACGGGGCGATGTCCTGACGATGACGCACCTGGCGGCTTCAGGCCATCCGGGTGGCGCTATGTCGTCGTTAGAGATGTACCTCGTCGTTCTTTCATACGCCGACCTTGCCGGGCCGAACAGGGACCGGATCGTGGTGAGCCACGGCCATACGTCGCCCGGCGTATACGCGGCGCTCGCCCGCCTGGGCCATCTGCCGCCCGACGAAGTAGTCGCGTTTTTCAGGAGCGTGAGTAGCCCCTACGAGGGGCACGTCGTCAGGGGCCTTCCTTTCATGGACTGGTCGACGGGCAACCTCGGGCAGGGGCTTTCCGCGGGCTGCGGCTTTGCGCTGGCCGCCGCCCTTAAGAAAGAGCAGTACCACGTCTACGTCATGATGAGCGACGGCGAGCAGGCGAAGGGGCAGGTGGCCGAGGCGCGCAGGTTCGCCCGCAAGTACGGCCTTTCCAATATCACCGTGGTCGTCGATTGCAACGGCATCCAGATAAGCGGTGCAACGGACATGGTTATGCCGGTCAACATCGCCGACGACTACCGCGCGGACGGATGGGACGTGATCGATGTTTACGGCCATGACTTCGACGCGCTTTACCGGGCGCTGAAGGCGGCGAAGGCCGCGGCAAACCCCGTATGCGTGATTGCCCGCACCGTCATCGGCCACGGCGTCCCTTTCATGGAGGGCAAGGCGCAGTATCACGGCATGCCGCTCAACGCGGGTGAGATGGCGGAAGCCATGTCGATCCTCGGCCTGGAGGACGGCACGGAGCGCTACAGGCAGAAACGCAAAGGGACTTGGGAGTGGAAGCCATCCGCCGTCCGTAACGGGCAGGGCTTAGAACCCGGCGAGCCCTTCACATACCCGCCGGACAGCAAGCTCGACAACAGGAGCGCCTTCGGCAAGGCCCTGAAAGACTTGGGCGACAAGAATATCGCTGCCGGCAGGCCGGTCTGCGTATTCGACTGCGACCTGGCTACATCCGTCAAAACGGGAGACTTCGCGAAGGCTTATCCGGACTATTTCTTCCAGGGAGGCGTGCAGGAGCATAACACGGCTACCGTGAGCGGCGCCCTCTCCGCAATGGGCATTGTTACCTTCTTTGCCGACTTCGGCGTCTTCGGCATGGACGAGACATACAACCAGCAGCGGCTGAACGACATAAACCAGACGAACCTGAAGCTCGTGCTGACGCACTGCGGTCTCGACGTGGGCCAGGACGGCAAGACGCACCAGTGCATCGACTACATCGGCCTTGCGCGAAACCTTTACGGCTTCAAGCCGGTGGTTCCGGCGGACGCGAACCAGACGGACCGCGCCGTCCGCCACGCGGCAGCTACGCAGGGGAATTTCATGATCGGCGCCGGCAGATCGGCATGGCCCGTAATCTGCGATGAGAAGGGCAGTCCGTTTTTCTCCAACGGCTACCGTTTTGTGTACGGCCGGATGGACACGATCAGGCCGGGCACGGACGGTGCGATCATTGCGTACGGCGGTATGCTCGACCGGGCGATAAAGATAAGGACCGCGCTGGCCCAGAAGCACGCGTCGCTGGCCGTAATCAACATGCCCTGCGTGGCCGCGGTCGACGAGGAGACGATGGGGCAATTGCTCCAGGCGCCTTATATCTTTACATATGAAGACCATAACCCGGCCACAGGTATTGCTCCGACGGTTGCATTCTGGCTCCTTGAGCACGGGTACAAGGGGCGGCTCGCGCGATTCGGCGTGACGCGCTACGGCCTGTCGGGCGACACGGAAGACGTCCTTAAGGCCGAGCGGCTCGACATAGAATCGATGGCCGAGGCAATCTGGGGGGTTATGAAGTAGAAGGGCTCTGGCCAAGGGGTGAGGGAAGGCAGGATCGGAAGGCGGAGACTTGACCACATAAGGAGAAGATATGGCTGAGATTAAAGAGATGTACAAAAAGGTAGTACAGGACCGGTTCCCTGACACAATCACCATCGACATGGGTGGGCAGAAGCTCTCGTACCGGAAAAGAACCTGGTCCATCTACGACGCGGACGAAAAGGCGGACGTCGAGCGGGGCATCCGATATGGCGAGAACCCCGATCAGCCGGCCGCTCTTTACGAGTTGGTCAACGGCAACATCGTTCTCGGCGACGTGCGCTTCTTCGATTTCGATGCGGGCCTGGTGAGCAAGCTCACCGAGTCCGACCAGCTCCAGGTGGGCAAGCACCCCGGCAAGATCAACCTGACGGACGTGGATAATGCGCTCAATATCCTCCGTTTTCTGGACGCGAAGCCGGCCTGCACCATCATGAAGCACAACAACCCCTGCGGGGCAGCGCAGGGCGCGACGACCGCCGAGGCGTTCGAGAAGGCGTTCTGGTGCGACCGCATTGCTGCGTTCGGCGGCGCCGTAGTCTTCACAAAGACCCTTGACGAAGAGACGGCCAAGGCGATGGTCCCTTATTATTTCGAGGTCGTCTGCGCCCCGGACTACTCAGGGGCCGCGCTCGATATCCTTAAGAAATGGAAGAACCTCCGCATACTGCAAATCAAGGAGATCGAGAAGCTCCAGAAGTACAAGACCAAGCGGATCATCGACTTCAAGTCGCTCATGGACGGAGGGCTCATTATCCAGGAGTCGCAGCCGCTGAAGATCAAGGGGAAGGGCGATTTGAAGCCCGCCGAGACCACGTACAAGGGAGAGACATACAAAGTTTCAAGGGCGCCGACCGAGCGCGAGTTAGAGGACATGCTTTTCGGCTGGTACGTTGAGTCGGGCGTCAGCTCCAACTCAGCCCTTTTCGTGAAGGATGGGGCGACCGTGGCCATAGGTACCGGCGAGCAGGACAGGGTAGGCGTTGTGGAGATCGCCGTGTTCAAAGCGTACACCAAATTTATGGATGCACAGGTATTCAAGAAATTCGGCGTGCCTTTGGCGGTGTTCAGGCTGGAAGCGGAGGCGGGCAAGAGGCGCATGGAGGACCTGAAGGGGATCGAGGAATACACGCGGGCACAAAAAGGCGGCCTCCTCGGCTCCGTTGTCGTATCCGACGGTTTTTTCCCGTTCAGGGACGGGGTAGACGCAGCCATAAAGGAAGGCGCGACGGGCGTTATCCAGCCGGGCGGCTCGGAAAGGGACTTTGAGGTCATACAGGCTTGTAACGAGGCAGGCGTGACTATGGTATTTGCGGGCCAGCGGTTATTCAAGCACTAGGCATTGAACGGTGGGGGGCGGGGCGTCCCGCCCCCCCACATCTTCCTCGCTTGCCCATGTGAGCCATTGCGAAAATTGTCACAAACGACCCTTGAGTTTGAAAAGAGCGCGAAAATAGAGGCGGATTGCCGCAGTCGCCCGCCGTTTTCTATTGACAAACAGGCACGCCGAAAAATATAATTGTGAAATCTATAACAATATAAAAACCCACCGGAGGGAAGAAGGATGAGACCGTATTTCGAGAAAATGCAGCCATTCGGAAAACCCGTGAAGGAAAACGCGGCAAACGCCGAGGAGATCAAGAAAGTCGAGCAGGAGATCGGCAAGCTGTTGGAAGAGAAAATGAATGCCGGCCTTCCTAAGGAAGTTCTTGCGAAGAGGGGCGAGTGGACGGTCCACCAGCGCCTTGAGTACATAGTGGACAAGGGCACCTGGGCGCCCCTCCACATGCTTTACGACCCCATGGAGGAAGAGTCGGGGACGACAGGCGTCGTCGACGGCCTCGGCAGGATAAACGGCCGGTGGTGCGTGATAATCGGCTTCGACAACAAGGTCATGGCGGGCGCCTGGATCGCGGGCCAGTCGGACAATATCCTCCGGGTCACGGACATAGCGAAAAGGCTCCATTGCCCGCTCGTGTGGCTCGTCAACTGCTCGGGCGTCAAGCTGACGGAGCAGGAGAAGGTCTATGCCAACAGGCGTGGCAACGGCACTACGTTCTTCAGGCACGCAGAGTTGAACAAGCTGGGCATACCCGTGCTTGCGGCCATCTACGGGACGAACCCGGCAGGCGGCGGCTACCAGGGTATCAGCCCCACGCTGCTCCTCGCCCATAAGGACTGCAACATCGCCGTCGGCGGCGCGGGGATAGTCAGCGGCATGGCCCCCAAGGGGTTCTTCGACGAGGGTATGGCCGAGCAGATCATCGAAGCCACCAGGAAGTTCAAGTCAGTGCCTCCGGGCAGGGTTGCGATCCACTACGACGAGACGGGCTTCTTCAAACAGGTCTTCCAGACGGAAGAGTCGATACTCGACGCAGTGAAGGAATGGGTCACCTACCTGCCGGCCTACGACGGCAGGTTCTTCAGGGTGGCGGAGCCGGCCGCGCCCGCGTTCCCGGCCGAAGACCTCTACCACGTCGTCTCCTTCAACCAGAAGATGACCTACGACATCTACCAGTTCCTCTCAAGGCTCGTCGACGGCAGCGAGCACATGGAATTCCGTCCCGAATACGGCCCGGAGCTCTACACGGGCCTAGTCAAGATCGACGGGTTCCTCATCGGCGTTGTCGCGAACAAGCAGGGCATGCTGCCGAGGGGCTACCCGAAGTATGCGCCGTACCCCGGCATCGGCGGCAAGTTCTATAGGGAAGGGCTCATCAAGGTGAACGAGTTCGTCAGCCTGTGCGGCAGAGACAGGGTGCCCATGCTCTGGATCCAGGACACGACGGGCATCGACGTCGGCGACCTCGCCGAGAAGGCGGAGCTTCTCGGCCTCGGGCAGTCGCTCATCTACTCCATCGAGCAGGCGAACGACTCCCCCATGATGACCGTAGTGCTCCGGAAGGGTACGGCGGCCGCGCACTATATCATGGCGGGGCCGCAGGCGAACAACAACAACGCCTTCACCATAGGCACGGCGACCACGGAGATATACGTCATGCACGGCGAGACGGCCGCGGTGGCGAGCTTCGCGAGGAGACTCGTGAAGGAGAAAGACGCGGGCAAGCCGCTCGCGCCCGTGATCGAGCAGATGAACAAGACGGTCAAGGAATATTACGACAAGTCGAGACCCGCCTACTGTGCGAAGACGGGTATGGTCGACGAGGTGGTAAAGATGGCGGACCTGAGAAAGTATTTCGTGGCCTTCGCGAACTGCTGCTACCAGAACCCGACTTCGATCTGCCCGCAGCACCAGATGATACTGCCCCGCCTCATCAAGGGGTAACCAGTTACAAAGCGAGCAAAAGAGGGGTGGGCAACCACCCCTCTTTTTTTATACTCACCCGAGGGGCCGGGATCTTTTGCACGGTGTAGCGCGCTATTCACCGGCTGTTTTGCGTGTAGGATAGGCTGTCCCTTTACATTTTCGACGGGGACGGAGCGGTTTGGCCCGAAGGCCCGACTTAACTATTGACATCGGGAAGAATAGGCGTATAATAGGTCTCCTCGCGTGTTTGTCGAGGCGTTGGATTGTTCTTTCAGAACGCTTAAATAAAGTGCCTTCGGCGGCTTTTTGGTTGTTGACAGGAAGTACGCGAAGGTGCTATACTCTCCTCCTGCGGTTGAAGCGGCTCTTTGTAAGTTAATCGAAGACCTCTTGACTTTGTAGCGGAAGAGATTATAATAACAACTCGCAGAAAGTTGTTGTTTTACTGTTCTTTGACAATAAAAAATAGTTAGGCCCCTATTTTAACAATCAGGTGTCAAGTTCTATTTGAGAGTTTGATCCTGGCTCAGAACGAACGCTGGCGGCGTGCCTAACACATGCAAGTCGAGCGCGAAAGTCCCTTCGGGGGCGAGTAGAGCGGCGGACGGGTGAGTAATACATGGATAATCCCCCCTCGAGCTTGGGATAACCCCGCGAAAGTGGGGCTAATACCGGATAAGACCACGTTGCCCAGGCAATGCGGTAAAAGGTGGCTTTGTTTTCGGATGAGGCTATCACTTGAGGATGAGTCCATGGCCTATCAGCTTGTTGGTGAGGTAAAAGCTCACCAAGGCTATGACGGGTAGCTGGTCTGAGAGGACGACCAGCCACACTGGGACTGAGACACGGCCCAGACTCCTACGGGAGGCAGCAGTGGGGAATATTGGGCAATGGGCGAAAGCCTGACCCAGCGACGCCGTGTGGGCGATGAAGGCCTTCGGGTTGTAAAGCCCTGTCAGGTGGGAAGAAGGGCCCAGAGACGAATAATCTTTGGGTTTTGACGGTACCACCGGAGGAAGCACCGGCTAACTCCGTGCCAGCAGCCGCGGTAATACGGAGGGTGCAAGCGTTGTTCGGAATTACTGGGCGTAAAGGGCGCGTAGGTGGTTGTGTAAGTCAGATGTGAAATCCCCCGGCTCAACCGGGGAACTGCATTTGATACTGCATGACTAGAGTACAGGAGAGGGAAACGGAATTCCCGGTGTAGAGGTGAAATTCGTAGATATCGGGAGGAACACCGGTGGCGAAGGCGGTTTCCTGGCCTGATACTGACACTGAGGCGCGAAAGCGTGGGTAGCAAACAGGATTAGATACCCTGGTAGTCCACGCTGTAAACGGTGATTACTGGGTGTGGGAGGTGTAATGCCTTCTGTGCCGAAGCTAACGCGTTAAGTAATCCGCCTGGGGAGTACGGCCGCAAGGTTGAAACTCAAAGGAATTGACGGGGGCCCGCACAAGCGGTGGAGCATGTGGTTTAATTCGACGCAACGCGAAAAACCTTACCTGGGCTTGACATGTGGAGAACCCGGTGGAAACACTGGGGTGCCCCGTAAGGGGAGCTCCAACACAGGTGCTGCATGGCTGTCGTCAGCTCGTGCCGTGAGGTGTTGGGTTAAGTCCCGCAACGAGCGCAACCCTCATCCTTAGTTGCCATCATTAAGTTGGGCACTCTAGGGAAACTGCCGCAGTTAATGCGGAGGAAGGTGGGGATGACGTCAAGTCCTCATGGCCCTTATGTCCAGGGCTACACACGTGCTACAATGGACGGCACAAAGGGTTGCAAACCCGTAAGGGGGAGCTAATCCACCAAAGCCGTCCTCAGTTCGGATTGAAGTCTGCAACTCGACTTCATGAAGCTGGAATCGCTAGTAATCGCGGATCAGCATGCCGCGGTGAATACGTTCCCGGGCCTTGTACACACCGCCCGTCACACCACGAAAGCTTGTTGTACCAGAAGTCGCTGGTCCAACCCGCAAGGGGGGAAGGTGCCGAAGGTATGATAGGTGATTGGGGTGAAGTCGTAACAAGGTAGCCGTAGGGGAACCTGCGGCTGGAT
>CAWEPK010000009.1:0-376561 GCA_963810935.1 uncultured delta proteobacterium | reverse complement strand
GCGGCAGGTAGCCTTGTTCAGCAGCGTAGCCCTGCCCCTGGGCGAGGCACCAGCGGAAAAGGTCCTGGATCGCCGGCCCGGCAGCCGGGTCGTACGTCCTGTAGAGGAGCACCCACGTGAAGGTGACGATAGGATAGGCGCCCTTGCCTGGAGGGTCCGGTATAAAGACGCGGAGGTTATCGGGCATGTCGGCGGAGGCCAGGGCTGCGGAGAAGCCTTCCGGGCCGGGCCTTACGAACGCACCCTCCCGGTTTTCGAGGACTGCGAGTTTGAGGCCGAGGCGGTGAGCGAACTCGTACCCTACGTAGCCTATCGCGCCCGCAGAGTGGCCTATCCGGCCGGCGACGCCTTCGTTCCCGACAGCCCGCATGGCGTTGCCCGGCCAGTCGACGTACGTGGCTGCACCGTGGCGAGTCGCGCCATGTTCTGACTTATCGATCTGAGGTGGTTCGTGAAGGCAAAGGTAGTGCCGCTTCCGTCCTGGCGCACCACGGTAGCGATGCTGAGCCTGGGCAGCCTGACGCCGGGGTTCGTCTTCGCTATGGCGGGATCGTTCCACATCTTGATCTCGCCCAGGAAAATGCGGGCGTAGGCATCCCTTGAGAGCTTCAATTCCCCATCGAACCCCGGTACGTTATAGGCAAGTACAACGCCGCCGGCCGTTGCAGGGAGCAGGAGGGCGCCCCTGTCTACGGCTGCCATCTCTGCGTCCGTCATGGCTGCGTCGCTCGCTCCGAAATCGACGCGCTCATGGTCACTGACGTTCCGGCCGATAAAGCGCCGTATGCCTTCCCCGCTGCCGACCGCCTCGTAGGAGACGGCTCGTGCCCGGATGCTCCTTTTCATAGACTGCGAACCACTGTTTGTAGAGGATGGCCGGGAACGTCGCGCCTGCCCCGCGCAGATTGACGGAGGCCGCCTGCCTTGCGGGTTGCCGGGCTGCCTGCCGCGTGCTGTCTCCGCCCTGGGAGCAAGCGGCCGCAACAAAGGCGGCAAGAAAACAGACGATGCAAAGCCGCCGGCAGGAATCGGACAAGACCCTGTTGAATCGTATGTCACGTCTCATGTTCTGCCCCCATCAACTGAACTCTCCGCTGATATACTCTTTCGTGTGCTTCTCCCTCGGCGCGTTGAAGACCTGCTGCGATTCGCCGAATTCCACCAGGTAGCCCGTGCGTCCTCCCCCTGTCGTATCTACGTAGAGGAAGCCCGTCAGGTCGGCCACGCGCTGCGCCTGCTGAAGGTTGTGCGTCACGATTGCGATGGTGTAGCGGTCTTTCAGCTCGAGCATCAGCTCTTCTATCTTCCTCGTTGCGATGGGGTCGAGGGCGGAGCAGGGCTCGTCCATCAAGAGCACTTCCGGCTCCGTTGCAATGGCCCTTGCTATGCAGAGGCGCTGCTGCTGTCCGCCGGACAGGGAAAGGCCGCTTTTCTGCAGCTTGTCCTTCACCTCTTCCCAGAGGGCGGCCCGTGTGAGGGCTTCCTCCACCTTGTCGCGTATCGACCCCTGGAAGCGGTTGAGGCGCAGACCGAAGGCTACGTTGTTATAAATGCTCATGGCGAAGGGGTTCGGCTGCTGGAAGACCATGCCGATATAGCGGCGCACTGCGACCGGGTCCACCGAAGAATGGTAGATGTCGCGCCCGCGAAAGCGCACGTGCCCCTTGAAGCGGAACCCCCGCACCAGGTCGTTCATCCGGTTGATGCACCGCAGCACCGTGCTCTTGCCGCAGCCGGACGGCCCGATGAAAGCGGTAATCCTGTTCTTCATAACGGGGATGGTCGTGTCCCGCACGGCCTTGAACGTCCCATAGTAAAGTTCATCGATCTTGCAGTCGATGACTACGCCGTCGCCGTCGGCTCCGCCGGACCCGTTGTGCCCGTTTCCCGGCTCTTTCTCTGCTTTCGCCATTGATAATTACTCCTATTGATGAATTTGACGCCGCGAGAACGCCTGCCCGATAAGGTTGGTGACTAGCACCAGCAGGACGAGCACGAGAGCCGCCACCCACGCCAGGGCGACCTGGTTTTCGAAGGGCATGCTCGCGAAATTGTAAATGAGAACGGCAAGTGACGCGGTGGGCTGTCTCAGGTCGATCTCCCCGCCTCCAAAAAGCCAGTAGTTGCTGAAAAGAGCCGTGAAAAGCAGCGGCGCAGTCTCGCCTGCCGCCCTCGCTATGGCGAGCATGATGCCCGTAAGGATGCCGGGCATTGCGGTAGGCAGGAGGACCATCCACACCGTCTGCGTGGTCGTCGCACCCATGCCTACCGCCGCCTCCCGCATCTTCACCGGGACCATGCGGATAGCGTCCTCCGAGGTCAGGATGATCGTAGGCACCATGAGGATAAAAAGGGCGATCGCGCCTGCTATGGCCGAATATCCTCCCATGAGGAGGACGAGCGCGCCGTACGCGAAGACGCCCGCGAGGATCGACGGGAAGCCGGTAAGCACCTTGGCCGCGAACCTGACAGCGTGGGCAAGGCGGCTTTGCGGGCCGATCTCCGCCAGAAAGACCCCGCTTAAGATGCCGAAGGGGATGCTTATAAGGGCGGCCATGGCCACCATCACCAGCGTGCCGAGGATGGCGTTGCCGAACCCCCCGCCCTCTTCGAGCGGCGCGGGCGGCAACTGCGTGAAGACTGCCAGGCTCAGCTTTTGCCCGCCATGCCAGGCAAGCATCCAGACGACGGAGAAAAGGGGGATCAGGGCGACGAGCGTCATGAAGGCGACGAGCCCGCTAGAAAACAGGCTGATGAGCGTCCTCGGCCTCCGCAGCGATTTCTCAAGCTCGGAGAAATTGACGCCCGCAAAAGGGTCGATCTGCGCAGCCGGCTGTTTTCCCTGCAATCCGTTTATGGTCAGGTCCTGCATGGCGTCTTATTTTCCTCCTTCGGCCGCGGACGACGCGCGCTCCAGTATGATCGAGCCGACGATGTTCACGAAGAGTGTTATGGCTAGAAGCACCATGGCGGCGTACATCAGCACGGGGACGTCCTTTTTGGCCGCCTCCGGGAAGTTGTTCGCCAAAAGGGCCGCAAGCGTGTTCGCCGGCGAGAAGAGCGAAAGGCTGACACGGTTGGCGTTGCCGACGAGCATGGCGAGGGCCATGGTCTCGCCGAGGGCGCGGCCGAAGGCGAGGATGACCGCCGCTACGATGCCCCTCGTCGCCGTGGGAAGGATGACGGCCAGTATGGTCTCCCAGCGGGTCGCACCCATCCCGTACGCCGCTGTCCTCAGCTTCGGCGGGACCGATACGAGGGCGTCCCTGCTGATGGCGGTAATGGTGGGCAGTATCATGATGGACAGGACGATTACCGCCGGCAGAACGCCGGGGCCCGTGAGGGTAGTGCCGAAGAAAGGTATCCACCCGAGTTTCAGGTTGATCCAGTTGCACGCCGGGCGTATCGTGGGGATGACGACGAAGAGTCCCCAGAGGCCGTAGACTACGCTCGGTATTGCGGCCAGCAACTCGATGAGGTTCTTGAGAAGGGCCTCCATCTGGTCCGGCAGCTTCCCGAAAAACGGGTGAAACTCGATGCGCAGGAGCTTCAGGACCCCGAAAATCCCCTGCGAGAGGAAGCCTTCACTCAGAAAGATCGCCGCCGCCACTCCAAAGGCCGTGCCGACGATAAGCGCCAGGCAGGACGTGTAAAGGGTGCCCCATATCTCCGGAAGGATGCCGAACTGTCCTGTGTTCGGGTCCCAGGTAGTGCCCGTAATGAAGGCGAGCCCGTGCCGGCTTACCGCAGGAGCGGCAGCCAGTGCTATCTTGAGCACGATGAAAGCGGCCAGGAGGACGGAGAGCCAGGCGAACCCGTGGCAGAGCCTGCGAAAGAGCAGATCGGCGACCTGCTGAAAGCGGGTCGGGGGCTGCGATATCTGTACCTTAACCGATGATGCGCTCATATGTCGCCTCCGTTGGTCTCAGGAATTCCGGCCGGCAATGGGCGCCGGGGCGCCGCCCTAAGCTGTTGCAGCGCCCCGGGGGTAGGGAGCGATATGTAAAGCCCGTCATTACTTAACCGTCTGCAACGCGCCCATAACTGCGTTGCTCACCGTTTGGGGCAGCGGAATGTAACCCAGCGGCTCCGCATCCTTCTGGCCGTCTTTCACGCAGTACGCGAGGAGGTCCTTGAGGACGTCGGCCTTTTTCTTGTCCGGATACTGCTTGTAGAGAAGGAGCCAGGTATAGGTGACGATGGGATAGGCGTCTTTGCCCGCTGGGTCGGACGCCCAGGCGATAAGGTCGGCCGGCAGGTGCGCAGAGGCGAGGGCTGCCTGGCCGGACGCCGTTGTGGCGCTCATGTATGCGCCCGCCTTGTTCTCCAGGCTGGCGAAGGCCAGTTTCTGGCTCTTGGCATAGCCGTATTCTACGTATCCGATGGAGTTGGGCGTCGTTTTGACCGCGGCCGTTACGCCTTCATTGCCTTTGGAGCGGGTCCCGACCGGCCAGTTGGGCATCTTGTTCGCGCCGGGACTTTTTGCGAAGGCGGGGCTTATCGCGCTCATGTGCTTGGTAAAGACGTAGGTCGTCCCGCTTGAGTCTGCGCGGGTGATGACGCTGATCGCAGCGTCGGGCAGCTTCGCGCCGGGGTTTGCCTGGGCGATAAGCGGGTCGTTCCATTTCTTCACCGTCCCGAGGAAAATGCCTGCATATGCCTTCCTGGAGAGCTTGAGGTCCGTTACGCCCTGGACGTTATAGGCGATGACGATACTGCCCGCAGTCATCGGCAGGCAGAGGACGCCACCCTGGACCTTCGCGATCTCTTCCGGCGTCATCGCCGCGTCGCTTGCCCCGAAGTCGATGGTCCTGTCGATAAAGCTCTTTACGCCGCTCCCCGACCCCACCGACTGGTAGTTGATCTGCACGTTCTTGTGGACGCCGCCGTAAGCCTTGAACCATTTAAGATAAAGAGGGGCTGGGAAGCTGGCTCCTGCGCCCTGGAGCTTCACGAAGTCGGCGGCAGCCGCGTAACCACCCAGGCAGACCAACGTAACGGCGACCATAACAGACAGCATCCCGCAAGCTATTTTCATAAGGGCACTCCTTTGTATTTCCCCGCAGGGAGTAGAACGGGCAAAAGCCGGACATTCCGGCCGCGTCCGTTGATTGCAGCACGTATTTATCAATGGTGTCTTTGCACCCGGATAACAGATTCGCCGATGGAATAACAATAGATGATCATTGTTAGCTGAGAGTTAAGCCACCGTTAAATCGGCGTTATTTCGAAGGAAGTTGATCGACTCAACAGGGCGTTGAGATTCTCCAATATCTATGGTATCAACTAGCTGATGAAAATCCTCGTTGTAGAGGACGAGAAGAAGGTTGCCAACTTCCTCCGCAAGGGCCTCCAGGAAGAGGGTTACGCGGTCGATCTGGCTGATAACGGCCAGGACGGGCTGTACCTCGCCACGGACAAAGAGTACGACCTTATAATCCTGGATATTTACCTGCCGAAGCTCGACGGCATAGCCGTGCTCAAGAAGCTGCGGGAGGAACGCGTCGCAACGCCGGTCCTTCTCCTCACCGTCCGGGCGACCATCGAGGACAAGGTGCTCGGCCTCAACTCGGGTGCGGACGATTATCTCACGAAGCCTTTTGCCTTTGACGAGCTTATCGCCAGGGTCAGGGCGCTGCTGCGGCGGGGCGCCGGCGGGATCGAAGACAGCGTGCTCCGGTTCGCCGATGTCTCCCTCGATCTTGCCCGCCATACGGTCATGCGGGGGTCGCGCAAGATCGAGCTTACGCTGAAGGAATTCTCCCTCCTTGAATACCTCATGCGCAACGCGGGCCGGGTAGTCACGAGGGCCATGATAACGGACCACGTCTGGAACCACGATTTCGACACCGGGACAAACGTCGTCGACGTCTATGTTAACTACCTGCGGAAGAAGATCGACGCGGAGTCGGAAGTCAGGCTCATCCACACGGTGCGGGGCGTCGGGTACGTAATGAAGGTGGAATAATGCCGCTTCGCTCGATAAGGACCCGGCTCACCCTCTGGTATTCCGGGCTTCTGGCGCTCACGTTCGTGATCCTCGGCGTAGCCGCCTACGTGCTTGTCGGCTACACGCTCGACAAAGAGACGGATTCCGCTTTGCGTGGCGTCGCGGAGACATTGGCTGAGAAAAGCCTGGCGGAGTCGCATAACCAGGTGGCGCCCGATGTCGATGAGGTCTTCCGGCGGTTCTTCGGCACCGTCCCCACAGCGCCGTATTTCGAATGGCTCAACCCCGGACATCAGGCCAGAAAAGCGCCTCCCTCCGAGCCGGATATCTCATCCCTGAGCAAGCAGGCGAGGGCCAACGCGGTCCGGGGCATCGCGACGTTCGAGACTATCGATTACGGGGAGCGCTACCCGGTAAGGGTCCTCACCTGGCCTGTGCTAGACTCCGGGCGCTTCATGGGAGTAGTCAGGGTCGGCATGTCGCGGATGAACATCGCAAAAACGTTGTCCCATCTGTTGATCGTCATGGCCGGGCTCTTCCCTCTTGCCCTTGCCCTTGCGGCAGGGGGCGGGTGGCTTGCCGCCCGCCGGGCGCTGAGCCCCGTAGACCGGATGACGCAGGCCGCGCAGAGGATCAAGGCGGGCCGCCTGAGCGACAGGCTGGAGAAAAGCGGGACCGGCGACGAGCTGGACAGGCTGGCGGATACGCTCAACGAGATGCTCGGCCGGCTGGAGACCTCCTTTGCCGAGATGCGCCAGTTCACAGCCGATGCGTCACACGAGCTGCAGACGCCGCTCACGATCCTGCGGGGCGAGATGGAGGTGGCCCTGCGCTCTACGAGGCGCCCCGATGAATACGGAGAGGTGCTGAAGAGCGCCCTCGAAGAGATCGAGAGGATATCGCTCCTCGTCGAGGGGCTCCTGCTGCTGGCCCGGTCGGACGCGGGCGTGCTCAGGATAGAACACGCACCCGTGGACCTCGTCCTTGTTGCCGAAGAAGTGCTTTTGCGGCTCGGTCCCCATGCGTCAAAGAAGGGCGTAGTGCTCAAGGTGGGCAGGATAGAGCCGCTTATGGTCGCAGGCGACCGCTTCCATCTGGAGCGCCTGCTCTTCAATCTCGTGGACAATGCCGTAAAATATACGCCCGCCGAAGGGACTGGTGGCGGTCGAGATAGCACAGGAGGGCGGTTTCGCGGTCCTCGGCGTGGCGGACACCGGGATCGGCATCCCGGCGGAAGAGCAGCAGAACGTATTCAAGCGGTTCTACCGCTCGGCCGATGCCAGGTCGCAGCCGCAGGGAGGCTCGGGCCTGGGGCTCTCGATCGTGCAGTCGATCGTGGAGGCGCACGGCGGCCGCATCGAGCTCGATGAGCGAGCCGGGTAGTGGAAGCACCTTCAGGGTCTATCTGCCTCTCTCGTCTACCGCGTGAAAGCAGGAAGCGCCGAGCGGGGAGGCCGGGGCACCCGCCCGACGTAAGGAGGGAAGGGTTGCAGCTTTGCCCGTGGAGGGGGTGCTGAGCCCCAAGGATGAGAGTCTTCTAATATTCAATTAATTTAGTTTTAATATTATCGGGTTATACTATCCCTTAAAGAAGCGGGCGGACAATGAAGCAAGTGCCCGCCGACAGACCCGTATTTAGGAGGAATTCTCAGAACATGCTGAAACGTCTAATTAGTCTTGCAGGTTTCAGGTACGCCGCGATGGCTTTCGGGGCAGTCGCGATGCTTGCCGGCGGGATGTTGATCGCTTCTTCCTTCGGCCATTCGGCCCAGGCGCAGCCGGCAGCAATCCATGAGGCGGTAGGCAACCCGCCTGCGTCTTTCGCGGACCTCGTGGAGGCGGTCGGGCCTTCCGTAGTCAACGTCAAAATAACGAGGCTCGAGAAGACGCAATTCCCTGATATGCCGGGGATGGAAGAAGGCCCCTTCGGCGATATGTTCAGGCGCTTCTTCGGAGACATGCAGCGGCAGCAGCCACGCACGTTCAAAAGCAGGGGGGCGGGCTCCGGCGTGATCATCAACGCCGACGGCACGATCCTTACGAATAACCACGTCGTCGAGGGCGCGCAGGAGATCACGGTAACGATGATCGACCAGAAGGAGCTCAAGGCGCGCGTTATCGGGCGCGACCCGAAGACGGACCTTGCGGTAATCAGGACCGAAGCGAAAGGCAATTTCAGGGCGGCGCGGCTCGGCAACTCCGAGACGCTTCGGGTCGGCGATTGGATCATAGCCGTCGGCAACCCCTTCGGCCTCAGCAATACCGTCACTTCCGGCATCGTCAGCGCAAAGGGAAGGATCATCGGGGCAGGGCCGTACGACGACTTTATCCAGACCGACGCGCCGATAAACCCCGGCAACTCGGGCGGGCCGCTTTTCAACATGAAAGGCGAGGTGGTCGGCATTGCAACGGCCATAATACCTAACGGCCAGGGGATCGGTTTTGCCATTCCCATAAATACAGCGAAGACCTTGCTCCCCGAGCTTGTGTCCAAGGGCAGCGTGACGCGCGGCTACCTGGGCGTCAATATCCAGGACCTTACTGAAGAGCTTGCCGCATCGCTCAATATCAAGGGTTCGAAAGGCGCGCTCGTCGGCGACGTGGTGGAAGGCGGCCCGGCGGATAAGGCGGGCATTAAGCGGGGCGACGTCATCGTTGAATTCGAGGGTAAGGAGATAAAGGGCGGACACGACCTGCCTGCCCTGGTTGCCGGGGTACCCGTAGGCAAAGAAGTCTCTATGAAGATCATGCGGGACGGGAAGCCGATGACCGTCAAGGCAACGGTCGGCAAGATGCCGGCTACCGAGGCCAGGGAAGAAAAAGCAGCACCGGACTCCGATAGCAAGTGGGGCCTTCAGACAGAGGAGCTTACCCCGGAACTGAGGTCGGAGCTGGGCATGAAGACGGACCACGGCGTAGTAATAACGGCCGTCCGGTCGGGGAGCCCGGCAGCGGAAGCCGGACTGCACAAAGGCGACGTAGTCCTGGAAGTGAACCGCCATAAGGTCAAGAGCACGGAAGAGATGAAGCAGAATCTCAGCAAGGCGGACCCCCAAAAGGAAGGCGCCCTGCTTCTCATCCAGCGGGGAAAGAATACGTTCTACGTAGTGTTAAAAGGGTAAAACCGAAAAGGACAAGCGAAGGACCGGGGCGGCCGCAACCACCCCGGTCCTTATTTTTTTGCAATCAGGCTGTAGAGCACAGAATCCAGGCTGTCGATTACCTTCTTGAACATCCCCCCGTGACTCTTCGCGCCGGAGAAGAGCTTTGCCCGTATGGCCCTTATGGCCGGGTCGCTGCTTTCGTCGAAGGTTAGCCTTTCTGTCGTCATGGCCTGTCTTTCGAGGACGAGAAGGGTGCGGGCCTCATCGATGAACGGGAAGAGCCATTCGGCGGCGGCCGCAAGGCTTTCTGCGGCTAAGGCCGCGATGCGCCCTGTGTCTTTCCCGTCATGGGTGGCCGCCGGACAGCCCGGCCTTGCCGCGACGATCCCTGCGATCTCATCCATCAGCACCTTCAGCGTGCAGTATTCGAGGCCCCTCACACCTCGCCGCCATTGCAGGATGACGCTATTCCTCGGAAACCAGAGGAAGTTCCGTACTCCGAGGTCGATAAGGCCGTCAACCGACTGTTTCATTTCTTCCGCGAGTGCAGCAAGGGCTGGGCGGGCCGCCGCAAGGGAAGTCGTCTTCTCCGGCTGGGCGGTTTTTTTGCGGACGGTCGCGGGAGCGCAGGCCGGGAGGAGCTCTTTCCAGATGTTAGCCAGGACCGTCGCGCCGTTCGCATCGTCGGGCGAATCGAAGTGGACGAGGGAAAGCAGGACCGTCCCCTCGCCGAACCTGCTCCTGATGACTGCCGGCTCGCCTCGCAGGCGCTCCGGGTCGAGGTTGATCGCGTACCGGGCCTCCAGCTCCTTCCAACCGCCTGCCGCAATAGTGTCGCCCACGTTCAGGTCCGAGCTGAACGCGCCGGGAAAAGCCTCCCCGTACGCGGCAAGTACTGAAGCGTCGCGGCCTGCGTCGACCTGGGAAGGCCACCATGCGTAGAAAACGGGATCGCTTATCCCTTCCCAGAGTCGGTCGCCGTTCGTGACCAGCCGTATGGGGCCGCTAAAACTGGGCACGCGCTCTTTCGTCGGCCTTCGGCGAGCATCGACGAGCGCAAGGCCATTCGTCAGTCGCCAGCCCTGCGCCTCCGCAAAAACCGATGTAGGCGCCCCCTTCGGCGACAAAGTCGCGTATCCGGGCTGCCCCGTCATTGCCGATGGCCTTCATTTTGTTCGAGGCCCATCCGCCCGGCACGAAAAGCGCAGCGCAGTCGCCCGGCATCCCCTCTTTGAGATCGGCGGCCGAAAGCAGCCGGAAGGGAAGACCGGCCTCGGCAAGCGCCCTGTACGCCATTACTCCCCAGAGAAAAGATTCGTCCCAGAGGAGCGCGATGGTCTTGTTGCCGGGTCCGCCCATTGCTTATTTCCGCTCCTTGTTCTCGTATCCCCTCGGGGTAATCATCATGCCGTTCCAGACGGTTGTCTTCGAGTTGCCGACGATCACCGTAGTCTGCATATCTATCTCGTCGAAAGGCATGCCGGCCAGATCGGTGATAACCACGCGCTCGCCGGGCCGCGTCGCCGCCCTGACGATCCCTACGGGCGTCGCGGGCTTCCTGTGCCTCAGTATGACGGCCTGCGCCTTCCTTATGTGGTCCGCCCGCCCCTTCGACCTCGGGTTGTAAAGGACGATGACGAAGTCCGCGCGTGCCGCGGCAACGAGGCGGTCTTCTATCGTCAGCCAGGGGGTCAGCCGGTCGGAAAGGCTCACTGATGCGAAATCGTGCATAATCGGCGCGCCGAGCAGGGCAGCGCAGGCGCTTAAAGAAGATATGCCGGGGACTACCTCAACGGTGTGCCCCTTTGCTTTGCGCTGTTTCTTCAGGACTTCGAGCACGGGCCCCGCCATTGCGTAAATGCCCGCGTCCCCGCCGCTGATAACGGAAACGGTCAGCCCTGCGCTGCATAGCTCGACCGCCTTTTCACAGCGCTCTATCTCCCTCGACATCCCTGTAGTCACCTTTTTCTTTCCTGCGATGAGCGGACCGATGAGGTCGAGGTAAGGGCCGTAGCCTACGATTGCGTCCGATGCGGCGATTGCGTCCGATGCGGCCGGGGTCAGGTGCCTGAGGCTGCCGGGCCCCACGCCGACAACGTAGATCTTTCCTGCGGCCCGGCCCCGCCGTTTCTTTCTGCCCGCCTTGTTGCCGCGCCTCTCTTCGGCAATGGCGACAGTCACGTTGCCCATTTTTTGCTTTCCGACGATTAGCGCGCCGCCGTGGGCGCCAAGGACGGCCGAAGGCTCCGCGACTGCCCGCGCCCCCGTCGCCTTCATAACTGCGGCCGAAGAAGCTGCGCCCGATACATTGTTCAGATCCGCAGGGGAGAACGTGATAAGGGGCAGGTCGTGGCTTTCTGCGAATGTCCGCAGTCCGGCCTCGCCGCTTTTCCGGTCGATGGTCGCGACTGCGGCCAGCGACAAAAAGGAGAGGCCGTGCACGGCGAGGGCCAGCCTGACTGCCTGTTCGATCTCAGCCGCCTCCGTGCCGCTGTTGCATCCGATGCCTGCGACGAGGTTCCCGGGCCTTAGCACGAGGGCGGAAGGTTTCACGCCGGCTGCCGCATTTTCCCTGTTTGTGACGATTATGTCCGCCCGCTCCGGAGCATCGACTATTTTGAACGACTGCGGTGCCTCGACGGGGACATCGGAAAAGAGCCTGAGCGCATTCCGGTCGAGGAGCTTTCGCCCGGCACCTGCAAAACCTTTCGGGTCTTCGGGGACAAAGCCCTGCGTCTTTGCCCAGAGGTCGATTGCAGGAAGGCCGTTCACGTCGGATGCCGTCGTTATGATCGCATCACCGCCGCAAAGGCGGGCGACCTGTGCTGCGAGCGCGTTTGCCCCTGCAACGTGTCCGCCCACAAGGCTGATCGCGTGCCTGCCTTTTTCGTCAAGCACAATTACGGCCGGGTCGGTCCGCTTGTCTGTGAGAAGCGGGGCGATGGTACGTACAACGATGCCTGCCGCCATGATGAAGACGAGCCCAGCCCCGGTCTTCCAGTGGTCTGCGACTGCGCCCCCGGAGAAGCGCAAGAGTGCAGCGCCCGGAAAACCGAGTGACAAGCTTTCCGCAAGGCCGCGCCCCTGCGCGGTGATGTAGAAGAAAACAGTCTTACTTGCGGAAGCCATGAGTGAACGCCTTATCGTAAAGCCGGGACTTCTTGCCGAGCTTTTTTTGCGATGCAAGCAGGGCATCGCCTACATATATAAGCGCGGTCTTCTCGATGCCTGCCTTCCTGGCCTTGGCCGCGATATCTTTCAGGCTGCCCCTCACGATCTTCTGGTCCGGCCACGAGGCCTTCTCGACGACAGCGCAGGGCGTCGTGGACGGGTAGCCGGCAAGAAGCTCCTCGACGACCCTCTCCATCATCCCGGCGCTCAAAAAAATAACGATGGATGCCCTGTGGCGGGCGAGTGCGGCGAGCGCTTCAGGTTCGGGCACGGGGGTGCGTCCGCCCAGGCGCGTCAATATGACGGTCTGGCTTATCTCGGGTATAGTCAGCTCCTGCCCGAGGACCGCCGCGCCTGCCGATGCGGACGAGACCCCGGGGATTACCTCGTAGCCGATCCCGAGGGCGCGCAATTGCTCCATCTGCTCCGATATCGCGCTGTAGAAGGCTGTGTCGCCCGTATGGAGGCGCGCGACGACGCGTCCTTTTTCCGCCGCCCCTTTCATAAGGGCCACGATCTCATCGAGGTGCATAGAAGCGGAATCGTAAACATCAGCCTTCAGTCCCTCAAGAAGGGCAGGGTTGACGAGGCTCCCCGCGTATATGACGATATCGGCCACCTCAAGCGCCTTCCGGCCTTTCACGGTTATAAGCTCCGGGTCTCCGGGGCCTGCCCCGATGAAATAGACGGTCGTTTTCTTCTTTGCCGCCCTGCCTTTCGGGGTCTTCATTTCTTCACTATCACCATGGAAAAATAATCGAGGTCTGCGAGGCTCACGGCCGCGAGGTCCGTCCATATCCGCTGGCCTTCGAGTCCCGCGCGGGATATGCAGACCGCCTTTCCGAGAAGGCCCGTCCCTTTCAGGACCACGATAATCTCTTTAATCGCGCTGCCGGCCTTCATGATCACTACCGTATCGAAGGCGGCTATCGCGTTCCGCAGCTCACCTGCGCGGCTTCCGGGCAGGACAGCGATGCGGCTGTCGCCGAGGCCGAGCGGAAGGCGCGCGAACGAGGCGCATGCGCTTACGGAAGTGACGCCGGGAACGATCTCTATTTGCAGCCCCGGAATCGCAGCGAGCAGCCTGTCGTAAAGATAGAAAAAGGTGCTGTAAAAAGACGGGTCGCCTATAGTCACGAAGGCCGCATCCGTCCCGGCGGCGAGCTTATCGACTATGGCGGCCGTCGTCCCAACCCAGGCCGCCTCAAGCTCCGCACCATGCGCGCTCCCGCTCTTTCGCATGGGGAAGACGGCCTCGACGATCTGCTTGCCTTCCAGGCTGACTGCCCCGCCGACAATCGATAAGGCAAGGCTCGTCCCCTCCTCACGCCCCTTGGGCACGAAGATGCAGCTCACCCGGCCGAGCACCCGCGCTGCCTTGAGCGTCATCAGCTCGGGGTCGCCCGGTCCTGTTCCGACTACGTAAAGCGTGCCTGCCATCTACCCTTTCTCTCCTGTTATGACGAAAACGGGGTTGAGTGCTGCCAGGAGCCTCTTTCCACCCGCACGTCTCATCCGGGCCACGGAGACCTGCGAGACGCCGAGACTGTAACCCGCCTTCTCAAGTCCGGCTACGGCCTCGTTCAGCGTATCCAGGGTGGCTGCGTTGATAACGATTATGCCTTTCTCCATCCTTGAACTTACAGTGTCTATGATCTCAGGCAATCTGCCTCCGCTGCCGCCGACAAAAACGCGATCCGGCGCCGGCAGCGAATCGAGCGCGGCCGGGGCCTCGCCTTCGACCGTCACTATGCCGGGCAGCCTAAAAGATGCCCTGTTCGCGCCTATTGTCTCTATCTGCCCCGCGTCTTTTTCTATCGCGAAGATGCGAAGCTGCGGGCAGAGGCGGGCGGCCTCTATCGATACGGCCCCGGACCCCGCGCCGATGTCCCACATAACGCCGCGGCCAGGGAGGCGCAGGGCATGGAGCGCCACTGCACGGACCTCACTCTTGGTGATGAGGCCGCCCGGATGGGCGATCTCGTCTTCCTTCAGGCCGAAGGCAGGCCGCGCTGTCTGTCTGTGCGTCTTCGTCGCGCGTTACGATCACGACAAGAGGCTCCTTGAAAGAAAGTGATTCCAGTGCAGCCGGCGGTCCTTCCGTGATGCGCTCGTCGTCAAATCCAAGCCGTTCACAGACGTGCATCGTAAGGGAAGGCCATAAGTCGGCAGCGCCTTGAAGGGCGCGGGCGATCTCGGCCGGGCCGTGCTCTTTGTCGGTTAAGGCGGCAATTGCCGCGTGCCCGGTGAGCAGCCCCGGCAGGTCGGAAGGGCTGTAACGGAGGCGTTTGCGCCTATCCGGGTCGGACGATCCGTGGAAGCTCACTAACAGGGCGTCATCCCATGCTATACCTATGCGGGAGAAGGCGACCTGCAAGCTCGAGACGTCGGGAATCACATCTACGCTCTTGCGGCCGAATTCCTCTAACGCGCGCCTGCCTGCGCCAAAGAAGAGGGGGTCGCCGGACGCCAGGAGCACCACAGCCGCGCCTTTTTCGACCGCCTCGCGGCAGGACGTGATTGCAGCGCCGATGGTCCTTGCCTGCCTGACCTTAGGCGCGACGTCGGCGAATTCGGCATAACGGGCGAAGGTCTCGCACATCCGCCGCGTCCCGACAATCACGTCGGCGGCCAGGACCGCTTTTCTCGCCCTTTCGTCGAGCGGCCTTGCGCCTATACCGACTACAGTCAATCTAGCCATCGGTCGCCATGACCTCCCCGCCGTATGAGATGAGATGCACCCGTACAGGCATGCCTTCGGTTATCGATTCAGCATACCGCCTGGCTGCTCCGCAAAGCAGAGAAAAGAGACGACCGGACATTGCCGGCCGCTCCGCCGAGAGAAAATCGCATATCTCGCGCGCAGTATTGAACGGCTTTTCCGCCAGGCCTCGCGCGCCGAGGCTTTCGAGGAATGCCGCCGCTTTCTTTACGTCTATCGCGCCGTGGCGCACGTGCGTCTGCGGAGTTGCCATCGCTATCTTCAGCATTTTACCCCATTGGGCGCAAAGGTGCACTCGTTCGAGCCCGCTTCGTTTGGCGGCAAGGAGCGCATATTCGACGTAATCGCCCATCATGACGTAGCCCTGTTCGGGCAGCTTATGTGCGGCCATGTGCGCCCGCTCGGAGGTCCTGCCTGTCGAAAGCACGATTTCCCGCATGCCCATCGCGACCGCTACGCTAATCGACGCGTCGATCGTAGCTATCCATGCCTCTGCGGAAAGGGGCCTGACTATGCCCGTCGTGCCGAGGATCGATATCCCTCCGATAATGCCGAGGCGCGCATTGAGCGTTTTTTTCGCTATCGCCTTACCTTGAGGCGCGCCTATCGTCACCTCGATGCGGCCCGGCGCGCACCCGGCAGCGTAGCGCATAGCTTCCATCACTGCCTCGGCGATCATCTTTCGGGGCACTGGGTTTATAGCCGCTTCCCCGGCTGCAACGCACAGCCCCGGCCGCGTCACTACGCCGACGCCTTCCCCGCCTCTGACCGTAATCACCGGCTGTCCGTGACGCGCCTCGCCGTCTCCGAAAACGACCTCTGCCGTGATTTCCGCTCCGTGGGTCACGTCCGGGTCGCCGCCCGCGTCCTTGATGACGGAGGCGCGGGCTGCGCTGCGCCCTTCCTCGCGGATGCACTTCTCAATTTTAAGGTAGCGCCTTACCCCGTCCGGGAACGGTATCTCCACCGTCCCGGCGCCGTCCGCGCCCATCAGGGCGAGGGCCGCCCCTTTCGCTGCTGCCGCAGCGCATGCCCCTGTAGTATATCCGGTGCGCAGCCGCTTACTTCTCGATGCCACGGCGCGCCTTTACCCCTTTCTCGTAGTAATGCTTGATATTGCGCATCTCGGTGACGAGGTCGGCCGCCTCTACGACGCGCGGATGGGCGTTCCTCCCTGTCAGGACCAGCTCGACGCCTGCCGGTTTTGTTGCGATGAGGTCCAGGACGTCAGCGACGCCGATAAGGCCCAGGTCGACCGCAACGTTCAGCTCGTCGAGGATAACGAGGTCGTAGCCGCCTGTGCGCAGTGCCTCGGCTGCCTCATCCAGGCCCTTACCGGCAGCCGCTATGTCCGCTGCGGACGGTCCGTGGGGGATGAGGCCGCAGCCGAAGCGGCGGTAAGTGATCGAGTCGCCGAGGCGTTCCAGGCCCAGGTGTTCGCTGCACTTCTGCTTCTTTACGAACTGGCCGAAGAAGACCCTGAGGCCCGCGCCTGCCGCACGCAGCGCCAGCCCGAGCGCAGCCGTAGTCTTGCCTTTGCCGTCACCGGTATAGACCTGCACATAGCCTCTACGCATCGCGCCCCTCCAGGACACGCAATATCTCCCTTCTGGCTTCTCCTATCGTAAGGGGCAGCTTCTCGAAAGGGAGACGGTCTTCGTGCTTCAGTTTATAAATCACCTCTGCGATCTGCGGCAGCCGCAGGCGCACGTGCGCCATCTCGTCGGGGGCCGTGAAAACCTCCTCCGGCGTGCCGCTCCTTGCCACGCGGCCCTTGCTCAGGATGAAAAGCCTGTCGAGGAAAAGCGGCACCAGGTCAACGCTGTGCGTCGCCATGATTGCAGTCACGCCGTTTTCCTTGTTGAGCTTTACGAGGAGCCTCATCATCTTATACTCGCCCATCGGGTCGAGCCCCGCGGTCGGCTCGTCGAGGAGCAGTATGGCGTGGCCCATCGCCAGCAGGCCCGCAATGCAGACGCGCTTTTTCTGCCCGAAGCTGAGGGCGTGTATCGGCTTGTCGCGGTACCCTTCCATATCGACCTCGCCGAGGGCTTTCATCACCCTCTCTTCCGCTTCTTCCCGCGCAAACCCCATATTGAGCGGGCCGAAAGCCACGTCCTCGAAGACGGTCGGGGCGAAGAGCTGGTCGTCCGGATTTTGGAAGACAAGGCCGACCTTCCCGTATATCTCTTTCGGGGAAAGTCTTCTTATATCGACCCCGTCCAGCAGCACGCTGCCCCTGGCCGGCTTCAGAAGGCCGTCGATGACCTTCAGGAGCGTCGTCTTCCCGGAGCCGTTCGACCCCAGGATGCCGACGAACTCGCCGTTCTTTATCTCCATGTGGACGTCCCGGAGCGCGGCGGTGCCGTCCGGGTAGTCGAAGGCATCTATCGCGACTGAGAACCTGGCTACACCTTCCACAGGACCCCCATAACTACGAGAAAGAGGGCGGAAGCAGCGAGATGGCTAGCCTTCAGCCGCTCGCCGGCTATCGACGGCATCACGCCGTCGTATCCGCGCTGCGTCATCGCGACTGCCGCGTTTTGGCTCCCATCGAATGCCTTGAGCACCAGGGCAGCGGCGAGGACGCCGAAAGAGCTTAACGCCCGCCGCAGGCTCGAATATCCGAGGCGGTTCTTTTGCGCGTTGTAGATGACGGTCGCGTCTTCGAGGAGCAAAAAGATATAACGGTATGCGAAAAGGGCCGTATCGATGATACCCCTCGGGACGCGGAACCACGCGAGGCCGCCGAGGAGACGGGTAAAAGGCGTAGAGAAGTCGAGGACGGCGACGACGAAAACCGTGCTTATTATCCGAAGGCCGAGAATCAGGCCGCTCGCGAGGCCGTCTTTGTAAAAGGTGACGTCGATCCCCCACACGTGCCATGCAGCCATCGGCTCTTTTCCCCCGAAGAGGAGCTTGATCGCAACCAGGACGGCCACGATGAACGCAGGCTCGGAGAGGCGCACCAGCAGCCTGCGGACAGGCACGCGCAGCCAGGCGCACAGGGCGAGGCAGGCAAGGGCCACGACCGACGGGAAGAAGGCGCCTTTATTGGTCAGCACCATGGAGAGGAGGCCCGCCGCGCAGACGAGCTTGATCCGCGCATCTATCCGGCTCAACGGATGGTCTTCATTATGCTCACGGAGAAACAGATGCATTTATTGTTTCCGCCCCTCCAGCAGTTTCCTCCAGTAGTATCCGGCAATAAAGCCCCCGGCGGCGCCTGCGAGAAGGAACATCAAAACCGGGAGGTCCCCCCTGAAAAGAAGCGACGACACGGGCTCCCTGCCGTGCTCCCTGGCTACCCGTCCCACTACTGCTTCATCGACGCCCTGCCAGGCCTTCTTTTCCTGCGGGCCTTCCGCTGCGAAGCCGAGCAGGGGGATGACGAAAAGCGCGAGTAAGACGCATATGCAGGCAACTGCGCGGCCCCCTTTCATTGCGCGGCACCCCCGGCCTTCAGTGCCCCAATCTTCAAAATTATGTCCGGCCGCTTCCTGGCAAGAAGCACGAGCATACCTGCGGTGATCGCCCCTTCGAGGATGCCTAAGGGAAGCTGGGTCGGGACGAACGCAGCCGCCACTTTAAGAAAAAGAGGGGCAAACGGCGTGCTGCCTTTAAGGCCTAAGGCCATGACGAGCGCGGTAGTGGCGTACGTGCACCAGTCGGCCATGATACCTGCGACGAAGCCTGCGACCGAGAGCCTTGCCCCGAGCGCCCGAAGCAGCCTGAATACGAAAAACCCCGCGAAAGAGCCGACGACGCCCATGGAAAGGATATTCGCCCCAAGAGTGGTCAGGCCGCCGTGGCCGAGAAAGAGGGCCTGTATCAGAAGGGCGACGGCGGCTACGACTACACTGATTGCCGGGCCGAGCACGATGGCCGAGATAGCAGTGCCGCACGGGTGCGCGCACACCCCGACAAAGGGCACAGGAACAGGGACACATGAAATGATAAAGACGACGGCGGCCATAAAACCTGCGAGGGGCTTCAAAGAGAGGTCGCCGCTGGAAGCCTGCTTGAGCCGGCGAAGGCCGAGTGCTACGAACGGGGCAACCACGCAAAACCACAAGAATGCCCAGGAGAAGGGGAGTATCCCTTCCGAGATGTGCATGGCCCGGGCAGGCGCAGCCACGCCGAGAATGAGGGCGCAGGCGGAAAGCATTATAAGCGCGTGTTTGCGCAGGGCCCGTATTATCATCTTTCTCCTTTTGCCATTACGAGCAGCGCGTTCACGATGGCGACGGCAACGGGAGTGCCGCCCTTCCTGCTTAAGTTCGTGATGAATGGAAACGCCTGGGCAGAAAGTAACGCCTTCGACTCAACGGCCCTGACGAAACCCACAGGGACGCCGACTACCAGGGGATTGGTGCCGGCAGGGCGGCCTTTCAGCACCTCGATGACCTTCAAAAGCGCGGTGGGCGCATTGCCGACTGCGACTATGCCTATGCTGTCGCCCTTTTCCTTAAACGCCCGCTCGATCCCCGCTTCCGCCCTGGTCATATTCTGGCCATGCCCGTCGGACAAATCGGCCGCCAGTCCGCACAGGACATTCCCGCCCCATTCCGAAAGAAGGCGCTTGTTGATCCCCGTCCTTACCATCTCGACGTCCGTCAGTATGTCGCGCCCGCCCTTTATCGCCTCGATGCCGGTCTTTATTGCGTCGGGGTGGAACAGGAGGCTGTCTTTGAAATCGAAGTCTGCGGTCGCGTGGATTACCCTCTGCACGATAGGGCGCTGCCCGGCCGGCAGATTAGACAGATCGACTTCGCCCGCGATGATCTCGAAGCTCTGCCTCTCTATCCTGCCTGCGACGGGCATGGCTGTCGCGCCGATCCTTTCGAGCGCGATGCGGGCGAGGCCCTCGTGCACGCCGAGCGGCGCGGAATAGATCATCTCAATTGCCGGGTGCCTCTTGCGCGCCTCCGCGATGATGGCCGGGATGTCCTTGGTCACGTGCATGCCCGCGTAGAGGAAGAATGGGTGCAGGATAATTTTTTGCGCCCCTTCGGCTGCGGCTGCGTCGATCGCAGCGTCTATGTCGGGACCAACGAACTGTAAATAGGCCGTCCTGACGCATCTGTCACGGCAGCCGGGATGGATCATCCCATGGAGGATTGACCCTGTTGCATCCAGGCTGTTCGCGTCTTCTTTCGGGCTGCCGTGTCCGATAAGGATGATTCTTTCCATTCTCAATCCCTTCCTTTAAGGGCGAATTCGACGAAGCGGCCGGGTATGCGCTCGTTACTGCCGAAATGGACGTGTATATAGCTTGCGAGCGTCTTCTTGCGCAGGTATCCCTCGGCCGGCATCTGCCCGCCCGATCCGTCTCTGACGCTGTATACGCAGCCGGGCCTGCCTGCAATTCCATCGGCGCGGATGTCCGAGTATCGGAACTCGTGGCCCCGGATGCGTTCTCCTTTCGTGCCCAGCGCACAGTCGCCATCCAGGAGCACCTCGCGGTAGCCGAGATGGGCGCCTTTCGTTTCCATGACTGCATCGAAGGGGAAGACGCCGGCGGTGTCGAACGTGCGTCCCTCGAAATCGCGTATCGACCGGCAGAGGTACATGAGGCCGCCGCATTCCGCATAAAGGGGACGGCCCGCCTCGCTCCACGCGCGGATATCGTCGAGCATCGTAGCGTTGGCGGAAAGCCCTCTTGCGTAAAGCTCCGGGTAGCCGCCGCCGATGTAGACTGCGTCGATGCCTGCCGGAAGGCGCGCGTCCGAAAGGGGGCTGAAAAAAATCACTTCCGCACCCGCCTCGCGCAAAAGGTCGATATTATCCTCGTAATAGAAGCAAAAGGCTGCGTCCGATGCAACGGCGATGCGGGCAGCCGGAGAGACGGCACTGCGCTCTTCCCGGCCCGCGAAGGAAAACGGGAAGGTCGAGGCGGACAAGTCTTCAAGTGCGTCGATGTCTATATGTTCGAGGACTGCGCCTGCGAGCCGGTCGATGTCGCCGGGCGTAATGGGCGCCTCCTCCGCGACGACCAGGCCCAAGTGCCTGTGGGGTATCGCGAAGGAGGCGTCTCGTGGAAGATAACCGAGGGGCGTCACCCCTTCGACGCCGGCGCGAAGCCGCTCGTAGTGGCGCACTGATGCAACGCGGTTGAAAATGACCCCTCTCACGTCGATGCCGAGCCTGTCTGCGCCCCATTCCCTCATGCCCCTGATTATGGGCGCTGCGCTCTCCGCCATGCCGTAGCCGTCGATAACGAGGACTACCGGGACGGAAAGCACGCCTGCCAGGGCTGCCGTGCTTGCGGCTCCCGTCGTAGAGGCCCATGACCCCCTCGATGACAGCGGCGTCCGCGTCCCCGTGGCGCAGAAACGTGTTGCGCACGTACGCCTCCCCGCACATCCAGAGGTCCAGGTTGCGCGAAGTCCTGCCTGCGGCGAGCTTGTGCAGCCCGGAGTCTATAAAATCGGGCCCCGCTTTGAAAGGCTGCACGATGCGCCCTTTTTTCCGCAATGCCGCACAAAGGCCGAGGGCCACGGTCGTCTTGCCGCAGCCGGAATGGGTGCCCCCTATCACAAATGCGCGCATACGTCCGCCATCTCTGCAAGTAAGCGCTCGTTCTCTCTGCGCGACCGCACGGCGATACGCAGGTAAGTGCCGCCAAGCCCGGCAAAGCTTGCACAGTCCCTCACCAAGATGCCCCTTTTCTCCAGGGCTGGCTGCGACATCATAGCTGCGGTCCACTTTTAAGAAGGTAATAGTTGGCCCTGGAGGGAACAAAATCGATGCCTATTTCCGCGAGGCCCGCCTCAAGGTAAGATTTCTCTATCTTAATCGCAGCAATTGATGCCTCTTCGAAAGGCCCGTCTTCGAGGGCCGCCGCGCCTGCTGCCTGTGCGAGAGCATTGACGGTCCACGGCTCTTTATGCTCCATGACGCGCACCGCCGTCTCGGCGTGGAATACACCGTAGCCTATCCTGAGGCCCGCGAGCGCGTAGAATTTCGTCATGGAACGGAGCACCGCGAGGAAGGGATTGCGCGCGGCCTCCTTAACGATCGATTCTTCAGGACAGAAATCGATGAACGCCTCATCAACGACGAGCAGGCAGCCGAGCTTCTTTGCAGCATCGGCTATGGCGAGCACGCCCGCCTTAGGCACGAGGCGACCGGTGGGGTTATTCGGGTTGCACAAAAAAGCCATGTTGCACGCCGACATCGCTTCTATAAACGCATCGTGTCTAAACTCGAAGTCGCTCTCCAGGTCCAGGACGCAGCGTACTACTTCGGCCCCTGCGTTCCCGCACGCCCTTTCATATTCGCCGAAGGACGGCGCGCTTATCAATACCCTGGAAGGGCGCAGCGCCCTTGGCACGAGGTAGATCAATTCCGTGCTGCCGTTGCCGCAGATCACGCATTTCGCATCGACGCCGTGCCTGGCCGCGACACGGCCGCAGAGCCCTTCCGAGTAAGGCTCCGGGTAGTGCATGAGGCGGGCGGCATTGCCATTTATCAGCTTGCCTGCCGCCTCCGGAATTCCGAGAGGGTTGATCGAGGCGCTGAAATCGACGATCTGCTCCACGGGTATTCCGGTCCGCTGCGATGCCGCGTAAATATTTCCGCCGTGATAGATCATGACGCCCTCCCCACGGTAAGGGCGAGAAGGGCAAGCACAAGGGTGAGCGACGCGGCTGTTACGACCAGCGCGACTGCTGCGTCGGCGGACCGGATATAGTCGGCCCCGTGTCCGTCACCGATATGGGGCTTCTCGACGAACACGCCGCCATATAGGGAAGGGCCGCCCAGTTGCACGCCCAGCGCGCCTGCCATGGCTGCCTCCGGCACGCCGGAATTGGGGCTCGTATGTTTCCTGCCGTCCCTGCGCATAACGGCGAGGGACTCACGGGCGGCGGATGAGGCCCGCTTCATCCCGGAAGGCAGGAAATATAAAAAGGCAGCGACCCCTATGGCAAGGCCCGCCATGCGGGCGGGGATATAATTCGCGACATCGTCGAGCTTTGCCGCAGCCCTGCCGAACCGTATGTACCGGGCGTTTTTGTAGCCCACCATCGAGTCGAGCGTATTGACCGCCTTATACGCCATGCCGAGGGGAAGCCCGCCTATGGCCAGATAGAGCAGGGGCGCTACAAACCCGTCCGACAGGTTCTCCGCGAGGGTCTCCACCGTGGCCTTGAGCACGGCCTCTTCTTCGAGGCCTTGCGTGTTCCTGCCTACGATCATCGCGAGGCTGCGCCTGGCGTCCGCCATCCGCTTCTGCTTTACCGCGATGATGACGAGCCTGGCGGAGGCAATCAAGCCGCGCAGGGCAAGGGTGGTAGATACGAGGTAGACGAACAGGCATACGCCGATTACGGACAAAAGGCCCGTTGAAAGCGAGAGGAGGAAATGGGCAACCGCAAAGGTCACAATCCACGTGCCCGGCACGATGATGCAGACGAGGATGACGCCTGCCGCAATCTCATGGAGGGGGCCGAGCAAGCGCCGCAGGAGCGATTCGAGGACGACAACCGCCTTACCGACGACCTGCACGGGATGGGGCAGCCATCGGGGGTCCCCTATGGCGAGGTCCAGTAGAAATGCGGCTGCAAGGTAGGCGGGCGCGATCATTGCGCGATAAGCCTCCTTATGAAGGCCATGTCCAGGTGCTCTCTCAAAAGCCGGGCCAGCCTGTCTATTGCCTCGTCCTTCAATCGGCCGTAGGAGACTGCTGCGGGCAGCGGGGTGAGGCCCTTTTGTCCCCTCAGGCCGTTGAGGAGCGAGCGCCTGAAGCCGTCGTTTTCGAAAATGCCGTGGAGATACGTGCCGAAGCAGCCGCCTTTTTGGGAGCCGTCGAGGAGGGCGGCCGTGCCTGTCTTTGCTCCTTCCAGCGTGGAGAGCCGTTTTATCTCGAAGAGACCTATGTCGCCCGTGCTCTCACCCATGTGTATCTCGTAGCCCTTCAATTGCCCGGTCTCGGGATGCGCAGATGCCGAAAGGCCCGCTCACGATGCGCACTTCCGCCTGGCAGGTAGTCTTCGTCGGGCCGAAAAGCGTCTCTATGTCCAGAAGACCCAGGCCCTCCATCTCGTCGTGGCTGCTTTCGACGTGCTCCGGGTCGCGTATCAGCCTGCCTGCCATCTGATAACCGCCGCAGATCGCTGCGATGCGGCCGCCTTTTTCTGCCGCCCGGCGTATGCTCAAGTCTATGCCCCGCTCTTTAAGAAAAAGCAGGTCTTTCACTGTGTTCTTGGAGCCGGGTATGATGAGCAGGTCCGCGTTCTCTATGTCTGCCGGGTTCATGGAGTAGACTAGCTGCACGTCCGGCTCGCAGAAAAATGGGTCGAAATCGGTGAAGTTGGAAATATAAGGAAGGCGGACCACGACGACCCTGAGCGTGCCGTCCCCCCTTGCGTGCGTGCCGTTGCGGAGCGCCAGGCTGTCCTCCTCCGGCAACCCCATGTCGGATACATACGGAAGCACGCCTATCACCGGTTTGCCGGTCTTTGCTTCTATCATTTTGAGGCCGGGGTCGAGCAGGCCCACGTCGCCCCTGAATTTATTGATGATAAAGGCCTTGATGCGGGCCCCGTCCTTGCCTGTGAGTTTTACCGTGCCGTAAAGGGATGCGAAGACGCCCCCTTTGTCGATGTCGCCCACAAGGAGCACCGGCGCGCGGGCGAGACGCGCGGAGGCCATATTGACGATGTCAACGTCCATCAGGTTGATCTCTGCCGGGCTTCCCGCCCCTTCCATAATTATCAGGTCGTATCTCTTCGAAAGGCGGGCGTAGGACTTCTTTACTGCATCCCACGCCGTCTCCCTGTAACTGTAATATTCTCTTGCGGACATGTGCCGCAAGGGGCGACCGTGGATAATCACCTGCGACCCCATATCGCCGGAGGCCTTCAGGAGCACAGGGTTCATGTCTATCGTCGGGTCGATGCACGCCGCTTCCGCCTGGAGCACCTGCGCGCGCCCCATCTCGCCTCCGTCAGCGGTGACGTAGGAATTGAGGGCCATGTTCTGCGCCTTGAAAGGCGCCACGTTCACGCCTTCGTCCCTGAATATCCTGCACAGGCCCGCGACGAGGAGGCTCTTGCCCGCACCCGACCCGGTGCCCTGCACCATCAGGGATTTTGCAGTCCTGCCTTTCACTATACGTGCGCTCCTTACGAGTTGGGCAGCTCGCCCGAGACACCCGCCTCGCTGAACGTAGCCATTTCTTTGTATATCTTAATGCCTCCCTCGACCAGCAGCATCGCCAGCGCCGCCCCCGTGCCTTCGCCGAGCCTCATCCGGAGGTCGAGTATGGGGACAAGCCCCATTTTGTCGAGCATCGCCTTCTGGCCTATCTCGACGGAGGCATGCGCCGCAAACATATAATCGGCGGTCTCCGGCGCGAGGGCGTACGCGATAGCCGCTCCGGCGGTCGATATGAGGCCGTCTATGACGACCGGCACCCTTTTTGCGGCAGCGCCGAGGATCAGGCCGGCGATACCGCCTATCTCCGTGCCGCCCACCTTTGCGAGCACGTCTATCGCGTCTTTCGGGTCAGGCTTACGCAGCCTTATGCTCTCGTTTATTACCTCTACCTTCCTCGCAAGCACGCCGTCCGATATGCCCGTGCCCCGGCCCGTCACCTCTGCTGCGCCTTTGCCTGTCAGGACTGCGGCGATGGCGGAAGACGGGGTCGTGTTGCCGATGCCCATGTCGCCCGTGCCGAAAAACTTATAGCCCTTTCCCGCGTACTCGTAGGCCAGGTCGATGCCGACCTTCAGGCAGCTTTCCGCCTCTTCCCTCGTCATCGCAGGCTCGGCGAGCATGTTCCTCGTGCCCCGCATCACCTTGCGCATAACGAGGCCGGGCGTCTCTTCGAAGACATAATCGACGCCGATATCGACGACGACAACGTCCGCCCCGGCGTGGCGGGCAAGCACATTTATCCCCGCGCCGCCGTTTAAGAAATTGAAAACCATCTGGGGCGTCACCTCGCTCGGGTATGCGGAGACGCCTTCCGCGACGACGCCGTGGTCGCCCGCAAAGGTGAATATGACTTTTTTATCGATGGCGGGCATCGCCTCGCCCGTTATGGCGACGACCCTGCGGGCGAACTCTTCCAGCCTTCCGAGGCTGCCGACGGGCTTTGTCAGATCGTCGAGCCGCGCCTGCGCCTTTGCGATAAGCTCTTCCCCGACGGGTACGATGTCCGGCACAATCCCTTTCGCTTTCATTTGCACGCCTCCATATCGGCCCCCATCCGGGGGCGTCTCTATTTTATTTTTACGGGCAGGCCAGAGACCATCAGGTAGACTTCATCGGAGGCTCGTGCGACCGCCTGGTTCAGCCTGCCCGCCGCGTCCCTGAAGAGCCTTGCCATTTCGTTCTCAGGCACTATCCCCATGCCGACTTCGTTCGATACGATGTAAATACAGAGCCTGCCCGTCGCACGCAGCCAGGGCCGCGACCAGCGCGTCCTGCGCCTCCTCGACGGCAACTGATCCGCAAAGCAGGTTGGAAAGCCAGAGGGTAAGGCAGTCGATCACGACTACCGAGGCGGGGCCGCATTCGCCGAGCGCCCTGTCCAGGTGGATGGGCTCCTCGACGGTCTCCCAGGCGCTGCCCCTCTCCAACTTGTGTTTGTCGATCCTATCAGCCATTTCCGCATCGAGGGCCTGGGCAGTGGCTATGTAGACCTTGCGGCCGCCGCCTGCCGCTTTTGCGCCCTCCATCAGGGCGAACGAGGTCTTTCCGCTCCGCGAGCCCCCTGTAACGAAAATCACTTTGGCCATTCGATCACCCATAAAAAAATCCCCAAGGCATAATGCCTTTGGGGATTGCACCCTGGTTTACTTCATCCCCGCCTTCCAAGCCACGAGAAGGCACTTATCTTCTTGCGTCGCAGGCAGGTCTTCTGGCTCTCCCGACCCCTACCCGCCTTCCCGCCCGCTCACTTGCGGACAGTGGCCTTAGAAGGCAGAGGCACACTAACGGGATCACAGCGGCGGGACCGCTCCCGATTTTCACGGGATTCCCTATTAAGCAGCGTGCACCTGAACGCTATAATGTTCTACTATCTTGTACAACAGAGCCGTCCGGTTGTCAACTAAGAGGGCGGCCGGGATATTTTCGCGGCCTTCGCGTCGTTTTCTCGGGCGCGAGTCCTCACATACACAAACCGTATGCTCCGGCTCGCTTCGTCGAAAAGCAACGCGAATTCCACTGAAAATCTCCCGGCTGCAGGCCCGTATAGACCAAAGCCCTATATGCACTATCCACTTCGGAATGGTCACTAACACCGTGATAATTGTAAAAACTGAAACTCGATATTACGGAGAATGTAAGAATATTTAGGATTTACTGTTACTGACAACGAAGGGTTAGCAACGGTCGGTATTCATAATTACCGATTTGCGATTGAAAGAATGACTAAGCGACGGACACGACTCGACAGAGAGGCCAGTTTTTCTTATCCCATATCCAGGATCATTGCTCACGCTCCGGCAATAGTTAGAACACCGTCAAGCCATGTCTTGTCACAAAGACTTGTTGACCCCGGTTATCTTTCATGAACTTGCTGAGTTCAAAGAGCTCCAAAATGTTTTTTACATCGTCAGTGTCGTCCCAGAACGGCCTTTCAAATTTTACAATATAGATGGCAGAACCGCCTGCCACGCTGAACTTCCAGGACTGGCGTTCAAAATCGTCCTTATCGTCCACCGCAAAACCCGGAAACTCACTTTGCAGGTATTCTTTAACAGCGTCTATTTTTGCTTGTGCTATCATGATCGGCCCCTTTTTCCTTAAGAAGCGTAGGAATACAACCTGTCTTGAGAGTAACTCCTTCGACTTTATTATTTCACAATTTCAATTCCTCTACGATTGCTCGATCAGTCAATAGCTCTACATCGGCTTGATTCCTATTTCTGGAAGGCATACATAAAACAACATTCACATGCTTAAGATGATGATCCTGCTTGTGTGCACTTTTACCCTCTTTGTCCACTTGCCGATGACGGAGCCAAATGAAATACTTAATTTAAATACTGTTCCTTCATCGCTTTCACTTCGTCGTTAAACAGCTGAATCTTTTGTTTCCCTCGGATCAGTTTCTCATTGCCCAAGTCTACTGTCTCCTTGCTATGCAATTGCGCACCGGATAGCATCGTTGTAAAGCCTTCCATTTGATTGTTTGCCCCTTCAAGAAGCAATGAGTGAAGCTGTCGGACTTCGGTAGTTTCTGGCGCAATGTTGCCCATTGCCCGGATAACAATCCCGTATTTGGGCAGTACGGAACTGGCGAGGACATCAGCAAAAGCATCATCGCCTCTGTAGTTCTTTCCAGAGATACTCGCATAGGCATCAATGGCCTCTTTCTGTTCTGGTATAGCTATTGCTCTCAGATATTTTAGGAAATCCTGTCTGACAAGCATGTGCTGACTCGGAACCCCATTGTCGCAATATTTCTTATCTCTTGCCAAGTCGTTGCCTTTACAGACACCCAAATCGCAGGCCGTTTTCAGGTCCGCGCAGGCCGGGGCGACCTTACCTAAGTTAAGATAGACTTGTCCTCTCTCCTGGTAGGCAAGGGCAAATTTTGGGTCTATTTCCAGTGCGCGGCCGATGTCGTCGATGGCCTTGTCGCATTGCTTGAGCATACGATAGGCGCCACCCCTGAACATATAGACCTCAGCCCAGTAAAACAATATCTCGTCATCGTTAGGCCTTGTCGGGGCCAAGCGAAAATCCCCGGTGAAGTGTTGTAGCGGCGATCTCTCCGAGGGAAGCGCATGCAGCTTCGGAAGGAACGGCGCGGCGATCTCCAAAGCTTGGCTGAAGTCTTCTATAGCCACTGCATATTTTTTTTGAGCAAGATAAGCACACCCCCTACCGTAGTGGACATAAGCAACGTACAACACGGCAGCCTTCCGATCCAAGTCGGAGTGGTTACCATAACCTATCTCTATCACACGGCTGAAGCTCTCTATGGCCTTATCGTAATTCTTTTGAGCCATGTAAAGCGAACCCTTATTGAATATGGCCTTAGCATAACTGGGGTCTAATTCAAGGGTACGGTCGAAGTCTTTAAGAGCCCTATCATATTGTTTCTGTGCACGGTAAGCCACGCCCCTATAGTTGTAAGCGTGCACATAGAGGGGGTCCATGCCCAGAACCTTGTCGAAAGCATCAACTGCTTCGGCCCACTTCTTGGACTCCAATAACGCGTAGCCTTTCAGGAATAGGTCGGTTGATTTTAACTCGTCTACTGCCTTCACGTACGCCTTTAGCTTGTCCTTGTCTTGCTTGAGAGTGGCCAATTCTTTCTTGAGCCTTTCGATTTCCAGTAATGCTTTATCCGCCCTCTCTCGGGTTTCTTGTAACGCCTTCCTATCCTCGCTGTCGCTGCCGATGTTTTTGACCGCTTTGGATACTTCATCCGTGTCTGCCGTTATTTTTGCCTTGAGGTAATACTTCTCACCGTTCCAGTTTTCATCTATGATTTGAGTGCTGACTATACCCGCTGTTATAGAAGTGACTGTATCCGTGGCGAGCTGATAATTTCTCACTTCAGTCTTACTTATAAGGTAAACTCCAAGTTCCTCAAGGAGTAATCTTTTTACTTGTTCAAGGGCGATTGTCCTGCATGATAGTTTGCTATCGGCCTCGCTGGCCTGGTAGGTATATTCTTTGATGAAGGTTTTTGATTGAGCGGATACGAGATGGGGAATAAATAAAACCAGTAGAATAATGATCAGGTTGACTCGTATGGGAAACGATTTCATCGTAGTGCCATTCCTCTTAGAGAGTTTCCAAGGTGTTCATTCGATACAAGGTTTGGTTAACCATTTTCGTGAAACCATGGCCATAACTGCAATGCCTCACGAAGCGGGGTTTTGACAAATCAGGGGCACGCCGTACGTACTCTGCGGCTTTCGTCTTTCCCTCGGGGTCGAGAGCTTGAAGATGAGCAAGAGCATTTTCAACAAGAGAACAGGCCGTTATCCTCGCTCTTCTTGGGGAACTTGCCCTTCTCTTTGAAATTGCTCTCCAAGTCTGTCCAGATAACGACGTCGAGTTTTTTCTCCGAGGCCCATCGTTGTATCGCCTCCAGCGACTTTGGATCACGGCTGTTTTCCTTGCTCTTGTCGGCAAACCAGAAACCAACATTCTTGAGTATCGTGCCTTCACGGCACCGCAGATTTCGCAGATGGTGTCGTCGGGGTTTTCGCGTCGGCTTAACGTGTAAGCGACTCGGCAGCATTTCCCATTGTCAGGATCGAGCACCAGAGTCAAGGCGTTGTTGCGCCGCTCTGAAACCCTCGAAAACTCGAGCTTCAAGCACGGGCCATCATATTGCCAATCATCCGCGTGCTGGTTGTCGAATTCGGGTTGTTTATCCCATATCAACGACCCCCAGCCAAGTATAGCGATCTTCATCTTCATCAGCGTACCTATGGGTAACAACAACTATGCAGCGCGGCCGGTCCGCCTATCGATTGTCACTTATACTATTGCATGAATCGAAAGTAATTCAAAGTCAATACTTCATGAAGAAATCACTACGCGAGCCGGCACAGTCCGACAGGTCGAATCCCGACCTGTGCATTTAGTATCCCACCCCGCAAATATAGTACCACCCGCTCTTACCACCGCCCAATAATGCTCTTTATTCGTTAGCGGCGGTTGCGGCCGGAGGCGCGCCTCAAGCCATTCAACACGCAACTATTTCTTGACCTGCCCTTGTTCATGACCATAAAATGGGAGCGAATGATGATGTTCGCCCAATGACGTACGGTCAATAATACTGTGGGGGAGAGACCCTATGAGCGAATCCGGAAAGGTAGCGATCGTGACGGGAGCGGGAAGCGGGATCGGCAAGTGTGCGGCGCTTGCTTTGTTGCGGGAAGGCTACTGCGTTGTCCTGGCCGGACGAAGGGTGGAATCGTTGGAGAAGACTGTAACGGAAGCCGGGCCGCTTGCCTCGCGGGCGTTGGTGGCGCCGACCGATGTGCGCGATCGAGACGGGGTGCGCGCCCTCTTCGCAAAGACCCGGGAGACTTTCGGCCGCCTCGACTTATTATTCAACAACGCCGGGATCTTCGTGCCGCCCGTCCCGCTGGAGGACCTCACGTACGAGCAATGGCAAGCCGCCGTTGACACCAACCTGACCGGGGCCTTTCTGTGCACGCAGGAGGCCTTTAAGCTCATGAAGAACCAGACGCCCCGTGGCGGGCGCATCATAAATAACGGTTCCGTCTCCGCGCACGTCCCGCGCCCCCACTCCGTGGCCTATACCGCCACCAAGCACGCTATGACGGGCCTTACCAAGTCGACGGCCCTTGACGGCCGAAAGTATGATATTGCGTGCGGCCAGATCGATATCGGCAACGTGGCGACCGACCTGACGCCGTTCGATGCCGGTATGCTCCAGCCTTATGGGGCCGTCGCGCCGGAGCCTACCATGGACGTCGAGCATGCCGCGAAAGCCGTTGTCTACATGGCAAGTCTGCCGCTCGATGCGAATGTGCAGTTCATGACCATTATGGCGACCAGGATGCCTTACATAGGGCGAGGGTGATGGGTTTCACCCCGGCTCGATGCGCACTAATCTCCGTTGATACGAGATAGTAACCCTGTGATCATGGGGTGAGTGGGGTTCCTTGAACATACAAATTTTCGGCACCCTCAAATGCCGGGAGACGAAGAAAGCACAAAGATACTTCAAAGAAAGAAGGATCCCCTTCCAGTTTGTGGATATCGCGCAGAAGGGTCTGAGCAGGGGAGAATTGAACGTCCTCAAGGCTGCAGTGGGCATTGATAAACTTATCGACCGCGAGGGTAAGGCGTACGGCCGTAAGAACCTGAAGTACCTGACCCACGACATCGAAGACGAGATCCTCAAGGACGCCCTGCTTCTCAAAACGCCCGTCGTGCGGAACGGCCGGGATGCGACGGTAGGCTATCAACCCGACGTGTGGAAGGCCTGGGAATAGCATACTCTCTCGTCCGCATTTGCACTTTCATTGTATTTTGACTCCCGCCATTTTAAACTATTGTATCCCACCGCAAAAGGAGGAGACATGGCGACGACTGAATATGAGAAATGGTATCGCGACTTGCAGGTAAAGAGGACTATTGAAGCTTTGAAGAAGAATAATTTCGACGCCGTGTATGCCCCGGATACGGCCGACGCGTTGAAGCAGATTTTTTCGAGGGTGCCTGAAGGGGCGACTGTCGGCGTCGGGGGTTCCGTGACGCTTGCCCAGATCGGCTTTTTCGACGAAGTTAAAAAGCATAAGGTGACGCTCCTTAACCCCGGAACGCCCGGGCTTTCGCCCGAGGACGGGCTGAAGATGCGCAAAGAGATACTGACTGCGGACGTCTTCCTCGCAAGCAGCAATGCGGTTACCGAGGAGGGGGAGCTGTTCAACGTAGACGCCACGGGAAACCGGGTGTGCGCAATGACTTTCGGCCCGAAAAAGGTGATCCTCGTGTGCGGGGTGAACAAGATCGTCAAGGACGTTGCCGAGGCGGAGGCGCGGACGCGGGATTGGACGTCACCCATGAACGCCCGCAGGCTCTCGTATAAGACGCCGTGCGCCGAGACGGGTGAATGCGCGGACTGCGCCTCGCCGCAGAGGATATGCAATATTTACATTATTCTAGCCAAGAAACCGCTGCGGACGGACATGACCGTCCTGCTGGTGGGAGAGACGCTGGGGTTCTAAAACAGAACGCGCCTAAATGGTTGCTGTGAAACCCTGTTTCACCATTTGGCCGACCTGGGTCAGATAATTCTTCAGCAGGCTGTTCGTCGACCTGTTCTGCGCCGCCGCCGTGCTGTTGGTGCTCGCGCTGCCGGTTGCCGGTGAGATCATGTTTACGAAGGAGGCGGTCGAGCCGCCGAAAAGGCCCGATGCCGCGCCGCTCGACAGGGCGGCCGAGAGCTCGGTGGGGCTGATTACCCCGTCTCCGTTCGTGTCTACCTTCGAGAACGCCTGGTCGAGGGTGGGGCTGTTCTTCGAGGAGCCGTGCAAGCGTTTCTTGCCGGCGCTCATGGCAGCCGTGATCTCTGTTTTGTCGATCACACCGTCCTTGTTCGAGTCGAGCTTGTTGAACAGAGCTTGTTTCAACTGGGACGTTGAGCTCCAATTGTTGGTCGCGCTTGTAATGCCGCTTACCATGTGGACCTCCTTTCGGGCCGTCCGCTCCTTTGGTGATGGATGGCCTTGAGCTGTCTAATGCAAACCCCAGGCCATGAGATTCAATAGGAAAAACGGGCAAAATGTAGGTGCTGAGGCGGAAAATAATTCCGCATCAGGGAAAGAAATTCCCGGCTGCTGACGGCCCGGCTATCTTATTTCAGGGGAGGGCGAAAGGCGAAGCCGCCGGACTATGCCGGGGACTGCCCTTATGTCGTCGGCCACGTATTCGGCGCCTGCCTGTTCGAGGTCCGCTCTGGACGTCCTGCCCGCAAGCAGGCCGAGCGTGTGCGCTCCCGCCGCGATGCCCGCCATCATGTCGGTCGGGTGGTCGCCTACGAGCAGGGCGCCAGGTGCGTCCACGCCCAGTGAGCGAAGCATTGCCCTTACGTGTTCCGGGTCGGGCTTTACCTCCCGGACGTCGTCCCTGGTCGCGACGGCATCGACGTAGGCCCTTAAGTCCGGGAAGACCGTCTCAATCGCGCCGGTGCAGTTCCTGGTAATCACGCCTACCTTAAGGCCTTCGGCCCGCAGGGCCGTGAGTACGTCCCTGGTGTACGAGTAGACCTCCTTGCCAACGGCTGCCTTCACTTCCATCTCGCAGAGCACGCCAAGGGCCTCCGCCCTGAAAGGCGGCCCTTGGCGGTCGAGCAGCCGGCTAAGCTCGTCGATCATCTCAAGAGTATAGAGACCGTCGAGGCCGCGGATCGCGCTTGCTGAGGCATACCCCTCCGCTATGGCCTCGACTTCCCGTCTCATTTGGCCGAAATCGAGGGTCAGCTCGGTCAGGGTGCCGTCGAAATCGAAGATCGCTGCCCGGAGCATCAGACGTCCGTGGCGTAGCTGGCAGTCCCGATGTGAAAGAGCCCCTTCGTAGTCAGGCGGAGGTTGGGGATCACGGGCAGCGAGAGGAATGACATCTGGAAGAAGGGGTTTTTCATCCCGATGCCCATTTGCCTGGCGAGCCGGTCAAGCTCACGCTCGCGCGCAAGTAATGAGGGGGCGTCGAGGTCGGATATGATGCCGAAATAGGGCATCGGGAAGACGACGGCCGACCCTTTGCCGGACGCAGCCATGCCTCCCCCGGACGCCTTCAAAAGGCCGAACACCTTCCTGATGTCCTCCGGGATTGTCGCCCACGATGACAAGGTTGTGGCTGTCGTGGGCATACGTTGTGCCGATGGCGCCGCCCTTGAGGCCGAACCCGTGGACGAGGCAGAAGCCGTACTCGCTTTGCGCCCTGTAGCGGTCGAAAACATACGCGAAGACGAGGTCCCTTTCATGGTCGCAGACAAGATAACCGTCCTCGCAAGGGGTATCGACTACGAGGTCGTCCGTCACGATGGAGCCTTCCCTTACACCTATGGCGCGCATCTTCCGGGCCGCTGCCTTTCTGCGCAACCCGTTTCCTGGAAAAGGCGCCAGATTGAGCTTCGATGAGGGGTGGGCGGGCGCAGTCATGCCGCCTGCCGCGCTCACGTCATCTCCCTCCCGGTAGACAACGCGCCCGTCCTTGATCGTTGCAAGCACGCGCATCTGCTCCGGCCTTTCGAAGATCACGAGGTCCGCCCGCCTTCCTATGGCGAGGCGCGCCCGGTCGACGAGGCCGAAGTAGGCGGCGGGGCTCGCAGTGACGAGGCGGAGCGCCCGGAAGAGGGGGATTTTGAGTGTAACCAGCAGGCTCACCAGGCGGTCGAGGTGGCCTGACTCGAACAGGTCGCGGGCGGACAGGTCGTCCGTGCACAGCGAGAGGCTCGACAGATTCTCCGGCCTGATAAGGCCCGCCAGGTTGGCAAGGTCCCTGCTGACAGAGCCTTCCCTGAGGAACAGGTGCATGCCTGCTTTCAGCTTCTCTTCGCCTTCAGCGGCCTGGGTCGTCTCGTGGTCGGAGTAGATGCCTGCCGACAGGTAGCGGTCGAGGTCGTCCCCGGAGACGCCCGGGGCGTGGCCGTCCACAGGCGATCCTGCGAAAAGCGCGATCTTTTTCATGATCGCCTTGCTCCGCCCCAAAACGGCAGGAACGTCCATCACCTCTCCGAGCCCTATGACACCCTTGGCCCCTTTAAGCCGCTTAAGCTCCCGCGGGCCTATGACGCCTGCTCCCGATTCCCAGGGGCAGGAGGGCACGCATGATGGGGCCATGACGAAAATGTCGAGGGGAAGGTGCTCCACCATCGAGAGGTACCAGTGAAGCCCTTCCATGCCGCCTGCGTTGGCCGTCTCGTGGAGGTCGGTTACGATCGTTGTTGTGCCGTGGGCGAGGAATGCCTTGAAGTAGCGGTCGGGCAGGAGGTGCAGGCCCTCGACGTGCAAGTGGCTTTCGATGAAGCCGCACGAGACGTAAGCGCCTTTCGCGTCGATTACCTCCCGCGCGTCGCCTCCATAAAAAGACGCGATCTTCCCATCGTCGATGGAAAGATCGGTCTTTACGCCCTTCTCGTTTACAGGGTCAACGAGGACGGCGTCCTTGATAACGAGATCGGCTGTCCGTCCTATGAGAGGTCGATCCTTTTCACTTCGATGACGTTCGGCACTTTCGATATCTCTTTGAGCAGCCCGTCATCGATCTCTCCGTCGACGTCGATCATGCAGAGCACCAGGCCGCCTTCCTGTTCCCTGCCCAAATGTATCCTTGCGATATTGATGCCTTTCTTGGCGAGCGTCGTGCCGAGTCCGCCGACCGTGCCCGGTTTGTCGTTAGCCAGGATATAGAGCACGTTCCCGGACAGCTCGGAATCGACGGCGATCTTGTTCACCTTGATGAGCCTCGGCTCTTTCTTGCCGAAGAGCGTCCCGTACGCCGTTGTGTCGCCGTTCTTGCCCGTAAGCCTTATGCCGAGCAGGGTGGTGAAGTCCTCGTGCTCCTTCTCCTTGATCTCCTTGATCTTGATGCCGCGCGCCTGGGCCATCAGGCGGGCGTTCACGTAGTTGGCGTCCGACACGTGGGGAGACAGGATGTTCTTGACGATGCCCTGGGTCAGTATTTTCGTCTCCACCTCGGCAATGGCGCCCGCGTACTCTATCACCACCTGTTTGATGGGCGGCTCGGTGATAAGCGAGACGAACCGCGCTAGCTTCTCGGACAGGGCTAGGTACGGCGAGATCTGCGCGAGCACCTCCCTGGAGACGCCCGGCGCGTTCACGCTGTTCTTTATCACGCCGTTCAGGGCGTAGTCGACGATCTGGTTTGCTATGTCGATGGCAACCTTGCTCTGGGCCTCCTTCGTCGATGCGCCGAGGTGGGGCGTTGCGACTACCTTCTCGGACAGGACGAGAGGATGGTCCTTCGGCGGCGGCTCCTGCTCGAAGACGTCCAGTGCAGCGCCCGCGACCTGACCATCCTCGAGGGCCTGGAACAGGTCTTTCTCGTTCACGATGCCGCCGCGTGCCGTGTTGACGATGAAGACGCTCTTCTTGGTCTTGCCCAGGTTGTCCTTGTTAATAAGGTTCTTCGTCTCCTTAATCATGGGCACGTGGACGGAAATAAAATCGCTCTTCGAAAGGAGCGTGTCCAGGTCGACCAGCTCTATGCCCTTCTGAACAGCCACTTCCTTCGTCACATAAAGGTCATAAGCCAGCACCTTCATGCCGAGGGCGACTCCCTTCTCGGCGACGATCATCCCTATGTTCCCTATGCCGATGACGCCCAGCGTCTTGTCGTAGACCTCGACGCCCATAAGCAGCTTTTTCTCCCACTTGCCTTCCTTCATCGTGCGGTCGGCGAGCGCCACCTTTCTGGCGAGGGCGAACATGAGGGCCACGGCATGCTCCGCCGCAGCCAGGGCGTTGCCCTGAGGGGTGTTCATGACAACGATCCCCTTCTCCGTCGCCGCCTCGACATCGACGTTGTCCACGCCGATGCCCGCCCTGCCGATCACCTTCAGCTTGTCGGCTTTTTCTATGATATCCTTCGTGACCTTGGTCGCACTCCGCACTATGAGGGCGTCGTATTCTCCGATAATGGCCTGGAGCTCTTCCTTCTTCAGGTCGGTCTTCACGTCGACGTCCAGCTTGTTGGACTTGAGTATATCGACCGCCTTATCGGACATCGCGTCTGCGATCAGTATCTTCATGGGGTCTCCTCGTCTTTCAGGGAGTCGGTCGCGGCCGCCACGCCTTTGCCCATCTCGAACTTGTATCCGAGGTCGCGCAGCGTGAATTCGAGGGCGGCGATCGCGGTGATTACGTCGTACTTGTCGGCGTATCCCAGCGTGGCGATCCTGAAGATCTTCCCTTTGAGCTGGTCCTGGCCGCCCGCGCCCGTGACCCCATACTTCTTCCACAGGGTCTTGTAAATGGCCTGCCCGTCGATGCCTTCGGGCGCGACTATCGCAGTCACTGCCGGGCTGGGCGATTTCGCGAAGACCTTAAGGCCGAGGGCGTTCGCGCCTACGCGCGTTGCGGTCGCCAGCTTGTCGATCCTTTTGTAGACGTTCTCCAGACCTTCCTCTTTTATCATGCGCAGCGACTGCATCAGGCCGCCGATCAGCGAGATGGCTGGCGTGAAGTTCGTCTGGTTCTTCTCGAGGTTCGTGCGCTCTTTCGCCCAGTTGAAGTAGAACTTGGGCAGCTTCGATGCCTTGTTGAACTCCCATGCCTTGTCGCTGACTGCGGCGAAGGCCAGCCCCGGGGGCAGCATCATCGCCTTCTGCGAGCCGCCGACGAGCACGTCGATATTCCAGGCGTCCGCGGGCAGCTCGAAGACGCCTATGCCCGTGATGCCGTCTACGACCATGAGCGTGTCAGGATAATTCTTTACGATTGCCGCGACCTCTTTCACGGGGAATTTGACACCCGTGGAGGTCTCCGTCGCCTGCATGTAAACCGCCTTCACGCCGGGGTTCGCCTTCAGGGTCTTCTCGACGAGCGCAGGGTCGAGCGCATCGCCCCAGGGAAGGTCTATATTGATCGACTCTACCCCATAGGCCTTGCATATGTTGGCCCATCTCTCTCCGAACTTACCGCTTCTTATACAGATCGCCCTGTCGCCTGCGGAAAGGGCGTTGGTTACGGCGCTTTCCATGGCACCGGTGCCGGACGAGGCGAAGATGAGTACCTCGTTCTTCGTGCCGAAAACGTACTTCAGGTTTGCCCTCACCTCTTCCATGACCGCCTCGAACATCGGGTTGCGGTGATGGAGAATCGGCTCGGCCATCTTCAAGAGTATCTCGGGGGGGATGGCGGTAGGGCCGGGCGCCAGCAGGTATCTCTTCTCCATTGACTCCTCCTTCTATATCAATTGCTATCTCGGTTGCCGAAGAACGCCCCGGAAGGATAACACGGTGTCACCGGTTCGCTTAGCCCCCGGTTTTCTCAGGCATGTATAGCTGATATATTCTAAGCGATTTTGACCGAAAAGGTCAAGGAAAACAGGCAAAAACGGAAAGTCGGGACGCGCGTGCGCCTCAAAGCGGAGAGAAACAGGCTGTTTTTGCACGCTACGATCTTGTATACAAAAGATAGAGGGTACGCGTGAGTTGCGGCGCGGAACAAATTTACCGTGCATTGCCGCATGATATGGTATTATATTTGAACAATGGATAGAATCTATTTCGATCATGCAGCGACGACGCCCGTCGACCCAAGAGTCATGGAGGCGATGCGCCCTTATTTCACGGAGCATTTCGGGAACCCCTCGTCCGTGCTCCTGGAGGAAGGGGGCGAGCCGCAGAAGGCCCTCGCGGAAGCGAGAGCGAAGGTGGCGGCCCTTGTTGGCGCCGCGCCCGATGAGATCATTTTCACCGGGTCGGCGACGGAGTCGAACAACCTCGCCGTAAAGGGGCTTGCCCTTGCGAACAGGAAGAAGGGCAACAAAATCCTCTTTTCCGATATCGAGCACTATTCGATCATGCACCAGGCCGATTTCCTGAAAGCCCTCGGCTTCGACGTGGACTACGTGAAAGTCGATGATTACGGCGTGGTCGATCTCGAAGACCTGAAGAAAAAAGCCGTGCCCGGCACCGTACTGGTGTCGATCATGCATGCCAACCTGGAGATAGGGACCATAGAGCCCGTCCGGGAGATCGCACTTTTTCTTAAAGAGCGCGATATCCTTTTTCACTCGGACGGGGCGGGCACGTGCGGCCAGATGCCGGTCGACGTCCGTGATCTCCTCGTCGATTCGATGACCGTCTCCGCCCACCAGTTCAACGGCCCTAAGGGCGCGGCAGCCCTTTACCTGCGCAAGGGGGTGCCCCTGCGTCCGGTAATACAGGGCGGTTTCCAGGAGATGGGCTACAGGGCGGGCACAGAGAACGTGCCTGCCATCGTCGGTTTCGGCGAGGCAAGCAGCATAGCGGCCTCCGAGATGTCTGAAAAAGTGGAGAGGCTCACGGCGATTGGCCGGAAGCTGTGGAAGGGGATAGAGAAAGAGATCGATTACCTGCACTTCACCGGCCACCCGGTCAAGAGGCTCCCCGGCCACGTCAGCTTCTGGATAGAGTTCGTAGAGGGCGAATCGCTGCTTATGTGGCTCAACCTGAACGGCATTGCCTCGGCGAGCGGCAGCGCCTGCGCCTCGAACGTGCTGGCGGCGGACGAGACCGGTCTCAAGGCGTCGCACGTGCTGACTGCGGTGGGCGTGCCGCCGGAGATTTGCCACGGCTCCATCGCCTTCAGCTTAGGCAGAGAGAACACGGAAAGCGAGGTCGATTTCACGCTCTCCGTCCTGCCGGGCATAGTACAAAAATTGAGAGAGATGTCTCCCCTTTATCAAAAAGCGCTAGGAGGTAAGTAATGGCACAGGGACCTTACAGCGACAAGGTCATGGATCACTTCATGCACCCGAGGAACATGGGAGAGATAGAGGACGCGTCTGGGGTGGGCGAGGTGGGGAACCCCGCCTGCGGCGACGTCATGCGGCTCTATCTCAAGATAGAAGACGGTAAGATCGTAGACGCCAAATTCAAGACGTTCGGGTGCGGCGCGGCGATTGCGTCTTCCAGTATGACGACGGAGATGATAAAGGGCAAGTCGATTGACGAGGCCCTTGAGATATCGAACAAGGCGGTCGCCGAGGCGCTTGGCGGGCTTCCTCCGGCGAAGGAGCACTGCTCGGTCCTTGCCGAGGACGCGCTGCGGGCGGCGCTAGAGGACTACAAAAAGAAGCAACAGGGCGCATAGATCCGCTGCGGCAGATCAAACAAAAGGCGCCCGTTCCGGGCGCCTTTTTTCGTACCCTCCCGGTTGGGAACTGGCGAGAGCGACGTGCCGCGTCGCAGCATGCGGCTGATGCCGGTGTAGGTGGCGTTGAACCCGACTACTGCCAGAGCGAGCGCCGAGCGCCGGCAGTAATAAAGCAAGCGAATGCGCCGCGCCGAGCGGGGAGGCTCGCCGGGCTTTGCCCGGCGAGGGGGTGCTGAACCCCAATAATAGCCGCTTTGACTTTGATACGTTGTTGGGATAGATTGCTATGTTAATGCGAAAGTTTATCGTCCGCGTCTGGAAAGGAAAAGCGCCCATTGCGAGGGGCATCCTTTTCCTGCCTCTTTTTGCGCTCTCCGGGCTTTACAGGGCGGGCCTCGCTCTCAGGGAGCTTTGCTACGCAACTGGGATCGCGAGGGCCGAGAGTTCCCCCGTCCCTGTCGTAAGCGTGGGCAACCTGTCGCTGGGCGGGACGGGCAAGACGCCCGTCACGGAGCGGCTTGCGAGGGAGCTGAAGGCGAAAGGCTTCCAGCCGGGGATCGTGATGCTCGGGTACGGCAAAGGCAGGAAAGGCACTTTTGCAGTCGATGCGCGTGAGGACGGGGCGCGCGATGCAGGCGACGAGGCGGTGATGCTGGCGAGGAGGACGGGTCTTCCCGTGGTTGTAGGCAAAGACAGGATGGAAGGGATAAAAAAAGGGGTCGCTGATTTCGGCATCGATCTGGTGATATTCGACGACGGGGCGCAGGTGAGGAACGTACGCAAAGACGTGCAGATGCTCGTGCTCGACGGAAGCGCGCCTGCTGCTTCGTTGCGCCTTTTTCCCCTGGGCGTCTTGCGGGAACCGCTTGAAATGGCGGAAAAAGCCGATATAATATTGGTCAACAAGGGCGAGCCGGACGGCCGCGTGAAGGGCCTTATAGCGGACTTGCCGGTCTTTCACGTCCGGTACCGGCCGCAGCATTTGTGCCGTTTGAGCGACCGCGCGATGGCCGATTACCGGTCTGTGCGGGGCAAAAAAGTGCTCGCATTTTCCGGGCTGGGCGACAATAGCTCGTTTTTCGAATTGCTTCGCGATATCGGCGCGGACGTGGTTGAGACGCTTGAATTCCCCGACCACCATCGGTACCGCCCGGCCGACCTTAGGCACATAGAGTCGTTTCAAAATGTGGAAATGGCGGTAACTACCGAGAAGGACGCGGTCAGGATCGAGGGCATGGAGACAGTCGGCAATATTTTTTACCTCTCCATAGAAGCAGAGTTCGACCGGCCGGAGGCCCTGCTTGAGCTGGTTTGCGAGAAGGTGAGGAGCAAATGACAAACCACGTATATATTTTCGACACTACCCTGAGGGACGGCGAGCAGTCGCCGGGCAACACGATGAACGCGCAGGAGAAGCTGCGCGTCGCGAAGCAGCTTGAGGCCCTCGGCGTCGATATCATAGAGGCCGGTTTCCCTATCGCGTCGGACGGGGACTTCGAATCGGTCAGGCAGATCTCCGAGGCCGTGAGAAACAGCCAGATAGCGGGACTTGCCAGGGCTAACCACGACGACATAGACCGGGCCTGGGAGGCAGTCAAGCACGCTGCGAACCCGAGGATACACACGTTCATCTCCACCTCCGACATCCACTTGAAGTACCAGATCAAAAAGACCAGGGACGAGGTGGTCAAGATCGTCGAGGGTTCGGTTAAAAGGGCGAAGAAGTATACAGACAACGTGGAGTTCTCGGCGATGGACGCGACGAGGACCGACCTCGATTACCTCTGCAACGTGCTGGCCGTTGCGATCGACGCAGGGGCCACTACGGTAAACATCCCGGATACGGTCGGCTACGCGGTCCCGGACGAGTTTGCGGCCATGATCCGCTACGTGATAGAGCACGTGCCGAACATATCGCGGGCCATAGTCAGCACGCACTGCCACAACGACCTGGGGCTTGCCGTGGCTAACTCGATTGCGGGCGTCGGCGCGGGCGCGAGGCAGGTGGAGTGCACGATCAACGGCATCGGCGAGCGCTCCGGCAACGCGGCCCTGGAAGAAATCGTCATGATCCTGAGGACGCGCAAAGACCTCTTTTCCCTCGACACGCGTGTCGTGAGCGAGAAGATCTACCCGACGAGCAGGCTCATCACGTCGGTGACGGGCGCGCCGGTGCAACCCAACAAGGCGATCGTGGGCGCCAACGCCTTTGCCCATGAGTCGGGCATCCACCAGGACGGTCTGCTCAAGGATAGGCTGACCTACGAGATAATGACGCCCCAGTCGGTCGGCATACAGAAAAGCTCGCTGATCCTGGGCAAGCATTCGGGCAGGCACGCCTTCCGGGACAGGATAGAGGACCTGGGATATTCACTGAACGATAAAGAGCTGAACCTTGCCTTCAAGAGGTTCAAGGTCCTGGCGGATATGAAAAAAGACGTCTACGACGAGGACGTCGAGATGATCATTATGGACGAGATTGTCCGTGTCCCCGAGAAATACAGGCTGGCTTACCTGAGCGTCGTCTGCGGCAACATGGCCATCCCGACGGCGACGGTGAAGATCGAGAGCGAAGGGCAGATGCTCCAGGAGGCCGGCTTCGGGGACGGGCCGGTCGACGCCACGCTGAAGGCGATAAAGAAGATCATCAAGACGAACGCCAAGCTCGTGAGGTTTTACGTCAACGCCATCACCGGCGGCACCGACGCGCAGGGCGAGGTCTTCGTAAAGCTAGAGGAGAAAGGATCGACCGTCATAGGTAAGGGTGCCGACACGGACGTCATAGTCGCCTCCGGGAAGGCATACATCAACGCGCTCAACAAGCTTGAGTTCGTAAAAAAGAGAAAGGCGAAGGGGTTTTAAAGATGGGGATGACGATTAGTGAGAAAATACTGGCGGCCCACGCGGGCAAAACCGCAGTGGAGGCGGGGGAGATAGTCGAGGCAAAGGTGGACCTCGCCCTGGCGAACGATATCACGGGGCCTCTCTCGCTGGAGGAATTCGACAAGACAGGGGCAAGCTCCGTCTTCGACCCCGAGCGGGTCGTCTTCGTGATGGACCATTTTACGCCGAACAAGGACATCCTCTCTGCGGAGAACTGCAAGACAATACGGGAGTTCTCGCAGAGGCACGGCGTAAAGCACTTTTACGAAGGCGGGGCCTGCGGCATCGAGCACGCCCTTCTGCCCGAGCAGGGGCTCGTCTGTGCGGGGGACGTAGTGGTGGGCGCAGACAGCCACACGTGCACGTACGGCGCGCTGAACGCCTTCTCGACGGGCGTCGGCAGCTCGGACCTCACCTACGCAATGGTGCGTGGCTCCCTCTGGTTCAAGGTGCCGGAGAGCGTCAAGTTCGTCTGCACCGGCAAATGGCAGAAGTGGGTCGCGGGGAAGGACCTGATCCTTTACATCATCGGCCTGATAGGCGTCGAGGGGGCCCGCTACGAGGCGATGGAATTCGACGGAGAAGCAATAGGCGATCTCTCGATGGATTCGAGGCTGACCGTGGCGAACATGGTCATCGAGGCGGGCGCCAAGAACGGCGTATTCAGGGCGGACAAGAAGGCAATGGATTATATGGCAGGCCGCGCAAAAAGAGAGCCGAGACCCGTCGAGGCGGATGCGGACGCCCGCTACCGCGATGTCATAGAAATCGACGTGAGCAAGATAGGGCCGCAGGTTGCCCTCCCGTTCCTCCCGTCCAACGTGAAGGGCGCGGAAGACGCGGGGCATATTGCCATCAACCAAGCGGTCATAGGCTCGTGCACGAACGGAAGGCTGGAAGACCTGGAGACCGCCGCCAAAATCCTGAAAGGCAAAAAGGTGGCCAAAGGCGTGCGCTGCATCGTCATCCCGGCCACTCCGGATATTTATCGCGAGGCCCTCAGCCGCGGCTACTTCGACATCTACCTTGAGGCCGGCTGCATCATATCGCCCCCTACGTGCGGACCCTGCCTGGGCGGCCACATGGGCGTGTTGGCCCGGGGCGAGCGGGCGGTATCGACGACCAACAGGAACTTCGTCGGACGGATGGGCCACCCCGAAAGCGAGGTCTACCTCGCGGGACCGGCGGTGGCTGCGGCGAGCGCGGTCAAGGGCGAGATAGTCCACCCGAGGGAGGTTGCGTGATGTTGAGCGGAAGGGTCTGGAAATTCGGAGATAACATTGATACGGACATCATCATACCCGCCCGTTACCTTGGGCATACCGATCCCAGGGTATTGGGAGAGCACTGCATGGAGCCCCTGGCGCCCGGCTTCGCGAAAAAGGTCAAAAAGGGGGACATTATCGTGGCCGGCGCCAATTTCGGCTGCGGCTCCTCCAGGGAGCATGCCCCGGTGGCCCTTTTGGCCATCGGCATACAGGTAGTTATCGCGAAGAGCTTCGCCCGCATATTCTACCGTAACTCTTTCAATAAGGCCCTCGCGCTTCTGGAGGCGGACATTTACGATGCGGTCGATGAGGGGGAGACCATAGAGGTGGACCTCGCTTCCGGCCTGATCAAGACGGCCCGCGTCGAGGCGCACTCGAAGCCGATACCCCCGTTCATGCTGGAGCTGATAAACGAGGGCGGACTTATGAACCATCTGAAAAAACAACTGGAGGAAGGGCGATGAAGACATTCAACGTCGCCGTGGTCGGCGCCACGGGAGCAGTAGGGAACGAGATGATAGAGACGCTGGAGCAGCGGAATTTCCCGGTGCGGGACCTGAAGCTGCTTGCGTCCGAGCGGAGCGCCGGGACGGTCTTAAATTATAAAGGTCATGATGTGAAGGTCGAGGTGCTCAAGAAAGACTCTTTCAAGGGCGTCGAGATAGGTCTGTTCTCTGCGGGCGGCTCGGTCAGCGAGAAGTTCGCGCCCATTGCCGCTGCGAGCGGCTGCGTAGTGATCGACAACACGAACGCCTGGAGGATGGACCCGGACGTGCCGCTCGTCGTGCCGGAAGTGAACGCCCACGCCATAAAGCAGTATAAAAAGAAGGGCATTATAGCGAACCCCAACTGCTCGACAATACAGATGGTGGTTGTTTTAAAGCCGCTCCACGACGCGGCGCGGATCAAGAGGGTGGTCGTCTCCACGTACCAGGCCGTCTCCGGCACCGGGAAGAGGGCGATAGCCGAGCTTGAGTCGCAGGTTATGGCGATTTACACCAGCCAGGAAATAACGCACAGCGTCTACCCGCACCAGATCGCGTTCAACTGCCTGCCCCATATCGATGTCTTCATGGAGAACGCTTACACCAAGGAAGAGATGAAGATGGTCAATGAGACGATCAAGATCATGGAGGACAAAGGCATAAGGGTGACCGCGACGACGGTGAGGGTGCCTGTTTTCTACAGCCACTCGGAATCGATCAACGTGGAGTTCGAGAACGAGCTTACGCCGGATGCCGCCCGCAGGATACTGTCGAAGGCCCCCGGAGTGATCGTTGCCGACGACCCGAAAAAGAACATCTATCCGCTGGCCATTTATGTCGCAGGCAAAGACGAGACATTTGTCGGCCGTATAAGGCGCGACGAGTCGGTGGAGCACGGCCTTAATATGTGGGTCGTGGCCGACAACATCAGAAAAGGGGCGGCCTTGAACGCCGTCCAGATCGCCGAGATACTGGGCGAAAAATACCTGTGACGCCCAGGCGGCCTTAGCGGCCGCTCGAAAAGCTGTTCATTACTTCATTTACCGTCGATTCGAGCTCGCGCATGAGCCCCTGCACTTTTTCGGAGAGGGTGCCGTCGAACTGCGTGACGGAGCCGCACGAAAAGCAGTTATGCACGGCGCCGGGCAGGAACTTCTTCAGGTCCAGAATGAACTCTTTTTTGCATTTGGGGCAACGGGGCCTCAATTCGACATACATTTGACTGTTTTTGAACTGGCTGACCATGAAAAAACCTCCTTCAGTCTTCTTTAGGCCCATGCGTCAGGTGAGTGAAAAGCCTTACGGCTTTGTCTCTCCATCTCCTGAGGTGTCCGCCTGCTTGGGCGGCTGTGATTTCCTCGTCTCTTCGATCTCGTTTTCTATATCCCTGATCTCCGCCTTCATTGCAGAGACGGCGATCACCCTCTCATTGAGGAAAGGCGATTCCATCGATACTTGCCTTTCCATGGCGCATTCGCCGTAAACATACTCGCCTATCTCGCCGTAAAGCTTCTGGACCTTCCTCTGGATCCGCATGATGTCCATCTTTTTCCGGGCTATTTTGGCCTGTTTCTCGACATTGAAGGCGATCCCCTCGGCGGTCTCCTTGAGCGTTTTCAAACCGTCTTCCGTCTTTTTCCTGAAGTCGTCCATCAGCGTCATAGCGATCTCCTCTCGGTTGATAGGAGTATTACACAAGAACCCCGCATTTTCAACACCATATCCCGCCCGGCTCAGCCTTGCTCTAAGGTGGGACCATTTTATAGTATACTATGTACAATGGTGCGGTTTAACGATATCGTGGAAGAAATCCTGAAGTACAACGCCCAGGCGGACGTTGACATGCTGGAGCGCGCCTACGTCGTCTCCGCAAAGGCGCACAAAGGGACCGTAAGGCTCTCGGGCGAACCCTACCTGATCCATCCCCTGGAGGTGGCGTACATCCTGACGAAGATGAACCTCGACGCCCATACCGTCGCCTCGGGGCTGCTCCACGACACGCTCGAGGACTCTTACCTGACCAAGGAAGAGCTGAAGGAGTATTTCGGAGAAGAAGTGGCCGAATTGGTCGACGGGGTTACGAAGATCAGCCGGATCAAGATGTCCGGCTCCGAAGACACCCACGCTGAGAGCCTAAGAAAAATGATCCTTGCCATGAGCAAGGACATCAGGGTGATCCTCATCAAGCTGGCCGACCGCCTGCATAACATGCAGACCCTCAGGTTCCTCTCCCCCGAGAAGCAGACGGAGATATCGCGCGAGACGCTTGAGATCTACGCCCCCCTGGGGCACCGGCTGGGCATCGAGTGGATGAAGGGGGAGCTGGAAGACCTCTCGTTCAAGTACCTGAGGCCGGTTGAGTACCGCCTGATAAGCGAAAATATTGCAGCAAAGAAAAGGGAGCGGGACGCCTACATCGAAGAGGTGAAGGAACTGCTGAAAAAGCGGTTCGACCAGGTCGGCCTGTCGTGCCACGTTTCGGGAAGGGCCAAAAGACTTTACAGCATTTACAGGAAAACGATACAGGACGCCCTGAACATAGACCAGCTTTACGACCTTACCGCGTTCAGGGTGACGGTAGACACGGAGAAGGAGTGTTACGAGGCCCTGGGCTACATCCACGGCCACGATCTATTCAAGCCCATACCCGGTAAATTCAAAGACTACATAGCGCTGCCGAAGGCGAACATGTACCAGTCGCTCCACACGGCGGTCATCGGTCCTTACGGCGAAAAAATCGAGGTGCAGATCAGGACGCACGAGATGCACAAGGTGGCCGAGGAGGGGATCGCGGCCCACTGGAAGTACAAGGAGGGCAAGGTCTTTGACCCGAAAGAAGACAGGATGTTCGCCCCCTTACGGCAGATCATCGAGCAGCACGAGGAACTGAAGGACGACAAGGAGTTCCTTGAAAGCGTCAAGATCGACCTATTCCCCGACGAGATATACGTCTTCACGCCGAAAGGGGACGTGAAGGAGCTTCCCAAGGGGGCGACGGCAGTCGATTTCGCATATTCGATCCATTCCGCGCTGGGCCACAAGTGCGTTGGCGCAAAGGTGAACGGCCGGCTCGTGCCGCTTCGGACGCCCCTCAAAAGCGGGGATACCATAGATATCCTGACGAACCCCACGCATAAGCCGAGCAAAGATTGGCTGAAGTTCGTCGTCAGCTCGAAGGCACGGTCCAAGATACGCCAGTGGGTGAAGGAGGAGCAGAGGGAGCAGAGCATCGACCTGGGCCGCACGCTCCTGGAAAAGGAGCTGGCCAAGCATGATTTCAGCCTGCCCGCCATGCTCAAGGCTGGAGATGTCCAGGCGCTGGCGAAAGACTTCTCATTCGATGCGGTTGACGACCTTTATGCGGCAATCGGGTACGGCCTGTACACGCCGCTGCAGATACTGGGCAAGATCATCCCCGAGACCCCGAAGGTGGGCAGGATCCAGAAGATGATCAGCTCGATAACGAAAAGCAAGGACGATGCCATCAAGATCAAGGGCATCGACGGGCTGTTCGTCAAATTCGCGAAGTGCTGTAACCCCATCCCCGGGGATAAGATCATGGGTTTCATAACGAGGGGAAGGGGGCTCACCGTCCATATGGAAGAGTGCCCTAACGTCCACACGTACGACGAGCAGAGGAAGGTGGCGGTCTCGTGGCAGATGGACAAGGACTACGCGTACGCGGTGCGCCTGCGGGTGTCGGCGGACGACAAGAAGGGCCTTCTGTCCGACATAAGCTCGAGCATTTCGGCAAGCAAGGCCAACATCGTGAGCGCCCGGATCACCACGTCGCCCGACAAATCGGCGACGAGCATTTTCGAGATAGAGATCCAGAACGCTTCTCAGTTACAAAAAATCGTGAAATCGATATTGAAGCTGAAAGGGGTGAAGTCGGTCGACCGGCTGAGGAGCACGGGCGGCTAGGCGGATTTCTGGACGAACCCCTTCTTTATACACTTTGTGCAGACAGACGCCTTCTTCGTGGCGCCGTCCTTCACGATCCTCACCGTCTGCAGGTTGGGGAGCCACTGCCTCTTCGTCTTGTTATTCGCATGGCTGACGTTGTTGCCGATCTGCTTGCCCTTCCCGCATATGTCACAAACTCTGGCCATAATAAACTCCGCTCTTCTCCTGAAATAACTTCCGTTGCTTGAGTAATGAACATAAAGTATACCCGTCCGGGACGGCCCCTGTCAAGGCAAATTGGCAAATCGCCGGGCGGAGGGCTACTTTTCGAAAAGCTTGTGAGATTAGGCACAATTATGTTGACAAAGGGCTTATTTTCGAAGCACACTATGCACGGGGGTCGGGGCCTCCTCACAAAGTTGTTACCCAAAAACCATCAATAGAAGGAGAACTTTATATGGCTGACGAGAAAAGCGGCACAATTACCAGCATGATGGAGGAGACGCGGCGGTTTCCGCCGTCACCGGAGTTCGTCAAGCAGGCGTACGTGAAGAGCAGGGAACAGTACGAGAAGATGTGGAAAGAGTCCGTCGAAACCCCGGAAAAGTTCTGGGGGCCCCTCGCAGAGGAGCTGCACTGGTTCAAGAAGTGGGACAAGGTTAACGAGGAAAATTTTGCGAAGGGCGACATCAAGTGGTTCATCAACGGCAAAACGAACATCAGTTACAACTGCCTCGACTATCAGATAGAGAAAGGTTACGGCGACAAGGTAGCCATCATCTTCCAGGGAGAGCCCGACGAGGATGTGAAGAAGATCACGTATAAAGAGCTGCTTAAGCAGGTAAGCAGGTTCGCCAATGTCCTTAAGAAGAAGGGCGTAAAGAAAGGCGACAGGGTCGCCATTTACATGCCCATGATTGCGGAGCTGGCCGTCGCCATGATGGCGTGTGCAAGGATCGGCGCAATCCATACGATCGTCTTCGGCGGTTTCTCGGCGGAAGCCTTGAGGGACAGGATTTTAGACGCCGGCGCGACCCTTCTTGTTACAACCAACGGTTACTGGCGCTCAGGAAAACACGTAAGCTCAAAGGCGAGCGCGGATACGGCCTGCGACCTTTGCGAGAAGCAGGGGAACCCGTTAAAGGACGTGATCGTCGTCAAGAGGCTCGAAGGTTTTGAAGTGCCGATGAAGGCCGGCAGGGACACGTGGTGGGAAGACGAGATATCGGCTTCCGACATCAGCGACGTATGCCCGGCCGAGCAGATGGATGCGGAAGATCCTCTGTTTATCCTCTACACCTCGGGCTCCACGGGGAAACCGAAAGGCGTCCTCCACACGACGGGCGGCTACATGGTATTCGCCTATGCGACGGTAAAATATGTATTCGATTACAAGCCCCAGGACGTCTATTTCTGTACTGCGGACATCGGCTGGGTTACGGGCCACAGCTACGTGGTCTACGGCCCGCTCTGCAATGGAGGCACCTCGATCATATTCGAGTCAGTGCCTACCTACCCGCAGCCTGACAGGTTCTGGCAGATCGTCGAGAAGTTCAAGGTCAACATCTTCTATACCGCCCCGACAGCCATCAGGGCACTAATGAGAGAGGGCGATCAGTGGCCGGCCAAGAGAGACCTCTCGTCGCTCCGGCTCCTTGCCTCAGTGGGCGAGCCGATCAACCCTGAAGCCTGGATGTGGTATCACAAGAACATCGGAAAAGAGAAGTGCCCGATTGCCGACACATGGTGGCAGACGGAGACCGGCGGCCACCTGATCGCTCCGCTTCCCGGCGCATGGCCGACGAAACCGGGCTCTGCGACGCTGCCGTTCTTCGGCGTCGATGCAGTAGTTTTGAAGCCCAGGTCTTCCGCCGACAGCCCGGCCGTTGAGGCAGGCGTGAATGAAGGCGGCGAGCTTTGCATCAGAAGGTCGTGGCCCGGTATCATGAGGGGCGTCTATAAGGACCCGGAACGCTTCTTCACCACCTATTTTATCCAGCAGCCCGGCTTCTATTTCTCCGGCGACGGCGCCAGGAGAGACGAGGACGGCTACTTCTGGCTCCTCGGCCGCGTGGACGACGTTGTGAACGTATCCGGCCACCGCATCGGGACGGCCGAGGTCGAAAGCGCCCTGGTCTCCCATCCGGCCGTTGCGGAAGCGGCTGTTGTCGGCTTCCCGCACGACGTGAAGGGTGAGGACCTGTACGCCTACGTCATCCTGAAGTTGGGCCAGACGGGGAACGACGAGCTGCGTAAGGCACTCGTTGCACACGTAAGAAAAGAGATCGGCCCCATCGCTTCCCCCGGCAAGCTTCAGTTCGTCCCGGGCCTGCCGAAGACGAGGTCGGGCAAGATCATGAGAAGGATTCTGAGGAAGGTTGCATCGGGCGCCCTCGATGAGCTGGGCGATACGAGCACGCTGGCCGATCCTTCCGTCGTCACGGAGATCGTGGAGAACAGGATAAAGTAACTACACAATAACGCATACAGTAGGGAAGGGCCGCTCAACTCAAGCGGCCCTTCTTTTTTGGCCGAAAGTCGTGCATGAGAGCCGGGTAAGCCCCATTCATATAGAAAAAACAGGCGGGATTGTTTAGACTGTTGATCAGATGGCGCCATCCGAAAAAAGAGAGGCCGGGCGGTTCACGATCTTCTATTTTTCTTCGTTTGTCGAGCCGGACGCGCTCGTCCGGGGGCTTTTTGAATCGGAGGCGGTAGATGCGGGCGGCAGGGGCGGCATAAGGGTCATGGAAGCGGCCGGCCGCAAGCTGGCCGTGCGGGCATACAGGCACGGCGGGCTTTTCCGGGCCTTTACAGGCAGCCTTTTCCTCGACTCACGCCGCGCGATATCCGAGGGCGAGACGCTGGCGCACCTCCTCGAACGCGGCGTCCCGGTGCCGGCCCCTTTTGCCGCGGTTACTGAAAGGCGTTTCCTTTTCAAGAGGCTGTATCTGGTTACGTTTTTTGAAGAGGGCGCCGTAAACCTTCTCGAGTACCTGAAAACGGCCGGGAAAGACGAAAGGGCGCACGCGATGCAGGACCTTGCCCGGATTCTGCGGCAAATGGAGCAGGCGGGCGTCTATCATCGAGACCTCCATTTCCAGAACGTGCTCGTCACGAAGGCGAAAGCTCTCATGCTTCTCGACTTCGACAGGGCCGCCAGGAAGGAATTATCGCAAAGGGATGTCGAATCGATGGTTGGTCGGCTCTTTCGCTTCGCGGACAAAATGGTATGGCAGGGCCGGCAGGCGGTGGACGGAGCGGAAAAGGCCCTATTCGTAGAAGAATACAGGCGCCTTTCCGGCTGCGACCTGAGTGGGTGCGTGGGCCGGGGGGGCGCTCGCCGTCGCCTGCACCGGCTCGGGTGGCTCGTCGAATCGCTTTTTTCGGGGAAGGGCCGGTAACCGAAGGGGACCACGGCAGAACGCAAAAAAGGCAGGCTGGGCGGAGATCATGTCAAAATATGATTATATAGGCAAGGAACCTTTGGGCGGATGGATCCTGGAAGTGCGCAAGGGGGACTCGATCAAGGGCAATATCAGGAAGAACAGGACGACGGGCAGGTATCAGTTTTTCCGGGGGTCGCGCAACGCGATCCGCCCCATGCTCGAAGAAACCGACATTGAGACACTCAAAGAGCAGATCGAGAAGCTGGACCTTTAGGGCGCGTCGTCCTTCAGGTTTTTGTTCTGCCCCTTCCTGTTGCGCAACTGTTCCGTCACGCGGGGAAAGGCGCTTTCGTTCGTGTGCGGAATGAAAAGCGCCGCAACGAACTCATCCATGAAGCCCGGGTTGTTCGACAGCTCGACATTTGTCATCGTCCTGGCTATCCGCTCCGCCTCCTTCAACAGGTCGCGCGAAAATGAAAGCAGCCGTGCCCCCAGCAGAGAACCGTTCCCCACGAAGAGGAACTTTTCCGGGGCAACGTCGGGCAAAAGGCCGATGGTCTGGGCCTTCTCCAGATCGACCGAGTGTCCGAACCCGCCTGCTATGATCACCCGCTGGACGTCCTCGAAGGCAAGCCCCACGCTGTCGAGAAGTGTCTTGCAGCCGGCATAGATCGCGGCTTTTGCCCGTATCAGGTTGTCGAGATCGACTTCCGTCAGGACTATGTCCCTTCCGATGCGGCTCTCGGCAGCGTAGCTGAGAACGTATTCCCACCCGCTTTCTCCCTGTCTGACCCGACCCGTGGGAAGCTCCCGGTCGAACTTCCCGTTCTGGTCTATCACGCCCGCCTCGAAAAGCTCGGCGACCGCGTCTATAAGCCCAGACCCGCAGATGCCCGCCGGCTGCTCCCTCCCGATGGTCAGGATCATCGGCTCGCAGGTCGATGGATTGATCTTCACCTGCTCAATGGCCCCTTTGCCCGCCCTCATGCCGAACTTGATCCCGCCGCCTTCGAAGGCAGGCCCGGCCGAGCATGAGGTGCAGGTCAACCAGTCCTTGTTGCCCACCACAATCTCGCCGTTGGTCCCTACGTCGATGAAAAGCGTGACCTCCTCTCTCTGAAAGACGCCGGAGCCGAGAACTCCCGCCACTATATCCCCGCCGACGTATGAGGCCACGCATGGGAATATGTACGTAAACACGTGGTCTTTGACGTTCAGGCCGATATCGACGGCCCGTACGGGAGGGATAAAATTGGCGGTCGGCGTGTAGGGGTCGAGCATGATGTACTTGGGGTCGAGGCCGAGGACCAGGTGGGTCATCGTGGTATTGCCCGCTAAAACTAGATGGGACACCCGATCGGCCGAAACGCCGCTCATCGACAGAAGCTCGCCGATGACGCCGTTGATGGTGGAGACGACCACCTCCTGGAGCCTTTTCAGGCCTTCGCCCTTCTGGGAAAAGACGATCCTGGTGATGACGTCTTCTCCATAGCTTATCTGGGCGTTGTAATCGGCAGTCTCTGCCAGGGTGCACACCTGCGTGCCCTCCACGCCCCCCGGACGGCCATAGGTTTTGCAGCGCGCCAGGTCGAGTAGCTGGCCGCATACCGTGGTGGTCCCTATGTCGATCGCGATGGAGTAGTTCAGCTCCTCCGTGTTGCCGGGCTCGATGTTGATCAGCGTATAGCCTTTCCCTGTGAGCGCGATTGTTACGGTAGCGCACCACTTAGCGGCCCGCAGGACCGCTGAAAGCTTCTTGAGCATCCTGAAATCGACCGAGACTTCTTTCATCCTGTGCGTTTTACGCAGTCTCCCTGGTCAGCCTGTCGAGGTCGTTGATATTGTCGTGTGCGGAAGGCAGTGGGAGCTCGACGTACTTCTTGAAGACCGGCGGGTCGACCGACCAGTCTTTCACGAGGCGGTCGACGTCGACCGCCGAAAGGATATGGGGAGGCCTTCTCTTTTTGAGCGCTGCCCTGTCTACCTGGGACTCGAAAGGTATTTCTACGATCAGGTCGCTCCGGGCCCGGGTCATGCAGGCGAGGCGCACGCCCTCATCGTATTCCCGGTTCGATATTTTTGGATGGCTCTGCGAGTCTGCCTTACCAGCTCGCACCTCGATCCTGCACTTCCCGCACGCCCCGTTACCGCCGCAGCTTGCGTTGATGTGTATGCCGCTCCTCATCGCCACTTCGAGGACCGTCTCGTTTTCCCCGGCGGGGAAGGTTCTTTCCATCGGAAGGAAGGTGATCCTGTATTCGCTCATAATGAAAAAAAGCCCGTTCGGGCTAAAAGGCGCGGTCTCCGGGGCCGGCCACTTTGGGTTGCCCCGGGAAGGGATAGGTCTGCCGGACCTCCTGGTCGCGACGGGTTGTTCACTATCCTAAACCAGGCTCGCAGATTATATCACTTCTGCGTTGCTTGTCAAGCCATGCCTGACTGCAAAATTCTATTGACAGCGGCCGGGCGAAACGCTATCATAAGTACTTCCGATCTTTTCATTATAGTGAATCATGTATAATGCACCGATACTTAAAAAGGCCGTAGAGGTCATAAAGCTTATAGTCAAAGAGAACAAGCCTCTCGGCGTTACGGACATTGCGCGGACGCTCTCCATCAGCAAGAGTACCACGTTCGGGATACTCAAGTCGCTGGAGGAAGAGAGCTTCCTCGTAAAGGACCCGTCGAGCAAGAAATACAGCACGGGCAGCACGCTCTTCGAGCTGTCGAAGAAGATACTGCGCACCACCGACGTCGCCCTGACCGCCAGGCCATACCTCGAAAAGCTTCTGCGGGCGGTCGATGAGACGGTTTTTTTGGGAATCAGGGAAGACGAAGTGGTCAAGGTGCTGGACGTGCTGGAGCCGGAAAAGGAGTTCAAGATATCGTCCTCCATCGGCTCGCACTCCTCCCTCGTCGCCGGGGTTATCGGCAAGATATTCCTCTCCGCCATGAACAATGGCGAGGTGAGCGCCCTGATAGCCCAGAAAGGGCTTCGCAAGTACACGGAGAACTCCATCACGGACCCCGACCAGTTCCTTGCAGAGCTGGAGAAGACACGGGAGCAGAGGTACGCCGTAGACCTGGAGGAGTATATGAAAGGGGTGAGGGCCGTCGGCAGCCTCATTTACTCCGGCCACTTCCCGGTAGCCGGCGTCTGGGTCGTCGGATTTGCCGACTCGATAAGCGACGCGAAGATGCCTGTCGTGATCGACCAGGTGAAAGCCACTGCCGAGCAGATAAGCATCAGCTTGTCGCCCTTCCTTTCCAAAGGAAAAACTATATAATCACCGGCCGTCCGGTTTGTCGCGTTCTTCATCGTCGGCAAAGAAACGGGCAGCGAGCGTCCCGGGGAGCGCCAGGTAGTCGGCGGCCTCTTCCGGTTTCCCCCTTTTCTGCGCGCCCTGGGCCACGATAGCACACTTTTTTTGCAACTCGGAAAGCGTTGCCTGCACAAGCGTTTCGGGGAGCCTGCCCGACTCGATCATCTTCGTAAGGCTCTTTATCCGGTAGGCGTCCATCACATCGAAGGTGCGCGACAATTGGTCGGGGTGGCCGCCCCTTTTTACGATGAGTGGCCGGGGAACGAACTGCACGGCGTACCGGGACGTGATGCGCAGCCACATATCATAGTCCTCGCACACGGGCAGCGTTTCGTCGAAAAGGCCGACGTCGTCGAATACTTCCCTCTTGATGACTGCCGAAGAAGGGCTGATGATGCACAGGGGCAAGCACCGCTCGTATATAAACCCTGAGTATTTGGCGTGCCTCTTTTTCTGGTTGATCCTGCGGCCGTTCATAAACCAGATCTCGTCCGTGTAGCTTATCGCCTGCCCGTCTCGCGCCATCATTTCCATCTGGCTGCGCAGCTTTCCCTTTTTCCAGAGGTCGTCGACGTCCAGGAAGGCTATGTGGTCCCCCCTGGCAGCGGCAATACCTGCGTTCCGGGCCGAGCTGATACCCCCGTTTTCTTTCCACAGGTAGGTGACCGGCAATCCCTCGGCATCATGGGCGGACCCGTCCGTCGAGCCGTCGTCGACGACGATAACCTCTTTGTCGGCGTAGTCCTGGTCGAGGACGGACTTAAGCGCCCCGGCGAGGAAGCGGCGCCTGTTATAAGTGGTTATGATTACTGAGACCATCAGTTACCGACTATAAAGAAATAGGGGGAAGGAAACATCCAACCCCCTATAATTCTTTTCGATATTTTGGCGGGGACGACGAGACTTGAACTCGCGGCCTCCGGCGTGACAGGCCGGCGTTATAACCAACTTAACTACGTCCCCGCTTTTTTGCTCCTTTATGGTAGGCGGAACAGGGATTGAACCTGTGACCCCCGGCTTGTAAGGCCGATGCTCTCCCGCTGAGCTACCCGCCCTTTGCTTCGCGCAAGTCTATCAATTCCTGCGCCTATTGTAAAGCGCGTCACGCGATTTCAGCCTCTTCCTCATAAATCAGGATCGGCTTCTCGTGGTTCGAGATGACCTCCTCGCTTACCACGCACTCCTTCACGTTGGAGATCGACGGCAGCTCGTACATCACGTCGAGCATGACTTTCTCCATGATCGACCTCAAGCCGCGGGCGCCCGTCTTCTTTTTCATGGCCTCTTTCGCGATGCCTCGGATGGCCCCTTCCGTGAAGGTAAGCTTCACGTTCTCAAGCTCGAAGAGCTTCTTGTACTGCTTGACGATGGCGTTCCTAGGCTTCTTCAGTATCTCGACCAGGACGTCCTCCGCCAGCTCTTCCAGAGTCGCGGTGATGGGCAGCCTGCCGATAAACTCCGGGATCAGGCCGTATTTGAGCAGGTCTTCCGGCTGCACCTCTTTGATCAGCTCGCCATACATCTTGTCCCTGCCGCCCTCGACGTCTACGCCGAAGCCGATGCTCTTCCTGCCTATACGGTTGGCGATGATCGACTCCAGGCCGTGGAAGGCGCCGCCGCAGATGAACAGGATGTTCGTCGTGTCTACCTTTATGTAGTCCTGCTGCGGGTGCTTCCTGCCGCCCTTCGGCGGCACGTTGGCGACCGTGCCTTCTATGATCTTCAGCAATGCCTGCTGCACGCCCTCGCCCGACACGTCGCGGGTGATCGATGGGCTGTCCGTCTTCTTCGATATCTTGTCAATCTCGTCGATATAGACGATGCCTTTTTCCGCCCTTTCGATGTTGTAGTCAGCGGACTGGAGCAGGTTCAGGATGATATTTTCCACGTCCTCGCCAACGTAACCCGCTTCCGTCAGGGTCGTCGCGTCGGCGATGGTAAAAGGCACGTGCAGTATCTTGGCCAGCGTCTGGGCAAGCAGCGTCTTGCCTGACCCGGTGGGCCCGATCATCAGGATGTTGCTTTTCTGGATTTCGACGTCGTCGAAGGTCGTCTTCGACTCGATCCTCTTATAGTGGTTGTAAACAGCCACGGAAAGCACCTTTTTGGCGAAATCCTGGCCGATGACGTACTCGTCGAGTATCCTTCTGATCTCGTGCGGCTTCGGTATGGAAGTCTTGATATACTCGAACCGCTCCCGCTTCGCCTCTTCCTGAATGATCTCGTTGCACAGCTCTATGCACTCGTCGCAGATGTAAACCATAGGACCTGCGATCAGTTTTTTTACTTCGTCCTGACTTTTTCCGCAAAAAGAGCAATGCAGCTTCATTGTTCTCCCGTTGCTTTTCTTCATTACCGTCATGCTCGTTTCTCCACAATTTGATCTATGATGCCGTACTTGAGCGCTTGTTCGGTGGTCATGTAGAAATCCCTCTCCGTGTCCTGCCGAATGCGCTCCATGTCCTGCCCTGTGTGCTTCGTGAAAATTGCGTTGATCTCTTCTCTCATCCGCAGGATCTCTCTTGCCTGAATGTCGATGTCCGTTGCCTGGCCCTGCACGCCCCCCAGGGGCTGGTGGATGAGCACCCGCGCGTGGGGGAGCCCGTACCGCTTACCCTTGGCGCCGCCCGCGAGGAGCACGGCCCCCATACTGGCTGCCTGTCCTATGCAGATCGTCGCCACTTCCGGCTTCACATACTGCATTGTATCATAAATGGCCAGCCCGCTGGTAATTATGCCGCCAGGCGAGTTGATGTACAGGTAGATGTCTTTTCCCGGATCGTCCGATTCCAAAAACAGCAACTGCGCGATGATGAGGTTTGCGACTACGTCGTCTATAGCAGTGCCCAAAAAGACGATCCGTTCTTTGAGGAGCCGCGAGTAGATATCGAAGGCCCGCTCTCCCCTTCCGTCTTTTTCAATGACCATTGGCACCAGGTTCATTCTTTCTCCTTTACCGTTGCCTTCTCTATGAGAAAACCGACCGTCTTCTCCTCGAGTATACTATTCCTGAGGTTGGCTGTGAGGTCGTATTTGTCGTAGAATTCTCTTACATAATCATAAGCCCTCTTGGTTTCTTCCGCAATTCTCCTCAAGCGCTCGTCTACCTCCGCGTCATCGACCTTTATACCTTCCTTTTCCGCTATCTTGCCGAAGATTATGCCGATCTTTATGCGCCTCTCCGCCTCCGGCCCGTACTCTTTGCTCAGGGCCGCGTTGAAGCTGCCTTCCTGCTCATCGGTCAGGGCGCCCGTCTTCATCCGCGACCGGGCCTCCTGTACGAACTCTTCCACGCGTTTTTCAAGGAGCCTGGCAGGCACGGGGATATCGGTATTGGCGACCAGGTGGTTCGCGATCTCGTCTTTGATCGCCTGCTTCTGCATGGCCTCTTTCCCCTTTTCGAGTTCTTTCGTTACTTCGCTCTTCAAGGCCTCCATGTCCGTGAAACCCGCGTCCTTCGCGAAATCGTCGCCGATCTCCGGCAGCTTCTTCTCCTTGATTTCCTTTACGGCCACCTTGAAAAGAAGCTTCTTCCCCGCTATATCCTTATCGGGATAATCCCCTGCAAAATTAATCTCAATTTCCTTCTCTTCGCCCACTTTCATGCCGGTAACCCCGACTTCGAACTCCGGCATCAGGTTGGAGCTGCTCAAGTCGAGCGGGTACGATTCCGAGGCGACGCCCTTAACCGGCTTGCCATCGTGCGTAGCCTCGTATTTGATGATCACGAAATCGCCTTTTGCAGCCGCGTGGTCCCCGGGCTTGTCCACCATCTGGGCGTGGGTCTCCCGCATGTCCTCGATCCGCCGGGTGATCTCTTCATCCGTCACCTTGACGGGCGCCACCTCAACCTCTATGCCTTCGTAGGCAGGCAGGTCGATTTCCGGGATGACCTCGATCTCCATCTTGTACCCGACCTTGTCGTCCCCTTCGAAGAACTGGACCCTCGGCTCGCTGACGGGCCGGATGTCCGTCCCGGACAGGGCCTCTCCCATCGTCGACTCCACCATCTTCTTCTTCAGCTCGTCGTCGATGAATTCCTTGTAATATGCCTGGATAACGGACTTCGGGACCTTTCCCGGCCGGAAACCCTTGATCTTCGCCTGCTTCTTTAAATCCTGGTAAATCCCTTCGCGCAGCTCTTCTACCTTGTCTGCCTCCAGGATTACCTCGATGTTCTTCCGAACCTTATCGAGACTCTCGACTTCTACCTTCATTCGTCCTCCGCAATCATCAGAAAAGGGGGAAAATATTTTAGTGTGTGAACATGCTATTATACACGGAAAACGGCAAATTATCAACCCCGGCAGCGCCTGAGGCAGCGGGCCGGAGCAGGTTTCTTCTGCATCCAAACCGGTACTTACGGGGTCAGGCTGTCCCGGACTTCGGGAAGGCTATCTCGATGGCGTCCGCAGGACAGGCAGCGGCGCAGAAGCCGCACTCCTCGCAAAACTCCTCCTCGATACGGGCCTTTCCGTCCTCTTCCGCTATGGCAAGGGGCGGGCAAACTTCCATGCACTTCTTACAGCCGGTGCAGATGTCCTTATCGATAGTCGGTATCATAGCTGTAACCCCAGGCGGTAGCCGTCGTGGATGGCGTTATGGAGCCTCCTCGGCCGTTTCGCGTCTCCCAGTAGATAGACCTCCGGCGCGCACCGCTCGTAGCGTGACTTCAGGTTTTCCGGAGTCTGCCTTAGGGCGGTAACGACGTCCGCCTCTATGGCCTTGTCTCCCTTCGGTGTCGTGACCGTGACGCCTTTGCCCGGTCCGGGCGTGACGCGCGCCCGTGTCAGACTCACGACGCCCCGCTCCCTGAAAAGCTTGAGATAGCGCCACAGGTAGAAGGGGCTTACGTCGCGGCCGAGCTTACCCGACGCCTCCGCAATCGTGATGTCATAATCGCCCGTCCGGAGCAAGTAGACGGCCGTGGCGAGGCCCGCCCCGTCGCCGCCAAGGATGAGTACTGATTTTCCCGGCCTTTTGCCTTTGGATATTATTTCTTCGGGGTCGAGGCAGGGGCCGGGCAGGGGCCGCACGAAGCCTGCACCCGTTGCGATAACGAGCGCGTCCAGGCCGCAGGCGGCAAGCATCTCCGGCGAGCACTCCCGGTTCAGCTCTATGGTGACGCCTGCCTTGCGGCACTCCCCTTCGAGGTAACGGACCGGGCGCAAAAGCTCGTCGTCGCCCTCGTCTACTTTCGCGGCCAGAAGGGTGCTGCCGCCAAGGGACGACCCCTTCTCCCATAGAAAGACCTCGTGGCCTTTCCTCGCTGCCGCTGCCGCGCACTGCAAGCCGGCAGGACCTCCGCCGACAATGCCGACCCTTTTTTTCCTTTTCACAGGCGCAAAGCCGTAATAGCCCCACTCCTCCTCGCCTTCGTGGCCCAGCGTCGGCCTTACCGTGCACATGATGGGCTGGTGGTAGTAGAGGCGGGAGAAGCAAAGATTGCAGGCTATGCACGGGACGATCTCGGCTTCCCTTCCTTCGGCCGCCTTTAATGGCAGCTCCGGGTCGGCTATCATCGGCCTGCACGCCTCCCAGAAATCGATTGAGCCGCCGGCAATCGCCTTTTCCGGTATATGGGGCAGGAAAAGCCGGAAAGCCATCATAACCGGCACGCTCACGGCCTTTTTCACCCGCTCGGCCACCCAGAGCCAGTGGCCCATCGGCACGTCGCGGGTGATGACCGATATGGACGATTCGTGCCATCCGACGGTGACGCTTACGAAATCAGCCCCCGCTTCCTCGGCGATGGCGAAGCTCTCGATGCTCTCTTCCAGGGGGTTGCCTCCCCTGTCTTCCAGGATTTCGGCCCCGCAGAGCCTTATTCCGACGGGCACCTTCCCGGCCTCGGCCTTCACCGCGCCCAGGATCTCGACCATCAGGCGGCACCTTTCCCTCAAGGTCTCGCCCCCGTATTCGTCCTGCCGCTTGTTCGTGTAGCGGCTGATGAACGTCGATATGAGGTAGCCGACGATGCCGGACAGCTCGATCATGTCGTAGCCCGCCTCGACTGCCCGCCGTGCTGCCGCGGCATGGTCCTTTACCGCCTGTCTGATCCCGGCAGCGGTAATCTCGCGTGGCGGCTTGAAATAGGAGAGGCGCTGGGGCACGACGGAGGGCATCAGGCAATAGTCGAGGTCCACGCCGCCCTCGCGCCCGCAATGGAGTATCTGAAGGCACGAGAGTGCCCCGTTATCTTTTATCGCCCGGGCCAGTTTTGCGAGGCCGGGGATGAAGCTGTCGTGCGCGATCGACATGGTCCCCCGGAAGCCCTTGCCCTCACCCGGGAGGTCGGGATAGGCGCCCTGGGTAGTGACGATGCCTGCGCCGCCTTTCGCCTGCGCCGTAAGGTAGGCGATCTCCTTGTCCGTTACGAAGCCGTCCTGGCTGTTGAAGTTCGTCTCTGTGGCTGCGTACTTGATCCGGTTTTTCGCAGTCAGGGGGCCGATGCGGCCTGATGAAAAGACATGGGGGTACCGCATTTCTTCTGTGTAGCACGGCGGGGCCGGGGAAGTCAATAGATCCACGGATTCGGATGCCCCCTGCCGTGCCGGAATAGCTGAAAAGGCTTGATTATTTGCGAAAACGTAATACAATAATACTCCATGGATTCACAGGCGATGAGCACATTTCTGCCCGCCTTCTCCCGTTATCTGTCCGACGAGAAGGGGGTGTCGTCACACACTATGCGGGCCTACATCGGCGACCTGAGGGATTTCCTGCGCTTCCTCGGCGAGAGCGGGTGCACTGAGGTGGACCACCAGGCGATCAGGGCCTATATCGCCGATATTTATGGGGGATTGAAGAAGTCGTCTTTGTCGAGGAAGATATCGACCATCAGGGTCTTCTTCAAGTTCCTCAAGAAGAAGGGGCACATCGCCGAGAACCCGGCCCTTCTCGTGAAGAGTCCGAGGACCGAGAAGCGGCTGCCCAAGTTCTACACCGTTGACGAGATGTTCCACTTCCTCGATACGCTGCCCGAGCAGACCTGGATATCGTTGCGCAACAGGGCGGTATTCGAGCTGATCTACTCGACGGGGATGCGGGCTGCCGAGGCGCTGGGCCTTGACGTAACCGACGTCCACCTCGAAGGCTCGTGGGCCATCGTCAAAGGGAAAGGCGGGAAAGAGCGCGTGCTCCCTTTCGGCGAGAAGGCGGGCTCGGCCCTGTCGGCATACATGAGGGAGGCCGGGAACAGGAGAAAGGCGTCTGTTGCGGCCCTCTTCGTCAACAGGGAAGGGACGAGGCTTTCTTACAGGGGTCTTTTGAAAGTGATGAAAAAGCACCAGATGAGCGCAAATCTTTTCAAAGACCTGGCGCTTCACGGCATCAGGCACTCCTTCGCCACCCACATGCTGAACGGCGGGGCGGACCTGAGGAGCATACAGGAGCTGCTGGGCCACTCGAATCTCTCCACTACGCAGAGATACACGCACGTCTCCATGGACAAGCTCATGGAGATATATGACAAAGCCCATCCGAGACGATAGAATGAAAAGCACGACAATCCTATGCGTAAGGCAGAACAATAAGGTCGTATTGGCCGGTGACGGCCAGGTTACGTTCCAGAACACTATATTGAAGCGTACCGCGAAAAAAGTGCGCAAGCTCTACCAGGACAGGTGCCTGGCGGGCTTTGCGGGCGCGACGGCCGACGCGTTCACCCTTTTCGAGCGCTTCGAGAAGAAGCTGGAGCAATACAACGGGAATATCACACGCGCCTCCGTCGAGCTGGCGAAGGACTGGAGGACGGACCGCATGCTGCGCCGGCTTGAGGCATTGCTGCTTGTGGCCGACGCGGAGCACACGTTTATCCTTTCGGGGACGGGCGACGTGATCGAGCCGGACGGCGGAGTGGCCGCCATAGGCTCGGGTGGTCCTTACGCGGAGGCCGCGGCCAAGGCGCTGGTCAAGCATACGGACCTGTCGGCCCTTGACGTGGTCAAAGAGGCCATGGCTATTGCGGCCGAGATATGCATCTACACTAACGACAGGATCGCCATAGAGGAGTTATAAATGAAAACGATGATACCCCGGGCCATCCTGGAAGAGCTTAACCGGTATATCATAGGCCAGAATAATGCGAAGAGGGCTGTTGCCATCGCCCTGCGCAACAGGTGGCGGCGGCAAATGATACCGGAGTCGCTCAGGGACGAGATAGCGCCCAAGAACATCATCATGATAGGTCCGACCGGCGTGGGCAAGACGGAGATCGCGAGGCGCCTCGCCAAGCTCGCCAACGCGCCTTTTCTGAAGATAGAGGCCACGAAATTCACCGAGGTCGGCTACGTGGGCAGAGACGTCGAGTCGATGATAAGAGACCTGACGGAGCTATCGGTGAACATGGTAAAGAAGGAAGAGCAGGAGCGCGTCATAGAGAAGGCGAAGGACCTGGCGGAAGAGCGCATACTCGACCTGCTCGTCTCCCCTAGAAAACAGATCGCTCCGCATCCGGGCGAAGACCAGTCTCACGAGGTTACGCGCGAGAAGATGCGCGGTTTCTTTAAGGAGGGCAAGCTCAACGATAAGTTCGTCGAGATAGAGGTGCCGGAGCGCTCACTGCCGATCATCGAGATATTCTCGTCCCAGGGCATGGAAGAGATGGACATGCAGCTCCGCGACATGTTCGGCAACATGCTTCCGAAGAAGACTAAGAAGCGCAAGGTTAGGATAGGCGAGGCATACGATTACCTGATCCAGGAAGAGTCGAAGAAGCTGATAGACATGGACAGGGTGCTCAGCGAGGCGGTCAACAGGGTGGAGCAGGCGGGCATCATCTTTCTGGACGAGCTCGACAAGATCGCGAGCCGTGACCAGGCGCACGGCCCTGATGTATCGAGGGAAGGGGTGCAGAGGGACATCCTGCCCATCGTCGAAGGGACGACCGTCACTACGAAGTACGGCATGGTGAAGACCGACCACGTGCTCTTCATCGCAGCCGGGGCCTTCCATATGTCGAAGCCCTCCGACCTTATACCGGAGCTTCAGGGACGGTTCCCGATAAGGGTCGAGCTTACGCCCTTGACGAAGGACGACTTCTTCAGGATACTGACGGAGCCGGAGAACGCCCTTATAAAACAGTACAAGGCGCTCCTCGCTACGGAAGGCATCGACCTGGAGTTCGAGCAAAACGGCATCGCCGAGATCGCGGACACCGCCCAGCGCATCAACGAGATGACGGAGAATATCGGCGCAAGGAGGCTTTATACCGTCATGGAGAAGCTCCTCGACGACGTCTCCTTCGACGCGCCGGAGATGTCCGAGAAACGGGTGGTGATAACGCAGGAATACGTGAAGGAGAGGCTTTCCGAGTTCCTCGAGAAGGAGGACCTTAGCAGGTATATACTCTGATGGAACAGATATCGGTTTTACTTGAGGCGCTTCCGTATATCAAGAAATTCTCGGGCTGCACCTTCGTCGTCAAATACGGCGGGGCGGCAATGGAACAGGAAGAGCTCAAGAAAGAATTCGCCAAGGACGTCGTGCTCTTGAAATACGTCGGCATCAACCCGGTTATCGTCCACGGCGGGGGCCCCCGGATAGAGAGGCTACTGAAGAAGCTCGACATACCGACCCGGTTCGTCGACGGCCTGCGCGTCACCGACGCGGACACCTTAGAGGTGGTGGAGATGGTGCTGTCGGGGTCGATCAACAAGGAGATCGTCCAGGCGATACATAACGCCGGCGGCCAGGCCATCGGGTTGTCAGGGAAAGACGGCAGGCTCATTACTGCGGAGAAAGTCAAAGGCAAGGACATCGGCTTCGTCGGCGACGTCACGAAAGTAAACGGGGAGCTCGTCAGGAAGATATCGGAATCGGGATACATCCCCGTGATCGCGCCGCTCGCAGCAGGCACGGACGGCAGCACGTACAACGTGAATGCCGATACTGCGGCAGGCCACGTAGCGAAGGAGCTGGCCGCGGAGAAGCTGGTCCTGCTGACGGACGTGCCCGGCATACTCGATGCCTCTCTCAAGACGATCTCGTCCCTCGACATAAAGCAGGCCAGCGAGCTCGCTGCGAGCGATACAGTCAGCGGGGGCATGATACCGAAGATCAAGTGCTGCCTCGACGCACTCGTCGGCGGGGTCAGGAAAGCGCATATAATCGACGGCCGCGTCGCCCATGCGCTGCTCCTGGAGGTATTTACCGACCTTGGCATCGGCACGCAGATAGCGGGAGAATAGCAATGCAGCAGGAGTGGATCGAAAAAGGCAATAAATATCTGGCTAATACGTACAAGCGGTTTCCCATCGGGATCGCGAGAGGGGAAGGCTGCTGGCTGTGGGATTTAAGCGGCAGGAGATACCTCGATTTCCTGTCCGGCATCTCCGTCTGCAACCTGGGCCATGCTCCGGCTTCCGTCGTCGATGCCATCTGCGCCCAGGCGCGGAGGCTCCTTCACATCTCGAACCTTTTCTATACCGAGTCCCAGATAAAGGCGGCAGAGCTGATAGTCAGGCACTCGTTCGGGGACAAGGTCTTTTTCTGCAACAGCGGTGCGGAGGCGAACGAGGCCGCCATAAAACTGGTGAGGCGCTATTCCTGGAAGAACCACGGTGAAGGCAGGGCGGACGTCGTGGCCATGGAGAACTCTTTCCACGGACGGACCATTGCCACCTTGTCGGCCACGGGGCAGCAGAAGTTCCAGGTGGGGTTCAGCCCGATGGTCGAGGGCTTCAGCTTCGTGCCGTTCAACGACATGAAGGCAATAAAGAAAGCGGTCTCGGAGAAGACCTGCGCAGTCATCATCGAGTGCATCCAGTCGGAAGGCGGCGTCTTCGTCGCAGATCAGCAGTACATGAAGGAACTGAGAGAGTTTACGGCCGAGCGCGACATCCTGCTCGTCTTCGACGAAGTGCAGACGGGCATGGGCAGGACAGGCAAGCTCTTCGGATACGAGCACTACGGTATCGAGCCCGACATCATGAGCCTGGCGAAGGCGCTGGGCAGCGGCTTCCCGGTGGGCGCAATCGTGGCCAAAGACAAGGTGATGGAGGCATTCGATCAGGGCTCGCACGCCTCCACGTTCGGCGGCAACCCGCTCGCCTCTGCGGCCGTCATCGCGACCATCGACACCATGATGGACGAGGGCATCGTAGGGCGGTGCGCTGCCGTCGGCGCCTATCTTCTGGACGGCCTCCTCAAGCTGAAAAAGGAGTTCCCGTCCATCATCGACGTGAGGGGGCTCGGCCTGCTCCTCGGCGTTGAGTTCGACTCCGACGTGGCCCCCATCGTGCAGGAGTTCCTGGCGGAAGGGGTCATCCTTTACGCGTCCAAAGGGAACGTCATAAGGCTGCTGCCTCCGCTTATCATCGGGCAGGACGAGGTCAATATCTTCCTGGAGATCGCAAAGAAAATCCTCGAAAGGCGCAGTGGACGATGAAAAGGGACTTCAAGAGGCTCCTCGACATAACGGCTGAGGAGTGCAGACATCTTTTAGACCGCGCCCGCTTCCTCAAGGAGCTGCGCCTGGCCCGCAAGGAGCATGCGCCGCTTAAGGGCATGACCCTGGCGATGATCTTCGAGAAGGCGTCGACCAGGACGCGTATCTCCTTTGAAGTAGGGATGGGCGAGCTGGGCGGCCAGGCCATATTCCTCTCCCAGGCCAATACGCAGATGGGCAGGGGCGAGCCCGTCCGGGATACGGCGAGGGTCCTGTCCAGGTACGTGCACGGGGTGATGATACGGACCTTCGGCCAGGAGACGGTGGAAGAGCTTGCCAAATGGTGCACGGTCCCCGTCATCAACGGGCTGTCGGACCTTTACCATCCGTGCCAGATACTCGCGGACCTTCTCACGGTCCTTGAATACAAGGGCAGGCTGGAAGACGTGAAGGTTGCGTGGGTGGGCGACGGCAACAACGTCGCCAATTCCTGGATAGAGGCGTCCATTCTCTTCGGCTTCCCCCTGGCCCTGGCAGTGCCGCCTGCTTACGGCCCGCATGAGCCGCTGGTGCGGCAGGCGAAGGAAAAGGGTACGCTTACCCTTTACGCCGACCCCTATGAGGCCGTCCGCGATGCGGACGTGGTGAATACGGACGTCTGGATCAGTATGGGCATGGAGGCCGAGGCGGAGGGGCGGGAAAGAGCCTTTTCCCCGTTCCGCGTGGACAGCGCCCTGATGAAAGCGGCGAAGCCGGACGCCATAGTCCTGCATTGCCTGCCTGCCCACAGAGGGCAGGAGATAACGGACGAGGTTTTCGAGCGGTTCCAGGACGCGATCTTCACGCAGGCGGAAAACCGCCTGCACGCGCAGAAGGCGCTCCTGGAATGGTTGATGTCGGCAGAGTAGCGAGCGAAATAGGCCGGAGCGACCGCGTTGCGGGCCGTTTCGGCAATTGCTTTTTTCTGGAGGAGATTAATGGATAAGATCAACAAGGTCGTACTCGCTTATTCGGGCGGTCTCGATACGTCGATACTCGTGAAGTGGCTGCGCGAGCAGTACGGGTGCGAGGTCATCGCGTATACCGCCGACGTAGGGCAGGAAGAGGAGTTGTCGGGCCTCGAGGAAAAAGCGATAAAGACCGGGGCATCGAAGATTTACATCGACGACCTGAGGGAAGAGTTCGCGAGGGATTTCGTCTATTTTGCGATCAAGGCAAACGCAATTTACGAAGGCTGCTACATGCTCGGCACTTCCATCGCTAGGCCGCTGATAGCGAAAAGGCACGTGGAGATCGCCAAGAAGGAGAACGCAGACGCGGTCTGCCACGGCTCAACGGGCAAGGGGAACGACCAGGTGCGCTTCGAGCTGACGTATTATGCCCTGGCCCCGCATATCAAGGTCATCGCGCCGTGGCGGGACTGGTCATTCTCTTCGAGGGAAGAGCTGATGGATTACGCCAGGAAGCACGGCATCGACGTGCCGGTCAACAAGGCCAAGCCTTACAGCATGGACAGGAACCTGATGCACATAAGCTACGAGGGAGGGGTGCTCGAAGACCCGTGGAACGAGCCCGACGAGTCGATGTTCATACTGACCGTCTCCCCCGAGAAGGCGCCCGACAAGCCGCGCTACGTCGAGATAGGCTTTACGGACGGGGCGGCGACGAGCATCGACGGCAAGGCGATGAAGGCCCACGAGGTCATAGGGCTGCTCAACAAGGTGGCAGGCGAGAACGGCATAGGCAGGGTGGACATCGTCGAGAACAGGTTCGTCGGCATGAAGTCGCGCGGTGTCTATGAGACGCCGGGCTGCACGATACTCCACACGGCCCACCGCGCCATAGAGACGATCACTATGGACCGCGAGGTCATGCACTTACGGGACAGCCTCATCACGAAGGTATCGGAGCTGATATACTATGGCTTCTGGTATTCGCCGGAGATGGAAGCCATGCGGGCCTTTATCGATAAGACGCAGGAAGGCGTAACCGGGACCGTCCGCCTAAAGCTGTACAAGGGCAATACGATAGTCGTAGGGAGGAAATCGGAAAAATCGTTGTACAGCCAGGATTTCGCTACCTTCGACAAAGACTCCGTTTACAACCAGGGGGACGCGACCGGCTTCATCAAGCTCAATGCCCTCCGGCTGCGCATAAGGGCGATGCAGAAGGGAGAATAAGGCAAGAAATGGCAAGGACCGAAAGCAGAGGCTACGACCCGAAGGCTGTAGAAGAGAAATGGCAGGCCGTCTGGGAGGACGCAGGCCTCTTCCACGTAACCGAGGATAAGGATAAGAAAAAATACTATCTGATGGAGATGTTCCCCTACCCGTCGGGCAGGATCCATATGGGCCACGTGCGGAACTACTCCATCGGGGACGTGATCGCTCGCTACAAGAGGATGCGGGGCCTCAATGTACTCCATCCCATGGGATGGGACGCCTTCGGCATGCCTGCCGAGAACGCCGCCATCCAGCACGGCATCCACCCGGCCGTCTGGACGAAAGAGAACATCGCCTACATGAAGAAGCAGTTGAAGCGCCTCGGCTTCGGCTATGACTGGGACAGGGAGCTTGCCACCTGCGACGTGGAATATTACGGGTGGGAGCAGTGGATGTTCCTCAAGATGTATGAAAAGGGGCTCGTCTACCGGAAGAGCGCCCCCGTGAATTACTGCGAGCAGTGCCAGACGGTGCTTGCCAACGAGCAGGTCGAGGACGGCAGGTGCTGGAGGTGCGGCGCGGAGGTGGTCCAGAACGAGCTTTCCCAGTGGTTCTTCGCCATAACGAAGTACGCCGACGAGCTTTACGAATGCACGTTTAAGCTGCCGGGCTGGCCCGAGCGCGTCCTTAGCATGCAGAGGAACTGGATAGGGAAGAGCCACGGCGTAGAGGTCAACTTCCCTCTGGAGTCGGGCGGCGCCCTGACGATCTTCACGACGAGGCCCGACACGCTTTTCGGCGTCACTTTCATGGTCCTTGCCCCGGAGCACCCCTCTGCCACGACCCTTGCAAAGGGTACGCCCAGGGAAGCCGAGGTGGCCGCTTTCGTCGAGAAGGCCAGGGCGCAGGACCGGAGCTTCAGGGGCGAGCTTTCGCTGAAAAAAGAAGGTGTTTTCACCGGAGCATACGCAATAAACCCCCTTACGATGCAGAAAGTGCCCGTCTTCGTCAGTAATTTCGTCCTGGCGGAATACGGCACGGGGGCCATCATGGCCGTCCCCGCGCACGACCAGAGGGACTTCGAGTTTGCCCGCGAATTCGACCTGCCCGTCATCGTCACGATCCAGCCCGAAGGGCCCGACCTCGACCCCGCCTCCATGGAGCAGTCATGGGAGGGCGACGGCGTCCTCGTCAATTCCGGCCCCTTCAACGGCATCAACAACAGGAAGGCGATCGATGCCATCGTCGATTTTCTGGAGAAAGAGGGCATCGGCAAGCGGACAGTCAATTACCGCCTGAAAGACTGGGGCATATCGCGCCAGCGTTACTGGGGCACGCCGATCCCGATTATTTACTGCGACAAGTGCGGTACGGTGCCCGTCCCTTACGAGGACCTGCCCGTCGAGCTGCCCCTCGACGTCCAGGTGCGCATGGTAGGCCGCTCGCCGCTTGCGGACCACCCGCAGTTCTACGAGACGACCTGTCCCAAATGCGGCGGTAAGGCCAAAAGAGAGACGGACACGATGGACACATTCGTCGAGTCGTCCTGGTACTTTTTGCGGTATACCTGCCCGCGTTACGATAAGGGAGCACTCGACCGCGCCAGGGTCGATTACTGGATGGCGGTCGATCAGTACATAGGCGGCGTCGAGCACGCAGTTCTCCACCTTCTCTATTCGAGGTTTTTCAACAGGGTGCTCTCGGAGCTGGGGCTGGTGAGCGTACGCGAGCCTTTCGAGAACCTCCTGACGCAGGGTATGGTGATAAAGGACGGCTCGAAGATGAGCAAGTCGAAGGGCAACGTCGTTGACCCCGATTACCTCGTCGAGCGCTTCGGGGCGGACACGGTGCGCCTCTTCTGCCTGTTTGCCTCCCCCCCGGAGAAGGACCTGGACTGGAGCGACAAGGGCGTCGAGGGCGCCTATCGGTTCCTCCAGAGGCTGTGGAGGCTGGTCATGGAGCGGCAGGCGGAGCTGGAAGCCGCACAGCCGGTCTGGACGTCGGCGTCGGCCGACAAAGAGGTTTCCGCCCTTCTCCACATAATCCACAAGACGACAAAGAAGGTGACGGAAGACGTCGACCGGTTCCACCTGAATACAGGTATAGCGGCCGCAATGGAGCTGGTGAACGCAGTCTACAAGTTCGTCGAGTCCAGACCGATGGAAGGGGAGGCGGCGAGCGTAGTAAGGGCGGCGGTCGATCGGCTGATCGTGCTGGTAAGCCCCTTTTGCCCTCACCTGACGCAGGAGCTGTGGGCCGTACTCGGCCATGAAGGTTTGCTCGTGGATTACCCGTGGCCCTCTTACGACGAGAGCTACATAGTGGAGGAGACGGTCACCATCGCGATACAGGTAAACGGCAAGCTGAGGGACACGGTCGATGTCGAGCGCGACATGGAGGAGGAGGCGCTGAAAGGCCTTATCCTGTCGCTCGAGAAGGTCCGGCGCCACCTGGGAGAGAAGCCGGTGAGAAAAGTGATCGTTATTCCGAACAGGATAGTCAATATAGTGTTATGATGAGGGGCATATGAAGAGACTCCTTCCGATTTGCGCGCTTCTCATCTGCGCGGTCCTGGTGAGTGGCTGCGGCTACGAGCTTGTCAAGGAAAAAGGCATTTATGGAGGGGATATCACCTCCATATACGTCCCCGTTTTTAAGAACAACAGCTTCGAGCCGATGGTGTCCGGCCTCTTCACGCAGGCGTTTTCCCAGGAGCTGGCCGGAAGCGGCCTGTTTCAGATAAACAAGCCTGACGCGGATGCTACCCTTCAGGGGACCATCAACACTGTGGCCACAGCGCCTGGCGCTATCGGCGCGACCGCCCAGACCGTCCAGAAATCCGTCACAGCGATTGTCGTCCTTACTTTGCGGGGGAAGCAGGGCAAGCTTTTGAAGACGTGGTCGTTCGGCGACGGCGAGGTATACGACGCAAGCAGCATCAACCTGGAGGACCCGAACAGAAGGGCGGCGTTGCAGCGCATCGCAATGCGTATAGCGCGCAGGTTCCATGCCCAGGTGCTTGCGGTCTACTGACAGGCTCAGGGTTTACAGCGCCATCGCTTCTTTTCTTTTCTCTGAAGGCAGCGCCAGCATAAGCAGAGTCATCGCGACCGGCAGGAAAGCGAGCACCATGAGTGCTGCGCGGAGGCCGTAAACATCGGCTACCCGTCCGATGGCAGGCGTGGTCAGCCCTCCGAATGAAAAGCCCAGGCCCAGGGTAATCCCGGAGGCGAGTCCCAGCCTGTTAGGCAGGTAGGACTGGCCGAGCACAACCATGGCGCTTAAGGGGACCGAGAGGACGAGGCCGATAAGCACGAGAAGCAACGTAGCAGTGAGCGGGGTCGACGCCATGGGCAGGAACGGAAGAAGGACCGCGAGGAGAAGACAGCCGCCGACAGCCATCATCTTGTAGCCGAGGCGGTCTGCCATCCAGCCGCCTGCGAAATTACCCACTATACATGCAGTGAGAAAAGCCGCCAGGCTGGAGCCCGCAGTCACCTTCGAGGCATGCAGGACATTGATCCAAAAGAGCGGGAGAAAGGTATTCAGCCCGTAAAAGATTATCGACCGTATGAGCAGGCCGCTGGAGAGACAGACAAACGGCGGCCATTGGTCGGGCACTTGAGCGCCGAATGTGCCGGCCGGCAGTTTTTTGTGCGCTGAATAGCCCTTCGTATAGTCAGGCAGCTTAAAGGCCAGAATGGCTGCGACGAGAACGGGCGGCACTATAAGCCATACCGTGCCCTTAAGGCCCCACGCGAGAAGCAGGACGGTGGCAAGGATGGGACCCACCGCAAAACCGGCCTGACCGCCCATACCGAACAAGCTCATCGCCGTTGCCTTCCTGCCCTGCGCAAGGTGCAGCATTACCTTGGCGCTTTCCGGATGGAACATGGCGCTGCCGAGACCGCTCAACATCACCGCCGCGACCCCCAGCCCGTATGTCGGAAGGATTCCGGTGCTTGCTACGCCGACGCCCAAAAGCAGCATTGAAACAGGTATCAACCAGGGCATCGGCCGCCGGTCGCTCATCCAGCCAAAGACGGGCTGAAAGCCGGACGCTACGAGGCTCACCGCGAAGACGATGGTTGCGGCAGCCGTGTAGCTAAGGTGGTGCGCAGCGATGAAGAACGGGAGCAGGACGGGTATGGCCCCCTGCGGAATGTCGGCAGACCCGTGGGCAATCGAGACAATAGCCAGGGAGCGTATTCTCATGAACCTTCCGCTTTTCGGTAATTTTGCATAGTGTACGGACCCCTATCCCAGGTAGGCCGCGCGGATCTGCGGGTCTGCAAGCAGCGCCTCCCCCGGGCCCGAAAGGGTGACGCTGCCGGTCTCCAGCACGTGGCCGAAGGACGCGGCCTTGAGCGACATGTGCGCATTTTGCTCGACGAGCAGGATCGTCCCGCCCGCCCGGTTGATCTCCTTAAGCACGGAAAATATGTCCCTGACGAGAACGGGGGCAAGGCCCATCGAAGGCTCGTCGAGGAGCATCAGGCGCCCGCGCCCCATGAGCGCCCTGCCAAGCGCCAGCATCTGTTGCTCGCCGCCCGACAGCGTCTGGCCGGACTGCTTCTTTCGCTTTTGAAGCACGGGGAAGAGGTCGAACACGCGCTTATAGTCCTTCTCTATCTCACGCCTTTCCTTCCGGTGCCACGTGGCGAGCTTAAGGTTCTCCTGCACCGTGAGGTTTCCGAAGATGCCACGCCCTTCCGGCACGTGGGCGATGCCCATGGAAGCGATGCGGTGGCAGGCTGCGCCGCGCAGCTCCTTGCCATCGTACAGGACGCTGCCCTTGTAAGGCACCATGCCGGAGATTGCGCGCAGGGTCGATGATTTGCCCGCGCCGTTCGAGCCGACCAGCGCGACGATCTCGCCTTCCCTTACATCGAACGAGACGCCCTTTACCGCCTTGATGCTTCCGTACGTCACCTCCAGGTCTCTGACTGCGAGCAGGACCTTATCGCTCACGCCTCTTCCTCCCCCAGATAGGCAGTCAGCACGCGCTTGTCAGCGCGCACCTCGGTGGGTGAGCCTTCCGCGATGGTGGCGCCGAAGTCGAGCACCGTAAGGCGTTCGCAGATATTCATGACGAGCTGCATCTGGTGCTCGATGAGCAGGATCGTGACGTCGAATGCCTTTCTGACCCAGCCTATCAGCTCCATGAGCCGCGTTATCTCCGTCGGGTTCATCCCGGCCGCGGGCTCGTCGAGGAGCAGCAGTCTCGGGCGCGTGGCCAGCGCCCTCGCTATCTCCAGCCGCCGCTGAAGGCCGTAGGGCAGGTTCCTGGCCGCCTCCTGCGCGTACTCGTCGAGCTGGAAGAGGCCCAAAAGCTCCATAGAGGCGTCGATTATTGCCGCCTCTTCCTTCCTGAAGCGTTGGAGCCTGAAAAGGGACGAGAGGACCCCGCAGGCTGCGTGCCCGTATTGGGCGCACCTCACGTTGTCCAGAACGGAAAGTTCCTTGAAAAGCCTGATATTCTGAAAGGTCCTTGCAATGCCCATGGATGTGATCCGGTTCGGCCTCTGCCCGTCGATCCTTTTTCCGTCGATCGCGATGCTTCCCCGCGTCGGGCGGTAAACGCCCGTGATAAGGTTGAAGACCGTTGTTTTGCCCGCGCCGTTCGGCCCGATGATCCCGGCCAGCTCATCCCTCTCCAGGTTCAGGCTGAAATCCGACAGCGCGGTAAGGCCGCCGAAGCGCTGGGTGAGGTCCTTTATCTCAAGGAGCGACATCGACCGCCCCCTTTTTCTTACGGCCGGACCGGGAAGCGATAAGCCCGGCCCCCGGCACGAGCCAGGAGAACTCACGCAGGCCCATGATGCCCTTCGGCTTGTAAAGCATGAGCAGCACGAGCACGAGGGGCATCAAGACCATCCGCCAGACGCCTAAGGGGCGCAGGAACTCGAGGAGCACCGTGTAGATGACTGCGCCGACGATTGAGCCGCCGAGGGAGCCTATGCCGCCCAGGTAGACCATGATCAGGATATCGGTCGATTTGACGATATCGAAGACCCTTGGGTTGATGAACTGGAGGAGATGGGCGAAGAGGGCCCCCGCTATGCCGGCAAAGAACGACGAGACCACAAAGGCGAGCATCTTCACGCGGCGCGTGTCTATGCCCGATAGCTCGGCGGCGATCTCGTCCTCCCTGATCGAGAGGATGCCTCTCCCGAAGCGCGAATAAACGAGATTGCGGATGAACCAGAGGGAAAGGACCGTCCAGAAAAAGACCCAGGGCAGAGTCGTAAGCCTGTCCATGCCGAGGAAGCCGCGCGGGCCGCCGAGGGCGCTTATGTTCTCGATGGCGGACTTGACGATCATGCCGAAGGCAAGGGTGACGATGGCAAGGTAGTCGCCCCTGGTCTTGAAAGAAGGGAAGGCGACCAGAAGCCCTGCCAGGCCCGCGGCAAGCCCCCCTGCAATCACCGCTGCCGGAAAGAGCCAGGCTGCCGCAGCGGCGGGGAAGACGCGCACGGATACGACCGAGGCGATATAGGCCCCTATCGCCATGAAGCCTGCGTGGCCCACGGAAAATTCGCCCATGTACCCGTTCACGAGGTTCAGGCTCACGCTTAAGATGATGTTGATGCCGATGTACATCAGGACGAGCTGGACGTATTGGTCGAGGAGGTCCGTAGCCGGAATGATAAACGAGAGCGCGAAACCGGCCGCAAGCAGCGCCTGCCTCAGCCATCGCTTAGCCAAAAGGGAGTGGAGAAAGGACATAAGCCGGCTGTCTTTGAACGGGCGCGCCATGCTATACCTTCTGCACCGTTGCCTTGCCGAGGATGCCGTGGGGCCGCAGGATCAGGAGCCCGAGAAGCAGCCCGAACGCCACGAGGTCCCTGTAGGTAGAGGGCAGAAAAGCCACTACGAGGATCTCCACCGCACCCAGGATGTAGCCGCCTATCATAGCGCCGCGGATATTGCCGATGCCGCCGACGACTGCAGAGATGAACGCCTTCCAGCCCACCATTATGCCCATGTAAGGGTCGATTACCGGGTAGCATAGGGCGTACAGGACTCCCGCAACGCCCCCCAGGCTTGTCCCTATGGCGAAGGTTATCGAAATGACCGAATCGACGGGTACGCCCATCAGAGGGGCGACTGTCTTGTCCCACGAGATGGCCCTCATCGCCATGCCGACCATCGTCCGCCTTACGATCAAATCGAGGATGATCATGAGCACGAGGGAAATGGCGATAACGACGACCTGCAAAAGCGAGATCGACACGTCCCCGAAAGTCCAGGCGATGTTGGGGATGAACGCCGGGATGTGCTTGGGATACGGGCTGAGGGCAAGGGTGAAATTTTCCAGGAAGAGGCCGACGCCGAGCGCAGTGATGATCGCCGAAACCCTCGGGGCCTGGCGCAGCGGCTTGTATGCGAGCCGTTCTATCGTGACTCCGAGGACCGCTGTCCCGAGCATGGAGACGACAAGGACGGCGATGAAAGGCAGATTGAAAAGGAGCACCGAGAGGAAGCAGATGAAAGCGCCCACCATGAACAGATCGCCGTGGGCGAAGTTGATCATTGTGAGGATGCCATAGACCATCGTGTAGCCCAGGGCAATAAGTGCATAGATGCTCCCGAGCTGGAGGGCGTTCAGTATCTGTTGCAGGAGGTAGCTCATGCGAAAATAACCTGCGCTGCGAGAAGCGGTCGGCTCCCTGCCGCAAACTTTTGCGCGGCCGGGCGTGTCCACCCGGCCGGTTTACTAAGGTCCAGCGTTCGCAAAATAGACAAACTTCCCGTCCACTATCTTAAGTATCACGGCGCTTTTCACCGGATCGGACGAGCCTTCCTTAAATTGCATGTCGCCCGTCACCCCTTCGTATTTCTGGACTTTGGCCAGGCTATCGCGTACGGCCTGCCGGTCGATCTTGCCCGCGTCCAGTATTGCCTGCTTCAGAAGGCCGAAGGAGTCGTAGGTAAGGGCGGCTACGTCATCCGGCATGCCGCCGTAAGCCGCCTTATACGCCTCGATAAATTTCAGCGCCGCAGGGGCGGCCGTATCCGGCGCGTAATGCGTGCTGAAATAATAACCCTCGCAGTCTTTGCCGCAGAGCTTCGTCAGCTCCTGGCTGCCCCATGAATCGCTGCCGAAGAAAGGCACTTTGAAGCCAAGCCTCTTGGCCTGCTGGATTTGCAGGGGCACTTCGCTGTAGTAATTGGGCAGGAAGACGACATCCGGGTCCGCTTTCTTTATCTTGGTGAGCTGTGCCGAGAAATCCCTGTCGTTCGTCGTATAGGTCTCGAAGGCGACTACCTTGCCCCCGTTCTTCTCGAACGTCTCTTTGAAAACCTCCGCGATGCCCTTGTTGTAGTCGGAAGCAACATCGTAGAGGACGGCCGCCTTGCGCGCCTTCAGGTTGTCCATCGCAAAGCGCGCGAGCACCCTCCCCTGGAAGGGGTCGATGAAGCAGGCCCGGAATACGTACTTCTTGGGCGCGCCCGTCTTTGCGTCGAGGGTGGTTTTCGGGTTCGTGGACCACGGGGTGATGAGGACGACTTTCGAGCTTTCCGCTATCTCCGAGGCGGGTATGGCGTAGCGCGTCGCGTTCGGGCCGACTATGGCTACAACCTTTTTCTGCGTGATGAGCTTCTGGGCTGCGGAGGCAGACTGGTCGGCCTTGCCTGCGTTGTCCTCGACAAAAAGCTCGACCTGGTATTGCTTGTCGCCTATCTTCAGCCCGCCCGCGTCATTGATCTGTTTTACTGCGAGCTGGGCTGCCTTCTTGCAGGATTCGCCAACGGCGGGCATGTCGCCCGTCAGCTCGGCTATAACACCCACCCTTACCGTGGTCGGGCTCTTTTCGCCGCAGCCGGCAACCAGTATCCCTATAGCTGCGAACATCAAGAATAAAAGGCCTGCCTTTTTCACATGGCCCTCCTTATTGGTCAGACATCGGCGCCCCTATCATAACAAAGAAGGGCCGGCATGTCTACCCGAAGTTGGGGTTGGTTGATATGGGCCGGGATCTTTTCGCGCTATCACCTGTCCCTCGAAGCCGCGAGTCCTCGCGTACACAAAGAGTACGCTCCGGGCGGCGGCTCCTCGGTCACGGTGCCTATCATCGAAAATCTCTCCGGCCGCTCTCCAGGCCGCTATTTCTTACTTACGACCCCGGACCTTGACGACGGCAGCCTCAATGTCCTTTCGCCTTATACCTGCCTCCTTCGCCTTCCTGTGCGACTCGGCAATCAAAGCAGTGAACTCGTCAATGGATAGCGGAGAGATCGCTTTCAATATCACCACGTCCTTATCACATACCACTACAAACTGGGTGCCTTTCTTTAATTTGAGGCGCTTCCTGATTTCCTCCGGGATCACTACTTGACCCTTCGAGGACATCCTTGTCGTTGCGACGTTTGCCATTTCCCACCTCTGCCTCAATTCTTACTGGTAAGATTATATACCTGTCGCGCGGGCAACGTCATCGCTTTTTCACTTATTGTGTTCTTCCCTTTTTGATTCTCCTCACAAATATTTTGCACGAAGAACAAAACTCGTATGCTATTCTATCCAGAAGATGACAACGGGCGGCGGTTTGATCGACTGAACAACAGCCTGCTTTGCCACTATACGGGTGAGAGAAATGAAAAAGCAATATTTCGGGGACTCGAAGGACAGTTTCAAATGGGACTATCATGACTTTCTTGCGTCAGCCTTGCAATACCCCCTGTACATCATACCGATGTTAACCCCAGACGACGGTACCGGAAATGGCAACACACGGCCCGCACTCTTTCCCGCAAGGGGCCCCGTCATTGATTTCTGCCGTGATTTACAGCGGGAGCGATGCATCAAACGTGCCTGTCCCATTCTGGATCTTTTCTTGCTTCAAGCATTGCCGATGGTGACGGCCGCCTCGTATAAAGTGAAGATACATAAGCCGGGGACGTATTTTACGAACAAAGACAGGGAAACATATTTTTCCGGCCTTCCAAGCAAAGAAAATCACGTGTTTTTTATTGACCCAGATATCGGTTTCGAGCCGGAAAGGGATAGCCACGAGGGACATGTCTCGTATTCGGATATCAATAACATTCTGGAACGAGTATCACCGGAGTCGGTTATTTCCGGTTTTCAGTACTTTCAGCGTATCGCGCCCGACACGTGCTTTACTCGGATAGAAACCCGGATAAGAAAGAGGTTAACGAAAGTGCATTTGGCAGCAATTTGTTGGCGGGACGTTATGTTCGTGGCTATCGGAAAGAGCCAGGAAACGATTGAAAAGGTCGTTGCCTTCAATCGGCAGTATTGCTCACAAAAACATCCATTTCCAGTAAAGGCACTTTAATTGTAAGGCCCATGGTGCTCTTTTTTGCGGCCGGAGAGATTTTCGATGCATTTCGCGTTGCTTTTCGAAGGCGCGCGGCAGCGTACGTAGTTAGGTACGTGAGCACGCCGCGCCGAGAAAACGACGCGAAAGGCGCGGAAATGACCTGGCTGCTAAAAGAGTTATGACCGCTTTCGGAAGAACAACCTGATCGGCGCCCCTTTGAACTCGTACTTCTCCCGCAGGCAGTTCTCCAAAAATCTTTTATAATGCTCGGGGATCCGGTCGGGGTAATTCGAAAAAAGCAGGAACGTCGGGGGTGTCACTTTTAGCTGGCTCACGTAAAATATCTTGAGCTGCCTGCCTTCGACAACCGGCGGGCTCAGCCTTTGGAAGAATTCCTCGAAAGCCCTGTTCAGCTTGGGCGTGGGTATCTGTCGTGTCAACTGCTTGTGGATAGCCGTATCGATGTCGAGTATTTCCTCGATGTTTTCGCCGGTAAGGGCAGATGTGAAGACGACCGGGGCAAAATCGGCATGGGGAAGGGTCTCCATGATCACTTTGCGGTACCGGTCTTCATTGATGCTGCGGTCCATCAGGTCTTTCTTGTTCACGACGATGCCTATGCCCTTGCCCTCGGAGACGACGAGGTGGGCGATGGTCGCGTCCTGGCGGCCGACGCCTTCCGCCCCGTCGATCACCAGGTTCACAACGTCCGCCCGCTCGATGCTCCGAACCGCGCTCATTACCGAAAATTCCTCTACCCTGGCCGATATCCTGGCCTTCTTCCTCAGGCCCGCGGTATCGATCACCGTATAGGTCTTCTCTCTATAGCGAACGATGGAGTCTATGGCGTCCCGCGTGGTCCCCGGGATGTCGCTCACTATCATGCGCTCGGAGCCGAGAAGGCTGTTGACGATGGACGACTTGCCCGTATTGGGCCGCCCGACAACGGCGATCTTCAAGCCCTGCGCTTCCTCTTGCGGGCTTTCCGGCTCGACGATGAGGGCCATGTCATCCAGTAGCTCCACGATGCCGAGACCGTGGGACGCGCTGATCGGGTAGACCGTGTCGCAGCCAAGCGCGTAAAAATCGGCCGTTTCCGCCCCCCGTTTCTGGGAATCGACCTTGTTGACTACGTAGAAGACCGGCTTATCATATTTGCGTACGATTGACGCTATCTCCCTGTCGTCAGGCGTGAGTCCGTCTTTTGCGTCCATGAGGAAGATTATCATCGACGATTCCTCGACCGCCTCCATGATGTGCCGCTTGACGAGCGACGTGATCTCCCCGGTCCCCCCCGGCTCAAAACCGCCCGTATCGACCAGGATGAACGATTTTCTCCCGTGGTCGAACTCGCCGTAGTTCCTGTCCCTGGTTACGCCGGGCGAGTCTTCGGTGATCGCCTTCCTGTGCCCGATCAGGCGGTTGAAGAGCGTCGATTTGCCTACGTTGGGCCTTCCTATAATGCCGACTATCGGTCGCATACGCTCGCATCCCCCTTAGGTGGGTACCTCAAAAACAGACTGAACAAGAGGCCGGTTACCGGAAGTATGGCTATCGACTTCAGCGCGACGGTGACGCCGAAGTGGTCGGCCACCACCCCGAGGAGCGTTACCCCGATGCCCCCGACCCCTATGGCGAAGCCCGTCATGATGCCTGAGGCTACGCCCATGCTGTTAGGAAGGAGTTTCTGGGCCATGACTACAGTCACGGAGAAGGAGGCCACGAGTATGGCGCCCATCGCAAAGAGCAGCACCATGAGCAGGGTGCCTTCAAAAAAGAATATGAGCGGAAAAAGAAGCGTGTTCAAAAACATGCTGGCGCGCAGCAGGAACCGGTGGCCCCATTTGTCCGCGATCGGCGCCCCGGCAAGCGTGCCGACTGCGCCGCCGAAGAGGAACACGGTCACGAGCTTCGCCGCGTATATGGGGTCGCCCTTTACGACGTCGATGATATAAAACGGTATGTAAGCCATGATCCCGACCTGAATCCATGACCGCATGATCACGACGCAGACGGTGAGAACGAGGGAGGTGTACGCGCCTTTAACTGCCTTTAGCCTTGCCGCGGGAACGGCCGTCCGGGCAGGCGCGGGAGGCGTCACCGTCTTTTTGAGGGCGATGATCGCGGCGGTGAAGACGAGCGAGGGCACTACCACGAGCGGCAGCGAGCGGAAGCCGAACCGGGAGATGGTCCATATGGCAATGACCGGGCCGAGCGCGAGGCCCAGGTTCCCGCCCACGGAAAAGATGGACATCCCGGTGACCGGCTTGTCTCCCGTAAAAAAACCCGCAATCTTATAGCCCTCGGGGTGGAACGACGAAATGCCGAGGCCGCTTAAGGTAACGAGTGCAAGTATCGGCAAGAACCCGGAGGGCAGGGAAAGCAGCGAATAGCCGACCCCCGCGGCGAGTACCCCCGCAGGCAGGAGAAAGCCCTTTTCCTTTTTGTCCGAAAGCAGGCCGAAGACGGGCTGGAGTATCGAAGAGGCAAAACTCGCAACGATCAGGATGAAGCCCGTCATCGCATAGGTAAGGCCGAGGTGCTGTTTCAGGAACGGAAGGATCGCCGGGAGCGCGCCCTGGTAAATATCGCAGACCATGTGCCCCGACGAGAGGAGGAGCAGGACCCTGAAGTTAAACTTTCTCATCCAGTATCTGCCGGAGCTCGAGGAGCAGCCTGCATGTGGCCCCCCATATCCTCTCGCCGTCATACCGGATCTCGAAGACTTCCATTGTCCTGCCCTTGTGCTCCGCCGTAGTCGCTTGCGGCCGGCTGGACATCAGGAAGGTAAAGGGCAGATAGATGAGGTAGCGTACCTCGTCGGGGTTGAGCTTGAAGTCGTAAGGACAAGGAATGAGGCCCACGTACGGGGTGATTACGAAGCCGGTCATTGTCTCCATGTCGCTTAAGCGGCCCACTATCTCGATATCGTTCGGCCCTACACCTATCTCTTCCCCGCATTCGCGTATCGCAGTCCGGACCGTGTCTCCGTCTGCGTCCTCGTACATGCCGCCGGGGAAGGAGATCTCCCCCTTATGGTACGTGACGTTCGTGGACCTTTTCGTAAGCAGGATGCGGGCTTCGCCGTCCTCTCCCAGAATCGGGATGAGCACGGACGCCCTGGTGTTCGATCCTGCCCGGATCGAGGACGGCTTGTACGCGGCAAGCCTCTCTTTTATCAGCGAAATCATTTTCCTCATTCTAACAATTTGAACTCTCGTAATCAAGACGGCGCGGGGACGCCCGGCCCCCACATTGACAAATTCAGCCCGGGTGAGCATGTTTCCTAGGCAAAGGTTTTGCATGCCGCAAGGATGTACTTGAAAGGGTTGCCGTTTCCGCTTCTCCCTCCTCCGAAAGTAATTTCCGGGACGACCCCGTAGACGATCCTCGGCGATACGGCAATCCAAGTCGGGCGGTTAGCCCGCCAAAAGCGTACCAGGCCCCTTGCGGGCCATAAAACAGCAAGGAGGAACGTATGAGACAGGTATGTGCATTATTTCTGGCCATAGTTATGGTGGCGGCATTTGCGGCGATTGCGCCGGCTGCGGAAAACATGCCGACCGCCCAGAGGTCCGAGCTTATCACTATGAAAGCGACGATCGAATCGGTCGATCTCCAGAACCGGATGGTTACCTTGCGGGGCCCGAGGGGCAACCTCTTCACCATCAAGGCCGGCCCTGACGTAGCCAACCTGTCGGACCTGAAGCCGGGCGACCAGATCATGGCGAGATACTACCAGTCAGTGGCCGTGCAGATGGCCAAGCCCGGAGAGCAGCCGATGATGTCTTCGAGGGAAATGGAAAGAACGGCGGTGCCCGGCCAGCCCGCGACTACGATGGAGCGGGTGACGACTACGGCCACGGTCGAGTCGATCGATAAGCCGAACTCCATGGTAACGTTGAAGGGACCGCAGGGGAATATGGTCACCGTCAAAAGGCCAGGAACCCCAACACGATCACGAAACTGAAGGTGGGCGACGAACTAAACATCACCTATACGCAGGCAATGGCGGTTTCATTGGAAAAGGCGACCGGGTAAAGACAACCATTGGCGCTGCGCATTCACTTGCTTTAAATACCCTGCTGCTTGCAGCAGGGTATTTCTTGAAAGGTGGGCAGTCGGGGGAGGCGAGCCGCCCTCATTCTCTTGAAAAGTCCTGTCATTTCTGGTTATTTAATTAGGTGACCAATTTTTTTGACCTCTCCCTACGGGAGCTTGAGGACATAGTCGAGAGCCTCGGCATAAAGCCTTACCGGGCGCGCCAGATTTACAAATGGGTCTACCAGGCCGACACGTGCGATTTCGACCTCATGACCAACCTTCCGAAAGGCTTCCGCGTGACCCTCCGTAACATGTTCGATTTCAACAGCCCTAAGGCCGAGGAGATGAGCGTTTCCGCCGACGACTCCATTAAGTTCGTATTTTCCCTCAACGACGGCCGTGTCATCGAGAGCGTCCTTATGCCGGAGGGCGGCAAGAGCACCGTCTGCCTCTCCACCCAGGTGGGATGCAAGATGGCCTGCGCGTTCTGCGTAACCGGCAGGATCGGCTTTTTGAGGAACCTGACTGCCGGGGAGATCGTAGGCCAGTTAATGGCGATGCGGCCTCACGCGCAAGGCAGCGCAATAACAAACGTAGTCCTCATGGGCATGGGCGAGCCCCTCGACAACGTCGACAACGTGCTGAGGGCCGTCGAGATAATGGAAGAGCCCTTCGGCCTCAAGGTTTCGCACAGGCGCCTCACCGTCTCGACCGTGGCCCTCGTAGACAGGCTCCGCCTCCTCGACCCGCGCAAGGTGCAGATCGCAATCTCGCTCAATGCGGCCACGGACGCTTTAAGGACCCGGCTCATGCCGATCAACAGGGTCTATCACCTGGCCGACGTCATCGACTACGTAAAAGGCCTCGGAGACATGGGCCGGACGAGGGTGACCTTCGAATACGTAATGCTGCGGGGAGTAAACGATTCGATGGAGGACGCGGCGCGCCTTGCCGAGCTTCTCAAGGGAGTGAGGTGCAAGATCAACCTCATACCGCACAACGCGTCCCCCTATACGGAATTCGAGACGCCCGACCAGGAATCGGTCAAACAGTTTCAGTCGTACCTGATCAACAGGCATTTTACGGCCATCGTGCGGGACTCCCGCGCCGGCGACGTAGGCGGGGGGTGCGGGCAGCTAGGCATGAGGTATCTCGAGGAGGGAAGATGAGCTTGTTGCCGGTCTACAGGGACTCTTTTTTCACCAGCTTGCGGCGAAGCGACGGAATGCAGCTTCGCATCCATTACCGGGACGGGCTCGTCCGGACGGACTTCAGCCTTAGCACTGCGTTCGAAGGGTACGAGGGCGTAGTCCACGGCGGGATGCTTTTCGGCATCCTCGACGCCATGATGTGGTACGCGATATTCGTGCAGACGGGCAAGATCGGTTTTACCCGCAAGCTGGATATGGATTTCCTGAAGCCCGTGTCGTGCGATTCGGCTTACCATGCCGGGGCAAGGCTGCAACGCATAGACGGCAGGGACATCTGGGCCGAATCCTGGATCGAAAATGACGCGAAAGAGCGTTGCGCCCAGGCGACCGCCCTGTTCAGGGAGGCCAAAGGCCTCGACCGCGCCAGGCTGCTCGAAAACTTCGACTTTACGGGCATCTCTCCGGAGATCAGGGATGTCTTTATGTCATCAGCCGGATAACACAAAGGAAGCGGACGCGGCCTAAACAAAATTATCCGCGCGTCTCCATATAGCCCAGGCCCTCCACCGCCTCTACCGCCGCCTCTATTGTATGGACGAGGCCTTCTATGCCTTCTTCAGTTACGCACGAGATCGAGCATGCCCCGTAGCGCGCCTCGGTCAGCCTGACAAAGCCCCTGTCCACCCGGTCGATCTTATTGAAGACGAACAGGTTCGGCTTCTCGGAGAGGCCCAGCTTCCCTATCATGCGGTTGACCGACTCTATCCTATCCTCGAAATCGGGGGAGCTGATATCGACGAGGTGGAGGAGAAGGGTCGCGTCTTCCAGCTCTTCGAGGGTCGCGGCGAAGGCGCGCAGGAGCACTTCGGGCAGGTGCTCGATAAAGCCGACCGTATCGGTCATGACGATCCCCTTCCGGGCGGGGTATTTGATGAGCCTCGTCGTAGGCGTCAGTGTGCTGAAGAAGCGCTCCTGCACCTCCACGGCGCTCTTCGTAAGGAGATTGAGCAGCGTCGATTTACCTGAGTTCGTGTAGCCTACGATAGAGACGACGGGGATGCGCATCCGCCGCCTCTTCTCCCTCTTCCTCTCCCTGGCCTTTCCCACCTCTTTGAGCTTCTTTTCCAGGAAGGCGATCCTCTCTCTTATCCTCGCCCTGTTCACTTCGAGCTTCGTCTCTCCGGGCCCCCTGCCGCCGATGCCCCCCGTGAGCCTCGAAAGGGCCGCCTCTTTCTCGGAAAGCCGGGGCAGGATATAACGTAGCTGCGCAAGCTCGACCTGAATCTTGGCCTCGCTCGTGTTTGCCCTTGCTGCAAAAATGTCGAGGATGAGCTGGTTGCGGTCGATCACTTTCAGTCCGGTGAGGGACGAGATGCTGTTGAGCTGGCTCGGCGTCAGCTCCTCATCGAAGACGAGCATGTCCGCCCCTGCCTGCGCGCAGTTCACCGCGATCTCCTCGATCTTGCCCTTGCCCACGAGGAACTTGGGGTGCAGCTCCTTGGGGCGCTGCAACACAACGTCGAGCACCGAGAGGCCCGCGGAATAGGAGAGGTCCTTCAGCTCGGCGACCCTCTCCTCCACGTTCTTCGGTTTCCGGGGCAGGGTAACTACGACGAGCACGCACGCCTCCCGGACGCCCGCGCCGGTAACGTAATGGGTGCCCCTTTCCTTGACGAATTCCGCCTCCAGGGTGTTGATGAATTCGGTAAAGTCGAGGTCCAGTTCGGCTACAGGCACGGGACCTATGAAATCCCACGCCTGCCCCTTGCCGCCGCCGGGCATCAGGTGGCCGATCTGTATCAGCTCTCCCGGCTCTCCTTTTCGTTCAAGGACGCAGGCAATCAGGTCGAGCTGGAGCAGGGCGAGGTCCGTGAGGTCTTCCTTAGAGAGCAATTCTCCGGCGAGGTGCGTATGGACGAACCGCAGCCCCCTGAAGCGCGCCCTGCCCACCCTCTCGGATGAAAGCTCCGGCAGGCCGATCCGCTCCCGCGTCCCGACGACGACGTGCTCCACGACGCCCCTCCGGTTGACGACAAGGCCCACCTGCCTGGCGATCTCCCTGGAGATCTCCATCATGTTCCTTGCCCTGTCGAAGGTGATGACTGCGCCTGCCTCTATCTTCTTGCCGGCGAGGTTAAGGAGTCTGCGTTTTTGCAGGCGGTTAAGGCCCTGTACGTTCCCGTATATTTCGATATGACCTCCGTGGCGCGTACCGCGCAAAGGTACGGCCGAGACTATTATAATACAGGTAGCCGCCGAACTCATCACATGGACTGCGGTTCTCCTCTAACAAAGCCGGGTGGATGGGCGGGGGAGGGGCCGGTCTGCATACAAATCATGCGTGTTTGGTTGACAAATATGACGGAACCTCATATCATGATTCTGGTAGCTCCATACCGTATCTTGAAGAGAGTTAGATTCTAAGAAAACCATAGTAAGGTTATGAAGAAAACCCTTCAGGAGTTGCTTCGAACATTAAGCCGTAATCTCCCCGAAATTCCCTTCGCAGTTCGTTTTTGGGATGGTGACGCAGAAGCGTTCGGGCATGGCCTGCCCGCCTTTATTATCTCCTTCACGACGGAAGACGGGGCAAAGGCCATTTTCAAGAGAGGGGCAACGGGGTTCAGGGAAGGATATGTTGCGGGAAATATAGACGTGGAGGGCGACCTTGACCAGCTTCTCCGTATAGGCATGGACCCGCACGTCCAGGATATGAAACTGCCGCTCAAGACAAAGGCAGCCGTTCTGCTTCAATACCTGCGATGCCTCAACACGAAGAAAAAGTCGCCCGCAAACATTTCGCACCACTACGACCTAGGGGACGATTTCTTCGAGCAATACCTGGACGAGAGCATGACTTATTCGTGCGCGTATTTCAAAAACGAGAAGGACACCCTCGAAGAGGCCCAGCAGCAGAAGTACGAACACATCTGCAAAAAACTCTGCCTGAAGGCAGGCGAGACACTGGTGGATATCGGTTGCGGATGGGGTGGAATGCTCCTCTATGCCGCCCATCATTACGGGGTAAGCGGTGTCGGATGCACCTTATCCGAACGCCAGGCCCGCTATGCGGAAGAAAGGATAGCACGGGAAGGACTGACAAAGAGCATCACGATTCTCCGTGAAGATTATCGAAACCTCACGGGTCAATTCGACAAATTCGTTTCCATCGGCATGTTCGAGCATGTAGGAAAAAGCTTTATTCCCGCGTTCATGGAAAAAACGGGAAACCTCTTGCGGCAAGGCGGCATCGGCCTCCTCCATACCGTCGGAAAGGAACGCCATACGGCTGATGACCCATGGACAATGAAGTATATTTTCCCCGGCGCCCATATCCCTGCTCTTGACTACGTGATACGCGAGATGGGGCAAAGAAGGCTCGTCCCTCTCGACATCGAGAACCTTCGCCTTCATTATGCGGCCACCCTCGATGAATGGGGGAGACGGCTTGAGGCTCGCGCCGCGACGATCGAAAAGATGTTCGACTCAGGAGTCGTGCGCATGTGGAGGATGTACCTGAAGGGCAGCGCGGCGGCTTTCCGATGGGGCGACACCAGGCTCTACCAGATACTCTTTACCAACGGCATCAACAATACGCTCCCCCTGACCAGAGAGCACCTCTATTTGTCATGAGACTCCGTTTGCGTATGGACGAACCGCAGGCCCCTGAAGCGTGCCCTGCCTACGCAACAACACGAGTCCGGGCAGGCAATTACATCCTGAATCCCCCGACAATATTCTGTAGGGCAACTGCCAATTTGGCCAACTCGCCCGATGCCGTTGCGGTCTGCTCCGAACTGGTTGACGTTTCCCGGGAGATGGAAGCTATCTCTTCCACGTCCTTGCTGATCTCATCGGAGGTAGCGCTCATTTCTTCCGTGGCCGATGCTATCTCTTGGACCATGAGCTGTAGGTCATCAACGCCCTTAACAATAACGCCCAGCGAATTGCCTGCCTCCTCCGAGTACTTGACTCCCTGGCCGACCTTTGTCGTTGCGATGTTCATCGCCTCGACTGCCCTGCCGACCTCATCTTGAATCCCCTTTATCATTACGCCTATCTCAGAGGTCGAGGTTGCAGTCCGTTCCGCGAGTTTTCTCACTTCGTCCGCAACGACCGCGAAACCTCTGCCCTGGTCTCCGGCCCTCGCCGCCTCGATTGCAGCGTTCAGGGCCAGGAGGTTCGTCTGGTCGGCTATGTCATTAATAACCCCAACGATCTCCCCTATCTGTTTGGAGCGTTCCCCGAGGGATTCCACGAACCGTGCACAGTCGTTTACTGTCAACGCGATGTCCTTGACTTCTTCGACTGCCCTGTTTACCACGGAAGCCCCACCCCGTGCAGTCATCGCCGCATCGGTGGCTGATTGGGAGATGCCATTGGCGTTCTTAGCTACATCAAGGACCGTCTTGGACATTTCTTCGGACGAGGTGGCGACCGTCGCCACCCGCTCCGCTTGAACGGATGAACCTTTCGACATCTGCTCGGCGCTTGCGGAAAGTTCGGTGGCCGCGGACGAAAGACTCGTCGCGGTGGATGCTACGTGGGACACAACAACTCGCCATTTCTCCACCATGTTTTTCATTGACGCCAGCAGTTGACCAACTTCGTCACGGGCCTCATAAGCGACCTTTGTCCCGAGATCGCCGTTTGCGAGACGGTCCGCTACACTCACTCCTTCTTTGAGGGGGACAGTAATGCTGCGGGTTAGATAAACCGTGGCCGAAACGACCATGCTAAGGCCGATGACGCCTAAAACTACTAGAAGCAGGCGATATTTGAGGCTCTCTTTCAATGCTGCCTGGCGGGCTAACGCCATCTCCCCCTGTTCGTATCGCACGAGCTCTTCCATCGCCGCTATGTTCTGCAGTGCGAACGGTCGTGCCTCTTTTACATAGACCGACATCGCCTCTTCGCGGTTGCCGGCCTTCGCCAACTCCATTGCCTTGTTGTTCGCCTGCTTGCCGGCCGCCGAGGCGACTCTGTTCTGCTCCACGAGATCCGTGGCCCTCTGGGTCAAGCCCAGCTTACTGAGGGCGTCAAATGCCTCGCCCAGCACCTTCCGCTTCTCTGCGATGACCTTGGCATTCTCTTCGGCGATGCTCTGATCCTGCGACATCATTATTATGCCCATCGCGTAGAAGATCTGATCTATGGCCTTTATGGCTGCATTTGCTTTTTCGATCCTTGCCGCATTGAGATCTACAACCTGGCTGAATCTCGTGTCCAGTTGCTTCATATTGAAGATCGCAATGCATATCAGAACCGCCATTATAAATGTAATAGCCCCAAAACCGACAGCGAGCCTCTTCCCGATGCTAATATCATTTCTTCTCATGAAAGATACCCCCCCTATGCAAAGTCACCGTCGAAGCGCCTAGCCATTATTCGGCGGTAAAAGGGAAAAACTTAAGAACGAGAAATGGGGTTGTCGTGACTGGTGTTTTTTCTCACCTTTCAGTGCTTTGCCTACCGATTAGGGAGGGCGGGGAAGAACTGAAGGGCTGGGCCTGTCCGTATGGGGGAAGGCGATGAAGCCCCAACAAAGAAAGAACTTGCGAGAACGACCAAGGAAGCATTTGCTACAACAGCGTTGATGCCGGTGGAATGGTCGGGCCGCCTGTGCTCGCCGCATTCACGCCGAACATCTTCAGCACCGTATCCCTTATGACCGCGTCCTTCTTCCGGCACGCGCTCTTGAACGCATAGTCTTCCCCGACCAGCGTCACTTTTTCTTTTGCCCTCGTCACGGCCGTATAGAGGAGCTTGTTGTTGAGCATGATGAAGTGGCTGAACGTCATCGGTATCACGACGTTCCTATACTCGCTGCCCTGCGTTTTATGGATGGTCAGCGCATAAGCAAGCCGCAAAAGGTCGCGCGCCTCGTCGAAGCTGTAGACCGCTATAACGTTGTCCGCCGGGTAATAGACGTACAGCAGCTCTTCCCGCCTGTCGATCTCTTTGACGAACCCGAGCATCCCGTTGAAGACCCTGTCCGTGTAATAATGCTCTTCCCTGTCCGGCTTGGTGAAGTCCTCGGAACGTATGCAGTCGATATTCGTGTTGCGGGTGTGGACGACCTTGTCGGCGCGGGCGAGCACGACCCTGCCCAGGTCGAGGCGCGTCTCTGCGCGGGCCGCATGGTCGTTGAGTATTTTTTGGAGCGCGTCGTTAAGGTTCTCCGTCCCGAGCACGCCGTTCTTCATGGGCGAGATCACCTGAAAGGAGTATATGAAGGCCATGTAGTCTTTGGCGTGCAGGTAATCCGCCAGGGGTTGTTTGTAGGCGCCGGCCGCCTTGCAGATGACGTGTAAGATGCCGTCCGAGTTCTCCTCTCTCATTTTGCGCAGGTCGGCCTCTTTCAGCTCGTTGCTCTCTACCTTCCGCTTCAGGGCGAAATAATTGGGAATGGAAACGTCGATGAACCTGAAGTCGCTGTAACCGCTTTGGGCGTAGCCTTCGGGTACCTGCGCCTGCCGGATCTCGTTGGCGAAAAGGGCGATCACCTTGTCTTCCCGCTGCCGGTAAATGCGGCTGAGCTTCACCGTCGGAGCGAGGCCCAGGTCTATTATGTCGGAGAACGGGTTGCCCGCTCCGATAGGCGGGAGCTGGGCCGGGTCGCCGACCATGATAAGGATTGCGCCCTCCTTCAGCCGCGTTATCAGCTTGAAGAGAAGCTCCGTGTTGACCATCGACGACTCGTCCACGAGGACGGCGTCGTACGGTAGCTTCTCGTGGGCGAGGACGAGGCTGTAAATCGTCTGTGCCTTATACCCGGTGAGCTTCCTGATGCGGTCGGACGCGATGCCGGACAGGGCGCAGCAGATTATCTTGTCCGGGTTGTACCTCACCGATAAAAGGTCGAGGAGCGCCTTCGACACGGTGCTCTTCCCCGTGCCCGCGTATCCGCAGAGGGCAAAAAGCGTGATGCCTTTGTTGGCCGCCCTTATGGCGTCCTTCTGCTCGTCGCTGAAGGCGATCGACATGGCGGACTCTTTCCCCGCTATGAAGCTTTCCACGTCCTCGACGAAGGGCTTGAGCGCCTGGCGGGACTTTGCCGCCGCAAAATCGTATATGCGCTTCTCGGCATCATAAAGGAAAGACGACGTGACCTTGTCCTCGGGCAGCATCGCTATTTTGGCATCGCCGGCCATCGCGGCCAGCACGCCGTTGAAAAGCTCGTCATCGAGCTTTTCCCCCTGGTCGTCAAGGGCAAGCTCGCCCGATACGAGAGACTTGAGCAGCGGCAGACTGATGCAGCTATTGCCGACCGAGTCGGTGTATTCGAAGAGCACATACTCGATGCAGGCCCTTAAGCGGAAAGGGTGCACGGGCGCGATGCCCATCGCCCTGGCCATCCTGTCGGCCGTCTTGAACCCTATGCCCTTCGCCTTCGTCAGCACAAACGGGTTTTCTTCGATCCGCGGGATCAGGTCGGTCTCGTCTTTCAGCTCCCGATATACGCGCTGGACGAGCGAAGGTGTCGCGCCCAGGGGCATGAGGAACTTGGAAAGGGACTTCAGCTCCTTGTATTTGTGCCAGTGGGATTCTATCTTCTTCAGCTTCTTTTCTTTGATCCCCTTTACCTGGAGCAGCTTCTCCGGCTCGTTTTCGAGCACCTGCTCCAGCGCCTCCTCGCCCATCGTTTCGATGAGTGTGGCGGCGAGGTTCTTGCCTAAGCCCTTGACCATCCTTGTCAGGAAGTAAAAGATCTCATTCTCGAGGACGGTAAGCTCATTGAAGACGAACTGGAGGCCGTAGGTCTTGTGCTTCTTCCACTCGCCGCACGCCTTTATCCGCGCGCCTTCCAGCGAGGCCGAGGCGTCGTGGTAAATGCCGCACAGGGTGGTGTTCTTGTCGAGTTTGAGCACCATGTAGCCAGTCTCTGCGTTCCTGTAGACTACGCTCCTTATGGTGCCGGCTATCTCTGTGTTCTTGACTTCCGCCATCCGCCTCTGCCTGTTGAGTCCCTCTCTCCAGGGGCTTTCACTTCCAATAATATTCCATATAAAGGGCAGCAAGACAACAAAGGCATCAACCCGTGTCCGCGCGCGGCGGACTTGACACCGGGCCAAACTGCGTTATGTTCCTCTAGCCGGACGATTGGACGGCGCTTACTGACAAGACAGGGGGGAAACCATGAGCGAGCGAACCTATGGAGAGAGGCAAAAGGGTGATGGCGAGCACGACCGGGGGGCTGACGCCCGAAGCATGATGGGCCGGGCGTATTACGTCGACCCTTCCGTCCGCCAGGATTCCGGCCGGCCTGCTGAGCAGTGGCAGGAACCGGGCCCGTATACAGGAAAGGGGCCCAAGGGCTACACGCGCTCCGACGAGCGCGTCAAGGAAGAGGTGTGCGAGCGGCTCATGCGCCACGGGTCGATAGACGCGCGGGACGTCGATGTGGACGTTGCCGGAGGTGTAGTGACGCTTAAAGGCTCCGTCGCAAGCAGGGCGGCCAAGCACGCAGCCGAGGACACGGCCGAATCGGTGCTCGGGGTCGTAGACATCCAGAATATGCTGCGCGTCGACCCCGCCGCGTTCGAGCCCGCCGGCATCATGCCGGGAGAAAGGGCGCCTGCGTGGACGGAAGGGCAGCGCATCATCGAGGGCATGGAGGTTGTCGACTCCAACGGCGAACATATCGGCCAGGTCAGGGAGATAAGGGAAAAAGACTTCCTGATTGACCGGACGATGAGGCGGGACATTTACGTACCCTTTAGCGTCATTGCCACGAGCGGCAAGCGCGTTGTGCTGCGCATCGACTCTGCCAAAATAAACGACCTGGACTTCGAGCGGCCGTCGTTTATGGGCAGCAGGGAGAAAAGGAACGTCTGGCCCGATTAAAGGCAGCCGGGGACGACGCTATCCCCGGTGATTTTTAAAGTTTTTCCTTTTTATGAGGGGGTGGCTCCACGAGCTTCGCTCGTGGAGGGGGCGACGCGAGCCCCAATAGTGGGTAAATGCCTCTTCCTTTTTATGAGGGGGTGGCTCCACGAGCTTCGCTCGTGGAGGGGGCGACGCGAGCCCCAATAATTGCCGCAATATTCCTTCCGCGTGATGCCCATTCTATGAGAGAATATTAACATCAGGAGGTTATACCCTTGCCGATGCCGCAACGCTTGCAGCGCCTGTCGGAGACTGTATGGGAGCTGCCGGTGTCGTACAAGCCGGGGATGCGTGTGCCTGCCCGCGTCTACGGCACCGAGAAGCTGATCAAAGAGATGGACGACGCGGTTTACGACCAGGTGACCAACGTCGCCATGCTGCCGGGCGTGACGGATTATGCCCTATGCATGCCGGACGGCCATTTCGGATACGGGTTCCCCATCGGGGGCGTAGCTGCGATGGACATCGGGCAAGGCGGCGTCATCTCGCCGGGCGGTATCGGCTTCGATATCAATTGCGGCATGAGGCTGATCAAGACCGACCTGGACTATGAAGAGGTCAAGCCACGGCTCAAAGAGCTTGTAGACGCGCTCTTCGCCGCAGTGCCCGCGGGCGTCGGAAGCTCGGGCTTCCTGAAGCTGACGAGACAGGAATTCCGTGACGTTGTCGAGCAGGGGGCCGGATGGTGCGTCCGCAACGGCTACGGCTGGAACGAAGACCTGGAGCTGACGGAAGACCGGGGCTGCACCCCCGGAGCGGATGCCTCTACAGTCAGCGAGAGGGCCATCGACCGGGGCTTCAACCAGATAGGGACCCTAGGCTCCGGCAACCATTATCTTGAGGTGCAGGTCGTACACGAGAAGCACATATTCGCGCCGGAACTCGCGGAAGCGTTCGGCCTCGCGCCCGGCCGGGTTGTTATCATGTTCCATTGTGGCAGCAGGGGGTTCGGCCATCAGGTGGCGACCGATTACCTCCGCAGCTTCCTGAACGTCATGGAGAGCAAGTACGCCATACGCGTCCCCGACCGGGAGCTTGCCTGCGCCCCCTTCGATTCGCCGGAAGGGCGCAACTATTTCTCTGCTATGAAATGCGCCCTCAATATGTCGTTCGCGAACCGCCAGATGATCCTCCATCGCATAAGGGAGGTTTTTTCCCGTATGTTCGGCAAACCGGCGGAAAAGCTGGGCGTCCGGATGATTTACGACATAGCGCACAATACGGCGAAGCTGGAGCGCTACATGGTAAACGGCAAGGATAGGCAGCTCCTCGTACACAGGAAGGGGGCCACCAGGGCCTTCGGGCCGGGCATGGCGGAGATACCGGACCGGTACAAGAAGATCGGCCAGCCGGTCATAATAGGAGGGAGCATGGAAACCGGCTCTTACCTCCTCGTCGGCACGGAAGGGGGCAGGGAGACGTTCTTCAGCGCGCCTCACGGCAGCGGACGCACTATGAGCCGCACGGCCGCGCGGAAGCAGTGGCGGGGAAAAGACCTCCAGCGGGAGATGGAAAAGCGGGGCATCTATGTCCGCACCGCTTCCTGGTCGGGCCTCGCGGAGGAGGCGGGGGCGGCCTACAAGAATATCGATGAAGTGGCCGAGGCAGCCGAGCTTGCGGGGATCGCCCGAAGAGTCGCGCGGTTTATCCCCGTGGGCAATGTGAAAGGGTAGGCGAAGGCGCACCGAAAGAAGGAGAGCCCCTGTACCGTTACCTGGAAGACGTTGCGACGGCCGATATCGCATTCGAGGCGGAAGACACGACCCTGGAGGAGACGCTCGTGGCAGCGTGCGACGCGACGATGAACGTGATGGTCGAAGACCTGGCCTCCATTGCACCGAGGGAGCAAAGGGAGATAGACCTGGAAGAGCGCACCGCCGACATGCTACTTCTCGACCTCCTTCAAGAACTGATATACTATAAGGACGCGGAGCAGCTTCTATTGAAAATCGGGAAGGCAACCGTAACGGAAACGGGGAATACGTACCGCCTTCGCGCGAGCGCTGCAGGGGAAAAGCTCGACCCTGGCCGCCACGCGCAGCGCGCAGACGTGAAAGCAGTCACGCTCCACCGCCTCAGCCTTGAAAAAACCGGCCGGGGGTGGAAGGCGTTTGTCATACTCGATATTTGACCGGCGCCCTTCGGTCGCCTATTCGTTTTAGAAAACTCGGGATAAGAAAAAGGACAATCGCTGCCTCGGGAACGGGGTCTACCCGGTATCCCGGAGGGTGTCCGGGGGCTTGACGCGAGCCCGTTTCGTTACTAAACTAGATATCGACTGCCTGCAGTTCAGGAGGAAAGATGAGGGAGAAGAAGATACTCGTAATCGACGACGAAGAAGGTTTTTGTGAGTTCGTCAAGCACTGTCTCGAAAGGACGGGTAGGTTCGATGTCTCTGTCGCGACGGATGGGGCTTCGGGCTTGAGCCGGGCGGAGACGGAAAAGCCGGAGTTGATTCTTCTCGACATAAGGATGCCGAAAATGAACGGGGCGCAGGTGGCCGACCGCCTCATCCGCGGCGAAGGCACGCGGGATATCCCGATTGCGTTCATTACCGGCCTTCTTACGGACGATGAAGTGAAGAAAAGGAACGGTTACATACACGGTTTTCCGTTTATAACCAAGCCTGTTACCAAAGATGAGCTCATAGCGCAAATCGATGCGGTCTTCGAGGTCGTAAGGACTGAGCGGCGCTTTATCGATATGATCGAGCGCTGAAAGCTCCGGGGCGTTTCATGTCCTATCAGATCGGGTTTCTCGTCTTTGGATGCGTCAGGCCGTTTTTGCGGCTTAAGCGGGTTCCTGCAGCGAGTCTTTTTGGAAACGCTTCCTGAGCTGCTTTCTTATCTCGACTGCCGTGTTTGAAAGCTGACGCGAATCGTGGGACGCCAGAAAGCAGGACTGGCGGATATCCTCGAACGCCTCTATGCATCTGTTGAGCGATCGCATGGCGACGCCGGCCGAATCTACGGCATCTTCGGACATGCCGCTGAAATCGGACGCGACCGCCCTGCGCGTCTTGACCGAGACCATCCTGTGGTACCAGACAAGATCGTCGAAGGCCGTCTTTTGCCCGGAGCTTACGAAAGGCTCCACGTTTTTCAGAAAGGCATGCGTCTTCGTGGTGAAGGCGTGGGCAAGGCGGTATAACCCGTCATCGTCAACCGAGCTTTTTTCCAGGCCGCCGAAGCCGGCACTGTCGTCCGGGTCTATCGCGAGCGCCACGGCTATCGCCTTCAGGACTTCCATCGTCTCATCGAGCGACTCCTTCACGTCCTCGATAGAGGCGCCGGGCAGTCCGCCGGGTTTGCCCTCCATCTGTCCGGAAAGGGCCTTGCTGCGCAAAAGGGCAAAGATGTCGCAATAGGCCGTCTCTGCGCACCGGTCGCAAAGATAGTCACAGGCGTTGAAAGGCGCCCTTCTCATTCTGCATCCATCCGTTTAGGCAACAATCTCATGGCAGTAATATTTACCCAATTCGAATCGATTTGCAAGGATATTGCGAAGGCCGGTAAAAAAAACTTACCAGCCGCGTCCTGCGAGAGTATTCTTGCGGCCTCGATAGAGGCAGCAGGGTGCGGCCGGTAATCGCTTATTCACCCATCGGTCTTTATCTACAGAAGCCCGTAAGGCGTCGCTCTTTTTGCCCACTCGCTTTCCGGGTGCTCGCGTTTGAGTTTCTCGAAGGCCTCCTTCAGCGGCTCCGGCTCATGCGTTTCCTTGAACCGGATTACGCCGTGCAGATAGATCGCCTCAGGCGCCGCTGCACTCTGCGGATAGCTGTGGATGACCTTCTCGAGGTCTGCGTCCGCCTGCTCCAGCTCATCCCTGTCGAAGCTCACCTTCGCCGTGCCGAGGAGCAGGTTCGGTATGAACTCCTCGGGGGGCAGGAAGCCGACTATCCTGTGGTGCTCCTTTCCGGTTTCGTCCAGCATGAGGATCGTAGGCGTCCACTTAACGTTGTACATAGAGGCATAAGGCTGTGCGTCGTAGAGGAGCTGAACGGGTATCGTCCGGTTGTTTATGAATTCCGCAACGCGTCCGTCAGGGTACGTAACTGCACCCATTTGTTTGCAGCCTATTCAATTCGGGTTGAAGAAATCGAGCAACAGCGGCCTCTTTTCGGACTTAGCCAGGGAAAGTGCGGATTCCACGTCCCCGATCCATTTTATCTCTGCCATGGGACCCCCCTTATCTCGGTCGCTTTAGTCTCTTCGTAATGTTAAATATAAGGTCGCCTGATGCCTGCGGCAAGGAGAAGCAGCCGGTGTTTTTCCGATGGCGCACCTGCGCAGGCACGCCTATAATTATGGTACACTGGAGCCCGGATGGCCGTTCGCAAACTACCCAAAGAAGCCGTCGTGCCGGAGGAGAGGTATCAGACGATCCGGAAAAGGATCGCCGCCCTCCTGGCGGAGGCGCCGCTGGGCGCCAGGCAGATATCGGTTGAGCTGCGGATCCCGGAAAGGGATGTGTACGAACACCTGGAGCACATCCGTAAAACGATAGACAAGAGCACATCGAAGCTGATCGTGGTCCCCGCGCAGTGCGAAAGGTGCGGGTTTGTCTTCCGTAAGAGGGTCCGTCTGAAGAAGCCCGGCAGGTGTCCGATCTGCAGGAGCGAATCGGTGCAGGAGCCCATCTTTTCTATCAAAAAACACGACTAGCGCAGGCGGTGCTATTATGCCTTCCTTAGTCTCCGTCTCTTCAGGAAGAAATACCACACCCACCCCAGGCCCCACAGGATGATGATAGCCAGCATGACGTGGTGTTCTACTTTTCTCACGTTGAAGATCAGTGCGTCGAGGAGGACGCCGAAGAGAAAACCGAACAGTCCCATCACAACCGACCAGACAAATGCTCCTATGAGATTCAGGACGATGAACTGGGAGATTTTGACATCGCTCATCACGCCGAGGGCGAACGGGGTGACGCTCCGAAGACCGTAAAGGAAGCGGAAACCGAGGATGATAAGCCGGTGGTAGTGCTCAAGCAGGTGCTGGACCTTCATGATCCTTTCCGTCCATGAAGGATGTTTTCTAAGGAAAGTCCTGCCCTTGAACCGGCCCAGGAAGAAATAGAATTCATCACCTGCGACGGCGCCGAAAAAGGCGATCAGGATGACCCAGGAGACGTCCAGGTAGCCCTGGTGCGCGGCAAACGACGCAGCGATGAGGACTGTCTCTCCCTCGAAAAAAACGCCAACGAACAGAGCGAGATAGCCGTAATGCTCGATGAACTCGTTCGCGGACATATAGTGCACAAAATATAAGACGAGCCAAGTCCGCTGTCAATTATTGGGGCTCGCGTCGCCCCCTCCACCGGCATCAGCCGGCGGAGCCACCCCTTCATAAAAAGCAAGATGCATTAAGAGCCTCGGGGCTAGCGTCGCCCCGCGGCAGCTTTATTCCTCTCTCGCTATCCCCAGCTTTTTCATTTTGTACCGCAACATCCTCTCGCTGATCCCGATGGCCTCGGCTGCCCTCGTTTGCACCCAGTTGGCCGTGACGAGGGCCTCCATTATCATCCTCTTCTCCATCGACTCGACGACCTGCTTCATGCTGCCGTCCGTCGGGACGGCGTCCGCCGAACCGAGCATGGAAAGGTCCTCACGGGTGACGTATTCTCCCCTTGAAAGGACTACGGACCGCTCGACGACATTCTCGAGCTCCCGCACGTTGCCGGGGTAATCGTGCTTGATAAGCGTGTCCCGCGCCTCCCTGGAAAATCCCTTCAACTGCTTCTTGTGCCTTTCGTTGAATTTCTTCAGGAAGAAATCGAGAAGAAGCGGGATGTCTTCCTTCCTCTCCCTCAAAGGCGGGATTTCTATCTGGACGATGTTCAGCCGGTAGAACAGGTCTTCCCTGAAGCGCCCCTGTTTCACCTCTTCTTCGAGGTTCTTGTTGGTGGCCGTTATGATCCGGACATCGACCTTGATCGGGTGGAGTCCCCCCAGCCTTTCTATCTCCCGCTCCTGGAGCACGCGGAGCAGCTTCGGCTGCAAGGGAAGCGGCACGTCGCCGATCTCGTCCAGAAAGACGGTCCCCTTGTTGGCGACTTCGAACTTGCCGATCTTTCTCTGATAGGCCCCTGTGAAGGCGCCCCTTTCATAGCCGAACAGCTCGCTTTCCAGGAGCGTTTCCGGGATAGCGGAGCAGTTCACTTTGACCAGCGGCTGCCCCTTCCTCTCGCTCGAGCTCGTGGACGAGATTGGCAACTATCTCCTTACCTACGCCGCTTTCGCCCTGGACCATGCAGGTCGAGTCCGTCTTGGCCACCCTCACGATGAGGCTGACGATCTCGTGCATCTTCTCGCTGGCGTAGACGATGTTCTCCGACTTCATTTTGTCCTTGAGGGCCTCTTTGAGCACGAGGTTCTCGTGGATCAGGTGCAGGCGCTCCTCGACCTTCTTGATCTTGAAAAGGAGGTCGTCGAGGTCGATGGGCTTGGTCAGGTACTCGAACGCGCCCTCCTTGAGAGCGGTGACCGCGTTCTCGATGCTGCCGAAAGCGGTGATCATGATGACCTGGATCTCCGGGTTCATCTCCTTAAGCTTTTTGAGCACGGTCAATCCGTCCATGCCCGGCAGCTTGTAATCGAGGAGCACTATCTCGAAAGTGCGGTCCCTGGCAAGCTGAAGCGCCCGCTCTCCATCTTCTGCGCCTGTAGCGGCGTATCCTTCCTTCTTGAGAAGCCCCTCGAGCAAGACCCTTTGGGTCTGCTCATCCTCCACTACCAATATCCCCATTTTTTCCATTTTAAGACCCCTTTCTCGCCGGAAGGGCGATAACGAATGTCGTCCCTCTGCTTTCCTCGCTCAAAACCTGTATGTCTCCTCCGTGGTCCCTGACTATCATGTAGGAAAGAGGCAGGCCAAGGCCCATCCCCTTGTCTTTGGTCGTGTAGTAATATTCGAAGATCTTGGATATATCGTCTTTCTTGATGCCCGGCCCCGTGTCCCTTATGAAAAGGCGGACGCGCGCGTTGTCGGACGAGTCGGAGATATAGATTGCGCCACCACCGGCCATCGCCTCGATGGCGTTGACGATGAGGTTGTAGAAAACCTGGGTCAGCCTCTCCTTCTGGCAATCGATTATGACGCGGGCATCGACTTCGTTGGATACATCGACACGGGCGCCCTTTGCCTTCTCCTGCAGGATCGTGAGGACTTCTTCGATGAGGGTGCGCAGGCTGTGCGGCTCCATCCGCATATCGGCCTTCGTGGAAAGGAGGAAATTCTCGACTATCCGGTTGACCCTGAAAAGCTCCGAGCGCACGATGCTCAAAAAAGAGTCGTATTCTTCCTTCTTGTCGTTTTCCGGTACGAACTCCCTTTTCAGCCGCTGAATGGAGATGCCTATGGCGTTCAGGGGGTTCCTTATCTCGTGGGCCATGCCGGAGGCGAGCCTGCCGAGCGAGACCAGCCTGTCCTGGCGCGCCATGTCCCTCTCAAGATCGGACAGCCTTTGCGCGTTCTTCCGCTCCAGACTGAAAATCAAATAGATGCCCCCGGCGCCGCCGAGCATGAGGAAAAAGAGGAGCATGACGAAGTTGGTGCTCGTCCTCCTTATTGTGTCCCCGGCGAGCTTGTTCCAGATGAGTATTTCCATCGAGTAATTGTGCAAATAATGCGAATCCAGGGACTTGCAGATGGCGAAGACGTTTTTCGGCCTGTTGCCCGAGCCGAAGTAGAGCTTACCGTCACCGTCATATACATTGATCTCGGCTATGTTCAGCCGTTTCTTCTCGTTCTCGAGGATCGTCTTCATTATGTAAGTCTTTCTCAGCTCGTCGAGCTCCTTCGTGGTCAGGTCGAAAAATACGAACCTGTCGGCAAGCTCTACGCCGACGAACAGTGTGCGCTGCGTATCGCCCGGCATCCTGACTATGACCTGCCGGTCTTTCTTTCGCAGCAGGTTAAGCTCGCGCTCGTCTACCCGTATTACTCCCTTGCGCAGGAGCTGCTTGCCGTTCGTGTCTGCGACGAGGACGTTCTTCAGGGTGGGCAGGGGGTCCGGGCCTTTGGCCTTGCTCACCTGGCTGTACAGGTCATCCACGATCGCCTCGTCATACGTCATGACATTCAGGAAATTGGGCGTAATTATGGAGGGTGATTTCTCGATGAGGAACAGATACTCCATATTTATCTCGATCTCCCTGGCGATGCTCTGGAAAAGCGTCTCGCCCTCGCCTATGAGCAGCCCCTCCACGTTCTTCTTAATGATGGCTATCTGGAAGAAACCCGTAATGGCGATCAGCACGAAGAATATGGCGAAAAGGAGAAGTGGGAATACTACTTTCCTATCTGCCATATGACCGGTACCTCGCTCCCGGTGCCAGAGGTGCGGACCTGATCGGCGGCCCTACGGCTTTCCTGTTCTCCTGAGCCGTGAACCGGTTGAAACGTCCTCTCTGCTCGCTGGTCAGCACCCCGGACATCTCGCCGCGGTACCGGCCGAAAAGGCGCTGCCTGGACGTCTCTATCCGATCCAGGTCCCTGTGGAGCTTTTCTGCCTTCTCCCTCTGGTCGGGACGGTTGGGGTCCATCTCCCGCAGCTCCAGCCGCTTCCGCGCCGATTCGTCGTTGAGGGACCTCCATTCATCCATGTATTTTCTCTTGATGCCGTCGACCTGGGTTCTTTGCGTGTCCGTCAGGTTCATGCCCCTCTCGAACTCGCCATAGGACTGTTGGGCAAGAAGGGACGGGGCGCCCATGAGAATAATTAACAGGACTGATAAGAGGGGCGTGATCGAAAGGCGGGTCACTCTCTTCTCTCTATGGGCCGGCCTACGGCTTCACCGCCGACCGGTTCTGTTCGGAGACATCGATTTTTAACCACCCGCCCGGCTGAACGGAAAATCTGCCGGAGACGGCATTCGGAACAGGCTGTCTATAACGCTCTGCCGTGGCCGGACCTTGCGGCGTACTCACGTTCGTCTCGCCGCCTACCTGTCCGGCCCCGCTCCGGGAGGTCGGGTTCGCCGCCTGTCCGGCGGCCGGGCCTGCCGGCGCCTCCCCTTGCGCGCCGCACTCAATCGGCAAAAGGAGGCAGACCGCCAGGGGAAGGATTACGAACACGAGTAACCCGATCTTTCTCATGGCAGACTCCTCCTTACATTCCGATAGCAATACTGGTGCCAGATAGCCTCACCCCGACTCATTTCTACCCTTCTATCTTACTGCCGCAACGATTCAGGTCATCAAGCACGGGTAGACAAGTCAGCGAGAGTATAGAACATTTCGACATATTTGTCGAGGCGTCCGGGACGGAAGGGTGCTTCTAAGACCCTAAAGGATGCCTGCGATAAGGCCGGCGGCTACGACTGCGAGGAGAATCGACGCCACTATCTTCCCCGCTCGGCGCTTCGCATACGCTCGCTTTATTACCTGCTAAGAAAGCAGGTTCGTTTATTTTCAGAATAAGCGTTGCAATGCCTGTTCAAGCCGCCCGGCGCAAGCGAGGCGGGGCATGTCCATTTGCCTTGCGCGGTTCCGCCGCTTTGTGCTACTGTTACTGAAATCTCGCAAGGATAGGGACAATTATGCCGGAAGGATACGTTGTCTTGGTGCTCCACGCGCACCTGCCGTACGTGCTCTCCCACGGCAAGTGGCCGTACGGCACGGACTGGCTCTGTGAGGCGGCGTGCGAGTGCTACATACCGCTGGCCAACCTGCTCGACCGGCTGTCGATGCGAGGAAAGGCGGCCCGTTTCACCATTAATATGACCCCGGTGCTCTGCGAGATGCTGGCTTCCCCGTCGTTCCGGTCGGCCTTCGGGGAGTACGCGCAGGAGAAGGCGGAAGCCGCATACATCGACCGCCGGACGTTCGAGGCCAAGGGAGAAACTGCGCTCGCAGCCCTTGCGGAGGGCTGGGAGCGCTTCTATGCATTGTGCCTGGCCGACTTCAGAAATCGCTACGGATCCGACCTGCCCGGCGCGTATCGGCGTTTGCAGGAAGAAGGGCAGGTGGAGATCGTCGCCTCCCCGGCGACGCACGCCTACCTGCCGCTCCTGTCTCTCGACTCGTCGATTGACGCCCAGGTCAACCAGGGGGTGGCGGCGTACCGACGGTATTTCGGCAGGGAGCCGGCGGGGATGTGGCTTCCCGAGTGCGCCTACCGCCCGGCCGGACCCGCATCCTTTGGCCGGTCCTGCGCGCCCGCGAGGCGCGGCATAGAGGATTTCCTGGCCGCCCACGGCATCAGGTATTTTTTCGTGGACGGCCGGCAGGCCGCAGGGCAGGCCGGTCCTGCGGCAAGTTCCTTCGCTGCCGATCTTATGCCTCCGCCCGTCGAAGGCGCGTACCGGGGCGGGTACTACAATGCGGCCCCTCTTCGCGCCGGCCGGACAGCGGGGAGCCGGGGCGATAAAGACTTCGACATTTACGGCATATACAAGACTGCGGGTCCCGGTGCTCAAGTTGCCTTCTTATCGCGCGATACCGATACGAGCAGACAGGTATGGGGCAGCGACGGCTACCCGGGCGACCCCTGGTACCTTGAGTTCCACAAGAAGCGGGACCCCGGCGGCCTGCGCTACTGGCGCGTCACGGACAGGCAAACCGGGCTCGGCGATAAAATGGTCTACGAGCCGGAGCAGGCGGCGGCGAGGGTCGAGGAGCATGCGCACCACTTTGCCCGGCTTATCGAAGAGAGGCTCTCGGACTACCGGAAGGAAACGGGCAGGACCGGGGTGCTCACGCTGCTGTTCGATGCAGAACTGTTCGGTCATTGGTGGTTCGAGGGTGTAAGCTGGCTCGGCGCACTCGTTTCTGCTTTGGACCCGAATTATGTTACAATAGAAAGGGCCTCGACGGCCCTGAAAAGCGTCGATCCTCGAGGCGCCGTCAGTCTTCCTGAAGGGTCCTGGGGTGAAGGCGGCCGCCACCTTCTCTGGTATAACAAGGAGACAGCCTGGATGTGGCAGCGTCTTTACGAGGCCGAGCGGGGCATGGCGCGCGCGGTGGAAACGGCCGGCAGCAACGGCATCACGGGGCGGCTGCTCAGGCAGATGGCCAGGGAGCTTTTCCTCGCCGAGTCGTCCGACTGGCCGTTCCTCGTCTCCACACATACGGCGGGCGACTACGGGGAATCGAGGTTCCTCGGCCATTGCGATGCCTGGAAGGCGCTTTACGACATGCTCGGCCGCATACAAAAGTCGGGTGTTGCGGCAAACGCGGATAAAGAGGCGCTTGCAGCGATCGAGAAGGAGGACGACCTTTTCGACGATGTGAACCCGGACTGGTTCAACGAAAGGACAGAGGATGGACTATAAATCAACCCTAAATCTCCCGAAGACGTCTTTTCCCATGAGGGGCAACCTGCCTGTAAAGGAGCAGCAGATACTCGAGTTCTGGAAACAGATCGACCTTTACGGGAAGCTGATAAAGCAGCGCATCGATGCGCCCAAGTTCATCCTGCACGACGGCCCTCCTTACGCGAACGGCAACATCCACCTGGGGACCGCGCTCAACAAAATCCTGAAGGACATTATCATAAAGTCCAAATTCATGAGCGGTATGCGTTCCGATTACGTGCCCGGCTGGGACTGCCACGGCCTGCCCATAGAGCATCAGGCGGAGAAAGAGATGAAGGCCAGGCAGACGGCCATGACAAAAATGGAAATCAGGGCGTACTGCCGGGAATACGCGGCGCGCTTCCTCGACATTCAGCGGGAGGAGTTCAAGCGGCTGGGCGGCATAGGCGACTGGGACCATCCGTATATCACGATGGATTACGGCTACCAGTCGACGATCATTGGAGAGGTGGCGAAGTTCTTTGAACGGGGCGACGCCTATCGTAAGAAGAAGCCCGTCTACTGGTGCATCAACTGCCGGACCGCGCTCGCCGAGGCGGAAATCGAGTACGACATGGAGACGTCGCCCTCCATCTGCGTCAAGTTCCCCCTCGCCTCCCGGACGGATGTTTTCAGCGGGTACCCGGACAAGCCGATATCGATGCTCATATGGACTACGACCCCCTGGACTTTGCCCGCGAACCTGGCCATTGCCATAAACCCCGATTTTACCTACGTTGCGGTCGAGACTTCAGGCGATATCTATATCGCAGTCCGTGAGCTTGTCGAAGAGATCATGGGCAAGGCGGGGATAACGGGGTGGCGCATCATCGGCAAGCTGTCGCCGGAGACGCTCAAGGACCTGAATTTCAGGCACCCGTTCATCGACAGGAGGTCGGTCGTCGTTTTCGCCGACTATGTGACGAAAGACGTAGGCACGGGAGCGGTGCATACGGCCCCCGGCCACGGCGAAGAGGACTACGTGACGGGCCTCCAATACGGGCTGGACGTTTATTCACCCGTTGACGAAAAAGGGATGCTCAGCAAGGACATCCCGTACTTCGGCGGGCTGAACGTCTTCGACGCGAACGCCATCATTATCGAAAAGCTGAAGGAGATGGGGGTACTTCTCTTCTCGGAGCCGATAGAGCACTCCTACCCGCACTGCTGGAGGTGCAAGCGGCCGGTCATATTCAGGGCGACCGAGCAGTGGTTCGTCTCGATGGAGGCGAACGACCTCCGTAAGAACGCCCTTGCAGCGATAGATACCGTCGAATGGATCCCCGCGTGGGGCAAGGAGCGCATCTATAATATGCTGAGCGTCCGGCCCGACTGGTGCATCTCGCGCCAGAGGACGTGGGGCGTGCCTATCACCATCTTCTACTGCGAGGCGTGCAGGGAGCCTTACTGGAGCAGGGAGACCTTCGACAAGGTCATCGCGGAGACGGCTATACACGGGGCCGACATATGGTTTGCGAAAGACGCGGCCTATTTCCTGCCGGAAGACGCTGCCTGCGCCTGCGGGAACCGCACCTTTGTCAAAGAAGAGGATATCCTCGACGTCTGGTTCGACTCCGGCTCCAGCTTCGCGGCAGTCCTCAAGAAGCGGCCGGAGCTGAAGTTCCCCTCCGATATGTACCTGGAAGGGAGCGACCAGCACCGCGGCTGGTTCCACAGCTCGCTTCTGGTATCGGTCGGCAACGACGGGACCGCCCCGTACCGCTCGGTGCTCACGCACGGCTTCGTAGTCGACGGCAAGGGCAGGAAGATGTCGAAGACCGATGGCAACGTGATTGCGCCTTCGGAGATTATCGACAAGTACGGCGCGGAGATACTGCGCCTCTGGGTGACCTACGAGGATTACAGGGACGACATCAGGATCTCGAAGGAGATCGTCGACCGTATCATAGAGACGTACAGGCGGATAAGGAACACCTTCAGGTACCTCCACGCGAACATCGCGGAGGATTTCGACCCCGCGAAAAATACGGTGCCCTACGGGCAGCTCTCTTCGATCGACAAGTGGCTGCTTTCAAGGCTCCAGGGGCTGATCGAGAGGGTGCGCAGCGCCTACGAGACGTATGCTTTTCATTCGATCTACCACAGCATCCAGAATTTCTGCACGGTCGATCTCTCCGCCCTCTACCTCGACATCATCAAGGACAGGCTGTACGTCGGGGGAAAGGATTCCGTGAAGCGCCGGGCGTCGCAGACGGTCGTGTTCGAGAGCCTCGTTTCCCTCCTCCGGCTTGCCGCCCCTATCCTTTCTTTCACGACGGAAGAGATGTGGTCGTACATGCGGCCCCTTGTCGCAGAGGAATCGGTCCATATGGCGTCCATGCCCGTGGCGGACGCCGGCCTCGTCGATGCGGACCTGGAGGCGGAATGGGATGCGGTCTGGGGCATAAGGGAGGCGGTCAACAAGAAGATCGAGGAGAAGCGCACCCAGAAGGTCATAGGCCACCCCCTCGACGCGAAGGTGCTGCTGGCCGCACCCGAGCGCGAGTACGGGATACTTACAAAACTGGGAGATGAGATGAAAGAGGTGCTCATCGTCTCACAGGTTGAGCTTACCAGGGCTGAAGAGCTGTCAGTCGAGGTGTTGAGGGCTGACGGCCTGAAGTGCGAGCGGTGCTGGCAGTACGCGACCGACGTTGAGACAACCGGGGCTCATCCGAATATCTGCGGCCGATGCAGAGATACGCTCACCTCTTCATAATCCCGCCCGTCTTCGTTCTGGACAGGTGGACCAAGTTTCTGGTGCAGGACGGGCTTCCCATGGGGGACAGCCTGCACGTTACCTCCTGGCTGTCGATAGTCCACTGGCATAACAAGGGCGGCCTCTTCGGGATGCTGTCGCAAAGCGATGCGGGCCGTTATATATTCCTCCTGATCCCCCTGGCGATCATCGCGGGACTGGCATATTATCTCGTTATGCGCAGGCTCCCCATCTGGACGAGGCTGTCCCTTACCTTCGTGCTCTCCGGGGCCACCGGCAACATGTACGACCGGTTTGCTTACGGCTCCGTGGTCGATTTCATACTCGTGTCTTACAAGACTTATTACTGGCCTGCCTTCAACGTGGCCGACATGTCGATTACTTTCGGCATCGGGTTATGGATATTTGCGCAGCTTTTTACGGGTGAGGGCCTGCGCAAGGACAGGCAGCATAAGCAGGGGCGATAAGACATGGACGACGACCTGCGCGAGGAGAATAAAAAGGTAAGGCGGCTGCGCTTCATGGTCGATTTCAGCCTGGAGTACATCAGGACCCAGCAGCTTTCGCATGACGAGGCGATGCTGGTCGTGGAAAGCGTGAAGCGCTTTGCCTTAGGCCTCTTTCCCGAAAAAGAGGAGACTTTCGACATAGTCTACGCGCCGCGCTTCAAAAGGCTGTTGAACGAGCTATACAGGCGGTCGTAGAGGGAGAGTCAGATGGCGCTGTCGGTTCTATGGGTGATAGGCTCGTACCTGCTCGGCTCGGTGCCAGTGGGCCTGCTCCTCGCAAAGGGAAAGGGCGCAGACCCCAGGAAGGTCGGCAGCGGCAACATAGGGGCGACGAACGTCATGCGCGCCGCAGGCAGGACGACAGGCATAGTCACCCTCCTGTGCGATGTGCTTAAAGGGTTTATTCCCGTATGGCTTGCGATAAAATCGGGGCAGCCGGAAGTGGCGGTTGCGGCAGCGGGGCTTGCGGCTTTCGCGGGCCACCTGTTCCCGCTGTACCTCAAGTTCAAAGGCGGCAAGGGCGTTGCGACTGCGCTGGGCGTCTTCCTCGCACTCGGACCTCTTGCAGTGCTTATAGTGTTCGTCGTCTTCCTCGTCATCTTCCTCGTGGGCGGCTATGTCTCCCTAGGCTCCATTTGCGGTGCGGTGCTTATGCCGTTCGTGCTGGCGGCGCTGGGCGCGCCTGTAAGCTATATCTCGGTATGCGCTGTGATGGCAGTGATGATAACCGTGAAGCACAGGGAGAATATCAGGCGGCTTCTGGCAGGGAAAGAAAACAGGGTGCTGCATAGGGGAAGGTGAGTCAACGCCGGAAGTTATACCGCCTTCCTTAAGCGCTGCCTCTTTCTGGTCCGAAGGTAATCCTCCATGACAACCTTGCCGAGCTCCTTGGGCTCTGCGAAGAAGACCCTTCCGAGATTGCGCCTGGCAAGGACCGAGGCAAACTCCCGCAGGTGGGGGGTATTGTCGAGCATTATTATGTTGAGGGTGATGCCCTCTTTCTGGTAAATGATCGCTTCCTGGAGGACGCCGAGCGTTGCCTTCTCGAAGCCTATATACTTCCCGTCCTCGCAGTTCGGCTCGCTGTCGGTTATGAGATAGACCTGCTTTTCACCGGTCTCCCCCGCAGTGGCCGTCCTGAACCTGCGCATCGCCCGCCTGATGTCCGTTGTGCCACCGGCGAACGTTACGTTGAGCATGTCCCAGTACGCCAGCTCCCGCACCTGGTTGGAAAAAAGGAAAAGCCTTATCTTGTCTCTCGAATTCCTCCGCATAAGCTCGGAGAGGGCCAAGGATATGTCCATCGCAGCGTGCATCTTGTCGCCGCTCATGCTGCCGCTCTCGTCGATAATCAAACCTACGCACAGCTTCGTATCGACGATCGTCTCCCTGACGGAAAGGTCGTCCTGGTCGAACTCGATGCGCCCATCCCGTTTTTTTCCTGACTCCAGGGCGGACAAAAGAGTAGTCTCCATGTCGATCTTGAAAAACTCGTCGCCGAACTCGTACTTCCTGATACGGAAGCCGTCGCTCATTCCGAAGCCTTCTTCTTTAGTGGCGTTTGAGCCGGGGTGGGCTGCGGCCAGGTTTTCCCAGATGCGGCGCAGGACGTACCGGGCGAGCTTGTTGGAGCCCCTGGGTGTTATCTTTACGCCGTCCTCACCTATCTCGACCAGATCTTTTTCGACGTATTCCTTTAGGCTGTTTTCGACGTCTTCCGGCTGTATGGCCTCTTCCGTGCGGTCGAGCATCGCAACCTCTTCTTCCAGGCGCTTCCGGTATTCGTCATTGAGGTACTGCGCGAGAAGCTCGTCCACGTCTGCGCCGCCGGCCAGTTGTTCGAGGAGCTTGTATGAAAACCCTTCCTTGAGGTCGCGGAGCTCCCCCTTCTTCGACTGCATTGCGTCGCGGCTCTCTTCGAGGCGCTTCCTTGCATTGCTGCGGGCCTTCTCCTGCAGCCCGTTGGCGCCCTGCTGGCACTCATTGACCAGGTTCGAGACGGAACGGTCGTCCATGTGGGCGAGGTCATAGAGCATGCCTTCGTCGCTTGCCTCGCTGCATGCCATGCAACGGTCGCACAGGCCCGCTATTTCCAGGTTCCCTTTTGGGCCCAAGTAATCTCCTTCGGGATATAAAAGTCGCGCCCGTCCTGCAGGTAGACCCACTTCTTCACAGCGCAGATGTTGACGATGAACTCGGCGGCGGACGTCAGGTACTCGTTCCGGACTTCGCTCGACCGCTCGACCTCACGCAGCAGGTCCTCGCCTTCGGCGACCACCCTGTCCAGCCTGTATCTTTCCCGCCCCATGTTCTCTATCTGTTGGAGCCTTTCCTTCAGGACCGCTGATTCGCGCATAAAGGAGGGCCATTCCCGTCCCGGCAGGTCCACGAGCGCCGCCGCTTCTTTCTCCATCTCCTCCCTGTCCCAGGTGGCGGCAACTTCGTTGCCCAAGTCCAGCAGGCCGTTTCGAACGAGGTCTTCGGACAACTCGTCCACCTTACGCATGGTTTCCCTGGGGTTCTCGAAATCGACAAGGTCCTGGCGGAGCTGGACGCGTCCGCGCAGGGCGAGTTTCAACCCGGCCGTTACGTCGGCGAGCCGCGTTACGCGCCGCCTCTCCATCTCGGTCGAGGAATACGTGTGGTCGATGGCCCTTGTAGTGCCCCTGATGCTCGCCTTCTTGTCGAGCCAGCGGCACGTCCTGCTCTGCCTCGCCGATTTATTGATAAGGGAGAGCATCCACCAGGGCGCGAGCACCCGCCGCTTGACCTCTTCCATCCTGGGGAACTCGGTCGGGAAGGCCTCGGCAGGTCCCGACCCGTCCCTTCCGCCGAACCGCTCCATCATCATGATCGTCAATTCCGTCTCCTCGTCGGGCAGGTCCATATAGATGGTTTCAAGCCTGTCGAGAAGCGGCCTGGGCACCTCGTTTACGTGCGAGAACCCTTCCGGGTTCCCGGTGGAGACGACGATAATGTCGAGGGGGTATTCCCAGTTGTATTCTTCAAGTATCGCCTTTTTCTCCTCGATGATCGGGTGGAGGAGGACCTGCACCTTCGTCCGTATGGCGGGCAGCTCGTCGATGAAAAGCACGCCCCGGTTGGCCCGGAAAACGCCGGTGCCGGCGAAAGCCAGCGGGTCTTTCGGGCTCATGCCCCGCGCTATGGCCTGTATGTCCTTTAAGCCGAGGAGCTTTGCCTCGTTCGTATACTCGTTGCCCTGTATCCTGGAGAACCTTTCCTGGCCGGTTATCCACTCTATCCCGAATTTCGCGGCAGGGTCGTCAGTCTCCCGGCAGCGCGGGCACATGCGCTCTTTCGGCCACTTGGGGTCATCGTTGTACGGGCATCCTGCGATCTTCGGCACGGGCAAAAGCAGCCTGCTGATCGACCTCGCCAGGCGCGTCTTGCCGGTGCCCTCCTCGGAAACCAGGTACGGCTGCGATCCCGACAGGAGGGCGCGGATCACGTCCTGTTTTACCTCCTGCCTGCCCTGGATGTCCTCCAGGACCTCCTCTCCCCTTTCAATCCTTTTGAGGATGGAGTATCTTAATAAGTAGGAAATCGGGATAGGCTGGTAGCGCTCTAACAGTTCTGCATTTTGGCGCGTTGTGGTGTTGAGCATCTCTTCGGCCGTTGTTTATGGGGTTTTCGGAAGCCCAATAACGTGAATAATATAGATTAGATTGGAGGCCAAGTCAACCTATGGGCAGCTTCAACGTCCTGCTCGACGCGCCTGCCGTGCCGCGCGTTCTGCACCTTCTTTTGAACGAAGGGAAAGGGCGTAGCGAGGAGGCCGTCGTCGATAGCCTTCCGGACAGGCAATATGCGCGCCAGGCGATAGAGGCCCTTGTCGGCCACGGCATTATAAAAAGGGAAGGCGGGCATCTTGAGCATCGCGGACGGAGAGGAGACGAACCGGCGCATCAAGGGCATCATGCGCTTCTACGACGACGTCGACAGGCTCGCGCGGAGAAAGCTCATTTTCCGGGGCATCCTCAACGCCACCAAATACGCGTGTCTTGTCCATTTTGCAACCTTCACCTCCATAATGGAGTCTGAAGGCTTCACGGATTCCGACATCAAAGCGATGCTTGAGACCGACGGCAGGGAAGGCTACGTCGAGCGGCTTAAGATCATGTACCGCGCCAGGGAAGGAACAAAGCACCGCTGCTTCCCCTTCATACCCCTTTATTACTACCCCCATTTCCTAATGATGAAGCCCGACAGCACGGAGCACCTACGGGGCAGGCTCAAAAACGCGGGCATATTCATGATCGAGGAAGAGTACCTGCTCGGCCATTACCCCAAGGAGATAGCGGGCCAGTCAAGGGACTTCATCACAAAGGAAAAAGAGCACATCAGAGACAAGATCAAAAACGAAGCCTTCGACATCTGGTGGTACTACCGGTTCTAGTGTAATATGACGTGTGCTTTTCAATTTTTTTGGTGTGTTTATAAAGTCATACTATTCTAACGGTCTGTGATAAGATGATTGCAAGCGAGGTACGTCTTTCACGCCGACCGCTTTGCCCTCTTCCGTCATACCGGAGAAAGCCGGTATCCACTATTTCGAACGAGCAGGAAAGGTCTGGGCCCCGATTTTCATCGGGGTGACGGCTACGCGAAACTCACTTTATTTTGCGACCCGCTCTAATGTTCCCGACATCTGATTGTGACCAGAACCATAAAACAGCCGGGTGGCCATCTTGAAGTGAAGCTCTCCGTTGTTCTCTAAAGCCCCGTATATATGGCTCAGGCGCGCAAAGCGCCAGGCCCCGCACCCCGCGCCCATATCCTTCGCGGCCAGTGCCTTGGGCTGCGCAATGCCTGCCATGCGAGCACGGATGCTTCCGGGCGTGCGGGGAGCGCGATGCCGCCGTAGAACTCCTTCTCGAATGCGCCTACTATAGCGCCTATGGATGATGCGAGGCCGGGAAAGCGGCCGGAAAGGCGCATGCCGAACTCCGAGGGGGTTTCGGCAGGTGCCCTCGGCAGGCCCGAGCGCCGTGCCCATCTGCACAGGTTGTAGTAGAAATCGGCTGCCCGGACGGGCCGCGTGAGAAGGAAGCCGAGCCACTTGATGAGACGCTCCAGAAACCGTGAAAGCCCACGGAGCGCGGCCGTCCATTGCCCGGTCCGGCCGGGACGCCGCTCGGTCCTTGTCAGGAGCCACCTGACGACAAAGGAGAGAAGGACGAGGGCAATGGCGACGAGCAGTATTACCCCTAAGGCGCACATGACCCATAGCATCGCCTTGGCGAAGAATACCCCCAGCCAATGGCCGCTGCCCGCCTGCCACTTTAGCCACGTCGTTTCTTTTGAAGCACCTGCCGGCTCGGACCTGAGCGTCGTCCGGTTGGCATAGATGAAGCGCAACAGCCTTTCCATAAAAGGCAGGAGCGGACCCGTCGTAGAGGCGAGCACCCCCTGGCCGGCCTTTGCCGCGGCTTCGATGCCGGGCATCAAAAGGAGCGCTGCGCCTCCTGCGGCAAGGAGCGCAGCCGAGGCTGCGCAAAGGACGAGGCCCGTCCCTGCAAAGCCCTCATCGAAGGTCTTTTGCGCCTGTTCGGCCCTGGCCGTCCCTATCGCGAGGAGCCCGAAAAGGAAGAATGGGAAGATGAGCCGGGCGGCGAGGCCGTTCTCCATGTGCATGCCCCCTTTCACCTCTGCGGCGAAGGTGAGGAGAAAAAGGACGAAGAAGGCGACTAGCCCGATATCGAAACGGGCGCAAACACCGTAGTAGTCTCTCTTCCGTCGCGCGAACGTCGCGCCTGCCGCCCAGAGGGCAGCGGCCCACGCTAGCACGATTATCAGGACGATCCAATCGAGGGGCGCCCTCGCGCCGTGGAAGAACGCACTGGGCCAGGTCGTTGCGAAAAGTGGATACGAAGCATAGTATACGTCCCTGACCGTAAAGGCGGCTGCGCAGACGATGCCCAGGATATGAACGGCGAGTATAGCGGCGACGCGCCAGCCTTTCTGTGAAGACAGGCGCGTGGCGAGCGCTGCAACGCCGAATACGAGACACAGGACAGGAAGCGAAAGCGTGCGGGGAGCGGTGGCGCCGAGCGAGAAGGAAGCCCAACTGTAAAGCCAGCACAGTTCCATGAGCGCCGTAAGGAGAACAAGCAGTGGTCCTTTGCTGCGCATCATGCAGTCCGCCTTTGCTGCGTGCTTTCTGCGCGTGCCACCAGTTGCAGGGCCGCCTCCGCAGTAAAGAAGAGGCGTCCCAGTCTCTTCCGGGTGAGGCACGCCAGTACGGCGCGGGCCGCCTCGTCTTCGTCCGAGGCGAAATAGAGGCAGGTCGCGCCCCAGGGGACTTCGATGCGATAGACGAGGTCCGCCATCCGGCAGGCGGGCTCCATGTCGAGCCGCGCCAAGGCCTCAAGGATGGCCGACAACTGTCCGGGCCCCCTGCTGACGGGCACGAAAGGCGAGCCGCCGGTCACATGTCCGTTCGTGAGCAGGCCCACGGCGCATCCCTCACGGTCGAGTCTGGCAGCGACCGAGGCGGCGACTTCGATAGTCCGCTCGAAGGTCTCATCCGCGCTTTCAGTAAAGAACCTTTCCGTGTCGAGAAGGATGAGCGCCTTTGCCTGGCGGGTCGGCTCGAAAATCTTTTCCTGCAGGCGGCCGTGGCGCGCCGTCGCCTTCCAGTGGATGAACCGGGCGGGCCTTCCCGGATGGTAGTCCGTAGTGCCCAGTATGTAGACCGGGTCGTTAACAGGGCTCCTTCCGCCGGGGGTGCCGAAGAAATCACGCTTGGGCAGACGGAACTCTTTGAGCGGCACGAGCCTGGGGTAAACGACCAACTGGATTGCGTCGCCTTGCGTCTTCTCGGCCGGGAAGAACCCGAAGAGGTCCGCCGTTGCCGTCATGGCCGGGCCGATCGAGGCTATGCCCCTTTTGAGGCCGGGCAGCTCCCAACTGAAGTGTGCCCCCTGCCGCCACAGGAGACTGGCCGAGGCGCGAAGGAACGTCTCCTGCGTCCTGCTGGTTTTTGCGGGGATGGCGGCTTCCAGCCAGACGGGAAGGAGCTTGCCGTTTTGCCCCTGCGCCGAGATTGTAAGTCCGTCGCCCGCGAAGACCCTTATCTTGTCAACGGCGAGGTCAAACGCGATGCCCCTCGGGCTCAACCGGCCCCACGCCTTCAGGCCTGCTACGAGGCATAAAACGAGGAGCGCGAGGACTGCGAGGTCGGCCCTGCGGTAAATGAGTGCGCTGAAGAGGAGCAGCCCCACGAAGAAGAGACTGGGGTACATGACGAAAACGCTTGAGACACGGCGCGCCTGGACGTTCACAGCCGTTTCAGGGGCTTCCGTCAGGGACGGGCGTGGCGGCTAATACGGCCTCGGCGATTGATTCCTGCGTCGCACCTTTCAGCCTTTCCTCTTCCTTGAGGATGAGCCTGTGGGCGAGGACGCCGACGGCGAGGGCCTTTACATCGTCGGGCAGGACGTAATCGCGTCCGTGCAGGGCTGATAGTGCCTGGGAAGCCCTCATCAGTCCGAGGGAGCCCCTAGGACTTGCGCCGAGGCGCAGGGCAGGGTGGCTGCGCGTCGCACTCACGATCCCGGTGATGTAAGACCTGACCGCCTCCGAAACGCGGACGGCGCGCCTTGCGACCTGCATCCCGTGGATCTCCTCGGGGGAGACGACTGCAGAAAGCTCTCTGAGAGGGTCTTTTTCCTGAAAGCGCTCGAGGATCGCCACCTCTTCGCGCATCTCGGGATACCGGAGCCTGATCTTCAGAAGAAACCGGTCGAGCTGCGCCTCCGGCAGGGGGAAGGTGCCTTCCAGCTCAATGGGGTTCTGGGTGGCCATGACGAAAAAGGGGGTGGGCAGGACGTAGGTCGTGCCGTCCACCGTCACCTGGCGTTCCTCCATGCTTTCGAGCAAGCTAGACTGCGTGCGGGGGATGGTGCGGTTGATCTCGTCGGCCAGCAGCACGTGCGTCATTACCGGGCCGGGCTGGAAGGTGAACCGGCCTGTTTGCTGGTTGTAGACGCTAAAGCCCGTTATGTCGGCGGGCAGGAGGTCGGGCGTGAACTGGACCCTGTTGAAGGATGCGCCGATGCTCGCCGCGAGCGACTTAGCAAGGAGTGTCTTGCCCAGGCCGGGCACGTCTTCGATAAGTACATGGCCTTCAGCGAGCAGGCCGACGAGCAGCTCCTCCACGGCCCTTTCCTTGCCGACGACGACGCGGGATATGTTCTCTTTAATAAGGTTGCAGGCATGAAAATCCAAGGTGGCCCCTCCGCCTATATTGCATACAACGTTATCTGCCCAATGTAAAGGACATCATTTGATCTGCTATACGGGGGTGATGCGGCAGATGTAGCACTTCAGCGGCTCGGCCCCGGAATCGGGGTCGAAAAAGTCGTCGCCGAAAAGCAGGTTCACGCACGATTCCTTCCAGTTGTAGTCGGGCGGGGCCGCCTCCGGGCGCCACCAGGCGTGCTCCGCGTTGACGACGTCCGGCGCTATGCCTCCGATGAGCCTTGCTTTAAGCCTCACCTTCCCATAAGGCGATTCCACCCATACCCAGCCGCCGTCGGATATATTCAGGCGGGCCGCAGTTTCGGGGTTGATCTCGACAAGGGGATCGGGGTGGCGCCTGCGAAGGGAGTCGATCTGGTGCAGCTCCGAATGGAAATAATTGAGCCCTTTCGTGCCGGTCATGAGGATGAGCGGATAATCGGGCGTCGGCGACAAAGGCGGCTCGGTGTAGACCGGCAGGGGAGGGCGCCCCTCGCGCTCCATAATGGTCGAGTAGAACTCGAACTTGCCTGTGGGCGTGGCGAACCCATGCTCTTTATACTTCCTGTAACGCATCTTCCCCATAACCAGGTCTTTCTCCCTGAACTCCGCAAAGCGCATGCCCGTACCCTCGCAAACCCAGTCGAGGTATGCATGCCAGTCGAGCCAGGGGAAGGCGTCATCGAGGCCCAGGCGATGGGCTACCTCCAGGATCACCTCCCTGTCGTCTCTTGCCTCTCCTATCTGCGCGAGCTTCTTCCTGGTCATGGCGCACCAGATCTCATGCATGAAGGCGATGTCGTCCTGCTCTAGCCAGTGCGAGGCCGGCAGCACCAGGTCGGCCAGTTGGGCAGCGGGGGTCATGAAGAGGTCGGAGGCTACCGTGTACTCCATGTACTCTTTCAGCGCCCGCTCTATCGCCAGGCCCTGCGTTGCGGTAAGCATGGGGTTCGTGCCGACGATCCACATCATCCGCACCCGGTAAGGCTCGCCGGTAATCACCGATTTCCAGAAAGTCGGCACATGGCAGCCCGGAGTGAAGGGGAACCTTTTGCCGACGACCGCTGCCTTCTTTCCGGCAGGCATCAGGTCCCTGGAACGAAGATCGTCCAGCCCCGACCTGATGCCTTCGGGCGGCACCCAGAAGACGTTCCCTCCGGGCGCGTCGATATTGCCGGTTATCCCCATAAGGATGATAAGCGCCCTGGCTGTCTGGAAGGCGTTCGTGCTCGTGTCGATCCCGTTGCCCCACTGGATGCATGCGGGCTTAGTCGTCGCAAAAGTCCTGGCCGCCTCGCTGATCGTGGAAGCTGGGATGGCTGCAATCGGACCGGCCCATTCGGGAGTGAAAGGGCGGACGTGGTCTGCCAGGCGGTCGAAGCCGAAACCGTAGTTCTCCACGAACTCGTGGTCGTAGAGGTCCTCGCCGATGATGACATTTATCATTGCGAGGGCCAGCGCGCATTCACTGCCCGGCTTGAGTTGGAGCCAGTAGTCGGCCTTTTCGGCAAGCCCGATGCGCCTCGGGTCTACGACGATCTTCTTTTTGGCCTGCATGAAGGCCCTTTTGAACATTGCCCCGCACATGCCGTCGGACGCCCCCGTCTCTGTGTGGTTGCATCCCCAGTTCATGACGCACGCCGGCATCTCGCCGCCGAAGCCGTAAATATCCGCGATTGGAAGGCCGCCCGCAGTCAACGTGCTGAGGATCACCCTGGGGAGGAAACAATTGTGGCCGGGTGAGAGGAAATTGGGCGTGCCGTAGCCTTGAGCGAACCGGGCGGTGAACTCCGAATGGGGCCTCCCTGTACCTTTCGCCATGTGCGAAATATTCGCTCCCCGATTCGGCGCGTACGCGGTCGAGGCGGTCTACTATCTCGCCGATCGCTTCATCCCAGGAGACCCTTTCCCATTTGTTCTCGCCCCTCTTTCCCGCTCTCCGCAGCGGATAAAGGAGCCGGTCCTTATGGTAGAATATCTCCGGTGCGGCCGCCCCCTTCGGGCAGATGTAACCCCGGCTCGTCGGGCTGTCGGGGTCGCCTACAACCCTGACTATTCTGTCGCCCTCCATATGGACGAGCACCTGGCAGACGCCGTGGCAGCCCCTGCACGATGTCCTGACGACATGATCTGTTATGGACATGAATACTATTGTTACCAATTGAAGGGGACTGTGCAACAAAAAACATCAAAGGGCAAGCATCGGCGGAGTTTCGCCGCGCCTGATAGGAAGGGTGAAAAATATCTTGACAGCAATTCGTGTATTCCTATAATTATTCCAACCGACAAGGGAGGCTTCGCGTTATGACAGACAAAGGTTCTCAAAGGGGCAGGCGGACGCTGACATGGGACCGGCCCGACGTTGACGTTGAGACCGTCTTGAGCATGAGCGGCCCTGAATTGATGAAAGCCATGCTGGACGGCCGTTTCCCGCTCCCGCCCGTTTGGGGCCTGGTCAATTTCCGGTTAGTCGAATTCAGTGAGGGGCGCGCTGTGATGGAGATGACGCCGGCCGAGTACCATTATAACCGCTTCGGGGCGGTCCAGGGGGGCATACTCTGCCCGGTCCTCGACGCAGCGGTGGGTTACGCGGTCCATTCCACGCTGCCCGCAGGCACAGGTTACACGACCCTGGACATAAAGGTGAATTATCTCCGGCCGGTGTCGAAAGAGACGGGACCGTTGCGCTGCGTCGGCAAGGTTCTCCATAAAGGATCCCGCATTGTCCTGGCTGAAGCGGACCTGATCGACGCAGATAGCCTGCTTTACGCCCACGCAGTCTCTACGTGCATGCTTTTTAGGCTGTCGAAGACAGGAGCGGCGGAAAACAAGCTGATATGACAGCGGGGCGGTGTACAGACGGCCTCATCGAGCGGTGTTTCTATTTTGAACGCTCTTTCCCGGTCATCTCGACAATATCGATCCTCACGACCGCCGTAATCGCGAGCTTCTCTTCGGAGAAAGGCCCATAGCCGCCTTCAGGCTGGTATTTTTCCATCAGTGCTTTCAGGGCTTTCAGCACTTCGTCCTTATCTTCAACGATGCGCGCCTGCCCCCTGGCGATGACGCTGCGGAAAAGAACGATCGCCGAGCATGGGTCACCCGTCGTCTTCACAAATATGGCCGGCAGATCGACCTCGAAGCAGATGCGGTCGTCCCGCTTTATGTCGTCGATCTTCTCTCCCTCGCGCGCCGAGTGGAAATAGATAGCGCCGTCGAGATAGACGAAATTAAGCGGCTTCACCATGGGGTAACCGTCGTGCCGCACCGTGCCGAGCCTCCCCACGGGGCACTCCCTCAGGATGCCTTCCACCGCTTCCCTGTCGTTTATTTCCCTCTTTGCCTGCCGCATGGACTTGCCTCCTTTAGGCTGTTTGGCGTCCGTTCCCGTATTATACACCGTCTTTGCACCAATGCCTCTGCCCGGTGTACACTCGAAAGGGGCCGCACGGACAGGGGCTTATTTCGCTATTGACGGAAATAGCCCATCCCTGATATGTTTGTCTGACCGAACGACGCTTCAGGAGGGGACCAATGGCAGAGATAACGCGTCGCCAATTGCTCACCGGCGCAGCAGCAGCGGCGCTCGCTACAGCCGTCCCGTTTACGGCGCCTCGCACGGCCGGCGCATCCGCCCCGTTTGCCGGCAGGCAGGCGCCGGGGTTCTACCGCTACAAGGTCGGGAGCTTCGAGCTGACTGTCGTGACTGACGGCGTGATCCGGTTCCCCGTCACCGACGGCCTCGCCCTCAACGTCAAAAAGGCCGAGGTCCGGGCGGCTCTCGCGGCCCTCTTCATGGAGACGGACGTATATGTCACGCCCTTCAATCCGGTGGTCGTCAATACCGGGACGACGCTCGCCCTGATCGATACGGGGACCGGCGAGGCAGCGTACAGGGAGAGCCGGGGCCTCAACGGCCAGCTCCTGACGAACCTTGCCGCGGCGGGCATAGCCCCCGGCGCGATCGATGCAGTCATCATCTCCCATTACCACGTAGACCACATCAGCGGCCTCATCAGGGCCGACAACTCGCTCGCGTTCCCGAACGCGGAAATACTGGTGCCTGCGCGCGAGCACAAATACTGGATGGACGACGGAGAGATGAGCCGGGCGGCCACGCCGCGCATCGAAGGCGTCTTCAAGAACGTGCGGCGCGTCATGCGCGGGGAGGTGCTTAAAAGGCTGCGTACATATGAATGGGACCGGGAAGTGATCCCGGGCATCGTAGCCAGTGCGACCCCAGGGCACACCCCCGGCCACACCTGCCATATCGTTACGTCGGGCTCAAGCAGCGTTTACGTACAGGCGGACCTGACCCATTGCCCGTTTCTCTTTGTGCGCAACCCCGGCTGGCACCCCTTCGTCGATCACGATCCGGTGCAGGCAGAGGCTGTGCGCCGCAAGGTTTACGATATGCTCGCAGCCGATAAGATGCTGGTCCAGGGCTTCCACTATCCTTTCCCGTCCGTTGCCCATGTCGAAAGGACGCCCACCGGCTACAGGGATGTACCGGTGTCCTGGAGCCCTGTCGTTTGATGCCGCGTTTTTTTGTAACCTTTACGGCGGCCGAAGCGACTATAGTGTAGATGGTATTGGAACCGGGCGGAAAAGCCGGTAATGGTCTGAAAGTTTTACGAGTTTGCATATGATTGTCAAAAACAGCAGTGATTAACGATGGAGGTCATCGAAATGAGAAAGGTGTTCCTGTCATGTTTTTTGGTGCTTGTCCTGGGTCTTCTCGGCTGCTCCCAAGTGCAGCAGGTGAAGCAGTACGGATCATACCGCTCCGACATGTGGAACGGGAAGAAGTTGCTCAGCGACGGAGACTATAAGCAATCGCTGGACGAATTCGTTAAGGCGGCCAAATCGATGCCCACAGAATCGGAGCCTTGCGCCTTTGCGGCCACCGCGAGTTTTAATCTCGACGACGTAGAGGGCGCGTTCCGTTACGTTCAGGACGCGGCGAAACTCAAGCAGGGCGATTCTTATATCCGAATACTCGGCTACAAAGCCTTGATTCTCCTGAAACAGGGCAAGGAGAAGGAGGGCCTGGCGGCGCTCGGCGATTTTATCTCGGCCTATGAAAAGGAGTATGCGTCTCAGAACGTGCGGGAGGTGCGGGCGATGTGGCGCTCGGGCCGCGTAGACCTTACGGCGCTTCAGCGGATTGTGGACGATAAGATAACGATCTATGAAAGCGACATGGACCAATACCGTACGGCAGGAAACGGCTGGTTCGCGATTAAATACGGCGCAGGCGCGAATTCGGCAATCACCCACTGAGGGCAGTTATTGGGGTTCAGCACCCTCGCCGGGCAAAGCCCGGCGAGGCTTCCCGCTCGGCGCTGCAACTATTGGGGTTCAGCACCCCCTCCAGCGGCGAAGCCGCATGGAGCCTCCCCTCGGCGCTTCGCATTCGCTCGCTTTGACAATCATTGGGGTTCAGCGCCCCCTATCCGGGCAAGTTTCTTCTTTTTGTATACCTTCTTGCTATAAAATTTCTTGATAGCGTCAAACCCTTCTCTCCCAAGGTAATCCGTCCAGGTGATAAACGAGAAGAATATTGACAGTGACGAAAGCCCTTGCAAATAGGCGGGTTTCAGCCAAAGGGCTATCTTTCCTTATCGCCCGTGTTTCCGCCGGGCATGTCTCCTGACAGCTAACTACATGTAACACTTGATGTTTTGTTTGTGGCATCGCTCTTGCTATATCAAAGGCATGATCGATAACACAGAAAATAATATAAAGGAGACATATCATGGAAAAGAAAGTTCTTCTAATCGATGACGAAGCATCTTTGAGACGGAGCGTCAGCATGGGGCTCATGCAGAAGGGCTACCAGACCGAGCCGTGCGAGAACGGGATGAAGGCCCTCGGCACCCTGGAGACGTACCAGAAGAACGCAATGCCCTTTAGCTGCGCGGTCGTCGACATAAGGCTGCCTGACATAGACGGCTTCAAGCTGCTCAAGGTCATCAAGGTCAACTACCCCCAGCTCCCCGTCATCATCATCACCGGCTATGACAGCGACGCAGTTTCCGAGCAGGCCAAGGCGGCCGACGCCTTTCTGAAGAAGCCCTTCGACATGGACCAGCTCGCAAAGCTTCTGGAGCAGTTGGAGCCGAAATCGGATGTCGTGCCCGAGTCGCCCGTCGTCGAGCAAACGGCCAAGAAGGAGTCGGTCAGCATGTACGCTCTGGTTTCCGTAGACCGCGGCGCAAGCCTGCTCGGTACGTACCGGACGCTCTACTTCCACCCCAACGTGCTCTATTGCGACGCGACGAGGGGTGACTGCGACCTGGTACTTTTGCTTCAGGCCCCTACCGCCGACGTGATAAAGGAGTTGGTCGATAAAGAGATCAAGACGTTGGAAGGCGTCGGCGAGGTATCCCTTCTGGGCGTCGAGACGCCGATACTTGGCGACAACGTGATCAACATCATGGGCACGGTCGACAAGGCGCTCGGCAGGGACAAAAACGAGAGCGAAGCGGCCTCCGCGCAGGCCGCGCGCATGAGAATCTCGTCCTACGTCATGCTGGAAGTGGAGAAGGAGAAGCTCGAGTCGGTCTATCCGGCCCTCTACTTCGACGACCAGGTGGTGAACTGCGACTATACGGACGGCCGGTTCAACATCGTGCTCCTAATGCAGGGCACGAGCTTCGCCGAGATCGAGACCACGATCCGGAACAAGTTCAAGACCCTGGACGGGGTGCTCCGGATCAAGGAATATCCCATCATCACGCTGTTCGAGGCATAAGGCGCAAAGATTAGAAAGCCATTGTTGCCCGGGGGTGAGTCTTCCCCCCGGGTTTTTTTTATTGTCTGTCAGGCTATCTTGAAACGATCCCCTCTTCAGGCTACGGGCGGTGTTCTCCGTCTTCCTGAGATAAGGGAGATAACGAAGAGGATGAGGAAGACGATAAACAACACCTTTGCGATCCATGCCGCCGTCCCGGCAATGACGGCAAAGCCGAAAATCGCAGCTATAACCGCAATTACCAGAAATATGATTGCCCAGTATAGAATGACGCACCTCCTTGCTCGTGTTCTTTTCATTCCCAACATAGGTATGAATGCGACCATGTCAACCGTGCGTAAGACGCCTGAATAACGGGACTTTGTCACGTCGCTTCTTTTCCTTTGACTTTCGGACGACGCATGTGGCACACTCGGGCCTGGGCAGGACCGAAAAAGGCAGATCTATCGCGTTCGGTCAAGTTACTCAGCTTTGTGGTGTTTGTTTGCCCCAGACGTTTGATTTTTTGCCCGCAGTACCCGCAGCGATCAGCCCCTTTTTTGCTTTCGGCATCGCATTGCTCGTCAGCGCCGCGACTGCCGATGCCCTGTTCAGGACGCGCCGCATCCCCCGCGTTGCCACATATATCGTCCTTGGCATGGTATTCGGGGCGCCGGGACTGAAATGGGTCTCGCCCGATATGGCGGGCCTGTGGCGGCCGGCCGTAGACGTCGCCCTCGGCATAGTCCTTTTCCGGCTCGGCCAGCGCCTCGACCTTGCGTGGCGGCGGAGGCACCCACCCCTTCCAGTGGTGGAGCGACCGGCAGATCTTCGACAAGCCGCGTTTCCACGAGATTTCCACACGCTACGGCTACCTGGCCAAGCAATTCACCGTTTTCGGCCAGTACGTGCACCTCGGCTGCTCGGACGGAAACGAGGCCCTGACGCTGCTGCACCGGCTCTCGCGCTACATCCCGCAGTTCATTGCGCTTTCCGCCTGCTCGCCCTTCGTGCAGGGGCAGGATACGGGTTTCGATTCGGCCCGCCTCAATTCGGTCTTTGCCTTCCCGCTATCGGGCCGGGCGCCGCTCGTCACTACCTGGGATGATTTCATCAGTTTTTTCGACAAGATGAACTCCAGGCGGATAGTGGAGTCGATGAAGGATTTTTACTGGGACCTGCGGCCGAAGCCGGAGTACGGGACGATCGAGCTTCGCGTGTGCGATACGCCCCTGCAGATGAATACCGCGGCGGCCCTCGCGATCTACCTGCAAGTCCCGGGCAAGTACCTGATCGTGGAAAAACCCTTTGCGCCGGATGAAGACCTTTACACCGCTTATACCTTCAACCGCTTCCAGGCCTGCCGCTTCGGAAAGGAAGGGCTCATCGCAGACCCGCAGTCGGGGGAGCAAAAGAGCATCGCCGAGGACATCCTCGACACATTGAAGAAAGTGGAAGGCCACGCCATCGACCTGGGCGCGGAAGACGCGTGCCGGATCGTGCGTGACATCGTATTCAAGGGGAATGAGGCGGAATGGCAGCGAACGCTGGTAAAGAACGGTGCGTCCCTTACCGAGCTGGTGCGCAGGCAGGCTGCATTGTGGGCGCAGGACAGCGACGCTGCGTTTGCGCCGGAAGTCGGGCCCGCCTCTTAAGGTTTAGTCCCCGTACTCCTCAAGGTAACGCTCTATGTAGTCCCTGACTGCCGCTTTTGACCGGTATACGCCGAAATGGCCCTCGCACAGGATATCGGCCTCCAGATCGAGGAGCGCCTTCATCGAGCGCTGCCAGGCATTGAGGTCCGCACCGAATTCCGGGAGGAAGGGCCCGTGTATGTCCTGGCCGAAGAGCACCCTCTTTCCCCTTATGTCGCCGTATACCGAGATGGAGCCCGGCGTATGCCCCGGTGTATGGAGGCAGACGAGGGTCTTGCCGTCGCGGAAGGTGAGGCTTTCTTCAGCCCCGGCGAGCTTAACATCGACGGGCAACGGGGCAAGGCGCAGGCCGTACCAGGACGCGCCCGTTCTCACCTCATCGGCCTGCTCCACCGGGGCTGCATCGAGGGTGTGTATGACGATGCGAACGCCGAATCGCTCTTTGAGATACGCGGCGCCGCCTATATGGTCGATATGGCAATGGGTGAGGATGAGGGTCGAGATGTGTGCGGGGTCGAGCCCGAGAAGCTCTATATTCCGAACGATGCTGTCGGTCCGGACACCCGCCCCAGCGTCGATGAGGACCAATTCGCCCGCGTCCACCAGGTAGACCGAGCAATCCCTGCCGTCGGTCAAATCGGAGCTTCCGACGAGATAGACCCCTTCCGTTACCGTTTCAGGGGAAGGCGGGTTGACCATGCCAGATGGTACCACGGCCCGGCCTAAGGCGGCAATGCTTTAGAAGAAAAGCGCGGGGCGACCGGCCTGTTGACGGACCTTGACTTTGCGGCCGCCCGGACCGAATTGTATGTTTAGAGCGCCAGCCACCTCGCCGCCAAGGAGGAGAACAATGGAAGGAGAACACGAGCACATCCATCTGCATGTGCACCCGCACAAGCATGTCCATTCCCACCCGCACCAGCACGGAGAGGTCGTCCACACGCACGAGCACGAGCATGAGCATGCCCACGAGCACATCCATGAGCATAAGCACATGCATAAGCACGATGGTGAAGGGGAAGCACATTCCCATTCCCATACCGGCGAGCATGGACCGCACGACCACGACCACCCCGCGCACCAGCACGAGGTGCATCAGCACCCCCATAAGCAGCAGGAGATGGGCACCTGCTAAAAGGGTGACGGCATGTATGGCCGCCAAGCCGGACATGCCGGAAGCTTCGTGTTACAATATACAATGGATATGGCCGAGCGCCTCGTAAGCGAGACCATAAAGCCCGTCACCTCGACCTGCGACACCACGGCCATGGCGGCCGGGGCTCCTGGGCTGCCCCGCCAATTTGTTTGGCAGGGCAGGACGGTGGATATCAAAAGAGTAGTGGGCGTATGGCGCGAAACGGGCAGATGCCGCCACGGCAGCCTTGAGCGGTACGTGCGGAAGCACTGGTTCGAGGTGGAGACAACGATGGGCAGGATGAAAATCTATTTCGAGAGGCAGCCGCGGCGGGGAAAAGGCCGCAGTCCGGACCGATGGCACCTGTTCAGCATCAGTGGGGAGCCAGGGCAGGTGTAAAATTTGTAGGGGGAAGAAAGAATTTTCTTGACTAACCCACAGAAACAACGTATTACAATTTATAGTGCTTGCCGTTTTTTCTGTTATGCCGGGGAAGCGAAGTCGCTTTTAATCCTGTAGGGAGGAGACAGACGGATGCGAGACACTGTTATATGTTTCCGTACCAGCGACGAGCTGAGAAAGGCCATCGAAAAGGTGTCGTCTTCCGAGAGGAGATCTCTCTCTTCCGTCATAGAGAACATCCTATATGACTACGTAGAGAAGAAGCGGCCCGCCAGGACAGAGGAAGAAAAACGGCGTTTTCCCAGGAAAAAAATCTCGGCCCCCGCGCTGGTCACGAGCGTCGATGGCACCGTGCACGCTGGCATGGTGAACGACCTGTCCCTGGGAGGGATCAATTTCTCAGTCCCCAATAATTTCAGGCAGGAAGAGGGCGACGATTCGAAGATCTCCCTTTTGTTCACGCTGCCCAAAAGCGAAAAGCCCCTCTCTGTCCAGTGCACCGCCAAGCACGTTCGCTCGAACGGGCAGACGAATGTCGGGGCAACCCTGATCGATACGGACTTCCAGAGCTACCAGACCCTACAGAACTATCTCGTGGATTAACTGCGGGGAAACGGACGGCCTGACCCCTATTCGAGGAAACTTTCCAGCCGTTTTCTCCTCGAAGGGTGTTTCAGCTTCCTTAACGCCTTCGCCTCTATCTGCCTTATCCTCTCCCTGGTGAGGCCGAACACGTCGCCCACCTCTTCGAGTGTATAGTCCGTCTTCTCGCCTATCCCCAGCCTCATACGTATGACCTTCTCCTCCCTGGGGGTAAGGGTCGAGAGAACCTTGTCGATTTCCTCTTTGCAGGAGATATTGACCAGCTCCTCGAAAGGCGAGGGCGATTTCGGGTCTGCGATGAAGTCGCCCAGCTTGGAGTCGTCGTCCCCGATAGGCGTCTCTATCGATATCGGTTCGTTGGAGACCTTCATTATCTTCCTGACCTTTTCGAGCGGCAGGGCGGCCTTGGCCGATATCTCCTCCAGGGTGGGCTCGCGGCCAAGCTCCTGGTAAAGCGATATCGTCACCTTCGTTATCTTATTCATCGTCTCGAGGACGTGGACCGGCACCCTGATCGTCCGCGCGTAGTCGGCGATGGCCCTCGTTATAGCCTGCCTGATCCACCAGGTAGAGTAAGTGGAAAACTTGTACCCCTTCTGGTAATCGTACTTTTCGGCGGCCTTCATGAGGCCCATGTTGCCCTCTTGTATCAGGTCGAGGAAGGAAAGGCCCCTGTTCAGGTACTTTTTGGCTATATTTATGACGAGCCTGAGGTTTGCTTTGATCAGCCGGTTCTTAACGATCTTCAGGTCCCTTTCGACAACGTCCATCTCGCGTAAGGACGTCTGGACCGACCGGGCCTCTTTCTCGTCCAGGAACCTCACGCGTTTCTCCACCTTCCGCGTGATCTCTTCCAGGACCTTCTTTTGGAGGTTGAGGGCCGCAAGCGTCTCTTCTATCTTATTCCCCAGTGTGATTAGCTTTTTCTGGGTCTGTTTTCTCGTGAATTCGTCACGGGCCTGTTTTTGCTTCTTGATCTCAATCTTTTTCTCATAAAGGTTCTTGAGGCTGTTCGCCAGGGTGACCGTCTTCTTCCGGTACTGCTCCTCGTCCTTCTTGGTGAAGTTCATCTCATCGATATTCTTCACGATATCGATGATGCTGACCGCCTCCTTTTTTATTTGGGAGGAAAGTTCCTGAAGCTCGGCTATGGCCTGGGGCATCTCGAACAGGAGGCTCCTGATCCTTCTCTCGCCCTCCTCGATCTTCTTCGCGATGTCGTATTCCTCTTCGGAGGACAGAAGAGATATCCTGCCTATATCTTTAAGGTAGGCCCAAATGATGTTATCCGTCTTCTCGGTGGGAAAGCGCTCCGGCTCCTCCCATTCACGCTGCTCCTCCTCGGTGGTCTCTATCTTGTCCTTGATCGTTTCTACGACGTCTATATTCGACTCCGAAAGGAAGTCGAATATATCCTCGATGTCTTCAGGCGAGAATATATTCTGCGGCAGGAAGTCGTTTATCTCGTCGGGCGTGAGATAACCCTTCTCCATGCCTATGTCGATCAATGTCTTTATCTGGTCAAAGTTTTTTATGCTCATCGATCTCGCTCCGGGTGCAAAAAATGCCCTTTATGTGAATCAAGGGCATTTTAAACGCATTATTACCCATAAACTTTTTTACAATATAGCACGCATTCGTTGTTTGTCAACCTTGCGCCCTCTGTTGCCGCTTTTCCAATTGTATCCATCGACTGCGCCGCTTGTCCAGCGATTTTTCTTTTATGTGGATGAAAAAGAGTACAGACATTAAAGGCGCGCCGACCAACACAGGGCTTCCAACTATTAGTATACACCAAATTCGGCCTTTTTGCAACCCTTTATGGGGGGAAAACGGGGGTCCGGCCCGCAGATAACACTTCCATTTGCAAGGATTCTGATATATACTAGTGCAGGAGTTTTCTCTTCGTCTCTATGCAAGAGATAATCTTCGGATAATCTGTGTTGATTTTGCCCAACGTCGTATATTATAATACTGGTTCATGTAAAGCTGGTGTAGCTCAACAGGCAGAGCAGCTGATTTGTAATCAGCAGGTTGCGGGTTCGAGTCCCATCACCAGCTCTTGGGGAGAGGTTCCCGAGCGGCCAAAGGGGGCAGACTGTAAATCTGTTGTCTCAGACTTCGGAGGTTCGAATCCTCCCCTCTCCACCATAAAGATTGTGACAGGTGGAAGGCGAGAGCTCTTTGAAGGGGAGCGCCTCGCCTCTTTTGAGATTGCTAAGGGTTGCGAGGTCGAGAATCCCATCAACGGCTGGTCGTGATAGGGTGATGGCTCGATTCGTTAGCTCTTTATTGTTTCGACTGGCGGGAATAGCTCAGCTGGCCAGAGCGTCAGCCTTCCAAGCTGAGGGTCGCGGGTTCGAATCCCGTTTCCCGCTCCATAACAACGTTGGGGCGTCGCGGGTGAAAACGTGCCCGCTCCAAAAAGTAAAGGCGGAGCGGGTGAAAGCATGCCCGCTCTATAAAGCAAAGGCGTCGCGGGTGGAGGATATGCCCGCTCCCAAGGCCCGCGTAGCTCAGTGGTAGAGCACTTCCTTGGTAAGGAAGTGGTCATCGGTTCAATCCCGATCGTGGGCTCCACAAATTACGACGGAGGCTCTCTATGGCTAAGAAAAAGTTCGAGCGCAAAAAACCCCATGTCAATGTAGGCACCATAGGCCACATCGACCACGGGAAGACAACCCTGACATCCGCCATCACCCGCTGTCTTGCCAACAAGGGATTTGCGGAATGGATACCGTTCGATCAGATAGATAAGGCCCCCGAGGAGAAGGAAAGGGGCATAACGATCGCAACCGCCCACGTGGAATACGAGACGGATAAGCGCCACTACGCACACGTGGACTGTCCGGGCCATGCTGACTATATAAAGAACATGATCACAGGGGCGGCCCAGATGGACGGCGCCATCCTTGTCGTGGGCGCAAACGACGGCCCCATGCCGCAGACAAGGGAGCATATCCTCCTTGCCCGCCAGGTCGGCGTCCCCTACGTCGTTGTCTACCTGAACAAGGTCGACATGGTAGACGACCCCGAGCTTATAGAGCTTGTCGAGCTGGAGCTGCGCGAGCTTCTTACCGCTTACGAGTTCCCCGGAGACAAGATACCGATCATAAAGGGCTCTGCTCTTAAAGCCTTAGAGTGCGGAGACGGCAAGCCCGACTGCCCCCACTGCAAGAGCATCTTCGAGCTCCTCGATGCCTGCGACTCCTATATCCCCGAGCCGGTCCGCGACACGGACAAGCCCTTCCTCATGCCTATAGAGGACGTCTTCTCCATCTCGGGCCGTGGCACCGTCGTAACGGGCCGCGTGGAGCGTGGAGTCGTAAAGCCCGGTGAAGAGGTGGAGATCATAGGCTTCACCCCCACCCAGAAGACAGTTGCCACATCCGTAGAGATGTTCCGCAAGATCTTAGATCAGGGACAGGCGGGCGACAACATAGGCGTCCTTCTCCGCGGCACCAAGAAGGACGAGGTCGAAAGGGGTCAGGTCCTGGCTAAGCCGGGCTCGATAACCCCCCATACGAAGTTCAAGGCCGAGGTCTACGTGCTGAGCAAGGAAGAGGGAGGCCGCCATACCCCCTTCTTCACGGGCTACCGTCCCCAGTTCTACCTGCGCACCACCGACGTGACGGGCATAGTCCATCTCCCCGAAGGCGTTGAGATGATCATGCCCGGCGACAACGTCACCATTACCGTAGATCTCGTGACCCAGATCGCCCTTGAGAAAGAGCTGCGCTTCGCCATCAGGGAAGGCGGCAAGACCGTAGGCGCCGGAGTAGTGACGGAGATATTAGAGTAATATGGCCGGTATGTTTTTAATGCCTCTTCCTTTTTATGAGGAGGACGACCCGCTAAAGCGGGTACCCCGACGGACTTCGTCCGTGGAGGGGGCGACGCCGGCCCCGATAGATAGAGTAGTTTTTAATGCCTCTTCCTCTTTATGAGGGGGAGGCTCCACGGACTTTGTTCGTGGAGGGGGCGACGCCAGCCCCAATAATAGAGCCATAGAAGAGGTAGAACGATGAGGCAATTGGTGATACTGGCCTGTTCCGACTGCAAGAACAGGAACTATACGACCTCTAAAAACAAGCAGAAGACGCCCGACAGGCTGGAGATGAAGAAGTACTGCAAGTTTTGCAAAAAACATACGGCGCATAAGGAAACCAAATAGTAGGCCAGTAGCTCTAACGGATAGAGCACCGGACTCCAAATCCGGGTGTTGGGGGTTCGAATCCCTCCTGGCCTGTTTGTACTGGAGACGCGATGAATACAAGAGAGATAGTCGACCAGGTTAAGACGTACTTCAAGGAAGTCTACGTGGAGACGAAGCGCGTTACCTTCCCCTCCAGGAAGGAAACCATGAAAGGCACTTACGTGGTACTCATCACGGTATTCGTCGCGGCCGTCTTTCTGGGGATAGTGGACGTAGGGCTCGCTAAAATCATCCAGGTCCTGTTCCGTGGATAAATCGATGGAAAAGAAATGGTATGTAGTGCATACGTATTCAGGCTACGAGCAAAAGGTCAAGGAAGCGCTCGAAGAGCGGATACGGACCAGCGGGATGGAAGACCAATTCGCCGAGATAATAGTGCCCTCCGAGATCATAATGGAGCGGGTGAAGGGGCAGGCGAAAAAGTCGCAGAGGACCATATTTCCCGGTTATATCATCGTCCAGATGGACATGAACGAGGATACGTGGTACCTGGTGCGCAATACGCCGAAGGTGACGGGGTTCGTCGGCTACGGCATGAAGCCCACCCCGCTGCCGGACGACGAGATAAAGGACATAGTTTCTGCGATCCAGGAAGGGAAGGGGAAGATAAAACCGAAGATCAGGTTTGACAAAGGAGACAGCGTCAAGGTGATCGAGGGTCCCTTTTCGAATTTTACGGGAAGCGTCGAGGAGATCAAGCCCGAGAAGGGCAAGGTCAAGGTCCTCCTCAATATCTTCGGAAGGACGACGCCCGTAGAGCTGGATTTTATGCAGATAGAAAAAATGTAAAGGAGATCTTACAAAATGGCAAAGAAAGTTGCCGCGTTGGTAAAGCTTCAATTGTCGGCGGGTCAGGCAACGCCTTCGCCGCCCGTGGGCCCGGCCCTGGGCCAGCACGGCGTTAATATCATGGAGTTTTGCAAGGCCTTCAACGAGAGGACGAAGACGCAGGAAGGGACCATCATTCCTGTGCTTATCACTATATACTCCGACCGGACTTTTACCTTTATAATGAAGACGCCCCCCGTCTCCTTTCTCCTCAAGAAGGCGGTAAAGCTGGCCAAGGGGGCGAGCAACCCCAAAAAAGAGACCGTGGGGCAGGTTACGAAGTCGCAGGTCAAGGAGATCGCGCAGCTCAAGATGCCGGACCTGAATGCAAAGGACCTTGCAGGCGCGATGAAAATCGTGGAGGGGTCCGCGAGGAGTATGGGACTGGAGGTAGTGGAGGGCTGATAAAGCGTTAAGGCAAGCTCACAATTTAAGCTTATTCAAGACCCGGGCAACGCAAGAGGATTGCTGTGCTGAGAGTCTTTATTTTTTGAAGGGGTGAGAGAGATGGCAGAACAATCGAAGAAATATAAGGAAGCAATCGAGAAGGTAGACAGGGAAAAGCGCTATAGCCTCGAGGAAGCTCTCGACCTGCTCGCCCAGATGCCTGAGAGAAAATTCGATGAGACCGTAGAAGTCGCCATGCGCCTCGGCGTAGACCCCCGGCACGCAGACCAGATGGTGCGCGGCTCGGTAGTGCTGCCGAACGGGCTGGGCAAGAAGGTGCGGATTCTCGTTTTTGCCAAGGGACAGAAGGAAAAAGAGGCCGAGGAAGCCGGCGCTGACTACGTCGGCTCCGACGACTATATCGAGAAGATACAGAAAGGCTGGCTCGATTTCGACAAGGCAATTGCCACTCCCGACATGATGGGGGCGGTCAGTAAGCTCGGCAAGATACTGGGACCCAGGGGCCTCATGCCCAACCCGAAGGTCGGCACCGTAACATTCGACGTGGCGAAGGCCGTCAACGAGCTGAAAGCGGGGCGCGTAGAGTTCCGCGTCGACAAGGCAGGGAACCTCCACGTACCCGTCGGCAAGGGGAGTTTTGGGCCGGAAAAGCTAAGGGAGAACATCAGCACGCTCTTCGATGCGATTGTAAGGCTGAAGCCTGCATCAAGCAAAGGCACCTTCGTAAAGGGCATCGCCGTATCAAGAACAATGAGCCCTGGAGTGAAAATCGATCCTGCCTATGTGAGGAGCCTGACAAAATAGGGAAGGCGTCAGAGACAGCAGGTGCCGGGGCATCCGGTCAAACGGGAAAAGCGGCCTGCCGAGACACGAACACGCAGTTTCGTCTCTTCTGACTTTCCATACATAATTCAACGAAAGGAGGGATGACGACAATTGGAAAGAAAGGCAAAAGAAAAGCAGGTCAGTGAGCTTGACGAAAGGCTCAAGCGGGCCGGCGCCCTGTTCCTCGCGGAATACAGCGGCATGAACGTCGCCCAGATATCGAAGCTCCGCAGAGAGCTCGACCATGTGGGTGGAGAGTTCAAGGTCATGAAGAACACGCTCTTCGCGATCGCCGCAAAGGGGAAGAACGTAGAGGCGCTCAAAGACGAGTTTGCGGGTCCCAACGCGGTAATTTACAGCTATAAGGACCCGGTCGGCGTGGCAAAAGTCCTCGCGGCAATAGCGAAGGAAGTGCCAAAGCTCAAGCTCAAATCGGGGTTACTGGGTAACAAGAGGATCAAAGCGCAGGACGTACTTACGCTGGCAACGCTGCCGTCGAAGGACGTCCTCGTCGGCAAGCTGCTCGGTCTTCTGCTCAGCATGCCTCAGAGGCTCGTCGGCGCTTTGTCCGGCAACCTCATGCAGCTTATGCTGACGCTGAACGCTATCAAGGCAAAAAAAGAGACTGTGTAAAGGAGGATCGATTAAATGGCTGCAACCAAAGAAGACGTAATAAGCTACATCGAGAATATGACCGTCCTGGAGCTTTCCGAATTCATAAAGACGCTCGAGGAGAAGTTCGGCGTGACGGCGGCGATGCCGATGATGATGGGCGGCGGAGCGGCCCCTGCGGCAGCGGCTGCAGAGCCGGTTGAGGAGCAGACGGAGTTCAACGTAGTGCTCACCGGTTATGAGGCGGACAAGAAGATACAGGTAATCAAGGTGGTGAGGGCCGTAACGAGCCTCGGCCTCAAAGAGGCTAAAGACCTGGTAGAAGGCGTCCCCAAGGCTGTGAAGGAAGGCGTTTCCAAGCAGGAAGCGGAGAACGTCAAAAAGCAGCTCGAAGAGGTGAGCGGCCAGGTTAAGGTTGAGTAGTAATTTTGGCATCGGCTACCGGGGGGCAAAGGAAACTTTGCCCCCAACGTTCAAACAAGAGGTGAACAGGATATGAGGCAAACCTTTCATAATAAGATTGTGAGAAAGACGTACGGGAAGCTCAAAGAGGTTCTCGATATTTCCAATCTTATCGAGATTCAGTTAAGTTCGTACGAAATCTTCCTCCAGAAGGACATACCCGTGGAAGAGCGGACCAGCGTGGGGCTTCAGGCGGTTTTCACCAGCGTCTTCCCCATAAAGGACTCGCACGAGACGACCTCGCTGGAGTTCGTCCAGTACGAGATCGGCGATCCTAAGTATTCCGAGGAGGAGTGCATCGTCCGGGGTCTCACCTTTGCCTCCCCCATGAAGGTTACGATACGGCTCGTCGTCTTCAACGTCGATCCGAACACCAAGATAAAAGATATAAAGGCTGTAAAGGAACAGGACGTCTATTTCGGGGAGATACCTCTCATGACTGAGAGGGGGACGTTCATCATCAACGGGACAGAGCGGGTCATCGTCAGCCAGCTCCATCGCTCGCCCGGCGTCTACTTCGACTGCGACCAGTCGAAAGCGCCCTTCAGCGGCAACTTCGCCTACACGGCAAGGATCATCCCGTACCGGGGCTCCTGGCTCGATTTCGAGTTCGACCACAAAGAGCTCCTTTATGTTCGCATCGACAAACGGAAGAAAATTCCCGTAACCCTCCTTCTGCGGGCGCTGGGCTATTCGGAGAAGGAGATTCTCGATTACTTCTATGAGAAGGAAACGGTCAGCATAAAAGACGGAAAAGTCTTCAAAGAGACGCCTTTCGAGCTGCTCCTGGGTCAGAAGGCCCCGGCCGATATCATCAACACCAAGACGGACGAGGTGCTGGTCAAGAAGCACAAGAAGATCACCAAGGGCGTCATCAAGAAGATGGAGCAGGCGAATATCGTCAAGATACCGGTCGATGAGCAGGACGTCATCGGCAAGGTGGTGGCGGCCAGCATAATCGATCCGGAGACGAAAGAAGTGATCGTCCCGATCAACAAGGAGATCACCGAAGACGATCTGACGAAGATAACCGCCCGCAACATAAAGAGCTTTGAAGTCCTTTTCATCGACAACCTGAACGTCGAGCTCTTCGCTCCGGGACACGCTCCTTATCGACAAGGCAGGCGGCAAGGACGAAGCGCTCCTCGAGATATACAGGAAGCTGCGGCCGGGCGACCCGCCCACGTACGAGTTTGCAGAAGCCCTTGTCCATAACATGTTCTTCAGCCCCGAGCGTTACGACCTGTCGAAGGTCGGCAGGCTCAAGATGAACCACCGGCTCGGCCTGGGCATCCCGCTGGATGAGACGACCCTGCGCAGGGAGGACATCATCGAAGTTGTCCACCAGCTTCTCCGCTTGAAGGATACGAGGGGCTCCGGCGACGACATCGACCACCTGGGGAACAGGAGGGTCAGGACGGTAGGCGAGCTGCTGGAGAACCAGTTCAGGATGGGCCTTGTGCGAATGGAGCGGGCTATCAAGGAAAGGCTTACTTTCCCCGAGATGGAAACGCTCATGCCGCACGACCTGGTAAACCCGAAGCCGGTCGCTACGGCAGTCAAGGACTTCTTCGCGAGCAGCCAGCTTTCGCAGTTCATGGACCAGACGAACCCGCTTTCCGAGATCACCCACAAGCGCAGGCTCTCGGCCCTCGGGCCGGGCGGCCTCACCAGGGAGCGGGCAGGTTTCGAGGTGCGCGACGTCCACCCGACGCACTACGGCCGGATTTGCCCGATCGAGACCCCGGAAGGACCGAACATCGGCCTTATCGCGTCGCTCTCGACGTACGCCCGCGTCAACGAATACGGGTTCATCGAGACGCCGTACCGTGAAGTTATCAACGGTCGCGTAACGAACAACATCAAGTATATGAGCGCCCTAGAAGAGGAGCAGTATTACGTGGCCCAGGCGAACGCGCCGGTCGATGCGGACGGGCGCTTCCAAACGGACCTCGTCTCCGCCAGAAAGGGCGGCGGCTTCTTCTGGATAGACCCCATGTCGATCGACCTCATGGACGTCTCCCCGAAGCAGCTCGTCTCGGTCTCGGCGTCTTTGATTCCGTTCCTCGAGCATGACGACGCGAACCGTGCTCTCATGGGCTCCAACATGCAGCGGCAGGCAGTGCCCCTACTCAGGACGGAGGCGCCCCTCATAGGCACCGGCATGGAGCGCATAGTGGGTAGAGACTCGCGGGTCAGCATCGTGGCCAAGTACGACGGCGTCGTGGAAAGCGTGGACGCGAACCGGATCATCCTCAAGTACGAAGATAAGAAAAAAGGCGAGGAGCCGGTCACAAAAATCGACGTCTATAACCTCCTGAAGTTCCGCCGGTCCAACCAGGACACGTGCATAAACCAGCGCGTGATAGTACGGAAAGGCGACTATGTCAAAAAGGGAGAGGTCCTGGCGGACGGCCCTTCTACGGACAGGGGCGAGCTTGCCCTGGGCAAGAACGTAATGGTAGCCTTTATGCCGTGGAGGGGGTACAACTACGAGGACTCCGTCCTGATCAACGAGAGACTGGTCGCTGAAGACAGCTTCACCTCGATACACATCGAGGAGCTCGAATGCGTCGTCAGGGACACGAAGCTCGGCAAGGAAGAGGTCACCCGCGATATCCCGAACGTAGGCGACGAGGCCCTGAAGGACCTGGACGACTCGGGCATAATCCGCATAGGCGCAACGGTGCGGGCAGGGGACATCCTGGTCGGCAAAGTCACGCCAAAGGGCGAAACCCAGCTTACGCCGGAAGAGAAACTGCTGCGCGCGATCTTCGGTGAGAAAGCCGGAGACGTAAAGGATACGTCGCTGCGGATACCACACGGCATCGAAGGCATCGTCATAGACGTCAAAGTGCTCTCGCGCAGGGGCATCGACAAGGACGAGCGGTCGAGGCTCATCGAGGACATAGAGATATCGAACATCCTCAAAGACCAGGAAGACCAGGTCAGGATAATTCTCGATTCGACCAGGGACAAGGTGCAGGACCTTCTCTTAGGGAAGACGGCGCCGAGGGAGATCAAAGACGGCAAAGGCAAGGTGGTCGTCAAGAAAGGCGAGGCCTTTACCAGCGAGAAGATCAACGCGATCAACGTCGATAAGCTGCATGATATCGATTTCGATGACAAGGACCTGGAGGCAAGGGTCTCCAAGATCGTAGACGGCAAAGAGAACCAGATCGAGCTGATAAAGCTCTATTACGAAGACAAGATAAACAAGATCAAGAAGGGCGACGAGCTTCCGCCGGGCGTCTTGAAGACGATCAAGGTCTACGTGGCCATGAAGCGCAAGATAGCCGTAGGCGACAAGATATCCGGGCGGCACGGCAACAAGGGCATCGTCTCGGTTATCCTGCCCGAAGAAGACATGCCGTTTACCGAGGACGGGACCGCCGTCGACGTAGTCCTGAACCCCCTGGGCGTGCCTTCACGTATGAACGCGGGCCAGATACTGGAGACCCACCTCGGCTGGGCGTCCGTCGAGCTCGGCAAGACAATAGGCAGGCTCGTCGATAAGAACAATGCTGCCCTGCTCCGCAGCCGCATGAGGGAGATTTTCGGGCACGCGGATATGCAGGAGTTCCTGAAGAAGCTGACTGAAGACGAGCTGGTTGAGCTTGCGAACCAGGTCAAGGAGGGCGTCCACATAGCTGTCCCCGTCTTCGACGGCGCAAAGGAAGAAGAAATCAGCGAAGCCTTCAAGATGGCGGGCCTGCCCGATACGAGGCAGATCACGCTTTACGATGGAAGGACGGGAGACCCGTTCCACCACAAGGTGACCATAGGCTATATGTACATCCTCAAGCTCCACCACCTGGTGGATGACAAGATACACGCCCGTTCCATCGGGCCTTATTCGCTCGTTACGCAGCAGCCCCTCGGCGGGAAGGCGCAGTTCGGCGGCCAGAGGCTGGGCGAGATGGAAGTATGGGCCTTAGAAGCTTATGGGGCTGCCTATTCGCTTCAGGAATTCCTCACGATCAAGTCGGACGACGTGAGCGGCAGGGTGAAGGCTTACGAGTCCATCGTCAAAGGCGAGGACGTGCTGGAGCCCTCGCTGCCTGAATCGTTCAACGTTTTGGTGAAAGAGCTGCAAAGCCTCTGCATCAACGTTGACTTGATCAAAGAAGAAGAAGAATAAGGAGGCCGTTTTGGACGACTATTTCAAAATTTTCGATAAACAGAAAGACCCGCTGAGCTATACGGCGATGAAGCTCTCGCTGGCTTCGCCGGAATTGATCGAGAAATGGTCTTTCGGTGAAGTGAAGAAGCCGGAGACGATCAACTACCGGACCTTCAAGCCGGAAAAGGACGGGCTTTTCTGCGCGCGGATCTTCGGACCCGTGAAAGACTATGAGTGCATCTGCGGCAAATACAAAAGGATGAAGCACCGCGGTATCATCTGCGAGAAGTGCGGCGTCGAGGTAATACAGTCGAAGGTCAGGCGCGAGAGGATGGGCCATATCCACCTGGCCTCCCCCATCGCGCACATCTGGTTCCTGAAGAGCATGCCGAGCAAGATCGGGACGCTCCTCGAGCTTACCATCAAAGAGGTCGAGCGCGTCCTATATTTCGAGATGTACATCGTCGTCGAGCCCGGCCCGTCCCAATACAGCTTTTGCGAGCTTATAACCGAGGACAAATACCTCGAAGCCAAAGAAAAACACGGCGACAAATTCTCGGGCGGCATAGGCGCCGAGGCGATGCGCGAGTGCCTCCGGAAGATCGACGTGGAGCAGGTGGGGAAAAGCATCAGGGAGGAGATGAGGGAGACGTCCTCCGACGCCAAGAGGAAGAAGCTGGCGAGGAGGCTGAAGGTCGTCGATGCGTTCCGTATCTCCGGCGTAAAGCCCGATTGGATGATCCTCGATATCATCCCGGTCCTCCCGCCTGAGCTTCGCCCCCTGGTTCCCCTGGACGGCGGCAGGTTTGCGACCTCCGACCTGAACGACCTCTACAGGAGAGTTATCAACAGGAACAACCGCCTCAAAAGGCTGATGGAGCTTAACGCCCCGGAGATCATCATAAGGAACGAGAAAAGGATGCTCCAGGAGGCGGTGGACGCCCTCTTCGACAATTCGAAGCGCGGCCGTATAGTCACCGGCACGAGCAAAAGGCCCCTCAAATCACTCTCCGATATGCTGCGGGGCAAGCAGGGGCGGTTCCGCCAGAACCTGCTCGGCAAAAGGGTCGATTATTCCGGCAGGTCGGTCATCGTCGTCGGCCCGGAGCTTAAGCTCCACGAGTGCGGCCTTCCGAAATATATGGCCCTGGAGCTTTTCAAGCCCTTCGTTTACAACCGGCTCATAAAGAAAGGCTTTGCCACGACCATAAAGAACGCGAAAAAGCTCGTCGAGAAAGAGCGTCCCGAGGTCTGGGATATGCTTGAAGACGTTATAAAGGAGCACCCGGTGCTCCTGAACAGGGCGCCCACGCTGCACAGGCTCGGCATCCAGGCCTTCGAGCCCCAGCTCATAGACGGCAAGGCGATCCAGTTGCACCCCCTCGTCTGCCCCGCCTATAATGCGGACTTCGACGGGGACCAGATGGCCGTCCACGTGCCCCTCTCCATCGAGGCGCAGTCCGAGGCGCGCGTCCTAATGATGTCGACGAACAATATCCTGTCGCCTGCGAGCGGCAGGCCGATCATCGTGCCTACCCAGGACATCGTGCTCGGCCTATATTACCTCACTATCGACCGGAAATACAGGCCGGGCGAGGGCAAGACGTTCGCGGACGCGGAAGAGGTGCGGATGGCGTATGATTCCGGCGAGATCGACCTCCACGCGCGTGTGCGGGTTAGGATGAAGATTACGCCGGACGCCGAGACCCAGCTCGTCGATACAACGCCCGGAAGGATCATCCTGCGGGAGGTAATCCCCGATATGATACCCTTCCCGGTCATAAACCGTGTGATGGACAAAAAGTCGATAGGGCAGCTCGTCGACATCTGCTACAGGCAGGGCGGCGAGAAGGCTACGGTCATCCTTTCGGACAAGCTCAAAGGCGTCGGCTTCTTCTACGCCACGATGGGCGGCATCTCCATCTCCATCGACGACATGATTATCCCGGAGCGAAAGGAAGAGCTGATAAACAAGGCCTACGAAGAGGTCAAGGTCGTCCAGAACCAGTACTCGGAAGGCCTCATCACCGACGGCGAGCGCTACAACAAGGTAATCGATATCTGGGCGGACGTTACGGAAAGGATCGCCGACGAGTTGATGAGGGAGCTTGGGTCCGAGAAGATCACGTCGCCGGACGGCAAGCAGGAATACCAGAACAGCCTCAACCCTATGTTCATCATGGCCCATTCGGGCGCAAGAGGCAACGCGCAGCAGATAAGACAGCTCGCCGGCATGAGGGGCCTCATGGCCAAGCCTTCAGGCGAGATCATCGAGACGCCGATCACCAGCAACTTCAGAGAGGGGCTGACTGTATTGCAGTACTTCATCTCTACGAGCGGCGCCCGCAAAGGCCTCGCTGACACGGCTTTGAAGACGGCCAACTCCGGGTACCTGACCAGGCGCCTCGTCGACGTTGCCCATGACGTGATCGTGGGCGAGACGGACTGCGGCACCTTCGACGGCATAGAAGTGACGTCGCTGATAGAGGGCGGCGAGGTTATCGAGCAGCTCGGCACCAGGATCCTCGGGAGGGTCTCGCTGGACGATTTGAGGGACCCCGACGGAGAGATCATCGTCAAGAGGAACGAAGAGATCAGGGAAGAGCACCTGAAGAGGGTAGACGAGGCGGGCTACGAAAAGGTCCGCATACGTTCGGTCCTCACGTGCAGGTCCAGGAGGGGCGTCTGCGCCCTCTGCTACGGCAGGGACCTCGCGCGCGGCAGGCTGGTCAGCATCGGCGAGGCCGTCGGCATTATCGCGGCGCAGTCGATCGGCGAGCCGGGCACGCAGCTCACCATGAGGACATTCCACATCGGCGGGGCGGCCTCAAGGCGCGTCGAGCAGTCTACGCTTGAAGCCAGGAACGAAGGCTACGTCAAGCTCGTCAACGTCAAGATGGTCCTCAACAAAGAGGGGCAGCCGGTCGTAATGAACCGGAACGGCGAAGTGCTCCTCGTCAACGAGGCCGGCCACGAGAGGGAAAAATATTCGATCATCTACGGCGCAAGGCTGAAAGTTGCGGAGGGCCAGAAAGTGAGCGAAGGCCAGACGCTGGCCGAGTGGGACCCCTGGACGACGCCTATTCTTTCGGAGGTGTCGGGTAAGGTGAAGTTCGGCGACATCCTCGAAGGCATGACCATGCAGGAGCGGGTCGATGAGGTTACGGGCCTTGCCTACAAGGTCATCATCGAGAGCCGCGACGCCGAGCTGCGGCCCCGCATCTCAATAAAGGACGAGAAGGCGAGGACCATAATGATACCGGGCACACAGAGCCCGGCCCGCTACATCCTGCCCATCGGCGCCCATATAGTCGTTAACGAGGGCGACGACATCTTTGCCGGCGACGCCATATCGAAAATGCCCAGGGAGACCACCAAGACGAAGGACATTACCGGCGGTCTGCCCAGGGTCGCAGAGCTGTTTGAGGCAAGGCGCCCGAAAGAGAGCGCTACGGTAACGGAGATCTCCGGCCTCGTCTCGTTCGGCAAGCTGCAGAAAGGCAAAAGAGAGATCGTCGTGACGCCGGAGCGCGGAGAGACGCGCAAATACAGCATCCAGCGGGGCAAGCACATCATCGTCCACGAGGGCGATTACGTGAGGGCGGGCGAGGCGCTTATCGACGGCCCCGTCAATCCGCACGACGTGCTCCGTATCCTCGGCACCAAGGACCTGGCGCGCTACCTGGTCGACGAGATCCAGGAGGTATACCAGCTCCAGGGTGTCAAGATCAACGACAAACACATAGAGATCATCGTCAGGCAGATGCTCAAGCGCGTAAGGATAAAGGAAGTCGGGGACACGAACTTCATCATCGACGAGCCGGTCGAGTGGTGGGTCTTCGAGGAGGAGAACAGGCGCGTCATGGAGAAGGGAGGCACGCCTGCAACGGCGGAGTCGCTCTTCCTGGGCATCACCAAGGCGTCGCTGATTACGGACAGCTTCATCTCGGCGGCCAGCTTCCAGGATACTACCAAGGTACTGACCCAGGCGTCCATCGAGGGCCGGGTCGATTACCTGCGCGGCCTCAAAGAGAACGTGATTATGGGGAGGATAATCCCCGCGGGGACGGGCTTCTCGAAATACCGGAGTTACGAGATGGTATCTCTCGATGTCCCTGAGAAACCACCGGAAGAGCTTCCGCCTATCCTTGCCGATGGGGAGGAGCCGCTAGTCGAGGGCGCCGCCCCTTAACATCCGGTCCGCGAGGCGGGCTTCTTCAGTCTTCGGGAAAAGCTCCTCGACCTTCTTCAGGATGGTCGAGGAGCTTTTTTTATCGCCTATTGCGGCAAAGCCTTCAGCCTGCCTGATCATGGCCCTGGCCGCTTTATCGCTCTTCGGGTATTTGTCGATTACTTCCTGGAACTGGACAATCGCCTTCTCATACGCCTTCATGTTCATGTAGCTCTCGCCCATCCAGTAATAGGCGTTCTGGGCAAGGGGTGAGTCGGGGGATTTCTGCACGAATTCCGTAAACTGGGCCACCGCTTCCTTGTATGCCCCCTTCTGGAAGCTGTCGAAGGCCTGCTTGTAAAGGTCTTCAGGCGTCGCCGCGGTCGGGGCCGCGCTTGCCCCCTGGCGACCCTTCCTCATCTCCCTCAGCTCTCCCTTCACCTCTTCCCAGTACGCGCGCAACTGCGATTCCAGTTCGTCGAGCCTGCCGAGGATCGTCCTGATCTTCTCGTCCCTGTTGTCTCCGGCTACGGACAGGTCGATCACCTGTTTCCTCATGCCGGATTCCGGGGTGCCGATGGTTTTCTCCAGGTCTTTCATCTCCTTCTCGAGACGGGTAAGGCGGTTGTCCGTCTTCTGGATATAGCTTGTCTGCTCGCTGTAAACCGAAGTTACGTCCTGCCTTACCTGACTCACCTCTCCCGATGAAGCGCAGCCCGCTACGAGAAGGGCGATCAAAAGAATTGGAAAGAATCTCATCTGGACCCCTCCTTATTGTTGTGTTGTGAAATGGTCGCGCCTGTTTTTTGCCCAGGCTTCTTCAGTGTGGTCCTGATCTACGGGGGCCTCCTTGCCGTATGAGGTGGCCCTTACCCTGTTCGCGGGGACTCCCGACCTGACGAGGTAATCTTTCGCGGCCTCGGCCCTCTTCTGCCCGAGGGCAAGGTTGTACTCGGTAGTACCCCTCTCATCGCAATAGCCCTCTACCACTACCTTGACTCCCTGGTTCTTCGCCAGCCAATCGGCCATTTCCTTCAACGTAGGCATGTCCTGGTTGCGGATGATGTAGCTGTCGAAGTCGAAATAGATGTCCGGAAGGTGCGAGGCCGCGGCAGCCATCCTTTCCGAGGCCAGCCTCTGCCTTTCCCTTTCCGCGCGCGCAAGCTCTTCTTCGCTTATCCCGCCCTGATTTTCGCCCGCGGTTGCGCCGGACGGCTGCTCGACTGCCTGCTGCTGGCCCCCCGCCCGCTCCGCGATGGGAGTATAAGGCTTATTCGATGAGCATCCATAAAAGAGCAGGATAGTTGCTGCTAACATTAGTGGGAACAGACTCTTTTTCATCCTGACCCTCCTTTTAAGGCATGAATTTAGGCTGTGTATCTTCGGCGTTCGTGAATTTCAGCTCCCTCTTGTTCTCGCCGTTGTGGAGCATCATGCCGATGGAATACTTTTTACCTTTCTGAGAAGAATAGAGGATATACCTGCCGCAGGGCGAGAACTGGGGCGAATCGTTGACGCCGCCGTCGCTGAGCACCCGCGCGTTCGACCCGTCCGGCCTCATGACGCATATCTCCAGGGCCCCCTCGGTCTTCGAGACGAAAGCGATCAGGTCGCCTTTCGGTGAAAAAGCCGGCGAGGTGTTATAGTTGCCGAAAAAGGAGATGCGCTTCGTATCGCCCGTCGCAATGTCCATGATAAAGATGTTCGGGCCGCCGTGCATATCGGAGACGAAAGCCATCTTTGACCCGTCCGGGCTGAAGGTGGGTGAGGTAAGGATGCCGTCTTTCTTAAGGAGCACCTTTCGCTCCTTCGTCTCGACGTTGGCTGCGTAGATGGTCGATACCTTTCCGATGATGTGGGCGTATGCCAGGGTTTTTGCATTCATCCAGGTCGCCCCGACCTTCGTCCCCTCCTGCTTGTCCGTGTAGACTTCCCTGCCCGTCGCGTAATCGACTACGTAAAGGTTTGGCCTTCCTTCCCTGTACGACGTATAGGCCAGGTACCTTCCGTCCGGCGAGACGGACGGGGAGACGATGATCTGGTTCTGGTTGGTCAACTTCCTGACCCCGTAGCCGTCGAGGTCCGCCACGCAGACGTCGCGGTGGCGCCTGTCCCCGGAGACAAAAAGCACCCTGGAGCCCATGATGCCTTTCTCGCCCGTGACTGTCAGTATTATCTCGTCGGCGAGCCTGTGGACGATCCGCCTCCATTCTTGCGGCGCCGCCCGGTACTTTTTCGCGAAAAGGAGCGTTCCGTCGCTCGCGTCGTATAAGTACGCCTCGACGGAGAAGCCGTTATCTTTCTCCTGGATCACGGCCTTGCAAAGAAGCTCCACGCCCAGGGACCGCCACTGGTCGAACCTTATGCTCCTTTTGTCAACGCTTTCCGCGGCCAGATCGGCGCTGATAAGAGAGCGGGACGCGACGACGAAGAAGCCGGACAGGTCGAGGTCGTGGGCCAGAAGCTCGCTCACGTCGGGCCTGGGCTGCCCCTCCGCCGCAAAAGGCGGCACCGCTATCGTAATCTTCTTGTACGACTGGCCGTATACATCGAGATAGACCTTCGCGTCAGCCGGAGGCGCGAAAAGCGCAATGGTTACCGCCAGGGCTGCGAGGAGGCCAAATGTTGCGAACTTACTCATGATGACTCCAAGTGTGAGATTTGTCTCATACAATATTACCCTGATAGCCCCTAAACGTCAACTTCCATACAGGGTGAGGGCGGGCGACCGCCTGAAGAACAATACGTCGGTCCGCCGGATGGGGTGCAGCGAGGTCATGCACCGACGCGTCCAAGGCACTGGTTTAGCTTCTTTATTGTGCTAGTCGCAAAAAGAAATGTCGTATAATACGTACGAGGCAATGTACCTATGAAAGAGCGGACGGAGACAGGCAAGGACGGGCGGCCGGACCCTGATGCTTTGCTTGCGGAGGTGAACCGCGAGGAGGCCAAAAGGGGCAGGCTTAAGATATTTCTCGGCTACGCGCCCGGTGTCGGCAAGACATATACGATGCTCCAGGAGGCGCACGTCCTCAGGAACAGGGGGGAGGACGTCGTGGTCGGCATCGTCGAGACGCACGGCAGGGCCGAGACGGACGCGCTCGTCGCAGGGCTTGAAATGGTCCCGCTGCGGGATGTCCCGTACGGCGGGATAATGCTGAAAGAATTCAACTCAGACGCCACGCTGCGCAGGAAGCCCGCGGTGGTGCTCGTGGACGAGCTGGCCCATACGAACGCCCCCGGAAGCAGGCACCCGAAGCGATACCAGGACGTGGAAGAGCTATTAGAGAGCGGACTGGACGTCTATACTGCCGTAAACATCCAGCATTTCGAGAGCCAGGTCGACGTGGTGGCGCAGATCACCGGCGTCCGCGTACAGGAGAGCGTGCCCGATACGATACTCGACCGGGCCGATGAGGTCCAGGTGATCGATATACCCCTCGAAGAGCTTACCCAGCGCCTTAAGGAGGGCAAGGTATACGTGCCCGAGCGGGCGCGGCGGGCCATGGATAATTTTTTCCAGCGCGGAAACCTCGTGGCGTTGCGCGAGCTTACGCTCACCCTCGTGGCCAGGAAGATGGGCACGGAGCTCCTCAACTACATGAGGGCGAAGGCCATTGCCGGCCCGTGGCCGGCGGGCGAGCGGGTGATGGCCTGCATCGGCGCTAGCCCCTACGCAGTGCAGCTTCTCAGGAAGGCATATACGATAGCAAAGGACGCCAACGCCGAATGGTACGCGGTCTACGTCTCCTCCAACTCGCTGACGGAGCTTACCGATAAGGAAAAGCTCTACCTGTCGGAAGCGCTTAACGTGGCGGAAGAGTTGGGGGCGAAGGTCATGACCCTTCTCGGAAGCGACGTGGCAGCCGAGATATTGAAGTTCGCAAGGGAGAACAATATCACGAGGGTAGTCGTGGGTAAGCCTCTCGGCTCCACGCTTCGGGAATTTTTCAAGGGGTCGCCCGTGCAAAAGCTGCTCCACGCGCCGGCGCAGTTCGAGCTGCACCTTGTCAGCCCCGTGAAGGAGAAGGAAGAGACGGCCGCTGCACGCCCGAGAAAGATGACCGTCAAGACGATGGACTACGTTAGCAGTTTAGGCATGGTCGCCGTCCTGACGCTTGCAAACTTCGGCCTGGTGCGCATCACCGAGCCGGTCGCCCTGGTATTTATCTACCTCATCGCCACTATTTTTGCGGCCCTCCGGTTCGGCACCGGCCCGTCGATCTTCGCCTCCGTCGTGGGCCTCGTCGCCTTCGATTTCCTGTTTACCGAGCCGCGCTACAGTTTCAGTATGTACCACGCCCATGACGTAGTCAGCGCAATTGTCTTCCTCTTGACGGCTCTGGTCGTCGGGCAGCTCGTCAAGGTTACGAAACGGCAGACCTTCACACTCAACCTCCGCCTGGAGCGCGTCAGGCTGATAGAGCAGATGAGCAAGGAATTCCTGATGCTCCCGCCCGTGGAGCAATTGATAGGCGGACTTACGCCGTACGGCGAGGAATGGAAGAACGTCCTTTCCCTGCTCCGGACGACCGTGCTCGACGACGTGAGCCACATCATCATAAAATACGTCGCGAGGGTGATAGATGCCCCCGCGTTTATTCTCTTCCCCGGACCGGACGGCAGGCTCCGCGTTTGGGCCAGGACCGGAGACGGGCCGGACCTCGACCCGCACGAGATGACCGTGGCCCAGTGGGCGATGATAAATGGGAAAGCGGCCGGCGCCGGCACCGAGACGCTGGCGAATGCGAAGGCGTTCTTTCTGCCCATGAAGTCCGAGGACGCGGTCGTGGGCCTCATCGGGGTGCGCTACGAGTACAAGAACCTGCTTCTCGACCAGCGGCGTATGCTCGGCGCGATCGCGAGCTTGTCGGCGCTGGGAGCGTTTCGATGGGTCAATGCGTGATGTGATGAATTGGCGTGCTAGTGAAGATAAGCCGAGGCCGATTCCTTTAATTCCCTCTCCAGGCCCCATTTAATTACCTGCCGGTCCGCCTCCGCCTCGCCGTGCTTGCCCCTCCACTTCTTACTGTCGTAATGCCCTAAGAATACGTGGGCCAACTCGTGGGCTATGATGTAGACTATCTCGTGGGCAGGCATCTTGCTGAAATTCGACGTGAAGACGACGAGCACCATGTCGCCCTTGCCCTGGTCGTAAAGGACCCGGTCGAGGCCGATGACGGCGTTTCCCGCAGTCACAAGGATATGCACGTTCCTTTCGTAGGCCACGGCGCGTAGGTCTTCGAGAGGCAGGCGCCCAACGCACTCTTTGAGGTAGTGCCTGAAATTGTAATCGTCCGTACCGATGATCCTCGAAGCCAGGTAGTCGAAAATAGCCTCTTTGTCCTGCATCAGCGTTTTTGCTGCCTCCTGGAGCCTGTCGGTCGCCATGTTCAGCCGGACTACGTTGACCCTGCGCTGCCCGCCCACATATGTCCCCTCTGCCGCAGATTCTACGAGCGCCTTCAGGTCTTCCGGCACAAGGCCCCGGCTGGCGGCGACCCTCGACACCTGGACAAGGGCCGCTTCAATCGTGATGTGCGGGTCGAGCCCGCTTGCCGAGGCGAGCACCAGGTCGGCAGGTACGGCTGCGCCGGGGGCAATGCCGTTATCATCGCGCTCCTTTTTCACCCTCGCAGCCACTTCCTTTAAGTGTTTTGCGCTGGCAGGCCCGAAATTGGAGCCGCCTGAGTTCGTCGCGTCATAATCGTTTGCCGAAGGCCGGCTGTTGAAATAACGGGCGCTCGCGAATTTCTGCCCGATGAGCGCGGACCCGACTACGCGCCCCTTGTCCGTAATCAGGCTGCCTGCGGCCTTGTCTGCAAAAAAGAGCCTGGCCGCGCCCGTGATGCCCAGTGGGTAGGCGAGGCCCGTGATTACCGAGAATACGACAAAGATGAGAATGGCCCGGATAAGTTCCTTCATGCGCCCCTCCTTATACCGAATGCAGGAAAACAACGGCCAAGTCGATCAGTTTGATGCCGATGAAAGGCAGGACCACGCCTCCGAGGCCGTAAATAAACAGGTTCCGCCAGAGGAGCGCCTTTGCCGTGATCGGCCGGTACTTGATCCCTTTCAGCGCCAGCGGTATCAGAAGGGGTATGATAATCGCGTTGAATATGATCGCCGAAAGGATGGCGCTCTCCGGCGTACTGAGGCGCATCACGTTCAGGATAGCCAGAGCGGGAAAGACCTGCACGAAAATGGCCGGGATAATGGCAAAGTACTTGGCCACGTCGTTCGACACGCTGAAAGTAGTCAGCGCCCCCCTTGTCATGAGTATCTGCTTGCCGATCTCGACTATATCGAGGAGCTTGGTCGGGTTCGAATCGAGGTCCACCATATTGGCCGCCTCACGCGACGCCTGGGTGCCCGCGTTCATTGCGACCGCAACGTCGGCCTGCGCCAGCGCGGGCGCGTCGTTTGTCCCGTCTCCGATCATCGCCACCAGGTGGCCTTCCGCCTGGTACTTGCGGATGAGCCGCAGCTTTTCTTCGGGTTTCGCCTGGGCGACGAAATCATCGATGCCTGCCTCAGCGGCGATGGCCGCTGCGGTGAGCGGGTTGTCTCCCGTTATCATCGTCGAGCGGATGCCCATGAGGCGCAGTTGGTTCAGCCTCTCCTTGATGCCCTCCTTCAGCACGTCCTTCAACTGGATGACGCCTAGGGCGCGCGACGAATCGGCCACAACGAGGGGCGTCCCGCCTTCCCTTCCGACGACCTGGGCCGCCTGGTCGATGCTCTCCGGGATCGTGCCGCCCTTGGATTTCACGTAAGCGGCGACTGCGTCCGTGGCCCCTTTTCGTATCTCGCGCCCTTCGAGGGAGACGCCGCTCATGCGCAGCTCCGCGGTAAATGGTATGAAGCACGAGGCGTCCGGCGTCTTGATGTCCCGGCCGCGTATCGAGAGGAAGTGCTTGGCGAGGGCCACGATAGAGCGCCCTTCCGGCGTCTCGTCGGCCAGCGACGAGAGGAGGGCTGCCTCCGCAAGCTCATCCCTGGCTACCCCGTCGGCAGGTATGAAATCGGTCGCCATGCGGTTGCCCAGGGTGATGGTCCCCGTCTTGTCGAGGAGCACGACGTCTACGTCGCCCGCCGCCTCGACCGCGCGGCCGGAGAGGGCTATGACGTTGTGCCTTATCAGCCGGTCCATGCCTGCGATCCCTATGGCGGGCAGGAGGCCGCCGATGGTCGTCGGTATGAGGCAGACGAGCAGGGCAACGAGCACGGGCACTGCGATGGCAACGCCGCTGTACATTGCGAAAGGCGATAGCGTGGCGACGACCACGATGAAGAGGACGGTCAGCCCGACGAGCAGGATCTCCAGCGCGACTTCGTTGGGTGTCTTCTGCCGTTTCGCGCTCTCCACCATCGAGATCATATGATCGAGGAAGGTCTCGCCGGGGTTCGCCGTGATCATTACCTTGACCTTGCCGGAAAGGACGCGGGTGCCCCCGGTGACCGCGCTGCGGTCGCCTTTGGCCTCCCGTATGACCGGGGCCGACTCCCCCGTTACGGCCGATTCATCGACGAGGGCCACCCCCTCGATGATCTCGCCGTCGCCGGGGACAGGGTCGCCGTCTTCCATGACCACTATGTCGTCCTTCCGCAGCGATAGGGCGGGCACCTTCTCGGTCCTGTCCCCGTCCACCAGTTTATAGGCGTATGCCTCTGTCTGCGCCTTACGCAGTGTCTCCGCCTGCGCCTTGCCCCTGCCTTCCGCAAGGGCCTCCGCGAAGGTGGCGAAAAGCACGGTGAACCAGAGCCAGATGCTGATCTGCAGGTTGAGCCCGAAAGGGCCGCCGTAAAAAAGGTTGCCTATCGCTATGACCGTTGTTACAACGGAGACGATCTCTACGACGAGCATGACCGGGTTGCGCCAGAGGAGCAGGGGGTCGAGCCGCCTGAACGCGCCTGCTATAGCCGATTTGATTAACTTCGTCTGCCAGATGCTGATCGGTTTTTCTTCCATGTCCGGCCTCCTTAGAAGGTCCTGCCCGACATCAGCAGGAGGTGGTCGAGGATGGGCCCGAGCACGAGGGCCGGAAAGAACGTAAGGGCGCCGACAATGGCGACTACGGCCGCGAGCATGCATATGAAAAGCGGGCCGGCCGTCGGGAACGTGGCCGAGCTCGGCGGTATGATCTTCTTCGATGCGAGCGAGCCTGCGACCGCGAGGGCGGGCAGTATCGTCAGGAAGCGCCCCACGATCATGCAGAAGCCCGTCGTCAGGTTATAGAACGGCGTGTTCACATTTACCCCCGCGAAGGCCGAGCCGTTGTTGCCGCAGGACGAGAAAAACGTATAGAGTATCTCTGACAGGCCGTGCGGCCCCGCGTTGTTCAAGCCCGAAAGGCCCGCACGCGCAACGACCGCGATGCCTGCGAATACGAGGCTCGCAATGGCGGGGGCCACGACGACGACAACGGCCATTATCATCTCCCTCGATTCGAGCTTCTTTCCCAGGAATTCCGGCGTGCGGCCGACCATCAGGCCCGCGAGGAAAAGGGCGAGGATCGCATACATAACCATGCCGATCAGCCCGACGCCGACGCCGCCGAAAATCACCTCGCCGACAGCCATGTTGAACATGTAGACGAGCCCGGTGAGCGGCATCATGCTGTCCTGCATGGCGTTTAAGGAGCCGTTGGAAGTGACCGTGGTCGACTGGCCCCAGAGCACCGACTGGCCTATGCCGAAGCGGACCTCTTTCCCTTCCATATTGCCTGTAATGCCCAGCTTTGCGAGGAATGGGCTCGTCTGCCATTCGGCGGCGAAGGCAAGGGCCAGGCCGATCGTGAAAAGGACCGCCATAGCGGCGAAGATGGCCCAGCCCTGTCGCCTGTTGCCGAGCATCCTGCCCATAGCAAGCGGCAGCGCGGCAGGGATCAGCAGTATCGAGAGCAGCTCAAGGAAGTTAGTCAGGTCGTTGGGGTTCTCGAAGGGGTGCGCGGAATTGGCGTTGAAGAAGCCGCCCCCGTTGGAGCCGAGCTGCTTGACCGCCACCTGAGACGCCGCAGGACCGACCGCGATGACCTGCCGGCCGCCTTCAAGGGTTGCAGCATTGACGTAATCGCCGAGCGTCTGCACCGCGCCCTGAGAGGCAAGGACGAGGGAAAGTATGATGCTTAAAGGAAGCAGTATGTAGAGCACCGAGCGGGTCATATCGACCCAGAAATTCCCGACCGTATCTTTCATTTTTGCGGTGAAGCACCTGATGAGCGGCAGCAGGACCGCGATCCCGGCGGCGGCCGAGACGAAGTTCTGGACGGTCAGGCCAAGCATCTGGGTCAGGTAGCTCATCGTGCTCTCGCCGCCGTAGGCCTGCCAGTTCGTGTTCGTCACAAAGGAAATGGCGGTATTGAGGGCCGTATCCCAGCGCACGGCCCCGAAATTGCGGGGGTTGAGCGGCAGGTGCCCCTGGAGGAGCTGGAGAAGGAAGAGGGCAACGAAGCTGACGCCGCTGAAGAGAAGAAAGGCAACGGAATACGCCTTCCAGGACATCTCCCTGTTCTCGTCTATGCCGCTGACGCGGTAAACGGCCGCCTCGACCGGGCGGACTAGCCACGAGAGGGCGTTCCGCCTGCCGCTCAGCACCGCCGCGATGTAGCGGCCGAGGGGCGGGGCGAGCAGTGCAAGGACCGCTAGGTATATAACAATCAGGAATATCTCTTTCGCCATTTTCGGCCTCCGGTAGAGTTCCCCACCCTGGGGACAGACAACCAGCCAGTTTTTGTTATGTATAATTTAGTGCTTTCCGCATTAATTGGTTGTAAAAAGAACGTACGGCCGCATAAATAAAATATAAAGACGGGTACTGATGCCGGGCCGCCCGGAAGGCGGCTAAAGGGGCAGGGAAAAGGTGAAGCGGTTCGTTTCGCTGTCGGGGGAATCGACCCAGATCATGCCGCCGTGGGCCTCGACTATGCCTCTGCACGTCGACAAGCCCAGCCCGGAGCCACCCGCGCCCTTCGACCGTTCCAGGCGGTAGAACTTATCGAAAATGCGCTCCCTCTCCCGGGTCGGGATGGCCGGGCCGTGGTCCGTGACGCTTACCAGCACTGCCTTTTCCGCTGAGCGGGCGGAGAGTGCGATCTCACTGCCCGGCGGGCTGTACTTGGCCGCGTTCTCCAGGAGGTTTATAAGGACGTGCTCGATAAGCGCGAAATCGGCCTTTACCGGGGGCAGGTCGCAGGAGATATCGAGGGGGACGGACCGTCCGGCCAGGCCCTCGCTTACCTCCCTCAGGGCCGCACCCACGATGTCCTGCACGTCGCACCAATCGGAGCGCAGCTTGAGGGTGCCGCTTTCAAGACGCGCGGTATCGAGCAGGTTTGCAACGAACCTGTTGAGGCGCAGTGCGCCCGCCTTGATCGTATCGAGGAGTATCTCCTTGGATTCCGTGTCGTAAGATCCGCCCTCGGCCATGAGCGTCGTGACTGCACCTGTAATGGAGGCGAGAGGTGTCCGGATGTCATGCGAGATGGAGTCGAGAAGGGCCTTGTGGAGCTTCGCCGATTCGGCCAGCCGGTGCACCTGTCCCGCTTCTTCCGCCAGCCGCAGGCGGATAATAGCGACTGCGGCAAGGTTGGCAAACGCCTCGATGAGCTGCCGCTTCTCCGGCGAGATGGCCTTATCCTCTTCACCAGGCGTGATGCATAAGGCGGCGAGCGTCTTATTGTCCGCCTTTACAGGAAAGATGAGCCGGCTTGCGTCGCGCAGGGTCTCCGTGTCCCTACCCGCGCTCATGCCGTGTTCGAGCACCCAATGGATTACGGCCGTTTCCTTCTCGTCTTTCTCATTGGACGACGCAGGATAGGAGGCGACTTCCCGGATGGCGCCTCCGTCCTCTGCCATCATAACGGAGACGGGACCGCCCGTTGCTTCCGAGACGGTCACGAGGAACGTTGTAAGGATTGCATCCAGGTCCGCCTTGCTCGCTATCTGCTCGCTCAGCGCATAGAGAGCAAGCGTCCTCTTCTCCCTTTGCCTCGTTTTTTCCAGCTCGTTGCGGATCCTCGTCGCGAGCGTGCCCGTAACTACCCCGACAAGGAGAAAGACTGCGAAGGTAAAGATATACTTGATGTCGCTCACCGCAAAGCTGTGGATAGGCGGCACGAAAAAGAAATCGAACGTCAGCACGCCTAAAAAAGAAGCGAACAGGGAGGGGCCGCGCCCCCAGCGCACTGCGCTGAAGAGCACCGGCAGCAGGTACAGAAGCGTGATGTTGACGATGTCGAAAAAGGGGGCGACCAGCTTGCCTACGCCGGTCATGAGCGCAACGAGAAGGACTGTCCAGAGGTACGGCGCCGCCGGGTTGCGGTGCGATCCCGGCCCGTCCGCCGCCATGTGCGCCTCAACGTGTGCGGCCATTACTCCCCCGACATGAACCGGTAGCCTACGCCCGCCTCCGTAACGATGTAGCGGGGCCTTGCCGGTTCCTCTTCCATCTTGCGGCGCAACTGTCCCACATAGACGCGGAGGTACTGGGTGCTCTCCTGGTAGTTCGGGCCCCAGACCGCCCTGAGCAACTGCCCGTGCGTGACGACCCTCCCCGCGTGGATGGCCAGATACTTGACGATCTCGTATTCGGTGGGCGTCAGCTTCAGCTCCTGTCCCTTAAGAAGGACCACGCGGCGGGCCAGGTCGAGGACGAGGTCGGGGAATGTAAGGACAGGCTCGTCATCGCTCCCGGCAGCGTGGCGCAAAGCTACGCGGATGCGCGCGAGCAGCTCCCCCATACTGAACGGTTTCGTCAGGTAATCATCCGCCCCTGCATCGAGGGCGCCGATCTTGTCGGTCTCGCCTTCCCTTACGGAGAGGACGATGATGGGGACCTGCGTCCATTCGCGCAGGTGACATATGACCTCCATGCCGTCCGCGTCGGGCAGGCCGAGGTCCAAAACGATGAGGTCAGGGTGGAAAATTGCAGCCTGCGAGAGGCCTTCTTTTGCGGTAGCCGCCTCCCCGATATTGTATCCGTAACCGGAGAGCGCAGTTTTAAGCATCCGGCGGATCTGCTGCTCGTCATCGACCACAAGTATCCTGGCCCCTTCGGACATGGCAATATTTTAGCACAGAAGCCGGGCCGCATAGAAACGACTTACCGAGTGCATCTCGGAGCAAGCCAGTTCTTTAGTCGCAGACTACATGCTATTCGCACAGAGCATTGGTTTACGTGCTGCAGCTTGCTAAAACCGCCCGAAGAGTATAAGTTTTCAAAGGGGTCGATAATTCCACTGTGGCGCTGAAAGAAGAGATAGAGAAAATCATTAACTCCGCCTGCCAGGACCCGTTCGGGATTCTGGGTAGCCATGTCATAAAATGGGGCGGCAAGGAGTGTGTGGCTGTGCGCGCCTTCCTGCCGGAGGCCGCAGAGGCCGCACTGGTCGAGACCGCAACGGGTGCGGAATACCCCATGAAGAGGCTCCACAAGGACGGCTTCTTCGAGGCGGTCGTACGCGGTAAGACGGAGGTCTTCGGCTACCGGCTGAAAGAGACGTACCTAACGGGAGCATCCCGGGTGTTCATCGATCCCTATTCCTTCCTGCCCGTCCTTTCCGATTACGACCTTTACCTGATCGCCGAAGGGAAGCATTACGACCAGTACGAAAAGCTCGGCGCGCACGAGATGACGCTGGGCGGAGTCAAAGGCGTATTCTTCGCGGTCTGGGCGCCCAACGCCATCAGGGTGAGCGTCACGGGCGATTTCAACAAGTGGGACGGCAGGCGCCACATGATGCGCGTGCGCGGCTCGACGGGCGTCTGGGAGATATTCATTCCCGGCCTGGAAGCGGGCATAGTTTATAAATATGAAGTCAAAGGACGCTACAAGGGCTTCCTTGCGGAAAAAGCCGACCCCTATGCGTTCTATTCGGAATTGCGGCCGAAAAGCGCCTCCATAGTCTGGGACCTCGACAAGTATCTCTGGTCGGACGCGGGCTGGATGGAGGCGCGCAAGGAGACGAACTGGTTCGATGCGGCCATTTCCATCTACGAGGTCCATCTCGGCTCGTGGCGCAGGGTCCCCGAAGAAGATAACCGCTGGCTGACGTACCGGGAGCTGGCCGACGAGATGGCGCCGTACGTGAAGGAGCTGGGCTACACGCACGTCGAGCTCATGCCGGTAAGCGAGCACCCGCTGGACGAGTCCTGGGGATACCAGACGGTAGGCTACTACTCCTGCACGAGCCGGTTCGGGACGCCCGACGACTTCATGTATTTCGTCGATTCGATGCACCGGGCGGGCATTGGCGTAATCATGGACTGGGTGCCTGCGCATTTCCCGAGGGATGCCCACGGCCTCGCATATTTCGACGGCACTGCCCTTTACGAGCACGCAGACCCGCTTAAAGGAGAGCACAAGGAATGGGGCACGCTCGTATTCAACTACGGGCGGAACGAGGTCGCCAATTTCCTCATCTCCAACGCCCTTTTCTGGCTTGATAAATACCATATCGACGGCCTCCGGGTCGATGCGGTGGCCTCCATGCTCTACCTGGACTATTCGAGGAAGCAGGGCGAATGGGTCCCGAACCAGTTTGGCGGCCACGAGAACCTGGAAGCGGTCGCGCTCATCAAGCGCTTCAACGAAGTCGTCCACGGCCGCCGCCCCGGGGTGCTCACCATCGCGGAGGAATCGACCGCCTGGCCTGCCGTCTCCCGCCCTACTTACCTGGGGGGCCTCGGCTTCAGCATGAAGTGGAATATGGGGTGGATGAACGACATACTCAAATACTTCGAGGACGACCCCGTGTTCCGCAAGTACCACCACAACAACCTCACCTTTGCGCTCCTTTACGCGTTCACGGAAAATTTCATCCTCGTCCTCTCCCACGACGAGGTCGTCTACGGCAAGCGGTCGCTCCTGGATAAGATGCCGGGCGATTTCTGGCAGAAGTTCGCCAACCTGAGGCTGCTCTTCTCCTACATGTTCGCGCAGCCCGGGAAGAAGCTCAATTTTATGGGGGGAGAGTTCGGCCAGTGGTGGGAATGGAACGCGAACGCCAGCCTCGACTGGCACCTCCTGGAATACGAGCCGCACAAAAAGCTCCAGGCGTTCATGCGGGACCTGAACGCGCTTTACACGAAGGAGCCCGCAATGCACCAGGTCGATTTCAGCTACGAGGGCTTCGAATGGATCGACTTCGGCGACTACGGGCGGAGCATCGTCTCTTTCATCAGGAAGGCGAGGGACCCGGACGACTTTCTCGTTTTCGCGTTCAATTTTACCCCGGTGCCGCGATACAACTACCGCATCGGTGTCCCAAAACCGGGCTTTTACAGGGAAGCACTCAACAGCGACTCGGGCCTCTACTGGGGGAGCAATCTCGGCAACCAGGGCGGCCGCCTTACGGATCCCGTGCAGTGGCACGGACGCCCCTGCTCGCTCAACCTCGACCTCCCGCCCCTTGCGGGACTGGTCTTCAAGCTTACCTCATAAAATCAGAGCGTCTGCCCCTTTAGGTTCTGTCTTTTCCCGCAAGACCCGTCTTATCGGGCAAGACCTGACGTCTTATCGTACGAGACGCCGCCCATATCATAGGCCCTCAAATTCGTCCCATTTTAAAGGCCGTCCGGCCGCCCCCGTTTTTCTTCCCGATCTGGCATATTTCTTGAAGTTTATCCGTTTCAAGTCGTCTTACAACAAGGAGCTGCGGTATGACGTTCGAGTCGAGCCTCTTCGCTGCGGTCCTCCTCGTAAGCTTCTTTATGTTCGCTTATTATCAGGACTGACTACTTCCTAAAGGCGTTCTTCAGCCTTTTCGGACCCTGAACGACCTCAGCACCAGCTCAACTTCTTCCAGGAACGCGGCAGCCAGGTGGTCGTCCCGCGTCACCGTAAGTATCTCGTCGGAATAAAGGCTCGGCTCGTACCAGTTGTACGATCCGGCAATGACGCATTCCTCGTCGAAGACTGCGAACTTATGGTGCAGCGGCGAGTAAATGCTCTCGTGGTAATAGACGTAATAGACCTCGATCCATGCGTCCCTCAGCCGGTTGAAGGCGTGCTTCAGCGGCCTCGAAAAGTCTTTGTCCCAGTCTGCGGGCTGCGGCCCCGTGTGGCTCATCATCCCGTTTACGATGACCCGCACGCGCACACCCCTATCCCTCGCGCGGATCAGCGCCCCTACAATATCCGTCTCCGGGCCGCGCCCATCGGGCGCGCCGGTTATGGGGCTTATCTCGAACATGCAGACTACGATGGAGCGGGCCGCGTTCTCTATCTCGGTTATAATCGCGTCCTGCGGGCGGAACGGTGCGCTCCCAGTACGGTAAGCGCCGAACGTATAATAGACGTTCTGCCTTGCGGCCGGGTCCACGTCGAGGCCCGTCTTGAGGCCGAACCTGATCGCGTTGTAGATGGAGCGGTATATGACGGCCGCCTCCGGCGACCGGAAGGCGAGGCCGCTCTCCCAGTTGCCTCCCCAGAGATGGAAATGGAGGTTGTACGAACCGGAGTGGACCTCGTCGCTATTAAAAATGACGAATTTTGTGTGCATGCTCGCGATGTCCTGGTGCAGCCGGGTGGGGTCGTTGCGGACGACGCCATAGACGCGAATTCCCGCACGGCGAAGGCGCGCGATATTTTCGGAGACATTCATGGGGCTCACCTGCGCCCAGTCCCCTATGCATTCGACCTCTACCCCTTTCTCTTTCGCATAGACCAGATGTTTTGTAATGTGCTCGTTGTCGAAATCGAACATGGCGAGGCTTATCGATTGGCGCGTGCCCTGCTCCGTGTCCGCCTTTTCTATCACCCTGTCGATGGCGCGGTGGATTGCATGTACAGGGTGCTCGGGCCTCCACTCGTTGCCGCGGGTAAACAGCGGCGCGATAGGGAGCGGGCCGGCCGCGGCGTTCATGCGGAGGTACGCCAGCCGGACGGCCTCGTCATCGGATGCCGCCATCGGCTCGTCGTTTTCGCTCTTGAAGGACGGGTCATAGAAGTCGTCGATGGCCAGGCGGCCGCGGTAAAAATCTTCTAGGCTTGCGAACCGGTACCGGAAACGGGACGGGATGGCCGCCCCGTCTTTCAGCACGCTGTAGGAGAAGGTCACGGCCCGCGTAAGGCCGTGAAGCCCCTCATAGGGGAATACGGGCACAGGGCGCGTCTGCCATTTCTGAAAGCCCCCGCCCCATTCGCCCACGTAATAGGCGTCGGCAAGGTAGAACTCGGCAGCCCCGTCCTCCCGCTCTATGGACAGGCAGACGCGCAGGCCCTTCCCGGAAGCATAGTCGGCGACGGAAAAACCTATGCCGGCCGGGAAGAGGGATATACTCCACCCCTGGAGGTTGCGAATGAAGCGCCTCTCCCATATCCATTTGTAGGACGGCCGGGCAAAGTCCTCCGCCGTTATTTCCTGCGTCTTCATGCGCCGCCGCCGTCGAGGCGGTACGAATAGTTGAGTCCCTTGTTGTTGAATGTGAGACCGGCCTCCGGGCTTGTGACCGAGCAGGCGAAATAGGGGCCGCCCTCTCCCTGCCCCGGTGCGTCCACGGTAAAATCTACGTCGAACCTCCTCACGCCCTCGATCTCCTGCCCGAGCTCTTTAATGTAAAAGTTCCCGGTAAGGCTGAAGGGGCGCCGCCACTCCGTGAACGGGGCGTCTGCGATGCCGCAGTGGATGGTCATCCCGTAAAGCAGGCGGTCTTCAGGGAAAACGATGGCCGCATGCTCCTCAAGGGCCTGCCTGAGCGCAGCGTCGTTGCAGACGTATGCTTCGAAACCTGCCTCGATCCGGGCCGGCCGGCCGCCTATCTGCCTGAAATGGAAACCGGAGTCGAAGGAGACGTTGTAGATTTCCCTGTGCAGCAGGCCGGATGTCTCCAGCTTCCATCTCTCGTAGAAATAGACGTCCGTGGCCGCCTTGAGCCTGGCGAGCAGGTAGCCGTGCATCTGCTCCATTGACCCCCCGTAGCGGGGGAGGGCGAGCACCTCATCCCGGTCGTCCATCAGGATGGGCGGCAGCCCCTTTTTCACCAGCAAAAAGTTAAGGAAGCACTTACCGGAGCGGCCGTTGGCGTCCCAGAAGGGATGTATCCCGATGAACATGTAGTACGAGCGGGCCAGGTTATGGAGGAATTCCGGTAGGTTATCGAAGCTGCGGCCCGTTTCGCCGAGGACGACCGACAGGTCTGCAACCTCCCTCTGGAAATTGTCGAACTCGAAGGTCACTCCGTTTCTGTCAGGAAAATCGATCGCGCGGAAACCCCCGCCGCCTGCGCTCAAGTCCTTCGTCAGAAGGTAATGTATGTTCTTTAAGAGGTCGATCCCTATGTCGGTGAAGGCATCCAGCTTCGAGAAAAGCTCACGCCCCGCCTCGACGAAATTCCGGTTGGCCAGGAGCTTCACCTCCTGGCAGGAGCGGCCGTCCTGCAACCCGGTGCTCCCCTTCATTATGGTTACGGAAGACGCGCCAGTCGCGAAGAACATCTTCCGGAAGATCGCCGTATTCGCTTGCCACGGCGTCTCTTTCGACATGACCTCGAAGTAACCGCCTAAATCCGGGGCGGCATCATAACGTGCGCCGGGCAAATCGTGCCTCCCCGCAACGTGCGCGAGCTTTTCAATGATAACTTCTGACCTGTGCTCGTCGATCGCCTCATGGCCGGCCCGCGCCATCTCGGAGGCGGCCCTTATCTTCCTGTAAAAACAGTCCTGAAGCGCGCCCTCGATCCAGGCGTACCTGCGCGCCAGGTCGCCCAGGGCGGCCAAGAGGTCCCGGTTTACGCCGTAGCCCCTGTATCCCAGGGAGTTTATAACGTACTGCCTGCTTCTTGTCTCGTCCGTGGCTGCGTGGTAGGTCTCATTGCAGCGATGCCACGCCAGGTAGTAGTCGAGTATTGCCTCAATCCCGGCCGGCTCTTCGCGCTCAAGCTCCAGCGCCGTCCGCTCGGCAGCCCGAAACTTGCCGTCGAGGGCATCATAGATCCTGCGGCAATGGTGGTCCCAGGCATAAGCGAGAACGAAGTAACCGGCTCTGCGCGGCATAAGTACCCCGGATTTAACGTATTTCTGCGTACACTCCGATATGGTCGCTAAGGTCGGGGTCATCGGGCAGGAGTCCCGATGCGGCGACCCCGGCATGGCCCTTCACGAAGATGTAGTCGATCCTCATCTGAGGTCCGCCCGCGGGGTATGTATTGCCCGCGTCCCCGTGCAGGGCCCTGTAGGTATCCGTGTAACCCGCCGACAGCAGGGAGTGTATGGCAGGCGAATCCTCAAGGTCGTTGAAATCGCCCGCCAGAATGAGGCAGGCGCCTGGAGGCGCGTCTGCCTCCACCTCGGCCACCAGTTTCTCCGCCTGCGCCAGCCGCACGGCCGGGTCCCGGGTATGGTCGAGGTGGACCGATACAAAGACGACTTTCCGGCCGAAGACCTCTGTGGTGACTGCCAGGGCGTTTCTTGTAAGTGACGGCTTGAGGCCGCGGGGCAAGCCGGTGAGGTCGATGGTCTTCGTTGCCTCCGGCGCGCAGCGGACCGACACAGAAACGCCCTCCGGGTACTTCTCCATGAATGGATGGCAGTAGGCAAAGAAAGGCCGGTAGTTGTACCCCGTCATCTTTGACGCCCACCTGGAGATTTGCACGCCCGTGTCCTCCACTTCTCCGCCGCTCAAGACCTCCTGAAGGGCCGCTGCATGGACGTCCAGGCGGGCGAATGCCCAGCCGATATTCTTAAGCCTTTGCGTCTGGTCGGCCCCACAGTGCAGGCCGTGCAGGTTATATGAAGCGACGCGGATCGTTTTAGGCGTGAGCGACCAGAGCCGCTCTCTTTCCTCGTCCGTCAGCATGCCTGCCATCCCACCCCGTGAAAACCTTTCGTGGACCATCTGCACGTACTCCGGGAGCGCGTCGTACTCACGCGCTACGACTGCGGCGGGCGTCCCGGACCGCACAAGGTCGATCATGTCGAGCCTTCTCAAAACCGGGTCGTCGCGTCCGAGCCTTGCGAGCCAATGGCCGGTATCCGTGTCAGAAAGCAGGCCCGCTACCCCGGCCGCGCAGAAACGCCTGTTCAGCCGGAAGACCCGCTCCACGCTCATGCCCACTGCGCGCGCGACCTCATCGGGCGGCCGTCCGGACCGGAGCCGATAGACGGCCTCGATCCTGTCCATGACCGGATCGTCCCCGCCGGGCAACCCGCACCGGCAGGCCCCGTGCTCGCCCAGGATTTCCTCCTGCCTTGGCCCCGCCGCCTCCAGAAGCGACGCAGCGAGGCCACTATCCGAATAAAGGAGGCGGCGCAGCCGTATCCCGAAAATGGCGAGCAGGTCCGGGTCGGCCGGGCCCTGCGCCAGATCTTCTGCGCTTTCCTTGAGTCGAGGTGACTTTTCTATTTTGGGGCCGAGTTTCGACCAGAGGGCCCTGGCGATAGCCGGCACCCCCGTCCCGGCCGAGCCCTGCTTCATAAGACCGGCAATGAGGGGCGCGAGATACGCCGAAAGCCCATCGGCGAGCCAATCGACTTCCCCGGAATGGCCGTCCCCTTTAGTGCCCAATTAGCCCTTTATTAAAAAATTAGGTATTCTTAATGGTTTGCGCAACCACGGCGGATGAGCCGCTGGGGCTGTCAGGGCCAAATTGCTTGACAATAGGCCTAAAAAACCTTTATATTGTTAGACCCAAAACGGTAAACAATCAATGATTATAAAACTTTACGACTTACAGGATACTATATCGGTCAAGGGGTCGCTCGACGGGGCGAAATTAAAGAGACCCGAGGACACCGATATCGGCTTCGCCTCTCCCATCGAATATGAGATCACGGTACAAAAGGCCGGCGATAATGTATGGCTCAGCGGCCCGGTGAGTGCCGAGCTATCGCTGACGTGCGCCCGCTGCCTGGAGGAATTCACTTTTTCGGTATCATCGAAGCTCGATATAGAGTCTGCTTCCGCGGCAAAAAACGCCCGCCGGCGAAGAAGTCGAGTTAAAAACCGATGAAATGAACGTATATTACTTCGAAGGGGATGAGATCGATATCGACCCCTACGTCTTCGAAGAGGTAATGCTTGACCTGCCCATAAAGGCCCTTTGCTCGGATGCCTGCAAGGGTATCTGTCCTGTTTGCGGCAAGAACCGCAACGTCGAGGAGTGCGGCTGCGAGAAGACGGGTACGGCTATGGGAGAGAAGCTGAAAAGTTTTTTAAAAGACCGGTAAGGAGAATATTATGCCTGTCCCGAAGAGAAAAACATCAAAGTCGAGGAGAGACAAAAGAAGGACGCATGACAAGGCCTCGCCCCCCGGGGTGGTCCTCTGCCCGACTTGCAAGGAGCCGATGCTGTCCCACCGCGTATGCGCGAAATGCGGAAACTACAAGGGCAAGAAGCGCCTGAAGGTAGAAGAGCTCTAACGCGTATGGTGAGGATAGCCATCGACGCCATGGGCGGTGACCACGCGCCCCTCGCCATAGTGCGGGGAGCGGAGGCGGCCGCAGCCGTTGGAGCCGGAGACCTTGTCCTTGTGGGCGACGAGAACGCGATAGGACCGCTCTTGCAGAGCCGGTCGGGCATCGACATCGTCCACGCGCCGACGTCCGTTGAGATGAAAGAGTCGCCTTCCACGGCCCTGCGGAAGAAGAAGGACTCTTCCATCAACGTCGCGTTCAGCCTGCTGAAGGCGGGCGACGTCCAGGCCGTAGTTTCGGCAGGGAATTCGGGCGCCTTCCTCGCGTTCGCCATTTTCACCCTGGGCAGGCTCCCGGGCGTGGAGAGACCGGCCATCCTCACTATACACCCGAACGTTAGGGGCACGAAATCGATCCTTCTCGACTCAGGAGGCACGGTGGACTGCCGGCCGTCGCACCTCGTCCAGTTTGCGATCATGGGCGATATGTTCGCAAAATATGCGCTAGGGGTGCAGAACCCCAGGGTCGGGGTTTTAAGCAACGGCGAGGAAGCGACGAAGGGAAACGAGCTTACGCGGGAGACACACGCGCTCCTTTCCGGCGCCGACCTCAACTATACGGGCTACCTCGAGGGGATGGACCTGTACAACGGCACGGCGGACGTCGTCGTCACGGACGGCTTTGTCGGCAACGTGGCCCTGAAGGTAAGCGAGGGCGTGGCCGAGGCGATTCTAGGCATCCTGAAGGAAAAGATAAGGGCGAGCAGGAGGGCAAAGATAGGCTATCTTTTACTTTCCCCTGTTTTCAAAGCCCTTTCCCGGATGGTAGACTACTCCGAATACGGCGGCGCCCCCCTTGTAGGGGTGGATGGGGTCTGTATAATCTGCCACGGCAAGTCGAACGAGAGGGCGATCAGGAGCGCCATCTTACAAGCAAAGGGATTTGTTGGAACGAACGTCAACGGACATATAAAAGACGCGATGCGGGAGTACGCGTCACCCACGAGGAGTAAGGAGCTCTAGAATGGATTATTTTCTGACGGACGACCAGAAGGAGATCAGGAAACTGGCGCGCAGGATTGCGCAGGAAAAGATTATGCCCGTCAGGGCCGAGCTGGACGAGACGGAGACGTTCCCGTGGGAGATCATGCGCTCCTGTGCGGAGACCGGCCTTTTCGGGGTAAGCATACCGGAGGCATACGGCGGCTTAGGCGGCGGCGCGCTGGAAAACTGTATCGTCGTCGAGGAACTGAGCAGGGGCTGCCTCGGCGTGTCGGTGAGCTATGCGGCCAGTCTGCTCGGTTCCCATCCGATACTTCTCGGCGGGAGTGAGGAGCAAAAAGCGCGGTTCCTGCCGGACGTTGCGAAGGGTAAGAGGCTTGCTGCTTTTGGCCTCACCGAGGCTAACGCGGGCAGCGACGCAGCGGGCATCAGGACGGAGGCGCGCAAGGACGGCGACTATTACATCCTCAACGGCACCAAGCAGTGGATCACCAACGGAGGCGAGGCTGAGATATATACCGTGATCGCCATGACCGACCGTTCCAAGGGCGGCAGGGGCGCGACTGCGTTCATCGTCGAGAAGGGTATGGACGGTTTTTCCTTCGGCAAGAAGGAAAAGAAGCTGGGTATCCGGGCGTCTGCGACCAGGGAGCTGGTCTTCCAGGATTGCAAAGTCCCGAAGGAAAATGTTATAGGTAGGGAAGGCATGGGCTTCATCCTTGCGATGAGGACCTTCGACCGGACCCGGCCGGGTATTGGGGCACAGGCCGTCGGAGTGGCCCAGGGCGCGCTCGATGCAGCGGTCGCCTACGCAAGGGAAAGGGAGCAGTTCGAGAAGAAAATCATATCCTTCCAGGCGATTCAGCACATGCTTGCGGATATGGCCACACAGACTGAAGCGGCGCGCGCCCTTGTTTATTCGGTCGCCCGCTACATAGATTCAGGCGCGAAGGACCTTTCGAAGGCATCGGCCATGAGCAAGGTATTTCCGAGCGACGTAGCCATGAAGGTGACGGTGGACGCCCTACAGATATTCGGCGGTTACGGCTATATGCGGGACTACCCCATCGAAAAAATGATGAGGGACGCCAAAATCCTTCAGATCTACGAAGGAACGAACCAGATACAGAGGAACGTCATCGGCCTCGAACTGATAAAAGAAGCGGCATCGAAAAAGAGGTAAATGAAAAAAATAGGGGTCGTTTTTCCAGGGCAGGGATCGCAGTATGTCGGAATGGGGAAGGAGCTTTGCGACCGGTTCGACTATGTAAGGGACCTGTTCGAATCAGCCGATAAGGCCACCGGTTTCGGCCTGTCCAAGCTCTGCTTCGAGGGCCCCGAAGACGAGTTGCGTAAAACCTTTAACACGCAGCCGGCCATCCTTTTAGCGAGCTACGCGTCGTGGTTGTTATTGGTAAGGGAAACCGGTTTAGAACCTTTTTGCGCGGCCGGCCACAGCCTCGGCGAATATACGGCGCTCTGCGCGAGCGGGCTTCTGTCCTTTGAAGACGCACTCAGGCTGACCCGGACGAGGGGCCTTCTCATGGAAGAGGCGTGCCCTGCCGGGGCAGGGGGCATGGTCGCTCTCATGGGCCCCGTGCGTCAGAAGGTGGAAGAGGTCTGTAGCGCGGTCTCCAAAGGCGACTACGTAGCAGCGCCGGCGAATCTCAACTCCCCGGACCAGCTCGTCCTGTCGGGCGATATCAACGCCCTGAAGGAGGCAGTCGAGAAGCTGAAAGGGGTAGGATATAAGAAAGCGATTTTCCTCAATGTGTCGGGTCCGTTCCACAGCCCGCTAATGAAGCCCGCGGCGGAAAAGCTGAAAGCGGAGCTGGAGAAAGTCCCTTTCTCGCCCATGCGCTTTCCCGTCGTAGCCAACATAAACGCCGGTCCCAATATGGAAGCGGGGGCGGTCACAGACCTTCTCTTCCGCCAAATGTTCTCGCCGGTCCTTTGGGAGGATTGCGTAAAGACTATGGTTGGCCGGGGCGTCGAGCTTTTCATCGAAGTGGGGCCGCAGAAGGTGCTTACGAACATGATGAAAAGGATCGTGCCGGATATCCCCTGCCATCACGTCGAAACGATGGCGGAAGTGGATGCGGTACGTGGGGTGCTCGCGTGAAGGGAAAGGTTGTGATGGTGACAGGCGCGGCCCAGGGCATCGGGCGGGCCATTGCCGAGCTTCTCGCGGAGAAAGGCGCTGATATCGCTTTAATCGACGTGGCGGACTGCACCGAAACTGCGGCCGCCGTTGAGGCAAAAGGCGCCAGGGCCGTCTTTCATAAGGCTGACGTCGGCGACCTGCCGGAGGTCGAGAAGGCCGTCGCGGCCGTCGTCGCAGAAATGGGCGGTATCTACGGCCTCGTCAACAACGCGGGGATAACGCGGGACAAGCTCCTCCTCCGGATGTCGGAAGAAGAGTGGGACCTTGTGCTCCGCGTCAACCTCAAGAGTGTTTTTAATTGCACGAAGACGGTGCTGCGCCAGATGATGAAAACGGGTGGCAGCATAGTGAACGTCTCGTCCCTCGCGGGCGTGGCGGGGAACGCCGGACAGGCGAACTACGCGGCGAGCAAGGCGGGCATCATAGGTTTCACCAAGACCATCGCCAAGGAATACGGGGACCGGGGCATAAGGGTAAACGCGGTCGCGCCCGGCTTTATCGGCACGGAGATGACTGCCAGGCTACCGGAGAAATACCGGGAGTCGATGGTCCAGTCGATTCCGCTGAAGCGGCCCGGAGAGCCCATTGACGTGGCACGGGTAGTCTATTTTCTCCTGTCGGAGTATAGCAGCTACGTGACGGGAGAGGTCATAAATGTCAACGGAGGCTTGTATATCTGAGGGATAAGGTCTCTCGCTAAAACCAGGAGGTGGCTACATGACAGTTGCGGAAAAGGTTAAAAAGATGATCGTCGAGCAGTTGGAGGTAAACGAGTCCGAGGTGGTGCCGGAGGCGAAGTTCATCGACGATCTTGGGGCGGATTCTCTCGATATAGTCGAGCTCGTTATGGCCCTCGAAGATGAATATGGCATCGAGATTCCCGACGAGGACGCAGAAAAGATAGAGACGGTCGGGGACGCGATCAAGTACATCGAGGGGCACCTGAAATAAAGCATGAGGTGAGGGTTGAAAAGAAGGGTCGTTATAACGGGTCTAGGTCTTACCACCCCGCTTGGGGTCGGGCTCGATAACGTATGGGAGAAGATAGTCGCCGGGCAGTCCGGCGCCGGTCCCCTTACGCGGTTCGATGGATCGGCCCACGACACAAAGATCGCCGCTGAGGTAAAAGACTTCAAGGCGGAGGAATACATACCGGGGAGAGAGCTGAGGCGCATGGACCTCTTCATCCAGTATGCGCTTGCGGCTACCAAGGTCGCCATCCAGGACTCGGGGATAGACCTGAAACGCGAAGACGCCGAAAGGGTGGGCGTCATCGTAGGCACCGGGCTCGGCGGCCTTCCCACGCTGGAGAAATATCATTCCATCCTTCTCGAGAGAGGACCGGGACGCATCTCGCCGTTTTTCATTCCTATGCTCATAGCCAACGAAGCGCCCGGAAACATCGCAATACACTACGGCATAAAGGGCCCGAACCTGAGCATCGTAACCGCGTGCGCTACCGGCGCGCATTGTATAGGCGAGGCCCTGAGGATCATTCAGTACGGGGACGCGGACGTCATGGTCGCGGGCGGGACCGAAGCCAACCTTACGCCCCTGACCGTGGGGGGCTTTAACGCCCTGAAGGCGCTCTCCGTCAGAAACGACGCCCCCGAAAAGGCCTCCCGTCCTTTCGACAAGGAAAGGGACGGCTTCGTGATCGGCGAAGGGGCGGGCATCGTTATAATGGAAGAGCTGGAGCATGCCCGGCTGCGCGCGGCGCGCATATACGCCGAGGTAACGGGCTACGGCTACAACGGCGACGCGTACCACATAACGGCCCCATGCCCCGACGGCGACGGCTCGATAAGGTGCATGAGGATGGCTCTGCGGGACGCGGGGCTCGGCCCCGAAGCCGTCGATTATATCAACGCCCACGGTACGTCTACGGACCTGAACGATTCGTCGGAGACGCTCGCCATAAAGAAGGTCTTCGGCGAGCGGGCCTACAAGATCCCGGTAAGCTCGACCAAGTCGATGACCGGCCACCTGTTGGGGGCGGCGGGCGCTGTCGAGGCGATATTCTCGGTCCTCTCCATAAGGGACCAGATATGCCCGCCTACGATAAACTACGAGAACCCCGACCCTGAGTGCGACCTGGACTACGTTCCGAATACCGCGCGGAAGCACAAGATCGACATCGCCATCTCTAACTCGTTCGGCTTCGGCGGCACGAACGCGGTCCTCGTTTTCAAGAGGCACGAATAAATGAAAATCGCCCTCGGCTCGGACCACGGCGGCTTCGAGCTGAAAGAATACCTGAAACAAATGCTGGCCGCCGGGCATGAGCTGACCGACGTGGGCACAAACGGCCCCGAGTCGGTCGATTACCCGGACTACGCGATAAAGGTTGCGCGTCTCGTCGCGGGAGGGCAGGTGGAGCGCGGCATACTGATATGCAGCACAGGCATAGGTATGTCGGTGACAGCGAACAAGGTGGCTGGGGTGCGGGCAGCGCTCGCCTTCGACCTCTTTGCAGCACAGCAGAGCAGGCGCCATGTCGATGCCAATATCCTTGTGCTCGGCGCGCAGATCACCGGACGGGGGCTTGCGGCAGAGATCGTCAAGGTATGGCTGGAGACGCCTTTCGAAGGCGGCCGCCATCAGAGGCGGGTCGATAAGATAAGGAAGCTTGAAAATGATCTCAATGAGTGCCCTTAAGGGCAGCGACAGGATTGTTTACGCTTCAATCAAGAGCGAGATAGAGAGAGAGGAATACAGCCTCATTCTCATCGCCTCGGAGAATTACGTCGACCAGGACGTCCTGGAGGCGCACGGCACGATCCTCACCAATAAGTACGCGGAGGGCTATCCGGGCAAGCGTTTCTACGGCGGCTGCAAGTTCGTCGATGACATTGAGCGCACAGCGATAGAGCGGGCCTGCAAGCTTTTCGGCGCGGAACACGCCAATGTCCAGCCCCACGCCGGGTCATCGGCCAACATGGCGGTCTTATTCGCCGTCCTCGGTCCGGGGGACAAGATTCTTGGTATGGACCTGGCGCACGGCGGCCACCTTACGCACGGCGCTCCGGCGAGTTTTGCGGGCCGTTTCTTCAAGTCCCTCTCGTACCATGTCTCGCGCGAAACCGAGCAGATCGATTACGACGAGGTGAGGAAGATCGCCCTGGCGGAAAGGCCGAGGTTGATCGTCTGCGGCGCGAGCGCCTATTCGAGGATAATCGATTTCAAGAAATTCAGGGAGATAGCCGACGAGGCCGGGGCTTACCTCCTGGCCGATATCGCCCACATCGCGGGCGCGGTGGCGACCGGGCTCCATCCGTCGCCGGTTGGCGTAGCCCACTTTGTCACGGGGACGACGCACAAGACATTGAGGGGCCCTCGGGGCGGCCTTATCCTCTGCGATAAAGAGCACGCCAAGATTATCGACTCGATGATCTTCCCCGGCATCCAGGGCGGCCCGCTCATGCATATCATTGCCGCAAAGGCAGTGGCCTTCAAGAACGCGATGAAGCCGGAGTTCAAGACGTACCAGGAGCAGATCATCAAGAATTCCCGCCATTTAGCGACCTGCATGAGGCGCCTCGGGTACAGGATAGTATCCGGGGGGACGGACAACCACCTCTTCCTCGTCGACTTGACCGACAAGGGCATTGACGGCATGGAGGCACAGGAGAGCCTTGAGAGAAGCGGCATCATGCTCAACAGGAACGCGATACCCTTCGACAAGAAGGGGCCGATCGCGCCCAGCGGCATCAGGATCGGCACGCCCGCAGTCACCACGCGGGGCATGAAGGAGCCCGAGATGGAGCTGATGGCCGATATGATAGACTCCGTCCTCCGCAGGCCCAGGGACACGCGGCTTTCGAGCAAGCTGAGGGGAGAAGTGAAGGCGCTCTGCCGCAAGTTCCCTTTCTATTCCCGCATCTTCCCGATATGAGACCGTTATGAACAAAAGCGGCCGCCCCCACTGGGACGCCTATTTCATGGAGATAGCGGGCATCGTAGCGAAACGTTCGACGTGCGTGCGGAGGAACGTCGGCGCAGTCATCGTAAAGGACAAACGCATCCTTTCGACCGGCTACAACGGTGCGCCGACCGGCCTTGCCCATTGCGCGGACATCGGGTGCGTCCGCGAGAGCAGGAACGTAGCCCCCGGAGAGCGCCACGAGCTTTGCAGGGGGCTGCACGCGGAGCAAAACGCCATTATACAGGCGGCCTCTCACGGCGTCTCCATCAACGGGGCGGTTATTTACTCGACGCACCTTCCCTGCGCCATCTGCGTCAAGATGATTATCAACGCCGGCATACGGGAGATCTTCCACCTGGAAGGCTACCCCGACGACCTGGCGGCCACTTTGATCTCGGAATCGGGTATAATAATCAAGCGGGTGCCCAAACCGTAAAACGGCGGACGCCCGTGGAAGGATACGGCAGGCGCTTACAAAGCGGGCGTCGCTCGCGTCTTTTTCGACAGGAGCAGGCCGATGAAGTGTCCCTACTGCGGTTACGTCGAAAGCAAGGTAATCGATTCCAGAACGAGCAAGGAGATGGACGCCATACGCAGAAGGAGGGAATGCCTCCTTTGCGGCAAGAGGTTCAACACTGCGGAGCTGCTCGAAGAAGGGCTCCCCATGGTTGTTAAAAAGGACGGCCGGAGGGAGACGTTCGACAGGGCGAAGATCCTGGGAGGCTTAAGGAAGGCGTGCGAGAAGAGGCCGGTGAGCATAAGCGACCTGGAGAAGGCCGCGCAAAGGATAGAGTCGGACCTGACCGAGCGGGGAGAGAAAGAGGTCACGAGCACCGAGATAGGAATGATCGTGATGGACGAGCTTAAGAAGCTCGACGAGGTGGCCTACGTGCGGTTTGCCTCGGTCTATCGCCAGTTCAAGGATATCACCGAGTTCATGGAAGAGTTGAAGAGCCTGGTCCTGAAAAAAGGGGAAACATGAAAGAAGAAGATTTCATGCGTCTTGCCCTGTCGCTGGCCAAAAGGGGGCTGGGCACTACCTCGCCGAACCCCATGGTCGGCGCCATCGTGACAAAAGGGCGGGAGATCGTGGGGGAGGGATACCACCACAAGCCCGGCGAGGCGCACGCAGAGGTAATAGCCCTTGAGAAGGCCGGAGACAAGGCACGGGGCGCCACCCTTTTCGTGACCCTGGAGCCGTGCTGCCACACGGATAAGCGGACGCCGCCCTGCGCCGACGCAATAATAAAGGCAGGGGTGAAAAAAGTTGTGGTCGCCATGTTCGACCCGAACCCGGAGGTTAACGGGAAAGGAATAGAGGCGCTGCGGAAGGCGGAGATCGACGTCAAGGTCGGCACCCTTTCCGATGAGGCGCGCAAGCTCAACGAGGCTTTCGTTACGTTCCAGGAGAAGAAGCGCCCCTTCTTCGTTATGAAGGCGGCCGTAAGCCTGGACGGCAAGATAGCGACAAAGGTCGGGGACTCGAAATGGATTTCCAACGAGGAATCGAGGTCCTACGCCAACCGGCTCAGGTCCGTAATGGACGCGATCATGGTCGGCATCAACACGGTGATCTTCGACAACCCCCTTCTTCTGCCCAGGATAGCCAGGCCGAAGCGGTACCCGGTGAGGACCGTGCTCGACTCGAAGCTCCGTATACCGCTCTCATGCGACCTGGTCAAGACGGCCGACAAGTATAAAACGCTTGTATTCACTCTCCAGGACCAATCATCCGACAAGGAGAGCCGCCTGCGCTCCCTCGGCGTGGACGTCGTCAGGGTGGAAGCAGGCGAGAACCGGAAGCTATCGCTGCCGGCCGTTGCGAAAGAGCTTGCCAGGAGGAACATAACCAACGTCCTCGTCGAAGGCGGGGGCGAGGTGAACAGCGGCCTGCTCAATGAAGGCCTGATCGACAAGGTGGTGCTCTTTTACGGCCCGCTCCTTATCGGGGGTAAAAATGCGGCGACCCTCGTGGGGGGCAAAGGCATCGACTATTTGAAGGATGCGTACAAAGTGGACGTTGTCTCGGTGAAGAAACTGAAGGACGATATCTGCGTGGAGGGTTATGTTCACGGGCATAATTGAGGACCTGGGGACCATAGCAGCCATCGCAAAGCTGGGGGGGCGCTGGGAGCTGGGCATCCGGTCGGGTTTTCCGGCCGGGGGCTTGTCCGAGGGCGACAGCATCGCTGTAAGCGGCGTCTGTCTCACCGCCATCCGGTTGGACGGCAGTCTCTTTTATGCGGACGCGTCCCTTGAGACGTTGAATATGACGACCCTGAAGAACGCAAAGCCGGGCGACCGCGTCAACTTAGAGAGGGCCATGCGCGCAGATTCGAGGTTCGGCGGCCACATCGTCATGGGCCATATAGACGGCATAGGGCGCATTACGGCGGCAGGAGAGGAGGGCGATTCGATAAGGCTGGAGATCGAGACGGACGGCGAAATATCGAAGTATATAGTGAAGAAAGGGTCCGTTGCGGTAGACGGTGTAAGCTTGACAGTGAACGAGCAACGTGATAATAGATTTACGCTTAACGTTATCCCATATTCTGCTGCCAAAACAACGATAGGATCCAAGAAACTCGGAGACCAGGTCAATGTTGAGACGGACGTATTGGGGCGCTACGTTGAGAGATTCGTAACAGGCAGCGAAAAGCAGGGATTCGACCTGGATTTTCTTTACAGATACGGTTATATCAAGGGAAGGTAGTCATGGCAATAGCAGACATAGAAAAAGTGATTGAGGACGTTAGGAACGGAAAGCTGGTCATCATCGTGGACGATGAGGACCGCGAGAACGAAGGGGACGTAATGGTCGCCGCGGAAAAGGTGACTCCCGAAGCCATAAACTTCATGGCGCGGTATGCCCGCGGCCTGGTATGCCTCTCCCTCTCGGAACAGAGAGTCAAGGAGTTGGACCTGCCGCTTATGGTCCGCGAGAACACGGCACAGTACAAGACGGCATTTACCGTCTCGATAGAAGCCAAAGAAGGCGTGACGACGGGCATCTCGGCCTACGACAGGGCAAAGACCGTGCTTACCGCCATCGACGATAATACGAAGCCGGAAGACCTTGCGCGGCCCGGGCACTTATTCCCGCTAATGGCGCGCAACGGCGGCGTACTCGTCAGGGTGGGCCACACCGAGGCGTCGATGGACCTTGCCCGCCTGGCGGGCCTTAAGCCTGCGGGCGTTATCTGCGAAGTGATGAAGGAAGACGGCTCCATGGCGAGGCTCCCCGACCTTGAGGCCTTCGCCGAGGAGCACGGCCTGAACATAGCGTCGATCGCCGACCTCATCAAATACAAGATGCGGTACGAGACGCTCGTAAGGCGGGTCGTTGAGACGAAGCTGCCTACGAGCTACGGCGGAGACTTCAAGCTGATCGCCTATGACAACGAGCTGGACGACAAGGAGCACCTTGCGTTCGTAAAAGGCGAGTTCGGGCCTGAAGACTCAGTGCTGGTGCGCGTCCACTCCGAGTGTCTCACCGGCGACGTCTTCGGCTCAAAGAGATGCGACTGCGGGGAACAGCTCCACACAGCGATGGGCATGATCGAGGAAGAGGGCAGGGGCGTGCTCCTTTACATGCGCCAGGAGGGCAGGGGCATCGGCCTGGTCAATAAGATCAAGGCGTACCGCCTGCAGGACGAGGGGGCAGACACGGTCGAGGCGAACGAGGCGTTAGGCTTCTCGCCGGACCTGCGGGATTACGGCATAGGCGCCCAGATCCTGGCCGATTTGGGCGTGCGCAAGATGAAGCTTATTACGAACAACCCCAGGAAGATAAAAGGCCTGGAGGGTTATGGGCTTTCGGTGGTCGAACGCGTCTCACTCGAATGCGTGCCGACCAAGGACAACATCCATTATCTCAAGACCAAGCGGGAGAAGCTCGGTCATATCCTTGAGAACTTGTGAGGTAGACGCCATGGTGCATGAAGGAAAGCTTGATGCCTCGGGATTCAGGTTCGCAATAGTTGTCAGCAGGTTCAACAGCTTCGTAACGGATCGGCTGCTCGAAGGCGCGCTCGACGCGCTGAAGCGCCACGGGGCAGACGACAAACTCGTACAGGTAGTCAGGGTGCCGGGGGCCTTTGAGATCCCCCTGGCCGCAAAGATGCTCGCCAAACGCAAGGACGTCGACGCAGTGATCTGCCTCGGCGCGGTGATAAAGGGCTCGACGCCCCACTTCCACTACGTTGCGTCGGAAGTGACTAAGGGCATAGCCTGCGCGTCTATGGAGATCGAGAAGCCCATCTCCTTCGGGATACTCACGACGGAGACGGTGGAGCACGCAGTCGAGCGGTCGGGGACGAAAGGGGGCAACAAGGGTTACGATGCGGCCATGTCGGCCATCGAGATGGCAAACCTGCTAAAGGATAAGTATTTGTGCGGAGAAGGAAAGCCAGGGAATTAGCGCTTAAGATGCTTTACCAGGTCGAAGTTAACCTCGATGCCGTAGGCCCGGCGCTCGACCGGTATCTCAAGATATTTCCATACCAGGACGAGATCGTCGAATACACGAGGTTACTTCTGTCCGGGGTGAAAAAAGAGCAAGCCACGCTCGATTCTTATATATCGGACGCTTCCGAGAACTGGAAGATAGGCAGGATCACCTACGTAGACAAAAACATACTGAGGGTCGCCATCTTCGAGATGCTCTACTCGCCCGAGGTGCCGCCGAAAGTCGCCATTGACGAGGCCCTCGAGCTTGCCAAGAAGTTCGGCGGAGACGATTCGAAGGACTTCGTCAACGGCGTCCTCGACAAGGTTTTCAAAGAGCGTTACGGAAGGGTGGAAAGCGCCGGCGGGGATAAAAACGATGCTGCCTGACAGATTGTCATCCGGGATGCCGGACGAACGCCCATGGCAGCGCACCTCCTGATCGACGGTTACAATTTCATAAGGAGAAGCGGCGCACAGGTCCGGTTCGACCCGGCCAACCTCGAAGGCGGCCGCCTTTATATTCTCGACGAATTGTCCCGATACAAACAGGAAAAGCAGGTCCGTATAACCGTCGTCTTCGACGGGGGAGGCGGCACCTCGCTGGCGAGGGAGAGGGACCGGCACAGGGGCATCGAGATCATCTACTCGAAAAGGGGCGAGACTGCCGACCAGATTATAATTGAGACCATACGCACACGGCCGCCGGGGCTGGTCGTTGCGACGTCCGACCGGGCTATTATCGATGAGGCGAAGAGGCACGGCGTCCCCTTCGTAACTACCGACCGGCTGGAGGCGGCCATTATGGGCAAAGGCGACTCGGGGGAGGCCGAAGGCAGGGCCGACAAGAAGGGAAACCCCCGTAAGGCATCCAAAGGTTTGCGGCGCGCCAGAAGGGTCATACGGAAGATATAGGGCCGCACGGCTTAAAAAATCTGTCTACCTGAAATGGTCCCAGCCTTCCCTGCCGACAGGGCGCTTTTCGCCGTCCGGCAGCACGAGGCTCACCCCACTACCTTCCACGATCTTCCCGATTTCAGTTAACGGCACGTCCCGGTCCGCAGCAAGGGTCTTGATCTCCGCTGCCCGGCTGGGTGCGCACGTAATGATAAGCTCGTAATCGTCACTCGCGCCGAGGGCCATGACGTAAGGGTCGAGGCGAAAAGAGCGCGCGGCCTCTGCGAGGCCGTCGTCAAGCGGTATCGCTTTTTCGATCAGCCTCTGCCCCTGTCCCGCTCTCCTCGCAGATGTGGGTGAGGTCGCCGGCAAGCCCGTCGCTCGTGTCGATCATTGCCGTCGCGTATCCCGCCGCAGCCACCGCGCGCCCGAAAAGCGCCCTGTGGGAAGGGGCGATATATGCCCTAACGAGGGGGTTTGCGTACAGCCCCGTGTCGCCGGGTGCGTCGAGGAGGAGGCGCAGTCCGGCTGCGGCCCGCCCGGTACAGCCGGTAAGCAGGACGGCGTCTCCCGGTCCCGCTCCGCTCCTGCGGACCGACCTGCCCAGCTCAATCTCGCCGATCAGTGTGATATCGATAAACGGCACAGCCGCTTCCGCTACGTTGCCGCCTATAATGCAGGCCCCAAACGGGTTCAGGCCGGATAAAAACCCCCGGTAAAGGGCCTCTATCTCCGCGACCGGCGTCCCGCCTTTCAGCCCGAGGGAGACCAGGGCGTAAAGGGGCGCACCGCCCATAGCGCCTATATCGCTGATGTTTGCAGTCATTGCCCGCAGCCCGAGGTCGTATCCTTCGATAACGCGGGGCAGGTAATGGCGCCCTTCGACTATGGAATCGCACGTAACGAGAAGCTCGTATCCGGGGTGCGGGAGGAAGGAGGCGGCATCGTCGCCGATGCCTTCCGTCAGCCTTTCGGCCTTCACGCCCTCGTTCTCGATAATCGAGCGTATCTTCCGGATGAGACCGAATTCGCCTATATCGCTTATAGTTTCAGACATGGCTCGCGTCTCCCCATTTTACACCGGATGAGCGTTCGGTGCTATAATTATTGGCAGGAAAGGAGAGCTTGCAATGGCGGAGCGGTTAGCGAAACAGGCCAGGGGCGGCGGCTGAGCGTCGAAGATAGGTCCGGGGGACCTGTCCGACATTCTTTGCGGCATCGAGATACCGGCCGATGAGAACGTGCTGGTCGGCATAGAGGGGTTCGAGGACGCAGGCGTCTACAAGATCAGCGACGATCTGGCCCTTGTCCAGACGGTCGATTTCTTCCCTCCGGTCGTCGACGACCCCTACGATTTCGGCCGTATAGCCGCAGCGAACTCCCTGTCCGACATCTATGCGATGGGGGCGGTCCCGAAGACGGCCATGAACATCGTCTGCTTCTCGCCCGAAAGATTCAAGCTCGATGTGCTGAAAGAGATCCTGCGGGGAGGTGCGGACAAGCTGCGGGAGGCGCATGTGAGCCTGATGGGCGGCCACAGCGTCGATGACCCGGAGATCAAGTACGGCCTATCGGTCACCGGCGTCGTCCACCCGGATAAGATCATGAGAAACGAGGGTGCGAGGCCCGGCGACCAACTGGTCCTGACAAAGCCCCTGGGCACGGGCATCATGAACACGGGCATCAAAGGCGATATGGTAGGGGAGGAGGCGGCGCGCGAGCTTATCGGGGTCATGGCCGCGCTCAACGACCGCGGCGCGGAAGCGATGAGGGTCGCGGGCGCACACGCTGCGACGGATGTGACGGGATTCGGCCTTGTGGGCCACCTGACCGAGATGATAAAGGGGTCAATAGGCGTCAGGCTGTTCCCTGAAAAATTGCCTTACTTCAAAGACGCGGTCGCCCTGGCCGCTTCGGGCTTCGTGCCGGCCGGCCTCTACCGCAACAGGTCTTTCTACGAAAAATATATAAGCGGTGCAGCGAGCGGCTTTTTTGCGGACATCATTTACGACCCCCAGACGTCGGGGGGCCTTCTCATAGCGGTAGGAAAAGACTCACTTGATGCCTTCGGTCGATGCGCATCCCTGAACGGAACGCAGTTCTGGGTGATAGGCGAGTTCGTCGATGAGCCGAAGGGCATGATCGTTCTGTCATTTTGAGGCCCGCCCTGCATTACCTCCATATCCTGATGCCCAGAAGGGGTAGGACGACGCCGATGAACAGCACGATGATCAGAAGGCCGATAAGGATCCCCTCGGCCGCCCCGCCGGTTTTAACGTCTTCGAGCCTCGATGCCAGCTCGTGGAGCTGTTTCCCCGTGAGGCCCGCCAGCCTTTCATCTATCTCCGCCCTGGTAAAGCCTATCGCCTGAAGCCTGCCCCTGACCAGCCTGCCCTCCAGGAATTCCTCGATCCTCGCCCTGTCCGTCCGTTCGTCGCCGGAGACCTGCGCGGCGCTCGAAGGGGAGGTCGGCGCAAAGAAGGCATCGACACGAGGGGCCAAAGCCAAAAGGGCCATGACGAACGCAAGATACCAGGTGAGCAGCTTCTTTGCCATCGCCTCTCTTCCGTTCGTTTATGTTTTGACGGGATATTTCAGTGCTACCTTACATATATAACTACGGAGCGGACTGCTGTAAAGGGCAATCATTGGGGCTCAGCGCCCCCTCCACGGGCAAAGCTGCGACCCTTCCCTCCTTACGTCGGGCGGGTGCCCCGGCCTCCCCGCTCGGCTCGGCGCATTCGCTTGCTTTATTGCCGCTGGGGTCCAGCGGCAATCATCGGGGTTCAGCAGCCCTTCCTACGATCCTTGCCTCCTTACGTCGGGCGGGTGCCCCGGCCTCACCGCTTAAGCGCTCGCCATACGCTCGCTTTACGACCCTGCTGCAAGCAGCGGGGTCATTAATCAGTCCCCCTTTTTTTCCTGATCTTGTCGAGGGTATCCTTAAAGCCGGCGGATGCGGGTGAGAGCTCGACTGCCCTTTCCGCCAGCCGCTCCGCTTCATCGAGCTTTACATCGTTCGTGTAGTAGAGCCAGGCGAGATTGTTGTGCGCCTCCGGCGATCCCGTCTTTTTTATCGCCTTCCGGTAAGCCTTTTCGGCGCTGTCGAAATCGTTCTGCTGGAAATAGACGTTGCCCTTGTAAAGATAGGCGATGGGCGCCTTTCTCTCGGCAGTTTTGTATTCCTTAAGCGCGGCGTCCAGCTCCCCTTTTTGCTCGTAAGAGACCCCCAGGTTGATATGCTCCTGTGGGGTAAGGGGGTCCCTGAATGCGGCGATCCTCGGCATGGTGCAGCCTGTAATCGCCAGGCTCAGCAGTATCAGGGCGACGGTTTTAACAAGAGCGTCCAATGGCGGTTCTTCCTCCATATCTTTTCCAGTTGCCCGGCCGGCACCATTTCGTTCCGGCGGCTGCCCGAGTTGACTATGATGGCGTTTTTCGTATATCCCGTCACGACCATGAAGTGGTTTAACTCGTATGAGAGAAAGCCGTAATCGACGAAGATTATCGGCGGGATGCCCATGTCAACCCGTTTTTTCAGGTCGTCCAGGCCCCCGGAGTACTGCTCTGTCGCAAAGCCGTGCTTCCGGGCGTACATCTCAAGGTCCATGCCGAGGACGCCCCTTGCCGTGGGGCTGTAAATCGCAAACCCGATCTCCTCGGGGGTGACCCATTTGCCTGCCCCCGTTTTAGTATGCCAGTAGTCCATGACCGTTGCGAGTGCCGTGGGGCCGCACTGATAGGCCTCCTGGCTGAAAAAGGGCACGTCCGGGATGATAACAGGGGTAGCGCCCGGCTGCACGGGCGCGGTGCTGCACGCGGGCGCCCATAGCAGCAGAAGGGCGAGAACCAGGGAGGCCTTGAACCGCAGGGCGGGCCGGGCGGGATCCTCGCGGCGACGGACCGGACATCGTTCGGGCATATCCCCCCCTTTTTTTAGGCTCGCGGCCCTGTCGCCTTTAAAAATTATAGCTCGGCAACGGCGCATTGCAAGGAGTTGCCGTTTTTGCAAACCATGGGCTTACGCCGTATCGCACCTTTTGGCAGTCTAAAGGTGCCTGCCCGCGCAGTCTTCGGACGTAAGGTTTCCCTGCAACCGGGTTTGAGGGGACGGTTCTTTCCGTTGGAGCCTTCTCGCTCTGTCCCTTCGTTTTGCCCTGAAAGACGCCATTTTATGCGCTTGCCTTTCTGCGCGCACGCCCGGTTCGCCCGATTGACCGTCAGACATGCGCGACTCATATTGTGCATATGGGCAAAGTCTGCATCTTACTCGTGTCGCTGGTTGTACTCCTCCCGTTGCGCCTTGCCGCTCCTGAGGACGCGAGAGAGCAGGCCCGATACCAAAAAGTCATCAAGGAGATCGCCGTCTATATGAAGAAGGAGAACGCGGCCTTAAGCGAGCGGCAGACGGCGGCCATTGCAGACCACGTCTATCGGGAATCAAGCAGTTACCGGATCGATTACAGGCTGATATTGGCCGTCATGAAGGTCGAGAGCAATTTCAACGAGGATGCCGTCTCGCGCAAGGGCGCCATGGGGCTGCTCCAGATAAAGCCGTCCGTCGGCAGAAGTGTCGCAAAAATCATAGGGATGAGCTGGACGGGCAAGGCGCAGCTCCGGGAGCCGGGAAAGAACATAAAGATCGGGGTGCACCACCTTTCGAGCCTTATCAAGGACTTTACGCATATACCGGTGGCGCTCGACGCTTACAACAGGGGCGCAAAGAGGATAAAAGCCCGACCCCCAGGCAAGCCCGGCCACCGCAAGCCGGGGCGCCAGGCGCGCTACACCGGCGCGGTCATGGGTGAGTACGCAAAGACCCTCTGCCTGCTGCCCGACCCGTAACCCCCCCCCTATCGATCTGCCTGCCCCTCACGATGCCTACCTAAAGCAAGCGAAGCGCCCGCCTAAAGGGGGAGGGCTCCACGGGCTTTGCCGGTGAGATGGTGCTTAAGCCCGATTACTGCCAGAGCGAGTGCCGAGCGCGGCAGTAATAAAGCGAGCGAATGCGAAGCGCCGAGCGGGGAGGCTCCGCGAGCTTTGCTCGTGGAGGGGGCGCTGAGCCCCAATACTGATACTCGCTGAAAAAACTGGTATAATTACCTCTCATGCGGCAGGCGGCGCTTCAGGCAGCCGCCTGTTTTGCGCGAAGGATTGGCGTGTATTCTATTCCCGAAAAAGGCTATGTATACATTACAGGGAAGATCGAGTCGTTCCTCTCGTTCTTTCTTTCCCGGATACCCGGCCGGAGGACCATCGTCTTCTACGAGGGGGAGGACGAGGCCCTGCTGTTGCGGGAAGAGATCGAGTTCTTCTCGAAGAAGCCGGTCAGCTATTTCCCCGTGTACAGCCACAGGATTTTTGAGAAAGAGGACGAGTCCAAGAGGATAAGCTTCCTTTACCGCCTCTTTACCGACCCGGGTTTCATAGGCCTGTTCCCCGTCGAGGCCCTTAACGCCCCCCTCTCCCCGGCCGGCCGGCTGGTTGAGAAATCGATGGAGGTGGAGTTCGGACAGACCGTGTTTCAGGAAGAGCTGGTCGCCTATCTCGCGGATGCGGGATACGAGGTGACCCCGATCGTCCGCGAGCAGGGTGAGTTCGCGAAGAGGGGCGCCATTATTGACCTTTTTCCCCCTTCTTCCCCGAAGCCGGTGAGGATCGAGTTTTTGGGCGACCAGGTCTATTCATTAAGGTTTTTTGACCCGGTGAGCCAGAGGTCGCAGGGCGAGATAGAGCGGGTTATCGTGACACCGGCCGGGGTTGCCGCCGATGACGGAGTAACCATCATCGATTACCTTACCGACGATTCGGTCGTAGTGCACAGGGGCATCGACGAGCTGTGCAGGAAGATAGAAGGGACGGCGCAGGCGGACGCGATGAGGCAAAGGCTCGTCTCGCTCCTTAACGTGGACGTATCCGGCATAAGGGGCGAAGAGGACGGGATGGTACTGGAAACCGCGTCCAACAGAGACCTGCGGGGGATATTCGAGTCGCGCAGGAACGAGGTGTTCAAGTCCTTAAGCGAGAAGATGATGGGCGAGTGGGCGTCAGTCCCCTTTGTCTACCTTTCCGCCGCCAACCGCCACCAGGCGGAAAGGCTTCAGGAGATCCTCAAGAATTACGGCGTCGCCCTGCCGGTTATCTCCGAGCTGTCGGTCGACGGCAAGGAAAAAGAATGGGCCATCGTGGTCGGTCCGCTGAGAAGAGGGTTCAGGACGTCCTCCATGATACTCCTTACGGAAGAAGATATCGTGGGCCCGAAGAAGCGGACGGTGAAGCACAAGTGGGGGGGCGTCGATGAGTTCCTCAACTCCTTCAAGGACCTGGCAGTCGGCGAATGTATCGTCCACATCGAGCACGGGATAGGCGTTTACAAGGGCATAAAGAAGCTGAGTCTCGAGGGCTCGGAAAAAGACTTTCTCCTCATCGAGTACCAGGATGAGGACAGGCTTTACGTACCTGTCGATTCACTGGAGCTGGTCCAGAAATACGTGGGCGGCGAGAAGATTAAGCCGAAGATAGACAAGCTCGGCGGCGGCTACTGGAAAAATACGAAGAACAGGGTCAAGAAGTACGTCGAAGACATCGCCAAGGAGCTTATACAGTTCTACGCCGAGCGGGAATTGGCGAAGGGGCACGCCTTCCCTCCGGACGACGAGGTTTTCAGGGAAATGGAGGAGCGTTTCGAGTACGAGGAGACGGAAGGCCAGCAGAGGGTCATCAGGGAGGTCCTCGACGACCTGATGAAGCAGCGGCCCATGGACCGGATCGTATGCGGGGATGTGGGCTTCGGCAAGACCGAGGTCGCCATCCGCTCCGCGTTCAAGGTGATGATCGACAACAAGCAGGTGGCCCTCCTCGTGCCGACCACGGTCCTCGCGCAGCAGCACTACAAGACCTTCTCGGAGCGCTTCAGGGATTATCCGGTCAACGTGGAGATGCTCTCCAGGTTCAGGTCCAGGGAAGACCAGGCCCAGGTGGCCGAACGCTTGAAGAAGGGCGGCGTCGATATGGTCATCGGCACCCAGCGCATCCTTCAAAAGGACGTGGAGTTCAAGGACCTGGGCCTTCTTGTCATAGACGAAGAGCACCGCTTCGGCGTGAAGCATAAAGAGAAGCTGAAGCTGATGAAGAAAAACGTGGACGTCCTTACCTTAAGCGCCACCCCCATCCCCCGGACGCTCCATATGGCGATAACCGGCATCAGGGACTTAAGCATAATCAATACGCCGCCGCTCGACCGCCTGGCAGTGAAGACGCAGGTGGTGAAGTTCAACGACGGGGTGATCACGAAGGCGATCGAGGGCGAGCTGCAAAGGGGCGGGCAGGTCTTCTTCGTCCACAACGTTATTTACAACATCGGGGTCGTCCACGAGCACTTGAAAAAGCTCCTGCCGGACGTAAAGATTGCGGTCGCGCACGGCAAGATGAACGGCAAGGTGCTGGAGCGCATCATGCTCGACTTCATAGGCGGCAAATACGACGTCCTCCTCTCGACCAACATTATCGAATCCGGGCTGGACATATCGAACGTCAACACGATCTTCATCAACAACGCGCACAGGTTCGGGCTGGCCGACCTCTACCAGCTCCGGGGCAGGGTGGGCCGGAGCACGAAACAGGGGTACGCGTACCTGCTCGTCCCTAAGGAAGAGACGCTTGCCAGGGACTCCCTGGTCAGGCTGAAGATCCTGGAGGAGATGACCGAGCTTGGCGCAGGCCTTAAAGTCGCCAATTATGACCTGGAGATAAGGGGCGCGGGCAACCTGCTCGGAAAAGAGCAGTCCGGCCACATAAACCTTATAGGCTTCGAGCTTTACTGTAAGATGCTGGAAGAGGCGGTCAGGGCCCTGCGGAGCAACGGCCCCGAAGAGGAGGAGCTTGTTACGGAGATCAAGATACCCCTAAGCGCCTATATCCCGGATTCCTACATAGGCGACGAGACGAGCAAGCTCTTGACGTACAAGCGGTTGTCGAAGATCAAGACGGACGAGGAGCTGACCGACATGAGAGAAGAGCTGAAAGACCGCTACGGCCCCGTCCCCGGCCCGCTAGGCAACCTGCTGGACGTCATAGGTCTCAAGGTCATGCTTATGGGGATGAAAATGAAGCGGCTTGAATACACCGGGAAGCAGATCATCCTCCAGGTGACTGACCGGACGCCCCTCGACATGAAAAAGATAGTGAAAATGGCCAAGGACGGCAAGGAAAAGGTGAAGCTGCTGCCCGACGGAAGGATCGTTATACAGAGCGACCGAAGGATGGAAGATATCGTAAGCGCGGCAAGAAATATCTTGCTGGAGCTTGTTGCGGTGTGATATAAAACAACAAAATGAGGTGACCATGAAAAAGTACGTGATTCTATTAATGCTACTCCTGCCCCTCGTAGCCTGCTCAAAGAAGCAAGACGGTCAGGTCGTTGCTACAATAGACGGGGACAAGGTAACTGCGGCCGATTTCAACAACGAGCTGGACAAGATACCGATGAACATGAAGATGCTCGTTGCGAACCAGAGCGGGAAGAGGAACTTCCTTGACAGGATGGTCGTGCAGAGGCTCCTCCTGAAGGAAGCAAAGAAAGAAGACATACAAAAGAGCAAGGATTTCCAGGATAAGCTTTCCGAGTTCAAGGACCAGCTTACGATACAGTCCCTTCTCGCCAAGAAGATCATGACGGACTCGAAGTTCTCCGATGAAGAGCTCCAGAAGTTCTATGACGCCCACAAGGAGGAGTTCAAAAAGGAAAGGGAGATCCAGACGAGACAGATCGTGGTGAAGACCGAGCAGGAAGCCAGGGAGCTTCAGGCAAGGGTCGCAAAAGGCGAGGACTTTGCGGAATTGGCGAAGAAGTATTCCCTCGACCCGAGCGCCAAGGCGAACGGGGGAGACATAGGCTTTCATCCGAAAGGCACGCTGATACCGGAATACGAGCAGACCGCGTTCAAGCTGACGAAGGTCGGGCAGGTGAGCGACCCGGTGAAGACACAGCTCGGCTACCATATCATAAAGCTCGAAGGGGTTAAGGCGCCGACGTATGTGCCGTTCGCAGAAGTGAAGGACTTTATAAAACAGAAGATCCTCCAGGAAAAACAGACCGAGATGGTCCAGAAATATATCGAAGACCTGAAGAAGAGCTCGAAGATCGTCATCAACGAGGGGTTCTTCAAAGAGGAAGCCAAGCAGGGTGAGGCGCCCGCTAAGGCGGAAGGCGCAGATGCAAAGGCTCCTGCTAAGGACGCCCCGGCGAAGCCGGATGCCAGCGCGCCCGCGGCGAAGCCGGAGGCCGGTAAGGCAAAATGAAGCGGATTATTCTGATCGGCTGCACACTCCTTACGCTTCTTCTGCCGAGCATTTGCCGGGCGGAGGTGGTGGACAGGATAGTGGCCATAGTCAACGACGAGGTCGTCACTCTGCGTGAAGTGGAGAGGTTTGTAGCGGTCGATAAGAAGAGCCGTTTTTCCTCGATGAACGAGTACATGCGCAACATGCAGATCAGGGAGAAGCTCGACGCCTTCATCGAGAGCCTGCTGATTAACCAGCAGGCGAAGAAGCTCAAGATAGAGGTCGCCGATAAGGAGATCCAGGAGACCGTCGACGGCATCAAGAAACAGAATATGATTACGGACGACGAGCTGAAGCAGCAGTTGAAGAACGACAAGATCGACTATAAGGAATTCATCAAGGGCATCAGGGTGGGCCTGACCAGGCAAAAGGTACTGGCGAGGACCATCATGCAGGAAGTGGACGTGGACGAGAAAAACGTCAAGGCATATTATGATGCTCATCTGAATGATTACACCCCGGAGGAGTTGAAGCTTCAGCATGTATTCGTATCGTCGCGGAGGAAAAATGCGGCCGAGCGCGCGCAGGAGGCCCGGACCGCGCTGGAGGGGGGCAGGCCTTTCGAGGAAGTGTCCGCTGAGTATTCGGACGAGGTTTCGGGCGCGCAGGGCGAGGCCGGCTTTACCAAGAAGGACGAGCTTATCCCTGAGCTTCGGGCGGCTGTCGGCCTGCTTTTGCCCGGCAGCTTCAGCAACGTCATCCGCACGCCCTTCGGCTACCATATACTCAAGCTCATCGAAACGAAAAGGGGCGCGGCCCTCCCTTTTGAAAAGGTGAAAGAGTCCGTCAGGAGTAACCTGTTCCAAATAGAGGCGGAAAAAAGGTACAAGAGCCTGATAGCCAAGCTCCGGTCGACTTCCTACATAGAGGTCAAGATCTGAGCAGGATAGCCGTAACCATGGGAGACCCCGCCGGCATAGGCGGGGAGCTGGTTGCAAAGGCTGTCGATATCCTTGCCCGTAAAAGCACGCCAGTAATCATCGGCGATGCCTCCGTTCTGAATGCGGCATTCAAGGCAATCGGCCGGCGCCGCGTCGCGGTCAAGCCGTTAGGCCGGGCGCCAGCAGGCTTAGCCGAGTTCGTGGACCTCGGACTCATTACGAAGGCCAGATTCGGACAAACTGACGCCTCCTGCGGCGATGCGTCTTACCGATACCTGATGGAGGCCCTCAGGCTCATCTCGGCAGGCACGGTCGATGCGGTCGTGACATGCCCCATAACTAAGAAATCCATACAGGCTGCCGGTATAGCGTTCCCCGGCCATACGGAAATCCTGGCGCATTTCGCAGGCGTCACCGATTACGTCATGATGATGAAAAACCGGAAGATGAGGGTCTGTCTAGTCACGATTCATGTACCCCTCAAAGACGTGCCCGGCCTCATAAATACAGCGAGGGTCCTCTCCTGCATCACTGTCACCGACAGGGCCCTGAGGACTGATTTCGGCATAGCGTCGCCCGCCATAAAAGTGTGCGGGCTCAACCCGCACGCAGGCGAGCAGGGTATACTGGGCAGCGAGGAGGGGGTGATTGCCGGGGCCATCGAAAAAGCGAGGGCTTCCGGAATCGACGCGACGGGCCCGTTTCCCGCCGATTCCCTTTTTCACGGGCAGCGGTGCGACGCCTACGTTGCCATGTATCACGACCAGGGGCTCATCCCCGTTAAGACCGTCGATTTCCGCAGGACGGTCAATATCACGCTCGGCCTGCCTTTCGTCAGGACATCGGTCGGTCACGGCACGGGGCTGGACATAGCCGGGACAGGCACAGCGGACCCGACGAGCTTGATCGAGGCATACAGGGACGCTGAATCGATTGTCGCGGCCAGGTCGCGTGCCGCCCGGCGCGCGGGAACAAGGCGAGGTATCCCGAAATGAGCGAAGCTGAAGTGCTGTTGACTGCCGTTTTCGCTGATGCCCTGGCTGCGGCCGACCCCTATGATGCGGTGGCGCGGCACGGCGACGAGCTGCTTTCCAGGTATGAGAGAGGCGGCTTTACGAGGCTCTACGTGCTTGCCTTCGGAAAGGCGGTTGCCCCCATGCTGCGGGCGCTCACCGACAGGATGGGCGAAAAGCTGACGGGCGGGATTGCAATCACCAAGCACGGCTACCGGGTAGACTGCAAATCGGACCTGATCGCCGTCCACGAGGCGGGTCACCCGCTTCCCGATGAAGCGGGGCTTAAGGCCACGATGGAGGCGATGAAGCTCGCCCGCACCTTCGACGAGAAAACACTCTTCATCTGCCTTATCTCCGGCGGCGGATCGGCGCTCCTCGTCGCCCCGTACACGGGGATAACGCTTGCCGAGAAACAGAAGACGACCGACCTGCTGCTGAAGGCGGGGGCGGACATCAACGACCTGAACGCGGTCCGTAAGCATGCCTCCATGGTCAAGGGGGGCAGGCTTGCAGAGATCGCATGCCCGGCGACGGTCGAATCGATGATACTCTCGGACGTAATGGGCGACCCCCTGGACGTCATCGCTTCCGGGCCCACGGCCCCGGACAGCACGACGTACGCTGACGCCCTTAAGGTCATAGAGAAATTCGGTCTCGCAGACAAGGTCCCGCCGGCCATTCCCGGTCTCTTCCGGGAAGGCGTTGCGGGGCGCGTCGCCGAGACGCCCAAACAGGGCAACCCCGTCTTCGACAAAGTGCGGAACACGATCGTCGCGAATAACCGGGCAGCCATAAAGGCGGCACAGTGGAAAGCCGGCAGGCTGGGTTTTACGGCCAGGGTGCTTTCAACGGATGTTTCCGGAGAGGCGGCGGATATGGGCAGGTGGCTCGCCGCCCAGGCGCGCGCGGCCCGGGCAGGCGCGCAAGCCGCAGGCGGTAGACCCCTTTGCATGATCTCAGGAGGGGAGACGACCGTAACGGTCAGGGGCCGCGGGCTCGGCGGCCGCAACACGGAGCTGGCCCTTGCCTTCGCCCTCGAGGTGGAAGGCGAGGAGGGGATAGCCCTTTTATCGGCCGGCACGGACGGGAGCGACGGTCCCACAGATGCGGCGGGGGCCTACGTGGACGGCGCGACAGCGATACGCGCGCGCTCCGCCGGGATCGACCCGGCAAAATACCTGGCCGACAACGACTCGTACCATTTCTTCGAAAAGGCGGGCGGCCTGTTCCGTACCGGGCCCACGGGCACCAACGTAATGGACGTCCAGATCATGCTCGTCGATCTATAAGAAAAACGCCGGGCGGCTCCGCCCGGCGTTTTGTTTCCATCCTTCTTGATTTTACTGAAAAAGGTACATCACACCGACTGCAATGGTGTCCTGCGTCTTGTCGTGTCCGGAGGGCAGCGCGACAGGCGCGGAGCCGATGGCGCCGAACGAGTTCTTGTCGGACCAGTCGTGGCGGTACTCAGGCCGCACGATTAGGTTCTTCGCAACCTTGAACTCGGGCGTGAGCGTAATTTCCTTGAGCGTCTGGCCGATGCCCGTCGGCAGGACGCTGGCATCAGGCAGCGTGGTGTAGGTCGTCCGCGCTCCGTCCGGGTCTTTGAACCATTCGCCGCGCAGCGCTACCGCGAATATATTGGTGAACTGGTATTTCGCGTAGCCGGCGACGCCGTACCACTTCGTGTTAACGGTGCCAAGGGCGGTGGAAACACCCTGCTCAGTCGCATAGTCCGTGTTCAGGACGAAGGTCAACTTGTCCGTAGCGTTGAACGTGGCCACCCAGTCGAAGAGGAAGCGCTCGTTGCTGCTGTTGTTGTCCTGCTCGGGCCCATACATGAAGTTGAAGGCGAAGGTGACGGGCTTCACGGGCGTAATGCCGAAAGAGACCCCGACCGTCTTGCCGTTGTTATTGTCGTTCGTATTGTCCCATCCGTTCACTACGTAAAATGCGACGTTGAATGCGTCTGAGAAGGGATAGTAGGCCTTTACGCCGGTGTGGGTAAAGGGTATGGCGTAATTAAAGAGAAAGGACCGCGAATAGTTCATATTGTCCAATGCCTCTATAACCTCCGCTCCCATAGGCGTCGCAAACTTGCCGAAAGTAAACTGGAGGCCCTTGCCGAGAGGAGCGTTATATGTCACATTCGCCACCGTCAGGTCGAAGGGGGTCGTGTCCCGGATGTCGCTCGTTCCGGGGTTGAGGTTGTTGAATTGAGGGCCGAGTCCCCTCGAATGGATGAATTTGGCCGTCTCCCCGAAGGAGAACCTGAAATTATAGCCTAAGCTGTCGGGGTCGGCGGCGTCCTTCTGGAACCTCAACTGCGCGAGGTCAAGACCGAAGCTGTTGGCCTTATGGTCGAAGAGCCGCAACTGGTTTTCCTGCGAGACCGGGTCCCTCGTGTTAAAGAGATATCCTCCCTGGAAATAGGCGCTGAAGCCGATGGCCTTTCTGACCTCGTCCAGCGTCATGTTGCCGACCTTGGGAGAAGTATCTTTTGGGGCCTCCGCGGCTGCCGGTGCGGTCCCTTGCGCCGGCGCTGCAGCCGGTGGGGCGGCCGGCTGTGCTGCCGGTGGCGCGGCCGGCTGTGCTGCCGGTGGCGCTGCGAGTGCTTTCTTCAGATCGTCCAGCGTCATGTCGCCGACCTTCGGCGAGCTATCCTTCCCGGCCTCCGGCACCGCCGCTCCTTTTTCCTGCGCATAAACCGATCCGCACCAAGAAACAAGAAGCAGCAAACCGACCAAGATTGATGCCACACCTTTCATACCCACACCTCCTTGCTTTATTAGCGACACAGAGAACCTGCTGGCTCCCGTTATATCAATAACCGTGCCATACATTGTATGGTCTCCTCGCTAGCTTATACGTTTGCATATCGGTTGTGCGTAAAAATGTCGGCGCAAAGCGTCAAAAAGAGATAAAAACCGTCGCGCGTAAATCTGTGTGGGGGGCGTCCAACAGCCAATAAGGCGCCCCGAAAGCTACATAAAGGTAGGACCGTGCATAGTTGTCTACGCGGATGTAGGACTTTCAGTAATAGTCGAAGTTCTCCGTCTCCGTCCTGGAGACCCTTCGCTGCTCGAGGTTTACCATCCATGATGCGATGTCTGTCTGCCTGACCGGAAAGGAGAGGCGGGCGAGCATCGAGGGCAGGCTGTAAAACTTCCGGTACATAGTCCTGACGTGCGTTTCCATCTCCTCGGCGGAGCAGTAGCTCGGTTTTATGTGGCAGTGGATGCCGGGCCACCTTCCTATGCCGTCGATATCGATGATCCTGTCTTCTGCCGCCATGCGGTCGTAAAGCGGCGTTCCTTTGTGCGGGGTAAGTATGTTGAAGTAGGCGGCCGGGACTTTCTCGTCCCGCAGAAAAGCGAGGGTTGACGTAAAGATGTCCGCCTTTTCGGTGTCCGTTCCGAAAATGAAATTGAGGGAGTAGCTTATATTCCTTTTCCGCAGGTTACCCAGGATCTCCCTGTACTGCTTGACCTTGTTGCTCGATTTGTTCAGCCCCATGAGCGTCTCCTGGTCGATGCTCTCGATGCCGATGTTCAGGTGGAGGAGACCGCTTTTCGCCGCGAGGTTCATCATTTCCCGGTCGTTGCAGAGGTAGGCGGGCCACAGGGCGGACCAGCGTACCTTCAGAGGGATGAGTTCCTTCATCAGCTCTTTGGTGTGGGACGGTTTTCCGGCGAAATTACTGTCTGCGAACAGGATGTAGTGCGCCCCGGTGCGCCTGATCTCGGCGATTACGTCCGCTACCGGCCGGTACCGGTAGCGGTGGCCGAGGTAGAAGCGCTCCGAGCAGAACTCGCACTCGAATGGGCAGCCGCGCGAGGACTGTACGGAGTATGTCTTTATTCGCGTATATCTCGAAAAATCGAGCAGGTCGTATCGCGGCATGGGCAAGTCCGCAAGGTCCGGCGAATGGGGGGCGCTGTAAAGCTTCCGGAGGCGCCCGTTTGCGAAATCGTCGAGCATCGCGGGCCAGATGTTCTCCCCCTCGCCGATGCCGACCGCATCGCAGTGCGCGGCAGATTCCTCCGGGTAAAAGTAAGTATGCGGGCCGCCCATGATAACGGGCACTCCACGCCGCCTGAAATTATCCGCAATCTCATATGCCCTTAAGGAGTTGATCGTCCACGTCGTGATGGCCGCCAGGTCGACCGGGGCATCGAAATCGATATCCGTAAGCTGCTCGTCGATCAGGCTGATGTCCCAGCCGGCGGGCGTAAGGGCCGCGAGATAGGGAAGCGTGAGGCCCGTCAAACGCCGCTTTTTTATCTTCAAAATCGACCTGTCGCTCTTTGAGCGGTAATGCGACGGCTGGATAATTGAAAGTCTCATCCATCATCTCCCGCGAAGCGCGCTAATTTTCCTTTGGATCTGCTTTGCAGCTATTAAAGAAAGGCAAGCGAGCGCAAGTGCCGCTTTCTTTTAGGTCCGGGCGACCGCCGACACACCGGGTAACCTGCCCCCATGCGAGAGTACCCTGCTTATCGCTCGCCGTTCCTATCAATGGTAAGCGTTTGCGCGATTTTTGTCAACAGAAGCGCGGGTGAAAGGATAATGCACGCGGGATTCCCGGCAGGAGCCGAAAGTGAAGAGAGGCAGCCGACAAAAGGCTATTCGTTCCCCGGCGCTCCGGCTTGCTGTTGCTCGTATATCGCCTGAGCAAGCACGTGGGGCGACCTTACCATCCGGAAGACCGACCTTTTGCCGTTCTTCCGCCTGATCGTTATCTTGCCGAAGTCGAGAAACTTTCCTAAGGAAGGCTGATATACGATTACGTCCTGAACGTCGGCAAGGGGAAAATCGTACGAGCGGCGCCACGGGAAACCCACCTTCAGAAGGAGCCTTGCTTTTGTCAGCACGATCTCGGACCGCTCGAAGCTTATCGAGGAAAAGATGCCCCAAAGGACTGCAAGGGCCAGGACCACCTCGGCGGAGGTCCCTTTATGCTCCAGGGAAAGGCCGGCGATGACCATGAGCGCGGCAGGGCCGGCTATTATAACCCAGTGCAGCCTGGTCCGCAGGACCACAGACTCGCCGCTGTAATCCGGTCCTACCTCTTTTCTGTCCATTCCCCTTCCTTTCTTCCGTTCGGGTCTTTTCGCCTCCATGCTATCAGACGAAGCACGTCCCTGTCAACCTGCAATCATTTTGGTTCGCACACCCCCGGACACCCACCCGAAGAGGCGCGAAAAAGGTCCTGGGGACGGCATAAAAAAATTTTTAAGAATTTGCTTGACCAAAATCGGGGGGAAGGATAGAATGGACTCGTTCATTTTTCATTTCATCGGGAATCCGGAAAACTATGCAGAATAGTGCAACGACCGTAACGGTCGTTAAGCCATGGTTTAAGTCTTGCTCAAGGTGCGGCAAACAGGTCTTTGCGGACCTGCTCGACGCTGAGGGCATGTGCGATTACTGCAGGGAAGTCAAATCGATGAGGGCGTCGATAACGCGGGCCAAAAAAGGCCGTAAATAGAAAGAAGCGACGCTTCTTTTCACCCGTTCTTTCTTACCTCGTAGCCCCGTGCCTTCATATCGTCGATAATCTCGTCCAGGTGGCCCGCCTTACGCGTCTCGACGACGAAGGTGACCCTTGTCCTGCCTATGGGCAGGTCAGCGTGCAGCCTGTCGTGCCGGACGTTGAGGACGTTGCCCCTGCGGGCTGCGACGATGCCCGCCAGCGCGGAAAGAATTCCCGGCACGTCGTCGGCCGTGACCTCAAAGGTTACGATCCTGCCGGAGGTCAGAAGGCCCTTGTAGATCATCCTGTCCAAGAGGGTCGGGTCGATGTTGCCGCCGCTTGCGACCAGCGCGACCCGCCTGCCCCTGAACCGCTCCTTGTTCTCTAAAAGAGCGGCCAGCGGCGCCGCGCCCGCGCCTTCGACTACGGCCTTGCTTCGCTCCATCAAAAGGAGGATGGCCATCGCTATGGCGTCCTCCCCGACACTAAGCATCCCGTCCACATATTCCCTTATCAGGGGCAGGGTTCTTTCGCCGACCCTTCCGACGGCGATGCCGTCGGCCAGCGTCCTTTCAGGAGGGACGCTCAGGGGCTTCCCCTCCTCGAAGGACAGGACGGCCGAAGGGGCCGCCTTCGTCTGGACGCCTATGACCTCGGTGGCCGGGGAAAGCGCTTTCATTGCTACGGCGCAACCCGCGATCAGGCCGCCGCCGCCCACCGGGACAAGGACCGCGTCGATCGCGTCGAGCTCCTCCGCTATCTCCAGGCATACAGTCCCCTGCCCCGCGATGACCTGCTCGTCGTCGTACGCGTGGACGAAGGTATAGCCTTTCAGGGAGAGGGCATGATCCAGGGCCTCCTGAAACGTGTCGCCCCAAAGCAGCACTTCCGCCCCGTATGAGCGCGTAGCCTCTTCCTTCACTATCGACACCGTTTTCGGCATGACAATGAGCGCCTGCATCCCCATCCTGCGGGCAGCGTAAGCGACTGCCTGGGCGTGGTTTCCCATCGATGCCGCAGCCACGCGTCCTTTCCCTGCATGCGCCATCTTGTTGAACGCGCCCCTGACTTTGAAGGAGCCCGTTTTTTGAAGGTATTCGGCCTTGATGTAAACGTCTGCCCCCGTCAGAAGAGAAAGGGAGCTTGAATGGAGGAGAGGGGTTTTATGGACCGCGCTCTCTATCAACTTCCCGGCCGCCTTTATGTCGTCGAGGTAGACCATTCCAGTGCGCGGTCCGGCGCTTTTAGTAGAGGAACATGGGCTTGCCCAGCATGTTCTGCACCTTGGGCCTGTAGTTCTCGGAATCGTAAAGCGCAGTCACGTCCACGCGTTTTTTGGCGGCCGTGACCAGCTCCAGCGGAACCGTAGTGTAGATGCCCTGCTGCAGCGCGACCATCCGGCCGGTGACGCCGTGGGCTATCTGGTCGAGTGCCAGTATCCCGTACGATACGGAGACAATGCGGTCGAGCGAATCGGGGGCGCCCGAGCGCATCAAGTAGGCTAGCTGCTGGTATATGATGTTTATCCCGGTCCGGTTCCTGATCTCGCCGGCGACGACGGAGCCGATCCCGCCCAGCTTCTTATGGCCGTACGCGTCCGCCTCCCCGCTTTCTAAGATGGTGCCCCCCTTGAAGTAGGCGCCCTCCGATATGGTCATGATCGCGTAGTGGGAAGGATTGCCGGCCCGGTCGTCACGCAGGAACTGCGCCAGCTTTTCGATATCGAAGGGGACTTCAGAAATGACTGCCCGGTCTACGTCTGCGAGATATGCGGCAAAAAGGGAGGTTTCCCCCGAATTCCTTCCGAAAAGCTCTATTACGCCGATGCGCTCGTGTGAGCCAACGGTCGTGCGAAGGGCATGGATGGCTGCAACCGAGCGCGTGACTGCGGTTGAAAAACCGATGCAGAAATCGGTCCCGAAGACATCGTTGTCCATCGTCTTCGGTATAGCCACCACTTTGAAGCCCTCTTTGTGCAGGCGGCTGGCAAAGCTGAGCGTATCGTCGCCGCCGATGGGTATCATCGCCTCTACGCCCAGCTTATCAAGCACCCTCAGGATATGGCGCGTGCAATCGACGGTGCCCTTCGCCGTCTGCGCCCTGTCCTCCTGCCGGATGAAATCGGGGACCTCTTCAGGCAATACGTTGCTGGGGTTGGTGCGCGAGGTATGAAGGAAAGTACCGCCCGTCCGGTCGATGGTCCGCACGTTCTCCGTGTTGAGGTCGAGGATAAACCTGGAGATGGTTTCCGGGTCGTCCGGATTGACGCACATGAGCCCTTTCCATCCGGTCCTGATGCCCATTACCTGGATGGCATGGTTCTCGGCCTGTGATACGACAGCCTTTATGGCGACATTGAGACCGGGGACATCGCCGCCGCCGGTGAGAATGCCTACCCTTCGCTTCTGCACCGGTTACCCTCCCGCTGCACGGTATTGTATACACCAAACAAAGTTGAAAGCTTACCTATAAGGTATGCTGGAGGCATGTTCTTGTCAAGCGTTCGAGACATTCGCGGCATACACGGAAAGACGGGCGCACAGGAACAGACCCATCTGACATTTAAGGCGGGCAGGCATAAGATAAAAAGAGAAGTTCAAACAGGCAGCCTGACGAAGGAGGAGATCATGACGACCAAGATCGACAGCGTATGCGTGCCCGCGGATGTGCCGCAGGCGGCGAGCGAGACTTATGCAATGAATTACACGGCGGTCACGCGAAAGACGGGACGGCTGATGCTTTTTGCCGGCGACCAGAAGGTCGAGCACCTGAACGACGATTTCTACGGGGAGGGCATCTCCGCGGACGACAACGACCCCTAGCACCTTTTCCGTATAGCGGACAAAGCGCGGATAGGCGTCTTTGCCGCCCAATTGGGGCTGATAGCGCGATACGGCCGGGACTACCCGGGCGTCCAGTACCTCGTCAAGCTCAACTCTAAGACAAACCTGGTCAAGACCGCGCAGTGCGACCCGCTGAGCGCGCGATGGTTCGACGTAGGGCACGTGGCCGAGTTCCACAGGAACAGCGGCCTGCGGATTATGGGCGTCGGCTATACGATCTACCTCGGGAGCGAGCACGAGTCGGAGATGCTGGTGGAGGCGGCCCGGACCGTCTACGAGGCGCACCTCCGAGGGTACGTGTCCGTGCTATGGATGTATCCGCGCGGCAAGGCGGTCAAAGACGAGAAAGACCCGCACCTCATCGCCGGCGCTGCGGGCGTCGCCGCCTGCCTCGGCAGCGATTTCGTCAAGGTGAACTTTCCGAAGAAAGAAGGTGCAAACCCGGCCGAGGCGTTGAAGGAGGCGGTACTGGCCGCCGGCAGGACGAAGGTCGTCTGCGCAGGCGGTGAGAGTGACGACGTCCGCGTCTTCCTGCAAAGGCTCCACGACCAGATACACGTGAGTGGAGTGCGGGAAACGCCACCGGCAGGAACGTGCACCAGAAGCCGCTTCAGGACGCGGTCAGGATGTGCAACGCCATATATGCCCTCACGATAGAGGACAGGAGCGTAGATGACGCCTACGCTGTTTACACATCCGGCGGATAATCCTTACCCGGCGCGTCCGCCTCCCGCAGGCGCTATTTCAGCGGCCTAAACGAGCCTGTTATAGTCGCGAAAAGCTCCCGGTTCTTTTCGGCGTCGGAAGCGGGCGTGCTGAAGCTGAGGACGTAAAAGCCCGCGTCCGCCGGGATCACGACAAACCTCTCCGCCACGGGGATCCTGCTCTTAAAAACGATCATTTTAGACTTGACGAAGAATGCGTTGCGCTCTACCACCCTGGCCTGTCTCCCCGCTATAGTCGCCTCCATGAGTTTCATGACGGGCGGCACGCTTTGCTCCGGCTGCCATTTCTCAACGGCTTCCCAGACTCTCTTTTCCACCTCATCGTACGCCTTGAGGATCCAGTTGATCAAGGCGGGGTCATCGCTTCTTTTCTCCGGCTGTACCTCCTTCATGAGCGCGTCGATATAGGCTTGCGCTCCGGTTTTTCCGGCAGCCGAATCAGGGCTGTAAAAGGCTATCGATACCCTCGCGGCAGGCATGTCCTGCGGTGATTTTTCGTACGCGCTGACTCCGACGACGTTATTCTCACCGTCCGGGTTCTCGGCCTTGACCCATTCGCCCGGAATGCCGCATGTGAAAAGGTTTTTAACAACGTACTTCTGGAGGCCGAGGGCGTTTTCCGCCTCCGAGAGCCCGGCCGTCGCTGAATAGTAGACGGCCACCCGCGCCCTCTCGACCTCCTTCGGGTCGTCCGTGGCATACTGCTTCACCTTGGTGGCGATTGCGGTTTCGCCGGGACCTACCGCCTTGAACCAGGCCAGGACAACCTTGCCCGGCGGGACGACCGTCTGTCCTCCCATCCTCTCCGGTCCCGGCCTGATGCCCGTCTCACCCGTCTTAACTAGGCTCGCGCCTTCAACCGTTACGTCGTGGTAAGGCCCGGACTTTGGGTCCTCCATGCCTAGGCTTACGGCGAACTCATCACCTATAGGGACCCTGTTCTCCGGATAATATTGCATGACCAGCTCTTTCTCGAATTTTGCGCCTTTGACATCGAGGGCCTCTATTTTTATTTTGTTGGAGCCCTGGTTAAGCCGTTCCGTCGCGGATATGCGGCCGGCCAGCAGCTCGGGCGCTTCAGGTGGGTTTTCCATTGTTGCCGATGGCAGGGCTTCCCCGTTTATGCTGATCTTGACGCTCTCCTTCGCCAGGTAGCAGCCGAACCAGCTTATAATTACCGGCTTCTTTCCGAAGACGGCCTGGCGGTCGTAGAGGTTCGTGAACTCGAGCTGGCCGGAAGGGTTGTAATTGACGGGTATGCTCTTCGTAAGACCGTCGTTAAGTACCGTGATCACCTTAGGGCCCGGCTGGGGACCCAGCCGGATCGCTACGGTTTTATATGCGTATGTCTTTTTGCCCTCGTACCCGGTCGATGAGCTGACGACGTAGCAGTCTACTTCCTTGTTGTCCACCTTAATCTTCAGCGGGCTCCGCCGCGCCTTCGCCCTCTTGCCGCTGTTAGGCGCCCCCTTCCTCTCGATGCCCACTTCCAGCCGGACCATGCCCCACTCGTGGCTCGTGATGTCCTGGCCCGCAACGATATTCCGCACCACGAGCTGCTCGCCCGGTCGCCTGTCGTGGGTCTGCGTCGCCCCGCGCGCAACGACGGAGACGAGGACGAGCGTAACGAGAGTAACACATGTCAGGGCTGCCAGACCCATTAACCTGGTTTTCACGGGAATTCCCCCTTTTCAAAGGAAGATTGGTGCAGGCGCAATCAGGCCGCCTACCTTTGCAATTATTGGGGTTCAGCACCCCCTCCACGAGCAAAGCTCGTGGAGCCACCCCGCTTAAGCGCTGCGCATTCGCTTGCTTTATGATCGTAAAACTTTGCAGCGTACTTACCTTAGCCGCCGGCTGCATCCCTCGTACGTTCCCGGCCCTTATCAACTTCCTCCCTGTAGGCTTCGATCACCCGGGCCTCGATTATCCGCCGTGTCTCGTGGTTTAGGGGATGGGCGGTGTCCCTGTATCCGCCGTCCCTCATCTTCTTGCTCGGCATCGCCACGATTATCTTGCCGTTTTCCTCTATCAGCTTGAGGTCCCTTATGATGAAGGATTCGTCAAGGACTATCGATATGTAAGCCAGTACATGTTCTTCGGCCGTCAGGTGGACGCGTACCCCGGTGACTTTCATGTCTACCCCGCTTTACCCCTTTCGCCTCGCCCCGGACCTTCCCGATGTAAAGCCGAAAAACGTCCGAAAGCGTTACAACCTGTTCGCTTACCCGACACCGCGCCCGGTGTCCGCATCATGCCGCAGCAGGCCGGTTTATCCTTGGTGCGCCGTGTTGTTTCGGGCCGCCGCCCTTTGCCCCTTGCCCCCGTTACGGCGACCCGATTCCGTTGCTGCTGCATCTTTCGTACCGGCCCCGCATGCGCGATCGTTGCTGGGCTTGGGCGAAAGGGTACAGATAGGCTTGCCGGGCAGACAGGCAGTTTTTTCGGGCTGCTTATTTCTTTTCGAGAAGGTCGTATTTTGCGAGGAGTTTCCTGATGCGGTCGCGGTCGAAGACCTTTTCCGGCATGTCGACTTTGCGTGGGGTCGGCTTAGGGCCGTGCCCGAAGCCCGTATACGGCACGTCGGGCCTCGGCACTGCGAGGAGCTGCTCTTTTCCGGGCTGGGGAAGAATAAGGTAGAAGCCGAGGGCTGCGAGGTTTTTCCGGTCTTCGGGGCCGGGCAGGGAGAATGTCTCTATGCCGTATCTGCGCAGGTGGGCCAGGTAGTTTTTCAGGGCGCGGCCGTAGTCGTCATCGGTGAGGCGGGAGGCGGCATGGGCCTGCACGGCCTCCTCCATCTGCGCGAACCGCTTTCTGAAACGTGCGTCTCTCCTGACAAGTTCCCAGAACCAGCCTTCAACGGGCAGATTATCGAATTGTGAAGGCTTCTCGCTGTCCATTAATATTATCCGTGCGGGCCATTTTCGGATTCGGCCGCTGCCCGCCTCTCTCATTCTAACAACAAACAGGCGGCCAAAGTAAAGCAATTCGTGAGCGCGGATTGCGCGCGCCTCCGCCTCTGTCCCTGCCTGCCCCTTGTTTGACAGCCTTTTTCCGGCATGGTACTCTAGCATCTCAACATGAGCGCTCCATACGCCCGGCCGGGTGAGAATCAATTTATCATGATAGGCGTTATCCACGGGGACGGGAAGGGCAGGGCTCTCCTTCCCGGCTGGCTCGAATCTGCGCGGCCCGACGCTGTCACTGTTGAGGTTTCGCGCTATGGACTCGAATACAGGCGGTCGAAGGGAGAGGCCCTCAAAGGGCAGGTGATCTCCACGGTGGAGGAGCTGAGACGGGACGGCTTCAACGTCGACGAGGCCGGTCTTGAGGCGGTTTTATCTTATATCGACCCTCCTTTCGAGTTCGCGTCTGCCTCGGATTATTGCGCGAGGCACGGCGTTCAGGTCTTCCCTATAGACGTCGACTGTTTCTCCTGTGCGCGCCTCGCCCGGATGGAAGAGCTCGTCTCCAGGAAGAACCTGGCCGGGCTCCTGGCGCACCCTATGCCCGGCGGCGTCTCCTTCCAGGCGGCCATCGCCAGGCTTTTCTTTGAAAAAGGCGTAAGGGCGTTTTCCTACACCAGGGAGATGCGCTTGCGGGACAGGCATATGAGCAGGGCGATTGCAGGCATAATGCAGGGCCACGCGCCCGCACCTGCCCGCCTCGTCCATATCTGCGGGTGGCAGCACCTGTGCGACCCCTTCAATCTATACGGCCCACTCAACCCTGATAAGGTTTTCATCCATGATAAAGCTCTTTGTATTTGACCTCGGGAACGTGATCCTGCCGTTCGACCACCGGCAGATAGCACATAAGCTCTACGCCTGCTCGGAGGCAAAGGGCGCGTGCACCCCTTCCGACATTTTCTCGTACCTTTTCGACCTTAAAAACGGGTCGATCAACGGCTACGAAGAGGGCAACTCATCATCCCTGGAGTTTTTTCTCAACTTGAAGGAGCGCTACCGCCTTTCACTTGGATTCGACGACTTCAAGGATATATGGAACAACATCTTCCGGGAGGACACGGAAGTCAACGAGATCATAGTCTACCTGAAGGCGAAGGGCTTCCCCCTCTTTCTCCTGAGCAACACGAACGAGCTTCATTTCACCCATATCATCGACCGCTACCCCATCGTGCACGTCATGGACGAATGGATACTCTCCTTCGAAGTAGGTGCAAAAAAACCTAAACGGCGGATATACGACGCCATATTCGAGAAGTGCGACGTAAGAAGGGACGAGGTCTTCTATATCGACGACACGGAAGAGTATGTAACGTCCGCGTCGGGCATGGGCATCAACGGCCTCGTCTTCAGGCAGGCCGCCGACCTGTGGAAGATGCTGGAGGTCAATAAGCTTTGATCCCTTATCCCCACATACCGCCGGAGATATTCAGGATAGGCCCCTTTGCCGTCCGCTGGTACGGCATGATGTACGTCCTGGGCTTCGCGTCGTCCTATTTCCTCGTGGTCTATCAGGCGCGGCGCTCGCCGAAGGGGGTCACGAAGGCGCAGATCGACGACATTTACTTCTACCTGGTGCTGGGGCTGCTCATCGGCGCGCGCCTGGGCTACGTCCTTTTTTACAACCTGCCGTTCTATATCGAGCATCCCCTGGAGATTTTCGTCCTCTGGCACGGCGGCATGTCTTTTCACGGCGGGGCCGCCGGTACGTTCATCATGGGCTACTGGGCGATGCGGCGAAGGGGGCTCTCTTTCCTGACCATGGCGGACCTTATCATCCCCACCGCGCCCATAGGCATATTCTTCGGGAGGATAGGGAACTTCATCAACGGCGAGCTGTACGGCAGGCCGACGGACGTACCATGGGCCATGGCCTTCCCTGAGGGCGGCAACGTGGGCAGGCACCCCTCGCAGCTTTACGAAGCCCTCCTGGAGGGCGTCGTCCTTTTCGTTATCCTCTGGCTGTACCGGACAAGGAAGAAAAACGAAGGGGACGTTTTCGCGGTCTTTTTGATATTTTACCCGCTGTTCCGCATTTTCTGCGAGATGTTCAGGGAGCCGGACGTGCAGGTGGGATATATCCTCGGTCTTTTTACCATGGGCCAGCTTCTCAGCGTGGCCATGCTGGTCATCGGACTCGTGCTGAAATTCGTTTTCCTCCCGCGCTACGCAGGTCGGGCCGCAGCAGGGGGGCGCGGGAAGAAATAAGGGACCTTTCCCTTTCGCGCCTGCCCTTTACGCATATAATAATATAGACCTTAAGGAGCCATGGACGACCTCGAAGGGAGCGGTAAGGAGACTCGACCGGCAGACCGCGCCGACGGCAGAGCGGGCATAGCCGAGCTTATCGCGCGGAGCTGGCACGTCGCCTGGCCGATGACGCTCATCATGTCGTTCGAGTTCCTTATCGGCCTGACCGACGTCTACGTTGCGGGCAGGGTCGGCAAGGACGTACAGGCGGCCTACGGGTTCGTAATCCAGGTCTATTTCATGTTCATCGTTGTCGCCAACGCCCTGACAGTCGGCGCGGTTTCCGTCGTGAGCCGCCTATACACTGAGGGTGATAAGGACCGGCTGACCGCCGCTATCGTCTCTTCAATGGCGCTCACCTGCGCATCGGGCGCGTTCGTCGCCATCGTCGGCGTCCTTTTTACGCCGGAGCTGATAAGGCTCCTCAACATCCCCAGGCAGCTCAAGCCTTATTGCATACCTCTCGTCCGCATATATTCGGCGGGCCTCCTCTTCGAGTATATACTTATCAACGCAAACGGGATACTGCGGTCGTGCGACAGGATCATGGTCTCGTTAAGGACGATGGCCGCAGTCTGCGCCGTCAATATCGTCCTGAACATAACCTTTGTCTTTTTTACGCCCCTCGGCTACAGGGGGATTGCGCTGGCGACCGCCTCTGCTGCGCTCGCAGGCTGCATCGTCAACCTGGCATATGTCCGCAGGCTGGCCTCCGGCGTCATGGCCTGGTCGCAAAGCACGGTCAGGCGCATCATCGACGTAGGGTGGCCTATGGGTGCGCTCCAGGTACTCTGGCAGCTCGGCAGCATCACGCTCTTTTTGATCATCAGCGCCCTGCCGGAGAACCGGGTGGAGATACTGGCCGCCCTGACCGCCGGCCTGCGCATCGAATCGGCGATCTACCTGCCCGCTTTCGCCTTCAATATGGCAAACGCCGTGATCGTGGGGAACTTCCTGGGCGAGAAGAAACAGGACGAGGCGTACAGGAGCGGCCTCGTGACCGCCTTCGTCGGTGTCTGCGTGGTGACGCTCCTCGTAGCGATCGTCATCCTCAACGCGCAATGGATCGCTTCCCTTCTCTCGCAGAACCCCATTGTCGTCAGGGAAAGCGTGCGCTACCTGAAGGTCGCGATGATCAGCGAGCCGTTCATGGCGTGCGGGGCGATCCTGGGCGGGGGATTGAGCGGCGCCGGCGACACGAGGAATGTTTTAATGCGGGTGGCCTTCGGCATCTGGATTGTCAGGATACCGCTCGCGTATTTATTCATCGTCGTCCTGGGGTATGGGGCGGTTTCGGTTTGGTGGTCGATGAATATATCCCAGTTTGTGCAGGCGTATCTGCTCTATCGGTGGTATGCGAAGAGGAAGTGGCTGAAATCTGCGTAGGGTGGTCAGATATATTCTTCAAGAAGAAGCGATAGGTGTTCTTCGACAGAGCCGGCAGCCTTGCCCTCCATCTGTTTTATCGCCTTCTTCACCTTAGCGTAAGTCGCCTCGTCCGCCAGATCGCCCGTGCCCCTGTAAAGCCCCGCCCTTCTGCCCATACGGTAGACCAGCCTCTGTTCCTCGCTCAGATCGAAGTACCGGTCGATGACGGACAGTATGCGCTCCTTGTCCTCGGGCAGCTTTCCGTCCACCTCCTCCAGGAGGTTCAGGATGTGGTCGCTCTTTATAACGGTATTCGTATCGTGGAGGTTCTCGATGAACAACCTGAGCCCTCCCAGGACCTCCTCATCCCGCTCTATGATAAAATCGCCGCTCTCCACTTTTCGGAAAAGGGGCGTGCTCCGCATGACCTTGAGCGTGCGTATGCGGATAAAGTCGGGGTCGATTATAGAGAGGGCTTCCGCGGTAGCGAGGGCATGCTGCCTCTGCCAATTCTTTCCGCCGAGGCCGGCTATAACGTACTCGGACAGCTCTATGCCGGATTCTTTGACGCGCCTGCCCGCGGTGATGTGCTGCTCCTGCGTGACTCCCTTGCGCATGTAGCGCAGCAGGAAATCGTCGCCCGTCTCCATGCCGATATGGAGCCTGGTCAGGCCCGAGTCCTTAAGGCGCGCGAGATCGTCGACGCTGTAAAGCTGCGATATTGTCTGGGAGCGGCAGTAGGATGTGACGCGGTCGATAGTCGGGAATGCCTGTTTAAGATAGGCCAGGCCGTCGGCCAGGTCGTCCTTGTTCATGACGAGCGAGTTGGCGTCCTGTATGAAGACGTTCTTCTCGCCCGAGTACGTCCAGAAGGCGACCGTACGGAAGAAGTCGTCGTACCGTGGGTTGGAGAATATTTCCCGGACGAGCTGCTGCGAGATGCGCCCGCCTTCTCCCCTCTGCCGGGAAAGAGCGAAGACCCTGTCTCTTATCGCCTTTATAGTGTCGATGTCTTTTTTTATTTCGGCGAGCGGCCTTCTTTCGAACCTCTCGCCTTTATAAAGGTGGCAGAACTCGCACTTGTTCCAGGGGCAGTTGCGGGTGAAACGGACGAGCAGGCTGTATGCCTCGCTGGGCGGTCTGATCGGTCCTATCTCGTAGCTAAGCGTCATAGCCGCTCATCCGCGCATGTAAAATTTTCTGCCTGACGCGGGGAGGCCTGAAGGACGCGAGTGAGCGCCCGGCGCACCGATCAGGCGTTCTCTTCGGTATGAATGGGGAAAGTGGGCGTGGACTGCTTCGACTGGGCCTTCTTTCTCTTCTTGCCGAGGTTGCTCTTCTTTCTTTTTCTCTTCAACTCGGTGATCTTGGTGTTTGACGGCATGGTCCCTCCTTCAATCAGCATAGAAACATAGCACAAAAGTGGTCTATCTTCAAGAACCGTGCTATGGTCTCCGGCTCCCCTACAATCGGAAAGGTCTTGAAAATTTACATGAAATATATTAAAAGTAATACTCCACCGTTATTCCATCACATTGGAGATGTAATGAAATATCCAATAACACGGGAAGGTTACGACAGCCTGAAGAAGGACCTCGAGTTTCTGAGAAACACCAAGCGGCCGAAAATATTGGCGGCTATAGAAGAGGCCAGGGCGCACGGCGACATATCCGAGAACGCCGAGTACGACGCTGCGAAGGAAGAATACCAGTTCATGCAGAAGAAGATCGGCGAGCTGGAAGAGATCTTCAAACAGTGCGAGGTGGCCGAGATAAAGAAGAACCCTAACGGCAAGGTCGATTTCGGCGGCCGCGTTTCGCTCAAGAACCTCGATACGGACGAACAGGTCGTCTACATGGTGGTGGGACCGTTCGAGTCGGACCTGGAAAAAGGCAGGATATCGATGAGCTCCCCTCTCGGCCGCGCGCTCATGGGCAAAGCGGTCGGGGACGAGGTAACCTTTTCCGCGCCTGGAGGCGAACGGACCTACGAGATCATCCAGATCGCGTGGCCTCAGCCAGCCACCGCTTAGGAATTACTGAGACGCTGCACATACGCTTAATAAATGACCCTGCTGCGTTTGCAGCAGGGTCATTCTTGTTTAATCCCTATGGCCCATAGCGCCGGTCAGCTTTTCTTGTCGGCGCCTTTTGCGTAGGACTGCTTCAGCTCGCGCTTCAATATCTTGCCGGCCGGGCTCTTCGGCATCTCTTTCACCGCTATGAATTCTTTGGGCACCTTGAAGGCGGATAGCCGCGACTTCAGGTAAGCCTTGATCTTGTCGGTCTGCAACTCAACCCCCGGCTTGGGGACAATAAAGGCCGCGAGCCGCTCGCCCCATTCCTTGTCGGGCAGGCCCAGGACGGTGCATTCCTCCACGTCCGGCCATCCGTAAAGCGCCTCTTCCACTTCCCTGGGGTAGACGTTCTCCCCGCCCGTTATTACGAGGTCCTTGAGGCGGTCCACTATCGAGAGATACCCGTTCGGGTCGAAGAGGCCGATGTCACCCGTCCTCAGCCAGCCGCCGGGCCAGGAGGCCGCAGCCGTCTCGTCGGGGTTGTTCAGGTATTCTTTCATCACCGACGGTGCCCTTACACAGATCTCGCCCTGCCCGCCCTGCTTGAGTATCTTTCCCTCGATGTCCCTGATCTCGATCTCGACGCCGTGGCAATTTTGACCGACCGTCCCTGCGACGTGTCTGTCAGGGTAGTAATGGTTGAAAGTGATGGGCATGCACTCGGTCATGCCGTAGGATTCCGCAATCGTGATCCCCGTCTGCTCCTTCCATCGTTTGACGATCTCGAGGGCCATCGACGCGCCGGCGGAGAAGCAGTAGCGCAGCGGCCCGAGCCGCTCTTTGAGGTCCGGGAGGCCGAGGAGCCGTATATAAATCGTGGGAACGGAAAAGAACTTGGTTATGCGGCCTTCTTTCAGGACGTCGAGCACCCGGTCCATATCGAAGGTCGGCAGCAGCTCCAGGCAGCCGGAGCTGAAAATCGTGGAGTTCATTATGTGCATCTGGCCGAAGACGTGGTTGAAGGGCAGGAAGCACAAGGCCAGGTCGTTCTGGGTCGATCGCTCGTAATAGGCTATCGAGTATGCGGAAAACAGAATGCCTTCATGTTTGAGCATGACCCCTTTGGGCATGCCCGTAGTGCCTCCCGTATAGAGTATCGCGGCCGTATCGGTGCGGTCCCGTTTTACCGCCCGGTACGTCGGCGTACCGAGCTTCATGAGACCGGCCAGGTCCATATCGCCGCCCGCGCAGATGACCTTCTCTATCCCGCTTTCCCCCTTGATCTTTTCCACATCTGCCAGCTTGCTTTCCCCGATGTAGAAAAACTTGGGCCTTGCATGGCTCACCAGGTTTCGAAGCTCGTCGCCGACAAGCTGCGCCGAGAGGGTAACAGCTACGCCCCCCGCCTTCAGGACGCCGAAATAGAACGCGATCCAGTCGGCCGAGTTCGGGGCGCAGAGCGCGACGAACTGCCCCGGTTCCAGCCCTGTCTTTATAAGGCCGGTCGCTACACGGTTGGCCTGCTCGTTCAGCTCGGCGTAGGTTATCTCACGGCCGGCCTCACGGATAGCCGGCCTCTGCGGAAAGTGGAACGCCGATTGTTCGAGATTCGTTGCAATATTCATCATTCCTCCCTGAAGGACGTGCGACCGCCTGGTATCTTATTCGAAATGCTTGCTGCAAATCTGCCGGAGGGACTCTTCGACTTCCTTCCGGAACGTTTCGTAACGCCTCATGAAGAGGCGTGCTTCATCCGTGAGCTTCGACCCTCCTCCGGAGACGCCGCCGACCTTGCGCTCAAGCAGGGTGAAGCCGAGGCGGCGTTCCATGGTGCGGAGCATGAGCCATGCCTTTCTGTAGGACATCTTCATCTCTGCGGCGGCCTTGTGAAGCGACCCCGTCGCCTCGACCCTCTGCAGCAGTCTGTCGGGTCCTTCCCCGAAGGCCTTGCCGTCGCAATCGAGCCATATCTTATATGCAACTTTGAATGCTGCCATCGCAAGCCAATTCTATCGAATAGCCCTTGCGGCTGTCAAGGACGAATTCGCCGGATGCACCCATTGTCCGGGAATGGCGGCGGCCGCTGCTGTCAAAGCGCATGATTCTCCTTACGCGGCCATATGTTGCATCTCACCGGGCCTCGTATTATCTTCTATTTAGCGGTTATCCGCACACGGCCGCAATACTCGTGCACGGCAAGGAGGCGTTCCATGAGACTAAGCGCAAGAAACGTGTTACAGGGAAAGATAACACAGGTCAAGAAGGGGTCAGTCAACTCCGAAGTGACTATTAAGCTTGCAGGGGGAGAGACCGTCGTGTCCATCATAACCAACGGGGCCGTGCAGGGCCTCAAATTGAAGAAAGGGATGGAGGCATACGCGGTAATCAAGGCCAGCAACGTGATGATAGGGGTCGAATAGGCGCGTTTTCTTGATTACGGGACGGAACGTGTTGTAAGATAACTCCATACATACTGCTGGGGGAGCTTAAATAAGCTGAGAAACTCCGCGCGCGATGTGCGGGATGACCCCTCGAACCTGTCGGATAATGCCGGCGCAGGGAAGCAAAACGAATGAGTCCATAAAAGCCGCCGGTATTAACGTAAGCCGGCGGCTTTTTGCATTGAAAGGCCGCGCGTAAATTGGAAGGAGCTAAATGGAAGTGAAAGACGGACAGCCGGCCTTTCCGGGAACCGGTTACCGGTGGTGCGTACTATGGGCCGCCTTTTTTTCATACCTGGTTGATAGCTACGACCTCATAGTCCTGGCCATCGCCATGCCCGTGCTCCTCAAAGTGCTCGCCATCTCACTGCCGGAAGGTGGGCTCCTGGGGTCTGCCACCATGCTCGGGGCAATCGCGGGCTCGGTGGTCTTCGGGCTGCTCGCGGAGAACAGGAGCAGTCGGTTCGCCCTCATCCTGTCGCTCGTCTGGCTCGGCGCAGGCATGGGGGCCGTCGCTTTTGTGTCCGGCTGGGGCCAGTGGATGGTCCTCAGGTTCTTAACCGGCCTCGCTATCGGCGGCCTCTGGGGGCCTTGCTCGGCACTCGTGGCGGAACACTGGGCGCCTGCTTTCCGCGCAAGGGCCGCGTCCTTCGTTTACAGCAGCTTCGCAATCGGCGCCGTGGTCGCCTCGCTCGTGGGCAGGCTGGTGCTCGGCATGAACTGGCGCCTCCTTTTTGCCGCGGGCGCATGCTCGATACCCCTTGCCCTGGTCGTTGCCCGGCTCATCCCATCCGGCAAAGCGACACGCGCGAGCGTGCAAAAGCCTGCGGAAAAAGGCGTCGGCATAGGCGCGATCTTCGGGAGGAAATTGATCAAGACCACGATCCTCGCAACCCTCGTGAGCGTCTTCAACCTCGCCGGATACTGGGGGGTGGCCTACTGGGTGCCGACGTTCCTCGTCATGGAGAGAGGGCTTTCGCTCTCCGCTATGGCCAATTTCTCGCTATTCATGTACGGGGGTATGTTCGCGGGCTTCCAGATTTTCGGGGTGATGGCGGACAAGGTCGGGCGGAGGCCCGCGATGATGGCGGCATTCGTGCTCGTCTCCGGGTCGGTCGCTGTCTACATCGTCTTCCGCAACCCCGTTTTCCTGTTCTTGTGGGGCGGGGTTGTCGGCATAGGGGTGAGCGGGGTGGCGGCGGCCGCCGGCGCTTACTACGCAGAGCTTTTCCCCGAGCACCTGCGCGCGTACGCGGGCGGCTTTTGCTGGAACGCGGGGCGCATAGGCGCGGTAGTCGCGCCGTATACAATAGGCTATATAGGGAAGGCGCACGGCCTTGCGCACGGCCTTGCGGTCACGTGCGTTATCAACCTGTTGGGCGTCGTCGTGCTCTGTTTTCTTCCGGAGACCTTGGAACGGGGCCGCAAGAGGAGGCAACGTGATGGATAGCGGCATTTAAAAACTGCTTTCCCGTTGCATGGAGTGAATATAATTACAGGCCCCGGACCGATCGAGATCATGCCGCCGCAATCCCGCAAACCCCTCTTTTTACGGCCCGTTTTGCCGGTTTTCGTTGACACTCTTAACAAACTCGACTAAAATATCCGGATATACTTCGTCCCGTGCCCCGTGCTATCGGGAAGAAGAGGTGGCCAAATGCGTTGTCCCGCATCGGTTTTTAGCTATACTGGTTGACGAAATATTGCAAGATGATGAAAATAAGAGAGTGAGCCGGCCGGGCAGCAGCGTGACCTGGAGACGCTTAGAGTCTATTTATAAAAATGCGAACCCTTTTACTCAACCCACCCTCTTTCAAGGGCTTCGACGGTAGTGCAGGCTCGCGCTATCAGGCATGCCGCGAAGTCCGCTCGTTCTGGTACCCCACCTGGCTCGCCTACCCTGCGGGAATGATAGAAGGATCAAGGCTGCTCGACGCGTCGGCCGACGGCATGACGCGCGAGGAGACGGTCCGCAGCGCGCAAGGCTACGAGCTAATCGTCATACATACGGGCACGGCTACGTTCGAGCACGACGCGGAGCTTGCCCGAACGTTCAAGGAATCATACCCAGCCGTCACTGTGGGTATGGTCGGGCCGCACGTAACGGTTTTCCCTGAAGAAAGTCTGAAGAATGCGCCCGCGGTAGACTTCGTGGCCGTCGGGGAGTTCGACGACGCAATCGTAGAGATCGCGAAGGAGAAGCCGCTCCGCGACGTGGCGGGCATCGTCTTCCGGTCAAACGGGTCTTTCGAGAACACCGGTCGCAGGCCGCTTATCGAGGACCTCGACCGCCTTCCTTTCGTCAGTCAGGTTTACGCCAGGGACCTGAAGATAGAGAATTACTTCATAGGGTATCTCATGCATCCCTACGTCTCGGTCTACGCGGGGCGCGGCTGCCGGGGCCGCTGTACGTACTGCCTCTGGCCGCAGACGATAGGGGGAGGCGTTTACAGGGTGCGGAGCGTAGACAACATCTTCGAAGAGATGTCCCTCGCCAAGGCCCTCTTCCCGCAGGTGAAGGAATTCTTCTTCGACGACGACACGCTGACCGACCATCCCGGTCTGGAATATCTCGCCCGCAAGATAGGCACGCTCGGCATCACATGGTCATGCAACGCAAGGGCGAACGTGTCGGAAAAGACGCTTAACGTGCTGAAAGAGAACGGGCTGCGCCTGCTGACCGTGGGCTTCGAATCGGGCAACCAGAAGATATTGAACAACATCAGGAAGGGGATCAGTCTTGAAGGCGCGCACAAGTTCGCAAAGGCGGCCGCAAAGGCGGGCGTCCGTATCCATGCCACGTTTATCCTGGGGCTCCCCGGCGAGACGCGGGAGACCATGGCGGAGACAATGGAATTCGCGCGGGAGATCGACCCTTACAGCTTACAGGTTTCGCTTGCCGCCCCCTATCCCGGAACGGTGCTTTACGACCAGGCGAGGAGTGAAGGGTGGCTTACCGGAGAAGGCGCGGGGCTGGTGACGGACGGGATCCAGAATTCCGTCATGTCGTACCCCTGGCTTTCGAGCGAAGAGATATTCGATACAGTCGAGCTTTTCTACCGGCGCTTCTACCTGCGGCCCGGCCCTATCATGCGCATCCTCAAAGATATGCTGAAGGACAGGCACGAGTTTGCCCGGCGGATCAGGGAAGGGAGAGAATTTTTTTCCTTCATGGCGAAGCGAAAGGCTGCCGCGTGAATGGAAGGCGGCATGGCGGAAAGGGATAGGGGTATCGCTACGACGTCAGCCGACAAAAGATATCTCGTAGTGACGGCCGACGATTTTGGTCGCTCCGGCTCTCTCAACCAGGCTGTTTTGGCTGCCTGCGGCCTGGGCGTGCTTACGTCGGCAAGCATAATGGCAGGCGGAGACGCCTTCGACGAGGCGGTCTCCATCGCCGCCCGGACGCCGGAGCTTTCGGTAGGGATCCACGTTACGCTGTCCGACTGCCGCTCCGTGCTGCCCCGTTCGGCCGTCCCGGACCTCGTCGATGAAAGCGGTTTTTTCCGGCGCACCCCCTTCAGTGCCGGGGTCGCATACTGGAGGTTGAGAAGGTCGATAGCCGGCCAGGTAGAGGCGGAGGTGAAGGCGCAGTTCGACAAAGTAGAGGCGGCAGGCATCCGCCCGGCGCATGTGGATTGCCACCATCACCTTCACATGCATCCTCTCCTGTTCGATATCATCGCCAGACAGGCGGCCGATAGGAACGTCGCCTGGTTGAGGATACCGCGAGAGCCTTTGAGCTTTGTCGTTAGGCTGCACGGGCCGCGGCTCGATGCGCGTGCGTTCGTTGCCTGGCTCGTGTTCAGGCTCCTTGCGGTGCGCGGCCTGCGGGTTGCGCAAGGGCTGGGACTCTGCGCGGCGGACAACGTTTTCGGGCTGTCAGGGTCGGGAAGAATAAGCGAGGGTTACCTGCTTGCCGTCCTGCCGCACCTGCGGGGCGCGACGAGCGAGATATATTTACATCCCGATACGGCAACCCCCGGCGGTTCGTTGGAGGCCGGTGCGGTAAGATCGGGCAGGATAAGGGACAGGGTGAAAGCCCTGGGCCTCACGCCGGTCGGCTTCAGGGCGCTTTCGGGTCCGAGGGGATACCTGGCGTCTGCTGCGGAAGGGGCAGCGCCTGCATGAAAACATTAGTGGTAGTTTTGATCGCAACCATGTGCACGGCGGTTGGAGAGTCGTTTCTCAGCTTCGGCATGAAGCAGATAGGCCTGGAAAATGCGTCGTTCTTCAGGTGGTTTGCACTAGTGGCTACGAACCCGATCGTACTCATCGGGGTGTTTTTCGCAGCCTGCTTCTTTTTTCTATACCTCCTGGCGCTCTCCTGGGCGGATCTTAGCTACGTCATGCCCCTTACTGCGCTCTCCTATCTCTTTGCTGCGGTCCTGGCCAAGTTTTTCCTGAAGGAGCAGATATCATTGCTGCGGTGGACGGGTATCATCGTGATCGTTATAGGAACAGCGCTTGTCGCGATGGAAGAGGGCCGTCAACGGACCGCGCAGGCCCAGACAAAGACCTCGAGGAGCGTGTCATTGGAAGACCGGGGGCCGGGAAGCCCAACACCTTAATGGTGAAATAGCGTACTTTAGCGAGGACCTCTTTGCATATGCTCATCGATAATGTTAGTCGCCTGTCGAACGGACCTGACGTCAGACCCGAAGGCGTGGACGCCGGCGATTTTGTGAACCGGGTGTCGCAAGCAGTCGACAGGACGGCCGAATATTTTCTCCGCAGCCAGAACGAAGAAGGTTACTGGTGGTTCGAGCTGGAATCGAACGTGACCATAACGGCGGAATACCTTATGCTTCTCCATTTCGCCGGGCTCGTCGACCACGAGCGGGACGTGAAGATCGCGAACTATATCCTCAGGCAGCAAAGGCCCGATGGGACGTGGGCGATATACAAAGGCGGCAAGGGCGACATCAGCACCAGCGTGGAGGCGTACTTTGCCCTCAAGCTGGCCGGTGTGCCTGCACACGATTTGCGCATGACCCGCGCCCGCGAGTTTATAATGGCATGCGGCGGCCCGTCGGAGACGAGGTTTTTCACGAAGATATTCCTCGGCCTCTTCGGACAGTACGATTGGAAGGCCATCCCCTCGGTACCCGTCGAGATCGTGCTGCTGCCCCCATGGTTCCCCATCAACATCTATAATTTCTCCAGTTGGGCGCGGGCCACGTTTGTCCCGCTGTCTATCGTCCTGGACGCCAAACCCGTAAGGGCGGTGCAGGACAGCCGGGGCGTGCAGGAGCTGTTCGCGCAGGACCCGAGGAACAAGGCGCGCAAGAAGCGCGAGCCCCTGCTTTCCTGGAAGCGCTTCTTCAGCCAGCTCGACCGGCTGATTAAGGCGGTGGAGGAAAGCAAGCTGAGGTCGTTCAGGGAAAAGGGCCTGAAGCAGGCGCTGAACTGGGTGCGCGAGCACCAGGAAGAGACCGGTGACTGGGGCGGCATCCAGCCGGCCATGGTCAACTCCATCCTCGCCCTCCTCGTTCAGGGGCACGACCTTTCCTATGAGCCCGTCAAAAAAGGGTTCGACGCGCTGGAAAGGTTCACCATCGAGCGGGAGAACGAGATGCTCCTTCAGTCGTGCATCTCCCCGGTGTGGGACACGGCACTTACCGCCCTTGCCCTCACCTCTTCGGGCCTGAAGCGAGAAAATCCCGCTATGGAAAGCGCATGCAGGTGGCTGGCCGACAAGCAGATATTCAAAAAGGGCGACTGGAGCGTAAAAAGACCCGATCTGGAGCCGGGCGGGTGGGCCTTCGAGTTCGTCAACAACTGGTACCCGGACGTGGACGACACGGCCGTAGTGCTCATGCTGCTCAACAAATGCGGCCGGGAGAAGTTCCTCACGTCGGAGAATTATAAAAGGGCCATAGACTGGGTGCTCGGCATGCAGGGGAAGGACGGAGGATGGGGCGCCTTCGACGTAGACAACAACGTGGATGTGCTCAACCAGATACCGTTCGGGGACCTCGAGGCCATGATTGATCCGAGCACGCCCGATATCACCGGGCGCGTCCTGGAGCTGCTCGGCTGCGCAGGCTATTCCCTCTCCGATGACGTAGTCAGGGCCGCCATAAAGTTTCTCATGAAAACGCAGGAGAAGGACAGCCTCTGGTGGGGCAGGTGGGGCGTCAATTACCTGTATGGTACGTGGTCGGTCCTTGCCGGCTTGAGCTCCATAGGCGAAGACATGACGAAGCCATACGTGAGAAGGGCGGTAGATGAGCTGAAAAGGTGGCAGAACCCCGACGGCGGATGGGGCGAGGCCTGCGAATCCTATACGAACCCGAGAGCGAGGATGAGCTGGAAGAGCACTGCGTCACAGACCGCCTGGGTGTTGATGGCCCTTATAGCGGCCGGAGAAGCCGCGTGCCCGGAAGCGGCCGAGGGGGTGCGGTTCCTGCTCGACATGCAGGCGCCCGACGGCACATGGGAAGAGGAAGACTTTACGGCCACAGGTTTTCCGAAGCACTTTATGATAAAGTATCATAATTACCGGAACTGCTTCCCCTGCATGGCCCTGGGCCGGTTCCTCTCGGTTGTCCAAACGGGCGCATTCCCCTCGAGCGAGCCTGAGAAGGAATAATGAAGCGTGCCTTAGTCACGGGGGCAACCGGTTTCATCGGGTACCACGTAGCGAAGGCGCTAAAGGATAAAGGGCTGGCCGTGCGCGCCCTCGCAAGGGAGGGTGCAGACGTGTCGGAGCTTCTGGCCCTCGAAGTAGAGCCGGTCCGGGGTGACCTTCGCGACTACGAGGCAGTATGCAGGGCTGAAAAAGGCTGCGACGAGGTCTATCACGTCGCCGCGGATTACCGGCTCTGGGTGCCCGATCCGGGCAGCATGTACGATATCAACGTGGGGGGCGCCGTCAACGTGATGCGGGCGGCCCTTGCCGCCGGGGTTTCGAAGGTGGTCTATACGAGCACGGTGGGCGTGCTGGCAGCCGCAAAAAACGGTGCGCCGGCCGACGAGGAGACGCAGGCCCGCCTGGAGGATATGACGGGTCACTACAAAAGGTCGAAATTCCTTGCCGAAAAAGAGGTGAGGGGCTTCGCGGCGAAGGGGTTGCCGGTAGTGATCGTCAACCCGACCGCGCCTATAGGGACCATGGACAGGAAGCCGACGCCGACGGGCAAGATCATAGTCGATTTCCTGAACGGCAGGATGCCTGCCTACCTGGACACGGGCCTCAATTTCGTCGACGTCGAGGACGTCGCGGAGGCGCACGTGAGGGCCTCCGAGGCGGGGACGCCGGGAGAAAGGTACATATTGGGGAACGCGAACCTGACGCTCAAGCAATTTTTGTGGATACTAGCCGGCCTGACGGGGAAAGAACCGCCCCGCTGGAGGCTCCCTTACACACCGGTGCTTATGCTCGCCCACGCGAGCGAGGTAGTGTCGAAACTGACCAGGACGAGGCCTGCCATACCCTTGGACGGCGTCAGAATGGCGCGCCATTACATGTTTGTCGACTGCTCGAAGGCAGTGCGCAAGCTGGGCATGGCGCAAAATTCAGTTGAAAGTGCGGCCCGGAAGGCAATAGAATGGTATATACGGAAAGGATTTGTGAAGGGCCGCTCAGCGGGGAGTAGAGCGTGAACGAAAACGACAGCGACAAGAAGAAGGGCCCGCCGGACAGAAGGCTGGGAGACGAATGGCTCGACTGGAACGGCGATCCGCGTGACGCGGAGATCGACGAGAAGCTGAGCACGTTCCTCACGCTCGCTGCCGGGGCCGTCCTCATTTTCTTCGCGTGCCTCCAGATAGCCTGGTACCTGGCCAAGCCCAGGTTCGAGCAGTTGAGCCCGCTTCTTTCGAGCCTTATCGGGTGGGCGACAATTCTTCTGACCGTCATCGTATTGCTCCTTGTGGCGGTCGAGACGACCCTTCTGCTGAAGTTCCGGAAATCGATTTTCCCCTATATGTGGGGCGCGAAATTCCTCCTGTCCCTCCTCTCGAAGACCATGTGGCTGGGAGGAAAAATGGGTATAAGCAGGGACAGGGTAGGCAATTCGTTCATTAAGGCCCACAATTTGATGGTGAAGAGCCACGCCAGGGAAGTGCGGTCGGATACGCTCCTTGTCCTTCTGCCCCGCTGCCTGGAGAAGGACGCCAGGCGCCAGGTGGTCGAGCGGACGAACGGCAGGGCTGTGGAAATCGTAACTGCGGCCGGCGGCGAGGAAGCGAGAAGGGCGATCAGGCAGTACAAACCTTCGCTCATCCTTGCCATAGCGTGCGAAAGGGACCTTATCAGCGGGATCAAGGACGTGGCGGAGAAGATACCCGTCCTCGCGATACCGAATAAAAGGCCGGAAGGCCCTTGCAAGAATACCCACTTGCAGCTTGACGCCCTCGACGACGCCCTATCGTTCATCACGGCCACGACGGGCAAAGCCGGTAATACCTGATTCACCATGCAAAATACAGCAAGCTGAGGCAAGCATATGCGCTTTTCGCCCGGTCTGTGCGCAGCCCTTACGGGCCGTTTCTTTAGCAAGGCAATTGCCGGCTGGGGAAAATTCCCCCTGGTCCTTATGCTGGAGCCCACGCACAGGTGCAACCTTTGCTGTGCAGGCTGCGACAGGATAAGGCTCTATGAGCAGGGGCGCTCGCCGGACCTTACCCTGGAAGACTGCCTGGCGGCCGTCTCCGAGTCGGGCGCGCCCGTGGTAACCGTTACGGGCGGCGAGCCGCTGCTTTACGGGGACCTGAAGCCTCTCCTGGCGGGCCTTTACCGCATGAGGCGGCACGTCTACCTGTGCACGAACGGGCTGCTGGCCGCCTCGTTCATCGATGCCACCAAGCCCGACCCGCGCCTGACCTTGAGCTTCCATATCGACGGTATGGAAGCCACCCACGACCGCATAACGGGCCGGTCCGGCTCGTTCGCTACGAGCCTGGAGGCCGTAAAGGCAGGGGTACGGAAGGGTTTCCGGGTATGGACGAATACGTCCGTTTATAAAGAGAGCGAGGCACAGGAGATTATCGCCCTTTTCTCACTCCTGAAGAATATCGGCGTTGACGGCATCCTCGTTACGCCCGCGTTCGGGTATGAGAGTGTTTCGGAAAGTATTTTCCTGTCGAAGGAAGAAGCGGCAGGAAAATTCAGGCGGATGCGCAGGGCCTTTCGCGGCCTGCCCATGACCGGGACCCCCCTGTACCTCGATTTCCTGGAGGGGAAAAGGCAGATGGCCTGCACGCCTTGGGGCAGCCCGACGCGAAACCCTTTGGGCTGGAAGTCGCCCTGCTACCTCATCACCGACGAATACTTCGCCACGTTTTCCGAGCTTATGAAAAAGACGGACTGGGATTCATATGGGCCGGGTAGAGACGTCCGCTGCGCGAATTGCATGGTGCACAGCGGCTTCGAGCCGACGGCGATGCGCGAGGTCTTCACCCGTCCCCGGTCGATGCTCCGCCTGATGCTCTGGAACATGCTCCCCTCCTGATGGAAGCGTTTTTCGGCCAGCTTCTTGGGACCATCGCGCTCAGGCCTTACTTCGCGGCCTTTTTTCTGGCTTATCTGCTCGCCTGCTCGCTCCATTTGGGGGTGAAGCGGGCGCTTCTCTTTGCGGTCGCGGGATACGTTGTCGCATGGGCCTCCGAGTTCTCGTCCATCCACAACGGCATACCGTACGGCAGCTACTATTACATCCCCGCGACGAAGGGCCGGGAGCTGTGGGTCCTGGGCGTGCCTTTCATGGACTCTATGAGCTTCGTCTTCCTCGCCTATGCGTCGTACACGATGGCTCTTCTCGCGATTGCGCCGTCGATCCCGGCACGCGGCATCTACCTGCTGGAAAATAAAAAGATAAGGCATTCCTTCGGCGCGCGCCTCCTTGGCGCGCTTTTCTTCATGTACCTCGATATCATTATAGACCCCGTCTCGCTGAGGGGCGACAGGTGGTTTCTCGGCCTGATGTACGGTTATGCGAAAGAAGGAATCTACTTCGGCATCCCCATCTCGAATTTCATCGGCTGGTTTTGCGTCGGGTTCGTTTTGATTTACGTCCTGCAGCTTATCGACCGCCTCTCCGGCAGGGACCTCTACACCCCGGCTTTCCCCTGGAGATACCTGTTCGGCCCGGCCCTTTATTGCTCCGTCATGGCATTTAATATGTCGATGACGCTCTACATCGGTGAATATAACCTCCTCTGGGCAGACATCTTCATCGTCCTGCTCCCGCTGGCCTTACTGGTTTCGGTAGTCAGGACGAGGCTTCGCGGGACGGCGACCGCGCAAGCCCTGGAGGCGCACATGAGGGATTTCCCCGAGGCGGTTGTGCCCGGGCAGGCCTGACGTTTCCCAAAAAAAGGGGGGCGGTTTTACAAGGCGCGCAGCAGGGCGTCGAGGGCCAGGGCGAGGCTGCGCGACGCGACCTTCGATGTCCGGCCGAGGCGTATCGCCTGGGCAAGAAGGCCCGGTTTTGTGAGGAAGAGCCGGACCGCGAGAAGCGGCTTGTAAATGCCGAAGCGGTCGCAGACGGCCTGTGGGTCGAAGGCTATGTCTTCGTCGTGGCGGTCGCTTACGCTCCGGATAGCGAAAAACGGAAGCTTCGCGGCGGTTGCGTGCCGGGCCAGGGCGAAGGTTTCCATGTCGCAGACGGGCAGCGGCGTGCCGTCGGGTACGAAACGGACGATCTCCTTTTTTTTCATCGGCCCGGCAAGCGTAAAGAATGTCCCCGCCCTTATGGAAAGGCGGCCCTGGATAAGCCCGAGGAGGCCTCCGGGGTCGGGTAGGGAGAGGGTTTCCGACCGCCCGCTTTTAATCAGGCAGACGCTGGAAGCCCAGACAAGGTCGCCGATATCCGCGTCGGGGCTGAGGGCGCCGCAGTAGCCGAGGGAGACTGCCGCGTCGGGCTTTTCGGACTCCATGAGACGCAGGAAGAGACGGCCCGCGTTCAGGACGCCGACGCCTGTCTCGGCAGCCAGGACCGTGTGGATTGGGTGGCGGAAGCGAACAATGGGATACGGCCTGCCGGAAAGTCTCTCTTTTTGCCCGAACAGCCTGGCGGCGGGAGCGATCTCCCTTGGAATGGCGTAGAGGATGAGCAGCTTCATGGTCCTATATTGTACTATCTGCGGACCCGTCTTGGGAAGGCTTTGACGAGATGATAACGACCCTTTCCATCCTCCTTTTTGCACTCGTCGTACTGGGGGGCTGCTACCACATTCTTTCCCTCTTCTGCGTGCTCGATTTCTTCAGGAAGTCACGGTCGGAAAAGACGACCGGCCCCCGGCCCAAAGACGTCCTCGGCGTCTCGATCCTGAAGCCGATAAAGGGTGCGGACCCCTCGTGCGCGGAAAACCTGGCAAGCTTTCTCGATCAGGACTACCCTGCCTTCGAAGTGCTCTTCGGTTTTCGGGACGCGGACGACCCGGCACTCCCGCTTGTCTCGCAGCTTGCGGCGTCCGCCCCCTGCGACGCCCGCGTCGTAGTGAGCGACGCCGGGACCGGCGCCAACCTGAAGGTGCTCAACCTCCAAAACCTCGCCGGTGCGGCCCGCTACCCCATGCTCGTGCTCTCCGACAGCGACATGCTCGTCGGCAGGGATTACTTAAGCCGTATAATGGGCGAATACATGCAGGGCAAAAAGACGGGGATCGTGACCTCCCTCTACAAGACGTCCAGGCCGGCCTCCGTCGGCAGCGCCCTGGAGTCGCTGACGATTGCCGTCGATTTCATCCCCTCGGTGCTCGTTGCAAGGCGCATGGAGGGCATAGGCTTCGGGCTGGGCGCCTCCATCCTCATATCGAAGGATACACTTCGCGATATCGGCGGCTTCGCGGCAGTCGCCGACTATCTGGCCGATGATTACCAGTTGGGGTACAGGTGCGCTCAGAAGGGCTACGAGAACGTCCTGAGCGGGTACGTTGTCGAAAACAGCGTCGGACGGATGGAAATCGGCGAGTACCTGCTCCACCAGTTGCGCTGGGCAAGGACTTACCGGGCGTCGAGGCCAAAGGGCTTCGCGGGCTACGGCATTACCCATATCTTTCCCTTTGCCCTCCTGCTCCTTCTCGCCAATCCGGGCGGATTGACCGCCTGGGTCGCGGGCCTGGCGCTCGCTCTGCGGTACGCGATTGCGAGTCTTATACATAGGAAGGTTATCCGCGATGCTGCCTGGGCCAGGTGGCTGTTTCTCCTGCCCGTAAAGGACGTCATCAGTTTTTTTGTATGGCTGTGGAGCTTCGCGGGGTCAAGAGTCCGTTGGAGGGGCATACGCTACCGGGTTGTCGAAGGGGGCAAAATGATCAAAACGCACGGTGGCGGTTGAGTATCGTTGCAGTCGGGCCATTCTGCGTGGTATCCTAATCAACCCCCATGCGGATTACTACCAGGTTTTTGCTCGCTCTCCTATTGCCACTTATAGCTGCGTTCGCGTTTGCGGGTGAGGGCACGCCGCCTCCGATTCCAGCCGTCGAATCGCTCAAGAATGAATCGCCAAACGCCGCCGGCGCCGCCGGAACGGTGAAGCCTGACGCGCCCGACCCCGGACAGCCCGGCAGTCAGGCCAAGGACAAACCGCCGGCCCACGATAAGGAGTTCACATACGTGCCCGTGCCCTTTGTCTCCACAACGCCTAATGAGGGCACATCATACGGCTTTTTGACAGCCATTATGAAATACAACAAGGAGAATCAGGTCTCGACGCTCCTTGCGCCTCAATACAACTACAATAAGAACTTCGGGTCTACGATGACGCTGTACGGGGCGTACTACCCCAAGCTGAACCAGCAGGTCGAGGTGAACCTTTCGCAGTCGACCATCATAAACCGGGACTTCGACGTAAGGTTCCGGGACAAGACTTTCATGGACGCCAAGCTTGAGACGAACGGCTACGCAGGCTATTTTACCGACGGCTCGGCCAGGTTCTTCGGCTTTCAGTCGACAAGCCACCGCCGGGACCAGTCAAATTATGCAGATCAGGAAACAGGTTTTAATTTCTCACTCGGCTACGAGATCTTTAAAAACTTTCAGGTAGCCGTCGGCGAGAAGTTCCGGAACGTTAATATCGAGCATGGCGCACTGAAAGGACTTCCCTTTATCGGCCAGGTGTTTACGCCGCAGCAGGTCCCGGGCATTAACGGCTTTCTGATCAATTCCCAGAGGGTCTCCTTCATTTACAACACCATGGATTCTCTCATCACGCCCACTAAGGGGCTGTACGGGAGGACAACATTCGAGGCGTCCACCGCAGTTCTCGGCTCCAGTGACAGTTTTCAGCACTACGACGCGGAAATGAAGGGATATTTCCCGGCCTACGACAAGAACATTGTGAGCGTTGTCCGCTTCGCTTACAGCCAGACACTGGGGAGCAACGTGCCGTTTTTGGAGCAGTCCATGCTCGGTGGAGAGAACACACTACGCGGATACGGCCGGAACCGTTTCATAGACAACAGCTACATACTGGGCAATCTTGAGGAGCGTATCCGGCTTACCCGCATGAATCTCTTTGACGTCGATGCCGAAATAGAGGTTGCGCCTTTCTTCGACGCGGGGACGGTAATGCCCAACCTGACGGACATCCGTCATAAGAACTTCAAGTTCAATCCGGGCATAGGCTTCAGGGGGATCGTAAGGCCGAACATCGTGGGGCGCGTCGATATGGGCATGGGCTCGGAAGGGATCGCGATTTTTGCCGGGCTGGGTTATCCTTTTTAGGGCCCTTTCTATTTCTCCCAGCTAAATTTTTCGAGGGTCGATACAAACTCCACAAGCCTGTTCTTCTTTTCCTCGTCTATGTCGTCGAAGTGGAGGCCCAGGCCGATTTTCTGGGAGTCCCGGTGGATGTTCTTGATGATGGCCGAAAGCGTGACCTTGTCCTGCGTCCCAGGGAGCTGCACGCTGATCGAGAGCTGGTCGTTCATCCGCACATCGGGCAATACCTGCTCGGCCGCCCCGCGCACCATCGTAAAGTGGCAGCCCGCACTGTTTATATCGAGAATAATGCCGTCCTTGACGGTCTCGCCTTCTTTAATTTTCTCACCCTGGATTTCGGCCGGAAGGTAGCACTCGATCCTTCTGTTGGCCCGCAGGCTGCGGCGGGCAATCGTTGTCGGAAACGAGATGAACAGGAGCCTCATAGGTTCTACCGTCGTGCCCACCAGCTCGGATTGAAAACCGAAAACGTCCCCTTCATTGACGTATCGCACGGTGATCTTGTTGCCTTTGAACAGCTTGCTCGCGATAGAGCCGAAAGTGCCGGTGGAGGGATATTTTATTATCAACCAGTTGCCTGCCAGGTAACCGACCGAAACGCTGCTCATCCTGAGTGAGACCCCGCTGATCTCAATCTGTAATGGGAGACCGACAGGGAAAAAGAACGATTTGCCCGGTTTGCTCAAATCGTTGAAGGAAGCTTCATCTTTTTCACTGCTGACGTCTTCGACTGTCATCATGCCTACTCCCTGGTGAAACCTCGAGTATCGCGGGCGTCCTCAAAAGACGCGAAATGCCGCGCGAGGTTCGGCCCGTAAACGACGCTCACTTGCAGGCCAGGGCGCCGCCCGACCGCAGCCATATATTCTATTTATCGGATACCGGGCGGAAGAGTTAAGCCGGCCGCTCGCGGCCTTGGCGCGTGCCTGCTTTTAGGGAGCCGTGCGGTATTTCAGAAGTAGAGGCCGACGCTGAGGACGTTTGCGTCGACCGACCTGTTTGGCGTGGCCGATGCTCCGTTCGAGTAGTGCCGCAGACGGTTTTCGATGAAGAACCGCCCGTAGCGGTAGCCCACCCCCGCTTCGAGCGTGAAGTCCAGATGGGTGCCCTGTTCCTTGAAGCCTATGGTGGAGTAAACCATTCCGGTCCCTCCCGTAAAATAGAACCCCTTCTTGTCGGCCCCTTGAAGGCAATATTTCAGTCCGGTGAAAAAGCCGAAATCAACACCGGAGTTCGGCCTGTTCACGTAAGAGGCAAAGGGCTCGATAAAGACCGCGAGCGGCAGGTGGTCGGTGCAGGGCCTTTCCACGAGGTAGGTGACCTGAAAGAAATCGTAGTTCCTTCCGCCCTCGATCCTGCCGAAGTGCAGTCCGGGGTTGAACGCAGCTATGCCATAGCCTACGCTCATGGCCTGTTCCACGCCGTACGCCGGCACAGCCGCGCAAACAACGAGGATCAGCCCCATAAGGAGTCGTTTCATCCCGTCCCTTTGTCTCGCTTGTGTGATTACCGGGGGTCAGCGCCCCCTCCGGCGGCATGAGCCGCCGGGGCCTCCCCCTTCAGCGCTGCGCATTCGCTTGCTTTATCCCTACGGATACCCCGCCGCCTGCAGCAGGGTCATTTATTGCCGGCCGGAAGATTGATTCACTAGGAAATATGGCAACGCCCGGCCCCCCTGTCAACGCCGGTCCGGGCCGCTTTCGGTGGGTTGAAACGGGGCGATGGATGAGGTAAACTATCGTATGACGGACAAAAAGTCCCAGGCGCCCAAACAACCCGATGATATGGTTATATACAGGGAGGGTGCTTTCCAGCGCCTCCATCTTTGCGAATACCTGCGAGAGCTTACGGAGGGTCAGGCAGAAGAAGCGGCGAAGATTGACGCCACCAACGCCTGCGAGATCGACCCTGCCTCCTGACGTTTCAGCCTCGAACCCGGCACGACGATATGGAACCGGGCAACCAAATCCACATAGCGAAGGTAACCCCCATGGAAAAAAAAGGCTGGAAGCAGAAATCGACAGAGGAAATAAACCGTATTTTCGCTTTTTCCGAAGGTTACAAGAAGTTCCTTGACGCCGGCAAGACCGAGCGGGAGGCGGCCGTGCAGATCGAGCAGGCCCTCCGCACCGCAGGCTTCACGGACGACCCCGGGGCAGCCAGGTATTACAGGGTGAACAGAGGCAAGGAAGTTATCGCCTTCAGAAAAGGCAAAGCTGCCGTTGCGGATGGTATGAGGATCGTGATCGCCCACATCGATGCCCCGCGCCTCGACCTGAAGCAAAACCCGCTTTACGAAGAGGTGGACGTGGCGCTCCTTCGCACCCATTATTACGGCGGCATAAAGAAGTACCAATGGGTGGCAATGCCGCTCGCACTGCACGGCGTGGTCGTCAAGGCGGACGGCGGCATCGTCACTCTCTGCATCGGAGAGGACGAAGGCGACCCGGTCTTTTCTATCGACGATTTACTCCCCCATCTCTCGCACAAGCATCAGGACGAGAAGAAGCTCTCGGAGGCGATCGAGGGCGAGAAGCTGACGATTCTCTTCGGGAACATGCCGCTCATGGGCGAGGAGAAAGAGCCGGTAAAAACTGGCGTCCTCCGGCTGCTGGAGGAGCGGTACGGCATAGGGGAAGAAGATTTCCTGAGCGCGGAGATCGAGGCAGTGCCCGCGTTCAAGGCGCGGGACGTAGGCATAGACAGGAGCATGGTAGGCGCCTACGGCCAGGACGACCGGGCTTCCGCCTACCCTCTGCTCACCGCATTCACCGACCTGGAAGAAGAGCCGGACCGGCCGATGCTCGCCATCTTTGCCGACAAGGAAGAGATAGGCTCTGAGGGGAACACAGGCGCGCAATCCCATTTTATACATGTCTTCCTCGAGGACGTGGTTGAGGGCCTGGGTCTGCACGAGGTCGAGACCGTGATAAGGCGCGCGCTGTTCAGGTCGAAGGCAATCAGCGCCGACGTCAACGGCGCGGTCAACCCCAACTGGCAGGAAGTGCACGAGAAGCAGAACGCGTGCTACATGGGCGCCGGCGTCTGCGTCACGAAATTTACGGGTCATGCCGGCAAGGTAGGGGCAAACGACGCCCACGCGGAATACATGGGAGAGATAAGAGAGCTTTTTTCCAGGGCAGGCGTCGTATGGCAGGTGGGAGAGCTGGGAAAAATCGACGAAGGAGGAGGCGGGACGGTCGCCAAGTTCCTTGCCGAATACGGCATGGACATCATCGATATGGGTGCCCCCATCCTTACGATGCACTCCCCGTTCGAGATATCGAGCAAGCTGGATATATATGAGGCATACCGTGCCTTTAAGGCGTTTTTTGCCGGGTAGAATCAACGTGCCTGCTGCTTGCACTAACAAAGCGAGCGTATGCGAAGCGCTGAGCAGGGAGGCTCCACGGGCTTTGCTCGTGGAGGGGGTGCTGAGCCCCAATAATGGAGGCAAGAACTAAATGATGGAGAATGAAACATTGAAGGTGCCGGAAGTGCTGCCCCTGCTCCCCGTGCGGGACATGGTCATGCATCCTTCCGTCACCCTCCCTCTTTTTCTCGGGAGGGAAACATCCATAAACGCAGTCGAGAAATCGCTGTCGCAGGATAGGCTCATAGTCGTCGCTGCGCAGAAAGACCTTACGGACGAGGACCCCCTGCCGGGCAGGATCTATTCGATGGGCGTCATCTCCCAGGTAATGCGGATGCTGCGCCTGCCCGACGGCAGGATAAAGATACTCATACAGGGGCTAAAGAGGGCGCAGATCGAGGAATACGTACAGGAGACCCCGACATTCCTGGTGCGGATAAAGCCCATTGAAGAGCCGCTCATAACGGAGATATCGCTGGAGACGGAAGCCCTGATGCGCTACATCAGGGAAGAGATGGAAAAGGTCGTCTCGATGGGAAGGATGGTGCCCTCCGACGTGCTCCTGGTCCTGGACACGATAGACGAGCCCGGCCGGTTCGCCGACGTCGCCTGCGCCAACCTGGGGCTCCAGGTCGAGAAGGCACAGGAGATACTGGAGATCGTAGACCCCATCGCCCGGCTGCGCAAGCTCTCGGAGATCGTCGGCAAAGAGATCGAGCTCCTGAACATGCAGGCGAAGATACTCTCGCAGGCCAAGGAAGAGATGACCAAAAGCCAGAGGGATTACTTCCTCAGGGAGCAGATGAAGGCCATACGCTCCGAGCTTGGCGAGACCGACGAGCGCGACGAAGAGGTCAAAGACCTGCGCAAGAGGATCAAGAAGGCGAAGATGCCGCGCGAGGTGGAGAAAGAGGCAAAAAAGCAGGTCGAGCGGCTGGAGATGATGCATCCCGACGCGATAGAGTCGAATATGCTCAGGACCTATATAGAGTGGCTGGTCGAACTGCCCTGGAGCGTATCGACGAAAGACAACATAGACATAAAAAAGGTGAAGGCCATCCTCGACGAAGACCACTACGACCTGGAGAAGGTGAAAGAGAGGATCCTCGAATTCTTAAGCGTCATCAAGCTGAAAGGCGAGATGAAGGGGCCCATCCTTTGCTTCGTCGGCCCTCCCGGAGTGGGTAAGACTTCGCTGGGCAAGAGCATAGCGCGGGCGCTGGGCAGGAGCTTCCAGCGCATGTCGCTGGGAGGCATGAAGGACGAGGCGGAGATACGCGGCCACAGGAGGACATATGTGGGCGCCATGCCGGGCCGGATCATGCAGGGCCTGCGGCAGGGCGGGACCAACAACCCTGTCTTCATGCTGGACGAGGTGGACAAGATCGGGATGGACTTCAGGGGCGACCCGGCAAGCGCGCTCCTTGAGGTGCTCGACCCGGAGCAGAACGTCGCCTTCAGCGACCACTACCTGAACCTCCCCTTCGATCTTTCGAAGGTCATGTTCATCACCACCGCGAACCAGGTGGACACGATCCCTGCGGCGCTCCACGACAGGATGGAAGTGATACCCATCCCCGGCTACACCGAGCTTGAGAAGCTCCTCATCGCGAAGCGCCACCTCGTCCCGAAGCAGATCAGGGAGAACGGGCTCGAGAAGGGCTACCTGCGCTTCAACGACAAGGGGATCACGAAGATCATCACGGAGTATACCAGGGAGGCGGGCCTTCGCAACCTGGAACGGGAGATAGCGGCGGTGGCCAGGAAGGTGGCGCGCAAGATCGCGGGCGGCAGCGAGCAGGGCATAACGGTGACTGCCAACAACCTGCACAACCTGCTCGGCCGGCCTAAATTCCTGCCGGAGAACGTGCTCGAGGAAGACACGGTCGGCGTAGTCTGCGGCCTTGCCTGGACCGAGGCGGGCGGCGACCTGCTCTTTATCGAGGCGTCCGTCCGGAAGGGCAAGAAAGAGCTTATCCTAACGGGCAACATGGGGAACATAATGAAAGAATCGGCCCAGGCGGCTTTAAGCTACATCAAGGCACGGGGAAAGGCGCTGGGCATAAACGACACCGTGTTCAACGATCTGGAGCTGCATATCCACGTACCGCAGGGCGCGATACCGAAGGACGGTCCGTCGGCAGGCATCACGATGGCAGTGGCGATGATAAGCGCCCTGACGGGCAAGCCCGTAGACAAGAAGATCGCCATGACCGGGGAGATTACACTCACCGGCAGGGTGCTTCCCATCGGAGGCCTGAAAGAGAAGACGCTGGCCGCCCTGCGCGCGGGGATAGGCAGGATAATCATCCCCGCAGACAACGCGAGGGAGCTTGAAGAGATGCCGCCGTACGTGAGAAGACGGGTCGAGTTCCTGCCGGTAAAGGACATGGACGGCGTTACCGGTATCCTCTTTGGCGGCCGCGGGAAAGCGCGTATCAAGAAACCGAAGAAAGGGACTGGCCACCGCGCATCCGGCTTGAGCCGGGCATACGCGCGGCCGACGTCCGGACGTAGCCCGCACTAGTAAGTGGGCGGGGGTAGCCGTGAGAGAAGCCTCCTTTTATGAGAAGCGCGAGGGTAGAAAGGTCGCCTGCTTCCTTTGCAGGCACCACTGCCTGATCCCCGACGGCAAAAGGGGTATCTGCTGCGTCAGAGAGAACAAAGGAGGCACGCTTTACACCCTCGTCTACGGCAATCCGTGCTCCTGGCACGTTGACCCCATCGAGAAAAAGCCGCTATACCATTTCTTCCCCGGCTCGACGGCGTTCTCTATAGCCACTGTAGGCTGTAACTTCCGCTGCCTCCACTGCCAGAACCACGAGATATCGCAGCAGCCCCGAAGCGGCGACAAGATCGCGGGCTACCCCATCGGCCCGGCCTCCGTCGTCGCGGAAGCGAAAGCGGCCGGGTGCAAGAGCATCTCGTATACCTACACCGAGCCGACCATGTTCTACGAGTATGCCTCGGACATCGCTATACTGGCCAAAGCGGAAGGCATTTACAATAATTTCGTGACCAACGGCTACATCGAGGCAAAGCCCCTGGAGGCGATAAGGCCGTACCTCAGTGCTGCGAACATCGATTTGAAAAGCATGTCGGACGGCTTTTACCGGAGGGTCTGCGGGGCGAAGCTGAAAGAGGTATTGGCTTCGATCAAGGTTTACAAGTCCCTCGGCATATGGGTGGAGCTGACGACTTTGATAATCCCGAAGTACAACGACAGCGTGGACGAGTTTGCGCGCATAGCCGCGTTCATAAGGGATGAGGTGGGCGTCGAGACGCCCTGGCACGTGAGCGCCTTCTACCCGACCTTTAAGCTTAAGGACAGTTTTCCGACTCCGGCGGAGACGCTTATTGCGGCGAGGGAGATAGGGCTCGAGGCGGGCCTCCGGTACGTCTACACGGGGAACATCCCCGGCATAGACGGGGAGAACACCTACTGCTATGCCTGCAAAAAGCCGGTAATCACGAGGTCGGGGTTTACGGTCACCGGGTCCGATCTGGAAGACGGCCATTGCCGTTTCTGTAAGGCGAAGATCGACGGTGTCGGACTTTAGGGAATAATCACACCACGGCTGACTTAAGCGAACGGATGCCTTTACGTGGGCAAAGGCGCCCTTCGCCCGTCACTTCTTCAAAAAGCCTATTTGCTCATGCTGGCGCAGGCTCTTTATCTTCTCTGCGACCCTGTAGATGGCGCCCTTTGTTTTGCCTTCTTTGATGACTGCGCCTCTCCAGATAAGCTTTTTTACGAGTTTGTTGAGATTTTGACGGGAAAACCCGAAGAACCCGCATATCTCCCTGCCGGATGCGATTTTCCTCTTTTTGAGATATTTCAGGATCTTATTCTCTGATCCCATACTCTTATTAAGAGTTTAGTGCAGCAAATTGTCAACTACAGCGGTCAGATTTTTTTTATGGGGGCCGGCGGGGGCCGGAGGTAGCTTAAGAATTTCCCGCGCTTCGAGTATTCGGACGATAGATCGACGTCGACGAGGCCCTTTTTGATAAGGTGGGCGTTCAGGAAAGTCCGGTTCTTGAGATAGAGGTAGCACTGCCTTGCGCCCGGCGCACCGGCAGTGTGCATGTCCGCGGCCTCGCCTCCTGCGCCGTTTTCGTCTTCGGACATCAGGAAGACCCTCTGGTTCTTTGTCGCCTCCTCCAGCCACGCGACCGCCTCCCTGTCCGTCAGCCCGTTGCCCCTTATGCCTATCAGCCTGATGGTATCTCCATTGGAGAGCACCACTTCTTCGGGGCTGCGCACCTCCTTTACGGTAAACAGCTCGCGCTTTTGGGGCTTCACCCCGGCCGCGATCTTCGACCCGAAGTCCTTTTCTCTGGGGTCCATCCGGCGGACGATCCCGGCCGGGTCCTTAAACAGGTAAGGCAGCGCTGTGAAAAGCTCCTCTTTCGGGGGCGTCGCGCCGTCCTGCTTGATGACCTCGAACGACCCGGGGTGGATGAGGGCGGTCAGTCCGAGCTTTTCTTCGATGACCGGGAGGGTGGCCCGGTTGATCTCGTAACCTATCGAGTTCCTGCCGCTCCTCTCAGCCGCGCACATCGTAGTGCCGCTGCCCAGGAATGGATCGAGCACAGTCTCGCCCGCGAAGCTGAACATCTTGATCAGCCTCCGGGGTATCTCCTCTGGGAAGACCGCCAGGTGGCTCGTCTGCCTCTCCCCCGGCAGCCGCCAGTGGCCGGTGAAATAGACGTTCCACTCCTCCGGAGTGATCCTGGATGCCTGCTTCGCCTCGGCCGGCACCGTGGGTGGCTCCCCTGCCTTCCTGAATATGAGGATCGATTCGTAGTCGAGCTTCACTACCCCGTTCCTCGGGTAACCGTAAGAGCCCATGACGCTCGCGCCGCCCGTGGTATTGCAGGTTGTCAGCTTCTGCCATATGACAGCGCCCATGAAGTCGAAGCCGATAGTCTCGCAAAACCTTATGACCTCGGTCTTGATCGGGATAATCTTGTACCGGCCGTAAATGACGGAACGGGCGAACTGGTCGCCCAGGACGACGCACATCCTGCACCCGCCGTGGAGCACGCGGCTGCACTCCATCCAGACGCAGTTCATGTTGTTGATGTAGTCTTCGTAGGAGTCGTCGAAGCCGATCTGCGTCGGCGAGCCGTAGTCCTTGAGCTGCCAATACGGGGGCGAGGTAACGACGAGGTGGACCGACCCTGAAGGCACCTCCAACATCTGCCTCGAATCGCCCAGTATGATAGTATGCCTTGCCATGCCTTACCTTTTTTGCGCTCGTAACTTCCGGTATTATATGAAAAACGGAAGGGAAAGTAAAAACTAAAGATTCCTGGACGCATGCGTAGTGTGCCTTTCAAAAAAGTGTTGTAAAATGTAATTTGACGCTTTACAATATAGCAGATGATTAAGAATTTCCGGAGCAAGGGCCTGCAACTGTTATTTGAGGATGACGACGGCAGGAAATTGCCTGCCGATATGCTGGCCCGGATCATGCTCATTCTGTCCGTCTTGCACGCGGCATCGAACATAGAAGGGATAGATGTGCCGACTTTCCGGCTGCATCCCCTTAAAGGCGCGTTGAAAGGTCATTTTGCAGTGACCGTCAGGGCCAATTGGAGAATAACGTTTCGTTTCGACGGGGGAGACGTCTTCGACGTTGACTTCGTCGATTATCATTAAAGGAGGTATGAACCATGGAGATGAAACATCCCGTGCATCCTGGCGCTCTCGTGGCAGAGTGCCTCTCGGAGCTTGGTTTAAGCGTAGCGGAAGCCGCAAAAGGCCTCGGCGTTACCCGCCAGCAGCTTCATAACGTGATAGCAGGCCGCAGCAGCGTTACGCCGGAAATGGCGGTACGTTTCGAGAAGGCATTCGGTAGTACGGCCGATACCTGGCTGCGCATGCAGACAAATTTCGACCTCGCACAGGTACGCAAAAGGGCGGATAAGATAGCCGTGTCCCGCCTTACCCCCAAGGTTGTCGCCAAATAGCAATTTATCTTGCATTGGGCGGGCGCGGGGTGGTAGAGAAATAGCATACCGACCGAAACGTTGCGCGAAAGGGAGGCCCCATGAAAAAACTGGTCCTCGTTTCCTTGCTGTCTGCCGTCGTCCTGTGCGGCTCAAACGATAGGGCATTTGCCGGGAAGCCGGTGACGCTCAGGTTCGCCGAGATACACGATGCAGCCTACCCCACTACCGTCGGGGATTTCGAGATCGCTAAAATCGTCAAGCAGAGGACGAAGGGCAAGGTCATCATCGAGGTTTACGACAACATGAAGCTGGGTGATGAGGCGGCAGTCATCAAAAAGGTGCAGGACGGCGAGATCGACCTGACAAGGATCAATATCGGCCCGGTCGCCAAGTATGTCCCCACCCTGAATGCGTTCCTCATGCCCTACCTCTTCAGGGACACGGAGCACATGCTCGACGTCATTAACGGGGAAGTCGGCGACGAGGTCTTGAAGTCGGTCGAGAAGGCCAATTTTATAGGCTTCGGGTGGTTCGACGGCGGCACGAGGAACTTTTACACCAAGAAGCCCGTCAGGTCCCCGACGGACCTCAAGGGCATGAAGATACGCACCCTGCAGAGCCAGTTGATGGTGGCCATGATCGAGGCGTTCGGCGCAATCGCGGTCCCAATGCCGCACGGCGACACCTACGCCGCGCTCGTAAGCGGCGCCCTCGACGGGGCGGAGAACAACTACCCCACTTACGACGAGACGAACCACTATCAGGTTGCCAAATACTTCATCCAGGACGAGCACACGAGGCTCCCGGATATCATCATAGGCAGCCTTACATCCCTGGCGACCAAGCTCACGCCCGAAGAGATCGAGATCGTCAAACAGGCCGTGAGGGAAGCGCAGCCTTTACAGTTCAAGCTGTGGGCCCAGACGGTGATGAAGTCGAGGGACAAGGTGATCGCCGCCGGCTGCGTGATAACCGCGCCAAGCAGCTTCCAGCGCCAGGCGTTTTCTGACGCGGTGAAACCGTTGTATGAGGCACAGCCAAAGGATATCCAGGCGCTCGTCAAGAGGATTAAGGAAGTAAGATAGTGTAGAATGTTAGGATCGGCAATCATGGTATGAGGACGGATAGAATACGGAAATCAAGTCCCCGTCGCCCGCTTTTTGGTCCTGTGGGCGGGGGCGCGGGAAAACCCCTGATCGGGCGATGCATTTTTGCAGCGCTGGCTATAGCAGCTCCCGCCTTGTGCATTCCATTCCTCCGGCAGACGCATTATTTCTGGGCGGGGATGAACCTCACGCTTCAGGGGTTGGCGCTGCTTTTCACCGCAGCCGTATTTTGTCACGCCTGCCTTAGTGTTTCGTTTCCCAATGCCGTTCGGCTGTTCGGTTTTTCCGTTTTCGTTTCCTACGCCGCAGAAAGCATGGGAATTCACTGGGGAGTGTTCGGAAGTACGTATAGCTACGATCCGGCCCTGCTTCCAAGACTGCCGGGAGGCGTGCCCTGTTTCATTCTCCTCCTTTGGTTCGACCTGGCCTACATGGCGCTCGGGTTCATGCGTTCCCTTTCGACCGGGCCCAGGGGCGCCCTGTCGCTGCGGCGTCTGCTCGTACAAAGCGCGCTATGCGGTTCTTACATTATGGGAAGCGACCTCGTCCTCGATCCGTTGGGGACCTTTTCCGGCATGTGGGTCTGGAGCGAGCCGGGCCGATACTTCGGGACCCCGTTGAGCAATTTTGCAGTCTGGTTCCTGGTGGGAGCGGTCATGTGCGGCGGTTACCTTCTCACCGAGAAACCCGCGCCCGGGAACCGGCGCGACAACCGCTACGAATGCCCCTTCATCATAACCGCCGCTCGCCTCTTCGTGCCCTGTCTCCCGATCTGACTCGTTCAAGTCCTGTTCTTTGTCTGTCGAAGACCGCTGCAACTCCTTGACAAGGCCGGCGTCCTACCGTTCAATTATCGGGTACAGCAGGTAAACGACACAAAAGGCGGCAACAGATGGTGGACCAGAAACACGCGCAGAAGCTTGCCACGGACCTTAAGATCTCCGAGGGCCAGGTCGGTTCGACGGCCGCACTCCTCGACGAAGGGGCGACGATACCCTTTATCGCCAGGTACAGGAAGGAGGCAACGGGCGGCCTTGACGAGGTGGCGGTCGCCGCAGTGCGCGACGGCCTGGAGGACCTCCGCCAGCTCGACAAGCGGAAGGAGAGCATACTCAAGTCCCTGGAGGAGAGCGGAAAGCTGACTCCCGAGCTCGAAGGGAAGGTCCGGGAGGCCGGGACGATGTCGGTCCTTGAAGACATCTACCTCCCATACAGGCCGAAGCGGCGCACGAGGGCGTCCGTTGCAAGGGAAAAGGGCCTGGGACCTCTGGCGGAGCGGCTCTTTTCCCAGGTGCCTTTCGATGTCTTTACCGAGGCTGCCCGGTTCATCTCGCCGGAAAAAGTTGTCCTTTCCGTCGAAGACGCCCTCGCCGGGGCCCGTGACATCATCGCCGAGCAGGTAGCCGAGGATGAAGAGGCAAGGGCGCGGATGCGGACCCTGTTTGTCTCGAAGGGGATGCTGAAATCGAAAGGGGTGGCGGGGCATGCCGAGGAAGGCGCCAAGTTCAGGGACTACTTTGCGTGGGAGGAGCCGGCAGGGAAGGCGCCGTCCCACAGGGTCCTGGCGATCATGCGCGGCGAGAAGGAAGGCATGCTGGCGGTCCGTCTTGCGCCTCCGGACGATGAAGCGCTATCCATCCTGGAATCCCTTTTCGTGAAAGGGAGCGGCGCGGCGACCGAGCAGATGAAGACGGCAGTCCATGACTCCTACAAGAGGCTCCTCGGTCCTTCCATGGAAACGGAGGCCAGACAGGAAGCTAAGAAGAAGGCCGACGAGGAGGCGATCAGGCTCTTCAACGAGAACCTTCGCCATCTCCTTCTTGCGCCTCCCCTGGGGCAAAAGCGCGTTCTGGCAATCGACCCCGGCTTCAGAACGGGTTGTAAGGTCGTCTGCCTGGACGGGCAGGGGAAGCTGCTCCATACGGAGACGATCTTTCCCCACACCGGTCCCGGTGAGGCGGCGCGGGCACGGGCAGCCGTCGAAAGGCTGTGCCGGGAATATGCCATTGAGGCCGTGGCCATCGGCAACGGGACTGCCGGGAGGGAAACGGAGGCCTTCATCAAGAACCTCGCACTCCCGGAAGGCATCGTAGTCGTAATGGTCAACGAGAGCGGCGCCTCCATCTATTCCGCGTCTGAGGCGGCCAGGGAGGAGTTTCCAGACCTCGACCTGACCGTGCGGGGCGCAGTGTCGATAGGCAGGCGCCTGATAGACCCCCTTGCCGAGCTCGTAAAGATAGACCCCAAGTCGATAGGGGTGGGACAGTATCAGCACGACGTTGACCAGAAGATGCTGAAAAAGAGTCTCGACGACGCCGTGGAAAGCTGCGTCAACTCGGTAGGGGTCGATATGAATACGGCGAGCAGACAGCTTCTCACCTACGTATCGGGCCTGGGGCCCCAGCTAGCGGCCAACATCGTCGCGTACAGGGACGAGCACGGGCCGTTCAGGACGCGGGAGGGCCTGAAGAAGGTGCCGAAGCTTGGCCCGAAGGCGTTCGAGCAGGCAGCGGGTTTTTTGAGGATCGCCGACGGGGAGGAGCCCCTTGATCGCACGGCCGTACACCCCGAGAGCTATCACGTCGTCCGGAAGATGGCCCAAGACCTGGGCGTGCCGGTTATCAGTCTCATCGAAGACAAGGCCCTCCAGGCGCGCATCGACCCGATGCAGTACGTGACGGAAAAGGCGGGCCTGCCGACACTGCGGGATATCCTGGACGAGCTCGCCAGGCCCGGAAGGGACCCGAGAGAGGCCTTCGAAACGGGCGCCTTCACGGCAGGGGTTGAAAAGATCGAGGACGTAAAGCCGGATATGGAGCTTACGGGGATCGTGACAAACGTGACGGGTTTCGGGGCTTTCGTCGATATAGGCGTGCACCAGGACGGTCTGGTTCACGTAAGCCAGTTGTCCGAAAAGTACGTAAAGAATCCGTCGGACGTAGTAAAGGTACACCAGAGGGTAACGGTAAAAGTCCTCGACGTGGACGTAAAGAGAGGAAGGATATCCCTTACAATGAAGGGGCAGGGAAAGCGGTAGTGTAAGAAAGGAGAAGCAAAATAGGGAAACATGCAGGAGACTGAATCATGACAACGCGGTTTACCCTTGAGTACTGGCTTGACGACAATTGGTACGTGGGCCGCCTTAAGGAAGTTCCGGGCGTATTCAGCCAGGGCGAAACGTTAAACGATCTCGAAAGCAATATCCGGGAAGCCTATGCGCTGATGATGGAAGGCGAAGTCGAGCCTAATGTGGAGGGACGCCAGACCAAACAGATCGAGGTCGCTGTTTGAAACGGCACGAATTTCTGAAGGAGCTGGTCGAGGCAGGCTGCTACTTAAGAGACGCGGCAGTGGCTACGATTTACGCAAATCCCGCCAACGGAAAAAGGCGCCGGTTCCCCGGCACAATGAAATCAAGAACTCTCTCTGCGACCTGATCCGCCGCCAACTAGGGCTGTAACCAGCGCCAGTGTGTCCCGCCTGCGCTATTCATAAATTACCGGGAATTCCAAGAACTAGGACATTTTTATTTTGCGTTGACAATTTTTGTTATTCTTATTGCAGCGTTTTCTTCCCTATGGTAGTACTTAATGGGGTATTGGCGGGGTTCCTTGCTGGTCGAGAATAAAGGTTCGCCCCCCAATGTTCCAATGGTTGCATGATACAATTGAGCCGTAGGGATAATATCATGATAAAGAATGAAAACTTGGTCTCACTATTCCGTGCTTTCGGGGAGCGCCAGGATGCGACCTTTATGAGGGTCGCCGAAGGAATCATCGCGGAAGAATTAGCCGCAAACCATCATGCATTGGCTACAGAACTTCAGGCTGCGCTTGGTAAGGCTAGAACCAAACCGACCGAACGGCGATACGCACAGGAGATGTTGCCATTACCCAAAGATCGAAGAAATGGAGAGCAACTCATCACGTACGGCGAGCCTAAGGTAGCTCAAGATCAGATAGTTCTCAATAGGGCCAGCTCAAAAAAAATAGACCGGATACTCGAAGAACATAGAAATAGACGTTTACTTGCCCAGTATGGTTATCTACCCAAACGCAAACTTCTATTCTGGGGACCACCCGGATGTGGGAAGACCTTCACTGCGAGTTTCATTGCGCACGAGTTGGGCATGTCGGTGGGAACAATCAGACTTAATGCAGTTATTTCGAGCTTCCTGGGTGATACTGCCTCCCACATACAAAAAGTGTTTGACTTAGCCGACAGTAGACCCATAGTTCTGTTACTCGATGAAATAGATGCTATCGCGAAGAATCGCGACGACCGCAACGACGTTGGAGAATTGAAACGTGTGGTAAATAGCTTGCTCCAAGCCATGGACGCGTTTGTCTCCAGTGAAAGCATTATTATAGCAGCAAGTAATCATCAATACCTTCTCGATCCTGCGCTCTGGCGACGTTTTGACGAGATCGTACATTTTCCTTTGCCTTCGGAGAACGAGCGCCAACTTTACCTGAAGTTACTTCTCAGCGGACTAGTTTTTAAGGATTCAGTAAAACAAGCGTCGCGAATGCTTGCATCACTTTCATTTGCAGACATACAGAAAGTGGTCATAGATGCTATCAAGAGCATGATTTTGAGAGGGGATACGAGCCTTTCGATGAGTGACATTTCCGAACCGCTGAATACTTTGCGCGCTGATCTGTCAGCGGCGACTGAGACTCCAGGGGTAGAACGTAGGGGAAGAAAGAAATGAACGGCGAATTTCCGCCCTTACGCATCCCAGTGCCCCAGATTGCTGCCAGGCGAAAGGAAAAGCCTCATCTGGTTCCGATAGAACCAGAGCGTCTTCAACGGCGTCAAGAAATCGTTCGAAAGCTTGTCGATCAGATCGCTCCCCTGTCTCACTCGCTTCATCAGATGACGGAGGTAGAGAGGAGGGCTGTTTTCTATAAGTTGGAGCATGAGGTTCCCGTTAACTTGGTGGGAACAGATCTAAAACCCTTTACCGAACACTCGGATCGTTTCACACTTGCAGTGCCGAAGGCTGACAATTTGGACAAGCTTGCCGCCAAGATTGAGATTTTCGGTACTGCAGAGATTAAGAAGGGTCATGTCCCCAACGAGCAGTTAGCGGTGCATATTCTAAATATTATGCGCGGGGACCCGAAAGACCGGTTGAGCGAAGCCCTTTTTGAACAGTACGATCACCTGATACAGCAGGCGTGGGTAATCTGCGAAATTGAAATGATTTCATTAACATCAAGCCCTCGTAAGCGGAGAAAGGAGCTTCAGCAAACCCGCCAGACACTTCGGCATGCATTTGCAGCAGGCGTAAATGGGAACTACTTTGAACAGGAAGAAATTGCTGGAACATCCCGGGCTGTGATCCGCTGCTCGGGTCAGCTGTTTAGGTTACTTGTTGAAGCCCCGGAATGGCAAACGAGGATTTCCTGGTTTGACGCAAAGCCTCAGTTCGAGACGTTTAATAGCGTACTGCATAATTTTTCCATAGATACCCTGGGCGAGCTGGACCCACCAGCGGAATCGGCCCCCGTAGTATGTATCGTAGATTCTGGGGTTACAAGCGGTAATCCATTCCTTACACCTGTGTCGAGAGATAGTCTTTTTCGATCGTTTCTCCGCCGTGCTCACGATCAACCGTTTGACGTATTTGGTCACGGCTCGGGCGTCGCCTCGCTGGCAACATACTATGCCTTAAATCTTCAGCAAGGAGCTACGAACAGTGGCAAGGTCTGGATTGCAAGTGCTCGTGTGCTGGACGATAGCAATCAGGTCGAGGAAGAACGCCTTTTCTCGAAGGTTCTAGATGAAGTTGTGAACACTTTCGTACCACTGGGTGTCCGTATTTTCAATCTCTCAGTCAATGTGACTAATAGAAAATGGACTACCGAAGCTAAAAGAACGATACCGCGTAAATCGTGGATTGCTCGGACGATTGATCGTTTGTCTAGACAGAAAGACGTTGTTTTTATCGTGAGCACCGGTAATATAGCGGCTAACGAGGTTAGTTTTTATTTTGCCGACGGTAAACCATATCCAATGTATTTCACTGAGGAAGAAACCGCCCTTCTCGACCCAGCGCAGGCGGCCCTTGCATTGACTGTTGGCTCTGTGGCCTCGGGCACCCTTTTGGCACGACCCACTGCTGCGATGGCAATCGCGGAGACGAATCAGCCGTCACCCTTTACGCGACACGGGCCGGGAATGAACCGCGAGATCAAACCCGAGTTGGTGGATTATGGCGGAAACCTCATTTACGATCCTGAAGGTGGGCAGGTGCGGCGCAACCCTGGGACAGACGTCATGATGGCGAGTCACCAGTTGACCCCTGCGATAATACACGATTCGGGTAGCAGCTATGCACTCCACGAATAGCCCACAAGCTTGCGATGGTTATGGCTGATATGCAGATGCTAGGGCTTGGTCACCCGTCTGCTTCGTTACTCAAAGCATTTTTGGTTAACTCAGCAAATTGGCTACGTCTTGGGCCAGAATTTGAACAACTCCGTGAGCAATATGGAGCAGTTCCGGTCAATTCATGGCGGTATATAGTTGGATATGGGCTCCCAGATGCAGGCTTTGCCACTGACTGCGATCCGTTTTCTGCGGTGCTATACTACCAGGGAGAGCTTGACCCTAATAGTGTGGCATACTTCGATGTGCCTGTTCCCGCGGCGTTGGCCGAATCGGGGGACGGCATCAAACGTCTTAGCGTCACCTTGGTGCACGCTCCCGAAGTTCAACGTTGGGGGTTTGAGCGTTACCTCGGGACTACAATGAAGTGGCGGATATTCCGTGGTGACGTTGACCGGGAGGAAGTGATCGCTAGAATGTCCGTCGAAAATGGTGATGATAGCGAAGTGCATCCCGAGCGGACTCCGAACGAACTCCGTTTCCGGCTAGGCGTAAATCTTCGTTCGCGGGGGTGTGTGCAACACGATGTTGCGGAATGGACTCGCCATCAAGAGCACTACAGCACCGCAACGTATACATTAGCAGTAGCCGCATACCATAAGTGGGCCCGGAAAGTTGCTCCCATTCCATACGCTGTTGTTATTCGACTTGAGGATACTACGCGAACGACTCAGGTCTATACGGAGGTGCAGAACGTACTGACGGAAATTGAATTACAGACTAGGGTTAGAACCTGAGGGTGGTGGCCCTGATATGCTATGGCTGTCGACGTTACCTTGCTGTAGGCTACCGGTTAGGTATTCTTCCAACATCGGTAGACGCTGTTTTTTCTCCCAATACTTGATTTGAAATATTGAACCCCATCACATAAGCAGCGGTACACAAACTAGCGGGCTCTGCCCGGCTGGGGATTTTCCGATGGATTTCGCGTTATTTTCGACGAAGCGAGCCGCAGCGTACGTTTTCTGTACGTGAGGACTCGCGCCCGAGAAAATGACGCGAAAGGCGCGGAAAGGCCCCGGCCGACGTAATATCATACGGCGCTTGTCAAAGGCATCCGGCGGGCGCCCTTCCGGCGCCCGCTGCCTTTGACAAGCCACGCGCCGTATGATAGAAATGTGCATGACTGTAGAATGGGAAGGCCAGTTGCATGAGGTTGACCGGCGGATTACTGTCGCCCGTCTGCTTGACATGTTTCAGTTGAGCCCCGAAGCCCATCTTGTCACGTCCAACGGCACGCTCGTCACAGAGGACCGAATGCTCGACCGCAACGACCGGGTCAGGATTGTCCGGGTAATATCGGGCGGATGAAGTGCAGGGTGTGCGGCGCACAGGCGAATATTCGCCTACCTCAGTACAACACGGCGCTGTGCGCGGGCGATTTTATTTCTTTCATCGAAAAGCGCGTCTCCAACACAAATGATAAATATAAGCTTTTTACGGCATCAGACAGGCTGCTCGTGGCAGTCTCCGGCGGGAAGGACAGCCTTGCCCTGTGGCACCTCCTGAACAAGCTGGGCCGCCCGGCGGACGGCATTTACATCGACCTCGCCATCGGCGACTACTCGCGCGTCTCCCACGATAAGGCGAAGGCGATGGCGGATGCGCTGGGCCGGAAGCTCTATGTGTTCTCCTTCGCGGAAGTCTTCGACAAGGGCGTAGAGGAGCTTGCGCGGAAGATGAGACGGCCGGCCTGCTCGCTTTGCGGCTCTATAAAGCGGTACGTTATGAACCGCGCGTGCACCGACTACGGCTATACCGTGCTCGCCACGGGCCACAACCTGGACGACGAGGCCTCGGCCCTTCTCGGCAACATCCTCCACTGGAAGGAAGAATACCTCTGGAAAAAAGACGTAGTGCTGGAAGCCGAGGGCGATAGCCTCGTCAAGAAGGTGAAGCCTTTCTTCCTCTGCTCCGAGAAGGAGACGGCCGCCTACGCCTTGATGAACGGCATCGACTACGTCTACGAAGAGTGCCCCCACTCGAAGGGGGCGAAGACGCTCCTTTACAAGGCGCTGCTCAACCGGGTGGAGGAGAACTCGCCCGCGACGAAGCTTGCCTTCATGAAAGGCTACCTGAAAAGGGGCAGGGAAGAGAGAAAGGCGCCTATCGGACAGAAGACGTTTTGCACATCCTGCGGCTACCCGTCGTACGGCGCGCAATGCGGCTTCTGCCGGCTGATGGAGAGGTTCGGCATCTCAGCCCACGTCCGCTTCCAGGTCCACGAGCCAAAGGCAGCATCATGAGCCTGAACAGTTTCGTCGAGCTGATTTTCAACGTCTACGAGGCCCATACGGTCGCGCTCTATATGAAGGAAGACGACCGGCTCTCCTGCCTTTCCGCGGTCAGCTTCGCCCAGAGCTTCGACAAGGGGCACAGCCTGCCGCTGGAGGGGACGCTTGCCGGGTGGGTGCTGAAGCACAGGGAGCCGCTCATCATAGGCAACTTCGACAAGGACGAGGAAACCCTCGGCTACTACGGGAAGAAAGAAGACATCAAGTCGTTCATGGCCTATCCCCTGGAGATACCGGGCGTGATCGTCGTTGACAGCAAGGGCAAATGGGTCTTCACGGAGAAGGACAAGAAGATCCTGGCCCATTTCGGGAAAATGCTCTCGAAAGAGGTCGAAGGCGAGAAGCGGCTCTCCGAGATGGAAGAGGAGCGCGAAGAGGCGGAGCTTTTGAGGCGGCAGATCCGTTTCTTAAGGCAGCCCCGGCCGGACGACGCGCTGATGGAAGAGGTCATTCGGGAGGCGCTCTCCGTCTCCGGCGGCGACCTGGCCCTCGCAGGCGTCGAGCGGAAAGGCGGCCTTTCTATAGTCTGTGCCGTGGGGACGGGCGCAGGGCCGCTCGCAGGCGCCGAATGCCCGATGCAGGCGACGATTGCCTCAACCGTGCTGGAGGGCGGGCGGGAGTTCCTTTTGCCTTACGACAGCGGGTTTCTGAGGGAGAAGCCTTTCCTTTTCCCGAACGACGGAGTGAGGGTGCGGCAGTACTTCGGCTTCCCCCTCATGATGCGCGAGAAGCCATTCGGTTTCCTGGGCTTCGCGTCCGTGTCTGCGCGCAGGCTGCGGGAGCACGCGATAACAGCGCTGAGCGACGCGGCCGTGCTCATGTCGCTCTTTTTGGGGCGGTTGCGGCTTGCCGAAGAGATGGAGGCGCAAACCGGGCTCGACCCTGCGGCCGGCGTCTCGCGGTTCAGCCTGTTTTTCGACGGCCTTGAAAAGATGGCGCACCAGAAAAGGCGCTTCTCGGTCGTCTCGGTAAGGCTGCCCGGCCTGCCCGGCCTTAACAGGTCCTTCGGCGCTGCTTACGGTGACGAGATACTCACGAGGATGCGCCAGGGCATAGAATGCTGCGTCGGAAAGAGCGCCATCGTGACAAGGAGCGGCGGCGCGCACTTCTACGCTGCGCTGGCCGGCTCCGACGGCCTCGAAGAAGGGCAGAACATATTGAACGTCCTGAAATTCACGATCCTCAATATGCTCGCGGACATGGCGGCAGGCGACAAGCGCGAGATAGAGGTCGGCACCGCCTATTTCCCCAGGGACAGTATGGATCTATGGGAGCTATTGGAAATCGCTACGGGCAGGGGCAAGAAGAAATAGGCGTTGAGCCCCGGTAATGTGCGGGGGGCTGGGCAGTATGCGGGTGACCGAGACAAATTTGTCTGTTTCTTCCCGGAGAAAAAAGGCATAATAATACGTTCTTGTTAATCGAGGGCATCGTCTGCCCCGAAGATGGATAAAGGGGGATTCGAAAGGTATGGAATGGTTCAGGAGACTCGGCGCTTATTTCACCGGCCTTTCATCGCACTTCGCCATGGACCTTGGGACTGCGAACACGCTCATCTACATGAAAGGTGCGGGCATCGTGCTCAACGAGCCTTCGGCCGTAGCCATCGAGCGGAACACGGGCAAGGTCATCGCAGTGGGCAGAGAGGCCAAGGAGTTCATAGGAAAGACGCCGCAGCAGATGACTGCCATACGTCCTATGAAGGACGGCGTTATCGCCGATTTCGACGTGACCAAGGCGATGATTAAATACTTTCTGACTGCGGTCAGGGAGAAGAACCGCGTGTCCAGGCCGAAGATGGTCGTCTGCGTGCCGACCGGGATCACCCAGGTAGAGAAGAAAGCAGTCTATGACGCCTGCCTACAGGTAGGCATCCATAACGTCCACCTTATAGAGGAGCCGATGGCGGCGGCAATAGGCGCAGGGTTGCCCATAGAGCTGCCAAAGGGGAACATGGTCGTCGATATCGGGGGCGGCACGACGGAGGTGGCGATCATAAGCTTATCTGCGAACGCCTACAGCGAATCTCTCAGGGTGGCCGGCGACGAGTTGGATGACGCGATAGTGCGCTACCTGCAGAAGAAATACCAGGTGGCCATCGGCCTTAATGCTGCGGAGAAAGTGAAGATGCAGATAGGCTCGGCCCACGAGGCGGTGGACGCCGGGTCGATGTCGGTCGTAGGCAAGGACATGATGAACGGCATCCCGAAGACGCTGACGATCACCAGCGCCGACGTGAGGGAAGCGATAGAAGAGCCGGTGGCGGCTATAGTCGACTCAATAAGCAGGGCCCTGAGAAGCTGCCGCCTGAGCTTGTCTCGGACTTGCAGGAGTCGGGCGTAACCCTGGCAGGCGGAGGGGCGCTCCTGAAAGGGCTCGACATGAGGATTGCCGAGAAGACGAGCCTGCACGTCAACATCGCGGAGAACCCGCTGACGACGGTCGTTATGGGCAGCGGCAAGGCCCTGGAGGAAATGGACCGTTACAGCAAGGTTTTTATAAGCTAGGCCGCAAAGCGCGGCGCTGCAATTACTGGGGCTTGCGTCGCCCCCTCCACGAACAAAGTCCGTGGAGCCTCCCCCTCAGAAAAAGGAAGAGGCATTAAGAACCTTAATGCCTTGCTGCTTACAGCAGGCATCTATAGCTTCTTGATGCCCTCTTTAAGCTCCGCGAGCCTTCCGGTGAGGGCCGCGGGCAGCCTGTCGCCGAACTGGGTGTAGAAGGCTTCCGTCTCCGCGACCTCCTTTTCCCACTCGGCCTTGTCTACCTTGAACAGCTCCTTCATAGTCGCATCAGTGATATCAAGGCCGCTGACGTCGAAGTCTGAAGGCTCCGGCATAATGCCGACCGGGGTCCGTACCCCGCCGACCTTGCCTTTGATCCTGTCGATCATCCATTTAATGACGCGGGAGTTGTCCCTGAAGCCCGGCCAGATGAACTTTCCATTGTTGTCCTTCTTGAACCAGTTGACGGAGAAAATCTTCGGAGGGTGCGCAAGGTTCGCGCCTACCTTCAGGTAATGGGTGAAATAGTCGCCCATATTGTATCCGCAGAAGGGAAGCATGGCCATTGGGTCCCGTCTCACGACGCCCGCCTGGCCCGTTGCTGCCGCGGTCGTTTCCGACCCATTCGCGGATGCCCTGAAAACGCCGTGCTCCCAGTCGAAGGATTCCGTGACCAGTGGTATCGTGTTCGACCTCCTGCCGCCGAAGAGGATGCCCGATATGGGCACGCCCCTCGGGCTATCTACCTCAGGCGAAAGGCCCGGGCAGTTATAGATGGAAGCGGTGAAGCGTGAGTTGGGGTGGGCCGCAGGTCCGGCGGAGGTGTCCCATGGGCGTCCCTGCCAGTCGAGCATGTGGGCCGGCGGGTTGTCCGTGAGGCCTTCCCACCAGGGCGCATTGCTGTCTGTGTCGAGGCCTGTGTTCGTGAAAAGGGTCGGGTAGAACTTGCTGCCCTTCAGGGTCTTCATCATGTTCGGGTTTGTCTTGTCCGAGGTGCCCGGCGCAACGCCGAAGAAGCCCGCCTCCGGGTTTATCGCGTAGAGCCTGCCGTCCGGCCCCGGGTTTATCCAGGCGATGTCGTCGCCCAGCGTCCACACCTTATACCCTTCGAAGACGGGGTCGAGCATGGCGAGGTTCGTCTTGCCGCAGGCCGACGGGAACGAGCCGAGAATGTAGGTGATGTCGCCTTCCGGGTCCTGGACGCCCATGATGATCATGTGCTCCGCGAGCCATCCCTGCTGATAGCCCAGGTAAGAAGCGATGCGCAGGGAGATGCATTTCTTTCCGAGAAGTGCGTTCCCGCCGTAACCGGAGCCGATGCTCATGACCAGGTCGTCCTGCGGGAAATGCATGACGAAGCGCCGCTGCGGGTCGAGGTCCCCTATTGAATGGAGGCCTTTCACGAAGCGGCCCTTCTGATTGATGATGTCGAGCACGAAGGAGCCGACCCTCGTCATGATGTACATGCTGACTGCCACGTAGACGGAGTCGGTGATCTGGACGCACGCCCTGGCGTATGGAGAGTCGGGGTGGCCCATCATGTAGGGGATGACGTAGAGCGTCCTGCCTTTCATGCAGCCGTCGTAGAGAGGGCGGAGCATCTCTTTGGCCTGACCCGGCTCCATCCAGTTGTTGTTAGGGCCTGCGTCCTCTTTTTTCGGCAGGCAGACGAACGTCAGGTGCTCGGTCCTCGCCACGTCTGTAGGATGGCTGCGGTGTATGTAGGACCCCGGGAAGACGGACGCATTGAGGGGCTGAAAGGTCGGCCGGCCGGCTATCTTCTCTTCGTTGATGCCTATCTCGACGAGCTTCCTTGCCTCTTCCTCAGTTCCCTCCATCCACCATATTCTGGCGGGTTTAGTAAGCGCCGCCTGCTCCTCGACCCATTTTTCGACTATACCCGACATAGTTTCTCCTTTAGGCGCCGACCCCCTGGCATACGCCGTCCCCAATGTTGCAAACCTGCGGCCCGCCGGCGATTATTTAGATTTAAATTCTTGGCTCCTGTCCTTGTCTTATCTTCTTCTTGATGAGGTTCTTGCCGCGCGTCATGTGCTTACGCACCAGCTTCTCTACCTGCCGGGCGTTTTTCGCCTTCACCGACGCGAGCATGTCCCTGTGGTCCTGGACCGCAGCCGTCGATTTTCTTCCGTAGCGGAGCAGTATGACCCTGTAGCGGTACATATAGTCGCGCAGGTCGTTAAGCAGAATGTAGAGCCGGTTGTTCTTGGCTGCCTGATAAAGCTTATCGTGGAACTCGGTGTCAAGCCTTATGAACTCGTCGACGTCCATTTCCTGGAGGCAGGCTTCCTGGAGGCCGATGATACGCTCGAGCATCTTGACCTCGGCTTCTTCTATTCTCGCAGTCGCAAGGAAAGCAGCGTAACCTTCGAGGACTTCCCTCAGTCCGAAGACCTCCTCGACCTCTTCCTCGCTGACGCCTTTGACGGAAAAGCCGCCCCTGGAAAGTCTTTGGATGAGCCCTTCTTTTTCGAGCTTCTGTATTGCTTCCCGCACAGGAGTGCGGCTGGTTTTCATGTCTTCCGCGAGTCTTTCCTCTATAAGCCTCTTGCCAGGCTCGAATTCGCCGCAGATGATGGCGTTCTTGATACCCCCGTAAACGTGCTCTCTCAGGAGCCTCTTCTTCTTTCTCTTGCGTTCCTCACCGCTGCCCCTCGTCTTCATTGCCGTCCTCCTTCGTGCGAATGACTCTTTATATTTCAGCCATCATATTTTAACATGAAAAGTCACCAGGTTGTATACAATTTTTTATTTAAGTTCGTACAATAGGGTTTGCAGTGCACGACAGTGTCAGGTTACATGCCTTCGATCAGCGAATCATGCTCTTCGCCAGGCGCGCAGCCTTTCCGGCGAGGCTCCGCATCTCGGGCACGCGCAGCAGAGCGGTCATGGAGAAGTAGACGACGCCGTACAACCCTAGGCAGGCTGCGGCGAGCGTGATCGGGTGATTGCCGTGCATTGACAGCTTGACGGTCCAGCCCGCCGCTGCGGCGACCGCCGCCGCCGCCCACAGCTTGCCGGAGAAGGCTGCGGAAAGGCCCGTTTTTCCGATGCGTCCGTTCAGGGCATTTCTCAGGAGAATAAATTCCAGCCAGCCGGCTATGCCGGCCGATGCGGCGAGTCCCACCGTACCCCATCGTGCGTCGAGGCCGGCAAGACGCACCAGGTGCAGGGCGGATATATATCCCAGCAGCGCAGCCAGAAGGACGCGCAGCACGGCGAAGCCCAGGGGCGTGCGCGTGTCGCGCAACGCGTAAAACGCCGACGCGTAAAGCCTGCCGCACGTATTGGCGAGAAGCCCTATGGCGTATCCGGCGAGTATCGCCCAAACGTAAACCGCGTCCTGGCGCCCGAACCTGCCCGTCTGGTAGATGGCCGCTGCCACGACGTCTCCCAGCACAAGGAACACCATGGCGGACGGGACGACGAAAAATGCGATCCGTCGCAGGGCCGCGTTAAGGCGTGCCCGCAGGTAGGCGTTTATATCGTCGGTGTCGCCCAGGGCGCTCGAAAAGGCGGGCAGCTCGGCAGCGGACACGGACATGCCGAAGAGACTCACCGGCATAATGTACAGGGTCTGAGCGTAAACGATGGCCGCAAGGGCGCCGGTAGGCAGGAAGCTCGCGATGAGCGTGTCGACATATGCGCTGATCTGCACGACGCCCCGGCTGACGAGCATGGGCGGGAAGTTGCGGATTACGGTCCTCACGCTTTCCATGCCAAGGCCGACCACTGCCCTGAACCTGCCCATAAGCCGCATGACCCAGGGAAGCTGCACACCTAGCTGGAACACGCTGCCCGCGACCGATCCCCAGGCAAGGACCTTGCTGAGAGCTATCTGGTCGAGGCTGCCGCCAAAGCAGACCATCGACAGGATCATCATCACGTTCCACGCAACCGGGGCAGAGTAAGAGATGAAGAACCGCCTGTGGCTGTTAAGGACTCCGAGGCACCATGCGGAGACCGCAAGCAATCCTGCGCCGGGGAAAAGGATGCGCACCAAGGCAACGGTCCTGTCGAGCTTCTCTCCGGAAAAACCGGGCGCGATCACCGCGGTGAGATACGGCGCCGTCAGTATGCCGAGGAGGACCAAAAACGATATTGCCAGCGACAGCATGCAGAAGACTGCGGAAGCGACTTCATCCGCCTCCTTCTCTTCCTTGCGCGCCAGCAGGTTTGCGTAAACAGGGATGAAGGACGCCGAAAGCGCGCCCTCGCCGAAAAGGTTCTGTAAAAGGTTTGGTATGCGGAAAGCAGCCCTGAAGACGTCGGCCGCATCGGAGCTTCCGAAATAGTGGGCAAAAACGCGGTCCCTCAGGAGACCGGCGATGCGGCTCAGCAGGATGCCCGATGCGACGAGCATCGCGTGGCGGCTGGACGCCGCTTGTTTTCCTTCCGGCCGGACAGCCTCTTTCGCGGCGGTTCCGGAATCCCCGGTTCCTTCTTCCGGACCGTGCTGTCCGTTCGCCGGGCGCTGCCGCTCTGTCATGGTCGGAGTCTACACTTTTACTCTACGGCTGTCAATTTGGTCATTCCCTGTAGCTCGCTACCCTGCCGCCTGCGGCAGGACCACTATTTCAGTGCAGAGCGACACTCCACTGAACCGGAAGCAGGAGTGTCCGGGATGAGGTTTCGAAAACTTTTTTTCAAATTATGCGTTTTTTTCTTGCATATTTTTTACAAAAAATTAGATCATATATAAATCCATTTCTTAAGGGGGAAACATGGCAAAGAAAATGGAAGCAAAAGCGGCAAAGGCACCGGCGAAGAAGGCAGCAAAGAAAGTAGCAAAACCGGCTCCGAAGAAGAAGTAGACATTATTTGTTGCCCCTGCCCGGCGGATTCGCCCGGGCAGGGGTATCTCATCTCATTCACCTCCGGGCATCCGTAACGCGGGCGCATTTCTGACGCGCCGTTTCGTTGTTCCGTATATTACCGTATATAAGCCTGTACCTCTTTGGTCGCTAACACATGCCGTCTGTCGCTCACCGCAGGGCATACGGCGATGACGCGAGCTTTAAGCATCACGGACCGCTCCGCTGTTGCCTCGTATGTGTTATAATACGGTGTCTGCCGCCAAAAGGAGTCATGGAGGCAGCCCGCAAGAAGGAGGGTGAATGTCCCGGCACGATCGTTTTCGCTACAAGAGCCTCGGCGAGGCTGAAGGAAGACTTAGCGAGGCTCGGCATCGATTTACCCATCTCTGAAAACTTATCAGTCCTGTCCCGGCCGGTCGAGATCGGCTCAGGCTTTGCACCCAACCGTTTGGCGATCGACCCGATGGAAGGGTGCGACGGCACGCCCGACGGCAGGCCGAGCGACCTGACGCGCCGCCGTTACAGTCGCTTCGGCGAGGGAGGGGCGGGCCTCGTATGGTTCGAGGCAACGGCGGTAGTCAATGAGGGGCGTGCAAACCCGAGGCAATTGCAGATCAACGCTGAGACTGCGCCGGATATCGCAGCGGCCCTCGGCCAGATGCTCGCGGCGTCGAAAGCAGCGGGCCACGGTCGTCCTTATTCTGTCGTGCAGTTGACCCATTCCGGGCGCTACAGCAAGCCTGTCGATGCCCCGGCGCCTATCGTCGCGGCGCGCAACCCGTTTCTTGACGCAGGTCGCCCGGAAGGGCGCGTCATCTCCGACGAGGAGCTCGACCGGCTGATCGAGCAATTCGTCTCTGCCGCCAAGTACGCGGCACAGGCCGGTTTCGATGCGGTCGATATAAAGACATGCCACGGCTACCTGCTGGGGGAGCTGCTCTCGGCCCATACGAGGCCGGGGCGCTACGGCGGCAGCTTCGAGAACCGGACGCGCGCGCTCTGCTCCATCGTGGACGCCATCAAAAGCGAGATGGGCGGCCGGCTGACGATAGCGGTACGTCTGGGTGTTTACGAGCAGGCCCCACACCCCTATAACTGGGGCGCCGATAAGGACGACTTCCGTAGACCGGATTATTCCGAGCCGGCCGCGCTAGTGAGGCTGCTGTGGGAGAAGGGCGTGAAGCTCTTCGGCATCAGCCTGGGCAATCCTTATTATAATCCGCACCTGACGAGACCCTACAATAATGGGGCCTATATCCCGCCCGTGCACCCGGCAGAAGGCGTGTCACTCCTGCTGTCAGCCGCGAAGGCCATGCAGGCGGCCGTCCCTGAAGCTGTCATTATGGGCGGGGGCTTAAGCTGGCTCAGGCAGTTCGCGCCGAACGTCGCCGCAGGGTGCATAGAAAACAATTGGCTGAAGCTTGCCGGCTTCGGCAGACAGTCCATCGCGCATCCTGGGTTCGCCGCCGACATACTGAAGACGGGAAAGCTCGATCCGAAAGAAACGTGCCTCGCGTGCAGCCAGTGCACCGAGATCATGCGCGACGGCGGCTGCGCCGGCTGTGTGCCCCGCGACAAAGACGTCTACGGACCGATATACCGGAAAGGACGCGAAGGGAAGCCTCCCGCGACGAGCGACCGCGTGGCGGAGCACCTGTGAATATTTTTTGAGGTGGGTTTTTTGAAGACCAGGGCAATGGTCCTTGAATCGTTCAACGCCCCCTTAAGGATGAGGGAGATCGAAGTCCCCTCCCTGCGGGAGTCGGAGGTGCTTGTCAGGATCGACGCTGCCGGCGTCTGCGGCTCCGACGTGCACATGTGGAAGGGCGAGGACGAAAGGACGCCGCTTCCCATCGTGCTCGGACACGAAGGCGTGGGCACGATCATCGAAGTGAATGGAAAGAAGAAATACGTGACCGGGGAGGCGCTCGCTGCCGGCGACCGCATCCTCTGGAGCCGGGGTGTGAGTTGCGGCGGCTGTTATTACTGCGCTGTCCTGAATCAGCCGTGGCTCTGCCCGGAGCGCAAGGTATACGGGATCAACCGGCCCCTTTACGACGCGCCGGGCATCAACGGGTGCTACGCGGAGCACCTTGTGCTGACCGCCTCTACGGATATTTTTAAGATCGACCGCCAAGCAGACCCGGCTATTTTCGTCTCCGCGTCATGTTCGGGCGCAACGGTCGCCCATGCCTTCGACGAGCACCATTTCCCGCTGCGGAGCACCGTCGTGATCCAGGGACCGGGGCCATTGGGCGTTTACGCCGCCGCCTTCGCGAGGCGCCTCGGTGCAGGCCGTGTCGTAGTCATAGGGGGCTCCGAAAACCGCCTCCGCCTCTGCGAGGACTTCGGGGCTACGGACGTCCTCGACCGGCGCGCAACGAGCGTCGAAGAGCGGAAAGAATTTATCCTGAGCCTGACGGAAGGAAGGGGCGCGGACGTTGTGGTAGAGGCCGCGGGCGATCCGTCGGCCGTCCCGGAGGGATTGCGGCTCCTGCGGACGGGCGCGACCTATCTCTCCATCGGGTTTTCCCAGCCGCCGGGCAAATGCGAAGTCGATTTCTTCAGGGAAATAGTCAGAAAGAACGTCAAGATCCAGGGCGTATGGGTGAGCGGGACGCGCCATACGCAGCTTGCCCTCGCCTTGATCGAGGCGGATAGGGAACTATTCGCCAAAATGATCACGCACCGGTTCCGGCTGGATGAAGCGAACGAGGCCCTGGCGGCGATGGCGGGCAAGGAGGCCCTCAAAGCCGTGCTTCTGCCTGCCGGTTCAAACTTTGGCGCGACTTCCATGGAGAAATAGGCTATATATAATAGTATCCTGAAAAGAAGAACCATAAGATCAGGGAGGAGATAGAGATGAAAAGATATCCGGTCACGGTAATGATCGCGCTGTTCGCGATTGCTGTGTTCCTTTTTGCCGGGCAGGGTCAGGGCAACGCCGCGCCGGCTAAAGAGATCATCATCGGCAACCTGCAGGACCTCAGCGGGCCCACGTCCGTATGGGGCAACGCAGTGGCGAGGGGCGCAGAGCTTGCCGCCGAGAAGATCAACGCCCAGGGCGGCATCAACGGCGCTAAGATCAGGATAGTCACCCTCGACACAAAAGGCGACGTCCAGGAGGCAATAAAGGCGTTCAACCGGCTCGTCGACCAGACGAAGGCCGTTGCGGTGCTGGGGCCGCCTATAAGCAACATCGGCATCGGCCTTGCCCCCGTCGCAGACGCGAAGAAGGTCGCCTTCGTAGGCAGCTTCGCAGACCCGAGGGCGACCGTGGGCGAGGACGGCAGGGTGCACCCCAGCATGTTCCTTGTCCAGCCGAGCACCGTGCAGTACGGCGAGATCATGGCGAGCTACGCAGTCGAGAAGCTCGGTCTCAAAAAGATAGCCATCCTTTACGACCAGTCGAACGCGTACGCAGTCTCGTTGGTCGGCCCCTTCAAGGCCTATGCAGAATCGGTAGGGGCGAAGATCGTGGATGAAGAGGTATACGGCAAGACGGACAGGGACTACAGGACGCAGCTCTCGAAGATCAAGGCGTCGGGCGCAGACTGCGTATTCGCCCCTAACTATATCCAGGGCCTCGTTATAACGGCCAAGCAGGCCAAGCAGCTCGGCCTCAAGATGCCTTTCATCGGCGCGCTCGACTATGCCGCGCCTTTTGCCTCCCTCGTCAACGACCCGGAGGCGGCCAACAACATCTACTTCGCGAATAACTACTCCGACAGCGAGCCGCAGCTTACGGAGGTCAGGAAGGCATACAAGGCGAAATACAACGAAGACCCCATTAACAAGGTCTACCTCGGATACGACAAGATGCTGGTAGTCGCCGAAGGGATCAGGAAGGGCGGAGGGGCCACCCCCGATAAGATCATCGAGGGCCTTAACAAGGTGAGCGGCCTCCAGGGGACGACCGGCGTGCTCACCATCTCGCCGAAGACGCACCAGCCCGTCGGCCTTTCGATGGTAATGTACCGCATCGACAAAGGCGTGTACAAGGACCTCGGCCGTTATATACCGGCAAAACACAGGCAGCAGCACTAATTGAAGGCTGTTTCGGAATCATCCCTTCCGGTCCGCGCGTCGCGCGGACCGGAAGGTTGAAGGTGCTGGAGCGTGATCCTACAACTGCTCATTAACGGCGTCTCACTCGGCTCGATATACGCGCTCATCGCAGTCGGTTTCGCGCTGATCTTCAACATACTTAAATTCTCAAATTTCTCGCACGGCGGCCTAATGTCGGTGACCGCCTATATCGGCTATCTTGCGTCGATCTTCCTGGTGCGCTACACCAGCGGCCTGACGCTGTTCATATTGGTGCTGCTCGCGGCTGCGCTGGGCGGCGGGTTCCTCGCGCTCGTAGTCGAGCGTGTCGCCTTCAGGCGCCTGCGCGACAACAACAGCTCGGTCATCTACTATTTTATCTCCTCCATAACAATGGGCATCCTGATGGAGAACTGCGTCACGATCTTCGCCAGCTCCAACTTTTATTCCTACCCTACGTTTTTCCCGGCTTCCCTCGTCAGGTTCGGGACGCACAGCGTAGCGGTCCCCGACGTGCTAACCCTGCTCTTTTCGGCCGGGTCGCTGGTGATACTGCTCGTGGTGCTCTTCCATACAAAGATAGGGCTCGCAATCCGTTCCACATCCTTCGACACAGCCACGGCGAAACTGATGGGCATGGACCCTAACAGGGTGGTTGCCGCGGCGTTCTTCGCCTCGGGCGTGCTGGGCGGGGTGGCGGGCATCTTCCTGGGGATCAACTACACACTCTATCCGCAGCTTGGGCAGCTTATCGTCAAAGGGTTCGTCGCCTCCGTCATCGGCGGGCTGGGCAGCATATCGGGCGCGCTCATAGGGGCCGTGTTGCTCGGGATCGTCGAGATATTTCTCATCGGGCTCGTTGGGGCCGGCTGGGCCCCTGCCGTTATCTTCATTGTCATGCTGGTCTTCCTGTTGCTCAGGCCGCGCGGCATATCGGGCCTGATCGTGCAGGAAAGGGCTTAAGAAAGGGACCTGTGGAATACGTAGTATCTACGTTGACCTTTACCGGCATTGCCCTGATAGGCGTCCTTGGGGCGTACATGGTAACAGGCCTGACGGGTCTGTTCTCCTTCGGCCAGGCGGCGTTCCTGGCTATTGGCGCCTACGTCTCCGCAGTCCTTTATAAGAACGTGGGCCTGCCGCTGCCGGTCGCCGCGCTTGCGGCCATGGCCGTCGGCCTGGGCGCGGGCCTTCTGGTCGGCCTCCCTACCGTGCGCCTGCGCCGGGACTATATCTCGCTCGTTACCTTCGGCTTCGGCGAGGCGATTATCGCGGTTCTGAACAATACAGCCAACATCACCGGCGGCGCGATGGGGTTATCGGGCGTTCCGCAGCGCACAAGTTTTCTCGTCGTAGTGATCAGCGTGCTCGTCTGCGTGGCGATCGTCATAAGCTACAAATATTCGAAGTATGGAAGGCAATGTCTCGCCCTGCGCAACGACGAGCTGGCCGCGAAGTCGATGGGCATCAACGTGGAAAGGCTGAAGCTTCTCACCTTTCTTATAGCCGCGGTTATAACCAGTTACGCAGGCGTCCTCTACGTTTTTTACACCACCTACGTCGAGCCGGGCGCCTTCGGCTGGACCGTGTCGGCAGAATGGATGATCATCGTCTTTGTCGGCGGGGTAAACAGCCTCAGCGGCGCAATTTTCGCCACCATCCTTTTGACCGGACTGCCGGAATTCTTAAGGTTCGCCTCCGAGTGGCGCATCGCGATCTACTGCGTCATCGTGCTTCTGATCCTTAATTTCAGGCCGAGCGGCATCTTCGGCGAGCACGAGATATCGCTGCGCTTCCTGGGGCGCCTGAGAAAGGGGGCCGGAAGGTAGTGAGCCTGCTCGAAGCGCGCGGCATCTCAAAGTCGTTTGGCGGTGTAAAGGCGGTCGATAAGTTTTCCTTCGACGTGGGGGTCGACGATATCGTAGGCATCATCGGTCCGAACGGCGCAGGCAAGACGACCGTCTTCAACCTGCTTACCGGCGTGTACAAGCCGGACGCAGGCAAGGTCATACTTGCCGGTAAAGACCTGACCGGGCTGCCGCAGCACGAGATCACCCGCTCGGGCATCGCCCGGACCTTTCAGAACATCCGCCTCTTCAAGGGCCTCAACGTGCTTCAGAACGTGATGACCGCAGCCGACCCGTATTCCGACTACAACGTGCTGGACGTCTGTTTCTTCACGCCCCGGAAAAGGCGGCGCGAGCAGGCGGTAAAGGAGATGAGCAAAGGCTTCCTGAAGATAGTCGGCCTGACGGGGTACGAACAAGAAAAGCCGGAGAGCCTGCCATACGGCATGCAGCGAAAGCTGGAGCTGGCGAGGGCGCTTGCCACAAACCCCAAGCTCCTGCTCCTCGACGAGCCGGCCGCGGGGCTTAACCCGAGCGAGGTGCGCGGCTTTATCGATTTGGCCCGCGCAATACACCGGCAATTTAAGCTTTCGATGGTCGTGATCGAGCACCGGCTGGAAGTCGTTATGGGCCTGTCGTCCAAGATCTTCGTGCTAAACTTCGGAAAGCTGCTGGCATCCGGCACGCCGGCCGAGATCGTGCGTCACGAGGCGGTCACCAAGGCGTACCTGGGGGAAGAGGAGGCGGTGTGCTCGACATAGAGAAGCTGCACGTCGCTTACGGTCCCGTGGTAGCCCTCGGCGGCGTGGACCTGGAAATCCAAAAGGGCGCAATCGTCAGCATCATCGGCGCGAACGGCGCGGGTAAGACCACGCTGCTGAACACCATCAGCGGCCTGGTGCGGCAGAAGAGCGGCGTCATAAAGTTCGAAGAGCGCGAGCTGCCCCGCTCGACGCACCAGATAGTCAAGATGGGGATCGTGCAGGTCCCGGAAGGGCGCAAGATCTTCGGCAGCCTCACTGTGCGGGAGAACCTGATGGCGGGCGGGTACGTGCTCACGGACGGTATGCGCCTTCAGAATAATATGGAAAAGATGTTCTCCCTTTACCCGATCCTGAGAGAGCGTCAGGCCCAGCAGGCGGGCACGCTCTCCGGCGGGGAGCAGCAGATGCTGGCTATCTGCCGAGGGCTGATGGCCGAGCCGAAGCTGATTCTCCTCGACGAGCCTTCTCTGGGGCTGGGTCCCATCATCGTGACCGGCGTGTTCAGCCTTATCAAACAGATCAGGGAGCAGGGGATAACGGTAGTGCTCGTCGAGCAAAACGCAAGGAAAGCGCTTGCCCTTTGCGATTACGCATATGTGCTGGAAAACGGCAGGATAGTGATGCGTGGCTCAGGCAAAGACCTGCTGTGCGATCCGGCCATAAAGAAATCCTACCTAGGCGAGTCTTAAGCATTAAGAACTGTATGCCATGAGGCCATATGAACCGGAGGGGCCGTAAGTGAGGAACATTTCCTGCGATGTCCTGATTGTCGGAGGAGGGTGCGCGGCACTGCGGGCGGCTATTGCCGCGAAGGAAAGCGCGCCCGGCCTGAAGGTGGCGCTTGCCGTCAAAGGTAAGCTCGGGGCAAGCGGGGTGACGGCCAATGCCTATTCCGACCGGATGGCCTTTCACGCCGCCCTGGATTATACAGAGCCCAAGGGCGACGCCTGGAGATATCACGCGGACGATATCTACCGGATCGGCGGCATGGTCTCCGACGTCTCTCTGGCGGAGGTGCTAGCCAAAGGAGGCAAGGAGGCCTTCGAATATCTGGATGGCCTTGGCGTCCCCTTCGTGAAGAAAAACGGGATAGCCGACCAGTTCGTCACGGACGGCTCGGAATTCGCGAGGGCCTGCTATACCGGGCCGAGGACCGCAGGCGACATCGAAGACGCCCTTCTGCGCCGGTTCATGACTCTGGCTATCGACGCCTTCGACTATACGGCGGTGCACGAGCTGGTTGTCAAAAGCGGACGGATTGCAGGCGCCCTTGCGATCGACACACGAGCAAAAACGCCGGATGCGGCCGTAGTCGCCTTCACCGCTCCCGCCGTTATCCTTGCAACGGGCGGCGCGGGGCTTATCTACAAGCACCATGTCTTTCCCGCGGGCATGACGGGGGACGGCCAGGCGATGGCGTTCGAGGCCGGGGCCGAGCTGGTCAACATGGAGTTCATTCAGATAGGGATCGCCTCGACGCGGACGCGGTTCAACTGCTCCGGAAGCATGATGCGCGCCATCCCCCGCCTCGTCAACGAAGCAGGCGAGGAATTCCTTGGACGGTACACAGGCGCAGGCGCGCAGGCAAGCGGGCGCTTCGACGTGCTCTTCAAAAAGGGCGCGAGCTGGCCGGTGAGCTACGAGCACGATACGCATATCATCGATATCGCGGTATACAGGGAGAGGCAGGCCGGGCGGAAGGTCTACCTCGACTATGCCCGCAACCCGGAAGGTTTTTCATTCGACGCCCTTGCCCCGGAGCTGCGCGCCCGCTACGTAAAAGAGGTACGGAACGACATGGGCGAAGATGCCCGTCGCCGCTCTCCGTTCATGCGTCTGGCGGAGATCAACCCCGACTCCATCGAATGGTTCAAAGGGCGGGGGATCGACCTCGCAAAAGGCCAGCCCATAGAAGTGGACGAATGCGCTCAGCATTTTCAGGGCGGCGTGAAGATCGACACCCAGGCGGCTACCGCGGTTGCCGGACTCTACGCTGCCGGGGAGGCGGCCGGAGGGCAGCACGGGGCCAACAGGCCCGGAGGCAACGCGCTCCTCGACTGTCAGGTCTTCGGGAAGATCGCGGGGCTCGCTGCGGCAGGCTATGCCTCTTCGGCCGGACGGAAGAGGCCTGTTTCGCTTGCCGGGGAGGTCAAGTCCTTCGGCGCCCGGCTCTCCGGTCTTGCGTCGGGCGATGTCACAGCCTCCGAGCTGCGCAGCAGGCTCCGGGCAATCATGGACGAAAAGGCGAGCGTTATCCGCACGGCCTCAGGCCTGATAAGCGGACTGGCCCAGGTCAGGCGGCTCAAGGACTTGAACGTAGCCGCAGACAGCCGGGGCGTATCATACCTTTTGGAGACGAAGGGTATGCTGATTGTTGCTGAAATGGTGCTCGCCGCCGCCGCATTGCGCGATGAGAGCAGGGGACCTCACCTTCGGTTCGACCGGCCGGACGACACAGTGCCGGTTGCCCGGGACGATTCACGGTGGTGCAGGTATATAATAGTAAAGAAGGCAGCGATAGGGATGCGGCTCGAAGTCCGCGACCCCGACAGGCTCGAAAAACGATAGGGCAAGGATATTGGCGAAGGCGACTGTCCATATAGGACGCGTGAGGGATGCGCTGAACCGGGACGCGGTGGTGGCGGACGTCATTGCCGCCCTCGATGCGCTCGCTCCGGCGGGCGCCGCCATAAAACGCGGCGCCAAAGTAGTGATCAAGCCGAACCTCACCGCGGATACCGAGCTCTGGCAGAAGGGCATCGTGACCAGCCCGTACACGGTGGAAGGGATCGTCCGCTGGGCGCAAAAAGCGGCCCCGGCCGAAATAGTTATTGCCGAGGCGACAGCCTGCGGCCTGGACAACAAGGAGGCGTTCCGCGCAAACGGATTCTACGAAGTGGCTGCCCGCACGGGCGCGTCCGTCGTCGATCTCTATGATGAAGAATTCATCGGCGTAACCGTGACCGGCGGAATGACAACCGGAGAGATAAAGGTGGCCCGCAGGGTGATTGAGGCCGATTTTCTCATCAACGTGCCCACCATGAAGACGCACGTTGCCACGGGGGTGAGCCTCTGCATGAAGAACCTCAAAGGCGTTCTGCCCGAGAACGAGAAGAGGCGGTCCCATTTTTTGGGCGTCAACAAATTCGTCGCAGACCTCAACTCCGTCGTCAGGCCCCATCTCTCCGTCATCGATGCGACCATCGCGATGGAAGGCGACGGGCCGATGCAGGGAGAGCCTGTCGGCCTCGGCCTCATACTCGCCGGGAGCGACACCGTGGCGACGGACATCGTCGCAACGCGCGTGATGGGGCTCGACCCCTGGACGTTCAAGTGCTTCAATAATGCGAGAAAGCAAAACCTGGGCGTCTGGCGCGAGGAAGAGATCAGCCTTACCGGCATTCCCATAGATGCTGTCCGGCGGCCCTTCCGTCCTGCATCCGGCCCGTTCCCGGATGTCCCGGGTGTTACCCTGATCGACGGCGGCGCGTGCCCCGGTTGCCTGGACGGGGCAAGGATCGCCCTCGGCCGCATAAAGATGGCAGGGCTTCTCGATAACCTGCCGGCAGTAAATATCGTTGTCGGCGAGAAAGGCGAGGTCACGAGGGCAAACGACATAATCATCGGCCGGTGCCTGAAACGCTACAGAGGCAGGAAGCATTACGTGCCGGGCTGCCCCGCGCAGGTCTTCGTGATCGCCGATGAGCTGCGCGAGCTGGCCGGGCAGTACAGGCTGTTCGGACCGAAAGAGCAGTACCTGCTCGAAGAGGACGGTGACACGTGAAAACCAGGATGGCGATAGTGCGGGAGGCAGGGAAGGCCGAGCTGGTCGAGCGGGACGTGCCGCCGCCAGGAGAGAGCCAGGTGCTCATCGCAGTGAGGGCATCCAGCATCTGCGGCGGAGACCTGCACATTTACAAAGGCAAGCACCCTTCCGCGCCGCTGCCCATGGCCTTGGGGCATGAGATGTCCGGGGAGGTCGCAGCCGTCGGTAAGAAAGTCGGTTCTGTGGCAGTCGGCGACCGGGTGACCGTCGAGCCGGTGATCGCCTGCGGGCAATGCAGCCCGTGCCTGCGGGGAGAATACGGATATTGCGACAACCTTAGCTTTCATTACAGGCAGGGCCGAGGGGCCATGGCCGATTATTTCATGGCGGACGAGCGCTGGGTCTACAAGCTGCCCGAAGGCCTTTCCTTCGAGGCGGGGGCATTGATCGAGCCGCTCGCAGTAGCGGTTCATGCCGTGAAAAGGGCGGGGATCGGCCTGGGCGACACGGTCGCAGTTATCGGTGCCGGACCTATAGGGCTGCTCGTCATCGCCGCGTGCAGGGCATCGGGCGCGACCGACATCATAGCAGCCGACGTAACACAAGCGCGCCTTGGCCACGCGTCGATCATGGGTGCGACGCAGATTGTCGATGCGCGCAAAGGCTCGATTGTCGAGGCGACCCTGAAGGCGTCGGGTGGCAGGGGCGTTGCAAAGTCCTTCGAGTGCGCGGGCAGCGAGCAGACCTTCGAGCAGGCGATGCGGTGCCTGTGCAAAGGGGGCGTCGCAACCGTCGTGGGCATCTTCGAGCAGCCCGTCATAAGGGTCCCCGTTACGCTCTTCGTCTCGCAGGAGATTACCGTGCAGGGGGCGCAGGGTTACTGCTGGGACTTCGGGACTGCACTGCGGCTCGCAGGCGAAATAGACCTGGGCGGCCTCGTCTCGCACACGTTCGACCTTGCAGATGTGGACATTGCGATGAAGACGGCCCTCGATCCGTCGAAGTCAGCGATCAAAGTCGTACTTAGACCTTAATGGAGGATTTCCGATGAAAAAGCTGAAAACGGCCCGCTATTTCCACGGCGTCGAAGGGACGCACAGGCGCGCGGCGTACAAGGGTATGGGATACACGGACAGCGACATGAAAAAGCCCCTCATCGCCGTCGTCAATACGCCGAGCGAGGTCTGCCCCGGCCATTTCCACCTGAGGGCGGTGGCCGATGCGGTGAAGGCGGGCGTCTGGCAGGCCGGCGGCACGCCGATGGAGTTCACGTCCATCTCGCAGTGCGCGACCCCGTCACTCGGGCTTGCCTCCATGCGCTACGACCTCCCGGCGAGGGACCTGCTCGCCTTCGACATAGAGACCATCGTCGAGACGCAGATTTTCGACGGCGTAGTCATGATCGTGACATGCGACAAAACGATACCCGGCGCGCTCATGGCTGCCGCCCGCCTGGACATGCCGGCTATCGTAGTGCCCGGCGGCGTCATGGCCGTAGGCAGGCACGAGGGCAAGCCTGTATCGCTCGCCGACCTCGACGAGAAGGTATGGGGCGCCCTCCAGATGGGGAAGGCGACTGCCGAAGAGATACTCTGCCTGGAAGACGAAGTCTGCCCGGGGCCGGGTGCCTGCCCGATCCTCGGCACCGCGAACACGATGCAGTGCCTTGTCGAGGCAATCGGCATGGCGATGCCCGGCTCAGGCACGTGCTACGCGATGTCCGGGGAGCAGCTACGCCTTGCCAAGCTCGCGGGGAACGCCCTGATGGACCTCGTCCGTAACAGCGTAACGGCCAGGAAGATCATGACGAGGAAGGCGCTCGAAAACATGGTGCGCGCGCAGATGACATTAGGCGGCTCGACGAACGCGGTGCTCCATATCCTCGCGATAGCGGAGGAGCTGGGACTGCGGGGCAAGGTCGATCTCGACCTCATCAGACCGTTTCAGCGATACGACGCCGTGCCTGGTGGACGTGACGCCTACGGGCTTCTACCACCTGACCGACCTCCACGCGGCCGGAGGGATGCCGAAGGTGCTGGAGGCGCTCAAAAAAGAGCTGCACCTCGATGCGCTTACAGTGACGGGAAAAACCATAGGGGAGCAGATCGCAGAGACAAAAAAACGGGTCGTTGTCGATGACCGGCACGTCATCCGCCCGAGGACAAACCCCGTGGCGGATACGGGCGGCATCGCGATCTTAAGGGGCAGTCTCGCGCCTTTGGGGTCGGTTGCGCGCCGCCTCAACAACACGATACCGGAGCATACCGGGCCCGCCCGGTGCTTCGATTGCCAGGAAGACGCGATAGCGGGCATCAACAGCGGGCAGGTGAAGGAAGGAGACGTGATCGTCGTCCGCTACGCGGGGCCGAAAGGCGCGCCGGGCATGCCGGACACCTATGCGGTGCTCGCGTCAGTCGTGGGCCGTGGGCTTGAGGGCAAGGTGGCGGTTGTCACGGACGGAAGGTTCTCGGGCTTCGCGCGCGGACTGGGCGTCTGCCAGATATCGCCCGAAGCGGCCGTGGGCGGACCGCTCGCAGTGATACGAGACGGGGACATGATCCATATCTCGATGCCTAAGCGGGAGCTTTCACTTCTCATCGACGACCTTGAGAAGCGGCTGAAAAGCTGGCGCAAGCCCGCGCCGCGCGAGACGAGGGGCGTACTGGCCCTTTATGCGACAAACGCCCAGCCTGCCTGGAAAGGCGCACGGCTGGCCATGTATGAGGAGGGATAGACCAAAATGGGCACATTCTCAGGCTTCGAGCACGCTGCAATCGCAGCCCATGACAGCAGGGAATTGGTCGATTGGTACGTTAAGGTGTTCGATCTCAAGGTCGTCTACGACAACAGCAAGACCCCGCCGACGTGCCTTTTGAGCGCGCCGGACGGGACCGTCCTTGAGATCATGCCCGCCGCATATGAGGACAGGACGGTATACGAGCAGTACGCGCCGGGCTTCAGGCACGTTGCCATAACGGTCCCCGATTTCGACGCGGCTGTAAACCGTTTGCGCAAACACGGGATAGAGGCATTTTTCGACTTCCGGACGTCGGATGCGAGCAAGCTGATTTTTTTCCGCGACCCGGAGGGCAATGTACTCCACCTCATATGGCGCGCAACTCCGCTGATACAGGACCGGGCTTGATAGCATATAGGTGCTTGTGGGAAAATAATGAGATGACAAAGGTAAGGGGGTGACGAAAATTGCTGCCTAAATACGACGTGCTGCACAGGATAGTCGAAGCGGGCCTGGTCGCAGTCATAAGGGCGGAGTCGGCCGAGCAGGCCGTGAAGATAACCGATGCCTGTATTGCGGGCGGGGTGGCCGCAATAGAAGTCACCTTCACGGTGCCAGGGGCCGAAGACGTGATAAAAGCCCTTGCAGGGAAGTACCGCGCGGGAGAGATCGTCATAGGGGCGGGCACGGTCCTCGACCCACAGACCGCCCGCATAGCCATACTGGCCGGCGCGAGGTACGTAGTCAGCCCGCACCTCAATGTGGAGACGATGAAGCTGTGCAACCGCTACCAGGTCCCGTGCATGCCTGGGGCAGGAACAACCAAAGAGGTCGTCGAGGCGATGGAGGCAGGGGCCGATATCGTGAAGGTGTTCCCTGGCGAGACGCTCGGCCCGACTTTCGTAAAAGCGGTCCTGGGGCCGCTGCCGCAGGCATCCCTCATGCCTACGGGCGGGGTGAGCATCGCAAACGCGGCCGACTGGATCAAGGCGGGCTGCGTAGCCCTCGGCGCCGGGGGCAACCTGACGGCAGGGGCCAGGAAGGGCGATTACGCGTCGATCACCGAGCTTGCTAAGGAGTTCATAGCCAGGATCAGGGAGGCGCGAGAGGCCGGTGAAATCCGCGCCGTATAAGGAGTAAAGCGATGGGAAAAAAGGTCGTCTGCTTCGGTGAGATCATGCTGCGGCTTTCGCCCCCCGGATATCTCCGCTTCGAGCAGGCCCGTTCCTTCGACGCGGTATACGGCGGCGGAGAGGCCAACGTGGCCGTCTCCCTTGCCAATTACGGGCTCGATGCATCTTTTGTGACGAAGGTCCCGGCAAACGCCATCGGCCAGGCGGCCGTCAACGAGATGCGTCGCTGCGGGGTGGACACGCGGTTCATGCTGAGGGGCGGCGACAGGCTGGGCATCTATTTTTTGGAGAAGGGCGCGTCGCAAAGGCCATCGAGGGTGATATACGACAGGAAACACTCGGCGGTTTCCGAAGTGCAGAGCGCCGATTTCGACTGGCCCTCTATTTTCGCAGATGCTGACTGGTTCCATTTTACCGGCATCACGCCTGCCCTCGGGGACAACGTCGCGGAAGCGGTGCTCGATGCCTGCAAGGCCGCCCATGCGGCGGGCCTTACGGTTAGCTGCGACCTGAACTTCCGCAAGAACCTCTGGTCGAGCGAGAAGGCGGGGAAGGTGATGGCTGCCTTTATGCCTTACGTAGACGTCTGCATAGCCAACGAAGAGGACGCGGAGAAGGTCTTCGGCATCAAGGCGGCGCGTAGCGATATCACGGGCGGCGTGCTGAACGAGCAGGGGTACGAGAGCGTTGCGCGCGAGTTAAAGGGGCGGTTCGGGTTCAAGGCCGTAGCCATCACGCTTCGGGGAAGCATCTCCGCATCCGACAACACATGGGCCGCCATGCTTTACAGGGACGCAAGCTTTTTCTCGCGCACCTATGGCGTCCACATAGTTGACCGGGTGGGCGGGGGCGACGCCTTTGCAGCCGGCCTGATCTATGCCTTCCTGAATGGTTACGGCGACAGGGAAGCCCTGGAGTTCGCCGTGGCCGCCTCCTGCCTCAAGCACTCCATCGAGGGAGACTTCAACCAGGTGACTGTGGACGAAGTGAAGGGCCTCATGGCAGGGGACGCCTCGGGCCGCGTCCAGAGATGATTTCATAAATTCGCACCCGGCCCTGACAGGTCCGCGCGGTCCGGACATGCGCGATTAATACGACAAGGAGGTCTTGGGACATGACGGCTCAGATGAACGAGCTTTTCGAGCAGAGGCTTGGCCGCTACCAGGCCGCCATCGCCCTGGAGCCGACCGACCGCATACCGATTGCCCCGGGGAGCAACTATTTCGCCGAGGTCTACTCAGGCAACACCAACCAGGAAACGATCTACGACCCCGAAAAGTGGCTACAGGCCGAGCTTGCCTTCTGCCGTGATTTCCCGGAAGTCGACGTACTGAGGAATAACCGTATTTACGGGCCGCTATTCGACGCCGTGGGGCTGAAGACGTATAAGCTGCCCGGCCGCGACCTGCCGCCCGGCGACCAGTTCCAGTTTGTCGAAGAAGAATATATGAAGGCGGACGAATATGACATCCTGATCGAAAGGCCCGTCGAATTCCTCTTCGAAAGATGGCTGCCGAGGATATTCGGCGAGTTCGGCGAGCGCGGGTCCATCCGGTCGTACATGGCGTTCCTCAAAGGCGGGATGGCGCAGGCTATGGCGGGCCAGGTGATGCGGAACCGGACAGCCGTCCTGCAGAACGAAGCAGGCATGCCGCAGCCGATGGCCGGCTTTTTCCTGGCGCCCTTCGACGTGCTCGCAGACGCGATGCGCGGCCTGACCGGGATTTTCCTAGATTGCTACCGCCAGCCGGAAAAGGTGATAGCTGCGTGCGATTCCCTGGTCGGCGAGATGGCCAACATAGCCCTGGCCCTGGCGGACCCGCTTAAGCGTTGGCCCATCTTCGTGCCGACCCATAAGGCCTGCTTTTTGTCTCCCGACCAGTTCGAGCAGTTCTACTGGCCCTCTTTCAAAAAAGTGATGGAGATACTAATAGGCGCCGGGCACACGGTCAGGGCGTACCTCGAAGGCGATTGGGGGATGCACTGGCGCCACATGCTCGAGCTGCCGAAAGGCAAGGTGCTTTGCGACATCGACAACGAGGGCGATATCTTCAAGGCCAAGGAGGAGATAGGCCACCACCAGTGCCTGGCGGGCGGCATCAAGGATTCGCAGTTCATCCTCGGCACGCCGGAAGAGATGCGCAAACAGGTAAAGTTGCTCTGCGAGACAGTAGGTAAAGGCGGCGGCTACATCGTAAGCGGCGGCTGCAACTTCCCTTATACGGCGAAGCCTGAGAACTTCCGGGCGATGATAGACGCCGTCTGCGAATACGGCGTTTACGACGCCGGTACAAAGGCACGGCCGAAAACGCCCCCGAAAGGCGGGATCGAGGGGTTTTCCTTCCCGAGGATGGTGACGCCGTGGCATGTGAGGCAGGCGGAGTCAGGCGGAGTCATGGGCGACGAGGGCCTTATCCGCAAACCCTGGGAAAGTCTGGAGGCCATGGCATACGTCTGGCTGTGGCAGTGGGTTCTGTAGAGCGTTACAGAGAGGAGGGAGACATCATGGAAGACCTTGTCAAGGCACTGCGGGACCTCGAAGAAAAGCGCGTTTACAGTCTGGTGGAGGAAAAGATCGCACAGGGAGTGCCGGCCATCGAGATCGTGAAGGCGTGCAACCGCGGCATGGTAGAGGTGGGCGAGCTTTTTTCGAGCTGCCGGTATTTCATCAGCCAGCTCATCTTCTCGGCCGAGATATTGAAGAACGTGATGAAGCGCCTCGAGCCCCTTCTCCAGAATGCTGCCGGGGAGCCGTCGGCCGGCAAGGTCGTCATAGGGACGGTAAAAGGCGACATCCATGATATCGGGAAGAACATCGCCGTCACTCTGCTTCGCGGTTCGGGCTTCGAGGTGATCGACCTGGGGGTGAACGTTTCAGCCGATAAGTTCGTGTCCGCCCTTAAGGAGAGCGGGGCGGCAGTCCTCGGCCTGAGCGCGCTCCTCAACCTGACGTATCCCGAGATGAAGAACGTGGTCGACGAAGTGGGCAGGGCGGGCCTGCGAGACCGTGTGAAGATCGTCATCGGCGGGGCGCCGTGCAACGAGCAGGTGCAGGCATTTACGGGCGCCGACTATTATGCTCCCGACGCAGTGGCCGGCGTCAATATCTGCAAGAACATCTACGCAAAGAAAGTTTAAGGGGCCGTCAGCGAAAAAGGCCGGGGACCTGCCGTCGCGCCGTATTATAATAGGAACGGGCCGTACGACGGACAGCAAGGAGGGATATAATGAACTACTATATGGCCGACACGCCGGGACGGCTCAGGATCGAGAGCCCTGCCTTGAAGACGGGCAGTCCGAATATAGATCACTTCCATGACTTCATCGCACTCATCGAGGGCGTCTCTTCGGTCAAGCTAAGGCCGGAGATCGGCAGCGCTCTGATCCTTTACGACCCCGCGAAGCTCGATCACGACAAGCTCCTGCGAGTACTGGACGAAAGCGGCTTTTTCAACCATTCACAAGCAAGAACGCCCGATGATTATCTTGAGGAATGCATTGAAATGGCCTGCGAGTCCGCTACGGGCGTCCTTAAAGTCGTCGTGTAAGAAACATACGCAGCCTTCTGACGCAAGAACCTTTCCCAACAGAGGACAATAGTCTGCCCGTCTCATTGTGCACACACTCCGCAAATGTGTCGGGACGTGCGAGTTTACTAAAAATTAACATACGGGAAATAAAGGATTAACAAACCGCATATAGACTGATATGTATGCAACAGGAACTACATGACGGCCAAAACGGAGAGGAAGGGCAGAACGCGGTAAGCTGTCCTTCGTGCGGATCGCGGGCAATATATAAATACGGATGGGCCAGGAGCCGGCAGCGCTACATCTGCATGATGTGCAACCGGCAGTTCATACCGGGCAGCGAGAGGCGCAGCCCGGGGATAAGGCCCGACTGCCCCGCCTGCGGGGGAATCACCCACCTGTTCAAGAGAAAAAAAGACGGCAACGCGGTATTCAGGTGCAGCCGTTATCCCGATTGCCGCACGTACGTGAAAGCAAAAATAGAAGAGAGGACAACGCCTGAAGAAGGAGAGTAGAGCATGAGCCATTACGTGCATGATCTGCCCGGACGACTGAGAATAATGACGCCTTTCATGAAGAACAATAGCGAGGCGGCCTGCGCGGTCGAGGGTCTTCTCCAGACGATAAGCGGCGTGGCAAGCGTCGCAGTGAATACCAGGACGGGAAGCTGCCTGGTCAACTACGACCCGAAAAAGGCGAAGAGGGACGAGATCCTCTCGGTCCTCGTGCGCGTGGGATACTTCGATCCGTCCAAGGCGATTACCAACGACCAGTATATCCACGAGGCGGCCGGGAAAGTCCTCTCCCTGATCGCCGCCTTCATATAGGAACCTGCATTTCCCCGCGTTATTGAATGCCCCGCAATAAAAAAGTGAAGAGGTAAATAAGGAGCCCGGCGAGCCCGCCTACGATGGTGCCGTTTATCCTTATCCATTGCAGGTCCTTGCCCACGTGCAGCTCGATCCGCCTGCTGGTAGCTACGGGGTCCCATTTCCTGACCGTATCCGATATGAAGACAGTAAAAAGCTCTTTATTCTCTTCGACTGCCTCCGATATCCATGCGCGCAGACCTTTGTTGATCCTTTCCCTGAGATCGTTGTCCCTTATCGCCTCCTGCCCTGCGTTCTTGATAAAGTCTGCTGCCTGGCGCACAAGCTCGGAGTCCGGGTTGCTCAGCTCTTCGAGGAGTTTCTCACCGATCTTGCGGCGCAGCCCGCCGTCGTAGAACCCGGATACAGCGCGGCCGACCGGGGCGAGCAAACGGTCGTAGAGAGAAAGCCCCATGCGGTCGAGACCGGAGAGGAAGCGAAAGGCGGCGCTTCGCATGGACGTCTGCTTGCTGTCTGCCTCTGTCGCGCTGCCTAAGAAGTGGGCAAGTCCTTTTTCGGGCCGGCCGGCAGCGGGCTCGGCGTCATGTTTTTCTTCACATTTGTTCTGAAGCAGGGAAGGGGCGTATTCGGCCGCGGTCCGCGCAATGAGCTGGGCGTTCCGCTCGTCTGCGAGCCAGGCGGCCAGAAGGCCCGCCAGGTCCACGGAGGCCATTTTCTTCTCCAGGAGGTCTTTCGTCAGGAAGTTCACGTTGAAGAAACGGGCCAGGCTCTCGCCTATCCTGTCCCTGTTGCGCGGGATAACCCCGGTCCGGGGGATGGGCAGGTTCAGTGGATGGCGGAAGAGCGCCACGACGGCGAACCAATCGGCAAGGGCGCCTACGGTTCCTGCCTCGCTGAAAGCCGCGACGAAGCCGAGAAAAGGATATCGCGGCAAAAGGATGCGGCTTATGCAATAAATAACGGCCATAAGGACGAGAAGGGCCGTAGCGAAGAGCTTCATCCTCTTCAGGGAGCGCTCCTGCTCGTAGCCGAACTCGGCCGATCTCGTAATTTTAGGGATCTGCTCCTCTTGGCTCAAACCTTAAAACCTCGCGTGCTGTGGAAATGTCGTCAGCCCGACCGGAGGAGGCGCGCCCTGTCCGTTACCTCCCAGGGAAGGCCTATATCCATGCGCCCTACGTGTCCGTAAGCGGCCAGGCGGCGGTAGAAGCCGCCCTTGACCGTTGACGGGAGATAGCGGAGGTTGAACTGCCGCAGGACCGCGGCGGGACGGAAATCGATATGGCGGCCGACAAGGGCGACGATATCATCGTCCGACAGCTTGCCCGTGCCGAAGGTCTCCACCTGTATGCTCACGGGCTGCGCGAGCCCTATGGTGTAGCTCAAAGTAACCTCACACTCCTCTGCCAACCCGGCGGCCACTACGTTCTTTGCGGCGTACCGCGCGGCGTATGCCCCGGAGCGGTCGATCCGCAGCGGGTCCTTGCCGCTTAATGCGGCGCCGCTGTGGCGCGAGTACTCGCCGTACGTATCGATTGCGTTCTTCCTACCCGTGAGACCGCTGTGGACGGACGGGCCGCCGCCGTAAAAGAGGCCGTCCGGGTTTATGAAAATGCGCGTCTTTTCATCCGGCCTGAAGGTCTCGTCGGTGAAAACGGGCTTGATCACTTCCTCCATGATCATCTCGTGCAGGGTCTTAAGCGTCACCTCCTGCCGCGTAGTGCTCGCGATGACCGTCATGCTATGGATGCGGCTCGGCTTGCGGTCCTCGTACTCTACGCCCACCTGCGTCCAACCGTCCGGCCCGAGGTCCGTGAGCCTGTTCTGCAGGCGGACCGACGTGAGCCTGCGTGACAGCTTGTGGGCGAGCCAGATGGGCAAAGGCATGAACGCTGGAGTCTGGGTGCATGCAAAACCGAAGACGGTCACCTGGTTGCGGGCCACAATGCGATCGATCTCTGCGTCCGTGAGGTTTCTCTCGTCGAAGCGGCTGTAAGCGTCGGCAGGCATCTCGCGGAGGCTCGTAACTACGCTGCACGTCTTCGAGTTGAACTCCGCGTGCGTATATCCAATCTGGTCGATCACTTCCCTTGCAATGTAGGGGAAATCGACGGAGGCGGCGCTGTCGAAGCGGACCGCTATAAAAACGATGGCGTTCGATATCGCGCACTCTGCGACGACGCGCGCGTACGGGTCGCGCCGGAGTATGTGGTCCACGAAAGCGTCGCTGATCTGGTCGCACAGCTTGTCGGGGTGTCCTTCGGTCACCGATTCGGAAGAAAATACGAAGTGCTTGTTCAAGCTGCGCCTCCCCTGGACTTTTTAAGCGCTTCATTGACGAAGAAGGGCAGAACGGCGCCCCCGCCGGCGACCAGGCCGTCCACGAGCCCCAAGCGGCTGATGCCGAGCAGGCGGCGCAGGCCCGGCACGGCTATCGCGGCCCCCTGAAGCAGGAACGTGCCGGCGACGGCCCCGGTCAGGTAGCGGTTCGGCGCCTGCCTTTCGCCTGAGAAAACCGTCCTGTTTTCCGAGCGGCACGTGAGCGCGTGCAGGAGCTGGCTTATAGTGAGGCTGAGGAACGCCATGGTGCCCGCGGCCGGCCCCTGTCCGTAGCGGGACAGGCCGTACCCGTATGCCCCGAGCGAGCCTGCGGAAAGGACGGCTGCCTCCCTCAACATCTTTTTGAGCCGGACAGGTTGCAGTATCTCCTCCGCAGGGTCCCTTGGGGGCCGGAGGAGGACGTCGGGCTCGGGCGGCTCGAGGGCGAGGGCCAGGCCCGGGAAGATATCGGATACGAGGTTGATCCAGAGGAACTGCATGGGCGTTAGCGGCTCTCCGAGCCCCGCCGTCATCGAGACGGACGTTACTATGATCTCGCTCATGTTCGTGGAGAGCAGGTAATGTAGGGATTTCCGGATATTGTTGTATATGGTGCGCCCCTCGCTCACGGCGATCAGCATGGTCTCCAGGTTGTCGTCTTCGAGCACTACGTCGGCGACCTCGCGCGCGACGTCCGTACCCGTATGCCCCATAGCAATGCCTATCGCCGCAGCCTTCAGGGCAGGGCCGTCATTGATGCCGTCCCCCGTCATGCCCACGACCTTGCCCCCATCCTGGAGCGTCTGCACGATCTGGAGCTTATGGGCCGGGCTGACCCGCGCGAATACGTGGAGTCCCCTGGCAAGGCCTTTCAGCACCTCCGGCTGGATCTCCGCGAGGTGGCGCGAATCGAGGATCCGGATATCTTCGCCGCCTGCGAGGTCGAGCTCCTTTCCCACCGCATAGGCGGTGGCGCTCTGGTCTCCCGTGATCATGACCGTGTCTATGCCTGCCCTGTGGAAGCCCGCGATGAGGTCTTTTACGCCGTGCCTGACGGGATCGGTCATGCCCGTTATGCCGAGCCACGTCAGGTCCTTCACCGTGATGTCGCCGTTCTCCATCAGGACCAGCTTGCTGTCGGAGACCGCGTGCGCCATGCCGAGGGCGCGCAGGCCCTGGCCGGCCATCTCCTCGTTGGCCGTCTGTATCTCGTCCCTCACCTCATCAGACAGGGGGAGGCGCTTTCCGTCCTTCATGTACCAGGTGCAGCCGGCCAGCACTTCCGGCGGGCTCCCCTTCATCGCGAGGAGACATTTGCCGTTGTCGCTCGTCGAGTGGACGGTCGCCATCAGGTTCCTCGTTTCCGACCTGTGGATGATATTCATGAGCGGAAAGCTTGCCCTTAAGCCCCGTATATCGATGCCTGCTGCCAGCGCGACGTTGATGAGGGCGTTTTCGGTAGGCGAGCCTGTTACGGTAAAAGTCCCGTTTGAGCCGAATATCTCGCTTTCATTGCAGAGGGCGCCGACGTGGAGGAGCATCAACAGCTCGGGGCAGGCATACGGGTCGGCCGCCCCTGCCTCGGAGACGAACCTGCCTTCCGCTACATCCATCAGGCGTTCGCCCGTGTAGACGGCCGTCACCGTCATCCTGTTGAGGGTCAGTGTGCCTGTCTTGTCGAGGCATATGGTCTGGACGGAGCCGAGGGCTTCGATGGCCCCGAGGCGCCTGATGAGAACATGATGCCCGCGCATCCTCTTCATGCCGATGGCGAGGGTGGTGGTGGCAACGGCCGGGAGGCCCTCAGGCACCGCCGCGACTGCAAGGGAGATGCACGACTTGAGCATACGGACGAACCCGTAGCCGCGCAAAAGGCCCACAACGAAAACACCTGCGCACACGGCCGCGCTCAATATTGCGAGCTTCGATCCCATACGGTCGAGCTGTTGCTCTAAAGGTGTGGCGGGGGTGCTTGCCTCGCCCACCATTATCTGGATGCGGCCGATCTCGGTGTAAGGGCCGGTTGCAACAACGACCGCGAGGCCCTGGCCGCCCGTTACCAGGGTCCCCATGTACACCATGTTCGTCCTGTCGGCCAGCGAAAGACCCGCCTCGTCGAGGAGGTCCGTCGTCTTGTGGACCGGCATGCTCTCGCCGGTAAGGGCTGACTCGTCAACGCTAAGGTGCTGCGCGAGGAGGAGCCTCGCGTCCGCCGCGACGTAGGCGCCGGGCCTGAGCACCAGGAGGTCGCCGGGCGCCACGTCTTCGACGTTCGCCTGGACGAGCTCGCCAGCGCGCCTTACGAGGGCTGTCGGGCGCACAAGGCTCTTCAGGGAGCGGATGATCTTTTCCGATTTGCTTTCGGTCACGTAACCGATGGCTGCGTTGATTCCTACCACGCTGATGATGACTACAGCGTCCGCGAGGCCCCCGGTGAAGACCGAGACTGCGGCTGCGACCCCGAGAAGCAGCACGGGAAGGCTTTTGAACTGTTCGAGGAAGATGGACCAGCCGGAGCGCGGGACCGCTTCCGGCAGCAGGTTGGGACCGAAGCGCTTCAGGCTCGCTCCGTATGCCTCCAGGGCGAGCCCTGTCTCGCAGTCCGCGCCGAAGGCGACGGCGGCCTCCGCCGGCTGCCGCATGTGCCAGAGCACCTGGGGGGGCGTATCTTTTGCCCTGACCAGGCGCTTCCTCAAGTTGCCTGGACGGACCCGGTCTTCGCGTATGACGGCCTTCTTCGGCCGGGCGTCATCGGCCCTTTCCGCTCCGTCTTTCAGGGGCAGGAGCGCGTGAAGCTCGTTTTTGATATCGGACGGCGTCCGGGGATCGGAATAAAGAACTAGGACGTTTCCGGTAAGGGGGCTTGCAAAGACGTGGGTTACGTCGTCGCGCTTCGAGAGCCCTTCTTCCAGATACTTCTTAAGCTCGTGAGACCCGTGAAGGCCGTCTACCTTGAGGCGCACCCTTCCGCTGACAGCGGCGTGAACTATCCGGACCAAGGACTACTCTTTCGACCTCCGTCGCTGCTCGGGCGGGGAAGGTCTTTCCTCTGGTGTCCCGCTCTCTTCTTTGGCTGCGCCGGCCGCAGCCGGTTTGGCGGCGAGCAGCGTCCCTACGAAGTCCCGCACGCCTTCGGCCACGCCCATCAGCATCTCTCTGACCGCCTTGACTGCCGTCACGCCGATGGTCCCGGCTGCCTCGACTGCGCCTGATATAGCCACCCTGGCCATCTCCTCCGCGTTGACCCCGACCTCTTTTCCTGCCTCTATCGCCCCGTCTACGGCGCGCCTTGCGACCATGGATACGTCGGCGCCGACCTCTGCGGCCCCTTTGACCGCGCCTTTAACGGTCTGGCTGGCAATGCCCACCACGTCCCCGCCGACGTCGCCAAAGCCCATGATGATGCCCTTGGTGACGCTCTTGGTGCTGAGGATTAGGCCCGTGCCTACCTCTTCGGTCGCCCTTATCGCACCTTTGACGACCTCCGTCGTAAGGTTGAGGCTCATGCCCGCCGTATCGGAGGTGAGCTTAAGGCTGTCTGCTACGGTATTCCTTACCAGGCTTACGATATCCGCCTCTATCTCGTTAAGGCCCTTAAGGCTGCGGACCACGCCTTCCTTCACTGCCGTGCCTGCCCGGCCCAAATCGTTTTCGATCTTGTCTTTGGCTTCGCCTGCCTCTGTCTTCGGTTCCATTTTAGGTTCCTCCTTCACTTCATTCATTTATTTGCAGCATGGCGGCTTGTTCTTCTTTACTATGTCGGGCTCTTTTCGCCTTCCCCGTTTTTCTTGCCCGACTTGCCGAATACCCCGAAGGCGTACCAGAAAGCGGTGTACCAGGCCGGGGCCGTAAAATTGCCTCGCGCTATCTGATAGATTCCCGCTGCCACTAGGCCCAGAAAGGCTATACCGGCGAGGTCTACGCCTTTTCCCGTAGCGGATTTTATGCGGTCGTCAATGGAGCCGAAGAGGGCCGAGACGGAAGTCTGGAGGCCGGTCGCTCCCTCCTCCGCTTGAGGCGCCTCGACGACGTTGAAAAGGTCAGCCGGGCGCGCAGCGTCGATGGCTTCGAACGGCGCGCTCATGCGCACGAGGATACTGCCCGTCATGGGCGACACTTCGATGCTGTCCACGCCTTTTACGCTTGAGAGCGCGTCGCGCACGGAAGCGAAATATACAAGGTTTCCTCTCCTGGATGGGACCCGCAGCCGCAGCCTGCCTGCCGTTCGGTGTGTAATAAAAGCATCCGGTATCATGGTCGGCCTACGCGTCCTTACCCTGGTCTTCTATCGCCGCGGCCTGCTCGGCAACTATCTCCGCCTTCGCCTCGGCCATGAGGTCGTCCATGACCTCATGCATCTCGGCGAACTTTTCTTTACCCGCCTCGAGGAGGGAGATGCCTCCTTTTATGGCTGCTTTCGCGAGAGGCTTTGCGGCCTTCGACAGGACAGGCGTTACCAACGGCGCGAGTACTGCGGAGCCTATTCCGATTGCTAATGCCGTCATGATGTTACCTTTGAGCCAAGCCACGTTTACACCCCCAGGTTAGTTGGAAAACTCCCATTCGTTAAATATAGTTTTGTTCCGGTTAAGGTTCAAGGCACAAGTGTCCTGAATGTCAAAACTTTTCATTATTCGCCTCCCTTGGGGCAGTTTGTCCGCGCCTGGGAATGCGGGCGACTGTTTTATTTTGCATACCGGTAACGGCCGGCCCGGCCTAATTCTTCTTGAGAAAGGCCCTTTTTTGTCGTATACTGAACGTTGTATTTATTCTGCACGTCTTTCAATCGGCCCAAGGGTGCACAATCTTTTCGTGTCTTGGGCCGAAGCGCGAAAGGCGGAAGATAAAACCAGGAGGTCCGATGTCGAATTTAACCATTAAACAATTGCTCGAAGCCGGTGTCCATTTCGGACACCAGACAAAACGCTGGAACCCCAAGATGAAGCCTTACATCTTCGGGGCAAGGAACGGCATCTACATCATCGACCTGCAAAAGACGCTCAAGATGTTCAAGGAGGCTTACAACTTCGTCAAAGAGGTCGCTTCCCGGAACGAATACGTTCTTTTTGTCGGGACAAAAAAGCAGGCGCAGGAGGCCATCGTCGAGGAGGCCCGGCGTTGTTCGGCCTTCCACGTGAACGTCAGGTGGCTCGGCGGCACGCTGACTAACTACCAGACCATCGACAAGAGCATCGACAGGCTGCGGAAGTACGAGGAGCTGAAGAACAGCGATATCTTCAAGGTCCTTCCGAAGAAGGAGGCCCTGAGCATAGACCGCGAGATAGTGAAGCTCGAAAGGCACCTCGGCGGCATAAAAAACATGGACAGGCTGCCCGGCGCTATCTACATAGTGGACCCGAAGAAAGAATATATCGCGGTCAACGAGGCAAAGAAGCTCGGCATACCGACGGTAGGCATCGTAGACACGAACTGCGACCCGGACGACATCGATTACATCATCCCGGGGAACGACGACGCGATACGGGCTATCAAGCTGATCACGTCGAAGATCGCCGACGCGGTGCTCGAAGGCAGGGCGCTTTATGTAGAGGAATTCCAGGGTAAGGAAGACGAAAAAGAAGGGCCCAAGCCTTTCATCGACGAGAGCGTGCTTGAAGAAAAATACGACGCCGGCGTCGTGGAAGGCGAGTAAGGGAGGCTACCGATGGATATAACTGCGGAACAGGTAAAGACACTGAGAGAAAAGACCGGCGTCGGTCTGATGGATTGCAAGGAGGCGCTCAAAGTCTCCGGCGGGGACATGAACAAGGCGGTCGATTATCTCCGCGAGAAAGGCCTTGCGAAGGCCCAGAAAAGGGCAACCAGGGCCGCTACCGAAGGGACTATAGCGGTCTACATCCACATGGGCGGCAAGATCGCCACGATGGTGGAGGTAAACTGCGAGACCGATTTCGTCGCCAAGACGGACCAGTTCCAGGCGTTCGCGAAGGACGTGGCCATGCAGGTGACGGCCGCTAACCCCACCTACGTCAGAAGGGAAGACGTCCCCGAAGACGTCCGCGCCAAGGAAATGGAGATTTACAGGAAGCAGGCGAAAGAGGCCGGCAAGCCCGACAAGATCCTCGACAAGATCGCGGAAGGCAAACTGGAGAAGTACTATCAGGAATCCTGCCTCATGGACCAGCAGTTCATAAAGGACCCGGACGTCACGATCAAGAAGCTGCTCGACGACCTCATCGCGAAGATGGGCGAACATATACTCGTGCGGCGGTTTATAAGGTACCAGTTGGGTGAGACGGTCGAATAGCGGAAATGGCCCCTTATAAGCGCATCCTCCTGAAGCTGAGCGGCGAGGCGTTGATGGGGACGGCGGGTTACGGCATAGACCCGCAAACCATCGGCGAGATCGCTTCCGAGATCAAGGACGTCAGGGAGGCGGGCGTCGAGTTGGCGGTCGTCATCGGCGGCGGGAACATTTTCAGGGGCATGCGCGCGGAAAAACAGGGGATCGACAGGGTGACGGGCGACTACATGGGTATGCTCGCCACAGTGCTGAATTGCCTGGCCTTAAAATCCCGGCTGGGGCAACTCGGCCTGCCGGTGAGCCTGCAGACGGCCCTTCCCGTCGGAAACGTCGCAGAACCCTTCGACAGAAACAAGGCTATACGATACCTCGAAGAAGGCAGGGTGGTGATATTCGCAGGCGGGACGGGGAACCCGTTTTTCACGACCGACACGGCCGCGGCCCTGAGGGCCGTCGAGGTGGACGCAGAGATCATGCTGAAGGCGACGAAGGTGGACGGCGTCTACGACAAAGACCCGGAGAAGAACAGCGACGCCGTTTTTTTGCCGGAGGTCACGTATACCGAGGCGCTCAGGCGGAAACTTGCGGTTATGGACGCGACGGCCATATCGCTTTGTATGGAGAACAACCTGCCCATCATCGTTTTTAATCTCAGGCAGAAGGGGAACCTGAAGCGCGTTGTCCGGGGAGAACGGACGGGCACTATCGTCAGGGGGTGAATATGGCAAGCGAGCTGCCGGCCGAATTTGAGGATAAGCTCAAGAAAACGATAAGCACTCTGAAAAAGGACCTGTCGAAGCTCAGAACGGGCGTTGCTTCGATCTCGCTCCTTGAAGACATAAGGGTGGCCTATTACGGCCAGCCCACGCCGCTCAACCAGATGGCGGCCATCGCCGCGCCCGATTCGAGGACCATCACCATCCAGCCGTGGGACACCTCCGCGATAGCGGAGCTGGAGAAAGCCATCATGAAGTCGGACCTCGGCGTAAACCCGATGTCCGACGGCAAGGTCATTCGCCTCGTCTTCCCCAGGCTTACCGAGGAGCGCAGGAAAGACCTCGTGAAGCTCGGCGGCAAAATGCTGGAGACTGCGAAAGTGGCCATGCGGAACGTCAGAAGAGAGACGAACGAGAAGCTGAAAAAAATGGAGAAAGACAAGGCGCTTTCGAAGGACGAAGTGTTCAAGCTCCAGGAGGACGTCCAGAAGACGACCGACAAGTACATAAGCTCGGCCGACGCCATTTATTCCGATAAGGAAAAAGAGATCCTGGAGATCTGACGTTATGGAGGTAAACAAGAGGAAGCTCCCGCGACACGTCGCCATTATCATGGACGGCAACGGAAGATGGGCCAGGAGCCGGGCGCTTCCCAGGGTTGAAGGTCATATCGCAGGCATAGAATCGGTAAGGGAGGTAGTGACGACTACGCGAGAGGCTCGATATCCCTTACCTGACGCTCTACGCCTTTTCCAAGGAAAACTGGTCGCGTCCCAGGAACGAGGTGACGGCGCTCCTTCAGTTGCTCGCCCTCTACCTCGAAAGAGAGCCTGTCCCTCATGCTCGATAAAGACGTGAGGTTCAACACGATAGGGGCGACAAGCGACCTTCCCGCCGAGCTGCAGGAACAACTGAGCAGTGTCATGGAGAAGACGAAGAGCAACCGCTCCCTTCTGCTCAGCATCGCATTATCGTACAGCGGCAGGGAGGAGATACTCCGGGCCGCCCGGCTGACATGCGATGCCGCGGCGAAGGACGGAAAGACGAGCATCGACGAGGAGCTTTTCAGCAAGCACCTCTACACGGCAGGTATGCCGGACCCCGACCTTTTGATAAGGACGAGCGGGGAGATGAGGCTCTCCAACTTTCTGCTGTGGCAGATGGCCTATACCGAGATATACGTGACGGAGACGCTTTGGCCCGACTTCAGGAAGGCGGCCTATCTGGAGGCGCTGAAGAACTTCATGGGAAGAAAGAGAAGATTCGGCACCCTGAAGGCGGTTTAAGTGGGTGATTTCGGCAAGAGACTTCTTTCCGCGCTGATCATAGGCCCCATAATCGTCCTCATTCTCATTTTTTTGCCGGCAAAACTGTTGTTCATATTCATGGGGTGCGTGCTTGCGGCGGCCGTATACGAGTTCATGTCGATGGCGCAGGCGGCCAATCGAAAAACGCTCACGGTCCTGGCTGTCCTGACCCTGGCGCCCCTGTATATCGGTCCGGCGTTCTACCCTTTGTGGCTTCTTCTGTCGCCTGCTGCCTATCTCGCCTTCAGGATGGCGTGTCCCGGACGTGGGGACGCTTCACTGAACAGAGAGATCGGGAGGGCGGTCGCGGTCCTTGTGGCTGCCGAGGTCTTCCTTGCGCTGCCGCTTTTCTTTCTGTGCAGGCTGAAAGAGATCGCCCCCCTTGCCCCGCTTGCACTGGTGCTGGCGATATGGGCGAGCGATACCGCGGCCTATCTTGTCGGCAAAAGCATGGGCAGGCATAAGCTGGCCCCGCTTATCAGTCCCAAGAAAACATACGAGGGACTGCTCGGCGCGCTTGCGGGAGCGGCTGTCGTTACGCTCCTGTTCAGGAAAATGGAGGGCATGGCTCCGCCGGCTTCGGTCGGCGTGGGGTGCCTCATCGGTCTTCTCGGGCAACTGGGCGACGTACTCGAATCGGTTGCGAAAAGGGTGTACGAGGTTAAGGATTCGTCGGGTCTTATTCCGGGTCACGGGGGCCTCCTCGACAGGATCGACAGCTTCATCCTGACGGCGCCTTTCCTTTATTACTATCTCGCGGGGTTTGGGGGATGAAAAAGGGGATAATCATACTTGGCTCCACAGGCTCCATCGGCCGGTCGACGCTCGAGGTGATAGCGAACCAGCCGGACGAGTTCGAGGTTGTCGCGCTTGCCTGCCGCGAAAACGCACGGTTGTTCAGCGAGCAGATAAGGCGCTTCAGGCCGCGCGTCGCATGCATCTGGCGTGAAGACCTGGCGGACACCGTAGATTTCGGGGCGGCCCGCAGGCTGACCGGCCGGGAGGGCATGAAGGCCGTTATTTCCGAAGACGCGTGGATGGTCGTCAACGCATTGCCCGGCAGCATAGGGCTCGAGCCGACGATCGAGGCGCTTAAAAGCGGACACGCCCTCGGCCTTGCCAACAAGGAGAGCCTGGTCATGGCGGGCAGGCTGATCGAGCGCCTGAGGCAGCGCGACGGCGCGGTCCTCCTTCCCATTGACAGCGAGCATTCGGCGCTATATCAATTGTTGCAGGGCGTCGATCGGAACGAGATAGAGCGGCTGATCATAACCGCCTCCGGCGGTCCCTTCAGGGACCATTCGGCGGAGGAGCTGAAAGGCGTTACAGCAGAGCACGCCCTTCGCCATCCCACCTGGCAGATGGGCAGAAAGGTGACGATCGACTCCGCGACGCTGATGAACAAAGGGCTGGAAGTCATAGAGGCCCGGTGGCTTTTCGGCATGGAGGCGGAGAAGATCGGCGTGCTCGTCCATCCCGAGAGCGTCGTACACGGCATGGTCCATTTCATCGACGGGGCGCTTTCGGCCTATCTCGCTTACCCCGACATGAAGATACCCATCGCCTATGCGCTGAACGGCGGACAGCGCAAAGAGATACCGTTCGGCAGGATAGACCTGGCGAGCCGCGGCAAGCTCACTTTTTACGAGCCGGACACCGCGCGGTTCCCGGCCCTCAAGCTAGCCTACGAGGCGCTGGCCGCCGGCGACAGCGCACTCATCACGCTCAACGTAGCCAACGAGATGGCAGCTTCCGCCTTTCTCGACGGAAAGATAGGCTTTACCGATATTCCGCGCCTTGTTGAGGAGGCGCTCGCCCGACACCCCTTTGTACGGGAGATAGACGACCTGGATACCATCTGGGAGATAGAGGGGTGGACGCAGGGATATATGGAAACGCTCCTCAAGGAGGATTGATGCTTCTTAACCTGGTCTACTTCATCATAGTCCTGAGCATTCTCATATTCGTACATGAGTTCGGCCATTTTCTGGTCGCACGCATAGCGGGCGTGAAGGTGCTCACCTTCTCCCTGGGCTTCGGCAAGAAGCTCCTTACCTTCAAGAAAGGCGAAACTGAGTATGCTATCTCCGCCCTGCCGCTGGGCGGGTACGTCAAGATGCTGGGCGAATCTACGGACGACGTGGTGCCGGAAGGAGAGGCGTCCCGGTCTTTCGCCAACAAGCCGCCGCACGTCAGGACCCTGATCGCTTTTGCAGGCCCATTCTTCAACGTGCTTTTCGCCGTATTGATCTTCTTCGTCATTTTCACGACGGGCTACCCGGTCCCATCGACGAGCACGCAGGTAGGTCAGGTTATGCCGGGCGAGCCGGCCTATACCGCGGGGCTGAAGCAGGGCGATATCATAAAGCGGATCGACGGGAAAGAGGTCCATGACTGGATAGACCTCCAGAAGACGATCACTAGCGGCACGCAGGCGCGCCCGCTGGACTTCCAGATCGACAGGGGCGGCCGTACCGTGAATGTATGGATCACTCCCAGGGTGCGGGACGAAAAGAACGTCTTCCAGGAGGTTGTGGGAAAGACCAAGCTGATAGGGATCGCCCCCACGCTGGAGACCAGGAGAGAGTCGCCGGTCGCGGCAGTGTCGAAGGCATTCACCGATACGGCGGGCCTGACGGAGCTTACGGTGATAGGCATCGTAAAGCTCATAAAGGGCAGCATCTCCACGAAAAACGTCGGCGGCCCCATATTGATCTTCCAGCAGGTCGGGCAACAGGCCAAGGCTGGAAAGAGCAGCTTTTTATCCTTCCTCGCCCTGATAAGCATCAACCTGGGTGTGCTCAATTTGCTGCCTGTGCCGATCCTCGACGGCGGCCACATAGCCTTTTCCATAATAGAGATCGTAGTGAGGCGGAAGATCCCGACCAAGGTCGTAGAGATCGCGCAGAAGGTGGGGCTCGGCATCATCCTGTGCATCATGGCGCTTGCCTTCTTCAACGATTTCATGAGGCTTTTTCATGTCCGATAGGCTTATCCTGGGCCTGGACAACTCGATGGATTTCATCAATGTCGTTCTCGGCATCGAAGGCAGGCTCGTTGAGGAGCGCCATTCGAGGATGGAGCGCCATTCTTCGGAAACGCTGCCCGGCAGGATCTTTTCACTCCTGGCGGACCACGGGTTTGCCGCAGCCGACCTCTCGATGCTGCTCGTTACGCTGGGGCCCGGCTCGTTCACGGGTGTGAGGGGGGCCCTCGCTTTCGCCAAGGGGCTGTCGCAAGGGCTCAGAGTTCCGCTTTTCGGCGTGCCGACCCCCGACGTCCTGGTCCATCCCTTCGCGTTTATGGAAGGCTATTACCTTTGTCCCCTCATCGACGCCAAAAAAGGCGAGGTCTTCTTCGCCCTTTACCGCGTCGAGAAGGGCGCAGTGGTCCGCATCGACGGTTTTCACGCTCAAAAGCCTGAAACGATAAAAGAGTCGATCCCCACCCCGTGCCTCTGCTTCGGGACGGGCATCAGGCCGTGCAGGGGCGCCTTTACCGGGATTGAGGGGCTCAAGATTATTGACGATGGTCCTTCCGGCAGGGTCTCGGGAGAGGCGCTCATTGCAGTGGGCCTGGCCCGGTTCGATGCAGGCGACCGGCCGGAGACGAAGCCGATCTATGGACGAAGATCGGAAGCCGAGATAAAGTTCAATATACAGGTCCCATAAAGAGACGGCGAACAATGCGGAGGGCGCGCTGACATGCGGGTTTTCGATGACGTCAATTTCTATCCCTGGCAGTCTTACCAGGAGAACAACGCAAACTCGATATATATAGGCGGTAAGCTGCCCACTCTCATCGATCCGGGCCACGCCCACCTGTTCGGCAACCTTGCCTCTGCCATGGCCCGCGACGGCATAGACTCAGGTCGCATCAAACTTGTCCTTTTCACCCATGCCCACCCCGACCACCTGGAGGCGACCGATCTCTTCGAGGACAGCGTGCTCCGGGCGATAGGCGACAGGGAATACGCCTACATGAAGAAAGAGGGGCAGGAGCTGTTCCTCGCTATGGGCGCCCGCCCGCCCGCTAAGCCGTTCAGGCTGCTCCTGAAAGAAGGGGCGCTCTTTCTGGGAGAGAAGGAGTTCCTCGTGATCGAGACTCCCGGCCACTCGCCGGGCTCCATTTGCCTCTATATGAAAAAGGAGAAGGCCCTTATCGCGGGCGATACGATCTTCTCCTCAGGCGTCGGCAGAACGGACCTGCCGGGCGGAGACACGGAGCTCCTTATCGCCAGCCTCAAGAAGCTCGCCAAACTGGACATCGAGTACCTGATCCCCGGTCACGGCGACATGCTGAAAGGGCGTGAGGCCGTACAGAAGAACTTCGACATGATCCTCTCCGAATTCTTCTAATCCGGACAGGGTTTTTCGGCTCTTGACAATAGCGGCCCGGCGGCATACTATGTAGGGGTTCAACAGGCCCGAAGTGAAAGCAATAGTTCCACGCGTTAAACATAGCGGCACGTCTGGACAGACTATGGTTCTTGCCCGTATCCGGGCGATTATCGTTCATGAAGAGCGCTTGCGGCGCTTAGTGGTCTGCTGTCCCGTATCGCGACATAAGGAGGACAGTACCTGATGATACCTGAGGAATACGCTTGTGATCTGTGTGGGTATTTATTTCTTCCCCTCAGCAAAAATAACATTTTCTGCCCGAGTTGCGGAAGCAGTCAGGTAAGAAAGGAAATGGGCAGCAATGAGCTGTCGGATGAGGACGTCTACGTAGGCATTCTCAAGGGCAAGGAAAAGGCCAGCTTTCTTCTATAGATAGGATGCACGGGCGCCTTTTTGGGCGTCTCCCCCGTTCTTTAGATCACTCCTGTGGTCGTCTGCGTTTCAGCGGCGCAAGCACCCGGCCTTGCACCGGGTTGTAATTGGCGTTCCGGCACATTATACTATTTAGACAAAACACGATTCACGTGCACGCAAAGGAGGATAACCAGCCTATGGAAGGCAAGAAGTACGATTGTAAAAAATGCGGCAAATCTTTTGAGATGAATGCGGACGATAAGGCACCCGAATGCGTCCACTGCGGGAGCAAGGACGTCAAGCCTGCTGCGAAGAAAGTGGATGCGCCGACATGCTGCGAGCCCCGCGGCCGCTTCACCTGAAAATGAAAGAAGGAATGGCGGCGCCATTCCCTTATTCAAAAAGTCGATAAGGAGGACGTATGAGCAAGGCAGCGCCCTTGAGCGACGGCGATTTCAAAAATGAAGTTGAAGATTCGAACGTTCCGGTCCTGGTCGATTTCTGGGCGACCTGGTGCGGACCGTGCCAGATGATGGGGCCGATTCTCGATACCGTGGCGGACGAATACGACGGCCGCGTGAAGGTCATGAAACTCAACGTTGACTCGAACCCCGTAACGACGTCGAAGTTCGGCGTCCGGGGGATACCTACGCTGATATTGTTCAATAAAGGCGAGGCGGTCGAACGGGTTACCGGGGCCGTCCCGAAGGGTACAGTCGATAATCTCATCAAGAAGGTGCTCGGATAGGCAGCCGGTTAGACACCGGACAACAGACAGACAGAAAAATAAGATAAACGATCGAGGCAGGGCGCGACAAGCGCCCTGTTTCTCATTTGGGGCTGATCAGCGCCTTGGCCCGTTTGTCCTTTTGGCCCATGACGTGAACGCGGTCCTCGTTGATATAATACGTTACGACGTCGCCGGAGACCTTGTCTTTGCCCGAGAAGACTATTACGTCCCCTTTCAGGATGATCTCTCCCTTGTCGTTATAAAAGAACGCCTCTTTGCAGGTCGCTGTCCTGTCGAGCTTGACTATCTTAACGTTGCCTTCGGCCTTGGCCCTGTCGATCTCGTTTGTCTCTTCATTCACATAGGCGGTAAGCATGTCCGAGAATAGATAAAGGTCAACCTGTTTGGCGATTACATTGCCCTTGAAAAGTATGATCTTGCCCTTTTCGAGCCCCTCCATCGAATCCGCCACGACGTCGACGGGTTTCTTCTCGGAGAAGAAGCCCAGAGAGGTTTTCCCGTCGTCCGTTTTCTTCGCCTCTAGTCTTTTCCCGTCGTCCGTTTTCTTAACCGTTGCGGCGGCGTCTTTAGCGGCCTTGTCGGGGGCGCCCTGCGCGCCTTCTTTTAGCGCGGGCTGTGCTTCACCACTCTTTGGTGGATCGACAGGCTCCAAATCGATCTGCCTCGGCTTCTTCTCCTCGTAAGACGCCACAATGGGCGCTGCAGGCTGGGCAATGGCAGTCTGCGCCCCCGGAGCTGCGCCTGCCGGCTGCGCGCCCACAACAGCAGGTGCTGCAACAGCAGCAGCGGGCTTCACGCTCGCTACCTGGAGGCTCCTTCGCTCCCGCTTTATGGACCCGCCGAGATAGCGGCTCTTCGGATATTCCTTTTTCAGCCTGTCGAGGTAAGCCTGGGACTTGTCGGAATCCTGAAGCTCCTGGTAATCGAGGGCGATGTAATAGAGCGCTTTGTCCCTGTCTTTGGCGTCCGGATACTTTTGCAGAAAGTATTCGAAGCGGATGATGGAGGCGTTGTATCTCTTCCACCTGTGGTAGAACTCGCCTACGAAGACTTCCCTTGCGGCCAGCTTCTCCGTAAGCTTATTGACGTGCGCGTCCGCGTCTTTGGCGTAAGGGCTGGCGGGATAACGGTTCTTCAGGAAGGTGAATCGCTCGATTGCCTTGAACGTATTTGACTGGTCCCGCTCTGCAATCGGAGACGTCTTTTCGTAGCACTCCGCAAGGCGTCTGAGGGCGTACGCTGCGTTCTCGTCTTCCGGGTAGCTGTTGACGAAATCCTCATACGCTATGGCTGCCGAGGGGTATGCCTTTTTTTCGAAATTGGAGTCCGCCTGCTTTATCTGCGCTACGAGAGCTATCGGATCGAAGGGATAATTTTCCCGGACCTTGCCGAATGCCTGTATGGCCTTGTCCCACTCTTTTTTCTTCATGTGGGCAATGCCCTGGACGTAGAGCGCCCCCGGGCTGTCCACCTTCTTTATTTCCTGCTTCCTGCTGCCGCACGCGACGAGGGCGAAGCAAAGGATTACCAAAATCGCAAGCCTGATACGCATCGGGTTTACTATAACAGAAACAATAGATTTATGCTAACTTTAATATCGCGAGGGGGCAAGGTCCACCCCTCCTTAAGGTTAATCATTACGGGAGGTATCTTGACCGGACAGGCCGCCCAAAGACCGCGTGATTTGATCGCAAAAGGCCTTGCCGCCTTCGGCATCGAAGGCAGCGAAGAGACCGTGTCGCTCCTCGCGTACTATATCGACGAGCTGGAGCGGTGGGGCCGGACGATGAACCTGGTCGGTCTTAAAGGGGGCGGCCGGATCGTAGAGGGCCTCCTCTACGACGCTTTTTTTATCCGGTCCCGCCTGCCGGGGGCCGGCTCCCTCCTCGACCTGGGCTCGGGCTCCGGCGTAGTCGCCATCCCCCTGGCCGTACTGGACCCCGGGAGAGACATTTATTCAGTCGATAAAACATTCAAGAAGGTCCTCTTCCAGCGCCATATTAAACGCCTTCTCGGCCTCAAAGGCCTTCAGGTCGTCCACGGCAGGGCAGAAGATATAAGCCCACTCTCCACCGATCTCCTCGTCGCCAAGGCGTTCGGCCCTGCAGCCGAGGTGCTCGATAAAGGGGGGAGGCACCTTGCCGGGGGCGGCAGGGCCTTCCTCGTCCGGGGCAAGGACGAAAAACCTACCGATCACGCGGGTTTTACGTTGGAGAAGGACGAGATATACAGCTTACCGGGCCATAGCCCGGCGTACCGGCTTTTCGTTTACAAAAAAGTTCCATAGCAAGATCGTTTGTGCTAATCTATCTCGTCTATGGGTAAAATTGTAGCGATCGCCAACCAAAAAGGCGGCGTTGGGAAGACGACCACCGCGATAAACCTCGCGGCCTCGGTGGCCGTCGCCGAGCACCGGACGCTCCTTGTGGACATGGACCCGCAGTGCAATGCGACGAGCGGGGTAGGCATCTCTTACGGGAAGCTGAAGGAGAACCTTTATCGCGCCATGATAGGCGAATGCCCCATGGACCGGGTCATAGTGAAAACGGCCCTCCCCATGCTCGACCTTGCGCCCGGCCATCCCGACATGATCGGGGCGGAGATAGAACTGCTCGAAATGGACGAGCGGGAGATGGTGCTCAAGAAGGCCGCGGCCGGCATCCGTGAAAATTACGATTATACGTTCATAGACTGTCCCCCGTCGCTCGGCCTCCTTACGGTGAACGCGCTTGCCGCCTCCGACTTCGTCCTGGTACCTCTTCAGTGCGAATATTATGCCCTGGAAGGGCTCGTCCTTCTGTTGAAAACGATCTCGGTCATTAAGAAGAGGCTTAACCCGGACTTGGAGATCCTCGGGGTGCTCCTTACCATGTTCGACAAGCGGAACAATCTATCCTTCCGGGTCATGGAAGAGGCGCGCAGGCACCTGGGGAGCAAGGTCTTTCAGACCGTGATACCGAGGAACGTGCGCCTGAGCGAGGCGCCGAGCTACGGCAAGCCCGTGGTCCTGTACGACGCGGCATCGAAAGGCGCCGAAAGCTATCTGGAGCTGGCTGCTGAAATATCGGGCGACGGAGGATAAATGCATAAGAAAGACCCGCTGGGCAGGGGGCTCTCTGCGATACTGAGAGACGTGGATGAAGGCAACGCTCACGCTATCTCCGTACAGCAGATATTGGTGAACCCGAACCAGCCCAGGGTGGAGATGAAGCAGGAATCGCTCCAGGAGCTGGCAGCCTCCATCCAGGAAAAAGGCCTCTTGCAGCCTATCCTCGTCAGGAGGAAAGAGGGCGCATATGAGATCATCGCAGGCGAGCGCCGCTTCCGCGCGGCGAAAATGGCGGGGCTGAAAGAGGTCCCTGCAATCGTCAGGGAAGTGGACGACCGGGAGGCCCTGGAGCTTGCAATGATCGAGAACGTGCAGAGGGAGGACCTGAACGCTGTGGAGATAGCGAACGTTTACCACAGGTTCGTCGAGGAGTTCGGCTACACCCACGAAGAGCTTGCGAAGAAGGTTGGGATCGAGAGGAGCTCGGTTACAAACTACATCAGGCTCCTCAAGCTGCCGCAATGGATACAGGACCTGCTTGCGGCCGGCAAGCTGACCCAGGGGCACGGCAGGACGCTGATAACCCTCTCCAGCGAGCAGGAACAGAAGAGATACGTGGCGAAGGCGCTCGACGAACGTCTCTCGGTGCGGGAGCTGGAACAGGTGAGAAAAGCGGCCCCGACCGCCAAGCCGTCGCCCTTCCTCCATGCGGAGGAAATTCTGCGGGAGGCGCTCAAGACGAAGGTGCAGGTTACCTTCAAGAGAAATAAGGGTCGGATTATAATAGAATTTTTTTCGAGGGAAGACCTCGATCGGCTGCTGGAGTGTCTGGCTGTCGAGACGCAATAATAAATAATTCGAAAATAAGTTGAAAATGCTCCGCGATCCGTGTTAAGAATTTCACAACCAGACCATCGGGGGACGGAGTACAGGGGGATAGCCTAAGATGATAAGTCCGGACTACACGCTTTTTGTTCAATTTTTTCAACTACTTGTACTTTTGATTCTCCTCAAGGTATTCCTTTTTAAACCCATCCTCAACCATCTTGCCAAAAGGCGCTCCGCGATAACGGAGCTTGCCGATAAGGCCGAAGGGAAGAAAAGCGAGGCAGAAAGCCTCTCCGGCGCATATACAGGGAAGCTCGAAGAGAAAAGGCTCCCCATACTGGCGGAGAAAGAGGCAGAGCTAAAGGGGGCGCACGCAGCTTCGATGAAAATTATAGAAGAGGCCAGGAAAGAGCTTGCCGAGGAGCTGGCCAAGGTCAGGGAATCGGTGAAGACGGAAGGCAGGAAGACGCTTGACGCCCTCATCGGCGAATCCGACCGCCTTGCGCTGGAGATCGCAACAAAGATCACCGGAAGGAGCGCCTGATGGGACTCGGCAAAGACCTTCCTCTGTGGCTGACGCTTGTTATTCAGTTTATAAACTTCGGGGCCCTTGTCTTCGCGCTGGTCTACTTCCTGAAGAAACCGCTGGCCGACTTCCTGCAAAAGCGGAGCCTGGCGGTCAGGGAGAAGATCGATGAGGCGGAAAAGCTCATAAGCGAGGCAGAGGAAGCCAAAAAGCTCTACGAAGGGCGCCTCGCGGGCCTCGGCGCTGAGATCGATTCCTTTCACAAGTCCGTTTTGGAAGAGATGGAAAGAGAGAAGAAGAAGGTGCTCGATGAGGCATCCGCTCTGGCCGCCCGCATAAGGGACCAGGCGCGCCTTGCCTACGAGCAGGAGATAAGAGAGACAATGACGCGCGTCCGGGCGGAAATCGCTCAAAGGACCGTGAAAGCGGCCGAAGATAAGGTGCGCGCGTCGTTCGGAAAGGCCGACCACGACCGGATGGTCGAAGAATTCATCGATAAGGTCAGGAGCTCGAATTGATACGCCAGTCGATAGCCAGGCGCTACGCCAAGGCCCTTTTTGCCGTTGGTGAAAAGGACGGGAAATACAGGGAATACATGGAGCAGATGGGGCAGGTTTTGAAGGTCGTCTCTTCCGACCCCAGGATTGAGAAGGCGCTGATGCTCCCATTGATAGAGATGGCCAAGCGAAAGGAGCTTCTCACCTCGCTTGTCGCCGCAGTCGGGGTCGCGTCCCCGGTTGCAGCGCTCCTGGCCCTCCTTCTCGAAAGGCACCGGATGAATTATCTGCCTCTCATATGCAATGCCTTCGATGACATGGTCGACGAGAAGGAAGGGAAGGCAAAGGGAACATGCTATTCGGCCTATCCGGTCCCTGACGGTGTGAAGCAAAAGATCGAATCGGCCCTTGCGGACCGGCTGGGTAAAACGGTGGAGTCGAAGATCGAGGAGGACCCGGGCCTCATCGGAGGCGTCAAGGTGGTCGTGGGCGGGCTGAGGATCGACGGCAGCGTCAAAAGACAGCTCGAGCTTCTGAGCGAACGGATGATGGAGGAGTAAACGATGGCAGTCAAGGCAGATGAGATAAGCAGGATTATAGAGCAGAAGATATCGGGCTTCGAGCGCGAGATCGATCTCCAGGAGACGGGCGCCGTTATCTCAGTCGGCGACGGCATCGCAAGGATATATGGCCTGGAAAACGCCGTTTCCGGCGAGTTGGTCGAATTCCCTCACAACGTCACCGGCATGGTTCTCAACCTTGAGGAAGACAACATAGGCGCCGTCATCTTCGGCGACTACACGGAGATCAAGGAAGGCGACCTCGTCAAGCGGACGAACAGAATAGCCCAGGTCCCGGTCGGCGAGGGTCTCGTCGGGCGCGTAGTCGATGCCCTTGGGGTCCCCCTTGACGGCAAAGGCCCCATCGAGGCCACGGAGTACAGAAACGTCGAGCAGAGGGCGCCGGGCGTCGTGGTAAGGCAGCCGGTGAAGGAGCCGCTCCAGACGGGCATCAAAGCCATCGATGCAATGATCCCTATCGGCAGGGGACAGCGCGAGCTGATAATCGGCGACAGGGGCACGGGCAAAACGGCCATCGTCATCGATACGATTCTCAACCAGAAAGGGAAGGACGTCTTTTGCATCTACGTTGCTATCGGCCAGAAGAGGTCGTCTGTTGCAAGGATCGTGGACGTGCTCACGGCTAACGGCGCAATGGAATATACGACCGTCGTCGCGGCGACCGCAAGCGACACCGCACCCCTTCAGTACCTGGCCCCCTTCGCAGGGACGTCGATGGGCGAGTATTTCAGGGACACCGGGCGCCACGCCATGATCGCTTACGACGACCTGTCAAAGCATGCTGTCGCTTACAGGCAGGCTCTCATTGCTTCTCAGGAGGCCGCCGGCCAGGGAGGCGTATCCCGGCGACATTTTCTACCTGCATTCAAGGCTCCTGGAGCGGGCGGCTAAGTGGGACGACGCGCACGGCGGCGGCTCTCTGACCGCCCTGCCGATCATCGAGACCCAGGCGGGCGACGTCTCCGCCTATATCCCCACCAACGTTATCTCCATCACCGACGGCCAGATTTACCTCGAGCCCGAGCTTTTCTACTCAGGCAACAGGCCGGCCATCAACGTGGGCCTTTCCGTTTCCCGCGTCGGCGGCAACGCGCAGACAAAAGCAATGAAGCAGGTGGCGGGACGCCTCCGGATCGACCTGGCCCAGTACAGGGAGATGGCGGCCTTTGCGAAATTCGGCAGCGACCTGGACAAATCCACGCAGGCTCTTCTCTCAAGGGGCGCGCGCCTGCAGGTGTTGCTGAAGCAGGGCCTCTATTCGCCGTACCCCGTGGAGAAGCAGGTAGTGCTCCTGTATGCGGGTACGAACGGCTTCACGGACATCTACACGGAGGCGGCCATACCGCGCTACGAACAAGAGATGCTTGCCTATATGGAAAAGGAGCACGCGGAGATATTCACCGCCGTGCGTGAGAAGAAAGCGATCGACGAAAGCATAGAGGGCGCCCTGAACAAGGCCCTCGACGCATTCAAGGAGCGTTTTAAGGCGTAACATGGCGACCCTTCGCGACGTAAAGAGGAAGATCAATAGTATAACGAGCACGCAGACGATCACGCGGACGATGCGGATGATCTCCGCCTCAAAGCTCCGGCGCGCCCAGGAAGAGCTTGAGAAAGTGACCGCGTATGCCGTCGCGGCCGAAGGGCTTCTTTCGAGGCTCGCGGGCCGCATCCCGGAAGGGGCGCATCCCCTGATCGGCGAGCGTGACGAGGTCAAGAGAGTCCTTCTCTTCCCCATAGCTTCCGACCGCGGCCTGTCCGGCGCCTTCAACATTAATGTGGCGTCGGCCGTCGAGCGCTTTGTCGTTTCGGAAAAGTCGCACTACGAGAAGATAGGCGTCTATCTCGTTGGGAGGAAGATCAGGGACTATCTCAGGCGGCGGAAGATCGAGACGGAGAAAGAATGGCTCGAAGTGAAGACCGCCGGGTCCGAGATAGCGGGCATGATGGCTGACGACCTCACGGACCTCTATTTGAGAGGGGAGTACGACAAGGTCTACCTCATCTATACGCACTTCCAATCCGCCATAAAGCAGGAAGTGAGGTTCGAGGAATTCCTGCCCCTGAAACCGGCGGAAACAACCGGCGACGAGATGGAATACCTCTACGAGCCGGACATGGAGTCGATACTCGTCCGCTTCATCCCGCATTACGTACTCACTAAAATCTTTTACGCCCTCATCGAGTCGCAGACGTCGGAGCACGCGTCCCGAATGGCGGCTATGGAGAACGCGACGAACAACAGCCGTGACATGATCGACCATCTGACGCTCGTCTACAACAAGACGCGGCAGCAGAGCATCACCAGTGAGATGATGGATATCGTAGGCGGCGCCGAGGCGCTGCAGAGCAGCTAAAGGAGGCAACATGAATGAGGTTGCAGGGAAGGTAGTGCAGGTCATCGGAACGGTTGTCGACGTCCGTTTCCCATCTGAATCCCTTCCCCCGATATACGGCGCTGTTTACCTGACTAACCCTACGGTCAGCGATAAAAAAGAGAACCTTGTCCTGGAGGTTGCGCAGCACATCGGGGACAGCACGGTCCGCTGCATCGCCATGGAGACGACCGACGGGCTCCGGCGCGGCCAGGAGGCGACGTACAAAGGCACGCCGATAGTCGTGCCTGTCGGCAGGGAAGTGCTCGGCCGCGTGATGAACGTCATAGGCGAGCCGGTCGACGGCAAAGGCCCAGTCGAGACCAAGGAGAAGTATTCGATCCATCGCGCCGCCCCGACGCTCGTAATGCAGAACACGAAAATCGAGCCTGCTGGAGACGGGCGTGAAGGTTATCGACCTTCTGGAGCCGTACCCGAAAGGCGGCAAGGTCGGCCTGTTCGGGGGCGCAGGCGTCGGGAAGACCGTCGTCATCATGGAGATGATAAACAACATAGCCATGCAGCACGGCGGCATCTCGGTTTTCGGCGGCGTCGGAGAGAGGACCCGCGAGGGGAACGACCTTTGGCTCGAAATGAAGGGCTCGGGCGTTATCGACAAGACGGCGCTCATCTACGGCCAGATGACGGAGGTCCCCGGCGCGCGCGCCAGGATCGGCCTCACCGCACTCACTGCGGCAGAGTACTTCCGCGACGAAGAAGGACAGGACGTGCTGCTCTTCATCGACAACATATTCCGGTTTACCCAGGCAAACTCCGAGGTGTCGGCCTTGCTCGGCCGCATGCCTTCGGCCGTCGGCTACCAGCCTACACTGGCCACCGACTTGGGCGAGCTCGAAGAAAGGATCACCTCCACGCTTCGCGGCTCGATCACTTCCGTGCAGGCCATCTACGTGCCGGCCGACGACCTTACGGACCCGGCCCCTGCGACGACGTTCGCACACCTCGACGCCACGACGGTGCTCTCGCGCCAGATAGTCGAGCTCGGCATTTATCCGGCAGTCGATCCGCTCGATTCCACGAGCAGGATCCTCGACCCGAAAGTAGTCGGCGACGAGCACTACGGCGTGGCGATGGGCGTGCAGCAAACGCTTCAGAAATATAAGGACCTCCAGGATATCATCGCCATCCTCGGCATGGACGAGCTTTCCGAAGAAGATAAGCTCGTTGTCTCCCGTGCCCGTAAGATACAGAGGTTCCTGTCGCAGCCCTTCTTCGTTGCCGAGGCGTTTACCGGCTCCGCCGGCAAGTACGTTCCGATAGCAGAGACGGTGAGGGGCTTCAAGGAAATCCTCGAAGGCAAGCATGACGATCTGCCCGAGCAGGCTTTCTTCATGGTCGGCAACATAGACGAGGCCGTCGAGAAAGCAAAGAAGATGATGGGGTGATCAATGGAGAAGCTCCATCTGGAGATCATCACACCTGAGAAACTGCTGGTGCGTGAGGATGCGGATATCGTAGAGGCGCCGGGTGCGGCGGGCGAGTTCGGTGTGCTTCCCGGCCACGTCCCCTTTCTTTCGACGCTCGACCACGGCGAAGTGCGCTTCTCGATCGGGGGCAGGACCCGTTTTGTTGCTACGAGCGGCGGTTTTGCGGAAGTCAGGGACGACAAGGTGCTTCTACTCCTGGATACCGCTGAGTTCGGGGAAGAGATAGACCTGGCGCGGGCGCACAGGGCGAGAGAAAGGGCAGAGACCGCTTTGAAGGGACTCACCTTCGAGCAGGAGGAGTATGAGACCCTCCAGAAAGATCTGCGGCGCGCCATGGCAAGGATAACCACGGCGTCGAAAACACAGGCGTGACGTATTAGATAGACGACCGCTTTTCGGCGTTTCGGCTACCAGAAGCCGAAGGATCACCCCCGCATCAGGGCGCGGCGTGACGCATTCGCGGCGTCAGGCCCGCGTGGTTCGCACCTGACCCGGGCAGCGACGGTCGGGACCGTAAATGCCCGAGCGCCCGAAGAGATCAACAAGGATTTACGTAAGGCCGCTTTCCGGTAGTTATATTATGGATCGCCCTTATCATGGGCTTTCCTGCATCTAAAATTTTTGTGAGGAGGAGTGAGATGGGGTTCGGAAAAGCATTTAGAGCACTACCCGCATTGCTTGCCTTCTGTTTTCCGGTTCTTCTCTGTGCGGCACCCGCACTTGCCGGCGAGGCAGACATCGTATTGCCCAACCTGTCCAACGTCAGCTTCAATGTGGCTGGCGCCGCGTTGAACGGCATACATATCATGTACTTCGGTCTGATCGTCTGTGTCCTGGGCCTTATCTTCGCTCTCGTCCAGTCGAACCAGACGAAGAACCTGCCCGCCCACAGCTCGATGCTCAACGTATCGGACATCATATGGGAGACGTGCAAATCCTACCTCGCCCAACAGGGCAAGTTCCTCGTTATCCTGTGGTTGCTAATAGCCATCTGCATGACCTACTATTTCGGTGGGCTCCAGGGCGCGTCCTTCGGGAACATCGTCATCATCCTCTTTTGCTCGGTCCTGGGCATCCTCGGCTCGTACGGCGTGGCCTGGTTCGGCATGAGGATCAACACGCGCGCAAATTCCCGTACGGCCTTCGCTTCGCTTTACGGTAAGCCCATCAACGTCGTCGCGATCCCGCTGCGCTCCGGCATGAGCGTAGGCTTGCTCCTAGTGAGCGTTGAGCTTTTCTTTATGATTTGCATTCTTATTTTTCTCCCGAAGGACCTTGTCGGCCCGTCTTTCATAGGGTTCGCGATAGGTGAGTCCCTCGGTGCAAGCGCACTGCGTATCTGCGGCGGCATCTTCACGAAAATCGCAGACATCGGCTCCGACCTAATGAAAATAGTCTTCCACCTGCCTGAGGACGACCCGAAGAACCCGGGCGTCATCGCCGACTGCACGGGCGACAACGCGGGCGACAGCGTCGGGCCGACCGCCGATGGCTTCGAGACTTACGGCGTTACGGGCGTCGCCCTTATTGCCTTCCTCGCCCTGGCCCTGGCGCTCAACCCGATTATGGCCGGGACGCTCATCATCTGGATATTCGCCATGCGTATCCTGATGATCCTCACCTCCCTCGTCTCGTACTTCATCAATGTAGTCATCACAAATGCGGTGTACGGTGACAAGAAAAAGTTCAGCTTCGAGCAGCCGCTCACCAACCTGGTCTGGATAACCTCGGCCATCTCGATAATAGTGACTTTCGTGGCGAGCTACGTTTTGCTCGGCAGCCTGCCCGATCCTAAATACGCGTCTCTCTGGTGGGCCCTTGCCATCATCATCAGTTGCGGTACCGTTGCCGGCGCCCTGATCCCGGAATTTACGAAGGCCTTCACGAGCACTAGCTCGCGCCACGTCCAGGAAGTCGTGGCAAGTGCACGCCAGGGCGGCGCATCGCTCGACATCCTGTCAGGTTTTGTCGCGGGCAACATGTCCGCCTTCTGGGAAGGCCTGACCATCATCGTGCTCATGCTCATCGGCTATCTCGTCTCGATGAACCCGTCGATACAGGCGCTTATGCCGAAAGAATTCGCCTTTGCGGCCCCCGTCTTCGCCTTCGGCCTCGTGGCCTTCGGCTTCCTCGGGATGGGTCCTGTCACTATCGCGGTAGACAGCTTCGGGCCGGTATCCGACAACGCCCAGTCCGTCTATGAGCTCTCACAGATTGAGAGCGTCCCCAACATCAAAGCAGAGATAAAGGCACAGTTCGGCTTCGAGCCGGATTTCGAGAACGGCAAGGACTACCTGGAAGAGGCAGACGGTGCGGGCAACACCTTCAAGGCGACGGCGAAGCCGGTGCTGATCGGCACGGCGGTCGTCGGCGCGACGACAATGGTCTTCGGCATCATTATCCTGCTGGAGAGGATCTTCGGCGGGGCCGTGGCCAAGCTCTCGCTGGTGCAGCCTGAGATCGTCCTCGGCCTGCTCATGGGCGGCGCGGTTATCTACTGGTTTACGGGCGCAGCGACGCAGGCCGTTGTGACGGGCGCCTACAGGGCCGTAGTCTACATCAAAGAGAACATAAAGCTCGACAGCAAGACGGCATCGATCAAAGACAGCAAGGAAGTCGTCAAAATCTGCACGCAGTACGCCCAGAAGGGCATGATAAACATCTTCATCGTTATCTTCTTCATGGCCCTGTCCCTTGCGTTCTTCAACCCGTACTTCTTCATCGGCTATCTCATCGGCATCGCCTTCTTCGGCCTGTTCCAGGCCATCTTCATGGCGAACGCCGGCGGGGCATGGGACAACGCCAAGAAGATCGTCGAGGTAGACCTTAAAGAAAAGAATACGCCGCTCCACGAGGCGACGGTCGTGGGCGACACGGTGGGCGACCCCTTCAAGGACACCTCTTCGGTCTCCATGAACCCCGTAATCAAGTTCACGACGCTCTTCGGCTTGCTGGCGACGGAGATCGCAGTTACGATGCATTCGCAGGTGCTCAAGACTACGATAGCCTGTATCTTCTTCGTCGTGGCGCTAGTCTTCATTTACCGTTCCTTCTACGGAATGAGGATAGGCAACGATGCGATAAGCGAGCCGGCAAAGACGGAAAAGAAGCTGGCGACGTCCTAAAGAGCCTTTCAAGCGAACAAAAAGGCCCTTTCCCCGGTGGGGGAAAGGGCCTTTTTCTATTGACTGCCCACGATAAGCGGGGGTCGACCGTCCGCCATCCGGCATTCCCCTTATCTCTTCTTCAGGCGATTCACCGCCTATCGATATTTATAGGCGACGGACCCTCTCGCATCCCCGGCGCGCGATGATTATTATAAATTTGTAGGGGTCCAAATCGGACAATCTGCCTCGGGAAAGCACGCCGGGAAGCGTGCCTCGCTCAACCGGCTGCGCCGGACCCGTCACGTTCGCTGTCGTCTTTAAAGATTGAGACCATAAAGTGGTGGGGGAGGTGCTTTGTGGGGCATAAAAAAGTTTTGCTTCTCGCTTTAATGCTTTTGTCCTATCTTGCGGCAGCCGCCTATGCGGCCCCACCCGGCTATTACGGCCCGTGCGTCGCCATGGACGGCCTGGCGAACCTTACCATAGGCCCGAACGGCCAGATATCCGCGCGGTTTCTGTGCGAGCATACCGGCGCCATAGACAGGATCGTCCAGCAGTACGAGAACACGAGCCCCGGCTATATGGGCGGTACGGGCGGCCGTATCAAATGGGAGCTCCGAACGGATGACGGGACGGCGAGCCACCTGCCGTCGAGCAGCGTGTTGTGGACCACGATCGACACGAACCCGACAAAAGCCGCGAGTGGGACCGTTATCCAATGGTTTAACGTGAGTCCATCCGTATCGGTCGTTGCGGGCACGCTTTACCATGTTGTTTATACCAACGTCGATCCTTTCCCGGAAACCAACTACGTATCTTATGACGGAATATATACCGCAAAGAACAGCTCCCCGGTCCAGCCGTGTTACACGGATACAAACCTTATGACCCTCTGGAACGGTCCGAGCTGGCAGACGAACCTGCATATAACGCCCAGCTTCAACGTCCACTATGCGGACGGATATACTCAGGGGACGGGCTATATCGACTCGACGACAGTGAGTAGTCCCGCCACGGAGACATTTACCGTCTCCGGCGGGGACAAGATAGCGACAAGCGTCTCGGCGGCGGGCAGCGGCCTCATGTTTACCCTTCAGACTTCAGGCGGGACCACCGTTGCAACAGGCACGGGCAGCGCAAGCACATACCCCGGATGGCAGACGTATTTATTCCCGGCGCCGATAACCCTGAAGAACGGGCAGGCGTACAACCTGGTCATAAGCGGGTCGGTCTACAGGGCCGTGCAGAAGGGCAACAATTACGGGATGTATACGGCGTTCCCGGACGGCCGTTATACGGGCAACATCGCGTACGACCTTCAGTTCTATTTCACCTTGAGCCAGGCTGCGGTCCAGATACCTGCGCCTACGGGCCTGTCGATAGTGTCGAGCACTACCAGCCAGGTCACCCTCGGCTGGACCCAGCCGGCGGGCTTCACGCCTGCCGGGTACAAGATATATTGCGGCGCATCGAGCGGGAGCTACACGCAGAGCACGGACGCCGGCAACGTGACGCAGTATACACTTACGGGACTGTCCGGCCCTCTCTATTTTGCGGTCACCGACTACGACGTGTCGAAGAACGAGAGCGGTTATTCGAATGAGGTACTGTGGACGCCGAAAGCAGCCTGCACCTATACGATATCACCCACGAATAAATCGTTTCCTGCCGCCGGCGGAAGCGGGACGGTATCCGTGACCGCAAGCGGCAGCAGTTGTTCGTGGGGGGTATCGGGGGCGCCGTCGTGGATCAAGGTCACGTCGGGGAACACGGGCGCAGGCAGCGGGACCGTAAGGTATTCGGTATCGATGAATACCGGCCGCAGCTCGAGGACCGCCGCTCTCACTATCGCCGGACAGACGTTCGCCGTCACCCAATCGGGGATGTGAGCACCATGCGGGTTCGGTGAAAGCCCGTCTGCCCTTCATGGAAGCCCCGTTTGCGCCTTACTTACCTGTAAAAGCAGGCGCCCGCTTTTCGATGAAATGGGCGACGCCTTCCTTGAAATCGTCCGACTCAAGGCTAAGACGCATCTCCTCGTCGGCCAGGTCGATTGCCTCCGCGAGGGTTTGAAATTGCGCGTCGTAAATTTGCCGCTTCATTATTTTCAGCGAGCGGGGCGATACAGCCGTGGATAGCCTCGCGCCGACCGAGAGCGCCTCTTCGAGGAGCTGCTCGTCCGGGACGACCGCGGAGACGAGCCCTATGCGGAGCGCCTCTTCCGCGCCGACCATGCGCGCCGAGAAAAGCATGTCGAGGGCGTTCGCCATGCCGACGATCCTGGGCAGCATCCAGCTCATGCCGTGCTCGGCTATTAACCCGCGCTGCGCAAAAAGCGTTGAAAACCGGGCGCTTTGCGACGCGATGCGCATGTCGCAATATAGCGCGATGGCGAACCCGATCCCTACCGCGGTCCCGTTGAGGGCCCCGATAACCGGCTTGGGGATGGCGGGAAAATAAGAATAGCGCTTCGAAAAATCGGCCCGCACGTCTCCGAGTTCGTGGATGTTCATCCGGCTTTCTTCATCCATGTTGTCCAGCGCGGATGCGCCCTGTTCCGTCGCGGTCTTCAGCTCGGACATGTCCGCTCCCGCACAAAACGCGCGTCCCGCCCCCGTCAGGATTATCACGCGCACCGCCTCGTCCCGCGCCGCCCGAAACATTGCGTCGCGCACCTCCCCGGACATGCGGGGCGTCCATGCGTTGAGCCTGTCGGGCCTGTTGAGCGTTATCGTGGCGATGCGGTCGGCTACAGTGTACAGAATCGCTTCGAATGCCATTGTTCGTTCCCCCCTACCCCTTCGATGCGCGGCTTCCAAAGACGCGCTCCCATGTCCCCCCGTATCGCGGCACACGGTCACTTTAACTGTTTATTCTTTTTGGCCTGCTATGTCAAGAAAATCGCAAACAGTATACGCGCGAGGCGTAAGCAAACAAAAAGATGCTTCTTGACCGGAAACGTTAATCCCCCTATACTCGTTGTTGTCATGGACAGGCGATTTTTATCGTGAGATCATCGATTAAAACGTTGTCGCAAGAGGGTTGACGAATGGCAGGGACACAAAGGGAATTTCAAATTTTCGCCAAACCGGCCGGCTCCGCCTGCAACCTGGCGTGCAGCTATTGCTATTACACCGGCAGGGAAACCCTCCAGCTAAAAGGCGGCCCGCCCGGCATGGCGGATGATATCCTCGAGGAGTATATACGGCAGCATATCGACGCCTCTGCCGGCCCGGAAGTCAGGTTCTCCTGGCACGGAGGGGAGCCGACCCTCCTAGGGTTGGATTACTTCCGGAAAATCGTGGCCCTGCAAGCTAAGCACAGACAAAGCGGCAAGAAAATCATGAACGGCATTCAGACTAACGCCACGCTCCTCGACGAGGATTGGTGCCGTTTCTTTGCAGCGGAAGGTTTTACCGCAGGCGTCAGCCTGGACGGCCCGGCGGAATTGCACGACCGGTATCGCCTCACGGGAAGCGGCGGCCCCAGCCACGTGCGGGCGATGCGGGGCTACCGCCTTTTGCGGCAGCATGCGGTCCCCTGCGATATCCTCTGCGTGGTCCACGCGGGAAACGTCGGGCGTCCGGTCGAGGTCTACAGGTTCTTCAAGGAGATAGGGGCCGGGTACATCGGGTTTCTGCCGATCGTCGAGTCTGCAACCGGCGGCGACGGCCTGGGCGAGCTTGCCCCATCGCCTGATGCCTTCGGCGATTTCCTGTGCGCCGTCTTCGACGAATGGCTGGATAATGACGTGGGGCGGTTGAGGGTGCAGATTTTCGAGGAGGCGATTGCGGCCGGCCTCGGCAGGGAGCACGCCTTATGCGTCTTCCGGAAGACGTGCGGCGATATCCCCGTGGTCGAGGCAAACGGCGACTTCTTTTGTTGTGACCACTTCGCGGACGTTTCGCATCGCGTGGGAAATATAATGAAAACCCCGCTGGCCGACCTGCTGGAAAGCCCAGGCCAGAGGTCTTTCGGGCAGGCGAAGCTCCATAGCCTGCCCCGCTACTGCAAATCCTGCGAGGTGCTTGCGATGTGCAACGGCGGGTGCCCGAAGGACCGCATCCTGACTGCGCCGGACGGCGAATACGGGCTCAATTACCTTTGCGCCGGCTACAAGCATTTTTTCACGCATTGCGGCCCTTTCATCGCGCAGGTCGCGGCGTTATCGGAAACGGGGCATGCCGATGGAGAAGGGATGCCGCCGGCGGCAAGGCCGCCCGTGCGAGGAGCAGCAAAACCGGGCCGCAACGACCCCTGTCCCTGCGGCAGCGGCAGGAAATATAAGAAATGCTGCATAGGAAAGTGACGCCCCCGGTAAGGGGCCGCCTTATCCCTACGTCTTTAATTTCTCCTTCAGGAAAGCTATCGTGCGCTTCCAGGCAAGGTCGGCGGCCACCTTGTCGTACCGGTCCCGGTTCGTATCGTTGTTGAAGGCGTGCTGCGCCCCTTCGTACATATAGAGCTTGTAATCGACGTGCGCCTTATTGAGCGCCTCCACGTAGGCCGGGATGCCCTTGTCTATCCCTTCGTCGTTGCCTGCGTATTGCAGGAGCAGGGACGCCTTGATCTTCGGCACGTCCTCGGAAGCGGGCTGCCTTCCGTAGTAGGGGACCACGGCAGTCACGTCGGGCGAATTGACGGCAAGCTGGTTTGCCATGCCCCCTCCCCAGCAAAAACCGACAACGCCGACCTTGCCCGTGGACATGGGGTTTGTCTTCAGGTATTTGACGGCTGCGATGAAATTTTTTACCGTCGATGCCTGGTCGAGCCGGCCGATCATGGAGATGGCCTTGTTCTCGTCGGGCGGGGTGCCGCCGAAAGGCGAGAGGGCGTCGGGCGCAAGCGTCAGAAAACCCTCCAGGGCAATCCGCCTGCCCACGTCGGCGATGTGCGCGTTGAGGCCCCGGTTCTCGCTGATTACAAGGACACCCGGCAATTTAGCGTCCCCCTTCAGCCTTGCCAGCTTTGCGCTGATCTCGCCTGTTGCGCCCTTGAACTTGACGTCTTCCGTAATGAGGCGGGGGTCGTCCTTCGGAACAATGTCTGCCATGGCTTGCCTCCTTTCCAACGAGGTCAGAAGCGCGCCTGCCGCCACCGCCCCTCCGGCGAGGACGGCCAGCCGCCTTAAGAATTCCCGGCGGTCCAGCAACCCGCTGCTGTACTTATCGAACAAGTCCATCGCCTTCCTTACCGGCTTCTTCTCCATATCGACCCTCCCTTTGTATTGAGCGGCCCGTCTCATGAAAGCGCTTACTATTATTCTAAACTATATGGCTTTAGTTGCAAGAAGTGTAGGGAAAAGATAGGGCGTTATTTCGCAACCGTGATATCGGACGCGGCGACAGGTCCAGGGCCGGCACCTGCCGCGGTTGCACAAGCATTTCGGAATCAATCAGGCTTTAGCCGATCATCAGGCGGCCGACGTCGAAGGCCTTAAGGTTCATCTCCTCTTTGCCGGGCATTGTAGAAGCGATGACGCCGGCGAATGCCTCCCTTGGGAGGGGCAGGACGCCTGTCGCGGCCAGGGCGCCGATCAGGATTATGTTTGCAAGTATGGCGGAGCCGAGCTTCGTCGCCTCATCCGTCGCAGGCAGGAGCCAGTGGCGGCGGCTGAACTTGCCGAGCCAGGCTTCTATCTGCTCGGGGGAAGGGTATTCGTCCTCGCCGCAGATTACACCTACCGGATGGACCGGCCTGTTGTTGGAGATCACCATCACGTCCGGGTTCCCGTACTGCGCGAGCACCCGCATGGCCTCGATAGGTTCGAGGCTGACTATCACATCGGCCCTGCCCCTCGGCATCAGTGGCGACCAGGAGCCCGTGCGGGATATGCGGAGATGGCTCATCACGGACCCGCCGCGCTGGGTCGCACCGAAGGTCTCGCCGATGGTCACATCGAGGCCCTCATGCACGAGCACGTTCGCGAGGATTTTGGAAGCCAGGACATTCCCCTGCCCTCCGACGCCGGCGATGACAACGTTGTAAGGGTCGTGGGTCAATTTATGCTCTTCCATTCTGGTTCATCTCCCTTTTCTGAATTGCCCCTTTCGGGCAGACCGAGGCGCATACACCGCATCCGGCGCACAGCACGCTGTCCACCCGTGCCTTTCCGACCTCTTTGTCCCAGATGAGTGCCGGGCAGCGGAAGGCCTTGCTGCAAAGCCTGTTGCAGCCGCATGATTCCCCGAGGCAGAGTGTTTCATCCACCTCCACCTCGAATTGTTTCTTGCCCTTTTTCTCCGGGCTCAGCGCACAGGCCTGGCGCAGCACAAGCACCTTCACGCCCGGCGGCGCCTCCATTATGGATAGGAGCTTCGCCTGGGTGTCCTTGATGTCGAAGGGATCGGCGGTCACTACGGGGGCGCCGAGGCCGCGGCAGGCTTCCTCTATATCCACGGCGTGGACCGTCTGGCCGATTGCATTCAGGGGACTGCCCGGGTGGGGCTGGAAGCCTGTCATGGCCGTGCCCCTGTTATCCATGACGATGAAGACCGCGTTTGACCGGTTGTGGACGGCATTAACGAAAGCGGGCAGAGCCGAATGAAAGAAGGTGGAGTCGCCGCACACGGCGAGGACAGGCTGCTCCATGCCGAAAGTACCCAGCTTTCCGAAGCCGGAGGCAAGACCGCTCCCGGAGCCCATGGCGTGCACGGTCTTGACTACATTGAGGCCCGCCTGCATGGTACCCAGGGCATAGCAGCCGATGTCTCCGCAGACAAAGCCGTCGCGGTCGTCGAGAGTGAGGACCGTATGCATGGACCAGTAAGAGGCGCGGTGGGGACAGCCGGGGCAGAACGTCATCATTCGCCTTGGGACGTATTTGGCCACAACCTCTCCCAGCTCCCGCTGGAATTCGGCGTCGGGTGAGTGAACCTCTATGCCCAGGAGGCGGTTCAGGGCTTCCATAACCAGGTCGGTGTCTATTTCGCCGACGGACGGCAGGGTGCCGTCGCGCTTTCCGTGGAATTCAAGGACCCCCAGCTCGGCAGCAAGCTCGGCCGCCAGGACCTTGACGTTCTCCTCGATGAAGGGGAGCAGGTCTTCCACTACGAATATCCGGCGGCACATCTTGAGGTGCCTGGTCAGAAGACCTGCGGGTAAAGGCCATGTTGTGCCAAGCTTCAGAATGCCGACTCTTCCGGTGAGCCCCAGGAGGTTGACGGCCTCCCGGCAGTATAGATTACACGCCGAACTGGTTATTATGAGAAGCTCAGGGTTGGCAGGCCCCGTGTATGTGTTGAAAGGCGACGTCTCGAACAGCTCCGCCGCCTTCTTCAGCTTTCCCTGGTTCCTGCGGCGCAATGGGATTGCCGTGGGCGGCTCATTCGCCACGGGTCCTTCCATCTGGCCGAGAAAAGGACCGTGGAAGTTAAAAAGGGCAGACTCGTGAGAAACGGGCGGCAGCTCCCCGAGCGCGACGACGCCGCTTGCGTGCGACATGCGGGTGACGCTCCTGACCATCACGACGGTCTTCAACTCTTCGGACAGGTCGAAGGCCCACTTCGTTATCGTCCGGGCCTCTTCAATATCGCCCGGCTCGACCATGGGCAGCTCCATCATGCGCGCGTACTGTCGGGAATCGACTTCATTCGTGCTGGAGAGCGCACCGGGGTCTTCGCATGAGACAAGGACCATGGCGCCGCGGGTGCCGTATTGGGCAAGAGGGAGGAGGAAGTCGGAGGCTACGTTGACCCCCACCTGTTTCATGACGCACATCGAGCGCAGGCCGCTGAAGCTCGCCGCCGCGGCCACCTCGAGGGCTACTTTTTCATTGGTCGACCATTCCACGTAGAGCCCGCGCTCGGCAGCCACGTCCGCGAGGCGCTCCGGTATTTCGGATGACGGCGTCCCCGGATAAGAGCTTACGACGTTCACGCCGGCCTCCAGGGCGCCTCTTGCGATGGCGTCGTTACCCTGGAGAAGGCGAATCTCTCCTGCTTTACCTTCTAGGATGCTAGGCATGGCTTCCTCCATCGGTTCCCGAAATAACAGCGTCGAGGACGTCCGCCGGCACCCGCAGAAGGGCCCTCTCCGTCTCCCCCGCGCAATTCACGAGCCCCCGGTCCTTGAGAGCCTTGAAGGCCCGCCGTTTCTTCGCGCCGGATGCTTCCATAAGGTGCTCGATAGTCGCGGACGGTATCGGCTCCGCGACCAGCAGGCCGGCTGCTACAGCGCCTTCCACTAGGGTACGGCCTACGGCGGTGCGCACCAGGAGCGTATTCCAGCCCGGAGCCCCTTCATGCATCCCCACTGATATGTCGGCCCATTCCGACGTCATGTCCGGGCAGAGGCTGCACGTGTCGGGGATAAAAGGCCTTATCTCGTCGAGGGGTATTTCCATTACCTCGTCGCCAAGGTCTACCCGGAGCATGCCGGCCGGAGGCGGAGGGATGTCCATGCCCTTGACCCGCGAAAGGTCGAGCCTGCCGGCGAGGTACGCGGAAATGGCCCTTTGGTCCAGGGACCAGTTGCAGAAAAGCCCGATCACGAGGGAGACGGGGTCCGCGAAGTCTTCCCGGTGGAGTGGGTTGGTCCTCATTTTGGCGAGTCCCGTGACCTGGCAGGGCGTGCCCACGAATGCCAGGCGCCGCATGCCCGAAGCTGCCGCGCGGTTCAGGGCCGCCAGCGTAGGCGCCGCCTGGAACTTGGAAGAAGCGCAGGCGACGATTTCGCCGGGCGTCGTCGCGAGGACGGGTACGGGGCCTTTCTCGTCGCTTGCCGTCAGGACTGCCGCCTCGATCAGTCCTTGTTTCATAGCGGCGATGAGGAGAGCCGAGACTGCGCCGCCCCCCTGGAAGGTCCCTTGCACCATCGCCTTGCCCGCCTTTGCGGCGTACGCCGCCTCAAAGGGGCCAATGGGATCGCCCCTGTAGGATGCGTGCCAGTATGTGCCGGCCAGCTCGTCAAGGTCCACCTCGGCCTTCGGGCACGCCGCGTAGCAGCGCCCCTGAGGAAGGCCACAGGCAAACAGCCGGACGGTCCTGCCCCGGTGGTTGCGGAAATATGGACACAAGTCAACGCAGGCCCCGCAGCCGATGCAAAGGCCCCGGTCCTGAACGTCGCTTGCTAACTCACCTGCGCCGAAAATTCTCATGAATACCTCACAGTTCGATTTGACTTTCCCTAGGGTCCTGCCATGCGCCCGCAAGCGGCTAAGATCAAGCGCCCGGGAAAGTCTGTATGGTCGCGTCCGGCAAGACATAGGCGTCCACCGCCTTGCCTCTATAATCCTCGTCCAACACCTTCACGATCTCCTTTATGTCGCTATACCAGAATATCTCGTCGTCCTTGCCGAAGCAGTAGCCGCCTGCAATGTCCTTATAGCGGGAGTACAGGAATATCCTGCGCACGTTCGGGCCCTTCCGCCTCGGCCCTCCAGCCAGCCTGCCCCACGTCTCCTTGCCGAACCGCCCGAAAACATAGTGCACCACCTGTCCCATCTCGCTGTCGCAGAGGCAGACGATGTCGCCGCCTTCGTCCTTAAGGAGTTTCTCGGACTGGGCCACAGCGATTGCCGCCTCGTTGCCCTTGGCGTAGACGTTCGCAAAAACGATGTCCGCCTTGCCCGGGACCGCTGAAGCGTAATGGGCGGGCGCCAGCTTGAGCATATAGTCGTAGAGGCGGTCCGGCTCCCCGGCGAAAATATCCGTCCCTTCCGCGTTCGAGTTGACAAGGAGGTCGATCTTTATATCGAGGCCCGCTATCTTCCCGAATTCCCTCATGTCGTCGTGAAACGCATTTCCCGTCACGTTCCCGAGCTCGAACTTCATGCCCTCCCATGAAAGCATCCCATGATGGTGGGTGATGGCATCGATATGGGCGACGCCGGGCATGACGATCTTGTAACCACCGCCGTAGCCGCAGAAGGCGTGGGGGACGAAGGAGCCTATGCCGATGGTGAGGTCGCAGCCGCTGTACTCTTTATTGACCAGAACGGGCGTGCCGAGGGCCGTTTTGCCGAAGTCGTGCGCCGGTCCATGGCAGTTGTGGTTATACACCGGGAATCGCTCCATCACCTCCGGTCCGAGCTTCTTCCGGAAAGACGCGTTGTCGAGGGCCCCGTGCGCCCCGAGGGCGCAGAGAAAGCGGACCTGCCCGTCCGCGATCCCGCATTTCGCGAAGAGGCGGAGCAGGGAAGGGATGAGGCGGAACGCCTTGGTGGGCCTGGAGATATCGTCGAAGGCAACGCAGATTTCCTTGTGCCCCGAGACGAGCGGCGCGAGGCGCGAGAGGCAGGCGTCGTAATCGGCTTCGCCGAGCACCCGCTTGCTGTCCCCGTTCATGCCGAGGACCTGCACGTTCCAGCGCTCCGGAAGCTCCAGCTCTATCGTTCCCCCGCCTTCCCACAGGCGATGATTCAAACGTATCGGGTTATTCATATTGTCCCCTCGTCGTCGCTTTCGCGGGTCTTTAGATCCCCCGGTCTGTCCACCTGGCCGTCCACCTGGCCTTTCCTTCCGGGTTGACTGCGTAGGTCGGCCACTCGCCCTTGAGCGCCTGGAGTACCTGCGTCATGGGCCTTCTGTGCAGGTCATAATCGGAGACAACCGAATACCAGGCGCTGTGGCCGGTTAGTATGACGTTCGACATTCCGAGCAGCGGGTTGTCGGGCGCGATAGGCTCTTCGACGGTCACGTCTATCCCCGCCCCGGCGATGAGCCCCTCCTGCAAGGCGCGTATCAGTCCTGCCTGCTCCACGACCCCTCCGCGCGACGTATTGATGAAGTAAGCAGTCCGCTTCATCTGCTTGAACTCGTCGTAGCCGAACAGGCCGTTCGTCTCCGCGTTGAGCGGGGTGTGCGTAGTCACGAAGTCGGCCTCGCGAAGCAGGGTTGCCATGTCTACAGGCAACACCCCCCTGCTTTCCAGGACCGGCTTCAGCACGTAAGGGTCATAGCCGATCACGCGCATGCCGAGGCCCCTGGCCTTCAGGGCGACGACCGTGCCTATCTTTCCGATGCCTACGATGCCGACCGTCTGGTCGCGCATCCTGAACATCGGGGCGGCGAACTCGTTCAATCCTTTTCTGTCCTGGGTGAAAACGGTGCGGTGCGTCCTTACGGCCTTGTCTATGGGGAAAAGCTTGTGGCCAAGCGCCAGCACAAAGGCCATGGCGAGCCCCGACACCTCGTCCAGGCAGTAGTCGGGGACGTTCGTGACCGCTATGCCCAGCTCGGATGCGGCCTCCAGGTCGACCGTGTCGTAGCCTATGCCTATGCCCGCTATAATGCGGCATTTCGGAAGGGCCGAAAGCAGCCGGCGGTTGAAAGGATGGACGGAGACTACACCGATAACGGCGTCCGCGTCTGCGGCCACTCTGATTATGTCCTCCTCGGTCTTATACATGCCCTTTTCCAGCGCGACGCCGGAGCCGTCAATTAGCTCGTAGCCGAAATCGATGCCCGGTACGCCGAATATATTGACTACCTTCAATGCCATTGTCCCTCCTTATCTCGTTGCTTTATCATCCCAAAATTACCGGAAGCCACATGGCTATCTGGGGGAAGAAGAACAGGAGCGCGGCGCAGGCCGCAAGGCTCAGCAGAAACGGATAAACACCTGCGTAAATAATGTTGAACGGCTCGCCCGTGATGTTTTTGACCACGAAGACCGATATTGCCACCGGGGGGACTATCACGCCGATCATAAGGGTGACGCCTATCATGATCCCGAACCATATCGGATCGAACCCGAGCTTGATGACCGCCGGGTAGAAGATCGGCGTCGCAAGTATCATGAATGCCAGGTCGTCCATTATCGAGCCGCCGAGGAGGTAGATGAAGATGATCAGGACCATGACGAGGTTCCTGTTTATGTGCAGGCCGCCGACCCAATCCGCAGTGATGAATGGGATATTCGTCACGGCCAGGAAGTGGCCGAATACGACCGAGCCCCCGATCAGGACAAGGACCATGCATGCCGTCCGGAGCGACTCCTCGAAGGATTTGAAGAGCTGGCGCATGGTGAAACGGCTTTTCGCGACGGCGAGTATCAACACGGCCGCCGTGCCTATGCTTCCGGCCTCCGTCGGCGAGAACCACCCCAGCATGAGGCCGCCGATGACTACGAGGAAGATCACGCCGACCCATAGGAATTCGGGTGCCGCCTTCATCCTGTCGTGCCACGAGGACTTCGGCGCGAGCTGTGCTATAGCCGGGTTTATCCTGACCCATCCGTAAATGACGACGAGAAAAAGAAAGGAGATCAGGATACCGGGAATGATCCCGGCGAGAAAGAGCTTTCCGATCGACTGTTCGGTTATGAGGCCGTAGATCATGAGCGGCACGCTCGGCGGAATGAGCATGCCCAGCGTCCCCACCGACGCCACGACGCCCGTGGAGAGCTTCTTGCTGTAACCGAGGCGCGACATCTCAGGGATGGCGATGCCCGCGAAGGTGGCGCAGGTGGCGAGCGTGGAGCCGCACATGGCCTTGAAAAGCGTGGCGCCCACGACCGTCGTCATCGCCAGCCCGCCCGGAATATGGCCCACGAACTTTGACGCCCCGCCGTATAGCTTCTTGGCGATGTCGGAGTTCGACGCCACCTGGCCCATGAGAACGAACAGGGGTATAACAGTGAAGCCGTAGGAAGTGAACGTGTCGAAGAAATCCTTGACCACCTGGTTCGAGGCCGCTTGCCAGGTCCCGAGGTAAACGAGGCCCAGAAAGCCGATTATGCTCATGCCGTAACCGAGCCTCGATCCCTGTGAAGAACGACCCTATGAGCAACAGTATGCCGATGATGCCTACAGTGACCTCACTCATTGGGAACCTCCGGCGGCCTTTCCCGCGTCGACTAGGAGAACGAAGCACTGGACCAGGCAACTGAAGGCAAGGCCAAGTGAGATCGGATAGAACGGGAGCCTGAAGACAGGCGTTACCTCTCCCGATTTGATAAGGTCCATGCTCATTACTATAAAGTTCCAGCCCATCCATGCGAAGAGAGCAACGGAGGCGATGCGCGTGAAGACCTGCAGCGCGGCCGAGGCACGTCTGGGGAGTCTCTCAAGCACGAGGTCCACTGCGACGTGCGATTTGAGCATGGACGTGTGGGGCAGCGAGAAGCCGACGACGATCGCTCCCAGGAATGAGATGATCTCGAAGTCGCCCACGATCGGCTTGCCGAAGGCCCTCATGACGACATTAAAAACGGTAAAAACAAGCATAAAGGCAAGGGTCACCCCTGCTATGACGAGCAGGGTGAGACAAAACCTTTTTTCGAGTGCGAGCAGTCCTTTCATTGCTTTCTCCGCGTCCCGCTCCCTATTTTGCGTTCTTGAGATAATTCTGGATCCAGGCCAACGCCTCGTCGCCGCGCACGCCTTTATCTTTCGCGCGCTTCACGTAGGCATCGAGGAGGGGAGCCACTTTTTGCTTCGCCAGGGCCTCATCCTCAGGCGTCGCCCGCGTAATGTGCTGGGTGGCCTTGAACATCTCCAGAGCTTCGGCGTCGAGGTTGTTCCACAGCTTTGCCTGCTTTACGACCCATTCCTCGCTCATCTTATCGATCGTGTCCTGGATGTCTTTGGGGAGCGAGTTCCACTTCGCCTTGTTCATGGCCACGAAGAAGGGGTTCGCATATCCTGATCGACGTAATATCATATGTGTAGTGGCAGATCTCGCCCAGCTTCCACCCTTTCAGCGTCTCCATGGGAAGAATGGTCCCGTCGGCCACGCCTCTTTTGAGGGAATCGTAGAGCTCGAGCATCGGCATCGTGGTCGGAGTGCCCCCGAGGGCCGCGACGATCCGCGCGTTGTCGCCGTTGCATTTGATGCGCATCCCTTTCAGGTCCGCGATCTTCTTGACGGGCGTCTTAGTATGGATGGGTGTTGGTCCGTGGGAATGGAGGTAGAGCACCTTCACGTCGTCGTACTCCTTCGGCCTGAATTTCTTATAGAAGGCGCTGACCGCCTGCGTAGCCTGCTCGCCGCTCTTGAAGCCGAGGGGCAGAAGGAAGGCCTCGGTGAGAGGCATCCTGGCCGGCGTATAGGCGTTGATGCTGAAGCCGACGTCCACGATCCCCTTGACGACCCCGTCGTACATCTGGTTGGCCGTCACCAGCGTGCCGCCCGGGAAGTAGGAGACCTTGACCCGCCCGTTCGTCCTCTTTTCGAGCTCCTTGCACCACTGGTCGGATAACACGCTTATGGGGTGGGTAGGCGGCATGAAGCTGGCGTACTTCAACTTTATCACCGATTCGGCTGCCGAGCCCGTCGTTGTCTGGCAGAGCAGAAACAAGAGCATGCCCGCTATTATCGAGAAAGACCTAAACGAAAATGCCATATCTTACCTCCCTACGTGGAATCTTTAGTATCCGTGGTCGGAGCAGGAACGGGCCTGCCGGGGTATTCCGGGAAATAGCCCAGAGCGCGGGATATTTCTTGCGCGGTCTCGAGCAGATCATGGACCAGCACGTCAATTTCTGCGTAAATGCGCTTTGCGTCTCCCGACACGCTCAGTGCCGCCTCCAGACGGCCTCCATGCCCGAGGATCGGCGTGCCTATGCAGGCGAGACCGAGCACGTTCTCCTCCCGGTCGATCGAATAACCCCGGCGGCGGGTGGCCTCTATGTCCTCCAGGCACTGCTCTTTCTGAATGAGCGTATTCTCCGTATAGGCTTCCAGGTGTGCCCGGTCGAGGTAGGCCTCGACCTCGTTCCGTTCGAGGCGGGAGAGCAGCGCTTTACCGACCCCCGTGCAGTACGCGGGAATACGCGGCCCGATCTGGTGCACGAAGAAGATGTGGGAGCGGGGCTCTATGCTTACTGTCAACAGGGCCGCGTCAAGGTCCCAGATCGCTATGCGGGAAACGAGACCCGTCTGCCGGGAAAGCTGGTATGCAGGGCCCGCGCCGTTCCGGTTGACGGCCAGCGTGCCGGCCAGTACGATGCCCAGCTCGTAGATGCGCATCCCCAGGTTGTACTTGCGGGTCTGCGGATCCTGTTGCAGGAACCCCTTGCTGACGAGGGTGCGCACGAGGCCGTGGACCGTGGGCTTGGGCAGGCCGATGGCACTCGCTATCTCGGTAATGCCCAGGCTGGGCGTATTGTGGGTGAAGAGGCAGAGAAGGTTCAATGCCCGGTTAACAGACTGAATCCCATCCTCTCTCTCCATGACAGCCTCGCGTGAAAGGTACGGTTAGACGGTGCGCGTCAAGCCGGTTGATCCTTACCAATGCCATATGTTCGAGATTATCGAACACTGGTCGGCCTTGCCGAACAATTACTTTTACGATATTCCCATCGCTTCTGTCAACAGATTTTTTTGCAGCCTTTAATCACCCCAGAACACTGGGAAGCCACGTGGCTATCTGGGGGAAGAGGAAGAGGAGCGCAGCACAACCCACGAGGGCGAGAAGAAAAGGATAGACGCCCGCGTAAATCACGTTGAAAGGCTCCCCGGTGATGTTCTTGACGATGAAGACGGCGATGGCGACAGGGGGTATGACCACCCCTATCATTATCGTGATGCCTACCATGATCCCGAACCATATGGGGTCGAAGCCCAGCTTGACGACTGCCGGGAAGAAGATGGGCGTCGCCAGGATCATGAAAGCGAGGTCGTCGATAAATGAGCCCCCGAGCAGGTAGATAAAGATAATGAAGATCATGACGATGTGCCTGTTCAGGGGAAGGCCGCCTATCCAGTCTGCGGCGACGAAGGGGATCGTGGTGACGGCCAGGAAGTGGCCGAAGACCTGGGAGCCGGCTATCAGAAGGAGGACCATGCATGCGGTCCTCAAGGACTCATCGAAGGATTTTCTGAGCATCTTGAAAGATAAGCTCCGCTTCGTCAGGGCCAGCACCAGGACGGCCCCGGTCCCTATGCTCCCGGCCTCGGTAGGCGAGAACCACCCTAACATGAGGCCTCCGATGACGACGAAGAAGATGACGGCGACCCAGATGAAATCGGGGGAAGACTTCATTCTCTCCGCCCAGCTCGACCTCGGGGCCCGCTGCGCGATGGAGGGGTCGATCTTGACCCATCCGTAGATGACGAATATGAAAAAGAGGGATATAAGGAGGCCGGGGATGATGCCCGCCAAAAAGAGCTTGCCTATCGACTGCTCCGTCACTATCCCGTATATAATGAGTGAAACGGAAGGAGGGATGAGCATACCGAGGGTGCCGACTGAGGCGACTACGCCCAGAGAGAGCTTTTTATTGTACCCGAGGCGCGTCATTTCGGGTATCGCTATGCCGGCAAATGTTGCGCAGGTAGCCATGGTGGAACCGCACATGGCCTTGAAGAGGGTCGCCCCCACTACGGTGGTCATGGCCACGCCGCCGGGGATGTGGCCCACGAACTTCTCCGCGGCATTGTAGAGTTTCTTTGCTATATCGGAATTCGAGGCGATCTGCCCCATGAGCACGAAGATGGGGATGACGGTGAAACCATAAGACGTGAAGGTATCGAAGAAGTCCTTGACGAGGTGGTTCGATGCTGCCGCGAACTTGCCCAGGTAGGCGATGCCGATGAAGCCTACGATGGTCATGCCGAAAGCCAGCTCTATGCCCGTCAGGAACATCGCGAGGAGTATACAGATTCCGACTATACCGGTAGTTATCTCATTCATGCTTCTCTCCGACGATCCGTGCGATCTGTCCTGCGAAGACGACGCACTCCACTATGCAGCAGAGGGCGAGCCCCAAAGAGATCGGGTAAAAGGGCAGGCGGAAGACTGGGGTGACCTCCCGTGACTTCATGAGGTCGAGGCTCATGACGACGAAGTTCCACGCTATCCATAAAAAGAGAATAATTGAGGCGAGCCGGGTGGCGATCTCCACTATCCCCTTGGCCCTCGGGGTAAGCTTCTCTATCAGGAAGTCCACGTAGACGTGTCCCTTCAGGGACGTCGTGTAGGGAAGGGAGAAACCGATTACCACCGCCCCGAGGAAGGAGATGATTTCGTAGTCGCCGACCAGGGGCCTTCCCGTGAAGGTCCGTAGGAGCACGTCGGCAAGGGTGAAGACGAACATGAAGGCAAGGGTGACTTCGGCGACGACGAGCAGCCAACCCGACATCTTCTTCTCAAAAACGGACCACATGGTTATTCCTCCCACCGGCTAAAAAAAAGGGCGGCTTAGCTTTCAGAGGACCGCCCCGCAAGCCGGACCGGCTTTAGTCCACCGATGCGCCCTTAAGCCAGGCCCGAGACCACTTGAGGACTTCTTCCCCGGGCAGGCCCTTTTCCTTCATGCTCTTTATGTAGTTGTCGTAGAGGGGCTTCATCATGACCTGCATCTTTGCCTCGTCGGCCGGACTGGCATTATAGAAATTGTGCCCCGCCTTTTTGACGAACGCGACTGCGTCGTCGTCCACCCAGCTCCAAAGTTTCGCCTGCTTCTCGAACCACTCCTCGTTGAGCTTGTCTATAGTCTGTTGGATGTCTTTCGGTAAGGAGTTCCACAACTCCTTGTTCATGACTACGAAAAAGCCGTTGGCGTACGAGGACCCGTGGTTCACGTACGTATACTTGCAGACCTCGCTGAACTTCCAACCCTTCAGGGTCTCCATGGGGTTGAGGACGCCGTCGGCAAGACCCCTCTTAATGCCGTCGTACGTCTCAAGCATGGGCATCGTGGTAGGCGTGGCGCCTGACGCGGCGATCACCTTCGAGGTATTGCCGTCGCCCTTTATCCGGAGGCCCTTCAGGTCTTCGATCTTTTGCACCAGTTTCTTTGTGTGGAAGAACGCGGGACCATGGGCGCTCAGGTAGAAGACCTTCACGTCATCGAATTCCTTTGGCTTAAATTTCTTATAGAAGGCGTTCGACATGCGGGAAGCCTGCGCCCCGCTCTTGTACCCGTTCGGAAGGACGATGAATTCAGAAAGGGGCATCCGGCCGGGCGTATAAGACATGATGCCGAAGCCGATGTCGGCGACGCCCTTTACGACGCTGTCGTAAATCTGAATTGCAGAGACGAGGGTGCCGGCCGGGAAGAAGGTCACCTTGACCCGCCCGTTCGTCCTCTTCTCCAACTCCTTGCACCATTGATCGGAGAGCACTGAGATGGGGTGGGTAGGCGGCATGAAGCTCACATACTTCATCCTTACGACTGATTCAGCAGAGAAAGCACGCGCAGGCAGGACGAAAGCGGCGAGCGCGACCATGCAGACGAAAATAAAAAACCTGCTGTTACAAACCTTCATTGCAATACCCCCTTGCTTTTGTTCCTTCACACGCCCAATGCTGACGCAAGGGCCGCGATGGTTTCGATAACGAGTTGTGAAATCCGAAGTGGTGCGACATGCCGTAAAAGCCTGGACCATTGAGACATGCGGGTGGAGAGCCGAAGATTACATTACTACCCATTGCCTAACTTTCTGCCGTACTCCTCTCCCCCGATCCGTTCACGCCCTTTGGACCCCGATCACGGCGTCATTGCATACAGTAAAGAAGGTCATCCAGACGCACATAAGATGTACTCAATTTCACCTACTTAAGTCAACAACTATTTTCTATGCAAACAGTTTTATATGTAATTTCAACTAATTATGTCCATGCCCGTTGGGAATACTGCATACACTTTGTCAAAGGGCTCAGAGGATACAAAAAGGCGCCTTGCGGCGCGGTTGCCACCTGTAATGGGAGACTTTGTTTCGCGGAAGCCGGTTCACGGATGCGAAGATTAATGGCGGAAGGGAGTAGGATTCGAACCCACGGGAGGCGTTCTCCCTGCTCGGTTTCCCGTCAGGAGCATAACGAAAGCGAAACGAGTTCTATGGGGGTAGCCGACGGCGGGAATCGACCCCTACCGTCTTATAACATATTTCCTGTTATCAATAACTTATTCAATAAGGTGGTCGAAGCCTTAGGCCTTCCCTGTCTTCCACGAAGCCTCCAACTCCCCGATCTCCTCCCCGCTCAATGGAGAAAAGGAAACTTCCCGACTGAGCGCCCTCCATGTGGTCTCCCTTCTGACATAGGGGTGAAAGCCCGACGCCAGACGGCCGCGAACCGAGGGAAGGTTCGATGCCTTGACATAGGTGATCGCCCATCGCGCCCCTATTGTCCTGCCCCGTTGCGCGATCTGGGACATGGCGGAGCCCATTATGCCCTTTCCCCTGTACGAGCCAGGAACAAAAGCACCTTCAAGGAGCAACTCATCTCCCTGAAGAGGGAGGAAATACCCCTTATAGTATGCCCTCAGCTTATCATTGTCGGCGGGTGAGATCATAAACTGAATGAAGCACGGAGAGTCGTCCTCTGCGACCGCTACGTAAATATGGGTCGGGACACTTGCCTCTATCGTTTTCATTCGGGTTATGCGGTCTATCACTGCCGTCATATCGCCACGCCCGGTTTTTTCAAGGGTAAGAAGGTTGATATCCGTCTTCTTGAACTCCCTTATCGTCAGCGGTGTAAAGGCTGGGGGCGTCTTGAAGGCAACGGTCAAATCCCTCCGAAAACCATAGCCTGTCTCTTTCGAAGCGATCTGCCTTCCTACCTCTTTACCAAGGGCAGCGAGGTGTCCGTGGACTAAAAGCAACAAGGCGCCTTGTATCTTTGTGAGCGAACCTGCCAATAAAAACTACAATAAGCACTTAAACCCTATTGTCAACCAGCAAAAGGCGACAGAACGGACGGTCGCTTATCTGAGGTATCGACTGACGGACATGACATCGAAAAAGTATCATGGAAAGAACGTCAGGACAACTCAAAGGTACGTGCATCCTAGTTATGACGCTTGTGGGAAGCAGTGAACATGAGAGCACGGGGGAAGGTGATTCATCAGAGGTCAAAAACCTAATCAAATTAAGGCAAAGTATGGCGGAGGGAGTAGGATTCGAACCCACGGGAGGCGTAAACCCCCAACGGTTTTCAAGACCGCCGCTTTCGGCCGCTCAGCCATCCCTCCGTCTTCCCTATTTTACCTTCTGCTTATGGCGTTTTCAAGAAGCGAAAGTGAAGCGCGTTGCCCTTGCGGGGCCTTTCCTCAGATCCTCAGCTTATCGATGTCGAAGGAAACCTGCTCGACTGTGCGCGTCTCGGCCTCGCCCCGGCCGGGCGTGACGGTCACGGTAACGGGAAAGGCGCATTCCTTCGAATAAGAGGCGATGACGTTTGCGGACGTGCGGATTGCCTCGTCGTTTGCCGGTCCGACCACGAGCGCAGATGGGCCTTTGAACGAGACGGGCGTAATAAGGATATGGCCCGCGAGCGAAAGGCTCCGTATCTGGTCATTCTCGGCCTTGTCCCGGCCCACTATCAGCTTGGTTTCTTCCGAGAGGCGGAAATGGCGCCCGGTCTTGAGCAGGGCTGCGTCGTACATCGTGCAGTCAGGGTTGAACTGAAAAAGGTCGCGGAGCCTGCCGGCGAAGATGGAGTCGGTCAGCAGGCATCCACCGGCGGGGCAGCCGAACTCCTTCAGGTCGTACTCTTTGGCCAGCTTGTACTGACCTTTCCGCGACCTGCCCGTAAAGTCGAGGAGCTTCTGCCTGTCGACGATCCCTTCCTGCTCGGGCAGCGTCGGGGAGAAATGCTGGGCGGACAGCGGCCGCAGGATGAGACCTGCGAGGCCGCTCTCTCTTTCGATGAGGGCCATTGCGTCCCTGCGCTGGGACATCGGCCTCTGGCCTAGCACTTCCCCTGTGATCAGGAAGCTCGCGCCTATCTCATCCATGAAAGTGCGCGCTGCCTTCAGCATGAAGATGCGGCAGTCAATGCAAGGGTTCATGTTGCGCCCGTAACCGTGGGGCGGTGATTGGACGAGACGCAGGTAATCCAGCCCTTTTGCCTTAACCGCGACCTGCACGCCCAGCTCACTCGCGCTGCGCACGGCCTGAAAGCCGCAGCCTTTGTCCGCTTTTGCCGTGCAGTTGCAGAAAGGAGACGTAAAATGGAGGGCGATTACTTCGATCCCCTGGTCCTTGACGAGCCTGGTGGCAAGGACGCTGTCGAGTCCGCCGGATAGCAAAGAGACGGCTTTTCTATTCATTATGCCTCGGGTTGTTGCTTTTCATCATTCTATTCGCTTCTGCGACCCCCTGTCAAGGACGTGCGCCGCTTGTAAATCCCGGCTTTAGGAAGAATTCCTCAAAATCGATTGAACTTCCCTTGACAGCCCGGAGGGCGGTCTTATAATGGAGTTAGGACGTACCGGTTTCACAAGGCGGGGCCGGGAAAAATAACGAAAACGGCGCCGCCGGGTCACGATTACAAGGAGGTCGGGAATGAAGAGGGTGTTGGCGCTTACTGTAGCGGCGTTGTTCCTGGCGGTGTTTGCATCGGCCTTGTACGCTGCGGACAAGGAGCCGTCGAAAGACGCCAAGTTCATGAAAGAGGCCGCTGTAGGCGGTATGTTCGAAGTCGAGGCAGGCAAAGTCGCGGCGCAGAAAGGCACGAGCGACGAGGTGAAGGCGTTCGGCCAGCGCATGGTCGATGACCACGGCAAGGGAAACGCGGAGTCTGATGCAGCTCGCAGACAGCAAAGGCGTCAAGCTGCCCGCGGCGCTCGACAGGAAGAGCAAGAGCAGCCTGGATAAGCTGAACAAGGCGAGCGCGGCCGATTTCGACCGTATGTATGTAGATATGATGGTCAAGGACCACAAAGAGGACATAAAGGCCTTCGTAAACGAGTCAAAGAAGGGGAAAGATGACGACGTGAAGGCATTCGCGGCGAAGACGCTGCCCACCCTTCGGGACCACCTGAAGATGGCCCAGGACATGCAGGCCAAGATGGGCGGTAAAACGAGTAAATAAGGCGTATCACTCCTCCCTAACAGAGATGGCCACCTACACCCCTTAAACCCCTATGCCCCGGGTGGCCATCTCCCTTTTTTATTCCTCGCCGCCACGCCGGAGAAAAAATGGCTTGCCCTGCGGCCTTGCACCGACCAAAATATAGAATGAGTACATATTAAGGCTCGTCAAGGAATCGCCCGTGCATTACTTCCCGATAGCGCTGCCGTTTCTGCTCCTGTTCGCCCTCTTTCTCGTTTTTCTCGTTGTTCTGATCGAGGTCGGCATCCTCAGGTATGCCTATCAGCGGATCGGCATCGGGCGGCGTCACATGTTCGCACTGCTGGTCCTCTCGTTCCTCGGCAGCTACGTGAACATCCCTATATACGAGCTGGCCCCCCCCGCCACTCAGTCCGACGCGGCGGTCTCGTTCGGGGGCATGACTTACGTTGTTCCGGAAGTGAGCGGCTGGCAGGGCACGGTGGTGGCGATCAACGTGGGGGGCGCCGTCATCCCGACTTTGCTTTCCCTCTATCTCATGCGTAAGAACCGGCTCTATCTGCGCGGCCTTCTGGCCATAGGCATAGTGGTGTTCGTTGTCCATGCATTGGCGTACCCGGTTAAAGGCGTCGGCATAGCCGAGCCTGTTTTTGTCCCGCCGATCATCTCGACAATGGTCGCCCTTTTATTTTCGAGGCGTTACGCGCCTCCTCTGGCCTATATCTCCGGGAGCCTCGGCACCCTCATCGGCGCGGACCTGCTGAACCTCGGGAAAGTCCGGGGACTGGAGGCCCCGGTGGCGTCGATCGGCGGTGCCGGCACATTCGACGGCATATTTCTAACAGGCATCCTCTCCGTCCTTCTCGTCAGCCTCATGACCCCCAAGGTAACACCCATCGATACGACATGATCCAGCGGTTTTGCAGCACAGAAGCAGGAGGAGACAACATGACACCATCATCGCTTCTTCGTCGCGCGGTATCCGCTTTTTGCGTTCTCGCAATGGTTCTCTTTTTGGCCGGAAGCGCGCAGCCGGACGAGTCCGGGTATAAGCCGAGACCCGGACAGGCGGGCAAGGACGTGATATGGCTGCCAACCGAGCAGGCCGTTGTTGGGAAAATGCTCGACCTGGCAGGCGTCACCAGCCGGGACTACCTGATAGACCTCGGATCGGGCGACGGCAGGACGGTCATTGCGGCGGCCAAGCGCGGGGCGAATGCCCTCGGTGTCGAGTATAACCCGGAGCTGGTGTCTCTGGCGCAGCGGAACGCCTCGCGGGAGGGTGTGGCCGACAGGGCCAAATTCGTACAGGCGGACCTGTTTAATGTCGATTTATCGCGGGCAACGGTAATCACAATGTTCCTGTTGCCCGACATCAACATGCGGCTCCGGCCGATCATCCTTTCGCTCAGGCCCGGTACCCGCATCGTCACGAACAGCTTCGACATGGGGGACTGGAGGCCGGACGCGTATGCGGACGCAGACGACGACTGCCCGCTTTACTGCACGGCCTACCTGTGGGTGGTCCCTGCCCGCGTGGAAGGCGCCTGGAAGCTCCCGGAGGGCGAGTTGATGCTCGGCCAGGACTATCAGGCGGTGTCGGGGGTCCTCCGCTCGGCTTCAGGGCAGGTGCGCATCTCGAAGGCCACCCTGCGCGGCGACCGGCTAACGTTCACGGCGGGCGAAACGCAATATGCGGCCAGGGTAGACGGCAGCAGCATGGAGGGGACGGCAAGCAAAGACGGCAGCACGAAGCAATGGCGCGCGACCAGGACGGGCGAGCTTGCGAGCGCCTCGAGGTAGGGGCAAATTCTCCTTGGGTCTTAATGCGTTACGCGGTGTGTTGTCGCCGAGAGGCGCTCGCCGGGTGCTTTTGTGCGATTTGCGGCCGGGACCGCCCCTGCTATAACCTCTGCAGCGTACGATGCGATGCTCCGGGATGCCTCAGTGCGGCAGCGGGAAAAGCTGGGCCAGGCGTTAAGGTCGATCAGGAAGGTGCGGCCGTCGGGGGTGATTACCGCGTCGCCGCCGTATATCTCAAGCCCTATAGCCTCCGCCGCCCGCCTTGCGATAGAACGCAGGTCGGCCAGCCGGTCGGCCCCATCCCCGTTTCCGGAGGTGCCGAACCCCGCGAAGTAGCCGTTGCGTATGCCGTAGAACTTGATGACCTCTCCCTCCAGGTGGTCCTGGATGACGACCTTCGATATCTGGTGGCTCCTGAAGTAGCCGATGGCTGCCGTAAATTCGGGTCCGGAAGTCACCTTTACGACGTCGCCGGGGCTTATCCTGTGGACATCGCCCCGCTTTAGCCAGTAATGGCGAAAAGAAGGGGGCGGCACCTCTTTATTTGCATAGCCGTCATCAAGGGAGATGATCTCGCCGGAGGGCAGCGGAAGGCCCGCCGTCTCAAGCGCCCGTACGAGATGAATCCGCCTGCATGCGTATATCGCGGAAGGCGAGTTGATCACACGGGCGCCGCCTGCGCTCAATGCCTCAAGGAGCGAAAGGGCCCGGCGCGACTGGGCCATCGTCAGCACGCAGCCGGCCGCGGGCATGGACGCATCTATCTCGTCTAAGCTGACCGCACGGGTGTTGCAGCCCAACCCGCGCAGCTCGAGGAGCGCCGCATCCATGATTTGCCTGTCGTCTTCAACCCTTCCGGGAGAGAAGACTTCTTCCCTGTAGATACCCAGCACGAGCAATCTGAATACCTCCATTTCTTCGACGTAATTTTCGAAAAAGCGATAGGCTTCAGCGCCCGTCCCCGTAAATGCTTGATGGGAGACAGTTGGCGAAAAGCGCCGCGATCCTACCCCTAGATTTCAAACCTCATACCCTTAACCGGGCCCGTGGCAGTAGTACCGGGCGCACACACTATTTTAAACCAAATGCATGCCCGGTTTCAATCAATATAACGTCAGCCGGCCCCGGAAGGACCGCTTTCCCCAAAGCCGATGCGTTCGGTTCTATCCCGCAGTTTTTCGGAAAATGGCGGAGATACTGCCCATCAGCTTCGGAAAGTAGTTTCTTTCAGGCCATCCTTTCTTAATATGGGCCCGGAAGGCAATTAATTCAACCGAGTGGAGGTGACCTTCGGGCTCCCTTTTCAGGATCCCGACTTTTGCGGGGGCGCTTGACGGTCTTCCTTATTGCCAACTCCAGCTCCTGGCCGCTCAGGGGCTTGAAAAAGACGCGTATCTTGTCGGCGCGCATCCTGCGGGTTGTCGCAGCGTCTATATAACCGGGATATAAGAGCACGGGGAGATCGGGGCGCAGGCGCCTTAACATGGCCGCAAGCTCGCAGCCGGAGAGGCCGGGCATTACCTCGTCGAGGACGCAAACATCGAACCCGTCCGGGTTTTCGGTAAAGGTTTTAAGCGCGGAGAGCCCGTCGGATTTGGACGTGACGACAAAGCCGCGTTGCTCCAGGCAAGACGCGGTTACCGAAAGGACAGCCTCTTCATCATCGACCAGGAGTATGTGGAGACCCTTTTCCGGACTCACGGCTGCACCCTCTTATTTTGGGGCTGATGATACCGTTCCGATCCTTGCAAGGTCCTGGCTGGATGGGTGCGCTTTCCGCAACCATGCTGTCCGAATATAGCACGTATGTATTCGATAGTAAAGCACTATTGTATAGGCTTTAGCACATACCGCACGGGCGCGTTTCAACCTTGGACTTTCGCGGGCGCCTGCGGCTCTACGGCCCCACCGCCTAAGTCGGGGGGCTGGGGCTTGTACGTTTCGTTCAGCAGCGGGGAGGACATGATGAAATCGGCGGTCGCCCTGTTGCAGCCTATCGGGACATTGTAGAGGACGGCAATCCGCAGGAGGGCCTTTACGTCTACGTCGTGCGGGTGGGGCTGCATCGGGTCCCAGAGGAATATGACGGCGTCTATCCTGCCTTCGACGATCATGGCGCCCAGTTGCTGGTCGCCGCCGAGAGGCCCCGATTTCAGCAGATCGAGGTGATAATCGAACTGCTCTTTTTCCAGCTTCTCGCGGATGACATCCTCGACCAGCTTCCCGGTCGCCCCCGTGCAGACGAGCTTGTGCCTCACCAGCGATTTGTAATTGTATTCGAACCATTCGATCAGGTCTTTTTTGCGGTTGTCGTGCGCGACGAGCGCTATCGTTTTGATTGTGTCCATGAACATCTCCCTTTCAGCCGGAAACTTCCGGACTGTCATTATAACATACCGGCTCAAAGTTAAAAAACCGCAATGAAAAGGCGAAGAATCGGTTAATTCCCCGGCTTCCGGCACCGCATCAAAACTGTTGACGTTTTCCCAATATTAAATGTATTGTAAAAACGAAGGGGCCAAAGTCCCAATTAACCATCAAAACGGGGTGGAGCATGAAAAAAACGGCGCTGTCGGCCGGAATAGCCATCCTCCTGGTTGCCGGGGTTTTTTGCAGCATCTGCTGTGCCCAGCAGGAGAAGCCTTTCCCTACGAGGCAGATCAACTACACTATCTGTTTCGATCCGGGAGGACAGTCGGACAGGGTGGCGCGGATGCAGCAGCCCCATTTGAGCAGGATCTTCAAGCAGAAGGTGATAATCGACTACAAGGTGGGCGGCGGAGGCGCGCTCGGCTGGAAAGAGCTGGCCAGGATGAAGCCTGACGGCTACGGCGTGGCCGGGTTCAACGTGCCGCACATTATCCTCCAGCCAATGCAGCAGGAGGTGGGCTACAAGACGGAGCAGATCGTCCCTGTGGTCCTTTTCCAGAGGACCCCTCTGGCCCTGGCGGTACTGAAGACGAGCAATATAAAGACGCTTCAGGAGTTCATCGACCAGGCGAAGAAAAGCCCCGGAAAGATGACGGTAGGCGGCTCCGGCACATTCTCCGGCTACCACATGGCGGCCCTTCGCTTCGAGAAGATGACCGGTACGAAAGTGACTTACGTGCCGTTTACCGGCACCGCGCCCCAGATGACCGCCTTTCTCGGGGGCCATATCGACTCCATCTTCGGCACTTCCGACGACCTTACGCGCTACAAGGACAAGGTGCGCGTCTTCGCTTTTGCTACGGATAAGCGGTTCAGCGGGTTCCCGGACGTGCCCACTTTCAAGGAGCTGAAATACGATTTCATCGAAGTGGTAGACCGGGGCGTTGCCTGCCCGCCGAAAACGCCCGAATACATCATAAAGAAACTGGAGGCCGGCTACCTCGAAGCATCGAAGCTTCCGGAGATACAGTCGCAGATGAAAGCGGACGGGTTTATCCCCATCTCAATGGGCCACGATGAAAGCAAGGCATATATCTCTAGAATGACGCAGGTCTACAAGGAGCTCGTAGCAGGGCTGAAGAAGTAACGTTATAACTTATGAAGACTCAGCGCACGGCGGATATCCAAAGCGGCATATTCCTGGCGGTGTTGGGACTCGTCATACTGGGCGCAGCCACGCAGATCACGGGCGGCCTGGAGGAGAGGCTGCCGCCAAGGACGCTCCCTTATACGATGGGCTTGTTCGTCTTCTTCGGGGGGCTTCTCCTGGCTGTCAAATCCTGGCGTTTTAAAGGCGAGGACCCGCCGATCTCCTGGCCGGATAAGACGGGGACCAGGCACGTCCTCGTGACACTCGTCAGCCTCGCCGTCTATCTGGCCCTGATCGAGCCCATCGGCATGCCTATAGCGACTACGATCTACATTGCGTTTTCGGTCTGGTACCTGCGCAAAGGTCGTCGAAGGGTCTTTTGGGCTGCCGCGACTGGCCTTATATCCGGGGCCGTCGTCTTTTTCCTGTTCATGCAATTCCTGGAGCTTTCGTTCCCCGCCGGTATCTTGCAACCATAGGAGGCGTTTTGCTTTTTTCCTGGGATTATTTGCTGCAAGGATTCATGACGGCGTTGACGTGGCAGAACCTGATGTGGGCGACCATCGGCTGCCTGGTAGGCACGCTCATCGGTGTTTTGCCGGGGATCGGCCCCTCCTCCGGTATAGCCATCCTGCTGCCCCTGACGACGATCCTCCCGCCCACGTCGGCCATTATCATGATGGCCGCTATCTACTACGGAGCTATGTACGGAGGCTCAACGACCGCCATCGTCGTCAACATACCCGGCGAGGCGTCTTCCGTGCCGACCGCTCTCGACGGATACGCAATGGCCAAACAGGGACGGGCCGGCCCGGCGCTGGCCATCTCCGCGATATCGTCTTTCTTCGCGGGCACGCTTAGCCTCGTTGGGCTCACCTTTTTTGCGCCGGTACTGGCAAACTTCGCCCTCGCCTTTGGCCCGGCAGAATATTTCGCCCTAATGTTCATGGGCCTGAGCCTCATCATAAGCCTTTCCGGGCGCGCCCTGCTCAAGGGAATCATCTCGATGTCCCTGGGACTCACCGCCTCCCTCATCGGGCAGAACCCGCTTACGGGAGCGGCGCGCCTCACCTTCGGTTCAGTCGACATGATGGCGGGGATCAATTTCATCAGCGTCATAATAGGGCTTTTCGCCATCAGCGAGATCATGGTCAACGTGGAGCATTCGGTAAACCTGATGTACGATACGAAAACGCTCGACTGGATGCCCAAATGGCGGGACATCAAGCAGTGCTTCGGCGCGATGCTCCGGTCGACGGGCATCGGTTTCTTCCTGGGCCTTCTGCCGGGATGCGCCCCGGCGGTGACGACCTTCGTGGCCTATGACGTCGAAAAGCGCCTCTCGAAGCACCCGGAGCAGTTTGGAAAGGGCGCAATCGAAGGCGTTGCAGCGCCCGAGGGGGCCAACAACGCGACGACGAGCGGGGGGTTCGTGCCGCTGTTTGCCTTCGGGCTTCCTACAGGGCCGGCGCTGGCGGTGCTGCTGGGCGGCCTCATGATGTACGGCCTTCAGCCGGGGCCGATGCTTTTCAAGCAAAACCCGCAGTTCGTATGGGCTGTCATCGCCAGCATGTACATAGGCAACGTGATACTCCTCGTGCTGAACCTGCCCCTTGTCGGCATGTGGGCGCGCATAGCCCTTATCCCGTTTCCGGTGCTCGGTCCTCTGATTATCCTCTTCTCGGTGATCGGAGCCTACAGCATCAGGTTCATGCTCTTCGACGTCTGGGTGGCGCTCATATTCGGCGTGGTTGGATACGCGATGCGTAAATTGGGCTTCCCTATCGCGCCGATGGTGCTGGCCACCGTCCTCGCTCAGATGCTGGAGACGTCCCTACAGCAGTCCCTGCTCATCTCCCAGGGCTCCCCGCTGATCTTCTTCACCCGTCCCATCGCCCTCGTTTTCATGATCCTTGCCTTCCTTTCGATTGCGAGGGGACTGTGGGTGCAGATAAAGACGCGCGCTCCGGAGATTGCTTTGGAGGACGAATCATGATTGGGGCTCAGCGCCCCCTCCATGAGCAAAGCTCATGGAGCCTCCCCGCTCGGCGCTTCGCTTCGCTCGCTTTATTGCCGCTGGGGGCAGCGGCAATTATTGGGGCTCAGCGCCCCCTCGCCGGGCAAAGCTGCGACCCTTCCCTCCTTACGTCGGGCGGGTGCCCCGGCCTCCCCGCTCGGCGCTTCGCTTCGCTCGCTTTATACCTGCTGCAAGCAGCAGGTATTCAATACCCGGGTCCAGATTTGTTATTGGGGCTCAGGCTTCGCATGCGCTTGCTTTATGACCCTATTGCCGGGTCATTTGTTTTCAGGGGCGCGGGTCGTTGTCCAGCCTCAGGCCCTTCTCTTTTTGCTTTTCGACCGGTGTCCCGAAGAGGCGCCGCGCCTTCTGCAGCGCGTCTTCCTCGACCTCGTCGTACCAGAGCCTGAATTTCTCGGTCAGCGACCTGCCGTAATCGGTCAGACGGTAGCCTTTCCTGTAACTGCCCGTCCTCTCTATCAGCTTGCTGCCCAGCACGGCTTCCGTTTTTTTGATCTTACCCCATGCGGCCCGATACGACATGCCGAGCTCGTCCGCGGCCTTGAGCAGAGAGCCGTGGTGTTCGATGCGCTCAAGCAGCTCGGCGCGGCCCGGCCCGAAAAACACCCCTTCCTCCGTCTCAAGCCAGAGGTGAAGGTGCATAATGCAGCCCCGTCTTGTCAACATCGGTCGAGCCTCCCGCTAAAGATTTTGCAACGAAAACATGATGGTATCGCCGGCTGACAAAGTCAATAAAAAAAGCCGCCCGGTTGTCGGGCTGACCGTCGCCGGAAGGACCGGCAGTCCTTATTGGGGGAGGGGGAGAAGCGGAAGCCTGCTGCGGCTCTTCTGTTTCGCCGATGTTTTTTGGGACTCCTGATCGCCCGTCTTGCAGGCGCCTTTCGAGCCTTCAAGGCATTTCTTCCCGTCCGTCCAGGTCGCGCCGCTCAAGTCGGCCCCCGCAAGGTCGACGGCAGCCAGGTCCGCGCCCGATAGATTGGCGCCGGTAAGGTTTGCGCCCTGTAGCCTTGCGCCGACCAGCCGCCCGCCCGAAAGGTTCGCCTTCGATAGATTGACGTGCCACAGGTTCGTATAAGAGAGGTCCGCGCGCGAGAGGTCCGCGCCGGACAGGTCAGCACCCGAGAGGTTGCCGCTGGATAGGTCAGCCCCCGCCATTTTGGCGCCTGCTATCCTGGCATTGGGCATCTGCACGTCGTTCATGACGCTGCCTGCCATATCCGCGCCGGCGAGGTCGCAATCCCCGCACCTGTTCGTCTGCCTGACCTTCTCCAAATCGGCATCGTTGAACCCGAAAGAGGGTAACGTGAGGACGCAGAAAATGAGAAGCGCTCCTCCGGCCCGCACCGTTTGTGCGGCATGCGGCCTCATCTATTCCATCCCGGTCTTCGCCTGTGAAAGTTTTCCCTGAGCTTGTCGAGTTTCTTGTTCTGGTCTTCGTTGAGCAGCTTCCGTACATCGGCGAAACTCTCCTCCACGATTTTTTCCGCTTCCGGCCTTGTCTCGAGAAAATGCGCACGTAGCCTTTCGGCCATGCGGTTGACTATCGGCCTTATTGCCTGCTCCTGTTGCTCCGAAAGGGCCAGCTTTTTTGTTAGCCTCTCCATGAGGCGCTCTGTCCTTGCTTCGTGGTCGGGGAAGTGGTGAAACCTGTGCTGCATGTAAAAATGGGTGCCCACCGACCCGATAACGATGCCCAAAAGGAGCACGAGCGCTACACCGGCAAAGGATCTCCACTTCGTCATAGTGCCCCTCCTATACCCCTAATACCTGTGTCATCGCTGCCTCTTCCGTGCTGCTGAAGAACGACTGGAGAGGGTCGGCGGAGACCGAGCCGAAAGTGACCAACAGGAAGATCAGCGCGACCGTAAGGACGCAGGAAACAGGGGCGAGCCGCCAAGCCAGCTCTTCAAGCCCGGCCGCGTCTCGCTCCCCGGACCCGGATGGGCCGGCCTGCCGTACGCGCATCATAACCCTGTCGCACAGGCGTGCGCTTGTCCGCGCGTTGTCCCTCGCGCGGTAAGCCTGCTTGAGTATAGCGTCAAGTTTGTTCCGGTCGGGATCGAAAATATTCATCGATCGCTCCTTTCTCCGTTTTGTTTGGTTAGCAGCTCCCGGAGCTTTCTCCGGGAGCGAAAGAGCCGCACCTTCACGTTTGTGGAAGACCAGCCGAGGAGCGCCGCCGCCTCCTTGATCGACCTGCCTTCCAGGTAGACAAGCTCGAGCGCCATCCTGTCACCGGGCGAGAGGTTTCCGAGGGCGTAATCGAGCACCTCCCCGGCCTCTTTCTGGAGGCCTTTCTCGCGGTATGACTCGCTCGACATATCCGAAAGCGCTTCCTCGAGCCATGCCTGATGCCGCTCGGTAAAGGCGCTTACGGGAAGCTCCGGGCACTTGTACCGTGCCCTCCAAAAGTCGTAGCACGCCCGTACCGATATTACGGAGAGCCAGACCGGGAAGCTGCCGTTCTTAAAAGTGGGCAGCGACCGGTAAGCCCTGAAGAAGGCGTCCTGCACCGTGTCGTCCAGGTAGTCGTAAGGCACGTGTTTTCTTACGACCCCGGCCACGACGTTTTCGTATCTCTCGACCAGGTAGCGAAAAGCATTGACATCGCCGTCTATAACTCGGCGGACGACCTCTGCGTCGTCCTGGTGGGGAGCATCTTCCATAACTACTGTATTATAACCCAACTCAAGGTAATCCTTAACCATATAGTCGCCTGTTTCCGACTAAAGGTTACACGGCAGGGCGGCGACGGTCTGCTGCGCCGGTGGCACACAACTTGCTTTGCCGATTGTGTATACATTTGCACCAGGAGGTGTGGCTATGGGAAGGAAAAACCTTGTTTTGGCAGTGGCGGTGCTCGTCGGTATCTCTCTTCTTCTTATTCCGGTGGAAAGCCATGCGTGGCGCGGCTGGCATGGCCGCGGCTGGTACGGACCCGGCCTTTTCGCCGGCGGAGTAGTGCTCGGCGCCGCACTGGCGCGGCCGTGGTACGCCGCCCCCCCGCCCGTTTACGCCTACCCGCCGCCTGCGGTTGTCTACAGCGCCCCGCCTGCCGTTTACGCGGCCCCCGCCCCGGCATATGCGCCGCCCCCTGCGCCGGCCTATACGGCTCCCCCGCCTCCACAGGCAACGGCCCCCGGACCTCCTGTACCGAGCAGGGGGCAATGGGTCGATGTGCCGGGCCAAACCGTGAACGGCCGCTGGGTGCCCGACCACAAGGCATGGGTACCCGACGCCGAGTAAAAGAAGTGCAGGCCAGGCGGCGCGCTGCGAACAATCTTGTCGAAACATGCCGCCTGAGTCGACCCTTTTGTCGATCCATTATGTAAGGAGGGGGACGAAGCCCTGCGAGAGTGTAATCGTCAGGGCTTCGCCTGGAGGGAAACATCGGGGTGAATCTATTTGGTCAGACTCCTTGCCCGCCGGGGCTAAGGAGTGGGTACGCCGTTTTAATCAATTGATCGGCTTATACTGAAAAAACTTAAGAAACGGCGGCCGGGCCGGATCGGGCGAGCTACGCCTTTTCGGTTGACTTGAGCGGCCTATACACGTTACCATTTCTGCGAAAGGAGAGTCCTCATGCGCATTTCGGTGGTCGGTGTAGGCTATGTAGGGCTTGTGAGTGGGGCGTGTTTCGCGGAGACGGGAAATACCGTTGTCTGCATGGACATCGATAATATGAAGGTAGAGCGCCTGCAAAACGGCGAGATACCCATATACGAGCCTCAATTGGAAGAGATCGTCAAGAACAACCTGGCCGAAGGACGTCTCCGGTTCACTACCAGCATAGAAGAGGCCGTCGCCCACGGCCTGATCATATTTATTGCGGTGAACACGCCCCAGGACGAGGACGGGTCCGCGGACCTGCGCTACGTGCTGAGCGTGGCCCGCGACATAGGCAGGTGCATCGAGAAGTACCGCGTGGTCGTCGTGAAGTCGACGGTGCCGGTAGGTACCTGCGAGAAGGTCAGGGACGCGATCGTGGCCGAGATCGAAAAGCGCGGCCTCGATATCCCCTTCGACATCGCCTCCAACCCGGAATTCCTCAAGGAAGGCATGGCCGTCGATGACTGCATGAAGCCCGAGAGGATTGTCGTGGGCTCCCCGAACAGCAGGGTCGAGGAGATCCTCGGCGAGCTTTACGCCCCCTTTGTAAGAACGGGCGCTCCTCTCATTTCTATGGACCTGCGGTCGTCGGAGATGACCAAGTATACGGCCAACGCAATGCTCGCGACGCGCATCTCCTTCATGAACGAGATAGCGAACGTCTGCGAGCGGGTAGGGGCGGACGTTATGAAGGTCATGAGGGGCATAGGGACCGATTCGCGGATCGGGCCGAAGTTCCTCTTTCCGGGCGTAGGCTTCGGTGGCTCCTGCTTCCCGAAAGACGTAAGGGCGCTGATAAAGACGAGCAGTGAGTTCGACTATGATTTCTCGATACTGAAGCGGGTAATGGACGTAAACGAGGCCCAGCGCTTCTACTTCCTGGAAAGGATAAAGTCGTTCTACGGAAAAGATCTAAAGGGTAAGAAATTCGCGGTGTGGGGGCTTGCCTTCAAGCCGAACACCGACGACATGAGAGAGGCGCCGGCTATCCACATCATCAACGGCCTGGTGGAAGCGGGCGCGCAGGTGCACGCATACGACCCCAAGGCGATGGAGTCGGCCTCCCACATTTTCAAGAGCGGCGTCCTTACCTTAGGCAGGAACCAGTACGACGTGCTTGAAGGGGCCGACGCCCTCATCCTCCTTACAGAGTGGCTCTCTTTCAGGGAGCCGGACTTCGAGCGGATGAAATCGCTGATGAAGGCGCCCGTCATATTCGACGGCAGGAACCAGTACAACCCGAAGACGCTGGCAAGGCTCGACTTCGCCTATATCTGCATCGGCAGGCCGGACTCGAAGCGGGCCGGCACGGAATAGGGGGACAATATTTGTATGCCTATAAGACATACCTGAAGCCTAAGCGCATTCTGGTCACGGGCGGCGCCGGGTTCATCGGCTCCCACCTTTGCGACCGCCTCATTCGCGACGGGCACGAAGTCGTCTGCCTGGACAACTTTTTTACCGGCATGCGGCGGAATATCACCCAGCTCCTAGACCACAAGGGCTTCGAGCTTGTAAGGCACGACGTCACGCAGCCGATCCTCCTCGAAGTCGATTGGATCTTCAACCTGGCCTGTCCGGCCAGCCCCATCCATTATCAGTACAATCCGGTCAAGACGATAAAAGTCAACGTCCTCGGCGCCCTGAATATGCTCGGTATGGCGAAGAGGGTGAGGGCGAGGATATTACAGGCTTCCACCAGCGAAGTCTACGGCGACCCGGAAGTCCATCCTCAGACGGAGGAGTACTGGGGGAACGTCAACCCCGTAGGCAGGAGGAGCTGCTACGACGAGGGCAAGAGGGTGGCGGAGACCTTCTTTTTCGATTACCTGCGCCAGAACAACGTTGACATAAAGGTGATCCGCATATTCAATACTTACGGGCCCAGGATGAGGCCCGATGACGGTCGTGTGATAAGCAACTTCATCGTATCGGCCCTGGCAGGCGAAGAGATCACGATTTACGGCAGCGGGAAGCAGACGAGATCGTTCTGCTACATCGACGACATGGTAGAGGGAATGATACGGATGATGGACTACGAGACGGGAGAGATCCCGAGAGAAAAGGACTACACCGTCCCCCACCTCTCAGGGTTCCCCGGCCCACTGAACCTCGGCAACCCGGAAGAGACGCCGATTGGCGCGCTGGCGGAGAAGATCGTCCGTATGACCGGCTCTTCATCACCCGTCGTATATAAGAAACTGCCCGAAGACGACCCTAAAAGGAGATGCCCCGATATCTCCAAGGCGAAAAGCCGCCTTAAGTGGACGCCTAAAGTGAAACTACGGGAAGGGCTGCAACAAACCATCGATTATTTCAAAAACGTTCCTTCGGACGGCTGCGATCCGGTATAATATTTAATATGACGAGACGCGAGGAAGAGCTGGCTCAAAAGGGGTGGGAGAAGCGTTTCATAGCGGAAGAGCCGCGCTTTTTGGAGATGAGGGAAATGTACGAGTCGATAGGCTTCGACGTGCTCCTTGAGCCGCTTCCGCCGAAGGAAGAGCTTGCCGCATGCGTGGAAGGCGGCTGCACTGCCTGCCTCGAGCTCGACCCGGAGAGGTACAGAATTATTTACACGCGGCGGCGGGAAGATTCGTAGAGGCGCCTTGCGTGTTGCCTATTTGAACAAATCCTTCCATGCCTTTTGTGCATCCGTGCGTGGGTCCTTCTGCCCGGCGTCGTCTTTGAAGCGGAAATAGTCGCAGTAATTCGACCTGTCCTTCTCTTTGACCCTTTCCACCTGGGGCTCGAAGCACTCGTTCGCCCTGTTCTTATCATAGAATGTGCAGTTCAGGCAGACGCGCAGGTCGGCCCCGCACTTCTCGCATTCGTCATGCCTCGATACCTTTTCCACGTTCACGGCTGCGCCGCACTTGTGGCACTTTTTCATAGCCTCTCCAGAAGGTCTCGCATGTCTCGTATCGCGCCGTCGTTTGCGGCGGCCGCAGGGTCGTAATGGTAGGAATCTATGCCGGCCAGGCGGGGGACCTCGAAATCGAAGACGCGATGGTCGCCCACGTGGGCGACTTCCGAGGGAGACACGTCGAGGTCTGCGCACATGCGGCGGTAAAAGCCTTCTTCCTTCTTGACCATCGCGAAATCGCTCGTAGCCGAGATGGTGCGGGTGAAATACCTGCCGAGGCCGGTATGGTCCAGCTCCTTATCGACAAAAAGTCGGGCCGCGTTAGAGGCGATGACAAGGCGGTACTTCGCGCTGAGCGCCTCTAATACCTCGGTCACGTGCGGAAGCGGGCGTATGTAGTCGGCATAGCGGTCGAGGAGGTCGGGGACAGAAACGGCAAGGTCGAAGCGGCGGAGCCAGTAGCCGATGTCGTACCACAAGAGATGCGATTCACCGATCGAATCGTATGCCTTCTTGACCTCGGACGCGGCTTCAGTCCTGGACATCCCGCGCCTTTCGGCGTAGACCCCGGGAATGCCGTCCAGCCAGACCATGTTGCCGTACAGCCCGTCAACGAGGGTGCCGTCGAGGTCGAAGGAAATAATCTTTTTCATTCCGGATTATACCACACAGTGCAACGCGCCGTTCCATCCACCCGGCCCGTCGCCCACCTTATGCGCAGCACGCTCATTTAGTCATGTCGATTACGAGGTCGCCGGCCCACTTCTTGTTTTGTACGTGCCAGTCGACCGTGGCCTTGAGCCCTTCGGCGAGGGGCACCTGCGGCGACCAGTTGAGGAGGCGCTTTGCCTTCCCGATATCCGCCCATGTCGCAGCCATGTCCGTTTTCTGGAACGGCTCCCTTCGTACAACGGCCTTCTTGCCCAGGTATTGCTCGATAAGCGAGATTACCTCATTCAGCTCGTGGGGCGTGCTGTTACCCAGGTTGATGACCTCGAAGCCGACGGGTTTGAGCGCCCTTACAGTGCCCTCCGCTATATCGGAGACGAAGGTAAAATCGCGGCTCTGCGACCCATCGCCGTAAAGGACCAGCTCGCTGCCCTCATCGACCCATTTGATGAACCTGAAGATGCTCATGTCCGGCCTTCCGGCGGGGCCGTAGACGGTGAAATACCGCACGACGGAGGCGTCGATGCCGAAAAGGTAGTGGTACGTGTAGAGCATCGCCTCGGCCGCTTTTTTCGATGCCGCATATGGAGAGATCGGCGTATTGACGGGAAGTTCCTCGGAGAAGGGTATCTTCTGGCCCGCGTAGAGTGAAGACGTTGAGGCGAGCACCATCTTCTTTACTCGGTATTTTCGCATCAGCTCCAGCAGGTTGAGGGTGCCGTTTGCGTTCGTGTTCATATAGACGAACGGGTTCTCCATGCTGTAACGCACGCCGGCCCTTGCCGCGAGGTTGATGACCGCGTCTATACGGTTTTCAGCGAATACCTCGCTTAACGCCCGGATGTCCTCTATATCGGCCCTGTAGAAAGAGAAACCTTCACGGCCTTTCAGGTCCGCGAGCCTGTGCTCCTTCAGCCGCACGTCATAATAGTCGTTGAGGTTGTCGACGCCGACCACGCGCCTGCCTTCCGCGAGGAGTTTCTTGCCTGTTTCCCATCCGATGAACCCGGCGGCGCCGGTGAGTAGTATGGTCTCCCTGTCCATCCGATCGCCTCCCTCCTGTGGGTGTTTGCCCCTTGAGTGATTATGCTACAAAGGAGGCCGCAATGCAATCTGCCGGCCGGAGACCGGCCGGGGCCGGACACCCTTGAAATAGGCTATTTGATGATATATTCTTTTTCCATGGAAAGGGAGCACCGCCTGTATTTGAGGGTGGGAGACCATGTTTTTCACAAGCACTACAGACGCTGGGGCAGGGGCGTCGTGGTGGAGGAAAGGACGTCAGAAGTGCCCGGCGGCTTCTGCTATGTCCGCATAAGTTTCGGGGACGGGAATGTCCGCGTTTTCGACAACAACTTCAGGAGCCAGCAATGCTGCTACTACGCGGGTATACGAAAGATAAATGAGGAGTGGGAGTAGCGCGTTGCCCGGTCCGTTTCGCTAAATATCCCCCCATTCATGCTGAAGGATCGAAAGCACCGCCGGGCCGGCCGTCTCGCAGCGCAACACTCGTCCGCCCAGGCTTACCGGGATAAAACCATTTGTGATTGCTGTCAGGACCTCGTTTTCGGTGAAGCCGCCTTCGGGTCCGCACGCTATGACTACCCTTTCGGGCCTTTCTCCTTCCGCTTGTTTGAGGAAGTCCGTAAGGCGAGTGCCCCGCTCTTTTTCGTAGAGGATGAGCTTGAGGCCGCCGCACGCGGCCGCATCAGAGACAACCTCTTCGAAGGTCCGCCACGGCGCAACATGCGGCACGATGCGCCTTCTGCACTGCTCGACGGCCCGACGCGCCACCGCCTGCCATCGGTGTGATTTATCCTGCCCGCCGCCGGCCTCCCGGGCGACGCTCCGCTCCGATGTGCATGGGAAAACAGCCGCTGCGCCCAGCTCGGTCGCCTTTTGGATGATAAGCTCCATACGCTCCTTTTTCGGGACCGCCTGGATAAGGATTATATGGAGGGGCGATTCACTCCCGAAAGGAAGTTCCTCGAAAACGCGTATCTCGGCTTCCTCCCCGTCGATGCGGACAATGCGGCCCCTGTATTCGCCGCCTTCACCCTCGACCGTAACGATGGCGCCCCTCCTCGTCTCCGACAGGAGCGAAAGGGGCACCCGCCTATCGGTCTCCATCGGCCGCGTGGTCCTCTTTTGACAATTGTTTCGCTATTTCCTCGAATTTCTTTTGTATGAACCGTTCGGGAAAATTCGCGCGCTCCATATAACCGAGGGCGTTCTCCTCGAACTTGTCCACCAGAAAGGCTTTGACCCCTGCGAGGCTTTTGCCCGGCACGCCCGGCTTTGTGATCTCCCGCAGGTATTCCGCCTCGCTGGCTAAGACCTCCACGACCTCACTGTAGCGGGGGTGCGACTCGAAGGAGCACAGGTATGCTTTTTTGACGCCGACCTTGCATCGTATCACGAGCTTGACGCTGGAGTAATCGCCGTAGTAGCCGACCGAGTCGTCGAATATCTCTATTTTGAGGCCGTTCGCCAGTTGCCATGTCCGAAGGAGTGTAGACATCAGACCTCACCTATCTGCCATTCTTCGTAGTGCGCAGACTCAAGCTCCGCGACAAAACGGGAAGGCCGCAGGATCACCGAGCCGACCTGCCTGTCGAAAACCATCAGGGGGTAGCAGAGGTACAACTCGTCCATGGCGCGCGTGACGGCCACGTAGAAGAGCCGCCTTTCCTCCTCGGTCCCGCCTTCTTCGACGGCTTTCGGGTTTGGGAAGCGCCCCTCCGCGCACCAGATCACAAAAACCGCCTTCCATTCGAGGCCTTTCGCCTGGTGGATGGTGGAGAGGACGACCCGTTCGTCGTCCGTGGCGCCTGACACGACCTCTTCTCCGCTGATACCGCTCATGAGGCTTAGCTCGGAGAGGAAGTTGACCAGCGAATCGTAGTCACTCGAAAAATTGATGAGCTGGTTTATGTCCTCCAGGCGGTTCTCATGGTTGGGGTACGTGTACCGCAGGTATTCCATATATCCGTTGCTCAGGACGGCGGAAAGCATATCCGAAAGGGCATCGTACTTGGCAAGGCCCTCCAGCTCGCCGAAGAGCTTCGACAGCTTATCCACCGTTTCCTGCTGCATCGACTTGAAATGCTTGCCTATCTCTTTATTGATAAAGAGCTCTACGGGGTTGTCGTTACCCTTTAAATATTCATAAATATTGTCGGCCGTCTTCTTGCCTATGCGGGGGGACATCCTGAGGATCCTTTTCCAGGAGATCTCGTCGCCGGGGTTGACCATCACCCGGAGGTAGGCCACCACGTCCTTGATGTGTGCCTGCTCGAAGAACCGCAGCCCGCTCCTGATCTCGAACGGGATGTCCCGCCGGGTCAGCTCCATCTGCAATTCCATCGAATGGTAGTGGGCGCGATAGAGGACGGCGATCTCGTTCAGGGGGACACCGTCGTCGCGCAGCTCGAGTATCCTCTGGGCGACGAATTCCGCCTGCTGGATGACGTCTCTGAGGGACGTGACGACCGGCGTTATCCCGCTGTTCTTTACCGCCTTGAGGTTCTTCTCGAACTGCTCGCTGTTGTGCGAGATGGAGTGGTTCGCCAGGTCGAGGATTTCAGGCGTGCTCCTGTAGTTCGTCTCCAGCCTGAAGACCTTCGCCTCCGGGTAACGCTTGGGGAATTCCAGGATGTTGCGGAAGTTCGCTCCCCTGAAGGAATAGATCGACTGGGCGTCGTCGCCCACGACCGTGACGTTCCTGTTTACCAGTCCCATGAAATCGACGATCTCCGCCTGTACCCTGTTCGTGTCCTGGTACTCGTCGACCAGGATGTGGGTAAAGACCGAGGCGTAGTATTTCCGAAGGGCCTCGTCCTGGGCGAGCAAGGCGTGCCAGTAAAGGAGAAGGTCGTCGAAATCCATGGCGTTCGATGCTTTCTTCTTCTCCGCGTACTTCCTCCTTACCGCATCGATCTCGTCCAGAATATCGATGAAGTAGGGGAACCGCGTATTGATGGAGTGTTCGAGGCCCTCCATCGTGTTGATGCCGTAGCTGAATATCTCCTTCAGCACGTTGCCCTTGGGGAACCGCCTCTCTTTCGTGTCGATCCCCGCCTCCTTCACGGCCAGGTCTATTATGTCCTTCGCGTCCTCGTTGTCGAGGATGGCGAAGTTCGGCTTGAAGTCGATTTTGCGGCTGTTCTGGCGCAGGATCAGGTTGCCCACGTGGTGGAACGTGCCGCCCCATATGTAGCGTGTATCCATCTTGATGAGATGCTCCACGCGGTGCAGCATCTCCCTGGCGGCCTTGTTGGTGAAGGTAAGCAGAAGGATGGAATTCGGCGCAACGCCTTGTTCGAGCAGCCGGGCGACCCTGTAGGTGACGACCCTGGTCTTCCCGCTGCCGGCTCCCGCTATGACGAGGATGGGGCCGTCGGCTGCCGTGACTATGGCGAGCTGCTCCGGGTTCAGCTCATTTTCATAATCGAGAAGCAGCTTGCGGGGCGAAAGGTCGCGATGCAGTGTATACTTTTTCACCAAAAGAGTATCGCCCACCGGGAGTTTGCTGTCAAGCGGACATACGTACAATCGGACGCCCCTCTTGACTTCGAGGCGCACATGCCGTCAAGCCGATTATGAACATCGGCCTGCCCCCTTTTTCCTGTTGTTTGCACCTTCAGGAAGTGGTAGCTTTATCTGATACAGGTTTCAATCCGCCTGAGGCGGACCGTATGGGAGGGAGGAGATGAGCGCGAAGCTGCGAAGCAAGGATATCAGTCCCGACGTACCGCAATATTACATGCGCAGGGCGTTTTTGAGATCCGTCGGAGCAACCGACGCGGACCTGGAAAAGCCCTTAGTAGCCATTGCCAACACCTGGAATGAGATACTCCCCGGCTCGTATCACCTGGACCGGATAGGAGCCGCAGTCAAGCGCGGCATCAGGGACGCCGGCGGCATGGCGACGACCTTCAACGTGCTCGCCCCGTGCGACGGCCAGGGCAGCGGCAACGTGGGGTTCAAGTACATCCTGCCGAGCCGCGACCTGATCGCAGCCTCAGTCGAGATGATGATAGAGCACGCGAGCTACGACGCGGCGGTGATGATCGGCACGTGCGACAAGATCGTGCCGGGCCTTATAATGGCCGCAGCGAGGTGCAACCTGCCCACCGTCATCGTTACGGGGGGCTATATGGCCTCGGGCAGCTATAAAGGGGAGAGGCTCGACTGCTCTTCGATGGGCAAGTATTTCGTCGCCTACAGGCAGGGCAAGATCGGCAGGGACGAGTTGCTCGATGTCGAGCGCGCCGTCTGCCCCGGTCCCGGCGCCTGCTGCCTCATGGGGACGGCGAACAGCATGTGCATTGCAGCGGAGGCATTCGGTCTTTCGCTGCCGGGCAACTCGGCACTGTGCGCAAGCGACCCCGCCCTTGAGGCACTAGCCTACGATGCGGGCCGTAAGGTGATGGAGCTCGTCGAGAGAGAGATAAAAGCAAAGGACATAATGACGCCCGGCGCGTTCGGGAACGCGGTAAAGGTCTGCTGTGCAACCAGCGGCTCGACGAACCTCACCCTCCACTTCCCCGCCATAGCACACGAGCTCGACTACCCCTTCACGCTCGACGATTTCGAGGCCATCAGCCGGGCAACGCCCTCCATCATGGAGATAAAGCCTTCCGACCCCAGATACCTGATGGAAGACTACGAGCGGGCGGGCGGACTCCAGGCAGTCATGAAATCGATGGCGGACCTCCTCGACACCGGTGTAATGACCGCGAGCGGGAAGACGCTTGCCGAGAACCTGGAGGTAGCGCAGATAAAGGACACGGAGGTCATACGCCCTCTTTCGAACCCTAAAGGGAAGAACGGCGGGATCGCCATCCTCAAAGGCAACATGGGCACGGCAGTGGTGAAGCAGACGGCAGTGCGGCCCGAGATGCAGAAGCACCGGGGCCCGGCGAGGGTCTTCGAACAGGAAGAGGACTGCATCGAGGCGCTGCTCTCCGGCAAGGTGCACGAAGGGGAGGTTATGGTTATCCGCTGCGAGGGGCCGAGAGGCGGTCCAGGCATGAGGGAGATGGTCATGGCCACCTGGCTGCTTGTTGACCTGGGGCTCGACCGCTCCGTCGCCATCGTTACGGACGGGAGGTTCTCCGGCACGTCTGGAGGGCCGTGCATAGGCCACCTCGTGCCCGAGGCGGTAGACGGCGGGCCGATAGCCGTAATCCGCGACGGAGACGTCATCACTATAGATATAGCCGCAAGGTCGCTCGGCGTGGAGCTGAGCGCGGACGAGATCAAGGAGCGCCTCGCGCAGTGGACCCCGCCGCCCCCCAGGGTGACGAAGGGGTATCTTGCCCACTTTGCGCGCCATGCGACAAGCGCTGACAAGGGCGCCTACCTGGAGTAGGTCGCTTTCAGGATAACGGTTTTGGTTGGAACATTTCGGAGGAGAGCGTTTTTAGGACAACAAAGATCAAAGGAGTTCATATGAAGAAACTGTTTGTCGTTCTAGTGCTGGCAGCCGGGCTTTGCCCCCTGCTCTTCGCACCGGAGGCGGGTGCGGCCAATACGATCAAGATAGGCATTGTGGACAGCTACTCGGGAGGGGCGGCCGCGTTCGGCCTCGACCTTCTCGACGGCTTCAAAATGGCGGTAGCGGAGATCAACGGGCAAGGCGGCGTCCTCGGCAAGAAGATCGAATTCGTCACCAGGGATGAGAAATTCCAGCCTGCCGTCGCCCTCTCGATGGCCAAAGAGCTGGTCATGAAGGAGCATGTGGACCTTCTGATGGGCACCATCAGCAGCGCCTCCGCGCTCGCCATATCTCAGTTTGCGAAGACGGAGAAGATCCCCTTCCTCTGCACCTATTCGAAAAGCGACAAGATCGTAGGCGAGCTCGGCCACAGGTACGTCTTCCACATGGCAGAGAACACGGCAATGGCGGGTAGAGCGGCAGCCGCAGTACTTGCGAAGAAGCCCTACGTCAAGTACTGGATAGCGGGCGATGATTTCGAGTACGGCCACGCCATCTGTCGACGCCACGTGGAACCGCCTGAAACAGCTTAAACCCGGCGTTCAGCTCATCGGACAGAGCTGGTGGAAGGTGGGCGAATCAGACTTCGTACCGTACATAACCCAGATGATGGCTGCGAAGCCCGATTTCATCATCATGGGCTCCGCCGGCGCGTCCGTAATCGCTTTCCAGAAGGCGGCGAAGGCGACGGGCATGAGCTCCAAGATCCCCTTCTATCAGCACACGGCTATTGAGTTCACGGTGCTTTCCAGCCTGGGCCTCGAATGCCCGGAAGGAGCAATAGGGACCGCGAACTACCTATTCTATTATCCTAAGACGGCCGACAACAAGGCGTTTGTCGATTCCTTCAGGAAGGTCTACAACAGGTATCCCGCGCAGCCGGCTTTCTACGGCTATAACGTCGCCCACTTCATCGCGAAGGCTTACCAGAAGGCGGGCCACGTAGACACGGAGAAGTTCATCGACGCCCTGGAAGGCATGACCATAGACAAGACAGCCATAGGCACCCTGGAGGTGCGCAAGTGTGACCATCAGCTCCTGCTGCCCACCTTCTACGGCGTAACAAAGAAGGTGCCCGAGTATAAGAACTTCCTTATCGGGACGGACATCCTGACCGTCGCGCCGAAGGACGGCGCGCGCACATGCGAAGAGATCGCAGCCGCGAGGGCAAAAGCGGGCAAGTAAGCAAGAAGAACGAGCCGAACAAAAAGCGGCCGCAGCATTGCCTTGTTCAAGGGGCCTATGCTGCGGCCGCATCTTTTTGAAAGGCGGCTTACGCAAAAACGATCTTGGGGGTTTTACGCTCCGGCAGCCGGTAGTGCTTGTGGCCCGGATACCCGACCATCATGGGATAATGGCTTGGATGATCCTTCGGTATGCCGGCCAGTTCCTTGAGTTGCGGCGATGAGAGGAGCGCCCCCTGGAGCAGCCCTGCCCAGCAGGTGCCCAGACCCAGGGTCGGGGCAACGAGGTCCAGGTAAGTGAGGGCTATGGTAAGGTCGACCATACCGAAGGCAGACTCTTTCGGCGCCGAAGCCACGATGAGCACGGGCGCCTTCCTCAGTACCGAATCGCGGCCCGAGTCCCAGGTAGTAATCACCCTCGCCATGTAAGGCTTGGCAACCGCAATGGAAGGGTTGGCTTTCAGGACACCCTGCAGCCATTCGGCGGCGCCGGCGGCGATCGCGTTGATTTTTTCCCGGTCCGTATGGACCAGCCACTGCACTGACTGGCTGTTGCCCGCAGTCGGCGCGTAACGGGCGAGCTCGATAAGCCTCGTCACCTTTTCCTTTTCAACCGGCTTTTCCTTAAAGAGCCTCACGGAGCGGCGCGACCGCAAAAACTGGACCGCCCGCGCCTCGTCGATCGCGAGATTTTCGTCGATGACCGGAGCATCACCCGCGGGCAGGCATTCATGGCTGAGCGCGCCCTCCGGGCAGACCGCCACGCAGTGGCCGCAGAAGATGCAGGCCGTGTCCCCGCCCGGCACTACTTCAGGGAACCCGGTCTGTTCGGAAAGCCTGATGATGCCCGGCGAGCAATCACGCGTGCAGGCGCCGTCCTTCTTGCACTTTGTTTCGTCGATCTTTATAAGTCCCATCGATCACCTCATTCGTTCGATTTATTTTCAACTTGTGGATTCCCTGCAGCTTGCTGCAGGGAGACCTTTTTCCGCTTCGCTCCGTAACAATTATTGGGGTTCAGCACCCCCTCGCCAGGCAAAGCCCCCCCCTAGTCGAGCCTCCCCGCTCGGCGCTTCGCATACGCTCGCTTTATACCTGCTGCAAGCAGCAGGTATTCAATACCCGGTCAAGATGTGCGGCACCCCTCGCCGGGCAAAGCCTCGACCCTTCCCTCCTTACGTCGGGCGGGTGCCCCGCTCCCCGCTCGGCGCGGCGCTACGCTTGCTTTAATGCTCTGCTGCAAGCAGCAGGGTATTAATTGCCTTCCCGATCTTTCATTTTCCAGCTTATCATAATTTTGCCTTGTCTTCATCGAAGCCTACGTTTGCGTAATATGCGATGATGGTTTCTTACCTTTTCGTATCCCTTCGCTGCCCGGAGAACGTGTTTGTTCTTTCCGGCGGCGCAGCCTGATGCTTACAATAGGCTGGAATCAGGCCGTTTCCGGACCTCGGCGATAAAGCTTTCCCGCCATGGCACGGTTATTGGATTAAGCGGAAGTGGGGCGTCTTTGATTATCACCCGCGAAGGCGCTCTCCTCCCGGGCCGGACGACGCCGTCCGGCCCCCTAATGCACCGCTGCATCGCCTGATTGCCCAGGCAACTCACAAGAGAAATACGCTGAAAGGAGATTCAAACAGTATCCCGGAGGCGAACATATTAAAGGAGGTCTGGAAATGAACAAGACACATCGATGGAGAGGGATTACACCGGTATTTGCAGTGCTGCTGTTGCTGTTTTTCATCGCCGTCCCGGGCGGTCAGGCCCGGGCTGCGGAACCGATCAAGGTCGGCGTGCTTCACTCCCTGAGCGGGACGATGTCGATCAGCGAGGTGGCCGTCAAGGACGGCACGTTGATGGCGATAGCGGAGATCAACGCGAAGGGAGGGCTTCTCGGCAGACAGATAGTGCCTATAATCGAGGACGGCGCTTCCGACTGGCCGACCTTCGCTGAAAAGGCGAAGAAGCTGATTTCGAAAGACAAGGTAGTCGTCGTCTTCGGTTGCTGGACTTCCGCAAGCCGCAAGGCGGTCCTGCCGGTTTTCGAGAAGGCGGATCACCTTCTCTTCTACCCTGTCCAGTACGAAGGGCTGGAGGCCTCGAAGAATATCGTCTATACGGGCGCCGCACCTAACCAGCAGATCATGCCTTCCGTAACGTGGCTCCTCAAAGACGGCAAGAAGAAGTTCTTCCTCCTCGGCTCGGATTACGTTTTCCCGAGGACGGCGAACCTCATTATAAAGGCCCAGCTCAAGGCTGAAGGCGGCACGCTCGTCGGCGAGGAGTATACGCCCCTCGGCCACACCGAGTACAGCACCGTTATAAACAAGATCAAGGCCGCAAAGCCCGACGTAGTTTACAACACCCTTAACGGCGACAGCAACGTGGCTTTCTTCAAGCAGCTCCGGGCTGCCGGCATCACCGCCAAAGACATCCCGACCATGTCGGTCAGCATCGCGGAAGACGAGATCAGGGGCATCGGCGCGGACAACCTCGTCGGGCACTACGCGGCATGGAACTACTTCATGAGCATGAAGACGCCGGAGAACGACGCCTTCGTGAAGAGCTATAAGGCGAAATACGGCGCCGACCGCGTGACGGACGACCCGATCGAGGCGGCCTATTTCGGCGTCTACCTGTGGGCTGAAGCCGTGAAAAAGGCGCATAGCGCGGACACGGCGAAGGTAAGAGAAGCGGTCAGAGGCATCGCTTACAAGGCGCCTGAAGGCCTCGTGACGATCAGCCCGATTAACAACCACACGTCGAAAATCGTCCAGGTAGGCAAGGTGAAGAGCGACGGCCAGTTCGAGATCGTCTGGACGACCGGGAAGCCCGTTGTTCCGGACCCGTTCCCTACACTGGTCTCGAAGAAAAAGGTCCTTGCTCCGGGTAAAATCGTAGATAAGTAGCAACATGCGCCGGGGGGCGGCCAACTAACCCCCCCATCCCCTTCGGCCGGCCCCCGGCGCCCCAAGGACTCTTATGGAAGCGGTACTCTCACAATTATTCAACGGCCTGAGCCTAAGCTCGATCCTCCTTCTGGTCGCCCTGGGCCTGAGCATCACCTTCGGCATCATGGGCGTCATTAACTTCGCCCACGGCGAGTTCATGATGATCGGGGCTTACGTCGCCTACGTCATGCAGCGGTTCGTCTTCGAAGGCCATGCGGGCATCTCGTTCCTCGTTGCGCTGCCTGCCGCCTTCATTGCGGCGAGCATAACCGGGCTGGTCGTGGAGAAGGTGCTCATCAGGTTCCTGTACGGGAGGCCGTACGAGAGCATCCTCGCGACGTGGGGCCTGAGCCTAGTCATGCAGCAGGGGGCACGTAATGCTTTCGGCGCGAACAACGTGGACGTTAGCGCGCCCCACTGGCTGCAAGGCGGCGTCCGGCTGCTTGCGGGCTTCCAGTTGCCTTACAGCAGGATCTTCATCCTCTCCCTCGCCGTCGCGGCAATAGCGGGCATGTATTTCTACGTCAATTATTCCGTGAGCGGAAGGAGGATGAGAGCCGTTATGCAGAACCGGGGCATGGCCGCCTGCATGGGGGTGAGTACCAGAAAGGTCGATTCCCTCACCTTCGCCATCGGCTCCGGCATCGCGGGCATCGCGGGCTGCGCGGTCAGCCTGCTCGGCTCCATCGGCCCCTCTACGGGCCAGAACTATATAGTGGATGCATTCATGGTCGTGGTCCTGGGCGGAGTCGGCAACCTGGCAGGGACGGTCGCGGGCGCCCTGATGATCGGGCTTACCAACCCGCTCTTCGAATACGTGACCACGTCGAGCATGGGAAAGGTGATCGTCTTCACGCTCGTTATCGTCTTCCTCCAATGGAAGCCGTCCGGTTTCTTCGCGCTGAAGACGAGGGCATTGGACTAAGGTGACGGCAATGGACAAAAAGGGTCATTTTCAGCCGATGGCGAACGGTCGCTGGGTTATCTTTCTGGGCTGCGTCGTCCTGTTTGTACTGCCGTTCTTTTTGTCCGACTTCAGGCTTAACCTGCTGGGCAAGTTCCTCTCTTACGCCATCGTGGCGATCGGCATCGACCTCGTCTGGGGGTATACGGGCATCCTTACGCTGGGGCACGCCGTCTTTTTCAGCCTCGGCGCTTACTCGATGGGCATGTATATAAAGCTTCAGGCAGAGAGCCTCCCGGATTTCATGATGTGGAGCGGGCTCACCGAAGTGCCCTGGTTCTGGAAACCCTTCGCCCATGCCTGGTTCGCAATACCTATGGCGATACTCGTGCCCATTGCAGTGGCCGTCGTCATCGGAATCCCCACCTTCAGGGCGAGGATAAAAGGGCCTTACTTCGCCATCCTGACCCAGGCGCTGGCCCTGGTCTTTTCGATCCTCTTCATCGGCCAGCAGCCTTACACGGGCGGCACCAACGGAGTAACGAACCTCCAGGACATCTTCGGCTACTCCCTGTCGGAGCCGTCCACGATGAGGGGCCTCTACCTCGTGACGGCCGTCGTCCTCGTCCTCGTCTTTCTCTTCGCCAGGTGGCTCGTATCGACGAGGTCGGGCAGGGTGCTCGTGGCGATCCGGGACGGCGAGAACCGCTTCAGGTTCTTAGGCTACAACTCGACGCTCTTCAAGGTCGCAGTCTTCGCACTCTCCGCCGGTCTCGCCGGACTCGCGGGCATCCTTTACGTGCCCCAGGTAGGCATCATCTCACCGTCCTCGATGGGTATACTGCCGTCGGTCGAGATGGCGATATGGGTGGCGATAGGAGGCAGGGGCACGCTGATAGGCGCAATCGTCGGCGCCCTCGTTGTCAACTTTGCCAAGACGTACCTCAGCGAAACCTTTCCGAGCATCTGGCTTTATTTCCAGGGCGCTCTCTTTATCGGCGTGGTGCTGCTCTTCCCGCAGGGGGTCGTAGGGCTTATCGGCAAGCTGCCCCTGATGCGCAAAAACCGGGGCCCGGTGGCCGAGGAGCGGATGAAAGAATCGGCTGCGAGGGGATAGAGATGGGAAAGACGATCATAAAGACGGAAGGCGTGACGGTCGATTTCAGCGGCTTCAAGGCCCTGAACAACGTCGATTTCTCGATGGAGGCCGGAGAGCTGCGGTTCCTTATCGGCCCGAACGGCGCGGGCAAGACGACGCTCCTCGACGTCATATGCGGCAAGGTGAAGCCTTCGACGGGGAAAGTGGTCTTCAACGGAGGCATCGAGCTTGCGGACCTGTGCGACTACAAGATAGCGCGTTGCGGCGTCAGCAGGAAGTTCCAGACGCCTTCCGTTTTCGAGAACCTTACCGTCTTCGAGAACATGGAGCTTTCCCTGCAAGGCGAGCGGGGCCTTATGGCGACGTTTCGGAAGCGGTCCGGCAGCGACCTGGAAAGCATCAATAATATACTGCGCACGGTGGACCTCGACAAAAGGGAGTCGGACAAGGCGGGCGACCTTTCTCACGGAGAGAAACAATGGCTGGAGATCGCCATGACCATCGCACAGAAGCCGGACCTCCTCCTCGTCGACGAGCCTGTCGCAGGCATGACCGGCAGCGAGAGGACACGGACCGGCGAGATCCTGATGGAGACCGCCAGGAAGACGTCCGTCCTCGTTGTTGAGCATGACATGAACTTCGTCAAAAAGTTTGCCCGCAAGGTGACCGTGCTCCATGAAGGGAGGCTGCTCTGCGAAGGTACTTTCGAAGAGGTCGGCAACGACCCGACGGTCATAGACGTGTACCTTGGAAGAGGCGGAGAGGCGCAGGAAAATGGTCATTAACGGCATCACCAGCGCTTACGGCGAGACGGTGATTTTAAGAGACGTGGAGATGGATATCCCGGAAGGGAAGGTCGTCGCCCTTATGGGCAGGAACGGGGTTGGGAAAACGACCCTGCTCAAGACGGTGATGGGCCTGGTCCGGCCCACGTCCGGCGCCATAGAGCACGACGGCAAGGATATAACTGCATGGAAGCCGGAAGAGAGGTCGAGGGCCGGCATAGCTTACGTGCCGCAAGGGAGAGAGATATTCCCTTACCTGACGGTGCGCGAGAACCTCGTGGTCGGCCTTGAGGCCAGGGGAGAGAAGGCCGTCGTCCCCGACGGTATTTTCGAGCTGTTCCCCGGCATCAAGAAGCTCCAGAACAGGAAGGGCGGGGACTTGAGCGGCGGAGAGCAGCAGCAGCTCGCCATTGCCCGCGTCCTTATTACCGGCCCCAGGCTCCTGCTTCTCGACGAGCCGACCGAAGGCATCCAGCCGTCCATCGTCTTCGATATCGAGAACGCCATACGCTTCATCAAGGAGCAGGGAAAGCTTTCCATCCTCCTTGTGGAGCAGTATGTCGATTTTGCGCTGAGGCTGGCCGACTTCTGCTACATCATGGAAAAAGGGACGATAGCCTTCCGGGGCGACGTCAGCCAGCTTACGAAGGACGATATCAAGACCCATCTGGCCATATAGGGAGGTTGACCGATGAAAATGATCGTTGCGATCCTGAGGCCCGACAGGCTCAAAGTCGTAGAGGACAGCCTTAAGGAGTCCGGTTTTTCCTCGCTCACGGAGTTCAGCGTGCGGGGCAGGGGAAAACAGAAAGGCATAACCATAGGCGACATGCATTACGAAAAGCTGCCGAAATCCTGCCTGCTTATCGCGACGAGAGACGCAGACGCGGAAGCCGTCATGGCGATCGTCCGGGAGGCGGGAAAGACCGGCAATATAGGGGATGGGAAGATCTTCGTCCTCGACCTCGAAGAGGTGATGCGGATACGTACGGGCGAGCGCGGAGACGCTACCCTGTGAGGAATAGAGGGATAAGGGAGGAGCGCCATGAGGTTATCCGAGAGGGAGAAGGAGAAGCTGCTTATCTATACAGCCGCCTGTCTGGCAACGGAGCGCAAAGCCAGGGGGCTTAAGCTGAACCATCCGGAAGCGGTGGCGATCATCACCTCCGCAGTCCTGGAAGGCATACGCGACGGCAGGAAGGTCGCTGACCTTATGTCCTACGGCGCGACGATACTGAAAAAGGAAGACGTCATGGAAGGCGTGCCGGAAATGATCAAGGAGATCCAGGTAGAGGGCACGTTCCCCGACGGCACGAAGCTGGTGACGATCCACGACCCCATCAGATGAGCTTCAGGTGAGCTTAAGGAGGCGACATGATCCCCGGAGAATACATAGTCGAAGAAGGCAGCCTGGAGCTTAATGTGGGGCGGCGGACCGCCAGGCTGGTCGTTTCCAACAAGGGAGACAGGCCCGTGCAGGTCGGCTCCCACTTCCATTTTTTCGAAGCGAACAAGGAGCTTTCCTTTGACAGGAAATCGGCGTTCGCTATGAGGCTCGACATCCCGGCGGGTACGGCCGTCAGGTTCGAGCCGGGCCAGGAGAAAGAGGTTGCCCTTGTCGAGATAGGGGGCCGCAAAGTGGTCCAGGGCCTCAACAACCTGACAGACGGCCCCGTCGATGACGCGCAGGTGACGGCCCGCGCCATAGAGGCAGCGGCGCAGAACGGCTTCGGAGGTGCATGATGGGCGCGCGCATCGGAAGGAAGCAGTATGCGGATATGTTCGGGCCGACAGTGGGCGACCTCGTCCGCCTGGCGGACACCGAGCTTTTTATCGAGATTGAAAAAGACTTCGCCGTCTACGGCGATGAGGTGAAATTCGGCGGCGGCAAGGTGATCCGGGACGGTATGGGGCAGTCGCCGTCTGCGACAAGGCGCGCAGGTGCGCTCGACCTAGTGATCACGAACGTCGTGGTCCTCGACCACTGGGGCATAGTCAAGGCCGATATCGGAATCAGGGACGGCAGGATTTGCGGCATCGGCAAGGCGGGGAACCCCGACCTGATGGACGGGGTGACGCCGGGCATGGTCGTGGGGGCGTCCACGGAGGCGATTGCGGGCGAGGGCCTTATTGCGACCGCGGGAGGGATCGATACGCACATACACTTCATCTCGCCCCAGCAGATCGAGACCGCCGTGGGGGCGGGCATTACCACGATGATAGGGGGAGGGACGGGACCGGCCACGGGCACGAACGCCACGACGTGCAGCCCCGGCGCGTGGAACATCCACCGCATGCTGGAATCCGTCGAGGCTTTTCCACTTAATTTCGGTTTTCTCGGAAAGGGGAATTGTTCCACCGCTGCGCCCCTGGAAGAGCAGATAGAGGCAGGCGCAATCGGCCTGAAGCTGCATGAGGATTGGGGCTCGACGCCCGCGGCCATCGACACGGCCCTTACTGTTGCGGACCGTTACGATGTACAGGTGGCGATCCACACGGACACGCTGAACGAGGCGGGCTTCGTGGAGGAGACGATCAGGGCCTTCAAGGGAAGGGCGATCCACACGTATCATACCGAGGGCGCAGGCGGCGGACATGCCCCCGACATCATGCGGGTCTGCGGCGAGGCGAACGTGCTGCCGTCATCAACAAACCCGACCATGCCGCTTACCGTGAATACCATGGACGAGCACCTAGACATGCTTATGGTCTGCCATCACCTCGACCCGCGCATACCTGAAGACGTCGCCTTCGCAGATTCGAGGATCAGGATGGAGACCATCGCAGCCGAGGACGTGCTGCACGACATGGGCGCTTTCAGCATGCTCTCTTCCGACTCGCAGGCGATGGGCCGCGTGGGCGAGGTCATCATGAGGACCTGGCAGACGGCCCACAAGATGAAGATGCAAAGGGGGAAGCTCCCCGGCGAAACCGGGCGGGGCGACAACGCGAGGGCAAAGAGGTACATCGCCAAGTATACGATCAACCCGGCCATAACGCATGGCATATCGGACCACGTAGGGTCCCTGGAGGCAGGCAAGCTGGCGGACATCGTCCTGTGGGAGCCGGCCTTTTTCGGCGTCAAGCCCGCGATGGTCATAAAGGGGGGCTTCATCGCCTATGCCCAGATGGGCGACGCGAACGCCTCAATCCCTACGCCGCAGCCTTTGGTGATGCGGCCCATGTTCGGGGCGTTCGGCCGCGCCCCGGCGAGCATATCGCTCGCTTTTTTGTCGAAAGCGGCCTACGACAAGGGCGTCCACCTCGAGCTCGGCCTCTCCAAGCAGGCGGCATACGTCCGCAACTGCCGGTCCATAGGCAAGGCGGACATGGTGCACAACAACTATTTGCCGAAGATGGAGGTCGATCCTGAGACCTATGTCGTGAAAGCCGACGGGGAGGTAATCACCTGCGAGCCTGCGGCGGTGCTGCCGATGGCTCAAAGGTATTTCCTGTTTTAACGATGATAATCGTTGAGGGCATAATCAGGGATGCAGGTATCACGTTGGCCGGCGAGGGCGACACGGTCGTCATGGGATGGCAGGAGCGGAGGACTACGCGGCAGCGCGTGAAGACGCAAAAGGGCAGGGAGCTTGCCATAGCCCTGCCGACGGGCACCGTCCTCCTCCACGGTGACCTTTTGTGGTCGGGTCAGGGGTATCACGTTACGGTCGTGGCCGAAGAGGAGGACGTGCTGATCGTTCCCCTCGGCGACGCGGCGGCGGCCGCAGCCCTGGCCTATGAGCTGGGCAACAGGCACCTGCCCGTCTCGATCCGCGATAACGTCATCATGACCCCTTATGACCGTCTTGTCGAGAGCATTGTCGCGCATTCAGGCCTGCCGCACGAGCGTAGGAAAGAGAGGTTCGAGCCTGCGGCGAGGGGAGACCACCATGGATGAAGCCGAACAATTCTTTACGGCGCTGCAACTGGGCGATTCGTTTTTCCCTTCGGGCGCTTTCGCTTACTCGTCAGGCCTCGAAACCTTCGTAAGCGAAGGTCTTGTAACGGGAAGGGAACATCTCGTCGAGTTCGTCGGCTCCTATCTGGCCGGTCTCTATTCGCGGGGCGACCTGATCCACGTAAGGCTTTCTCATCGCGCCGCCGCGCAGGGCAGAATGGAGGAGATAGTCCGCCTGGACGGCCTGGCCCATGCCATGAAGCTGGCCAGGGAGCCGGCAGAAGCAAGCATGCAGATGGGAAGGCAGTTCCTGAATGTGGCGAGCGTCATCTTTCCCGCTTCAATGGCGCCCTATCTGCTTGAGCTTTTAGGCGAGCGCAGGATCCGGGGCCACCATTCCGTTGTTTTCGGGGCCGTGTGCGGCGACGTCGGCATCTCCACGGAAAGCAGCCTTTGCACATATCTATATTCGACCATAAGCGCCCTCGTGAGCGCAGGGGTAAGGCTCGTGCCGCTCGGCCACAGCGATGGGCAGCTTGCAATAAGCGGATTGATGCCTGTTGCCGCCCGGTTCGCGAAGGAGGCGATGCGCCTTGGAAAAGATGATATATCGACTTTCGCGCCGGGCATAGAGATTCGCGCTATGCAGCACGAGCACCTGTTTACCAGGCTTTTCAAGTCTTAGGAGCAAGTCATGGAAAGACCCGTAAGGATAGGCGTAGGAGGCCCGGTCGGCTCGGGGAAGACGGCGCTCATCGAGCGGCTTTGCAAGACGCTTTCGCCGGAGTTCTCGATATGCGTCGTGACGAACGACATCTATACGAAAGAGGACGCGGAGTTCCTGATACGGGCGGGCGCGCTGCCTGCCGAGCGGATCAGGGGCGTCGAGACGGGCGGCTGCCCCCACACTGCGATACGCGAGGACGCCTCCCTCAACCAGGAAGCGATCAGGGGCCTCGTTGCTACGTTTAGCGACCTCGACATCGTATTCGTGGAAAGCGGCGGGGACAACCTGGCGGCCAGCTTCAGCCCGGAGCTGGTCGACTGTTGGATATACGTCATCGACGTGGCGGGCGGGGACAAGATACCACGGAAAGGAGGGCCTGGTGTCACGAGGTCGAGCCTGCTGGTCATAAACAAGATCGACCTTGCGCCGATGGTCGGCGCGGACCTGGGCGTAATGGAGAGGGATGCTGCGATCATGCGTAAAGAGAGGCCCTCCGTGTTTACGAACCTGAAGGACGGGACGGGCCTCGACTCCGTCATCCGGTGGATAAAAGAGGATGTGCTGTTCATTGGCCGATGAGCTGAAGCCGGACGGCCCGGACCTCCGTCTGGTCTTCGAAAGGCAGCGGGAAGATACGGTCCTCGCGGAGTCTTTCTCCCGCATGCCTTTCCGGGTGATGCCGGCTTTTTATGCGGGAAGCGGCCGCTGCGCGTATGTCTACGTGGTCAACCCCGCGCCCGGCCTGCTGGGCGGGGACGACGTGCAGGTGGAGATCGAGCTGGGCCCCGGCGCGCACGCCTTCATCTCGGGCCCGTCGGCGACAAAAATCCTGAAGGGTGACGGTTCGCCTGCCGTGCAGGCAACGCACGTCACCCTCGCACAAGGGGCTACGCTCGAATTCGTCCCTCCCTACGTCATCCCGTTCGCAGGCGCGTCATATGTGCAGAAAACGGTGGTCCGGATGGAAGAGACATCGACCTGCCTGCTGCTCGACTGGTTCACGACGGGAAGGATAAGCAGGGGGGAGTCGCTCGCGTTTGACGCCTACGACAGCCTGACCGAGATATATTCGGGCGGCGGCGCAGTCGTCCGCGACCGTTTCGTGCTGCGGCCGAAAGAAGAAGACTATCGTGCCCTCGGGCGGCTCGAATCGTACGACGTGTCGGCATCGATGTACCTCGTGCATAACCGGCCGGAGGTCTCGCAGGTCCTTGTGCAATCCGTCAGGGAAGCGGCCGATGATGCTGCCTTGCTGTGCGGCGCGAGCGCGGTCGATCCGGGACGCATTGTAGTGAGAATGATGGGGCGGAGCGTGCCCCCGGTGCAGAGGGCCGTTGCAGGAGTGCTCGGAATAGTGCGGCGGACGCTGCTCGGGATCGAGGATGAGGAGCTTTTTGACAGGCTGTTTTACGCGTTGTGATTGAAGTCTGCGACGAGGAGGAAAGATGAAGAAGATAGAGGCCGTATTGGAGCCTGCGGAAATCGAGGAGGTGGCCGGCAGCCTGGTCGGCATGGGAATCCGGGGGATTGTGGTAACGGAGGTCAAGTGCTTCGGCGGTCCTGCGCCGGCCGTACAGATCTACCGCGCGATGCGGTGCGACCCGCCGTTCGTCACGGAGGCGAAGATGGAGGTTGTCGTTGCCGATGAAATAGCGGAAAAGACCGTCGCCTTTATCAGTAAAAAGGCAAAAACGGACGAGTCGGGCGAGAGCAGGATATGCGTCTATTCCCTCGATAATATCGTCACCGGACGGACGGAAAAAAAGAGCGCGGAAGCGGCGTAGACCTGTGCACGGCCCTTGATTTTGCACGGTGAGGACCTTATCTTTAATGCTGGATAATCACGGGACGGCGCATGGTACTGCTCGTAGACGACGAAGAGGAAGTGACGGAGTTGATGGCAACGGTCCTTGACCGTTTGGGCTATACGTCTCTTTCCGTCAACGGTCCGCTTCAGGCGCTTGCGCTCTTCTCTGACGCCCCCGAAAGATTCGATATCGCAATCGTGGACGAGATAATGCCGGGAATGAGAGGGACCGAGCTGGCGAGACGGCTCATCGGCATAAAGGACGATATCCCCGTAATCCTCGTCACCGGCTACGGCAGCATCATCCCGGAGGACGAGGTCCGGTCGAGCGGCATACGGGCGACGCTCACCAAGCCCGTGCTGAGAGATCAGCTCAAGGCCATTCTCGACAGCCTGCCTGTCAGCAAAAAACAGTTTCAATCCTGAAATAAATCCCCCGCTCCTTACGCCCTACCTACATCGAGCACGGTGTACCGCCCGTAGGGGACGAAGGCAACCCTGGCGCCGTTACCGTGCCTCGTGAGCGCGTCACGGTACGCATCCCCGATGGACCCGTAAACGTTGAAGCCTATATCGCGGGCGAAAGCGTGGTTTTGCGGGAGCGTGACTATCTTTATATCGTAATCGATCATGGCGCTGTATGTCTTGAACCTGATCCCTGCCGCCCTCAGCCTGCTCGATTGGTTGTAAAAAACCGGTATGGCTTTGAGGAGGTTTTCCCGCGTCGCGGGCATATGCGGCGTCAAAAGGTCCATGAAGGCGAAACCAGGCAGGCCGTGGTATCCGGGGCATGGGGAGGCGAAGATGATCGTGCCGCCCTTATTCACTATGGGCAGGCAGTTCTGGATGGCCCAGCAGGTGTGGTAAAAAAGATGATCGGTGGGGGATGATGTGCCCGCGACCACAATATCCGCCTTCCGCTCTTTAAGGGAAGAAGCGTCCATTCTGTATATCCGGTCATACTTCCTGACTGATTCCCTGTGGGCTTCCACGAAATCGCCGGCGTTTATATCGACCGTCTCAAGCCTGTTGTTGACGATCACGTTAATTCCCATTGAGACGCCCGCCATGCGGGCCGCCTGGTACTTGTCCAATTGGATGCTGCATTCGTTGTTTCCCGGCGTGCAGTCGGGGGCGAGCGCCATGAAATGGTTTTGCTCGATCGTATCGAGAGACGTGACCGCGGGATTGATCATACCCGACCCGCCGTATCCCCAAAGGGTTGCCTGAGTAGTCGCAAGGGTGATTATTACATCGGCTTCCGCCACCTTCCGGTGGATGTAGAGGGGGACGCCGAAGCTTGTTATCCCCCTGAAGACGTAGTTCTCCGGCTTGCTCACGTCGTTGCAGACTATATCGACTCCGCTGTCCACAAGGCCGCCGCCCAGCTTTTCCCTGATCTGGTCCGGGGTCAGCGGCACGAGCCGGGCGTTGCCGATCATGATGGTCGCCTCGGCCTTTGCCTCTCTGATCCGCGCAAGGAGCATAGGCACTACGGCGTCGGCGGGCGCCTGGCGGTACTGGTTCTCGATGATGACGGCCACCTTCAGGCCTTCAGCGAGTATCCTGGAAAGCTTCCCGCCGCCCACGGGGTGCTCGACGGCCCAATCCAGCGCCCCCAAAAGGTCGTCCAGGGGCTGCGGCTCCTCGGGAGCGAAGACGCCGGCCAGGTTCTCCGGGCGGACCTCCAGGTCGAGGAATACCCCTCTTTCTTCCGGTGTTTCGTAAGGAACAGGCAATGTCACGGTTTTGCGCTGCACGCGACCCCCCTCACGCTTCGTTAGTCGGATTTGCCTAGATATACCTTGCGGACCTCGCCGTTCGCCAAAAGTTCGACGGACTTGCCTGAAAGGATGATCCGCCCCGTCTGAAGGACGTAGGCCCGGCTGGAGACAATTAGGGCAAGGTTGGCGTTCTGCTCCACCAGGAGGATCGTCATGCCGGACCGGTTGAGGGCCACAGCGGTCTCCGCCACCCTTTCCACCATGATCGGGGCCAGCCCTAAAGAAGGCTCGTCGAGGAGCAGAAGTTTCGGCCTCGAAAGCAGCGCCCGCGCTATGGCGAGCATCTGCTGCTCTCCGCCGCTGAGGCTCCCCGCCATCTGGTGCCGGCGCTCGGCAAGGATCGGGAAAAGGGCGTACATCTTGTCGAAGTCTTCCTTCAGCCCGTCTGCGTCTTTCCGCAGGTACCCGCCCATCCGCAGGTTCTCGAAGACGGTCATGTCCGGCCAGACCCTTCTGCCTTCCGGCGAATGGGCGATCCCCCTCTTGATGACCTCAAAGGGCGGCAGGCCGCCGATCTCCTCGCCCATGAACGTGATGTGGCCCGCGGTCCGCGCAAGAAGCCCGGAGATGGTGCGCAGCGTGGTCGTCTTCCCGGCCCCGTTCGAGCCGATCAGGGCGACCATCTCGCCCTCGTTGACCTCGAAGGAAATGCCCCTCAGGGCCTGCACGTTGCCGTAATATGCGGACACGTCGCTTAAATAGAGCATTTCAGACCGCTCCCCAGGTATGCCTCTATCACCTCGCCGTTCTCGCAGACTTGCGCGGGCGTGCCTTCGGCGATTTTCTTTCCGTAGTTCAGGACCACGATGCGGTCGGAGATGTCCATCACGACGCTCATGTCGTGCTCCACGAGGAGTATGGTGATCCCCTGCTTCCGCAGCGCGAAGATAAGCTCCATCGTGGAGCGCGACTCCTCGGGGTTCATGCCTGAAACCGGCTCGTCCAAAAGAAGCAGCTTCGGGGCGGCCCCTAGGGCTACGGCGATCTCGAGGAGCTTCTGCTCCCCGTAGGATAGGTTCCGTGCTGCGACGTCCGACCTGCCGGCCAGCCCGATGAAGTCGATTATCTCCCTGGCCCGGGCTGCAACTTCCTTTTCCTTCCTCCTGTATGACGCGGAATGGAAAAGGGTGGGCAGGAAGCGGGTCTCCGCGCCTTTATGGCTGCCCATGAGGACGCACTCCCCGACGGTGACTTCCGAGAAAACGCTCGTCTGCTGGAAGGTCCTCACCAATCCGCAGGTGGCGACCTGGAACGGGTGCAGGCCCGTCAGGTCATAGCCGCAAAAGTGGATGGACCCGGAGGAAAGGGAGGTGAAGCCCGTTATCGCGTTAAAGGCCGTCGTCTTCCCCGCCCCGTTCGGGCCGATGAGGCTCAGGATCTCCCCTTGCCTGATCTCGAAGTCGAGATGGTCCACTGCCGTTAGACCGCCGAAGCGGACCGTAAGGCCCTCGGTATGGAAGAACTTCTCGCTCACTTCGGCTTCCTCCTGTGGGCGGCTATGATGCCGGGGAGCATCACGATCCCCCTAGGCAGAAAAACGATGCCCAGGATCAGGACGAGGCCGAAGATCGGCAGGCGGAATTCCTTGGCGAACCGCAGGTATTCCTGGAGGAAGATGACGATAGCGGCCCCCAGCACCGGCCCTATGAGCGTGCCTCTGCCTCCCAGCACGACGCTCACCAGGATGGTTATCATCACCGAGAACTCCGCGATCTCCGGGCTTATGTAGGAGACGTAGTGGGCACAGATGCTCCCGGCCATGCCCGCCAGCACCGTGGAGAGGATAAAAGCCAGCATGGCGAAGCGGAAGGCACTGATCCCCACCGACTCCGCAAGCGGCTCGTTTTCGCTAATGGCCCTGAAGCACCTGCCTATCGGAGAGGAGACAACCCTTTTGGTCAGCCAGTAGACGCCGACTACAAAGGCCAGGAGCAGGTAGTAGAAATGCACCTTGCTCGTGAACACCATGCCGAACAGGGAGGGGGGCGGGATGTTGCCCAGGCCGACCGGGCCGTTGGTCAGCGACACCCAATTGAAAAGGATGACGTGGATGATGCCCCAGAAGCAGATAGTCGCTATGACGAAGGAATGGCTCCTCCATCGCAGGGCTATCACGCCTATCAGGAAGCCGAATATGCCCGTGACCACGCCCGCGAAGGCCAGCCCCAGCCAGAAAGGGAACCCCCATTTGAGGGCGGCAAGCGCCGAGGCGTAAGCGCCTATGGCGTAGTAGGCCGTATGGCCGAGGGACAACTGGCCGATATAACCGAAGATCAGGTTGAAACCCATCGCCAGTATGGCGAATATGCCCACCATGATGAAGATATGGATGTCGTAATCGTTCGTCAGGACAAGGGGCAGGGCGGCAAGCGCCGCGAATAACAGCCCGTAAAGGATGGCCCGGACGCGCTTGCTCATACCCTTTTCATCCGCCCGAAAAGCCCCGATGGCCTGAACAGCAATATGAGGAGCACCAGCACAAACCCGATGAGGTCTTTGTATTCCGCCGTGATGTAGGCCGCCCCGAGGCCCTCCATTACCCCCAGCATGAGGGCGGCGAAGATGGCCCCCAGGAAGTTCCCCATCCCTCCGACGATCACGATCACGAAGGCCTTCAGGATCACGCTCTCCCCGACGTTGGGGTAGATGATGTATATGGGGCCGAGGAGGGCGCCGGCCGTCGCGGCGAGGCCTGCGCCGAGCATAAACGTGAAGGAGAAAACCCGGTCGATGTGCACGCCGACAAGGGCCGCCACGTCCTTGTCCTGGAACGTGGCGCGCATCGCCATGCCCATGGTCGTCTTCTTGATGAAGTAATGGGAAAAGAGTATGACCGCCACCGTCACTACGCCCGCAAAGAGGTTCATCCGGCCCAGGAGTATGGGGCCGATCTGAAGGGGCTCCGTCGAAAAAGGTGAAGGGATCATGCGGGGGACGGAGCCGAAAACGAGGAGGCCCGTATTCTGGAAAAAGATGGAAATGCCTATGGTGACAAGGGCCCCAGCCACGAGGATGTCCGTTTTTTTGTCGCGCAGCCTCTTCAGCAACAACTTTTCACAGATATATCCGATGCACATGACCAGGATAACCGAGGCGGCGATGGCTATGAAGTAATTCGCACCGGTGAGTTGCATGATGAAGAAAGCGATCATGCCGCCCAGCATGTAGAACTCGCCGTGGGCAAAGTTGACGACGTCCATCAGCCCGTAAATCGTCGTGAGGCCCACGGCGATCAGGCCGTAAACACCGCCTATGATAAGGCCGTTGACGAGCTGTTGAATGAAGATCGACATTATATTTCAGGCACCGTCCGCGGTCCGCGCCACCTTCGCTCCCGGAAGAGGAGGGTCGGGGTGAGGGGTATATCTGCCCTCACCCTTTCGCGCGTTCCATCACGCGCGGTTTCCGGCATATAAGCCGGGTCTAATCCTTTGTCGTCTGAAACCCGATAACCTGGGGTACGCCTTTCTTGTTCTGCGCGACGAAGGCCAGCGGGTGCGCCTGACCCTTTGCGTCGAATTTGATCAGGCCCTGTATCCGGTGCGACTCGATCTTCGTCATGCCGTTCTTGATCGATTCCCGGTCGGCGTTGCCGGCCTTGCTGATCGCGTCGGCGATAACATAGACGCCGTCATAGCCGCCGACGGAGTACTTGTCAGGCATGCCCCTGTCGGGGTAGCGCTTCGCGTATGCGGCCGTGAACGCTTTGTTCTGAGGTGAATCGTAAGTGTAGACATAGGGCATCATCGAGTAGACGCCCTCGGCTGCGGCGCCGGCCAGCTTTATGAACTCATCAGAGGCCGTCGCCCCGTGGCCGATGAACGGCATCGTCAGGCCCATTTCCTTTGCCTGCTTGAAAACCATCGACGCCATCAGCGTTTCCGCCTGCACGGCGACCGCGTCAGGGTTGAGGGACTTTATCCTGGTCAGGTACGGCTGGAAGTTGGTCTCGTTGTTGGGAACCAGGTCTCCCCTGAGGAGCTCCCCGCCGTTCTCTTTCATCAGCTTGCCCCAGGCGTCAAGCGCAGCGCGGCCCCACTCGTCGTTGGGACCCATGTAGCAGAGCTTCTTTATACCGAGCTTGGTGCCTATGAACTTGGCCGCCACTGCCACCAGCATGGCCTCCTGTGGACAGATCCGGAAGTAATACTTGTATCCGCCCTCCGTCAGCTTCGGGGCAGTCGAGATGACAGTCACCATAGGGGTCTTGTTCTTCTCTGCTATCGGCTGGACCGCAAGGCTCGCCGTGCTCCGCAGGGCGCCCATTACGACCGCCACCTTGTCCCGGTTTATCAGCTTTTCCGCTGCGGCTACGGACTGAGCGGGCATGCCCTGGCCGTCTTCGACTATAATCTCTATCTGCCGTCCTTTGAGGACGCCGCCCTTCTTGTTTATCTCCTCCGCCGCCAGCTTCGCCCCGCAGACGACCGACTGCCCGTCGAACGCCATGACGCCGGACAGGGGATAGATCAGGCCGATCTTGACCGGCTCCGCCGCGGATACCTGGACCGTCCAGGACAGGATGAGGACCGCCAACAAGACCAATATTACCTTTTTCATTAACTCCTCCTCCATGAGCGTTAACGCGTCGTCCGCGTGTCTTTCCGGGGTGCGGTGAGCAGCAAGGTTTTCTTATTGGCCGCCGGATGCGTGCGGACCTTATCTCTGAACGTATAATATTAAAAGGTTAGTCCTATTGTCAAGGGTAAGTTTTGTCTGCAATATATAGACGCCTTTCAAAAGGGAAGGCTCAAGGCCTAAAAGGCCCGGACACGCGAGACATGGCAAAAAACTTGAGTTAACAAACGGCGCGATAGTGTGATATTATCTCGTCGCATTGTCGCGGTACGCCTGCTGGCCGGGAACGCCGGAAAAACAACGCGCAAGTAGGGACTAAGCTCTATGGATCTCTTCTCGCAGATAATCCAGTATGCCATCTCAGGGATAACGGCGGGCAGCATTTATGGCGTCATAGGCATTTGCTGGAGCGTCGTCTACCTGATGACCTCGGTCCTCAACTTCGCCACCGGCGAGTTCGTGATGCTCGGTGGCATGCTCACCTGGGGTCTCCACACGGCGGGCCTCGGCCTCTTCCCCGCCTCCGCGATCGCGGTCGCTGCCACGATCTTCATCTCCGCCGTCATGGAGCGGACGACGATCCGCTCCGTTCGACATCCCTCGGCGCGGACCTACATGATGCTCACCATTGCTCTCGGCGCCGTCATCAAAGGGTCGGTGCTCCTCAAGTTCGGTTCCGAGACGCGCAAGATCGATCCCATCTTCGGCGCCGACGTGCTTCACATGTTCGGCGCCACCATCACTCCTCAGGTGATCTGCGTGGTGGCCCTGCTGGTCGTCGTCACCGCCGGCCTTTCATGGTTCCTCAACTCTACACTCTTCGGTAAGGCACTTCGGGCGTCCGCCTTCAACAGCACAGGCGCCCGCCTCGTCGGCATCGACGTGAGCAGGTTCCGCCTCTTCTGCTTCGGTCTCGCAGGCGGCCTTGGCGCGATAACGGGCATAGTGACCGCCCCTATCACCTTCACGGGATACGAGATAGGCTTCCTCACGGGGCTCAAGGGGCTTGTGGTGGCGATAGTGGGCAACTGGACGATCCTCGGCACCGTCGGGGCGGCCCTTGCCCTCGGGCTCCTCGAAGGGTTCGGCGCGGGCTTCATCTCAGCGGGACTCAAGGACGTCTTTGCCCTTGGCGTGATGATCGTCGTCCTCATCATCGGCACCTACCGCCTGCCGTCCAGGAAACGAAGAACATGAAAAAGCGCATCTTTCCCGGGTTGATCGTGCTTGCCATATTCCTTCTCCCTTTTGTCTTTCCGAGCCCGTATATCATAGGCGTCATGTGCTTTATAGCGATTTATGGCGCCCTGGCGCTCGGCAAGGCGGTCCTCATGGAGAACAGCGGCATCTTCTCCGTAGCCCATCCCGCGTGGTTCGGCATCGGAGCCTACGTCACGGCCATCGCCACAATCAGGGGCGTGCCTCCGTTGGCTGCGATCGTTCTTGCGGCCCTGTGCGTCGCGTGCCTGGCATACGTCATGGGCGCACCCCTTCTTCGCCTGAAGGAATATTACCTTGCCAACGCGACGTTTTGTCTCCTGGTCATCGTGGAAATCGTGATCGGGAACATGGGCTCCCTTACGGGTGGCCACGAAGGCCTGATGGGCATACCCGCCCTCACGATAGGCCCGATAAAGTTCGAAGGGGACCGCGACTTCTATTTCCTCTCATGGGGGCTCTGCATAGGGAGTCTATGGTTCTTTCACAACCTCATGAATACCCGTGCAGGCAGGGCGCTCCGGACGTTCATGTACAGCGAAGTGGCGAGCAAGAGCATGGGCATCAACATCCCCCAGTACAAACTGAGGATCTTCGTGATCACGTCGGTCATGGCGAGCCTCGGAGGGAGTCTCCTCGCCTTCTGGCTCCATTTCATCCAGCCGGCGATGTTCGGCATACCACTCATGGTCGAGCTGATCACCATGGCGATCGTAGGAGGCGGGGAGATACTCTACGGCCCGGTACTCGGCGCCTTTACGATCATGTGGCTCCGTGAGGTTATCCAGGCTTATCTGGGCAAGGTGCTTCCCGTCATGACAGCCGAGGTCGATGCCGTCTTTTTCGGCATCATTGTCATCCTCACCCTCATATTCATGCCGGGAGGCCTCGCGGGTTGGGTCGAGCAATTGATGCGCGCAGGGAGGAGGGTCCGTGGCCGCTTCGCCAGACCATCATATTCTCCTTAAGGTAGACGCCGTCGGCAAACGTTTCGGCGGCATTCAGGCGCTCGCTGACGTCGCTTTCGAGCTGGAGAAAGGAAGCATCAACTCCCTCATCGGCCCGAACGGGGCAGGGAAAACTACGTTCATCAACGTCGTCACCGGCATCTATGCCCCGGATTCGGGGGAGATTCTCTTTCAGGACGAAGATATTGCCGGACTCCCGGCCCACGCCATCGCATCGAAAGGCATCGGGAGGACGTTCCAGCTCGAGGAGCTTTTTGCCGGCCTTTCGGTGATGGAAAACACCCTCGTGGGATGCCACACGCAAAGCTCTTCGGGGATGCTCGCCTGCGGCTTTTCTCTCCCCTGGGCGAGAAAAGAGGAAAAGCGCCTCCGCGAGATCGCCATGGAGAGCCTCGCCTTCGTGGGCCTTGAAAAGCGGGCGGGCGATCCCATCTCGAAGCTCCCCCTCGGTGAAAGAAAACTTGTGGGTGTCGCCAGGGCGCTCTCCATGAACCCTACCCTCCTCATGCTCGACGAGCCTGTGGGCGGCCTTGCAGCCCACGAGGCGCAAAGACTGGTAGATCTTATCTATACGCTTGTAGGCAAAGGGCTCACGATCTTCATCGTCGAGCACAACATGCCCTTCGTCATGTCCCTCTCCGAGAAGATCATCGTCCTCGACGAGGGCACGAAGATCGCGGAAGGAACGCCCGGGCAGGTACGGGCGAACCAGGAGGTTATCAGGGCCTACCTAGGCGCCGAGGTCTGATATGGATAACGTCTGCAAAATTTCTTTGCCGAGGACCGGAGCCCCCCGCCTTGTCACGGAGGCCGTCTCCACATTTTATGGCGAAGCGCAGGCCCTCAAGGGCATCTCACTTAAGGTTCATCCCCATGAGGTAGTGGCAATCCTGGGAAGCAACGGCGCAGGGAAGACGACGCTACTCAAGACCATAACGGGCCTTCTCACCCCCCGCGAAGGGAAGATCGTCTATGACGGTGTGGCGATCCAGGGGATACCCGCCCACCGGATCATCCGACACGGCATATCGAGTGTGCCTGAGGGAAGGGAACTCTTCGGTCCCCTCACGGTGATGGACAACCTCCTTCTCGGCACCTACTCCTTTAGCGCGAAAAAGCGGAAAGAGGTCCTTGCAGGCAGACTGGAGATGGTCTTCAGCCTCTTCCCTATTCTCAAGGACCGGCTGAAGCAGCGCGCCGATACCATGTCGGGGGGGCAACAGCAGATGCTCGCAGTCGGGAGGGCGCTGATGGCGATGCCGACGCTCCTCGCCCTGGATGAGCCGTCGCTTGGTCTCTCCCCGCTGCTCGTGGGGGAAATGATGCGGGCGCTCAAGGAAATCTGCGCGGGTTGGGAGGTGTCGCTCCTCCTTGTCGAGCAGAATGCCAGGGCGGCCCTCAAGATTGCCGATTATGTCTATGTACTGGAAAGGGGAGCGGTTGTGCTCGAAGGTGCGTGCAGCGATGTCATCGAGAGCCCGACGATCCAGGCCGCCTACCTGGGCGGATAAAAATGAGATCGAGAAACAAAGGGGGGAGGAAATGAAAAAGCTGCTGATAGGAGCCATATTCTGCCTGTGCATTATGTCATCGTTCCCCGACCAGGGGTTCGGGCAGCAGAAACCGGCCCCGTATCCGGTCGGCGTCGCCCTTGAGCTGACAGGCATCATCTCGAATATAGGACAGGGAGAAAAGAAGGGGCTCGATATCGCCATCGATGCGATCAATACAGCGGGGGGCGTGAACGGCAGGCAGCTCAAGCTGTTTCTCTACGACACGGAGACGAACCCGGCAAAGGGCGTGACAGTCTCCAAACGGCTCATCGACGTGGACAAGGTGGTTGCCTCCATAGGCTACGGCTCGTCCGGCGTTGCCATGGCATGCATACAGACGTACGAGGACGCCAAGGTCGTTATGATCAACGCCGGCGCATCGGAAAAGATATGGATACCAACGAGAAAATGGGTCTTTAATGTCGTGCCGAGGCAGAAGGAAGCATCCATCCCCATACTTCTGGAGAACCTCGTAGTCCGGGGCGCGAAGAAGATAGGCTATATTCATATCGATAACGTATATGGACAGACGGGCAGGGAGGTTTTTGACGCGACCGCGAAGGCGATGAACATCAAGCCGGCGGCAATAGAGAAATACGCGCCGGGCAGCGCGGACGTCGGACCGCAGATCGTGCATATCAAGGCCGCCGGCGTAGATGGCCTGCTCATTACGGGGCAGATGGCGGATACGGTCATGGTCATCAAGAATGCGAGGGATCAGGGGTTTACGGCCCCCATCGTCAGCGACTACGCCATAGTAGGGCCGGAGTTTATAGAGCTGGCCGGGAAAAACGGGGAGGGCATAGTAACGACTTCCCTTAAGGCCCTCGTAGCGCCCGATCTCCCGGCGAACGACCCCCAGAAGAAGGTGGCGACGGAGCTCTATACCAAATACACGAAGCTGTACGGTCCCTTCAGCCTATACGCGGGCCACGCCTGGGACGAAGCCTATCTGCTCGTGACCGCCCTCAAGAACGTTGACCCTAAGCTCGATCCTGCAAAACCGGCAGATCTCGTGCGGATCAGAGAACAGATAAGGGACAATCTGGAGAAGCACACAAAGGGTTTTGTCGGCCAAAACGGAATCTTCAATTTTACGGCCGACAATCATAACGGCCTCGGCCCGAAATGCTATGTCCCGGTTGTCGTTGACAAAGGCAAATGGCGTCTTTACAAGGGAAAATAGCCCCACAGGAGAAAGGATAAGGAGAAAACATGAAACGTCTGGCGATTGCGCTGATGCTCCTCGGTATTGGATTCGGATTCTTCTCGGGACCCGTTTATGCCCAGAAGGCGCCGTACCTCATAGGGTGTGTGGTCGATCTTACCGGCCGCCAATCGAACCTCGGAATTGCGACAAAGAGGGGGTTGGAAATCGCCATCGAAGCGATCAACGCGGCGGGCGGCGTCAATGGCAGGCAGTTGAAGGCGATCTACAATGATGGAGAGAGCGAAGCCTCGAAGGGAGTGATCCATACGAAGCGCCTCATCGAGGTAGAAAAGGTGGCGGTGCTCGCAGGCTATGATTCCTCCGGGACGTCCATGGCTGCCATCCAGACCGTGGAAACGGGCAAGACGGCCATTATCTGCTCGGCCCCCATCGATAAGCTTTGGATACCGACAAAAAAATGGGTTTTCAATGTCGTGCCGCGCCAGAGAGAGGCATCCATTCCCATGCTGATAGAGAACCTTCAGCAGCGGGGCGCAAAGAAAATCGCTTACCTTTATATCGATACCGCGTATGGACAGATAGGCAAGGAAACCTTTGACTGGGCGGTAAAGGATATGCGGATAACGCCCGCTCTTGAAGAGGTATACGCGCCGGGCACAACGGATGTCAGCCCGCAGATCACCCACGTGAAGGTCGCAGGGGCGGACGGGCTGCTGGTGACAGGGAACGTGCCCGATACCGCTCTTGTTATAAAGACCGCCCGCGACCTCGGTTTCACCAAACCGATAGCCAGCGACTACGCAGTCGTCAGCCCTGAGTTCATCGAGCTGGGCGGAAAGTACGCGGAGGGCATCGTGACCACTTCGTTGAAGGCCCTCGTCGCACCCGACCTTCCCGCGAATGACCCGCAGAAGAAGGTGGCGATGGCCCTGTACAACAGGTACACGAAACTCTACGGTCCTTTCAGCCTTTACGCGGGCCATACCTGGGATTCGGCCTACATCATAGCGGGCGCCCTGAAGAACGTAGACCCGGCCCTCGACCCGGGGAAGCCGGCCGACCTCGTGAAGATAAGGGAGCAGATCAGGGACAATATCGAGAAGACCAGGGGTTTCGTGGGGCAGAACGGCGTTTTCAATTATGGGCCGGACAACCATAACGGCCTGGGCCCCAAGTGTTACGTGCCTGTTGTCATAGAAAAGGGCAAATGGAGGCTTTACAGGAACAAGTAATTTGCAAGCAGGCAATGGATCGGGAGATGATCATGGCGAAGACAGCAGAGGAATTATACAGGGAACGAGAAAATAGGGTATTGGATGCGATTGCGCTCCGGAAGCCGGACAGGGTGCCGATTGCCGTTCTCTTCGGTTTCTTTCCTGCAAAATGTGCAGGCGTCACGGCACAAGAGGCAATGTACGATCCGGAGAAGCTTTTTGACGCCCAGATGAAGACCCTCCTTGAATTCCAGCCCGACATGGACCAGGCCCCATTCGCCATCCGGTCTTTGGGCCCTATTCTCGATGTCCTCGATTTTAAACAGCTCAAATGGCCCGGCCACGGGGTTGGGTCGGACCACACGTATCAGTTCGTGGAAGGGGAATACATGACCGCGGACGAGTATGACCATTTCCTTCTCGATCCGTCCGATTTCATGGTACGACGGTACTGGCCGCGCGTTTGTGGGAGGCTCAAGGGATTCGAGAAGCTCGCTCCGCTGCACGGCATCATTACCTACTACATGGGCTTTAACGTGGCCATTGCGCCCTTCAGCCTTCCCGATGTCGCCGCAGCATTCGCGGCGATGCAGAAGGCAGGCGAGGAAGCCATGCGGGTCGCCCAATATTCACGCCGCTTTACGGAAAAAGCAAAAGAGGAGGGGTTCCCCATGCAGACGGGGGCCTTCACGCAGGCTCCCTTCGACACCCTGGGTGATTTTTTCAGGGGCACAAAGGGCCTGATGCTCGACATGTACCGGAGGCCGGACAAGGTCGTCAAGGCGTGCGAGAAACTGCTGCCCTTCATGCTGGAGACCGCCATCAATGCAACGAAGGTAACGGGGAACCAGAGGGTCTTCATCCCACTTCACAAGGGGCTGGATGGGTTTATGTCGCTCCCGCAGTTTAACAAATTCTTCTGGCCGACGCTTCGAGACCTCATGATCGCTCTTATCGACGCGGGATGCACTCCCTGCCCCTTCTGGGAAGGGGATTGCACGTCGCGGCTCGAAATCATCAAAGATATTCCCGCCGGAAAAGCGTGTTACGCCTTTGAGGCGACGGATATGGCCAGGGCGAAGCAGGTACTTGGAGATACGGTCTGCATCAGGGGTAATGTCCCCTTGTCGATCCTCGCAACAGGAAAGCCGGACGAGGTGAGGGCATACTGTAAGAAACTGATAGACACAGCGGGGAAAAATGGTGGATTCATAATGGATTCATCGACCGGACTCGATGATGCGAAACCGGAGAACGTGCGCGCCATGTTCGATTTTACCAGGGAATACGGGGTCTATTAACAGAATACAGGAAGAGCGGAAGGCCGGAACCTAAGGAGCTATAAGCTGAGGAACCCACCGGGAGAGACGCTGGTTGCGAGCATCGCCATATTTATGTCGCGATGGGCCATCCACGATTCTGCCTGCCGGTTCTCGGATGTAAGCCAGAACGCCTCGACAGTTTCTCGCAGCCGCTCATACCGTTTCAGGGCCCTTATCCGGTCGTCCAGGTCCTCTTCTTCACGAAAAATAGCCGCATTTTTCGCCACGAAGGTTGAAAGCATCGTCGACGCGCGCAGTCCTATCGAGAGGCCAAGCTCCCGGAAGGCTAGGCGGTAGTTCGAGGGGAGCTTCGTCATCTCCTCGTCCAGGGCCTCAAGACCCGAGAGGGCGGACTCGATCAGGATGACGAGCAGGCCCGACCCTGCGAAGTATCCCGATACCATGAGTTGGGCCACGCGGAAGGCGTCTGACAGCAGTCCGCCTATGCCGAGGGGATCGTCGGTGGCCCAGCTCCTCCCTTTGCACATGGAGGCCATATCGGTGATCTCCGTCTCCAGCTCTACAGCCATTTCCGGATCTTTCGCGGCTGTTTCCGCCAGTTGGGTGTACGTAACGAGTCCGTCCAGCGGATCGTGGAAACCCATGGACCGGACCAGAGGATAGGAGAGGTCCGTGCTCATCTTCCAATACATCCTTTTCTCTTTGCCGGAAGAATAGACGAACCTGGCCCGGCTGATGCGGGCAAGCTCCACGGCCCACCTGTTATAGGCACATCCCCCGGTCACCCTAGCAACCCGGTCAAGGGCGTGCATCCACTTTGTCAGGTAATGAAAATATTGGCCGTCCCTGTCCCATTCGAGGCGTTCATCGAGAGGCTCGGTACTCTTGCGCTCCCTGAGCTTCTTGCCTATCCTCAATCCCCCTGCCGTGGGATGGAACTGGCCTTTCTGTTCGTCAAGGCCGCTTATCCAGCCGACCCTGGTGTCGTCCTTGCGGTACCGTCCGAGCGTAGAATGTACCTGCCCGACGAGCGAGAGCGCCAGGTCCTTCCATTTCGCGTCGCCCGTTTCCTCGTAAAGGCCCAGGAAGTTGCAAACGGCGAAGGCGTCGGTCCAGAGGTACCGCTCCGGAATGCCTTCGGGGGCAAGTCCCGTAAGACGTGCGAAGTCTGTCATGATCTCGCTTGCGAGTGATATATCCACGGGGGCGCCTGTCATCTCCTTATTATATATCGTTTATGATAGAACGTGGTCAAGGGCGCGCTGAATGTTGTTCTTGCAATGCGGCATTATTGGCGGCTATGATTAAAACATGAATGCGAGGATGGAAAATGCACAATAAATCGCGTCGGGAATTTTTGAAGAAGGCGGTCATCGGAGGTGCGGCCCTCTCCGTCATGCGGGTTACCCCCAGTGCGGCCCAAAGCAAACCCGCGATCAAGATCGATATGGCGAACTCAGCCGCCCCCATGGAATACGTTCGTAAGGTTGACTTCGAGGCCATCGCCAACAGCGGCGCCAACGAACGCTTGACCCAGGTTCTGTTCGATCAGACCTCGGGCGCAAAGACTTGCTCGGTCTTTTGCATCAAGACGCCCGCTGGCGGCGGCTCCCCAGCCGGTATGCACGTCCACGCGGTCGACCAGATCTTCTACATCCTGAGCGGCACGATGAGTATTGAGATCGAAGGCAAGAAGTACAACTGTTCCTCCGGCTCGCTGATCGTCTTTCCTGCCGGCGTGCCGCACCGCAATTGGAACGGCGGCAGCGAGCCTACCGTTCACCTGGCCTTTAATACGCCGCTGCCTGATCCCAACGTTCCGTTCGCCAAGTCGGTTTAGCCTGGCGGACCGCAGGTTTTTTCTTGCAATAGATGCCCTGTCGGTGCTTATCTATGAGAGTGACAGGATCGGCCGGTCTGTCCTCGTATCGGACAAGCTTCCACGGCCGGCATACGCGCCCCCCATAAGTCTTTCCATTTTCTTTCCCGGGAGGTTACCCTAAGGCCTGATATAGCTACATAAGAACGCGAGCCGTGAGACCGGGTGTTGCAGGAAGGCGGCAGAAATTGCTTGTACGGCAGTAGATCAACCATTCTGTAATTGAGGAGGGCGCCATGGCTAATGAGTTCTACTCGGTTCAATGTCCGGCAGAAGGGTACGTCTCAATTGACGGGAGTTTGCAGGTAAAGACAGTGAAAGGCGAGCAGTTCGTGCTTCTCCAGACGGGTACGGGCGCGCACGACGTCTCTATGAAGTGCCTCGACGCCAATAAGGCGTGCAGGAAGTCGCCCATGCGCGTCACCATCGAGGGCACGTGCCCCATCGATCCCAGGAAAATCACGTTCGAGTGCGCGTAGCCCATGCTCGGCACTGGCTCTCCCGCCCGCAGGCGGCGAAGTCTACCCACGGGTAAACGACAGGTACCTCACGACCCGGGAAGGCCCGGCAGGCCACCGCTGACTCTTGGTTTTATGCGGGAAAAATGGCGGAGGGAGAGGGATTCGAACCCTCTTCCATCGTTGCAGGAGAACAAGAAATGGATGTTGCGTAACAATCACGGAACAATAATCGTTTGTCGAGTATAAGGTAGCATGCGGCGTGCGCGGTAATTGAGCTCTCTTCCACTACGAGTGGAGCTTACGGGTCTTCCTTCGAAAGTGTGCCTTCCCACCAGAAATCGTGCAACACGATTGTGTCGCTTGCTCGTAAGAATTACAATGACCCATAGGGTCAGGCGAGGAGCTGACGCAAGGGGGCATTCATGAAGGACACCAGAGAGAAAGGACAGAAGCAAATATCTGGCATAGGCGAGAGATTTCAGGAAGAGACGAAATACCGCCCCGAGAGCATAGGCGGCCATAGCCTCGACTGGAATAAAATGCCCTCGACGTATAAGGACTATCCGTCCCCGATAGCCGGAATAAGCCTCCCGAAGCCTCGGTTTGGATCCTCCACAAGCGTCTGGGAGGTTTTGGCAAAACGACGCTCGACGCGCATCTTCGAGCCGGCGCGGACCCTAGCCCTCGGTACCCTCTCGTCACTCCTCTGGGCCACCCAGGGTTTCACGGCCGTGGCAGAAGGATGGTATTTCAGGACCGCCCCCTCGGCAGGGGGACTTTACCCGATAGAAACCTACATCCTGGTAAGAGACGTTGAGGAACTCGACCAGGGCGTATACCACTTCAGGCCCCATAAATTTGATCTTGAGTTCATCAAACGGGGTAACCTTTCGGCGCGGCTGGCAGAGGCAGACTCTTGGGCAGGATATGATCAGGGATGCGCAGGCTGCTTTCATATGGACGGCCGTCGTAGAGAGAAGTAAATGGAAGTACCGGCAAAGGGCATACCGCTACATTTACATGGATGCCGGTCATATCGCTCAGAACCTCTACCTTGCGGGAACGGCAGCCGGAATTGGCGTGTGCGCTGTAGGTGCATTCTTTGACGATCAGGTGAATGATCTTATCGAGGTCGACGGTGTGCAAGAAACGGCGGTCTACCTCGCCTGCGCCGGCTCGCCGGGGATACCGGGGTAGGATAAGCCCGTCGGGGAGGACTGCTGATAGCGCAATCTTGTTGTCCGGGAACCTTCCGTTTAGATGATGGAGATGTGGAATTTTCGTGGGGGCTGCCGCTACTGTGCCGCCTCGTCCTGAAATCTCATGTTCCCCCGTTGTTCACTTTCGAATGGTACCCATACTAACTTCGCGCGAGAGCCCGTACCTGCGCCTTTGTATATATCGGTAATAGGTAATTATTATAGATAGTTAAGGCTTTCACCTACTATTCGCGCGTAAGCCCCAAAATCGTATAGCCGCGATTACCACCACAACTATTCCCCATCCCGAACTATGTGTGCCTGACGAGAATACGCTTAAGGGCTTCGCTCTACATACCGCCCTCCTCTTCCCTAACCCCCGGATGCGTCCCCTCAACAAGAATGCATCCGCGAACCCTTTTGCGGGCTGGAGCCTTCCAGCCGCTTGACTGAACCTGCCCGCTAGGACTTTTCGCGGTTGTCGAGGACTTCCCAGCCAGTCCTTTTTACGAAGTCCTCTACGTGCCTGATCGCGAAGACATTATTTTCACCAAGAGGCATGCCGTCGGTGTCATTGATCGATTTAAGTATCGTCGGTCCTGTCTGGACGAAAAGGAGAAACCCCATATCGGTTAACTGTTCGAACAGGGCACTAATCCGGTATCCATATGACTGGAAGTTCTTGTCACTAACTTCAAAGTAGACACATTCGGTTCTTCTCAGTGTCGCTGCGCCGCCACTGACTACAAACTTCTCGTACCCCTCAACGTCTATTTTGACGAGAGCGACTTTCTCATACTTTTCTCCAAAGTGATCCAACCGTTGTGCGGGCACCCTTACCCCCTTGCCGTGGAGCAGTACCTTGTTGTAGTCATCAGCATGCAGTGATGAAAAATTCAGATATCCGTCAGCATCCCCCAGAGCGCAATTATGGAGTTCTACCTCATCGACAAGGTCGTTCAGCTCTACGTTTTCTTTGAGATATGAGAATACTCTCGGGTGCGGCTCAAAGCCGATCGCTTTGCCATCCTTGACTGATTTTGCAGCGGGAATGAGAGTCGTCCCAATGTTCGCTCCCACGTCTAAATAAACATCGCCCTCCTTGAGATAGCCCGTTAAGAACATATAATCGGAGGCCCTGTCGTTAGGATCGTACCACAAAGCTACAGACATTGAGCTCACACGAAGGTGAATGAGGTAGTCCTGGACTCTTATCGTGATATGAAAGAGCCTGCCCACATCAAAAGGCAAGCGGTGTATCAGCCCAGCGAGTAAGCGACGCATCGGGCGCTTATCGTGGCGTATTATCTTGGCATTTTGCTTGAGATAAGTCAGCAAATAATTGTTCCTCGTAATCCTTGCCTACCTCCGGACCTATTTCCTTGCGGCCGTGTTGGCTATTTCCAAGTCTTACGATTTACATCTATAGCATGGAACAAAAAGGTAAACAACGAAAATGAGACTTACAGGAAGTTAGCCTCGGTGGCTCTTATCCGACCGAAGGTGTGGATTACGACCCAGGCATCCGGGTCATCGCCGTTGTCACCATTCGTGGTGGCAATCCTTTTTAAGAGCGCATACCGGAGAGTGTGGACGCCACCTACAAGGCAAGCCTGCTCGATAGGCTCCATGTTTGAAGCATTACCAAAAGAAAGATTCAACCTTAGTTTTTACAGCGCTCCGCCCGCCCTTTCGCGGAACGCTAAAATTATATCCAAGGCCCTCGGTCGTCGCAACCTTCAAAAGTTTTCTCAGCAATCCCTGCTCGCCTCATTGCTGAAAAAGCATGAAGCCATCTATAATTGTAGCATCGACTGTTCCAATAAGAAGCACTGAGTTACCGTGAGGAAGGTCACTCAGTGAGGGATGCGGATATATGATCCGGGGCGTCCAGCACCCGCCTTACGGTCTCAGCCAGATCCCTTGCAACTACGGGTTTATACAAGAACTCAGCTATGCCCGCCGCCTTTGCCTTTTGGGGCGACACGGTTTCGCTGTAGCCGGTGAAGAGAATGATGGGCATGTCCTTCCTCAGCTCAAGCATCTTCTCGGCGAGCCTCATGCCGGTGATGTCGGGCATAACATGGTCTGTTAGGACGAGGTCAAAGTTTCCGGGCGTCTTCTCGAACTTCTCCCACCCCTCCTGCCCACTGCTCGCAGTCGTTACCTGGTAGCCGAGGCGTTTCAGGGTGTCAGAAGTCATCTCTACGACGGCCGGCTCGTCGTCCACTACAAGCACCCTCTCTTTGCCTTTGGGTAGGGCTTCTTGTTTGATCGGCTCTTCCTGGGTGATGGTGTCGTGGCAGGGAAAGAACACCTTGAAGGTGGTCCCCCTGCCTGGCCTGCTCTCCACGGTGATCGCCCCGTTATGGGCCTTCACGATGCCGAAGACCACGGCAAGGCCCATACCCGTCCCCTTGCCTTCGCCCTTCGTCGTATAGAAAGGCTCGAATATCCTGTTAAGGACCTGCTTTGGCATGCCGAGCCCTGTATCGCGGACGGTAAGCACGACGTATCTTCCTGGCTGCATGTCGGGGTCGGGCTTGAGGTCTTCCTCTCCGAAGACGGCATCCGATACGCTTATGGAGAGAAGGCCTTCGTCTTCGCCCATTGCATGGGCCGCGTTGGTTGCGAGGTTCATCACGACCTGCTGGATCTGAGAGAAGTCGGCAAGGACCGTGTCCGCTTCGTTACGGACATCGACTTCGACCTTTACCGTGCTCGGCAGAGAGCCCCGAAGAAGGTTAGCCGTCTCTTTCACCAAGGGACCGAGCTTAACCGGCTTTCTTTGCCCCTGGCTCTTCCTGCCGAAGGCGAGAATCTGCTTCACCAAGTCCCTGGCCCTTTTGGAGGCGTTCAATATCTGCTCGATATTATGAACGACCCCGTCTGAGCACTCGCCTATGTCATCGATGGCAAGCTCAGCGTTGCCTATGACGATGGCCAGCATGTTGTTGAAATCGTGGGCTATGCCGCCCGCAAGTGTTCCGAGTGCCTCCATTTTCTGGGCCTGACGGAGTTGCTCCCCAAGGCGCATTCGTTCCTCTTCGGCTTTTCGGGATTCGGTCAAGTCGATTACAATGCCCCGAGTGCCGGTTACCTTTCCGTTATGCTCAGTCCGGCTGGCGCGGATGAAGGCGGGAAATTCGCTTCCGTCATACCGTTTCACCGTATATTCGCCGCCCGGCAGGGTCTCCCCTTTTAAAAGCCTGTTCATATTTCGTATCAACCTGCCGTAATCCTTCTCCGCCATTAAATCTTTTATATAGAGACCCTCTCGGAGCTTCTCAGAAGTGTAGCCAAAGGTTTCAAGGGCTTGGCGGTTGGCGTATGTATACCTCTCGTTTAAATCAGTCTCGAATACCATTTCCGGCAGAAGATCGACCAGCGAACGAAATCTCTCGTGAGAGTTCTGCAACTCAGCCGTTCTCTCCCTAACCCGTTGCTCAAGCTCGTCCCGGGAGTGGCGAAGCTCCTCCTCCATCTGCTTGCGTTCGGTGACATCGCGCAAAGCGGTAAGCCTCATCCTCCGGCCGTTACGTACCTCGGTCTTACCGTGCCCCTCTACTACGATGACTCGCCCGTCTTTCGTGATCATCCTGTGTTCGTTTAGCTCGTTTATGGTGTCACGCCCTTTGATGACGTTGTCAATCACTCTTGCGCGATCCTCGGGCGCGATAAATTCCGAGATATCCTTGCCCACCATCTCCTCCCGGTTATAGCCGAGCATGCGGAATAACTGATCGTTGCCATCTATAAACTTCCCGTCCTCTGTGATAGCAAGACCCTCGAAGGTTGCCTGCGTGAGAGTCTTGAACCTCTCCTCGCTTTCACGCAGAGCCTTATCGGCCCGCTTTCGCTCGGTGACGTCGCGGAAAATGAGCACCACGCCGCTCGCGTTGCCGTCCCCATCTTTTATGGGAGCGCCGCTGTCGTCTATAGGGACCTCTGATCCGTCTTTTCTCATGAGGACCGTGTGGTTCGCAAGACCAACAATCATTCCTTCCCGGAGCACCTTCGTTACAGGGTTCTCAACCTGACTACGGGTCTGCTCGTTGATGATGCTGAAAACCTCGGTCACGGGTTTCGCTGCGGCTTCTTCCAGGGTCCAGCCGGTCAACCCTTCCGCAACGGTGTTCATGAACGTGATCTTTCCCTCAACGTCCGTGGCTATGACTGCATCGCCGATGCTCGAAAGGGTGGTGGCCCAGCGCTGCTCGCTCTTGCGAAGGGCGCTTCTTTCTTGAATCAAACGCTCTGCCATGCCATCGAATGCGCGAGCCACTTGTCCAAGCTCGCCACCTTTCACGACGGAAGCCACATTCACGTTATCAGCGCCCGCAGCCAATCGCCCGGCTGCCCCCTTCAACATCATAGCAGGGTATACGATAAGACGAGTTCCGATAAGCCAGGCCAGGAACAACCCGATAATGAATAACGACACAAATACCGCGAGGTTACTGAATATTCTGTCGTTTGCTTTTGAAATGGCTGAGGCCAGCGGTACGCTCGAACGGATGTAAAGATAGGGTGTCGATTCGTGAGGTAGGCTGAGCCTCTTGTAGGCAGCAAGGCGGAACTTGCCGTCATTGCCCATCGCTTCATAAGTTCCTTCATTAGCCCCCTCCGTCATCTTGGCAAAGAGTTCTGGCCTAGTGTCATGGCTGCCGACAAGGCCTTTCGAGAGGGGATCGTTGGGACTCCTCATGAGGATAGTTCCCCGGTGATCAACCAGGGCGAATAATGAACCTGGCGGGAGGCTGAGGTGTTCGAACATGTGATGAATGTAACCTAAGTCAAGGACAACCCCTATTACCCCTACGAGTTTATGTGCGGCGTTTTTTACTGGGTATCCGAAGGTAATGACGGGTTTTTTGGCTATTTTGGCCATCGCGTATTCACTGGAAGAAAACTTTCCGGTACGCGCTGCCTCTTGAAAAAACCTCCGCTCGGCCATCGACACATTCCCCTCAAAGGGAACTGCCGATACCCAGACAAGACCGGATTTGTCGATGACGAGGATATTGGCATATTGAGGGTTTTTTCTCAAAAGCTCAGAAAGAAGGGGAGTGGCGGTAATGGGATTTAGGGACCGTATCGGGGAAAGCAAAGAAAGTGCGGTTGCCAGTTGTTCTGCGCCTGCAACTATGGCCTGCTGCTGACCGGCAACGTCATTGACAAACCTTAAAACCTCAGCCTTTGCGCTGGCTATTGCTTCATGACGCTCCGTTATCCCTGAGTAGACAATCAGGCTTATGGAGGGTACCGCCAAAACAGCGATTAAGATTGATAAATGTGTGCGTATGGGCCACGAGAAGAACCTTTTTCTCACGCTCCGGACCCTCCAATCCATCATCCAGGTCGGTGAGCCGAGGATTCTCTGTAATATATAGTAGATATTAGTAATTGCCTTGGAAACTACAAGCCCCTATCTGTTGCCACTCGTAATGGTGTAGAGACAACTGAGGCGAGAAAAACATCATTTCAGGAAGGATTACGCGGGCGCGAAGCAAGGCGGAAGGGTGAAGATTATGCTACAGCATCATTTCTTCTTCGCTTGGTCCAGGCTGATGACCTTTCCTCTCCGGCTGAGCAGTTCCCTAGTCCTCTCGTCTGAGGGATGGACGTATCTCTGTGTGGTCCTCAAATCAGCATGACCTAGAATTTTCTGGATGTCCTGGATGGGCACGCCTGCGTTGCCGAGCTGCGTTCCCAGGCTATGCCTTGTGCCCGCGTAGAAGCCGACCTTAGTTCCTGTCTCAGTCCATAGGCGATAGAGGAATTTGTATCGATAGCCACGTTTTGTTTCAGGGTTGGTGAAGACGAACTCGCTCCGGCCGACGTTTTTGGTGACGAGTTCCCAAGTCCGGTCCGTAAGCACCACCCATCTTTCCTTCTTCTGCTTCGTCTTTTCCCGCAGCTCTGCCTCGCTATACGTGCGCCTGATTAACGCTTTTCGGGTGTGAGGATCGATGTCCTTTGCCATCAGTGCACACGCCTCAGAGGGGCGGAGGCCGGTCTCCATGAGGAATTCGAAGATATCCCTGTGCTTCTCGGGGATCCTCGACAGTACATCAATCTGAGCGTCTTCCACGAGGGTAAACGGCTCATGTTGAATAGGCGCCTCAATCTCGGGCCAGGTCGGGACCTCTTTGATCTCCCCCCACCTCTTCAACCACCGGAAGAAGGTGTAGAGCCCGTCCATGACGTTCTTCCGGTACTTGGCCGAGCCTGTAAGCTCGTCATAGAAGAGTCGAAGATGTTTGAGTCGGATATCTCTCACGTCCTGGCCAGAAAGGTGTCTTGACGTTAGATAGTACCTGCTTCGGTAGGTCTTGTAGTTGCCCAGGGTGGAAGGAGCGAGCTTGCCCTCATCGGCTTCTTTTTCCTTCCGAAAAATCCAGTTGTCCATAGCAGTCTCGAACCGCCTTTCCTGGATAGCCGCGGGTAACCATTCTTTTGGGTCGAAGGTCCTCTCCTCGATCTGTTGGTTGATTGTCGCAAGGTCATGGAGGGCCGTCGCATAAGAGTGAGGCCGGCCATTCTTATCTCTGTAAAGCTTGAAAAGCTCCTTCTGCCACATAAACCGGATGTACATGTTCGAGTGGTGGCAGTGCTGGCAGGAAACTCCCTCAGAGCGGTCACGCCCTTTCTTCGCCTGAGGCGGCATGACCTTACGATTGCAGCGCGAGCAGTGGACAGCTCCCCTCTTCACTCCTAAAACCTCTAAGAGACTGTATGACGAAGCGAGATTGGCTGTCAAGCGTTCCCCTTAGTGCGGCTCACCGACCGGTGCACCGCAATGTACCCAAACTACTTCGGCTTTCGTCTGCCCATTTTCGGTCTACTCCAGCCCTTTAAAAGTGGCAGTGACTACTCGGCACTTGCCGTTTCAGACGCCGCTGCGGTGCCTTAGAGCCGCCTCCTTCCGCTGTAGTCCGTGAGTTGATCACTCCGGTCGGGGACGAAGCCGGAATTCCTGTTGGGCCTGTCCTTCTCGAAGCTGCAGACGACGAATCGCAGGGCATTCACGGCATTAAGGCGCCGAGGCAGCTCCTTCACCGCGTCAGTCTGGACCATTCTCAGTTGATCGACTAGAAGGGAGCCGGCTGGAATCTCCAGCAATCTTTTCTTCATCCATGCGTTGATCTGGTATATGCCGAGATCGGGGCGGCCGATCCAGGGCGCCTCCTGCAAGCTGGCCGAGGACTTTCTGTCGTAGAGAAAGGTCTGAAGGTTCTCAGCGTAGCCGCGGTAGTCGTCGCCCTGGAATTCCTCGGTCACGCCGCACAATTTGCCGCAAAGGAAAAGGGCAGTATCGTCGGTCAGTCTTTCGAAGAATACTGCAAGCGATGTAAGGATGTCCGGGGCCTCGTACTCGCTCAGGAAGCAGAGTTTGCCCCGGCCCTGCTGCTGTTCCCTGTCCAGCGGCTTGGGCACCCACTCCTCACCGTACATGCAATAGTAGGCAGGCAGGTTTTCATCCATGAGCGGCCAGCTGATACCCGCCCTGATGTCCTGATAGCGCCTCTTTTGCCCGTCATTCAGCTCATGGACTATAAATCCTTGTTCATCCCTCTCGGCCTTCATAACAGTACTCACACGCTGCCCTCCTATAGGTTCGGGAATACGAAAACGGGGCTGGTCTGCCTGGCCATTGCCTCATAGTTGAAGGCATGACGGAAGTGATCAGGCCCGAGTTTCACGTACACGTAGCGCTTAGAGCCAGTGTCCTTGTCCTCTTCGAGCTTCTTGGCCGTGTTGTGCAGATGCTCCGCGAAAGTCTTCACAATCGCGCATTCCTTTGGAAGGATAAGAGCCTGGTCGGATATCTCCTTGTGGCTCGCATCGAGGCTCTCGGTCCGGTTGCACTGCACCGTGAGACTGGCTTCGTCCCATGCATAGGAGCCCCGCTGATGCTCGTTGTAGAAATTCAGATAGACTTTGCCCTTATGGCGCCGCGCGAAGGCCCTGGCGTTCCTGGTCTCAGGGAGGGCATCGACCACGCAGCGTGAGACGTGAAAATTGCGCATGAGGCGGTCCAGCTCCTCCCAGTCCTTATAGACGTCCATGTGCACGGTCTTGGCCGCCTTATGGCGGGCCCTCTTACCAATGACGACGTGCAGATCAGAGCCCTGGTCGACGCCCATGAAGCAGGGCCCCGGGTCCTCGCTTGCTATACCCTCGCTGCCGCACAGTGCGAGGACCTCCTGGACGCTCAGACGGTTCTGCGCATCTACGTAGGCGATCCCAACCTTGAGATTATAGAAATCTGTCCGGTTATTCGTTGTCCGGAATTGATGGAGGATGGAGGCCGGGTCAACGTAATGACTGAACAACTGGGAGTAATGGCGGCCTCGCTTGTCGGTAATGGAGGGCCTTTTCGCTACCCACTGACCTATTGAAGGATTGAGCTCGCCCTTGCACTTCTGGCAGGCCCTGATCACCCTGCCGTTGGAAAGCTCCAAGAGGCAATCAGGAAAGGTATCCTCCATGCAGGTGTAGGCCCCGCAGCGCCTGCATTTCAAGAGCCAGTACCGCTGGTCAGTCTCCTGGAAGGCCTTATCAATGCCATAATCCGGCAGCGTCGGATTGGAAAGCTTGAAGACCTCTCGGAATTCGCTGTGCCCCATTCTCTCCATGGCCATGTCGATGGCGTTCTGCGGCGCCTCGTCCATTTCATCGAAGACAATGAAGTCCGCCGGCACGGACTTGAGCCCCACACGGGACGTCATACCGCGAAGATAGAGGAAGCAGTTGTGGATACGCTTTATGTTCGCTGAGTCCGTGTCCCTCAGCCATCTCCCTATCGTCTCCGGGTTCTCGTCGATCAGAGGGTCAATACGGCCTTTCCCGAAGTCTGTTACGTCGGTCTTGCTCGGGAAGAGATAGAGGATACCCCTGTACCCCTTGTACCTGGCCCCATAAATGACCTTGAGCATGGCTCTGGAGGTAAGGCCGAGTTGAGCGGCCTTCTCCTCGGTCTGGTCTGGATGGTCATCCCGATAGGGCTCCAGGAGGTATTCGTGTCTTTCGAAGCTGAAGGGCCGGCCATCAAGGACGATAGGAATGGACGGCACCCATTCATGAAATGGCAGGGGTGCTTCGTCGCCTCCGTACCGCTGCTCAATTGAGGCTAATAGATCCTCGTAGAGTCCGCCTTTCCTTAAGCTTCTGGACGATCTTGCTTCTGACATCCGGATTGACCTCTCCTATGGCTTCCAGGACATCCTCCTGAAAGTCTGCTGTTGCCTGCACGTCATGGAATGTCTTGAAGATATCGAGCTGCAGGGATAACTGGCTGCGTACCTCTGCCATGGCCTTGAGGGCAAGCTCGCGTGGGTCCTTGAAGCGGTACTCATCAACCCATTCCGGTTCCTTCCGGGTAC
>CAWEPK010000008.1:0-831482 GCA_963810935.1 uncultured delta proteobacterium | reverse complement strand
AAAATCAAGTCTTGTTATACTGATAAGAATCGTACGAACCATAATTTCTGCCCTATTTATACCCTGGAGTAGCCCCCCTTCATCCGGACACCCATACAAACCTAATTTTGGCAGCTCATGCTCCAGAAAAGGCGGGGGAACTCACTGCTTCCCGGGTCGCCGCACCCTATAGTTTAAGTCCAAAATTGCTTGACAATTCGGCTCAACAATCTGTTAAAGTATATAGATCGAGTGGTTGATCGATGTGGGAGATCCACGACACCGTCGGTCGGGATTGACGGCTGACCGGTTTTTCCATGGCATATAGAGGCTCTTTAATTTTGAGTCCTGTTTTTTGGATAAGGAGATGAAGACGTGAATCTAAACAGAAAAGTAGCGCTCATAACGGGGGGAGGTCAGGGCATAGGCAGTGCGATTGCGCAGCGATTCGTCGCGGATGGAGCGAGAGTTTGCATAACGGGGCGAAACCAGGCAAAACTTGACAAGATAGCCGGTGATCTCCCGGCGGGCTCAGCGACAACCTGCGCCGGCGATGTCTCAAACTTGGAAGATGCCGCTCGGATGGTGAAAGCAACTGTGGACTTCGGAGGCAAAATTGACGTACTGGTGAACAACGCAGCCATAGACCAGGGCGGAACTGTAGTCAACGTCGATCCGGAGCTGTGGCGCAGGATGATCGAGACAAACCTAACCGGCCCCTTCCTTCTTATGAAGGCAGCTATACCGCATATGATCGAGAACGGAGGAGGTTCGATCATAAACATCGCCTCTATCGGCGGTCTCCGCTGTCTGACCGGTATGCCGGCATACGCGTCGTCAAAGGCGGGCCTGATCATGCTTACTCAGCAGGTCGCTATGGATTACGGGCCTTACAAAGTCAGAAGCAATGTCGTATGTCCGGGCGGCGTTAGGACTACCATGACGGAACATTCACTCGGCCGCCTGAAAAAAACCCTCAACACGGATCTGGACGGGGTGTTCAAGGTGATATCCTCTAACCTCCCCTTGCGGCGTTTTGCGGCGCCTGAGGAGATCACGGGTATCTGCAGCTATCTGGCGAGTGATGACTCGTCCTTTATGACAGGATCAGTCCTCCTGATCGATGGGGGTGCTGCCGTCGTTGACGTAGCAGGTGCAAGTCTGGCCAGCGCGGGTGTTAAGTGGGGCGTGTAGGAGGAAAGTTGGCTGGAACTGTACTTATGGAATGACTGACCTGTGATGATGGAAGACTACAAAACGAATGGATCTGCGACAGTTTTCCCATTCACTTGGTCGATCAGGAGAAATGACTTATGGTTCCTAACGTGAAAAAATCAAGTAAGAAAGGGCAGGCAGTTGAACTATCCGACGATCTTCTTCTGTCCTCTTCGAAGAATGCCAAGCTTATCGAGGATAAACACGAAAGAATCGTTGCAGGGACATCCAAGGTCCTTTTCAAAAAAGGGTTTCACCCGACTACGACCCGAGAGCTCGCAGAAGCGTGCGAAATGTCCATGGGCCAGTTTTACCACTACGTATCCTCAAAAGACGACGTGCTTTATCTGCTTCATAAGCACATGATCAAGTTGTGGCGCGAGTATTTGAAGACGCTGAAGGTCGAGAGCATAGGGGATCCGATAGAAAGGCTGAGAGCCGCCCTTCGCAGCTCTTTGGATTTCATTCTTGAGAATGGTAGTCTCTTCCGTTTTGTCATCACCGAAAGCAAGAATATGGAAAGAGAGCACCTGCGCACTGTTTTGAAACTTGACTACGAGCATAGCGTCATGTTCTGGCGTGGTCTTCTGGAAGCGGTAAACGCGGATAGGCCGATCAAGGGCGACATCGAGGTTCTGGCAAACGAAATTCTTTTCCTTCAGCTTTTTCAGCCTATGAGGGGCTGGACTGTGAAACACAAGTCGTCCGAGGAGGTTCGCGACACCATGGTTGACTTTATTTTACGGGGATTAGGCTTAGCTGAACCGTGATGTGCCGTTCGGGAAGAAGCAGACCTTCCCTTTTTTCGGCCCTGGTCATAATGAGGCCGCTGACGTAAAAGTATTCGTTTCGGTGTTTCCTCCCGGTTTTTGTCATTACGAGGAGAAGATTAGGACCGGTCTTCAGAAAGCAAACCCCTTGCCCTTTCTGCCATGAAAGCTACTCCCTTTTCCACCGGAGCACCTCCCTTCGGCGCCTTTGCTGTTGTTAGGGGTGATATTTCATAGGAAAGAAAAGGCTTGACAACGATTGTCCGATTGCCCGATAATAACCATTGTCATAAATCGAGTGCTTGATCTAAATCGCAGAGAAAGTTCTGCTGGCTGATACGGCCTCGGTGGTCCGGTTTTCCTGAGAGCTGAGGATTAAGAAATGGGGTAGGAGGTTAAGACATGGAGACCGTGAAGGACGTTGGCGTTGTGGGAGCCGGGATGATGGGGGCAGAGATCGCCCTCTGCTTTGCGCTTAGCGGCAGTAAGGTATTGCTGAAGGACGCAAGCCTGGAGCTGGCGGCTGCCGGACGTGCCAAAGCTGAACGGGTGCTGGGCAGGTGGGTCCAGAAGGGACGCATTGCGAGCGAGGAACAAACGAAGGTTATAGATCGCATCGTGCCCTTAGCGACATACGAGGGTTTTGAAAAGGCTGAAATAGTGATCGAGGCCGTTGTCGAGCAGGCAGAGGTCAAGAAAACGGTCTACAAGGAACTAGGCGCTGTCTGCAATGCCGATTGTATTATCGCAACGAACACGTCTTCCATTCCTATCAGCCGGCTCGCTGCTTCTACCGCGCGACCCGACAAGTTCATAGGGTTGCATTTTTTTAGCCCGGCCTCCGTAATGAAGTTGGTGGAGGTGATCCCCGGCATGGGTACCGGTGAAGAGACGGCCATAAGGGCGACGGCGATAGTGAGGAGCATCAACAAGGAGCCCATAAGAGTCGCGGACTGTGCGGGATTTGTAGTTAACAGGTTGCTTTTTGCGTTCTTCAACGAGGCATGGAGGATAGTCTACGAAGGGGTAGCATCGCCTGCCGACATAGATAAAGCCGTCAAGTTAGGGCTGAACCATCCGGTGGGGATATTCGATAGTCAGGACCTGGTAGGTATTGATCTGGCGTTTGCAGTTACGAGTATGCTTCAAGAGGAGTACGGAGATCGCTTCAGGCCGCCGCCTATCTTAAAGAGAAAGGTAGAGGCGGGGCACACCGGGAGAAAAGCGTCGAAGGGATGGTTTGATTATCCGGCAAAGGGGGAGGGATGATGGCATATCAGTCGATCCTCTACGCGAAAGAGGAAGGCGTAGCCATAATCACGTTCAATCTTCCTCATAAGAGGAATGCCATAACAGCGCAAATGGCTGGAGAAATCGACAGTGCACTCTTCGATGCGGAAAGTGATGCGGATATTGCTGCCGTGGTCATAACCGGGGGCGAAAAATTCTTTATTGCGGGTACCGATGTGAACGACATCGTCGCCGGTCACGGCGAAGAGCCGACTCCCGTGAGGATGTATGAAATGCATTATCCGACTCAGGCCGTCTATCGACACCTGTCACGAATGAGTAAACCGACAATCGCCGCGATAGCCGGGTACGCCTTCGGCGGAGGCCTCGAGATGGCTCTATGCTGCGACTTCAGGGTCGGTACGGAGAACGTAAAATTGGGTTTGCCGGAAATAACCCTCGGTATTATGCCCGGAGCCGGCGGGACTCAGCGTCTGTCGCGACTGATTGGAGTCGCAAGGACAAAAGAGCTTGTTCTCACCGGCGAGCCCGTCACTGGGAATCGGGCATATGAGCTCGGTCTCCTGACTAAAGTCGTGAAAGAGGGTACTCTTCTTAGTGAAGCAAAGGCTTATGCCGGCAAATTCAAGGCATTGCCTCCTTTCGGCCTGCAGGTCGCAAAGACTGTAATTGACAAAGGCATTAATATGGGACTTGATGACGCCCTCGAACTGGAGAAACTCGGTTTTTCCATGCTCTACAGTACTGAAGATCAGAAAGAGGGGCTGAAGGCTTTTACGGAGAAGCGGCGTCCGCGATTCAAGGGAAGATAGAAGACCCGACCACGCGTTAGTAGAGAAACGACAAAAGGAGAATTGTATGGACAAGAGAGACCCTATCATTGTCTCGGCAGTAAGGACAGCTATCGCCGATTTCGGGAGCGGCCTGAGGGAGGTATCCCATACCGAACTGGCCACTATTATGATGAGGGAGGTATGTGAAAGGATCAACTTTCCCAAACACGAGCTGGGCGACGTCTTCTGGGGCACAGTTATGCTCAACAGCGATGAAAATGGGCTAGCCCGCTGCGCGGAGTTGAATGCAGGCATTCCTGAGGAGGTGTCGGCGGTTCAGCTTTCCAGGGCTTGCTGCTCTTCGATGGAGGCAATCAGGATAGGGTCTATGGCCATCCGTCTGGGGGAAGCGGACGCTATACTGGCTGGCGGCGGTGAAAGCATGAGCAATGTTGCATATAACATAAAGAATGCCCGATGGGGCTTAAGGCTCAGGCACCAGGTGCTGTCAGACGGCATGTGGGACGGTCTTTTCGATCAGGCCGCCGGTCTCCTCATGGGAATGACCGCGGAAAACGTAGCCGAACAGTTCCACGTCACACGCGAGGATCAGGACCTCTTCTCCTACACCAGCCAGATGCGCGCAAAGAAGGCGCTCGAGGAGGGACGCTTCAGAGACGAAATAGTTCCCGTCACTGTTCCCAAAAAGCGGGGAAAACCAGACAAGGTTTTTGATACCGACGAGCACCCGCGTCCCGATACTACCCTTGAAGGCCTGGCCAAATTGCCCCCCGCGTTCAAGGATGACGGGACAGTTACTGCCGGAAATTCATCAGGCCTCAATGACGGCGCCTCCGCAGTCTTAATAGTATCGAGAGAGCTTGCCGACAGGCTTAACCTGACCAGGAGGTGGAGAATAGTGGGCGCCGCCGCGGTCGGAGTAGACCCGAAGATCATGGGGATCGGCCCCATTCCGGCGGTGAGAAAGTTAATGAAGAAAACAGGCCTGAAGGTAGCGGATATGGAGCTCATAGAGATGAACGAGGCCTTCGCGGCTCCATGTGTTGCTGTAGTGCGGGAACTCGGGATGTCAACGGATATCCTGAATGTGAATGGAGGGGGCATAGCCCTCGGCCATCCCATCGGCAATACCGGCTGCAGGCTCGTGGTGACCCTGATCCATGAGATGGAAAAGCGCGGTCTCACGCGCGGCCTCGCTACGCTCTGCGGCGGCAGCGGTCACGGAGAAGCGATTATCATCGAGAAGACAGAGTAGCAGGAGCTATCGTCCTTTCGTGACCCAGGTGGGCGGACTGATAATAATTACGCATCATGTTGCGTCCGCCCGCCTGTGGTGACGTTTCACGCATCATGCGATTGGAGTTGCCCCTATCAAACCGGACACCCCTCTAACTTAGCCAACGACCTCCTATACTCCCTCGGCGACTTCATTTTAAGCCCCTTGTGGGGATGATACTCGTTATAGTCCTCGAACCAGGAAGGAAGCTGTTCCATAACCCTTTCGGCAGTATCAAGATTATGCATGGCCATGTAGTCCCGTTTGAAGGTCTTAACGAAGGATTCGGCCATCCCGTTAGACTCAGGACTATAGTAAGGGGTTGTGCGGGGCTCCAGGCCAATGAACCGGGCAAAGGACTGCGTCTCATAGGCTGTATAAGCGGAGCCATTATCAGAGAGCCACTGGATGACATGGGGTTTTGCCCCCGACCCGAAGCGGTTTTCTATGGCCAGGGCCATGACGTCTCTTACCATCTCCCCGGATATGCCTCCCGTAGTTGCTAAGTAACTCAAGACCTCCCTGTCGGAACAGTCCAGGGCAAAGACGACTCTTACCTTCTGGCCGTTCCAACAGGGTATCTCGAACATATCGGAGCACCAGCGCATATTGCTTTTCAGGGTAATGACGGTGCCTTCATGCAGGCGGATCGGTCTGCCGGTATGTTTCTGGAGAAGGAGATGGTGGAGCTTCATCAGGCGATAGACCCTTTTGTGGTTCACCCTCGGTTGCCCCTTATTTACAAGGCTTCTGTTCAAAAGAGCGCATACCCTCCTGTAGCCCCAGGTAGGTCTTTGGTCGGTCAAGCTCTTTATCAATGACAGGTCCTTCTCGTCATCGGGCTTATGGTAGCGTGTCCTGGCCTTCCTCTGATCATGCTGATTGGACCGTGATATTTCCAGGGTGTCAGTAATGGTCTTCATTTTGTATCGTCCTTCATGGACAAGGGCACGCGCGAGATAAGTTTTTTTTCACGGGCTATCCGGATAGCGTCCTTGAGAATCTCTACTTCCATGGTCTTCTTACCAAGAAGCCTTTGCAGCTCCTTGATCTCGGCCTTAAGCTCCTTTACCTCGGAGAGGGGGACCACCTGGTCTTCGGAGCCTGCGGCAACCAGGGCGCCTTCCTGCATGAGGCGTCTCCACCTGAACAGCTGGTTGGGATGGACCTCATACTTCCTGGCTACAGAAGAAAGGCTGTTGCCCGGCTGGTCCGCCTCTTCCACCATGGCCTTCTTCTGCTTTGCCGTCCAATGCCTTCTTCTCTGCACGGATGTGATGATCTCTACCGGACCCATACGCCTCCTTGTACTTGGTTATAGTACTAGCACTGAGGCTATTACTACAACCAAAATTAGGTTTGTATGGGTGTCCGGTTGAAAAGGGGGCTACTCCAGCGATTCCGTCGTCTTCAACCGCACCTATTCCCCTTAGCTGAAAGAACTTCTACGAAGGAGTCGATCCTGCTGTGCGTGTCGGCCTCGTTGTAAGAGCTTATATCCACTATGTCGCCCTCCATAAGGAGAATCGGTATATTCGGGTAGACCTTCTTGAGGATCTCCGCCTGGAGAAGGATTCCAGTGTGTTCGGTGCGGCATGAAAAGGCGGAATGGAATACCGCGCCGTCAAGCTTGTATTCCTCAATATACTCAATGATGCGCTCTACAGCGGGAAGAGAGCCGGGACGCTGCCGTGCTTTGTCGTACCAGTGCGTTTTATATCGCACCCAACGCCAGGCAATGTGCTCAAGGGGATCGCTCACTTTCGGAAGATCGAGCCTGTTCAATATTTCGCCATTTCGGTAGGCGATCTCTACAGGGAAAACAGCGCCTTTGCCGTTGAAGTACTGAAAATCACCCAGCGCAAACCAGGAAGGGAGTCCCGCCGCCCAAATGAGCCGGTGTTTCTCATCCTCCGCGACGCCTTCCTTATTCTGAACCCTTTCCTTGAGCTCTTGCTGAAGATCGACATAGAAATCATAGGCTTCTTGGGTGCCCATATTGAACGCGAAGGGCACCATAGTATTCATCGCATCGCCCGTGTCCATGGGGGCAGGGACAGCTTTACGCAGCTCGTACGTTTCAAAGAAGATATTCCAGGTCCGGTCCGTCAGGTCCACTATGGCTTCAAGCTTATCCCAATCCATTTTCTTGCCGGTCACTCTTTCGCAGAAACGCACGCATTCCCGAAGCTCGTCGGCAACGTATTCCACGTAGTACTTCTCCTGGGTCCTGTGGTCCGTTTCTGGATCCCAGGGCGGATAATACATACCGCCGACAAAGACGGGGACATCGCGCAGGTAATGTTGCGTTGCCTGGGGCCACTTGAACCGGGGATCACAGGCCTGCTGTGCGCTCCCCAAGATCATGTCGGGTCTGCCTATACCTCCCCAGGGAACGTTAGGCGGCATTTCGCCATCCAGTTCTTCCCGCATTATGTCAAGACCGAGATTACACGTCGCATAGGTGCAGAGTGAGCGGGAAAAACCTCCCGTTTCGGCTTTACTCAAATAGCGTTCCGCCACACGCTTGGCTGCGCATATGCCCGAAAAGCTTTCGCCCCATGCCGGGACGATATCCATAGCCCTCATGATTTCGTCATGTTGATCGAATATGAATGCGTACGCAACCTTCTTCCCTTCTTGTTTCGCCCTTACCGTAGCGGCAAGATTGTTTCTTGCCAACTGAGGTATTTTTGCTGCTGCCCGCGTCGCTACGGCCCTTGTTGCCTTCTGCTCAGCCATTTGCAAAGTCCTCTCTAGACAATCATTTCGAGGAACGCCTCGACCTAGTCTTTACCCGTTGAAGGGCAAAAGACTGATACTCATCCTCGATGTGGAGTACCGACCTGCCCGTAGCGGTCAGATAGCTCTCGAGCGCCGGCGCTTCAAAGCCATACGGATCACAGCACTTATAGGTAAGAAGAATTACCGCCGTTACGTTGAAATCCTCGGCGTACTCCTTCAGGTGAACGAAGCGGGTTTCCAGGTCCTTTTCGTAACCGTGACCGGAACTAATAAAGGTCGTCGGTAGTTTTAACTTCTTCAGGTAGCGTTCCGCGATACCTTCAATCGGGTCGGCGGTCTCATCGACATCATTCCAGTACATCTTGCTTCCGATGGAGATATCGTCCATTGTCACCCAGGCCCCCGCTTCCTCAATCGCTTCTACGAGGGCGGTATCATCCACCTGGTCTCCCACAAGCATGATACGCGGCTTACCATCCTGTGGCGGCCTTATTCTGCCTTTCACCTCTTCCGTCACTTTTCCAATCAGATCGCTCGATTCCTGAACGGGGAGGCTCATTGCTGCCACGAGGACCTTCATCATTTCCACACCGGAGATAAGAGGGGGGCTCGTTCGCCTCAGGAGGTAAAGGTCGCGCATGACCCGCCGGTTCTCATTATGCGCCCTGATCGCAAGGGCGAGAGCCTCGTCCGTGATCGCATTGCCGGTAAATCCTTCCAGACTTCGAATGAATTCTTTGAGTATGTAGCTCATGAGCTTTACCGATGGTCCATCCGCCAGGTGCGGTACATTCAGAAAATACCAGTACGGCAGGTTCAGATTGTACCTCCACACGTCGTTTGTTTTTTCGATACTATCGCATAGATGGGGTAATACGATGCCGTCCAAAAATTTATATTTGCCTTTGAGCGCCGAATCAAACACGCTGCGAACGAAGGGACAGACTATAGTCTCCATGCACCGATCGGCTTTCGTTGTCGGTTCCCCCGCGTTTCCCTTCAGTCGCAAGGGTATCACTCCGGCCGCAGTCAGAATCTCAACCGGCATAAGAGCCGTAAGATAACCAATTACGGTCTTGCCCGAATCTTTGAGTTCCTTCGCCCTTATTCCGTATTCCGCATAATGTTTCGAAACGTCGGTCAAGCCACTTTGCTGTCCCGTTTCGGCCATGGTATCTCCCTCTTCATCGGGCGCATCCGCCGTTCTTACGATTACGGGCCCCCTACACCTGGTCCTTCCACATGCCGTATTTCTCGCGAAGCACCCGATGCAATATCTTGCCCACGCCGGTTCTCGGCATCTCCTCGTCTTGGATGAAGATAACTTTTTTCGGGACCTTAAACCCGGCAATCTTTCCCCTGCAATAGAGCGATATCTCTTCCGGGGTCGCAGTCTCCCCTTCCCGAATCACCACTACCGCAGTCACCTCTTCGCCCCATTTTTTATGAGGTATGCCGATGACGGCAACTTCTTTCACCTTCGGATGACTTCCAACGCAGGCCTCCACCTCGGTGGGATAGACGTTCTCCCCCCCCGTGATGATCATGTTGGCTTTCCGGTCAACGAGATACAGGTAGCCGTCCTCGTCCCGCATGCCCATGTCGCCGGCGCTGAAATACTCGCCTTTCCTGGCGGAAGCGAATTTATCCGGGTCCTTCCAGTAGCCTGACAGCATCATGGGGCTTCTGGCATAAATCTCTCCGATCTTGTTCGGTTCGGTAACAATTTCGCCATTTTCGTCGTACAAGAGGACAATGTCCGTGCCGATCGCTTCGCGGCCGCAAGAGCCAAGCTTGGACAGTTGTTCCTCGGGCTTGAGGACAGTAACAAGACCCGTTTCCGTCGACCCGTACGCCTCGTAGAGTTCGCTATTCGGGAACATCTCCATTATGGCCAGTTTAGTATCCCTTCGAGCAGGGGCAGAAGAGATGAGAAGCTTCTTTACAGACCCTCGATTATATTTGTTCTTCACGGCCTCAGGCAGATTCAGCAGCATAGTGTAATGCGTGGGTACTAAGGAAGTGAAGGTTACCCCATGTTCGGAGAAAACTCCGAGCAGGTCTTCAGGATCGAAGCTATTCATGTTGTAGCACATGACGGCGCCGCCGACCCACGTAACGGCAAATGACATATAGAGTGAATTAACGTGGCAGCATGGCATCACGAGCAGGCAGACATCGGTTGTTTCGAACCTATGCTCGAAAATCTCAACAAGATAGGAGGCGACCAGAGAGCCGTGGCTCTTCATAACCCCTTTCGGAAACCCGGTAGTGCCGCCTGTATACATGAGCACCCATATATCTTCGAGGTCTACAATAGTGCCCGGTTCGTCGGGGCTGGCCTTCGCCAGTAGTTTCTCATAAGGCAAGTAGCCCTCAAAATCTTCATCCCTAACGGCAAAAGAAATATATTTCTCGACCGTGGGCAGTTTCGCCCTGAATCCATTTACATGGTCAAGCCACTGGTCCTGCACGATGAAGACCTTTGCCTCGCAATGGTTCACAATATATTCCATTTCCGGCGCTGCCAGCCTGAACATCAGTGGTACACAGACAAACCCGCCCTTGGCGGCCGCAGCGTAGAAATCCATCCATTCAACGCAATTGTAAGCCAAGACGACAAAACGGTCCCCTTTCTTCATTCCCAGATCGGCCAGCGCATTGGCCAACCTGCATGAGCGCTCGTTCCATTCCTTGAACGTGAATGACTTGTTCAGGTCCTTCACACCTGTTTTGTTCGCATGCACAAACGCGTTCACCCTTAGTACGTCTTTTGCCGTTAACCAGCGATTTTGTACCATTCTGCGAATCCTCCGTGTCCGTAGCTATTTTTTGTTCCCTGATTTCCTGCTTGCCGACCTGTTGCCGATTCCCATTTTACGCGATTTCCTATATGCTCAGCCGGGCCTCGTAATGTGCCTGTTTGCAGTTCCATCCTGCCGGCCCATAGAGGAGGCCTCGAAACGGAGCTTTACCTGTTATAGATCAAGCCCTCGATTTATGACTTGTTCATTATTAGGCAATTAACTAAATGTTGTCAACTCTTTTTTCTCTCTAATGCTCCTTTTCGACCGGAGGGTATTGAATTGAGACGCCCCGCCGGTGGAGGACGACCGTAGAGTCGGCTGAGATGGGCGAAGCTCTTTTTTGAATACTTTAAAAAATCTTGACATGGGGCATGGCCAACTGCTATAGTGGCGAATATGAATAGAGCGCTCGGTCTAAATACGTTTATACGAAATTGCACGGTTTCGGCAAGCGCTCGATACGCAATATCGATGTCATGAAGGCTTAACAGGACTGTACTATTCGGGACAGAAGTTGGTAGATTCATGGAGCACGGAATAAATGTCTGCAAGGACCGAACGCATATGGGAGGGTTCTATGAAAGGTCTTCAACGATTCAGCTTTGTTTTCTTCTTCGTTCTGGTTTGTTTTAGCGCTGCGTGTTTTTCTGCGCAGGCCGAAGGGCCGGTCATCAAACTAAAGTTCGCGAGCTACATGCCGCCTATGCATAAAGTTGCTATTACGATAGAAGAGGCATGGTGTAAGGAAGTAGAAAAGAGGACCAACGGCAGGGTCAAGGTTGTCTATTTTCCGGGGGGCACACTGGTACCGGCAGTTCAGGCATACGAGGCGGTCGTTAAGGACATCGCAGATATCGCTTTGGCGGCTCCGTCATGGACCGCCGGAAGGTTCCCTATGGCAGAAGTTCTGGCTCTTCCGTTAGGGTTCAAAACGGCGGTGCAGTCTACCGGGCTCGCAAACGCATGGTACAAGAAATTCAAGCCGAAGGAATTCGAAGATACCAAGATGCTTTGGTTGTCGGCCATGGGTCCGGGTGTTTTCCTCACCAAGAAGCCTACCCCTTCCATAGAGGGGCTAAAAGGTTTGAAAATACGGGCCGGAGGGAACGAGGCTAAGATTGTTGCTGCAATGGGCGCCGTACCGGTGTCCGTCCCTATGTCGGACGTGTACGAGGGTTTGCAGAGGGGCCTCCTCGACGGCATACTCTTCTATCCCGAAGCGCTGAAAGGGTGGAAGTATGGAGATAATATCAGGGGGCTGCAGGATAACCCTTCAATTAACTACGCGGGTTTGACAGTGTTTGTAATGAATAAGAACAAGTGGAATTCCTTGCCCCGCGATATCCAGAAGATTATCGATGGGATCGATGATGAATGGGCGGTAAAGCACGGCGAGCTATGGCTAAAGCTTGACAATGAGGGAAGGGAATTCGGCATCTCAAAAGGCATGAAGATCGTCAACATTTCAGGCGAAGAGGCGCGGAAGTCGGTAGAGAAAGTGAAACCTCTTTTTAAGGCTTACGTGGATGATATGAAAGCGAAGGGCTTGCCCGGAGAGGAATCCGTGAAGTTCTGTATCGATTACTTAAAAGCTCATCCGTGATCCTTGAGCGATAGGCATTTTTCGGGATGCAGCGATCGCGCCGGCGTTGCTGCATCCCCGTAATCCAGGTCGAATGGAGAATGTTTATGCGAAAGTTCATCTATACGTTGTCCACTGCCATGTCTGCGGCGGCAGGAGTGATTCTTGTCTTCATGGCACTGCTCACCTTCGCGGATATAGTAATGCGAATCTTCTGGGCGCCGATCCCGGGCGTTTACGAGGTTGTCGGATTTCTCGGAGTTGCCGTTGCCGGTTTTGTCCTCCCGCGCTCTTCCCTGATGAAGGCGCACGTGGGAGTGGACTTAGTGGTCGAGAAGGCATCCTTGAGAGCCAGATTGGTTGTTTTGATCATTACACGGATACTGGTGGCTGCCTTCTTCCTGATCGGCGCCTGGTATTTCGTAGATATGGCACACAGCTTTATTGCGACTAAAAACGTTACCATGACTCTAAGGGTCCCTTTCTATCCCGTCGTATTCGTGATGGCATTCAGTTTTGTAGTTGAAGCCATTGTCGCTGTCTATCAGATGTTTGAAAGGGAGGAGAAAGGTAATGAATGAGTACGTCTTAGGAATATCCGCCTGTGTCTTTCTGATTCTCTTTCTCATGACGGGTATCGAGATTGCCTTTGGCATAGTATTAGTAGGAGTTGCCGGTCTTATAATCACGTCCGGTTTTAGTGTTGCCTTCAATACAGTTACCCAAGATTTCTACGACACCTTGGGTTCGTACGGTCTCACGGTCATCCCCCTGTTTATGCTTATGGGTCAGATAGCTTTCCATGCAGGTATAGCCCAGCGATTATACGATGCAGCGTATAAGTTAGTTGGTCGCGTCCCTGGCGGTTTAGCCATGGCCACAGTACTTGCGGCGACCATGTTTAAGGCTATGTGCGGTTCGACTTTCGCGACTTCCGCAACATTTTCCAGTGTGGCAATCCCGCAGATGAGCCGATACAACTACAGCAAGAGGCTCTCAACAGGGATAGTGGCTAGTGTCGGAACCATCGGTATGCTGATACCCCCGAGCATTAGTATGATCATTTACGGCATCATCACCGAGCAGTCCATAGGCAGGCTCTTCCTTGCAGGAATCATACCGGGATTGATGATCGCAGGATTATTCATCGCCGTAATCTACGTATGGTCTAAGATTAACCCCAAACTTGCTCCTCCCAGTACCGAGACCTTTTCAATGAAAGACAAATTGCGGAGCCTGCCTGAATTCGTATCGGTGGTCGTGATTTTTGGCGTAGTAATCGGCGGGCTCATGGCCGGCATGTTTACCCCTACGGAAGCCGGCACCATAGGAACGATTGCCATATTCATCCTTGCCGTGATCAAAAAGGGCATGTCTTTTAAGATCTTCGCGGCTTCGGTGGACGAGTCGATGAGGTCCTCGCTCATGATCCTCACCATCATTGCCTGTTCTGCCGTGCTCGGTCATTTCCTGGCCATCACGCAGATACCACAAGTTGCGGGCGATTGGCTAACCAGTCTCCCTCTTCACAGGGTCCTGGTGATGATCATCATCTTCCTTTTCTATCTGTTAGGTGGTTCTTTTATCGACGACATGGCATTTGTCATCCTCATTACTCCAATCCTGTTCCCCGCTGTCGTGAAACTCGGGTACGATCCCGTGTGGTTTGGCGTCATGGTCGGGGTTACACTGATGGTCGGGTCAATCATACCTCCCGTAGCCGTCAGCGTCTTTATCGTGAAGAACATTACCGGGGAATCTTTTAATACGATCTATTCGGGCGTCGTCCCCTTTCTGATAAGTTTCGTTGTTTTAGGGGCTATACTCTTCATGTTTCCCGGGACAGCGACCTGGTTGCCCAATCTGATCATGGGGAAGTGAGCGAGCTCTTCGCTGCCGTGCGTCCGGCTTTAATGGCACCTGCCGGTCAGGAAGATCATGCACTAAGAGAAGCCTGAGGCTAATGGCGAGGGCCGAAAGAGGGGCGCTATAAAAATGGACCTATGGGAGATGCCTCCCATAGGTCCGATGTATGTTGACTCGGCAGGTAGTGTTGCCGAGCGTCCCGCTCAAAAAAAATAACAAAAATCTTTTGATGTTTTCTGTTAAAGACGTTAAGGAGCACCTGGAGGGCTACATGCGCCATAAATGGCGCCTTAGCCTGTAATGGCGCTCATGAAAAGGGCAATGTCGAAGCCTCTGATTGCCATCCGTGAATGCGCAAAAAAAAGGGTAATGTGCTGATTGACAATTAAAAGAAGAACGCCCCTATGGCTGCACAAGATAAGGAAACTATTCTTCTTTATCGCTAGTTGACAATAATTGATAACGTGATCACTATTGGATTAGAGAGGGTAAGGGCGCTAAGAGACCGATGTCCCCGGCTGAAAACGCAGGAGGGCCTATGAGACTTGCGGGAACTGCTTTACTCGTCGGCTGCTTCGTCGCGGTTGCCCTGACATCCGGCTGTGGCCACAGCAGCAGCGGCGGAGATCCGCCCCCCGGCCCCGCGGGAGTCACGATTGAAGGGAAACTGTCTTCAACCGGGTTCTCGACCGTGCTTGCCATTACCCGCGATTGGGCCGGGGCACCCAACAAAGGGACAGTCGCGGCCGACGGGAGCTTCAGTGTTTACGCATACTCAACGAATCAGAACCCGGCAGCCCTGGTTTTCGTGGGCCCCGGCAACCCGTATCTCGAGTTTTCCGCCGAGTTGATCAACTCCATACCTCTAGGGGATTTGAAGGGTACCGTCTTGAACCTGAGCACTATGACCATTTCAGGAGGTGTGGTGCTGCCTGGCCGGGACCCGTTCAGCGATGGCGACTTTGACTTCAACCCGGCCGAGGTGAGGGCGCTCAGGCTCTTGAGCTCGACTTTTTCGTCCGTGGCGGTTGAGCCGGACGCTAACGGCAACGGCGTGATTGACGTCCTTGAGGGAAGGTTTTTCCTGCCGTATATGGGCTACTACATCAATGGCGCTTTCTCGGGCGGCACAGTCGGCAGGGTCAGCACACCTCTGTCGTTCGACCATTTCGATTTCTGCTTCAAGAGCATCGATGCCAATCCGCCGCCTGTCTCAGCAGTGAGTTTCACGCTGCCGTCCGCCGCGGGTCTTTCGAGCGGCGCCGCTGTCGCCGACGGTCCGGGGAGGTATTGCACCAACTCCTTCAGCCCCACGACACCGCCGGGTGGCAACTATACGGCTACATACAACGGCGGCCCCCTCACATTCGTTCTGCCTGACCAGTCCACGGCCCCCTCTGACCTGCCCGTAGTAGTGCCGACGGTGCACCTTAACGCCGACGGTACCATCGGCACGCTAAGCTGGGACTACCGGCTGGGCGACGGGACGAACGAAGGCGCCGTGGCAGGCGGCAAGCTTATAACAGGATTGAGGGTCTACATGAAGGATACTACGGGCAATAACAGATACTACGACTCGGGAGAACTCTCGCCCGGCGCGTTGAGCGCTGCGGTTGGCTCCGGGATAGTGTGGAGCAATGTCGCCCTCGTTGAGATAGACCTCTATACGATATACAACGGGTGCGTAATATTTTATTTCACGAAATGACGTAAGGCATGATGGTGCGGCCATTCTAACCGAGATGAACTCCCGATTGCGATTTGCAATAGGGTATTCCTAAGGGACAGTTGCGATAAAGTAGGGATTACCAACTAAAAGCAACGATAACAGAGGAATCGGGCTTTTGCGCTGCGACAGAGAGGGTCACTCCGGGTCAACGACATGCACAGCCGCGTGACCCCGCCCGGCGCTCAGCCGGAATGGCTCACGCGGCTGATTCCGGATCCGCTATGTGCTTTACTGCAGCAGATACCGCCTGATTTTGTTGAGTGCTGTTTTCGGAAACTCCGTTTCTCGCAGGCTGATGTTCCTGATTCTTTTATAGGCGGCCAGCCTCCTGCCGCATTCTTCTACTGCGCAACCCAGCAGGGCCGCGACATCGTCCGGAGCAGGATTTATCACTCCTTTCCTCGAAAAATGATTGAGCACATTTTCCGCGTTGGGATAAACTATGGCGTGTACCTCTTCATCGCCGGTTCTCGCATTTATTCCGCCAAAGACCATAATTTCCTGTATAAGGGGCGATTGGAGCATGACTTCTTCTATCTCTTCGGGAAAGATATTAAGCCCGCCCTTCGTCACAATAACCGATTTTGACCTGCCCGTAATGTAGAGAGACTGCGCGGAGTCGAAATAACCGACATCCCCAGTGAGGAAGTATCCTTCCTCGGTAAGGACGCGCTTCGTCTCCTCCTCGTTCTTGTAATAGCCTTTCATCACGTTGGGTCCCTTCACCGCTATTTCTCCGATCCCTTCCGAGTTCCTGTTCACGATCTCCACTGTGACGTTTGGCAACGGCTGACCAGCGCAGCCCGGCTTGATTGCATTTTCACGCGTGCAGGTTAGCACCGGCGCCGTTTCGGTAAGGCCATAACCCTGAAGCACCTTAAAACCCAAGTGCTCGAGATCGACCTGGGTGGACATGGAGAGGGCCGACCCCCCGGAGACAAAGAACCTCAGCTTGCCGAATCCCATCCGTTCCTTGAGGCTCCGAAAGAAAATGGCGCTTCCCAGCCCCTCCCGGATAATGTTGCAGGTCCCTGCAGCTATTTTTATCAATCGAAGCATACACTTCACATGTAAGGGAGCGCTTCCTAGTTTCCTGTGTAAGCCCGCCAGGATCTTTTCGAGAAGAAGGGGCACGGCAAGCATAATCGTCGGCTCCGTATCCTTGATGTCCTCGAGCATCTCCCGAGGCTTCAACGATCTGGAATACGAAACGGAGGCGCCAACGCAGAGGGGGAGGCAGTTTCCTGCGGTAAGCTCGTACATGTGCGACAGGGGGAGCACTGAAAAGAAACGGTCTTTTTCCCCGAAAGGAATCGTCTGGTGCATGGAATCGATGTTGGAGACGATATTTCTGTGCGTAAGCATTACGCCTTTCGGATCCCCGGTCGTCCCTGATGTGTAGACGATCATCGCCAGGTCGTCAAGATCCACCCTGCTTTCCTCCCGGTCTTCCTCAAAGCCTGCCAAAATGGCGGGAATGTTGTGGTAAGAGCTGTGTCCTTCCATCGCGACGATGGCGATTTGAAATGGCAAAAGGCTTGCTTTGGCAATCCCTTCGATGAGCGCCAGATGCCGAAGATCTACGAAAATACTGGTGACATCGCCGTGCACGATGATCGATCTTATTTCCGTTTCCCGCGCCTTCCCATCGAACGGTACTGCCACGGCGCCCAGCCATTGACACGCCATATACGCGATCATCCACTCGGGGCTGTTGTCCCCCAGTATTCCCACGTGATCCGCTTTCTTGCAGCCTGATTCTTTCAGGAAGCGCGCGACGCGTTTTACCGAGGAGAGCAACTGTTTGTAGGAGTATTCATTCCAGCCGGGGCCGAAACGCTTTCTGAGGGCAATTCTGCCGTCATGCAGGGCCGCGCTCTTCTCCACCATCAGGTTGAGGGGCAGCAATTCGAAGTCTTCCCTCGTGCCGGCCGGCATGGCTTGCCCCGTACTTTCTTACGGCAAGGAAACGAAGGGGGATACTTCTCTTTCCGTTCCCTTCCTTCCTTTTGTTATTGATTATTGCCCGCAAATCGATCCAGTGGCTTGTCATAATCTAGTGCCGTCGAATAAGCGGAATCAAGAGGGGAGCTTGCGAAAGCAACGCCTCTGAAAGAGGCAAGCGTTCGACAAGGCGTTAGCCGAGGAACAACGGCCGACCATGCATCCATGCTCGAAACAGAGCCCGAAACACGGGATAGAAATACTGAGCGATGAGCGGAAAGGTTAAAAAAACCTTGTTTAACGTCTGCATCTCATGCTACATGAAACACAGTACGGAACGAAGGGGGGAATAAATATGGGTACCTTCGTCATTAATGGAGATGTCATGCAGCACGGAGGTTCAGTCTTTACCCGCGAGCGGTAGATAGCTTCATTATGGCAGTCATTATCATCAGTTACATAATTGTCAATAATGGTTCGATGAAGTTAGAGCATGCATTATTTTCCACATGACCTTGAGCAGCAATGGTAAAAAACATCTTGTTTACGGTCTCCCGTTCATGGTAGTGAAACAAGAGTTATCAAATACCCGGTTTGATTAAGGGCATCTACAAAGATGGCTATTTTAGAATTACGGAGGGATAGCATGAACCGAAAAGTTTTCACGCTTGCCAGTCTATTTTGTCTTCTCGCCATCGGTCTTTCGGTGTATGCGGCGGGACCGGACGGTTTTGCCGGTGTGTCGTGGGGAGCAGGCAAGTCCCAGGTCGATCAGGCTATGGGGCAGCAAGGGTTCATCTCGGAGGGAGACACCACTCACTATTACGTCATAAATGATGGGAGTCGCGTGTTTTCTTATTATGGCACTCTCGCCGGATCTTACGGCCATGCGAGATTTTGGTTTATCAACAACACCTTTTACAGCGGCAGCTTCGATTTTCATCATGAGGATGGTGTCGGTAATTTGGAATCACGTGCATATCAGCAATTCTTAGCCGTCATCCAGTCCAAATACGGCTCGCCAACGCAATCGGGGTCTAATTACAGCGCATGGCAGGGACTTCAGGCCCCTGGTACCTCTGATACGGTCACAATAGGGTTGAGTTATGGCACGTCGTCCGAACGGTGCGGCGGCGGGTTTTGCAGTAGCAATTTCAATGTTGCCTACTCAAACGATAGTCTCAAGCAGCGTTTACTGGCCGCCGGCGTGAACGGACGCGGGCTGTGAGCACCTTGCGCGGACCGGGAGACAAGATGCCGGCAAGATAGGCGGACTCTCGGTGCGCGTACCGGGGCATGATGCATCGCACCTTGAACGGATCGATGCGCGAAAGGTAGGTTACCTTCATACACCATGCCCAACTGGTTACGCCGTGAAAGCTTGGATCCTGAGGCTGCATGACTTGAGGCATTTTGTCGATAGCAGACCGAAGATGCTCCGGGGGAAGGCGCTCACGGCATATTTCCGGGTCTTGCCGCGAGCTGACCGCTTTGCCTGGTATTGCTCAATCACGCATCAGGCAAGTAAACCGCCGCAAGGTACTTCTCCTAATTCCTCTTTCAGTCGATCGAGCCTATTGGTAATTTGCTTGTCAATCCACGAAATATCAACGTGCAGGTATTCGGAAAGTGTTTCTTGTCGGAGACCGCGCTGCGTCTCTGCCCCTGTTTTGCCTTGACAGAACGTTTAACGTCATGTGACAATGGAAACGAGCCTAAGGAAGCCAACCCTGCCAGCGATGAGACGGAAGGTTAGGAATCTTGGTTTAGTCTGTTAAAACGATTTCAAAGGGACGAATAGGCAAATTTGCCTTATTCGGGTAAAGGAGGGGCGTGCGATGCTCAGCTACCCGGAAATAGGACTAAAGCTCACTCTCATCATCTTATGTATTTCCGGCCTTCTCTATGCGAACAGCAGAAACGAAAGGATGTTCTCGGTTCCAGGACCGACGGCTCAAAATATAAGGCCGATAGGTCAAAATCCAAAGCTGATAGCCAAGAAGGACGTAGTGAAAGAGACGCTCATCGACCTGCGCGCGCCAAAGGAGAGGGTGGCGTCCCTCAACCGATGGATCAGGTCCGCCTCCGGCGTGACCCATGTCGACCCCATTCTCCTCGTTTGCCTGCTCCATACGGAGTCCGGGTTCAGGAAAGATGCGGTGAGCGAGAAGGGATACAAAGGGGAGGCCCAGACGAAGCGATTTTCCGAGTTTTCGTCGGTCAATATTCTGGAAGGGGCCGAGATCCTTCGGGACAAGCTCGAGTCTGTCGAAGGGAGACATGTTCGAGGCCGTCGCCCGCTATAAAGGTGGGAAGGACAATGAGGACGCCCGGGACCAGGCTACGGAGGTCATGAGACTGTACGAGACCCAGCTTAAAAGGAGAGGATCATGGAAATAGCGGGAGAAAACAACGCCCTCATAGCCAGGGTAGCGGAGTCGCATGAGTTGATCGAGAGGTTGAAGACCGAGATTTTCGCCAGCGAGGAGAAGCAAATGACGAAGAGGATCGTCCACAAGCTCCTCTTCTACTTCCTCATCACGCTCATGGTCGGCTGCATTATCGGCATGTTCTATTCGAACTGGCAGACGGGCAACAGGCTTTCCCTGGCAAAGAAGACCGGAATCTTGATGCTCAATGACGGCAGCCTCTATCAGCTTACTCCAATGACGCCTAAGAACTAGCCCGCGACGCGCAACAAGCCGGGGCTCAGGATGGCCAGGGGGGCGCCCCCCCTGGCCATCTGTCTATATAACAAACAGGCTAACCGCCGGTGCGGGCCACCAGGGGCGAAATCATCCACCGCCTGTCCTCGGCCGAGGATAAGCTTTATAATTGAGTTATGCAGGTACGAAAAGCCGGGGTGCTGATAGTTGGTCCGATAATTACAGCGATCGTGCTACTGTGCGCGAGTATCGGCGCTGCACAGGTCGTGGAGCATACAGAGACTATGGCGGGCATGAGCGTGACCGTTTGGTCTCAGCACTCGTATGTGGCGGCGAAGCAGCCCGTCATCATCTTTTCTCACGGGTTTCACGGTTGCGCAATCCAGTCGCGCTTTCTTATGGAGGCTTTCGCGTCCGCGGGCTATCTCGTATTTGCCCCCAACCACCGGGACGCGGTCTGTCACGGCGGTCAAGCGAGTTTGTTCGGAAGACCCGAGGTGCCATTCAGGAAGCCGGAGCAATGGGACGAAACAACGTTCCGGGATCGAGGGGAAGACATCCGCCGCCTTATCGACGTTCTCAGAGCCGACGTGCGATACAGCGAGGCCGATTGGTCCCGCCTCGGTCTCGCGGGACACTCCCTCGGGGGATATACGGCCCTCGCGCTGGCCGGCGCCTGGCCCGGCTGGAAAATGCCGGGCGTCAGCGCCGTCCTTGCAATGTCACCCTACGTCCGTCCATTCATCGTCTACGGGACCCTTAAGAACGTATCGGCGCCCGTCATGTATCAGGGGGGCACATGGGACCCGGGCGTCACGCCGGCGGTCCGCAAGCCGGGGGGAGGCTACGATCTCACTCCGCCGCCGAAGTACTACGTGGAGTTCAACAGGGCAAACCATCTTTCCTGGACGGGCCTCCCCATCTTCAGGAAAGCCCACTCCCATATGATTTCATACGGCCTTGCCTTTATGGACCATTACGTGAAAGGCGAGCCCGCACGCCCTCTCCTGACCTGCGCAGTGCCGGGCGTCGCCCGGTTCCGCTACGTGTCGGAACTCGGAAACGACGAAGACCAGGAGGGAGGCGCGGCCCGACATGACGGCGATTGACAGGAAGACCGGTTAGTACTTACGTTAGTGTCGGGGGACACCCGGCTATCCTGGCCGGATGATTTGACCGAGGCGGAGGAAGCCGGGATATATTCGAGTTGCAAGGCTTCCTTGCGCTTTCACAAGATATTGGTAAATCGATTCCGGGGACAACGAGATAGGGGAGAATGATGAACTTTGCGAGGTTCTGCGCGCTCAACGCAAAGAAATTTCCCAAAAGGGAATTCCTGATCGAGAGCTGGCCCTCTAAAGGTTTGCGAAGGAGTCTTACCTGGGGCGAGTTCGATGAGAAGACCGACAGACTGGCGAACTACATGGTGAAGGAATGCGGAGTCAGGAAAGGAGAGATCGTCCTTCAATTCATGACGAACGGCGTGGACTGGTGGGTAGTTTACATGGCCGTCCTGAAAACCGGCGCCGTCGTGACTCCTCTTAATTTCCGGTTCGCTGCGAATGACGTGAAATACGCCGCCGACGTGGCGAGATGCAAGGTCCTCGTCGTTGATGCGGCTCTTGTATCGAAGATAGAGCCCATAGTGAATCAGCTCGACTACGTGCAGCGGTTCATAGGCGTCGGGACAGGGCTGCCGGAGTTTGTGACGCCTTACGCGGAGGCATTGGAACGGGGGGACAGATCGGCTATTCTTGCCGACACGCAAGACGGCGACATGGCGGAGCTGATGTTCACGTCAGGCACAACGGGCGCGCCCAAGCCCGTTTGTCACACCCACGAGACTCTTTTTTACATCGCTATAAGCAATGCGCTCACCTTCGGCGAGGGTTACGAGAGCGTCTATATAGCCCCGCATCCCCTTTATCACAGCGGCTCGCTCTTCTACTCGTTTGCTGAATACATGTCTGCGGGCAAGGTGCTCATGCCGATGGAGCTCCAGCCGAAGTCGTTGATAGAGTCTATAGCGGTGGAGAAAGCCACGGGCGGCTGGATAAGCGTTCCGATCTGGTCCGATATTCTCAACGCAGTCAAATCGGGAGAGATAAACATAGGCGACTACGATCTCTCCCGATTACGGTACATTGCAATGGGGGCTCAACCCGTCCCCAGGGTCATCATCGAGGAGGGTAAACGGTTCTTCCCCGGCCTGAAGATGATGAATACGTACGGCATTACGGAGGGCGGCGGCGGGTGCTCGGTGGCTTTGTACGACGAGGATATCGTGAGGAAAGCGGGCTCCATCGGCCAGCCCGGTCCGTTCATGGATGTGAAGATCGTCGACAGCCGGGGGAACGAGCTCGCCTCCCGGTACTGTCGGTGAGATGCTCGTCAAAGGCCCCCGTTTGATGAAAGAGTACGCATTCAATCCGGTGATGACAGCACAGACGGTAACGGACGGGTGGCTCCATACCGGGGACCTGGCCTACTACGACGAAGACGGCTACCTCTATTTTGCGGACAGGGCAAAAGACCTGATCATACGCGGCGGCGAAAACATATTCCCGGCAGAGATAGAGGACATACTTCGCAAGCATCCCAAGATCAAAGACGCTGCGGTCATCGGGTATCCCCATCCGCGCCTTGTCGAAATCGGGATGGCGATAATCCAGCCGAGGGCCGGCGCCGTCATCGAGGACCGGGAAGTCATAGACTTTTGCAGAGAGATGGGTCTCGCCAAGTATAAATGGCCCGAGAAATTCGCGTATGCGGAGATACCCCGCAATCCCGCCGGCAAGATAGAAAAAGCGAAGCTCGGGAATGAATATGTAAAGGCTGCCGGAGAGGCGCTGAACAAAGGGTTCGAGCAAGGATAGACTGCATATTGACAGTGCGGGCAGCCGGCAGCGCGGGAGGCGCAAATCAAGGAATGACGGACCGTGTGAGAGAGCAAAAAGGAGGGAAACGTATGAGAGCTTCGAGGCCGATGCTGTTTTTCTTATGCTTATCGGTGATCGGTTTTTGCTTCCCGGCGTCGCAGGTCTTCTCTCAGGCTAAACCAATAGAGCTTACCTATGCCCAGTTCCAACCTGCCGCTCACTTCAACACGAAGCTTTCCGAATCGTACGCAAAGGAGATCGAAAAGAGAACGCACGGCAGGGTGAAGATCACCGTCTTCTCGGGCGGGACGCTGATCGCCGCAGACAAGACTTACAGCGGCATAGTGACGGGAATAGCCGATATGGGGCAGTCCTGCATGGCTTACACGAGGGGGAAATTCCCCTTGTCGGAGGTCATAGACCTGCCGCTCGGCTACAAGACCGGTGCCGCTGCGACTACGTTGATCAACAGCTTCTACGAGAAATTCAAGCCCAAGGAATTCGCCGAGACGGAAGTGATGTACTTCATGGCCCACAGTCCCGGCATAGTGCATTCAAAAAAAGCAGTCTACAAGCTCGAAGACCTGAAAGGACAGAAGATTCGTTGCACCGGCCTGGCCGCCAAGATAGTGGGTAAGCTGGGCGCTACGCCCGTCGCGATGCCCATGAGCGACACCTATGACTCCTTGAGCAGGGGCGTGGTCGACGGCACGCTGGGGCCGCAGGAATCGACGCAAGGCTGGAGATGGGGCGAGGTTATCGCTGCGTCGACGCAAAGCTTCGGCGCGGGTTATAGCACGGGCTTCTTCATTGTGATGAACAAGAAGAAGTGGAATTCTCTGCCTCCCGATGTGCAGAAGATTTTTAGAGACGTCAACAGGGAGTGGGCGGACAAGAACGGGACCGAATGGGACCTCGCCGCCAAGAGGGCTGAAGGCTGGATGGCTTCGCTCGGCAAGAAGGTCATTCCTCTTTCGGCCACGGAAAACGCAAGATGGGCGCAGCTCGTCCGCCCCCTGCTCGATGAATATGTGGAGAATATGAAGAAGCAAGGTCTACCGGGAAAAGAGGCGCTCGGTTTTTGCCTGGCAGAGGCTGAAGAGGATCGACAAGTAGGTGCGCATGATCGGGGAGGGCGCTCGATTACCCCTCTCCTCTCTTTCTTAACCGACCGGGAGGCAGACGGGTTGGAAGCGTATCTCAAGGGGATAAAGGGAATCAGCGGTTTCATGAACGCCGTTGCCGCAGTCTGCCTCACGTTCATCATGCTGCTCACTACGCTCGACGTGATCCTCAGGGCGTTCAGGACATCCATCGTGGGCACCTATGAGCTTGTCGGGTTTATGGGAGGGGTGATCGTCGGGTTCGCCATTCCCATGACGTCGTTGGCAAGAGGCCATATATACGTCGATTTCGTGATTCAAAAGCTCCCCCGGGGAAAACGGGACGCAGCCAATATACTTACACGGTCGATGGTGATTGCGTTCTTCATCATAGCGAGCGTCAACCTCTTCAAACAGGGATTGTACCTTTACGGCACCCGGGAGGTTTCACCTACCCTCCAGCTCCCCTTCTATCCGGTGATATTCGGAATAGGGCTCGCCTGCGCGGTCGAATGTCTGGTTTTGATTGCCGACATCGTCAGGATAGCGGGAGGGAAGTATGAGTGAGGTGGCTCTCGGTATTTTTTCGCTTATGGTGCTTATGGTGCTGTTTCTCACCGGTGTCGAGCTGGGCTTTGCGATGGCGATAATAGGCTTTATCGGTTTCGGCATCCTCAAGGGTTTCAGCTCCGCATGCAACCTCGTGGCCGTTGATATGTATGACGTATTTACGGCGTACAGTTTTACCGTAATCCCTCTGTTCGTTCTCATGGGTCAGATCGCCTTTAACGCGGGTATCGCAAAAAGGCTGTACAGCGCGGCATACACATTTATCGGGCACATTCCCGGAGGGCTGGCCATGGCGACGGTAGCAGGGGCGACGGCGTTCAAGGCCATCTGCGGCTCTTCTCCCGCCACGGCCGCCACGTTCGCGAGTGTCGCCGTCCCTGAGATGGATCGATATGGTTATGCCAAGAAATTGTCGACCGGGATCGTCGCAAGCGTAGGGACGCTCGGCATACTCCTTCCCCCGAGCGTCACTCTGATTGTCTTCGGCATCATCACGGAGCAGTCCATTGCCAAATTGTTCATGGCCGGGACTTTGCCGGGTCTGCTCACAGCCTTCTTCTTCATGGTGGTCATCTACGGCTGGTCGAGGATCAACCCGTCAATCGGGCCGAAAGGCGGGCGGTCGAGCTGGGGGTCGAGGCTGAGGTCGCTTCCCGAAGTGGCGTTAATAGCTGTTATTTTCGTTCTTCTTGTCGTGGGCCTGATGCACGGGTTCTTCACACCCACCGAGGCAGGCAGCGTCGGCACGATGGCCGTCCTCCTGCTGTCCCTCGCAAAGAGGGATATCGATTTCAAGGGCTACGTGAAATCTCTAATGGAGTCTCTGAGGACGGCCTGCATGGTTCTCATGCTCATAGCGGGATCCACGATACTCGGCCATTTTCTGGCGGTGACCAAGATACCCATTATGGCGGCCGACTGGGTTGCCGGTCTGTCGGTGAACCGGTACGTCGTCATGATCCTCATCAGTCTTATCTACCAGGTAGGGGGTTCGTTCATAGACGATCTCGCTTTCATGATCCTCGCCACGCCGATCTTGTTTCCGGTGGCGATGAAGCTCGGTTTCGATCCCCTCTGGTTCTCTATACTCGTCGGCCTTACCGTCATGATCGGCTGCGTCATCCCACCGGTCGCCTCCAACGTCTTCGTCGTAAAGAATATCACCAAGGTCCCGCTCGGCGTAATCTACAGCGGGGTTTATCCCTTCCTCATAAGCCTCGTAGCGGTCACCGTTCTCCTCTTTCTATTCCCGGGCATGGCTACCTTCATGCCCAATCTGTTTATTAAATAAGGTTGCCGGGGCGAAACAGGGGATCGATTGCCAGGGATATTTCGATTGACGGGGGGGTCTTTGCCGGTCTTTCCTTCAGATCAGGTCCTGATAATTGTCCCTTTGGAGAGATTTTCCGCAACGATATCTCCCTCACGGTTGGCGATGACACCCGAGAATATACCGATTCTTCCTTTGTAATTGCGCAGCAGCTTTACCTGTATGAGTATTTCATTTTCAGGTATGACCGGTTTTCGAAATCTTGACTCGTTAGCTATCAGCGCAGGCATCGCGTCCGTCTGGTTGAACCTGAGCCTGAAAAGCAATTCGGTTACGAGATCGAGCAGGCTCATTAATGCAGTCGGCGGATAATAAAGGGCATTCTGATAACTACGCAAAGCGGGGTCGGATTGTCCGATAAGCTTCCAGGCCTTTACTTCATCCGGGAAAGCCGGGGCATACAAGTATCGATCGACGCCAACCATTGTTTCCGGCATGCGCAAAAGCTCAGCAATGGCTTTTCTATCGTTTCCATTCCGGCCCCCGGTTATCATGAGAATGTTTTTCAACCTCCTCGGAGTTCTTTGCCCGGTTCCATGATACTAACATTAGAAATAATAGCTTATCCACGTAAAGGCCCCGCTCGGGGGCTGTTGCTTCAGGTTCGTGCCCGGCACGGTAAAACCACCGTATTCCGATCCGTTCCGGCCGAAGGCAATATTTGCCCACACAGTGAGCCTGAAGCTGCGCGCAAAGTCCCAGCTCACCTTGGGCTGGACAATCCATGAAGGGTCTTCTACATTGGTGATAACCGTCAGGTAGGCGTTAAACAGCGGGTGCAGCTCGACGCGGACGCTTGCGTCCCCATACCATTTGGCAAGCGTGAAGAGTACGCCTTCGCTGATTTTTTGCTGGATGTACGGGTTGGTGAGAGCCACTCCGTAATCGTTCTTGCCGACGCCGCTGTAAAAGGCCTCAATGAACCCGTACCAGTTCTTGCCCCACCAGTTCCATGAGTAATCGAGGTTGGTCACTCCCGAAACATAAGGCTGTTGCGAAAATACGTCCTGGGGCGTGGTGTATGTTATGTCGGCGCGCCATACCGCGTCGCCAAGGTGGCCGTTCCCACCCACGCCGATGATCTTGCTGCCGAAATTCTTCGCGACCATGACGTCGAAATCCGCATTTCCCGCCCCGAAGCGGGCCTTGGTGGCAAAGGCCGATTGGTCCTCCTGAATTATTCCCGTGTTCGGATCCCTCCTCGGCGCCCAGAGGAGTCTGAATGTTGCCGTAACCTCCCGCGGAGACCTGGGCGAAAGCCATATCCTGGCCGACCTTGTATTCGCGAACCACGTCCGTAGGCCCGAAGGGATTGATCAGGTCCATGGGATTGAAAACCATACCGTTGCCCCAGGTAATCGCCTGCCTTCCGAGAGTCGCGATGACCGGGTCCTGCTTAAGCGTGAGCGCCAACCTGTCCACCCGGTCGTAACCAACAAATTCATCACGCCCGCCCCAGGTCCAGGACATATTGAGCAACTGCCGTTTATCCGAACTGGGGCTGCCGGGGATGTCGCCCTGGTTGAGGTAGAGGGGGAAGGACGTTTGGATGGCGGCCTGCCTGGTGTCGCCGCCTGTACCTCCGATCAAATCGTGGACCTCCAGGTTCGCCCAATCGGTGAAAAAAAAGTGGCCCTTGAGCCGGCCTTCGAGGAGGCCGTCATAGTACGTCTTGTCGCCCGACGGCTGGAGCAGCGTCCCGCTTCCGGGCCATGATGCCGAGCCGATGCCCTTTATCTCTCCACTCAGCCTGAAGAACTTCTCTTCCCCGGGCGGTTTAGCAGACGCCGGGATGGAAAGTGTTTCATCTGTGGACGGTTCGGCCGATGCGACCTGACCTGCAGCGATTGGCAGCCAGACGGCAAGGAGCGCCGCGGCCACCGTTAGTGAGATACACCCTGCTTTGATGAATAGGCTCTCTGATTTATTCATCAGCAATTTTCCCATCCTTTAGCCGCACCAGGCGGCTGGCGTATTCCATGACCATTCGGTCATGGGTGGAAAAAATAAAGGTGATGTTTCGCCGCAGGTTCATTTCCTTCATTATGGCGAGCAGCCGCGCGCCGGTCTTGGAATCGAGGTTCGCCGTCGGCTCGTCGGCCAGGACGATGGATGGGTTTCCTACGATAGCCCTGGCGACAGCGACCCGCTGCTGCTGGCCGCCGGATAGCTCGGCCGGCCGCCGTCTGTGCATGCCCTGGAGACCGACTTCGTCCAGGATGGTCCGGGCCCTCTCCGCCCGCTCGGTGGCGGGCACCCCCTGAAGAAGCATGACAAATTCCACGTTCTCGAGGGCAGAGAGGACGGGAATCAGGTTAAAGGCCTGAAAGACGAAGCCCACCTTGCGCAAGCGCAGGTCGGCGAGCCCGGAGGCGCTCATGCCGTTCAGGGCGGTCCCGTCCAGCGCCACCCGGCCCTCATCGGAATGGTCAAGTCCTCCGATGATATTGAGCAGCGTGGTCTTGCCCGATCCCGAGGGTCCGGCCAGCGCGAGAAACTCCCCTTTTCCGATAGCCAGGCTGACACCGTCGAGGGCCGTAATCTCCTGGGTGCCCTGGTGGTAAGTCTTCTTAAGGTTTTCACACTCAATGATCGTCATCGACGCTCCTCATCGCAAAAAGTTACGTGTGGGCCATGGCCTTCACCGGCGTGAAGCGCGAAGCTTTGACGGCCGGATAGGCGCTGACGAGCAGCCCGAGTACAAAGACGACCACGTTCGCCAGAATGACGTCCGGCAGCCGCACGACCGGGTATATGACGCGGGGAAGCCCGAACGTCTTTACGCCGCCTGCCACGATCGAAAGATCGATGCCCGTATAAGAGAGGACGGCCGCACAAAGCATTCCCAGGCAGGTCCCGAGTCCCGTGCCCATGACGAGCAGCAGGAGCGACTCCGTCAAGACCTCCTCCACGATCCATCCGGGCCTCATCCCGAGCGCCCGCAGAAGCCCGAACTCGCGGGTGCGTTCGAGCACGGCCATGAGGATCGTATTGACAATACCGAAGCCCATGGCAATGAAGGCGACCAGATACCACAGGTATATGAGCGCTTCGTACATCTTCAACATCGCCGTAGCCAGCGGCAGCAGCTCCTGCCATGTATGGACTTCGTAGCCGGAAGGGAGGGCCGAGCGCAAAGCGGCCGCGGTCTCCTCCACCTTCGCCCGGTCGGGCAGGACCACGCTGACTTCGGACAAAGACTGTTTCATCTTCAGCATGTCCCTGGCCGCCGGAAGGGTGATGAAGACAAACTGCCTCTCCGTCGCCTCGAGCTCCGCCCTGAAAACGCCCGAGATGCGGAAGGCGCGCGAGGCGATCTCTTTGTCCGTGTCCTGGGACATCAGTATCAGCTTGCGCCCGATGTGGGTTTCCAGCCTGTCCATCAATGCTTTGCCGATCAGAACGCTGTAGCCGTCGTCCGGTTGGAGATAGCTTCCGGAAGTGACGGACCGCGCGATGAACGAGATTTGTTTTTCCTTGCCCGGGTCGACCCCGACCAGTGTGACCCCCTCCGAGTGGCGCGCGTTGCTCGCGATTGCATTGACGCGGACCCGGTCGGCCCGTAAGGCGCCGGGGGGCAGATGAGGCTCGATGGCCTTAACCAGCGCGGCCGGGTCCTTCATGCTCGTTTCAACTGCAGGATCGTTCCGATACCCCCGTTCGTGGATCTGAATATGACCGGTGAGCGTTGCAATCCCGTTGCTGACCATCTGATCGGTGATGCCCCTCATCAGGGCACTGGAGACGATCATGCTCCAGACTGCAATGGTAGCGGCCATGAGGACCACGAGCGTCCTGCGGGGGGTCCGCCACACGTTGCGCCATGCAAGCCCGAAAAACCTCATGACGCCCCCATCGCCTGCACCGGACGGAGACGCCGGACCTTGAAGACCGGGATCACAGTCGTGACAATGCTGATTGCGACCACAAGGCCGGAGCCGATTGCAAGAGAAAGAAACGAGAGTCTCGGAAACATGCGCTCGGGGACGCCATAGAGCCGGGCCAGCTCGGCCGCGCCCGGAATCGTGATGCCGTGTGATTCAAAATAGAGCGTTACGATGATTCCGAAGATGATGCCGGCCGCCGAACCCATGGCGATGATCATCATGGACTCGATTGATAGGAGTTTCGTGATGTGGGCAGGCCGGCTGCCCAGGGCCATCATGACGCCAAATTCCCTTTTCCGCTCGAAGATCGCCATGAAAAAGGTATTGAGGATGCTGAAAGCCACGACGACGATCAAGACGAGATAAAACAGAAGACCGGCCACCAGGTCGAAAGTGATGACTTCCATGAGGCCGGGCGTAAGTTCCTTCCAGTCGAGCACCCTGAGGTCCGGGTTAGGGCCCTTACGGACCATCTCTCCCAGCGCCTGCTTGATCCGCGGCACATCATCCAGCGTCCTGACAGTTGCGACGACCTCGTGCACCGAGTTGTCCATAGCGAAGACACTCTGGAAATACGGCAAAGGCAGGTAGAAGCTGATGCGGTCAAAATCGTCCTGGCCTGAGCTGATAATGCCTTTGACGCGAACCACCGTAGCCGCTACGGAGCCATCCCACGCCTGTCCGAGGACGGCCACCTCGTCCCCGGGCTTCACCTGAAGGTTCTTCGACAGGATGCTTCCCACCAGGGCCTGTCCGCCATCGGCTGCCGAGAGGAATTGCCCCTGACGGAGGGTCCGCGAAAGGGTCGAGACGGTTGCCTCGCGGTCGCTGATCCCGGTCACGACCGTGCCGTAGGTCCGGTTCTTGGACGAAACCAGCGCGAAGGCGCTGGCGCGAAAAGCATAAGCGCTCACGCCGGGCAGGCGGCCAAGCATACCCGCTACCGACGCAGGGTCGGAGACTACCAGACGGATGTCCCTGCGTTCCATATATCCCTTTGCCTGGACCTGCAGATGGCCGGTGCGCAGCTTCACCGCCGAATCGATCATCGTCGCGTAGTTCCCGAATTGCAGCGACAGCATGAAAACGAGAAGCACCGTGGCAAAGGCGACTGCCCCCATAGTCAAAAGAGATCGCCTGGGGTTGCGCCATATGTTACGCCAGGCCATCCGGACGTAGAGCAACGTGCTACCTCCAGGCGCTCTTCAGGGAAGATTCTCTGAAGAAGTAGTTGGGAATGTCCACATCGAAACGGATGTCCTTGTACGTCACGACGGTGAATTCCGTTCCTTCGGTCCCTTTCCGCATCGTCCAGACTTTTGGGAACAGCTTGCCCCCCATCTGTCGGATCTCCGAACCCGCAAGGGCTTTGACCAGCTTCCCATCCTCATCGTAAAATTCCTCAAGCAAAAGGATACGGTCCTCCCTGATCTTCAGCCTTTGCGCCCCCCAGACGACGGCCGCGCCCGGCTTCGGTGTGCACTTGATTACGTAGACCGTCTTCCCTTCGTGGATTTCGGTGCCTTCGAGGCTGTGCGTGTAGTCATCGACTATGCTGTCGGACTTGGCGAGGTCTTCATTAGAGAAGTCGGAGCCCATCCAAGACTGGGACATCATCGAGGGGGGCAGCTTGATGACCCGGTTGACCTTCGGGTTGTACGTCGACATTTCCCGCCCCTTCTTCAACGTCCCGTTACCCTCGTCTTTCGGCGGGGCAACGATGGTGAAGAGGCTGTCTTTCTGCCCCTTGGTCCAGGCCCTCATCGACATCTCGCGGCTCCAACCGGGGCGTGAGATCTTCATATCGATGACGCAGACCGAGGACTTTCCACGGTAGTAGCGTACCGCCGCATCCACGATGCCGTGCGCGTCCTGGGCGCTCGACGGCCCGTACGCGAGCAACACCAGCAAAAGAACTACGAGCGGCAAAAGGATTGCGCGAGTCGCGGGCCTGAGGAAACCCGGCGGCTGGGCCGATCTTGAATGAATCCCATGATTCATGCGGTATCCCTCTCCTTATATGCGGTCGGGAAACATTGGCCCGGCAACTCTTTTAAGTAAGCGTCCAGGAACTGGTCTGCCTTCCTGCCGTTCGGCCGGTCCCTGGTGACCATCGCCACCATGAGTGCGCCGCCGACCGTATAGACGCCGAGCATGGGGACGGTGTGGTTGGGGACCGGGCTCCACGTTTCGAAATCGCTTACCGGGACTCCTTCGAAATCGATCCCGGCCGTATCGATAATCCCGTGATTCGCGATGTAGGGATAGAGCCTTCCGGATGCAATTTGGCGGAGTATCGACCTCCTGACCAGACGTGCGATAACGGCATAGGGCAGGAGGAACATCAGCTCAAGCAGCACGGCCTGCCCGAGCCAGGGCGTATCGGAGCGGGCGGACGCCATCAGCCGGTGAACAGATGCAACCATGGCGTCGAAGCTCTGATTTCTCATACCCGCAAAGAAGACCGCCGAGAGGTTGCAAACACCCCACTTGCTGCCCGCAGGCAGGAACCGGCGAAGGTTGATCGGGACCGGAATCGTGAGCGTCGTGTAGGGCGGTGCAGCCGACCTCGCGAATTCGGCACGATAGAAGGCGGCCAAAACCACTTCATTGACCGTTACGTCATGCTTGCGGCAGTATTCAAGGATGCGGGCGACGGTTTCAGGCTCTATGCGGCGCAAGGCGAAGACCGGCTCCCCAAGCGTTTCGACAGGTGAATCGACCCCCGGGCCGGGGGAGGAGAAATGAAGGCAACCCCGGAGCAGTTGGCGGAAGCCGGCGCTGCGCAGCACCGGGCCCTGCCCGAGCCTTCCTTCCCGTCGCAAGGGAACGTAGCCGGGATTGGTCCGCAGCTCGCGGTAAATAGCGGCGACGAGGTTGAGGTAGTCGAGCATGCCGCTCGCATCGGCTGCTTCGTGGCTCAGCTTGACAGCCAGTTTTTCTTTGGAACCCCGAAAAAGGCAAGCGCGGACCTGGATGTCCGCTGAAGCATCGAGAGGACCCGCCAGCCAGTCGTGGAGTGAATTCTCGCTTCCCGTTTCCACGACCGACAGGGGGGAGACCAGCTTCGCATCCGGGAGCCGTTCCCAGTACGGGCGCCAGGGGTGGGCAACGAACCGGCAGCCCAGGACAGGCTCGGCATCGAGGCTGAGTCGGAAAGCGCGGGCCATCCGCTCCGTATCGAGGCTGCCGGAAAAGGTGACCACGCTTCGGCTCTGCCCGTCGTGCAGGCAGCGGGCCAGGTGCAGAATTCGATCGAGCGCAGGCGCCGGATAGCGTCTGGGGGCCTCCGTGGCTTTTATGGCCTTGTGCATTTCTCTGGATTCAGCGTTCATGCACCCTGTCCTAAGATGCTGCCGGGGGAGCTTGCCCCGGCAATTCTCGCATATAAGCGTCCAGGAGACGCTCCGCCCAACGGCCATTCGGCCGGTCCCGGGTCGCTATCGAAGTCTTTAATTTGTCGCCGACCGAGTAAACGGAGATAGTGGGAAGCGGGTGGTTGGGCACCGGGCCCCATGTGTCGAAGTCACATATCGCAGGATCTCCGAAATCGAAGCGGCGGGTGTCGATGATCCCGTCGTTCGAGATGTAAGGATAGATCTTCCCTGATGCGATCTGGCGAGGTATACGCCGCCTGGCTATCCACCGAAGGAGAGCGTACGGCAGGAGGAACATCAGCTCGACCAGAACGGCTTGCCCGAGCCAGGGCGTGTTGAGGCGGGCGGACGCCATGAGCCGGCGAACATCCGCGGCCAGGGCATCGAAGCGCTGATCTTTCACCCCCGCAAAGAATATCGCCGGGAGGTTGCAGACGCCCGCCGAGCTGTCAGCGGGCAGGTGACGGCGAAGGTTTACCGGGATCGGAATAGTCAGCTTTGCACCAGCCGGGGGCGCGAAGACCTGAAAATGGGCGCGATAAAAAGCGGCCAGGGCGACTTCATTTATTGTGGTCCCGCGCGTGCGGCAGTACTCCCGAATGCGGAGGAAACCGTCAGGCTCGAGGTGACGCTCGGCGAAGGCCGGCTCCCCAATCCCGTCAGCGGAGACCCCGAAATCAATCCCCGCGTTCGGGGCCGAGAAATGAAAGCAGCCTCGCAGCAGTTGGCGGAAGCCCGCGCCGCGCAGCACCGGGCCCTGTCCAAGCCTTGCTGTCCGCGGCCGGGGAACGTATGCGGGGTTGGTCCGCAACTCCCGGTAAATGGTGCTTAGGATACCGAGGTAATCGATCGACCCTCCGAAATCGGCCGCTTCGTGGCTCAGTTTGACTGCGAGTTTTTCCGTGGACCTCCTAAAAAGAGACGCGCGGACCTGGACACCCGCTGAAGCGTCGAGAGGGGCCCCCAGCCAGGCGTGCACTGAATGCTCGTTATCCGTTTCCACGATCGAAAGAGGGGAGACCCGTTTCACGCAGGGGAGCCGTTCCCAGTACGGGCGCCAGGGGTGGTCGACGAACCTGCAACCCAGGACAGGCTCGGCATCGAGACTCAGCTCGAAGGCCCGGGCTATCCGCTCAGTATCGAGGCGTCCGGAAAAGGTGACGAGGTATCGGCTCTGCCCGTCGTGCAGGTGGCGGGCCAGGTGCAGCATCCGGTCCAGCGTGAGCGCCGGATAGCGCGCGGGGGCTTCAGTGGCATTCATGGGCTTGTGAATTACCGGGACCATTTCCCAAATAGCCTCATGGTCGTTAGTTCGTTCGTTGCGCAATAAACCGATGTCGGTCTTTGTTCAACTTGTGGATTCCCTGCAGCTTGCTGCAGGGAGATCGATGTTTCCGCTTCGCTCCGTGACAATTATTGGGGTTCAGCACCCCCTCCACGAGCAAAGCTCGCGGAGCCTCCCCGCTCGGCGCCGCGCTACGCTTGCTTTAATATCCTGCTGCTTGCAGCAGGATATTTAAATAGGCATTCGATAAATGCGGTACGTCTTGTACTGCTTTCCGCCCACCGCCTCGATCCCGTGCTGCATGAGGAGGTTGTCCTCCAGAATCCAGGAGCATTCGCCGCTCCGGTAGCCCCGTGCCATGGCCCGCAGGAACGTCTCCAGAATGAGCAGCCCTTCGGCGCCCCTCTTTTGGAAAGCATGCTTTATGCCGAGCAGCATGACCCGGAGGCTTCTGATCTTCCGCGAGAAATATAGAAACCGCAGCGTCCCCAGCAGACCGGCATTCCCGTTCATACGTTTCAGGGCAAGGTTGTAGTCGGGCATGGTGAGGGAGAAACCGATGGGCTCTTCTCCGAAGTAGGCAAACAGGAAGAGGTCCGGGACAATCAATTGCTTTAAATTAGCGGCCGCATACTCGAGTTCGGCATCAGTGAACGGCACAAACCCCCAGTTCTTGCTCCATGCCTGGTTGTAGATGTCTCTCACCTTCTGCACTCCTCATCGAAACGTTTCAGATTGACAGGCCGTACAGTGAGAGACGGCTCCTTTCGGCGGATGCGCTCCGCCAGAGCTTCCAGACGACGGAACCCGCGTGACGGCTCCTCCACCACATAAGCCAGCAGGTCCATCGACTTGCGCAGGCCGTAGTCTTCCAGCAGCGTTGGATAATAAGACGGGTTGTAGGGCATCATGAAGCAGGGGCTGGAATCGAAACCGTTCACCAGCAGGCCGCATTCATCATTTGTCGAAGGGTTCATGGGTCCGGCCATCTCTTCCATGCCCCGCTCCTTCAGCCAGTGCCGCGCCGCTTCCAGGAGCGCCGGGGCGATATCGGGATCGGGTAAAGATTCAAAAAACCCGAAGAACCCTGTCTTACGGCCATGGAACTCAAGGTAGTGGCGGTCGATAATGGCCGCAACACGGCCGACAACACGGCCGTTTTTCCTCGCAATGAAGAGCGACAGGTCGGCATGGGAATAAAAGGGGTGGTTAGGACTGATCTTGGCGATGGTTTCCCGTATGAGCGGCGGGACCCAGTAGCGGTCCCCCGAGTAAATATCCCACGGGCACCGGACGAAAAGCATGCGTTCTTTTTCTTCGGTCGCCTCGCATAGGGCCAAATTACCCATCGCTCACAACCCTCCTGTTCTTTTAGATTACTTCCACCTGCCTGCCCACTGTGCGGAAGGCCTCCAGGATACGGTCGAGCTGCTCATCTGTATGCGTCGCCATATAGCTCGTGCGCAGGGCTCTCGCCCGGGGGGACCGCCGGGCTAATGACGGGGTTGACAAAAACGCCCTGCTCGAAAAGGAGCCGGCACATCTGGTACACCTTGGCGTTGTCCTTTATGATGATCGGGATGATAGGCGTCTGGCTGCGGCCGATGTCGTAACCCATCTCTCTGAATCCCTCCAGCATCTTTCGGGTGTTCTTCCACAGGCGCTCCCGGAGCTCCGGTTCCTCGTCGACGATATCCAGGGCGGTACTCACTGCCGCGACGAGCGGCGGCGGCAGGGCGGCGCTGAAGAGCATTGAACGGCCGACATGGCGGATGTACCGGATGACGTCGGCCGCCCCGGCGACGAAGCCCCCGATTCCGGCCAGCGATTTGCTGTACGTCCCCATGATGAGATCGACATCATCTTCCACGCCGAAATGTTCGGCCGTGCCCCTTCCCCCTTTGCCCAGAACACCGATGCCGTGTGCATCGTCCACCATCACCCGCGCCCCGCACTCGTTAGCGAGTTTCGTAATCGCGGGCAGGTCGGCGATATCGCCCTCCATGCTGAAGACGCCGTCTACAATAATCAGGCAGCCGCCGCTATTTGCGTTACGGAGAACATTGGCGAGGTCCTCGATATTATTGTGATCGAATTTTCTCACCTTGCCGAAAGAAAGGCGGCATCCATCAATGATGCTCGCATGGTCGTATTTGTCGATGACGGCGCTGTCTTGCCTGCCGACCAGCGCGGAAATGATGCCAAGGTTCGCCTGGTATCCTGCGGCAAAGACCAGGGCTGCCTCCTTGCGGAAAAACTTGGCCAGCTTGCTTTCCAGCTCCTCGTGGATGTCAAGGTTGCCGTTCAAGACGCGCGAGCCCGCGCAGCCCGTGCCGTATCGCTCCACAGCGCGGATAGCCGCCTCCTTGACGCGGGGATGACTCGCCAGGCCGAGATAATTATTGGAACCCGCCATTATGACCCGCCGGCCGTCGATCGTGACCTCCGTATCCTGTGCGGACTCGATCTTCCTGAAGAAAAAATAGCAACCGCTCTCTCGTAACGAACGAACGAACTCGTTCATTCCGGCACATTTGTCGAACAAGTCTACTGGTGAATAAGTGCACCGAGCGTTTTCTAAAGCCATTTTGCCTCCTTGTACCATCCGAAAGTCAGCCGGGCGCCCTCGTCGAGGGTCACGCGCGGCTCAAAACCTAGCAATCTTCTCGATTTGCCGTTATCGCAAACCCAGCCCGGCTGGACCATTTCCTTCACTTTGTCACTGTTGAGGAGCGCCGGCCTGCGCCTTACTGTCGCGACCATATCGGCGATGGCGGCGTATGTCCGGATGAAGGATTCAGGGACCGTAAAATCCCGGGTCGCCCTTCGTCCGGCAGCCCTGGCGAAGGCATCGCCTATTTCCTTCCAACCGTAGTCCTTCCCGTCGGAAAGAAAGAAAATTTCTCCTCGGGCCTCCTCCTTTTCAGCGACAAGCAGCAGGCCGCGAACTCAGGTCCTCCACGTAACAGAGACTGAAGCGCTGGCCCCTTCGGGCAAGGCGTGGTTGAATGCCCCATGAGAGAAGCTTGAACAATGGGAGAAGGCCCCGGTCCCTCGGTCCGTATACGGCGGGAGGCCGGATGACGACAACGGGAATCTTTGCGGACATTCCCAGGGCAAGCTCCTCGCCTCGCCGTTTGCTGCGTCCATAGGCGGACACGGGAGCGCACGGGTCCGCCTCGGTGCAGGCAACTCCGGCACTCGGACCGGCTGCAGCCTGGCTGGAAACGTAGACGAACGCTTTGACGTGCGGGTTGAATTCTGCACAGGCGCTCAAAAGGTTGTCGGTTCCAACCGCATTAACCTCGAAATATGTTCGGGCGTCGAGCGCACTGGTCGCGCCTGCCAGATGGAATATGACATCCACCCCCTTTACTGCTTCCCGGAGCGACGTCGAATAACGGCAATCCCCGGAGCAACGCTCGATCGGGAGCCCTCGGAGCCAGGAGGCGCCGCCGCTGTTTCTACGCACGAGGCAGCGGACGGCCCAGTTCGCGCTCACGAGAGAGTCCACCAGGTGACTACCAATAAATCCTGTTCCGCCCGTTACAAGAGCGTTCAAGCGATGCCCCTCCGGAGTAGCAATGCTGCCCGTCGTGTCCGCCGTCTGACCGGCAAGCAGCTACGGCGCGCTTTTCGGGCATACACCTCCACCCGGCGATACCCGTCGGCTCGCAGGCCTCCGCTTCACCCCGACCCTCGGAAGTGGCTCGCTCCACATCGGGGGTTTCCTTTGTTTTGTTCTTTCCGTTATATCGATCAGGACTTATGCCCAAATAGAGAGTCGGATCAATTTCTGAAACTCCCTATTAGAATGGGTCTGACTCTAAACGTATGTACGTATTGACGAACTGTCAATTGTCAACATAGAATAACTTTGAAGAACAAGGGGGCATCGATTATCAACGGCAGGGGGCACACGGTCCTTCGGGCTTCCGTACGGCCACCTTATCGCTTTGTTATCCTCTTCCGAATTATCCACACGGCGCCCACCGCCAGGATTGCGAAGGTCAGCGCACCGTAGGGGTGCTTGACTGCGCAAACGATAGGGGTGAGGCCGGCTCGGGCTGCTGTCCTGAGAACGGGGCGCCTATCTATCATGGCGGCCACGGGAGGGGAGTATCGGTAGTAAAGCCTGACGAAGGCCCTGCCCGGCTCATTCGTCAGCAGCCGCTTGTCCCTGAAGTCCTTCAATACGGCCACGTGCGGGTGGAGGTAAGACCCGTAGACAGCCGTCGCGATGAAACAACTGCCGCCCCCTCCGCCGCCTCCATCACCCCCACCGGACGCCGGACTCGGGTCACCGGGGCACGCGTTAAGCTGATCCTGGGTAAGGGGCAGGGTGAACTTGGTAAGGTAGGCCCAGGTATATTCCTGGATATTGAACTGGGCGTAAAGGCCGTGGGTGCCGTGTATGCTTCCGAGTCCGACTTCGGTCCCTGCGCTGCATGTCTCGTACGTTTGAACCTGCCCCGAGCCGTCCGGCGGAGCGGTCGTGACAGGATTGCCGGTGCAGCCCATTATCTGTGACCATTCAAGGAGAGATTGGGGGGCAGGGGGGACATTCAGGGTCCCTCCGCCGTTGTACGGGACTATGGGGTCCTCGTAACCGGCCCATTCCATGACCGAAACCGGTCTGACGGGCCTGCACTGAGCGATGGTCTCGGTCAGGGGGAAGGAGTCGGGCGCTGCCGCCGCAAAGACATCGGCGGCCTGGCAGACCATTGTGTTGGTCATCTGTGCCCCTTCGGAGATGCCGATGATGTATATCCGGCTCCTGTCTACATTCGCAATCGTCCGGATATAGTCGACAACGTCCAGTAAGTACTGGATATCCGTGGGGGGGTTGTTGATATCGGTCCGCCATTGTCCGTTCGCGCCGCTCGGCCAGACGCCGATAAAATTGTGCTCGTCGCAGAGGGGCGCGAACCCGGATATCAGCTCCTCGGCATCTCCATTCAAGCCGGCCCCGTGTAGATCGAGAAGGACCGGCGTGGGCGTCTGGTCGGAGTAGCCCGAAGGCACGCGAACAACGACCGTTTGGCCGTCGATCGTGTAGTGGTATAATCCAGGGGAGAGGGGGGTGGAGTTGCACTTGGCGGCCCATCCTGGGGAGACGGAAGAACCGGCAAAGACCAGGACCCAAAGAAAAGCGCTCCAGAGGAAGAAACATCTCACGAAATGCTTCATTTGGTTTCTCCACGCTTGATGCGGTTGAAACGCCACTTTCTTTTGTTGTCTTCAAATAGTGCCCGAAGAACTTACCGGACCAGGTTGCCGAAGAGTAGACGCACGGATGTACGTTATTACCTTATGCATGTCCCGCCTCGCTGTCAATCAGATCGGCTACTGCCTGTGTTAACAGACTAATTCGGTTGCTGTTTGCCGTATCGGGTCTTAAACATAAAATATAGATTCCTAAGAAGCCGATGGATCGTATATACGCCCTGCTGGAAGCTATCGGGTACCCGCATCCACTTCACCCCCAGTTTACGCATATCCCGATAGGCCTGATATTCGGTGCCTGCCTGTTTGGGCTGCTGTCGCTGTCGCTGCGCAGCGATCACCTGCGGCGTGCTGCCCGTTACTGCGCGGCTACTGCGTTCGTTTCTGTCTTTGCAGCGGCCTTCTTTGGCATAGCCGATTGGCAGCATTTCTTTGCCGGCGGGTGGCTTTTGTCCGTCAAGATAAAACTGGTCCTCGCGGGTCTGCTCGTAATCCTGCTGGCTGTGGCTCTTATTGTCGGCCGGTATCCGAGGCCCATGTCAGGAACGTGCTTTACCCTCTACGTATTGAGCTTGCTCGCCGTAATCGGGCTCGGGTATTTCGGGGGTAATCTTGTGTATGATGGGAGAACTCCGCCCGGTGGCCCCCAATACCGCGCAGGCGAGCATATCTTTCGTGGAAATTGCAGCGGCTGCCATCCTTACGGCGCTAACATTGCGAGCCCTGCTCATCCCCTTAGAGGTTCACCTCAGCTCGAAGATCTCCCTTCGTTCCTGCATTGGATACGCGATCCTCGTCTTTCATCGGGGAGGCTAGGGTTAATGCCTGCCTTCTCTCAAGTGCGGATAAGCGACGAGCAGGCGGGGCGCCTCTTCGCATACATAGTGAACGTGATTACCGGAGCGCCCCAGGGGCAGCCGGCAAAAGAGCCGCCAAAACAGGTACCGATAAGGACGGATGCGGAGAGCGTGAAAAGGGGTCAGGCCCTCTTCAATGCTGACTGTGCGACCTGTCACACGGTGGAGAGCAGGGAGACTATAGCCGGTCCCGGACTGAAAGGGGTGTTTAAACGATCCCGGTTGCCGGTGAGCGGCCGCCAGGCGACACCCGAGAATGTTTACAGGCAATTACGGACGCCCTACAGGCTAATGCCGTCCTTCAAAGATAAGCTGTCCGACGATGACGTATACGACCTGATTGCATTTCTCGCTGCCCGGTAGAAAGATGGTTGTCTAATACAGATAGCTTGCTTATCGGTTTCAGGCATTCTCGCGGAGGATTTCGAGCAGTTCTGTGCCGAATGCTTCAATCTTCTGGGGGCCCAGTCCGTAAACTTCTTGCAAGCCGGTTAATGTTTCAGGGTTCTTCCTGGCCAGGTCTTCCAGCGTCCGGTTACTGAAGATTATAAAGGCCGGCATATCCTGGGACCTCGCATATTCGAGCCGCCAGTCCTTGATGGCCTTCATCCTGGCGGATTCCTCAGCACTCATCGGGCCTGCAACTCTTTCGATGCGAGATTTCTTCTCCTTCGATTTCCCCTTCCGGGTCGGTGTCTGTGCAGTGAAGCTATGCGGAACTCTTCTCGGAGAGCCGGGGTCGCACACGTCGCAATGGCCGCACGACTGAATCCGATTTTCATCCTTAAAGTAAGTGAGGATCCCTGCGTGCCGGCATTCACCGCCTTCGGCGTACTGAATGATGGCATCGAGAGATTTCCAGCGTGCCTGTTTAATTTCAGCCGGGGCTTCTCTTTCGCGTATAAAAAATGATTGAAGGCTCCGGTCTTTCTTTGCGTACAACAGAAGACAGGTGGACTCTTCTCCGTCCCGGCCGGCCCGCCCCACTTCCTGATAATAATAATCGAGATTGGCAGGCATTTGATAATGAACGATGAGCCTCACATCCGGGCTATCGACACCCATGCCGAAGGCATTTGTAGCCACCAGTATCCTGACGGCGCCATTGTTGTACCGGCCTTGTACGGAGTCGCGTTCTTCGCTTGAAAGACCCGCATGATAATAATCAACGCCGGGATACCGCGTCCGCAGCTCGTCACAGAGGTTCTCGCACTGTTTCCGCGTTCCTGCGTAAATGATAATCCTTCCTTGAGGCGTTCGGTCTATCGCTTCCCGAACAAGGGCCGTCTTCTCTGCCTCGTCGTCGCAATACTCGACCTGGTAATAGAGATTAGGGCGATAGAAGCCGTAAACATGCCGGCTTGGCGCGTTAAGCGCAAGTTGTTTCGCGATGTCTCTCAAAACCTGCGGAGTGGCCGTCGCAGTAGTGGCGAGAATGGGAACATCCGGGCGCAGGGTACGCAGGAGATTGAGCCTGCCGTAATCCGGTCTGAAATCATGTCCCCACTGGGACACGCAATGGGCCTCGTCAACGGCGAAGAGCGAGATGGGTGCGGTTTTCACCCAGCGGTCGAAACCGGGTTTCTGAATTCGTTCGGGAGAAAGGTAGAGCAGGAATGAATCGCTTGCCCTGAGCTCGTGAAACACGCGCCGGTTTTCGGCTGCGTCCTGGCCGGAATTGATACATCCGGAAGGGATTCCCCTTGCCTTCAAGGCCGACACCTGGTCCCTCATCAGTGAGATGAGAGGCGTTATCACCAATGTAATTCCTTTCTGACAGACAGAGGGGAGCTGGTAGCAAAGGGATTTTCCTCCGCCCGTCGGCATTACGGCCAGTGTATCCCGTTTGCTCAACACCGATGAGATAATCTCCCATTGGCCGTGACGAAAGGACTGGATGCCGAACGAAGTCTTTAAAATGTGGCGTATCGCTGATTCTTCCAAAGCATTCCTAAACGCTGCGATGAGGCCGGCCGGTGTTTGTGTATACTATATCGGTTCGTCCTCACGCGTCAACAATGCTTTATTCTCCCCGGCAAGTCGGTGTTATGCCTCTGCTTTTGAAGGTTGCCGGGAAATAGCCGCGGCTGAATGCGGCCGAAGAGGACGGGAAGCTCGTGGCGGGTCAACGCCGGGCCGGATAAAATAGAGGGGTCAGCCGGGACGGGCTAACCCCTCTATTTTAAATTTTGATGCGCTATTTCCTTTCGGCGCCACGCTTTCCCGGTGGCGGGGAAGCGCTTGAGGGCTGTCTTCTACGCCAACGGCAAGTTCTTTGGCGGCCCGCCGAAAGAATAAAGGGTTGCCGTGCCGTCGGTAAAGTAAAAGGTGACGAATGTCTCGTCGTCGGCCCCTTTCTTGTACATGTTTATAAGGTTGGCGGACTCGGCGAAGGCCTGCGCTTTTGCATCGCGGGTGTCATCGAAGGCGATCTTGCCGCGTATCCTGAGCCACGTATTGTCCGAGCCCATCGCGGAAATCTCGATGTCCGGGTACTGGCTCATCTGCTTGTAGACTTCCTTCATCTTTCCCGTGCAAAAATAGATGGTATTGTTTCTCTTCATTACAAAAGCGAAGGGGCGTACCCTTCCTTTGGCCCCGTCGGTAGTCCCGATGTGGAAGACCTTGTTGGCCTTCAAAAATTCCAAAGCAGTATCCATGACAACCTCCTCGATTGGTCAGTAGCTTCTATTCCTATATCGCACTTCCGCGGCAAAAAATCAATACTGTGGTCCGGGCGGCAGCCTACCCGGTTTTCTCTTGAAGCGCGTGCTTTGCGTACATACGTTATAAAAGGGGCACCGATGGCGAAGCTCTCAAGACGCCAATTCCTCAAAACACTTGGTGTCGCAGGCTCCGCAACCCTATCGGGTTGCACGGAGAAGGTGCGCTACCTGATACCCTACGTAGTCCCGCCGGAGGACATCGTGCCCGGAGAGGCGACATGGTACGCCGGTACGTGCAGGGAGTGCCCGGCCGGCTGCGGCATCCTAACCAAAAACAGGGACGGCCATATCATCAAGGTGGAAGGCAACCCGGAGCACCCGGTGAACACGGGCAGGCTTTGCCCGAGGGGGCAGGCGTCCGTGCAGGGCATATACAACCCGGACAGGTATACGCAGCCCATGGCGAGAGACGCAAGCGGCGCTATGCGGCCCGTATCCTGGGAAAAAGCCCTGAAAATAGCCGCCGATGGGCTGTCAGCCGCCGGTCAGAAGACGGTCTTCATGTCCCACCTTATGACCGGCACGGAGCAGGACCTCGCAGAGCGCCTGATGGGCGCGCTGGGCGGCCGGTATGTTATTTACGAGCCGTTCGCGTACGAGCCCTTGCGGCAGGCCAATGACATCGTCTTCGGCTCCGCCCGGATACCCGACTACCGCATCGACGAGGCCGATTTCCTGATTTCGTTCGGCGCCTATTTTTTGGAGACCTGGATATCCAACGTCCACTTTACGCGCCAGTTCGCCGCCTTTCACGAGCCGCGCCGTGACGGGAAGAGCATGTTCGTTTTTGTCGGTCCGCGGCTTTCGATGACTGCGGCCAGTGCGGACCAATGGGTGCCGGTTCCTCCGGGCGGCGAGCGCTATGTGGCCCTCGGGCTCCTTCGCCTGCTTGCTCAGGAGGGTGCGGCAGGCATTCCGGGCAGCGTTGTCGCTTTTACCCCTGCGGCCGTTGAAGCGAGGACCGGGGTGCAGGCAAGCGTCCTGTCTGCCATCGCCAAACAGTTTTCGGCAGCCAGGCGGCCTCTCGCGCTTGCGGAAGGCATGGCGTTCCAGGACCCGAATGCACTGGAGACCGCGGTCGCAGCGAACCTCCTTTGCACCCTGTCGCCGGAAAGTGGAAAGCTCATCGATTTTGGAAACCCGTCCTCCCTCGGCCGGACTGCGCCCGCTTCAGACATAAAGGCGCTGAAGGAGCGCATGGCTGCCGGCAACGTCGGCGCGCTGCTCCTGTACGGAGCCAACCCCGTTTACAACCTCCCCGACTCCTGGGAGTTCGAAAAAGCCCTGGCTAAAGTCCCGCTGGTAATAAGCCTCTCCAGCTTCCCAGACGAGACGACCCGCCACGCGGGCCTTATATTACCCGCCGACACCTTCCTCGAATCATGGGGCGATTACAGCCCCTCGGCAAATGTGACCGGCCTTTTGCAGCCGGCCATGGGCAGGCTTTTCAACACGATGCCCCTGGGCGACATCATGCTTTATCTGGGTAAGGCCGCTGCCGGGCAGGCGAAGTTCCCTGAGAAAGATTTCTACGCAGCCTTGAGAAACGCCTGGGAGCAGAAACGCCTGAGGCAGGCCGGGGCCACTTCCGGTGAAGCCTTCTGGCAGCAGTGCGTCGCGCGGGGAGGTCTCTGGGAAGAGGCCGCGCCCGGCCGGGCGGCGGAACAGGGCAGGGCGCGCACCTTTGCATTTTCGCCCCCATCCGGTGTCCCCGTCCAAAGACCTGTGGACGCGATGGATTTCTTTGTCTACCCGACCATCCAGTTCTTCGACGGCCGTCTGGCGAACCGTCCTTTCTTGCAGGAAATGCCCGATCCGGTCACCATGATTGCGTGGGGCGGCTGGGTGGAGATCGACCCTGATACGGCAAGGCAGATGGATATCGCAAAAGGCGACGTGGTCAGGATACGCGAGGAAAACAAGACGATAGAGGCGCCCGCTTTCCCGTATGCGGGCATCCGGCCCGGCACGCTGGCGATGCCCCTCGGCCAGGGCCACGCGAAGGCGTTCAGCCGCTACGTCGAGCCCGATTCAAGCGGCAATCCGAACGTGCTGCTCTCAGGCAATCTCGATGCATCAGGGGGGCTCGTCCGGTCGCTTCAGTTGGTCACCATCACCAAGACGGGGCGCTCCGTCGTCGTGGCAAATGCAGACGGCAGCGCCTACCAGCACGGCCGGAGGCTCGCCCGGACCATCCCATACAAGGAATACGGCGAGACGCCGGACAGGGCCCCGGAAGTGAACATGCCCCTGCCTTCGGGATGGAGGAAGGAGACCGATTTCTACCCGATCCACATGCACGTGGCCTACCGCTGGGGCATGGCGATCGACCTAGACCGGTGCATCGGCTGCCAGGCGTGCGTGATCGCGTGCTACGCGGAGAACAACGTGAAAACCATCGGAAAGATGGATTTCGCAATGGGGCGCGAGATGTCCTGGCTTCACATCGAGCGCTATCTTGAGCACGAGCAGCCTTTCATCCGGTTCCTGCCGATGCTGTGCCAGCATTGCGACTCCGCGCCGTGCGAATCGGTCTGCCCGGTCTTCGCGCCGAACCATAACAAAGAAGGGATCAACAACCAGGTCTACAACCGCTGCATCGGAACACGCGACTGCAACCAGAACTGCCCCTGGAAAGTGCGGAGGTTCAACTGGCACAAGTGGCCGCACGACCACCCCCTGGAATGGCAGCTCAACCCGGACGTTACCGTGCGGCAGCAAGGAGTGATGGAGAAGTGCTCCTTCTGCATCCAGCGCATCATCGGGGCGAAGAGGATGGCTACGTCTGAGGGGCGCAAGGTAAAGGACGGAGAGTTCACGACCGCCTGCGCGCAGACGTGTCCAGCCGATGCCATAACGTTCGGCAACCTTATGGACCCCGAAAGCCGGGTCTCGAAGCTGGTGAGCCAGTCCCGCGCCTACCAGGTGCTGGGCAGGCTCAATACTAAGACGGCCGTTATCTACCTGAAGAAAATCACCCGGACAGTCCGGGTGTAGGAAGGGGCGATCCTATGGCCGAACCGGAAACGGGACCTGTGGTCGATTTCAGGGACGTCAACGATGAGATCCTCGGCACGCTTTGGCGTCCGCCCCGATATTACTGGTTTGTCGCTTTTCTTCTGTCCCTGGGGTTCATCTGCGGGCTTTGCGCCTGGGGGTATCTTGTTGCGGTCGGCCTCGGCGGGGCGGGCTACCGCCCGCCGGGCGTCATGTGGGGCATCTTCATATCCAACTTTATTTTCTGGATAGGGCTCGCGCATTCCGGGACCTTTATCTCCGCGATCCTTTACCTGTTCCGCGCCCGGTTCCGCACGTCCATCAACCGTATGGCAGAGGCCATGACGATGATCTGCATCATGATTGCAGGCACCTACCCGCTGATACACCTGGGCAGGAGCTGGATATTCTACTGGCTCCTCCCGTACCCCAACCAGCGAGAGATATGGCCCGACTTCATATCGCCCCTGATCTTCGACGTTCTCGCAGTCTCCACCTATTTCACGGTGAGCCTCATCTTCTGGTATACGGGCCTCGTGCCCGATCTGGCCGTAATTCGTGACCGGACGACGGGCACCTGGCGCAAGGTCTACGGCTACTTTGCCCTCGGATGGACGGGGTCCGCCAAACAATGGCACCATTACGCCACGTCCTATCTCCTGCTTGCAGGTCTCGCGACGGCGCTCGTGATCTCCGTCCATACCGTAGTCTCCTGGGACTTCGCACTCCCCATACAGCCGGGATGGCACAGCACGATCTTTCCGCCGTACTTCGTTGCCGGAGCCATCCATTCGGGTCTCGCCATGGTGCTGACCCTGCTTATCCCCATGCGGCGCATCTTCCGCATCGAGAATATCGTCACAACGCGCACACTGGAGCTTATCGCCGAGACTTCGATAGTGACTGCCGTTATCCTGGCTTACTCTTACGCAGCCGAGCACTTCATGGCCTGGTACTCTGCGGATATATTCGAGAACCAGCTTTACATGTTCCGCCTGACCGGCTACTACGGCTGGATCATGTGGCTTGTCGTCTTCTGTGTGGTGGCGGTCCCGATGCTTTTCTTTATCCGGACTTTCCGGACAAACACGGTCTGGCTCTTTATTATCTCGATAGTGATAAACATCGGCATGTTGTGGGAGCGGTTCATCATCGTCGTTCAGTCGCTCTCGCAGAATTTTCTTCCCTACCAGTGGGGATTCTACTGGCCCAATTGGACTGAGCTTGCCTATACCTTCGGCACGTTCTGCTTCCTCCTTCTTTGCTTCATGCTCTTCGCAAAGTTTTTGCCGTCGATCCCCATTTCGGAGGTGAAGAAGGAGGCCGGGATACCCATGCGGAAGGGAGGGTTGTTCCGTGAAGAGTGAAATGATGCTCGTCGCGGCCTTCAGCCACATCGATGATTTCCTTGCGTGCCTCAAAACATTGAAGGAGAAGGGATACCGGATCAATTCGGTCTTTTCCCCCGTGCGCCTGCCGCAGATAGAGGAGGCCCTCGGTACGAGCGTGAGCAAGACCCGCCTCTTCACCCTCATCGGAGGGCTTACTGGAGGCAGCGTGCTTGTCGGTCTGGCGACTTATGCGCACCTCTCCTTCAAGCTGATCGTCTACGGCAAGCCGGTCCTAGCCTGGATACCCTGGGTGGTCATCGCCTTCGAGGGGACTATACTTCTCGCCTCCCTTTCCGCCTTCATCTCCTGGGTCTTCAAGGCAGGCCTCCCCCAGCCGTTTGTCGATGCGGGCTACAACCAGGAATTTTCCGGCGACAAATTCGGGATCGTCTTCGCAACGGATGAGGAGGACCGGTCGGAGGCGGAGCGCATCGCCAGGGAAGCCGGCGCAGAGGGGGTACGCGATGCAGGCGCCTGAGCCGAAAGACATCTATCCTGCGATGCCTGGAACCTGGATCGCCGTCTCTATACTTTTGACCCTTGCGGGTGCAGCCGCGTTCCTTTACGGCATTTCGGGCGAGATGGCTTTGCGGGCCTGGCAGGTATACGTCGTGAACTACGTATTCTGGGCGGGCCTCGCTTTCGGCGCCGTCCTATTTTCGGCCGTCCTCAACCTCTCGAAGGCAGTCTGGGGCAGGCCGCTTAAGCGCCTCGCCGAGTCCTTCGGCGCCTACCTGCCGGTCTCTTTCCTGCTCTTCTGGGTCCTCTGGCCCGGTAAAGGACACATATTCCGCTGGGTGCTCAATCCCGTGCCGCAAAAGGCGGCCTTCCTCAACGCGCGCTTTATGTTCGCGCGAGAGGGCATCTGCATCCTGGCGCTGACGGTTTTCTCCCTGGTCCTGGTTTATTATTCCGTTAAAGCAGACAGACAATGGCTCGCAAACAGCAGGCCGCAAGTCGCAACCGGATATCCATGGACGGGCCCCTTCCGCTCGCAGTGGAGGTTCTCCCCCGTCCTTCCCATAGCGTATGGCTTCATCCTTTCGCTCTTTGCAATCGATCTCGTCATGTCCCTCGATCCGGAATGGTACAGCACCCTCTTTCCGGGATATTTCTTCACCGCAAGTTTTTACAGCGCAATCATCGCCATTTATTTATTTGCCCTCATTGCAGGCAGGCGGCTGGCCCTGGCGTCGTACCTGTACCCGCGCCAGTTTCACGACCTCGGCAAGCTGACCTTCGGGTTCTGCATTTTCACCGGGTATCTGTTCTACGGGCAGCTCCTCGTCATCTGGTACGGCAACCTGCCGGAGGAGACAAGGTTCGTGATCCTGCGCGCCAAGCTGGCCCCGTGGGAGCATTTTGGCTGGGCGGTGCTCCTCATGGTCTTTATCATCCCTTTCTTCACCCTGCTCAGCAAGAGGATCAAGATAAAGCGCGGCCCGATGATCTTTGTTACGACCATGATGCTCGTCGGCCTGTGGATGGAGCGCTTCCTTCTTGTTGTGCCGTCCACGTGGGCGGGCCGGCGAGGCATACCGTTCGGGCTGCTGGAAGTATTGGTATCGGCGGGTTTTTTCGGCCTTGTGTCGCTTTGCATCATGGCGTTTCTCTCAAGGGTCCCTATCGTGCCTGTCTCGGACCCGCTGTTCCACAGGTTCCTGTTGGAAGAAAAGAGATGGATGAGCCCATAAAAGAACAAAAAGAACGAGCCGGGGTGAGGCAAGGCTATCTTCTAATAGTCCTCGGAGGCTGCATCTTTGCCGCCATGTTCTTTTTCTATGCGGCTTATCCCGCCATCGTGGTGGGCCCTGTCCAGCCCATTCCCTTCAGCCACAGGGTCCACGCGGGAGTAAAGCAGATAGATTGCCGCTTCTGCCATAGCGGAGTGGAGAGGTCGCAGAACGCGGGCATGCCGGCAGTAGAGAAATGCTTTTTCTGCCACGACTACGTGATCCCCGACCATCCGGAAATACAGAAGGAGAAAAGCTACCTCGATGAAAAAAAACCCGTCCCGTGGATACGGGTCTTCTGGACCCCGGAGTACGTTTTCTTTCGCCACGAGCCGCACGTCGCGTGGGCAAAGCTCGACTGCTCCCGCTGCCACGGCGACGTGCGGAGCATGGACAGGCTGGGCCGCCTGGAGTTCCAGATGGGTTTCTGCATCCAGTGCCATAAGAAAATGAATGCTGAGCGGGATTGCTGGCTGGGGTGTCATAGATGAGATATATGAGGCGAAGTTATGATGGACCTGGAGACTAACGAGACATATCGGGCGCGGGGCACGGTTGCCGGGTTCTTCCTCTCGTCGGCGATCTGGTTCGTCGTGTTCGCCCTCGGTGGTTTTATCCTTGCCTCCTGGATGGTCGCGCCCGACCTTTTCCTCTATAAGAATATCTCGTGGCTCGTCTTCAGCCGCGTAAGGCCCGTGCACACGAACGGCATGATCTTCGGGTTCGTCGGCTCAGGCCTGATGGGCGCCATGTACTACTATGTGCCGCGCCTCGTGCGGGCCCCGGTGTACAGCCCGTTCATCGGTCGGCTCTCGATGTGGCTCTGGAACCTGGTGGTAGTGGCGGGCAGCGTCACTCTGCTTTTAGGTTACAGCCAGGGCCGGGAGTACGCAGAATACATCTGGCCCATCGACATACTGGTGCTTTTCACCTGGGCGATCACGTTCTTAAATCTTTTCAGGACCGCGCGGGCGCGGCAGGAAAAGATACTCTACGTCTCCGTCTGGTACGCCTTCGCGGCAATCGTCTTCATCTGGTGGATCTACTTCTTCGGGAACGCTGTCTGGCACCCTTACACCGGGGCGATCACCGGCGTAGCCGACGGCATACTGGCCTGGTTTTACGGCCACGGCATCGTCGGGCTTTTCCTGACGCCGCTGGCCGTCGCCGCCTCTTACTACGCGGTCCCTATTTTGAGTGGCAGGCCGCTTTTCAGCCACACCATATCGCTCGTAGGCTTTTGGTCGATACTTATTTTTTATCCCCACATCGGCGCACATCACCTGCTGCAAGCCCCGGTACCCACATGGCTGAAGGTCGTCGCGGTCACGGGTTCTATCGGCATGCTCCTTCCCGTGCTTACCGTACTGACGAACCTGTGGCTCACGATGCGGGGGAGGCTGGCCGTGCTGCACGCTAACGTCGGGGGAAAGTGGATATTCGCGGGCCTCGTCTGGTACCTGATCGTCTGCCTTCAGGGCCCGTTTCAGGCCCTCCCGATTATCCAGCGCGTGACACACCTGACGAACTGGGTGGTGGGCCATTCACATATAGCGGTGCTCGGCTTCTCAGGCTTCATAGCTATCGGCGCTGCCTATTTCATCATACCGAGGATAACCGGAAGGCCGCTGTACAGCGCGAAGCTTGCGGACATCCAATACTGGCTAGTGCTTATCGGCCTGGGCGGCTTCTGGTTTGTCCTTACCGCTGCGGGTCTAATCCAGGGCAACGGCTGGCTCAACGGAGAGACGGTTTACAGGATGCTCCCCGAGCTACACCCGTATTTTATTTTCAGGCTGTTATTCGCCATGCTCATCCTCGTCGGCGCCTGTATCGGGCTGTTCAACATATGGATGAGCCTGCGCGGCGCGCGACCCGGCGCAGGGGAGGAGGCGCCATGAGAATGTCGGTGGGCCTCATCGTCATAGGGGGGCTGATAGTCTTCGGAGCGGTCCTCCTGATCGCCGTCATCCTGCCGTGGACGACTGTACCAGGCGAGCCCTCTAAAATATTCCGACCGAGGACAGCCATTGAAGATGAGGGGCGCAAGGTTTATATCCAAAACGGCTGCACCTTCTGTCATACGCAGTTCGTGAGAAACCTGGATTGGGGTCACGGGGCTGAGCGCGTCGCGAGGGTGGGCGACTACGTTGCCGACCAGCCGCACCTCCTCGGCACGGAACGGACAGGCCCCGACCTGTCGCAGGAAGGGGGAGAGCGGCCGGACGATTGGCACATCGCCCACTTTACGAACCCACGTTTCACCAGGCCCGAGTCGATCATGCCGGCCTTTGAGTTCCTCGGTCCGGAAAAGATAAACGCCCTCGTCGCGTACAAGCAATCCCTCGGCTTCCGCATGGCGGACTTACGGGTCGAAAGGCAACGTTACTGGAAAGGGCAAGCCATCGCGGCATACCTTGAGGGACCGGAGAAAAACGTTGATTGGCTCCACTCGTGGGTGCCTGACGGCTGGCGGACGCTGCCGAACCCGTATCCGACTACCGACTGGAGCCTTGCCCAGGGCAAGCGCATATATGAAAGCTTCTGCATCGGCTGCCACGGGCCGATAGGCGACGGCATGGGGCCAGCCGAGCGCTTCCTCTATCCGCCCCCCCTCAATTTCACGATCCTGAAAGACAGGGGGATAACGGGGGGCATACTCTACTATCAGATCATGAACGGTATAACGGGGACGGCGATGATGTACTTCAAGAAAGACCTTGAATCGCAGAAGATATGGAGCGTCGGGGACTACGTGGCAGTCACGTTCATAGGCCAATCGGACGCAGGGAAGCCGCCGAAGGGGATACCTGCCTCGTATGAGACGGCCCAGGGGGTGAAATGATGCTGTGCGGCCTTATTCCCTGGTTTTGCCTTATGGCCGCAGGGCTGGTTGCCGCGGTGGCGCTTCTCGTCTGGGGTTACAGGAGCGGCCAGCTCGCCGAGCAGGAGAGGGCGCGTTACCTTCCGCTGCGCGACCTTGAACAGACCTTCAAAGCCGTAGGTTCGGTGAAGCTTAGCCCGGAGGTCTATGCATTGGCCGGCCTCATTGCGGCTTCGATTATTGCCCTCGCCCTGACTTTGGGCTTCGCCGTTTTCAAGCAGTACGGGGGATAGGCAAAAGATGAGGCTCTTTTTTCTACAGGATTACCAGCAGTGGCTGCTCGCGGTTTTCCTCGGCCTCGTGCTCGCAATCCTCGTATACCTCGCTTTCAGGAGCTACGGTTATTCAAAGGCGCGGGCCGGCGAGAAGGCGCGCCGCGAATTTACGTACCCGGACGGCCTCCGGGGCGGCGACCTCCCGATGCCGCCGTTTATCATTTTCATCTGTCTCGGGTTCGTTGTCTGGGCGATTTTCTATGTGATCTACGTAGGCATCAGAGGCGGTCCTTACTGACGGCAAAGGATTGAAATGGAGCAGCGCGGGATCCTTCAGGAAAAGGAAAAACAGGGCGGACTCTTCAAGACGCTCCTTCTTGCGACGGGTCTTTCACTTCTTGCACTCCTCGGCAGAAAGCGGAAGTCCACGGAGCAGGAAGCCCGCGTCGAAGAAGACCGTAAGGAGGGCCGGACGGCCCTGACCGGATGGGTGATAGTCTGCGCCGTCGCATTACTGTTTACGCTTTACGGGTTTTTTGCCTACTTCGTGATAGGGGACAAAGGCTCCCCAGACTGGGATTACGGGAGCATCCCCGACGTGCCCGCGCAATCGGCCTATTCGACCTATCCTTACAGGGGCGAAGCAAAACAGCCGGAGCCGCAGCATGTCAACCGGAAGCCGCCTGAGGCTAAGACCGGATTACGCCCGGATCAAATCCCGTCCGTTCCCGAGCCTGGCCCGAGCAAGGAGCAGCAACCGTGACAATGAGCCGCGTCAAAAAGGTCCTTGCGTACTGCGTTGCCCTCTCTTGCCTTGCCGCACTCACGGGTTGTAACTATCAGCGGATGAGGGACCAGGAATCGGTGCGTACATACAAGAAAGAGATGCCGGTAATGGACGAGCGGACGATCCCGGTCAGCGACGGGTTCCAGGCACTCAGGAATGCAGACCCGGCAACCCTCAGGAACCCCGTGCCGTCAACGAAGGAATCGGTCGCCAGGGGTAAGCTGGCATACGGGTATTATTGCGCCCAGTGCCACGGCCCAGGCGCGGACGGCCTGGGTACGGTCGGGCAGAGCTTCTCCCCGCTGCCCGCAGACCTTCGGTCCAGCCACGTCCAGTTGCACAGCGACGGCGAGCTATACGCGAAAATCAGGTTGGGCTACATGAGGCACCCCCGGTTATATACGACCGTGTACGCAACCGATACCTGGGCCGTGATCGATTTCCTGCGGACGCTCAAAGGGGGGTAGCAGTTGCCGCAACCTTGCGACCTTTGCGGTCAGGAGACGGCAACTTCCGAAATAGAGGAGCACCGGGACGGCCGGGAGTTACATTTTTGCTGCCACGGATGCCGGCAGGTCTTCCTTATCCTTTCTGCGGCCAATGGCGTGCCTCCCGAGGGTTTCCGGGAGACGGAGCTTTACCGCGCGTGCGTGGAGTGGGCGATCATACCCGCATCGAACGGCGGCGGGGCCGGCGCGCTGTCTCAATATCAAACTGAGCCGGCGCCCCTCGATCTCACTTACCACGTCTCCGGTATGTGGTGCCCATCGTGCGCCTGGCTCATCCGTGAGGTGCTCGCAAGAAGCAAAGGCGTCACTTACGTAGACGTCTCGTTCGCTACCGATACGCTCCGCGTAAAATACCTGCCCCACAGAATATCGCCAAAGGCCATCGAGGCAAGGGCTGAAAGATTAGGCTATCACCTGGCGGCGGGCTACGGCTATGATGCGGCAGGGCGCGATGCCGGTTCGCTGCTTTTGAGGCTCGGCGTCTCGGCCATCCTTACGGCAAATATTATGATGGTCTCCTTTGCCCTTTATTCGGGTTTTTTTCTGAAACTGCATGTTGCCGATATCCGTTATTTCTCCTATCCTCTGCTGGTCATGGCCTCCGTCGTTCTTTTTTACGGAGGTCTCCCCATCCTGCGCAGAGGGGCCGTTTCCCTTTTTTGCGGCCTTCCTTCCATGGACACCCTCGTCTCAATCGGCGCACTCTCATCGTACGTTTACAGTACGGTCCAGGTAGGCATGGAGACTTACTATCTCTATTTCGATACGTCGTCGATGCTCGTCAGCTTTCGTCCTTTTGGGGCGGTATATCGAGATGCGGGCGCGGCAGCGGAGCACATCGGGCATTACGGAGCTTTACCGCGTCCTCGACGGGAAGGTCAGGATAACCGATGCGGGTAGGGAACACTGGGTAAAGGCTGATGCATTACGGCCGGGCGATAGATTCGTCGCTGCACCGGGCGACGGCCTGCCCGTCGATAGCAGGATCGTGAAAGGTAGCGGCCTCTTCGACGTCTCCTTCCTTACGGGTGAATCCAAGGCGCGCGCCTTAAACACCGGGGATGAGGCGCCGGGCGGCAGCGTCGTTGCAGGCGGGGAGGGCGTTATTCTTGAGGCTTTAAGGACTAGCCGGGAAAGCGTCATAGGCAGGATGGTGGAGACTGTCGAGGAGGCCCTCGGCCGGAGAGGGAAGTACGAGCTGCTTGCCGACCGGACAAGCCGGGCCTTTGTGCCCGTCGTCATTGCGATTGCCGCAGGTACGGGATTCTTTGCGTTGTGGACGGGCATTGCGGCCCAGCAGGTTTTTTTGCGGTCCCTTGCCGTGCTCCTCATCGCCTGCCCCTGTGCCCTCGGCATCGCCGTTCCGCTGGTCAAGGCGGCAGTGATGGGCGCCGCCCGGAAAAAAGGCATTATCATACGCACAGCCGAGGCGCTCGAAAAGATGAAAGAGATCGATACGGTAGTCTTCGACAAAACGGGGACGCTCACGGAAGGCAGGTATGCCCTCGAAGCGATAGTCTGTGACGAGAAGATCGAACGGCCGGAGTTGCTGGCCAGGCTTGCCTCTATCGAAGTCCGTTCGAACCACTTTATAGCAGGCGAGATAGTCCGCGAGGCGAGGCGCATCGGTGCAGAAATAGAGCCTGCCGGGGCATTCGAGGCGTTCGACGGTTTGGGCGTAAAGGGGCGCGCAAGCGGCCTGGACATTTATATCGGCAGCCGTGCTTTCATGGAATGCTCGTCCATGGCGCTAGGCGACCGGTTTGCCCGCGAAGCCGGATTGCGGCAGTCGGAAGGAAAGACCGTCGCGTTTTTTGCGTGGGATGGGGCAGTGCGGGGCTTCCTCGTACTCGGCGACACCCTGAAGCAGCGCAGCCGCGAGCTGGTGGCTGCGCTTCGGGCAAGGGGCATGGATGTATACCTTGTCTCAGGCGATTCCATGGAAACCACGCGGTCCGTGGCTTGCTTACTGGAAATAAGCAGCTTCAAGGGCGAGGCCCTTCCGGCGGATAAGGTCGGGATCATCCGCGCCTTACAGGCTGACGGCCGCAAGGTCGCAATGGTCGGGGACGGCATCAACGATGCAGCCGCCCTCGCGGCAGCAGACGTGGGATGTGGCGTCAGTGCCGCTGTTGGTTTGTCGAGCGAGGCGTGCGATCTCAGCTTCACGACGTCCGACCCCGCTCTATTTCTCGACGCCTACAGGCTCTCCGTCATCGCAGCCCGCTCCATGCGGCAGAACCTGCTGTTTGCCTTTTTCTATAACGCAATTGCCGTTCCGGCAGCCGCGTCGGGGTTTCTCAATCCTCTCCTGGCTGTATTTGCGATGTTCGCGAGCAGTATCACGGTGACGGGAAATGCGCTGCGCGTCTCTCTGAAAGCCGAAGCACTGAAGATGTGACGGCAACACGGGTGATCACTTAGACCCTGTCGATGGAGACTGTGGCTGCTGCTGTTGCGTCCGCGCCGTTGCAATCCCTGCCGGCAAGGTCCCCCAAAAGGCCGCCACGTTTTGGCTGAAGACAGGGTCGGCCCAGTCCGGCTTCGCGTCCTTAGGGTAGCTCGGCGCCGTATAGATCCTGCCTTCGTCGATATCGAGGACGAGCTGTTTTCCCGGTGTGGCCCTGAACGCGCTAAAAGGTATGGGGATGAGGCGGTCGTTCGTCCCTGGTTGGACCACTACGTAGGATATATAACCGGATGCGAGGTCGAGGACGATGCTGTCGATCCTGCATAGTCGAGTCCTTTGCGGATCGACGACGTCTGTGCCCGTCAGGGAACCGGACGCAGCAATTATTTTCTGGCCGGGCGCCGGGTAACGTTCGCCCCTCATACCTACTTCTATTCCCTGCTGATAAGGTTGCCCGGCCCCTGCCTGCACGGGCAGCGCAAGTAGAAGCAGCCAGATGACAACCAATGAACGCCGCATTTTACGCATTATAAATAATATTCGTGCAGGGAGGCCTGTTTGTCAACCTTGAAAACCTTTGAGTCCATACGCAGGTTTCCTATATAAATGAGCATACCGGGCGCTCTCATAGCGGGTCTAGCGGCAACAGGAGTCTTATTCGTAACTACGCGGCTCACGACGATGAACCTGATGGGCATGGAGCGCTATCTGAGCACCATGTTCACGAGGAGAGAAAACAAACCCCTCGGCTTTACTCTTCTCTTCGTCTGGGGCGTCGGGTTTACGTTTATTTACGCGGCCCTCTGGTCGGCCGGCGTCGGATGGCCCGGTTACCGCTTCGGCCTCCTCTTCAGCGTGATCCAGTGGCTGATCCTGGGCATTTTTATGGGCGCTTTGCCTTTAGTCCACGCAGGTCTGCGAACGGGTGTCGTCACCGCTCCGGGCTTTTATATGACGAAGCTCCTCGGGCCGGCCGCCTTTGTTGCCGGGCTCCTTAACCACATGCTGTTCGGACTTACCGTCGCCTTTTTCTACCAGTTCTTCAGGACGCGGTACGGATAGTACACTTCAGGCCAATCCCAGCTCGCGTTGTTTTTCTCCGGTCGGCACGCCTGTCTCCGGGTCCCATCCGCGCAGCCGGTAATAGTCGGTGAGCATCCGCTCGTACCGGCCCCGGTCAAGCCGCTCCCCCTCTGCAGGCCCCGTCGCGATGGGCTCTTCCAGCAGGCGGCGGGGCGGCAGGTCGTCCTGCCTGCCCATACCTTCCCTTATATTGAACAGGCGCTCCAGGTTCCAGATCCTTTCCCCGATCGTCTCAAGGTCCGCAACCGATGGGCCCCATCCGGTCGCAGCCGAGAGCAGACGCTGAAAGTGTCTAGGCAAAAGCGGCTTGAGAGCGATTCCTTCCAGCTTGCATAGGCCGAGTGAATCGACTACGCAGTGCCAGTTTTCATGCCAGCGCATCAATTCCGCCTTGGTCTCGTATTGTAGCCAGTACTGCGGCGTGACGGTTATGCCCGTCTCCTTCCTGATGTCCCCTGCGTAGACGTCGGGCGCCACTTCATAGAGGGAGAGACCTTTCAGATGGTCCCCGCCCCTGGGCGAGACGGAGAAGGAGAGGGCCATGCCTTTCGTCCCCCTCGTATCGACGGCAGGATAGTCCATGCCCTTGCCGTGCACCACGAATGCGTCGCCGCCGAGCTGCTGCGCGGCCCTGTACGCGCCTTCGGCGAGCACATCGCCCAGGCCGTCTCTCGCCGCGATCTTCTTGATCATCTCGACCATCGCCTCCGCGTTGCCGAAGCGCAAGTCGAGGCCGTCGAGGTCTTCTTTGCTCAGTATGTCTTTTTCATAACACTCCATTGTCCAGGCGAGGACGTTTCCCGTCGAGATGGTATCCATCCCCAACTGGTTGCAGAGCGTATTGGCATGAAGGATCGACTCGAAATCGCCGTTGCCGCACTTTGAGCCTAAGGCGGATACCGTCTCGTATTCCGGGCCTTCGCCCGCAGTCGCGTACTGCCCTTCGCCGACTTTGTACAACCTGCTGCACGCGACGGGGCAGTTGTAACACCCCTTGTGCCGGGTGGCGAACTGTTTTATGAAGACCTCTCCAGACAGCCCGTCCGCGCCCTCGAAAGTCGATTCCTGAAAGTTGCGGGTGGGCAGGAACCCAAGGGCCTGCGCCAGCGGCGTGATGGCAAGTGTCCCATACAAGCTGGCCGACTGATAAAGCGGATCGGCCAGGATGGCGCTTACTGCTTCGTCCACTGCATCGCGCAGGGCCGGCTTGTCGGCCACGTTTATGCCCCGGTCACCCCGCACGGCTATCGCTTTGAGGTTCTTCGATCCCATGACAGCACCCGGACCGCATCGCGCCGCAGCCCTTGCCCGGTTGCATATGATCGCGGCGAACCGCACGAGGTTTTCGCCCGCCGGTCCTATGCACGCCACCTGGGCGGTCCTTTCGCCAACGTCGTCCCGGACCGCCTCGTCCGTCTCCCATGTGCTCATTCCCCAGATGGACCGCGCGTCGCGCACCTGCACTTTATCATTGTCGATCCACAGATATACGGGGTGCTTTGCCTTTCCGGTGATGACGATATGGTCGTATCCGGCCATCTTCAGCTCGGAGGCCCAGTGGCCCCCGCAGTTGGAGTCGCCGAATATGCCGGTGAGGGGCGACTTGAACGTTACGGAAAGCCTTCCGGAGCATGGGGCGAGCGTGCCGCCCAGGGGGCCGACGCCGAAGATCAGCGGCGCCTCCGGGGCCAGAGGGTCCATATCCGGACGGATGCGGTCGTGCAATATGCGCGCGTTGATCCCCGCCTGTCCCAGGTAATTGTAAGCCAGCTCCTCGGAAAGCTCAGCCTTCCGGACCGATTCGCCGGTAAGATCGACCTCCAGGATAGTGCCGCTCCATCCGTACCACTTCTTACTCTTCTTCATTGGGTAATTCCTTTTCCATTTCCAGCGCGCCGAACAGGCAGGCTGCCACGCACGCGGGCTTGCTTTCTGCGCCGATTTGCGCATTCGACTTTCCGCAGAACCGCTCCAGGCACTCCATGTTGACGACCGGCCATTCCCCGCTTTCGTCATCGAGCCTCAGGATCTGGATCCCCGCGAGGCGCGGGTTGAGCGGGCCCGGGTCGTAGGAGGAACAGGCGAGCTGACAGCGCCGGCAGCCCCGGCAGTTCTCGGGCGTGATCTTTATTGAAATCTCGTTAGCCACTTCCTACTCCTTTCGCCGGCGGGGCAATAAAAAAAATCCCCGGACCGACATTGTCAGCCTGGGGATTTACCTTCTCTCCAAGTTTTACCGTGGGCAGCGGCAGGTCTTCTGACTAATGGATCGTCCTAATCCCCGCGCCTTCCCGGGCCGTTTCGTCTAATGCATACGGCCCAGTGGCAATACGTCCGGGTTTCGTCCCCATTCACAGCGGCGGGTCCGTGCCGGAATCACACCGGCTTCCCTTCTCGGCTCAAATGAGCCATCCTACGCCCATTGATGTACTGTTAATATTGTTTATACCACGCGCGCGTCCATGTCAACAGAAAGATGTCTGATAGGCCCTTGCGGCGGGAACAGGCTATTTCCGGGTCTTCGCCAGGCCCGCGCCCATCGAGTGGGCTTTCCCCAGGTAGGGGCCTATCCGATAGTAGGTGCGGATGCCGGGTATGTAGAAGAAGGGGTCGACTTTTTCTATGTTGATTGCGCCGTCCTCTCCGAGCGCTGAAGGGTCCGCCTTTACGTCGGCTATCTCGCCTGTGAAGCGCGTGTGCAGCCCTAGCTCTATAGTGTGGACGAGGCGGCACTCGATGACGAGGGGGAATTCCGCAACGTAGGGCGCGTCGACCAGCTTGCTCCGTTCCGGCGTGAGGCCCGTTGCCTGCCACTTGTCTATGTCCCTGCCCGAGGCGATCCCCGCGTAGTCCGTCTCCTTCGCATAACCCGCAGGCGGTATGCTTACCGTGAACGCCTTCCTCTCGACTATCGAGGAGTAGCTGTACGTAGCCTTCCTTAACGAGACGCCGATGCAGGGCGGGTCGGAGCAGCAGACACCGCCCCAGGCGGCTGTCATGAGGTTCGGCTTGCCTTCCTTATCGTACGTTCCCACGACCCACACTATTGTCGCGCCGACGAATACACCTGCACCAAGCGACTTCTTCATGTCTCGCCCTCCCCGGTCGGTTTTAGAGAAACGGCCCGCCCGGAAATCGGGCGGGCCAGTCGAAAAGAGTATCTACTCCTCAAGCCTTTTTCGACGCACTGAGCACATTCGCGGGAGTCATCGGCAGCCGCCTCATGCGGACGCCGGTGGCCGCGAACAGCGCGTTCGCCACGGCCGGCGCCGCAGCGGGAACGCCGACCTCACCGATGCCGCCGATCTTCTCCGTGCTCTTTACGATATGCACGTCTATCTCGGGCGCCTCGCTCATACGCATTATGGGGTAGTTATCGAAGTTCGACGAGGCGACGCCGCCTTTTGCAAACTTCACCTCTTCCTTGAGCGCGGCGCTCAGCGACATTATGATGGCGCCCTGTATCTGGTCGACCAGCGGACCGGGGTTGACCACAGGGCCGCAATCGACGGCCGCAACGACTTTGTGCACCTTTATCTTTCCGCCGGCCTTGTCTACGGAGATATCGGCCACCTGGGCCACGTAAGTCCCGAAGCAGGCGTGCTGGGCGATGCCCAGGGCATGGCCGTTCGAAAGGGGCTTGCCCCAGCCCGCTTTCTCAGCCGCAACCTTCAGCACGCGGCTCGCCCGCATGTTGTTTTTCAGGTTGAGCAGGCGGAACTCCAGCGGGTCTTTGCCGGCCGCGCGGGCAAGCTCGTCGATGAAGGACTCGATGACGAAGGCGTTGGGGCCGTTCTGCACCGACCTCCAGGGCAGGCACGTCACGGGCAGCGAGGAGAGCAAGCAGCTCGATATACAGGCCCGGCGTCTCGTACTGGAAATTGCAGTTCCACGTAGGGGAGTTGGGGGCGTCCGCAAGGCCCCACAGGCAGTAATAATCGATGCCGTTCTTTATCGCGCCCGGGTTGAGGTCCCGCAAAATAGAAGTGGCGGCGAGCTTGTGCGACCAGGCAACCAGCTTCCCCTGGGTATCTACGGCCGCCTCCACCCTGTGCGCGGCCGCTCCCCGGAAGCCGTCGTACTTGATATCGTCCTCCCTCGTCCAGAATACCTGGACCGGTTTACCGACGGCCTTTGACACCGAAACGGCTTCGGCTGTATAGTCCTGCTGTGCCCGCCTTCCGAAACCGCATCCGAGCAAGGGCGTATTGACCTCGATCTTGTTCATCGGCAAACCGGACACCTTAGAGGCGACCACCATGGAAACGGTCTGGGTCTGCGTCGGCGCCCACAGCTCGCACTTGTCCGCCTGCACGTATGCCGCGCAGCTCATCGGCTCCATCGTAATGTGGGCGACGCAGGGGACATAATATTCCGCGCTCATTTTCTTCGGCGCGTCTGTCAGGGCCTGCTTGACGTTGCCCTGATCGACCACCTTGATACCAGGCTTTTCGAGGTCCGCGTTCAAGGATTTTTCGACGTAGGCTGTGTCCATGTCGGGCACGGCCCCCTTGTCCCACGTCACCTTCAGGGCATCACGGCCTTTGAGGGCCGCAGCGACCGAATCCGCGCAGACGGCCACGCCCCTCGGGACCTGTACGATCTTCTGCACCCCTTTGACCTTTTCGGCAGCCGCGCCCTCGAATGAAACGAGCTTTGCCCCGTAGGCCGGCGGCCGCGCGAGGACGGTGTACTGCATGTCCTTGAGGACGATATCGGAGGCGAAGACCGCCTTGCCGCTGACTTTTTCGGGGATGTCCAGACGGGCCATCGGCTTGCCGATATACCTGAATTCGCCTTCCTTCTTTAAGACCACATCCTTCGGGACGGCCAGCCCGGAGGCCTTGGCGCAGAGTTGGCCGTACGTGAGGGTGCGCCCCGTTTTCTTGTTCTTCACCCTGCCGAGTGCGGCTACGCACTGGTCTTCCGGCACCTTCCATGTCTCTGCGGCCGCTTTTATCAGCATCATTCGGCCCGCGGCGCCTGCCTTCCGGAGCGGCTCGTAGAAACCCCTTACGCTGGCGCTCGCGACCGTTATCTGGGCGCCGAGGATCGGGCTCTTATACCCGTCGGCGTTCGGCGCCTGCACCGCCCTGACCTGACCCCAGTCCGCGTCGAGCTCTTCGGCGACGATCATGGCGAAGGCCGTCCTGACACCCTGGCCCATCTCGGAGTTCGGTATATACACCTTGACCGTGTTGTCGGGCGTTATCTGATAGAAGACGTTCGGCTTGAACGCCGCTCCTGCGTCCGAGGCGTTGAGGATCTTATAACCGAAGGGTGTCACGGAGGCAGCGATGGTCAATCCGGCGGCGCCCAGAAACCCTTTCAAGAAATCACGGCGGGATATGGATGATTTCATGATTTTCGCCCCTCCTTCCTGGCTATCGCGACGGCCGACCTAATGCCCCGCTTCATGGCCGGGTAACTCCCGCAGCGGCAGAGAACGTCGTCCATTGCTGCAATGACCTTCTCAGGATCGGGTGTTTTGGTTTCGGCAATGAGGGCCGCTACCTGCATCATGACTCCCGGCTGGCAGTAACCGCACTGCGGGACCTGCTCCGTGACCCAGGCGCGTTTTACGGGATGGCTTTCCGGGAGGCCCTCGATCGTCGTGATCGACTTGCGTCCCATGTCGCCGGCCGAAACAGTGCAGGAGCGGACCGCCTTGCCGTCCACGTGGACGGTACACGAGCCGCATTCGCCTATGCCGCAGCCGTACTTCGTGCCCATAAGCTTCAGATTGTCCCTCAGCACCCATAGAAGAGGCGTGTCAGGCGGGACATCGACCTGGTAAACCTTACCGTTAACCTTCAGGGAAATCATCATGCCCTCCTTTGTTGATAGCGCACCGTTTCTAAACTCCCCCTTTACAGCTCGATGTCATCCGCCTGCCGCATCGTTCTAAGGCGATGAGACCGGCGGGAACGGGATGCCCAGCGACGCGCCGAGCGCCTTAAGCTCGCTCAGCGTGGCCTCCGCCACCGGGATGCCCTTCTTTAGCCTTTCCTCCTCGGTCCTCATCTCCGGCTCCCCCGGCATGAGGATCTCTTCGATGTCCTTCGCTTTTGCGCTTTCTTTGATGCGTTCGATGTAGCTGTCCATATCCGCTTTAAAACGTTCTTTGCCGATAAAACAGTCAGGGTCGATTGCCATAAAGGAATGGCACGTGCCCTGTACGCCTGTCGGGTCTTCTTCATAAATGCTTTTTATCCGGCTTGTCTGCTTGCCGCCGGTAAGCACCGCAGTAAGTATCTCGTGGACAAGGGCCATCCCGTAGCCCTTGTGTGCGCCTACGGGAAGGAGGGCGCCCCCGCCCTCATATCCCTCATACGGGTCTTCCGTGGGCCTACCCTCTTTGTCAACGGCCCACCCGAAGGGTATCTTTTCACCCTTCTTCCTGGCCAGGACCAGCTTGCCGGAAGCCACGACGCCAAGGGAGAAATCGAGGACGACCGGAGGGCGGCGACCTGCGGGGACGGCGTAGGCCAGCGGGTTGTTCCCTACGATGCGCTCGCGGCCTCCGAAGGGGAACATCATCGGGGCGGAGTTGGAGACCAGGTACCCGATAAAGTCTTTAGGCAGCGCCATCATGGGGAAAAGACCGGCCACGCCGAAGTGGCCGCTGTCTTTCACCGAAACCCACCCTATGCCGAATTCCTCCGCCTTGGCTATGGCTTTTTCCATACCCCTGTAAGCAGCGATGTGGCCCATTGATCCATGCGCTTGGAGAAAGGCTGTCGGGCCTTTGTCCCTTATCGCCGTCAGCTTGCACTCTTTCCTGACGTATCCTTTTTGTAATCTCAGTATGTAAATGGGCAGGCGCGTGACGCCGTGGGTCTCGACGCCGCGCAAATCCGACCTGACGAGCAGGTCGGCTACTATCTCCGCTTCGTCTACGGGCACGCCTGCCTTTACGTAGGCAGCGGCGCAGAAGTCTTTAAGCTCCGTGAAGCCTATCCGCCGCATCGACTCACTCCCCATGCACCCGTCTGTCCCGTTTCTGCCCTCCTATCGGGCCGCCGGCTCGACGACCACCTTTTGCGTTGCGGCGCCTTCCGCGATCGGTTCGTCCTCCAGCTTTTGCAGCTTGGGAACAAAGATCGCGGACGTGACTATGTATTGTATTTTACCATAAACAATGGAAGGCAGAGCCGTGAGCGGGTCGAAATGGCGCAGCGCGACCAGCATGGCAAGCGCAGCGTTCTGCACGCCCACCTCGAAGCAGACGGCTTTGCGCTGGGCATAGTTAAATTTGAACATCTTGGGCACGAAAAAGCCCAGGAGAAGGCCCACCAGCGCCAGGATGAGGCACGCTGCCACCAGATAGAGGAGCACGGAGAACTGTTTTATCAGGGTGCTCGTTCCCTTCGACATGGTGCCCATCACTATGAAGGAGAGGCAGACGACGGCGAGCGGGGCGAATATGGGCTTGATCCTGCTTACCGGCCTGCGAAAGATCGATCCCAGGATTGTACCCGCCAAAACCGGTATGACCACGAGATAAATGAGGTCATGAAAAAGTGCATTCGCGTTGAGGGTAGCGAGGCCGCCGGCGAGCCAGAGTATCATGACCGGCTGCAGGAAAGGCGCGAGCACCGTGTTGAGCGACGTGACCGAGACCGAGAGGGCGAGGTCGCCTTTACTTATCATCGTGAGCGCGTTCGATCCGCCTCCAGTTGGGGTCGTGCCTATCACGATTATACCGACCGCAAGGGACTTTCCCGTGATTCCGGGAAAAACCTTTACCATGGCCAGGGAAAGGATAAAGGCGACTGCCGGCATGATGATCCATCTCATCACTACGGCGATACTAACGATCTTGGGTCTCGCGGCTATGCGCTTCCAGTCCTGGAAGGTGATGGCGAGCCCCATGGTGAACATTATCGTCATCAGGAGATATGGACCGGCGGGCGGCACGATGCTCTTCTCTACGGTAGGGTAGAAGAGGTATCCGAAAAGAATGCCGAGCGTCAGGCAGGTCGAGGCGTAAGCGGAGATGAAATTGCCGATTCTCATCGTGCGTGAGAGCGTGGGTGCAGGTTTTTTCTCGGTTATGAAGACGAAATAAGCCAAAACGAGCCCGGCTGCCCACAGCACAATATTGGCCGTGCTTACCAAGGGCATCTTGCCGAGCCGCATCCCGATAAAGTGTGAGACGAGGAAAGGTACGGCGAACCCCACAATGAGACAGGCGTTAGCAACGTACTTCAGTTTTTTAGACGGCATACGTACCTCCGCTGCCCGATCTCTTAGATCAGGCACTAATCGCGAGCCCTCTCCTGAAGGCGGTCAGGTTCAGGCTGACGGCCTTCTTCGGTACGCTCATCTCTATCGCCTTTTCCATCGATTCCGCCGATACTACCCCGGTCTTTTTGACCAGCACTCCCAGCACGATGAGGTTGGCTACTATCGTGTTGCCCATTTCCGTTGCGGCTATGCTCGTCGCCGGCACTTCCACAATCGTGTAGTCCCCCGATACCGTGTTTTTAACCATGTCCGAGTCGATCAAGACCGTCCCTCCGGGTTTTACAATGCCGATGTAACGGGGAACGGCCTCTTCGGCCAGCGCGATGAAAATGTCCGGCCGTCTGACCTGCGGGTCGGAGACGGGCCCGTCGCAGATGACGACCTCGGCCCGCGCGGCGCCGCCCCGCAGCTCCGAGCTGTATGACTGGGTCTGGACCGCTTTCTTGCCTTCGAAAAGCGTGGCGGCCGTCCCCAGAAGGATGCCCGACAGGACCACTCCCTGGCCCCCTATGCCTCCGACGAGGATTTCCGTGCGACTCATTGCTGCCTCCCTGCTGCCCTCGTCTTCATCCGCTCTATCTCTTCGATCATCTCCGGCTTCTCTATATCGACAAGCTCCCCGACGACGATCCTGTCCGCGCGCTCCTCATCCGACAGCCCCGACGCCTTCTCGACCCTTATCGACCTTTTGCGGTAATCGTCCATCATCTGGACGGAGCCGCTCATGCCCGACTTGCGGCCGAACTGCACGGGGCACTGAGAGTGGACCTCGATGAAGGCGAAGCCTTTCTTATCGATCGCCTTCACGATCGACTGCGTCAACTGCCTCGAGTGAGCGGTTGTCCAGCAGGCCACGAACGAAGCGCCCGCTGCGATGACCAGGCGTGAGATGTCGAAAGGGTTCTCGAAGCTGCCGAAGGGCGTCGTGGTAGTGCGTATACCTGCCGGCGTCGTGGGGCCGGCCTGGCCGCCCGTCATGCCGTAAATCTTGTTGTTGACGCAGATGACGGTCATGTCCACGTTCCGCCGCGCACTGTGGATGAGGTGGTTTCCCCCGATGGCCGCGAGGTCGCCGTCGCCGCTTATGACGATCACCTTCTTCCCCGGCAGGGCCACCTTGATACCGAGGGCGAATGGGATGGGCCGACCGTGGATAGAGTGGAAAACGTCTGCGTTGAAGAGCGGGCTTGGTATCCAGGCAGCGCAGCCTATCCCCGAGACGAAGACGAAATCGTCCAGGCCCATGCCCATTTCCACAATGGCGCGCAGGATGCCCTGGGTTACGATGCCGTTGCCGCAGCCTGCGCAATTCGTAGTAGAGTTGACGGAAGGCCGGAAGAACTTGTGGAGCGGATGGACGACCTGGCTCATCGGATTACCTCTCTGATCCTGCGCAGTATATCTTCCGGGTCCTGGATCTGCCCTAAAAGCCTGGGCGGAAGGAAAGAGACTTCCGCGAACGGGGCGGCCGCCGCCTTGATGTACGGGTACATCTGCCCCAGGTTGTTCTCGAGCACGATCACGTGTTTTGCGCCCGCCGCCATTTTCTCGACCTCGTGGTCGGGGAAGGGCCATACGGTGACGAGGCGCAACGTGCCCGCAGCTATGCCCGCCTCCCGCGCCCGGCTCGCCGCGGCTGCGGCGGCCCGCGCCACCGCGCCGTACGATACGAGGACTACGTCGGCGCCTTCGTAATCCCTGTCCACTATCGTTATCTCTTCTTTGTGCTTGAGGATCTTGTTGGAAAGCCGCCGTACGAACATGTCGAGGGAGGAGACATCGATCAGGTTGCGCTTCCCCGTCTCGTCGTGGCAGGAACTTGTCACGTGCGCCCTGTATCCCCGGCCGAAAATGGGCATGGGCGCGATATCTTCATCAAGGAAGCCCCTGATCGCCTGGGGGTCGGTACCCTCCGGCGGGATTTTCCTGTACGCGGTCTCGATTTCCTGCGGCCCGGGTATCACGACCTCCTCGCGCATGTGACCGACGAAGGCGTCCGACAGGATGAAGACAGGCGTCCGGTATTTTTCGGCGTAATAGAATGCCTTCACCGTGTGGTCGAACATCTCCTGGGCCGAAGACGGGCAGAGGGCGATAATCTCATAATCACCGTGCGAGCCGTGCCTGGCCTGCACCATGTCCCCCTGCACGCCAACGGTGGGCATGCCCGTCGTCGGCGCTCCGCGCTGGACGTTGACGATCACGCAAGGCGTCTCCACTCCTACCGCGAACCCGATATTCTCCGACATGAGGCTGATGCCCGGCCCCGAAGTGACCGTCATTACCTTCATTCCGCCCCAGGAGGCGCCGATGATCGCCGCGATGGAGGCGATCTCGTCTTCCATCTGAAGGAAAGCCCCACCGACCGCAGGCAGCCTTTCGGCGAGCCGGTTCGCGATCTCCGTAGCCGGTGTTATCGGATAACCCGCCGAGAACTCGCAACCCGCAGCCAACGCGCCCTCCGCGCACGCCTCATTGCCCATCATGAAGTATCGTCCTGTCTGGACGCGCTCTGCTTTCATCGCCTCAGGCTTCCTTTCGCCGTTGCTTTGCTTTTGCCGGCACGGCGATGGCCATGTCGGGGCAGAAGATCATACAGTCGCCGCATGACGTGCAGGCGCCGGCATCGCATATCTCGGGCGGGCGGTAGCCCTTCCGGTTCAGCGTAGCGCCCGGTTTGAAGACCGACCGGCGGCAGACGCTTATGCAGATGCCGCACTCCTCGACGCCTTTGCAAAGCTGGTCGTATAACGTTATGTCGCTCATGGTATTTTTCTGTTTCTCCTGCGCTCGCCGTGTTTTTTCTGTCATCTTCGCTGTCTCCCGCCCAGGCGCTCCAGGTAGCTCTTTTTCGAAAAAAGAAGGTGGTCGACGACGAGCTTCTCGAAGGCGTCCGCGTCGCGCACCTTCAGGGCCTCGATCATCTCCCCGTGCTCCCGCATCGACTGCTCGATCCTGTTCGGGAGGGACCAGGCGTTGAACTTGACGACATGCGCCTTCGTGCTGAGATAATCGATCATGTAATTGAGGTGGTCGTTCCTCGAAGGCTGGAACATGATGCGGTGGAACTCGTTGTCCTTCTCGATCATCTGCGCGGTCCGCTCCCGCTGGTGCTTTTGCAGCTCCTTTTGGAGCCGGTCCAATTGCTGGACCTCCTGCCGGGTGATGTTCTTAACGACCAGGCCGGCAGCGATCACTTCGAGTTTTGCGCGCAGGAAATAGATCTGCTCGATCTCGTCCGATGTTAGGTCGACGACCACCGCTCCCCGGTAAGGGGTGATCTTGACAAGCCCTTTTCCTTCGAGCTTGTTGAGGACTTCCCTTATCACCGTGCGGCTGACGTCGAAATGCAAGAGCAACTCCCTTTCGACGAGGCGTTCCCTCGGCTTAAAATAGCCGGAAAGGATTGCATTTTCCAGCTCGCGTAACACGAACGTGGAACTGACGCTGTTCTTCAGGTTTTCCGCTTTTAGCCTGTTTATGCCTATCATCCTACTTCAGATCGACGAATATCCTATCGCTCAGGTTTGCCTGCGGCGGTGTAAAGATGGCGAAAATCTTGAACTCACCCTCGCCCGCCGGGCGGATGCCGTGGATTAAGCCCCTAGGGCAGAAGTGGATGTCGCCCGGCTTTACCGTCGTCCACACGCCGTTGATATATAATTGGCCCTGGCCCTTGTAAGTATAGATGATCTCATCGGCGGAGCCGTGGTAGTGGACGGGGAGCGCGGGCCTCTGGGCAATCATGAGCTGGCTGCGTTTCGTCCCCATCGCCGGTTCGCTCCTAACGGGTTGTTGCGCGCTTAAGGGGTGGCTGGCGTACCATTCGTCGAGGTTGATGATATAGCCTTTCTTGTACTGCGTATCCAGCAGCGCCCAGTCGCCGATTGTCGCGCCGGGTTTCGCCGTGGTTATATCCGTGTTGAGGAACACCCGGTCGGGGACCGCTGTAGACGGGGTGAAGATGGAGACGGCCTGGAAGGGCTCGCTGCCGATGATCCTCGTTGCGTGGATGACGCCGCGCGGGTTATAGTGGATGTCTCCCGGCTTCATCGCTATCCACTTGCCGTCTATGTACTTCTCGCACTGTCCTTTTACGACGAGCTCGATCTCATCGGCCTCGGTGTGGTAGTGGAAATCTGCGAGCTGTCCCTTGTTGATCGCACCCAAGACGACGACCCTGGGCGTCATGAATATCGGCTTCATGTCCGTCTTCTGCTCGGGCGCCAGAGGATGTTCGTCGAACCACTTATACATGTTGACGGTATAAGCGCTGGTGTACTTCGTGTCGACGGAAGAAGCGTCGCCAACCAATTTATTCTGCTCGGCCAATACCGCGGTGCTGAACAGTAACAAACCTGATAAAGCCAGAACTATAATCCGTTTCATATCAGCCCCCCCTTTCGGATTTTGGTATATATTTTGGTATACCATTACTGGAAATATTGTCAAGCATTTTCTTACCCGTGTCGTTGCTCGGTGTTTTAGCTCATGCATGGCGGATGCCGGAGGGAGTTTGCCGTCAGGGCGGGCAGGCCCTGGCGGCAAATGCCTAGTGAGGCGCTTTAGGCGGTGGACCACTGGTAGAGCCATGTCTCCGTCAGGGCGTCGTGCCCGTCCGTCAGGTAGCACCGCAGGTCCACGGGTTTTGCGCCGTCGTAGACGAGGTCGAAGCTTAAGCGCCAGCCTCCCAGCTCTTTGATGGGGAAGACTTCCGTGTTGGCAATTTTTCCGTGGGACGCCTGTATGACAGGCTCCACCAGGGCGCCCTTGCGAAGGCCAGAGAGGCGCCCGCCCACAAAGTCGATCACGAACTTGCGCCCCTTCAGGACTTCATGCTTCCCGAGCACGCCCGGCCTGCCGAGGTGGGTGGCTACCGTCTCGGCGCACGTTGGCGGAAATGGGGGTTGCGCACCCCAGTAAAGGCGGTAGCGGAAAGTAGCCTCACTGCCCGGCCGTATGGGCGCGGCCGGGTTCCAGTACGCGACTATATTGTCGAAAATCTCGTCGTCGGTCGGTATCTCCACGAGCTGCACTGCGCCCTTTCCCCAGGCGTCGAGCGGCTCGACCCAGAGGGACGGGCGCTTGTGATAGTAAGCCCCGGCGTCCTGGTAGTCGTTGAAGTTGCGGTCCCGCTGAAGAAGACCGAACCCGCGAGGGTTATCGTCGATAAAGGAGTTGACGTTCAGGGAAGAAGGGTTGACGAGGGGCCTCCAGATGCGCTCCCCGGCCCCCGTCCATAATGCGAGACCGTCCGAATCGTGGACTTCCGGCCGGAAATCGTCGTTGTGCCGCCTGTCGTTCTCGCCGTGCTGGAACATCGAGGTCATCGGCGCTATGCCGAGCCGCTCGATCTCGCACCGGGGGAAGAGGGCAGCCTCGACATCCATGACGGTCTTCTCACCGGTAGTAATGTCGAAGGAATAGGCGCCGGCCACGCTGGGGCCGTCGAGGAGCGCATGGACGCGCAGGGACTGTGCGCCGGGCGCCGGCCTTTCCAGCCAGAACTCACGGAAATCCGGGAATTCTTCGGGCCTCGGCATCCCTGTATCGATGGCCAGGCCGCGGGCAGATAAGCCGTACTGTTTCTGTCCGCCCGTTGCCCGGAAATAGCTGGCCCCGAGAAAGGACACCTCATCCCGCTCGAAATCGTCCCTCGGATGCACGCGGAAGCCGGCATAGCCGCGCGGCTCTCCGGCGCGCCGCCCGTCGAGGCTTCCTGGGAACTGAAAAAGGGCCGGCGAGTAAGCAATGGGATGCGCCAGACCGCCGCTTACCTCGTATATCCGCACGGGCCTTTTGTAATAAAGGCCGAGATGGAAAAAACGGACCTGGAACGGCAGGTCTTCTTTGGCCCATAGCGCCTTAGTCGGCCGGAAGCGGATCGCCTGATATTCGTCCCAGCCTATCGGGACCCAGGCGGGCAGGCTTTCGTCGGGCGGCGTATACGGCTGCCTGGACAGGGAGCGCGCCTTCTCCCTCAGCAAATCCCTGCTGAAAGGGACTGCGCCTCCGGTCTGCTGCGCCGCGGCTCTTCCCGTTCCTCCGACAACCGACAGCACGCCCCACAAAACGGCCGTGCAGAACTCACGCCGCGTCACCTTGCCTCCTGTTTTCTTTGAGATCGATCGGGAAGTGCCTTACATATTTATTATACCGGGTCTGCCCGGACATTGCATCCGTTTCTTCGGATGCTTGGGGACCGGAACGGCGGTTTAGCTTTCTTTAAACGGTTAGCTTAAAGATGCACGACGCTGGCCTCGATCATGCCGTCGATGGCGCGTATGTCGGCAAGCACGCCGGGTCCTATCGGGCTGTCGACGGAGACAAAAGCGACCTCCTCGCCGGCAACGCGCTTGGCGGCGCCCCGTCCGTCCGTGTCCACGACCCGCGACAGCCCGAAGCCCGCGATGTTTATATGGTTGTCGCCTAGGATGCCCGCCACTTTCCCTATGATCCCCGGCCTGTCTACGATCCTGAAATGAAGGAAGGTGCCTTCGGGCACTATATCCAGACGGAACTTGTCGTAGAGGACGATCCTTCCGATGCCGTCGGAAAACACGGTGCCTGCGATGCTCGTCTCTCTGGCGTCCGTCTTTATCTGTAGCACGAGCAGGTCGTTGAACTTCTCGAAATGCTCCGTCTTTGACTCCTCCACCTCGATGCCCCTGTCGAGGGCAAAGTACGGCGCATTGATGAACGTGACAGTCTCACGGCTGAAGACCCCGAGGAAACCCTTCAGGGCGGCTGTCGTGAAGGGCTGGTAGCTGAAAGGTACGTCGAACTTGCGCTCGCAGAGGTCCTCCTCGAATGTCTTTCCCACCATCACCAGCTTGACTTGCGAGGTCCTCCCTTTTATGAGCTGCGCCGAGAGCTTGCCCATTTTCTCCGCCAGGTCGAAATAGAGCTGCATGGCCGAAGGGAGCTGAGATTTGACAAAAGGGATATTGACTGCGTTCTCGTACGCTTTGCCGTGGAGGACGTTATGGACCTGCTCGGTTATAATGAGGGCGACCGCGTTCTGGCCCTCTTTCGTGTTGGCCCCTATGTGGGGGGTGGCGAAAACATTCTCAAGCTCAAGGAGCTTGTTGCTTGCCGCAGGCTCCTTTGCGAACACGTCCATACCGGCCGCAAATACCTTACCCGACTTGAGCGCATCATAAAGATCGCCCTCGTTGACGATGCCGCCCCTCGCGCAGTTCACGAGAATGACGCCGTCTTTCATCAGCGCAAACTCGCGGGCGGCAATTATGTTCCTGGTCGCCGTCGTGAGGGGCGTATGGAAGGTAATGACATCGGCTTCCCGCAACACGTCTTCAAGGTTTTCGTACAGGAGGACGCCGGCGGAATCGGCTTTGTTTTTTTTGATATATGGGTCGTAGGCGATCACACGCATGCCGAAGCTCTTCGACCTTATGGCGACATTGGTCCCTATCCGCCCGAGCCCGATGATGCCGAGGGTCTTGCGAAACAGCTCGACGCCCATGAACTTCTTGCGGTCCCACTTGCCCGCCTTGAGGGAATAATGGGCAAGCGGTATCTTTCTGGCCGCCGCGAGCATGATGCCCATGGTCAGCTCTGTAGCAGCCAGGGTGTTGCCGGTGGGGGCGTTCATCACGATAATGCCCTTCTTGCTCGCAGCCTCTATGTCGATATTATCGAGGCCGACGCCTGCCCGGCCGATCACCTTCAGCCTGCCGGGGCGCTCGAGCAATGACGCGGAAATCGATGTGCCGCTCCGCGTGATGATCGCGTCGTAGTCGCCTATGACCGCTGCCAGCTCTTCGCCTCCGATCCCCGGCCTGATGTCAACGTCGACGGTGCCGCTCCTGGTGAGCTTCTTTATGCCCGCCTCCGCGATAGTGTCCGTTATCAGGACCTTGAACCGCGCCGCTTGAGATGTATCGGAGCTTTTCATATGCCGGATAAGGATAACATCGGGCAGGGTGGAAATCAATTATTGGGGCTAGCGTTGCCCCCTCCGCCGGCAAAGCCGGCGGAGCCACCCCCTCATAAAAAGGAAGAGACACTGCGGCGGGGCTTCTGAAGGTTACATCGCCGCGTCAGCATATATCCGTTGTCGACGTTTCACTATGCAATTATTGGGGCTCAGCGCCCCCTCCACGGGCGAAGCTCGCGGAGCCTTGTATCTTATATCCATGTTCTCCCATACCCTGATTTATGGTTATAATGGTCTTTCCGTGCATCAGGGTGTGACAGACCGATGAGCCTCTGGGACCATGATCCCGGCGGGGAGCAAGGGTCGTCACACCCCATTCCATACAAGCTCGGACAGTTGCTTGGGCTATGAAGCCCGCATTTCGCAAGGAGGGGCAATATATGGAAAAGTTCGCAGGCATAGACGTGGCAAAGGAGACTTTGGAAATATTCGTGACACCGGATATCAAAAAGAGCTTCCCAAACAATGATGAGGGGCGAAAGGATCTCGCCCGCTTTCTATCGGATGTGCGTCCGAAGCTCATAGTGCTGGAAGCGACAGGAGGATACCAGGTCCCCGTCGTGGAGACTCTTGCGCTGCGCAACCTTCCCATAGTCGTAATCAATCCCAGGCAGGTAAGGGACTTCGCTAAAGCAACGGGAAGGCTGGCCAAGACGGATAGTATAGACGCGGAGATGATAGCCCGCTTCGGGGAGGTCATAAGGCCGGAAGCGAGGGCTCTGAAGGATAAGGACGCCAATCGGCTCCAGACCCTCGTCGCAAGGAGAAGACAGCTTGTCGAGATGGTTGCCATGGAGAGAAACCGCCTGGAAACCACCCCGGACTGGATGAGACCCGATATAGAGGCCCACATAGAGTGGTTAAAAGAATGCATCGGTAAACTAGACAAGGATATCGCCTCTTTTATCAGGAAGAGCCCCTTATGGAGAGAAAAGGAGAACCTTCTGAGAAGCGTCAAGGGGATAGGCCCCGTAAACGCTTCCATGCTCCTTGCACGGCTGCCCGAACTAGGACAACTCAACCGAAAGAAGATCAGCGCTTTAGCAGGCCTGGCCCCGTTTAACCGGGACAGCGGCAAATACCGGGGGAAACGGACGATCTTCGGGGGCAGGGCGGATGTCAGATCGGCGCTATACATGGCGGCCCTCACCGCGATCCGTCACAATATGGTAATCAAAACCTTTTACGAACGTCTCGTTCATGCCGGCAAGCTCCCCAAGGTTGCAATAACCGCCTGCATGAGAAAACTTCTCGTCATACTGAATGCCATGGTCAGAACCAATACCTCCTGGTGCGTCCGATGAAATCTCTTGACATCGAACACAGTTGCTCCCCGCTCGGCGCGGCGCATACGCTTGCTTTATTATTGCGGCCGGTGGATGCTCGAATCGGCAGACCGCCAGGAAGAACTGGGGCACGCGTCCCTTGAAGCCGACGGTAAGAGAGCTTTTGCAGGCCCGGTCGGGACCTCATGGCACCGAAGGGTTTTGCGTCGCTTTAGCTATTGCTTCTGTTGCTGCTGCGACGCTTGCTGCTGGGTACCCGCCTGATAACCTTGCTGGTACGCGGTTTGTTGTGACTCCTCGTGCTTACTGTAGAGGTAGCCTCCTGCAAGTCCGACGCCCGCGCCTATCGCCGCGCCGAGAGGGGTATTTCCGGCGACGGCGCCGAGTATCGCGCCGCCCGCTGCTCCTGCCGCGCCGCCGGTCGCAGTACGCTGCTCGGTCGGGCTCATTGATGAGCATCCGGCGAGCGCCAGGCTGCCGATGAGAACGATCGCTATTATTACCCTGCTCATGTTTCCTCTCCTTGATGTAACTAACCTTTGCAAGGCCACGTAGTCTCGGCGAACCTGAACAATGTGTCGACCGGCCTCTCGCTCATATACTGTGGGTGCGCCTTGGCCCATTCGACGAACATGCCGGTGGCCGCGTCCCGCGACGGGGCCGGTTGCGGCAGGCAGACCATCCGGCCCGCGCCCGATCCGGGGTGCTGTGCATTATGAAAGCTGTAAGCTCCGACGATATAGCCCTCGCAAAAGTTGACAGCTTCGTTATGAAGCGGATCGGTCGAGGGGCTTTCGCACAGGTTGACAAGGTCCTGCGTCGTCCTGGTCTGGAAGTTCTCGCTGGTTACCGCCGGGGAGATACCCGGCAAGATCAGGATTGCGACGAATAACAGCGCTGCGAGTTTTGCGTTCATGCTATCCTCCTTTGCGGGCAAGGCGCACGCGACCCTTCACGAGAACGGTCGGCCGGGTAGGTGCGCGTGCCCGCCGCGTTTTTTTAGCGGCCCGGCCATGATGGAAACATAGGTTCTGCGCCCACGAGGGGCAAGGGGCACGGCCTTACCTCGCAGGGGCCGGTGCGTCAGGATTGGAACGAGCGGCGGAATCTGGTTTTTCTCGACTGTCGCACTTGACAAGTATATGCGAACGTACTTATATATTAATATAAGCTATGGACCGTAGTAAGCTATATGAACTTCACGCGCAGCTTTGTGCAGTGTTTACTTCCCCCAAAAGGCTTCTGATACTCAACCTTTTGAGGGGGAGGGAACTGTCTGTGGGGGAGATAGCGAGGCTGGCCGACATGCGGCAGGCGAACGTCTCGCAGCATCTGGCGTTATTGAGGTCAAAGAAGCTTGTCGTGACGCGCAGGGAAGGGGTGACGATCTTCTATTCGCTGGCCAACGAGAGGATCCTCCAGGCTTTCGATATAGTAACGGAAGTACTGCTGGAAAGGCTGGCCGATACGGAGAAAATTTCGAAGAGCCTGAGGAAGGCCCAGGCGCGCTAAAAAAATTTGGGCGCTATATCATTATATGCGAATTGAGGAATATAATGAGCCGGTTTAAGACGTTCGCGGCGCACCGCCGTGCAAAACAGGTCATTATGACCGTCCTGTTTTTCGCGGTCCTCCTCGGGGGATGGTTCCTGCCCCTTTTGGGATATTTTATCCCGGCCTGTATGGTCCTCGGCGTAGGCATCGCGGTACGCAGGGGCCGGAAATGGTGCGACTGGTACTGCCCCAGGGGCAGCTTCTACGACGTGCTTGGAAAAATGATAAGCCCGGGCAGGCGGATCGCGGCCTTTATCAGGCAGCAGCCCGCGAGAGTTGGTCTGCTCGCCTTTCTCATGGCGTTCCTGACCTTCCAGATCGTTATAAGGTGGCCCGATTTCGTCTCGATCGGCATGTTTTTCGTGATTCTACTGACGGTAACAACCTCCGCCGGCGTAGTCCTGGCGCTTTTGTTTCACCAGAGGACGTGGTGTTATCTCTGCCCGATAGGCACGATGCAAAAGTGGGTCGGGGGAAGTAAAGAGCCTCTTTTTATCGATTCGGAAGAGTGCGTGGAGTGCGGAGCCTGCTCGAAGGTCTGCCCGGTGCAACTCAAGCCGGCTGAATACAAGCGGGATGGGATTCAGCGGGTGCTGGAGGGTGACTGCCTCAAGTGCGGCTCCTGCGTCGCCGTATGCCCGAAAAAGGCGCTGTCCTTTGCCCCCGGTGCGTCGGCTGCCGGAGGCCGGGCCGCAACGTGAATGCCCGACAGGGAGTACGACGGCAGCCGCGAGCGGCGCGCCTATCGCTTTTTCTTTTTGCTCCCGGATTCGGCGGGCGCGGTTTTCGGCACTTTGCTGCGCGTCTCTTCGCGGCCCCGGCTTCCGCCCTGCCGCTTGGGGTGGGACGGCTTTTTCTGTTCTTCCGTGGCATGATATTGATTCCTGATTGCTTCTGTAAGGAGGCGCTCGACGTCGTCGATATAATTTCCGACGAACGGGGCGGCGTCCGGGTCGCCGCCGGCTATCTCCCGGCATGTAGCGGCAATCGCCTTGATATGCTCCATCGCCTCGTCCTGCGTCGAATACCTGATATTGAGCAGGAGGTTTTGAAATTCGGCCCCGATCACGATGGCGGCCATGAGCCTGTAAGCGCTCACGTTTGCCCGTACGGCTTCCGGCAACCCTGCGCTCTCGCCCCCGGCGTCCGGTATCCCTTCAGGCAGGGGGCCTTTCTTTGCCACGCCTGCCATCTGCCTGTGGAGCCCCTTTTCTTTTTTCTTTAGCGCGTCGTAGCTGTTCTCGGCCGCCCACAGGTCCGCCTTCATTCTCCTGACCGCTTCTTCGAGCTGAATATATTCCGATTGCAGTATCAGGTTGCGCTCGCACTCCGGGCACCTGCCGCCTGCGTTGACCCTGAAGAACAGTCCCCCTTTACCGCATCGATTGCATCTTGCCATAAATAGTAGTCACCTGTCGGCAATAAGCCGCTATCCTCAAATTATATCGGATGGAAAGGGAAAAAGCTTAAGATAAGGAAGCTTTGCGGAACTTCTCTTGACACCGGCGGCCATTTATGGTCTTGGGAAGATATGGCAAAGGTGCCGGTCGTCTACAGCGAGGATTTCATTACTGACTACCCGACTGTCGATTGCGAGTCCCCCGACAGGGCATACGCAATACGCTCTGCAATCCGGGAGATTGCCGATTTCACAGAACCGGGGCCGTGCACGGAAGAGGACCTTCTGCGGTGCCATACCGGGGAGTTGATCCGGAGCGTCGAAAGGGACAGAGAAATCTTTCGCGTAGCGGCAAAGGCCGCCGGGGGAGCAATCAAAGCGGCGGAGATCGCCATCGAGAAGCCCTCCTTTGCGCTGATCCGGCCCCCGGGACACCACGCCGGGCGCAATTTCAACGGCGGTTTCTGCTTCTTTAACAACATGGCCGTCGCCCTGTACAGCCTCCTGTCGCGGGGCACGATCGGGAGCGCCCTTATCGTGGATATCGACCTCCACTACGGGAACGGCACGGAAGACATCGTGAAAGGGGACAACCGGATTTCTTTCAGAAATATCGCAGCGTCCAAAAGGGAGGAGTTCTTTGCCGCTCTGGAAGCCGCCCTGGAAAATGCCCGTGACTATGATATTGTGGGGTGCTCGGCCGGCTTCGATACGTACGTCCGCGATTGGGGCGGCCTGCTCTTTACGGAAGACTACCGTAAGATCGCGGAGATGATCGCCTCCTCCAGCCGCCGCTTCTTCACGCTCCTCGAAGGCGGTTACTATATCGAGGACTTGGGCAAGAATGCAGCAAGCTACCTCAAGGGTATCCCGGAAACCGGCGCGTAAAAACGGCGGGACAGGCCGTAAGACGGGGGCGAAAACAGGTGTCCGGCAAGCCGTAATAAGGCTCGCATTTATTTTGACTGTCAGAAACGACAAGCAGGGACATAAAGGACATTCAGGTTCTTGAATACCCATTGAAACAACTGGCGTTTTTTGCACTGCCTAGGGATGAGGCATAACGCTAAAAAGGCAAGTGATACCGCCGCCTTAAAGATCGGCTTCAACAAGTTTTCCTCACGTTCTTCACACATTTTGTTAACAAGGAAGGTAAGGTGTCGAATTGACTGCCGACTTCCTTTCAGCATGGAGCGTCCCGCTTTTTCATTGATATTGTCGGTTGATTATGCGAAAAGAAATGATGGACAAAAGGACGATAAAACTAAACGTCAGGAAGCCGCCCAGCCGAGGGGCACCCAAACTCGAGGCCGCCGGACGGCCCGGTGCTGAAGACGCGAAAAGATCGGCGGCTTTAGCAGCGCCCGCCATAGTCGGCCGCATTAAAGACTACCGGGAGATCGTAGATTTCGTCAACAGCATCATCGTCAGGACTAGCACCTCCGGGACTGTACTCTTCATCAACGCGTTCGGAGAAAAGTTTTTCGGATACACGAAGGAAGAGATCGTGGGTAAAAGCGTGATCGGGACGCTGGTGCCCGTTGCCGAGTCCTCAGGCAGAGACCTCTCCCGGCTTATGGAATCCATCATCCAGGACCCCGGCACTTACTCGATCAACGAAAACGAGAATATCAGGAAGGACGGGAGCCGCGTCTGGGTGCTCTGGACGAATAGGGCAGTGCTCGATAGAAACGGCCGGGTGGTCGAGGTCCTGAGCGTGGGCAACGAGATCACGGCCCGGAAAGAGGCGGAGACGCACCTCCTATTTGAGAGGGACCGGCTCGCGAGCCAAGTCGTGGAGCGGAAGCGCGAGCTTGATAAGGCCAACAAAAACCTGCGCCACGAAGTATTCGAGTCGAAGCAGAAAGACAGGGCGCTGGAAGAAACCGAGACAAGGTACCGCAGCCTGTTCGAGAACGCCTTCGAAGGCATATTCCAGACGACGGATGACGGGAAATATACCATGGCGAACGACTCCCTGGCGTCAATGCTGGGCTATCAGTCGCCGGCGGAGATGATGGAGGTTGCGGCCGGGTTGGAACCGCAGCTCTTTGTAGAGCCGGACCGCTGCGCCGAGCTAAAGCGGTTGCTTGCGTCCCAGGGGCGCGTGACCTCCTTCGAGGCGGAGCTTTACAGGAAAGACCGGGAGAGGATCTGGGTCTCTATGAACGTCCGTGCGGTCCGCAATGGGTCCGAGAACCTCTTCTATGAAGGGTTTGTCCAGGACGTAACGGCCCGGCAGCAGAACGAAGAGCAGATGCGGCGTAACTTCATCAAGCTGCACCGGGTGATGGAAGGGGCCGTCAAGGCGCTGTCCAGGGCGATAGAGTTCCGGGACCCGTATACGGCCGGGCACCAGCAGAAAGTCGCAAAGCTTACGGCGGCCATAGCCGAGAAACTCGGCTTTACGAGGGAGCATACGGAGGCAGTCTACGTGGCGGCCACGGTACATGACGTGGGCAAAATCTATGTCCCGTCGGAGATCCTGACGAGACCCGGCAAGGTGTCAGAGCATGAGTTCGCAGTGCTGAGAGACCACTGCAAAGCGGGCTACGAGATATTGAAAGACGTCGAGTTCGATTATGCGCTCGCGGAGATCGTGCTGCAGCACCATGAGAGGATAGACGGGTCCGGGTATCCCAATGGGCTTGCGGGCGGGCAGATAAGCCAGGAAGCGATGATCATCGGGGCAGCCGACGTGATCGAGGCGATGACGTCGCACAGACCGTACCGGGCGTCGCTGGGAAATGCGGAGGCGATGAAGGAGATGAAGAAGGGCAGGGGGACACTCTACGACGAGAAGATCGTCGATATATGCCTGGGGCTTTTTGGGAGCAAGAGTTTCACGTTCGATGCATAGTTCATCGCGTAATTGTCGCGATGTCTTCTGAAAAATTACCGTAGAAAAAACTGTACTGATGCGTTGTGCGGCCGGCTCGCGTCACAGCTATTGGGGCTCAGCGCCCCCTCCACCGGCAAAGCCGCGACCCTTCCCTCCTTGCGTCGGGCGGGTGCCCCGGCCTCCCCTCTCGCTAAAAACACGAGATGGCTATCGCACTAAGCTAGAAGGCGGACCTTAGCAATCGGCGTGCCGGGGGCGGATCGTCTTTCGCAGTGGTTTGGAGGGCAAATCGAGTGGCAAAAGGGGAGGCCGTAAAAAGCGGCAAAACAGGCCGAAAGACGGGGAGTGAAAAGCGGTGTTCGGCAAGTATGCCATATAATTGGATGTTATTTCGAGCGACAAACAGCACGAAATGCGACACCCATGACATTCAATTTTCTGAATACTTCTTGAAAGGATTGGGCTTTTTGCGCTGCCTAAGGATGAGGCAGAACGCTGAAAAGCATGTTATTACGATATGTTAGCGACCGGCTTCCACATGTTTTTCACATCTTTTGCACAATTGCTGTGAAAAAGGAAGGTAAGGGGGCGAAATCAATGAGGCAATCATTGGGGTGCAGCACCCCCCTCCGTCGGCAAAGCGGTGACCCTTCCCTCCTTACGTCGGGCGGGTGCCCCGGCCTCCCCCCTATGCGCGGCGCTACGCTTGCTTTGATTCGATACCCCGCCGCTTGCGGCGGGGTCATTAATTTATTAAACTGGTATAATAAATGGGCAGGGAGAACCGATGAGGCCGACTGATGCATTCGTAAAGCCTACGCTCACAGACCTGTACGAGCTTACCATGGCGTACGGGTACTGGAAGAACGGCAAGGAGCGGGACAAGGCGGTCTTCGACCTCTTCTTCCGAAAGAACCCCTTCGGCGGCGAGTTCACCATATTCGCCGGACTGGAGGAGGTGATCCGCTCGCTCCACGCCTTCAGGTTCACCGATTCAGACATCGCGTTCCTGCGCGACGGCACGATAAAGCGCAAGGCCGAGCTTGAGTACGGATTCGAGACCGGCCTGAAGAACGGCTTCGTCAGGGAGAAAGACGGCAGCTTCGAGGAGTTCTCCTTCGACCAAAGGGGTATCGGCGCTTGGCAGCCCGTAGCCCGTCCCAGGGGCGATCTCGCCATCACCGGCCCTATGGCCGGGTGCGACCCCGCTTTCTTCGATTGGCTTAAACAGCCCGATTGCTCGGAGCTGAAAGTATACGCTATGCCGGAAGGCACCCTTGCCTTCCCCCGGATACCGCTCATCAGGGTCGAAGGCCCCCTGTGCATAGCCCAGATGCAGGAGACTACGTTCCTCAACCTGGTTAACTTCCCGAGCTTGCTCGCGACGAACGCCGCCCGTTTCAGGCTCGCCGCCGGCACCGACAAGGGGCTCGTCGAGTTCGGCCTGCGCAGGGCGCAGGGGCCTGATGGAGGTATTTCCGCTTCGCGCTACGCTTATATCGGCGGGTTCAACGGGACGAGCAACGTAGCGGCGGGCGAGCTGTTCGGCCTGCCGACGAAGGGGACGATGGCGCACTCCTATGTAGCCTCTTTCTCGTCCCTCGGCGAGATCGCCGACCCGACTTTGGAGGGTCCGGACGGGACGAAGCATAACTTTGTCGAAATGGTCCTCGATTACCGCAACCGGTTGGGTTACGGGCAGACGCACGAGGGAGAGCTGGCGTCGTTCATATCGTACGCCATTGCCTTCAAAGACGGTTTCCTTGCCCTGGTCGATACCTACGACACCCTGAAGTCGGGCCTGCCGAATTTCATATGCGTAGCCCTTGCGCTTTTGCGCGTCGGCTACAATCCGGTCGGCATAAGGCTCGATTCCGGCGACCTTGCCTACTTCTCGAAGGAGGCAAGGAAAACTTTCCGCAAGGTGGGCAATGCGTTCTCCGTCGATTCGTTCGGGGACATGTCGATCATGGCGAGCAACGACATCAACGAATCGATCCTTCTTTCTCTGACGCAGCAGGGGCACGAGATCGACGTCTTCGGCATAGGCACGCACCTTGTCACCTGCCAGGCGCAGCCGGCCCTAGGCTGCGTTTACAAGCTCGTCGCCCTTAACGGCCACCCGAGGATCAAGCTGTCCGACGAGGTGAACAAGATGACGATCCCCGGGAGGAAAGAGGCATACAGGCTTATCGGCACTAACAGGCAACCCGTGCTCGATTTGATGGTGGAGGCGGGCAAACCGGCGCCGGAGGCGGGCGAGCGTATTTTGTGCCGTCATCCTATTAGTGAAGCAAAGCGTGCCTACGTGATCCCGAAAAGCGTTGTTCCCCTGCACCACTGCATGTGGGACGGCCGGCAGACATACGCCTTCCCGTCCCTCGACACGGTCCGCCAATACGCGATCGACCAGATATCCGAGATGCGGCCCGACCACATGCGCGCAGTCAACCCCACGCCATACAAGGTCTCCGTCAGCGAGGACCTATTCCGATCGATCCATGAGATATGGATGAGTGAAGCGCCAATAACCGAGATAGACTGAGCGCCGATATCATTGCGATAAACCGTGCCGCCGTGCCCCTTCCTTTTCATGAGGGGGTGGCTCCACGGACTTTGTTCGTGGAGGGGGCGACGCGAGCCCCGGTAATTGCGAGTGAAGCGCCAATAACCGAGATAGACTGAGCGCCGATATCATTGCGATAAACCGTGCCGCCGTGCCCCTTCCTTTTCATGAGGGGGTGGCTCCACGGACTTTGTTCGTGGAGGGGGCGACGCGAGCCCCGGTAATTGCGAGTGAAGCGCCAATAACCGAGATAGACTGAGCGCCGACCTTCCCGTTAATTTGGGATACGGTATACCTACATCAAGTACTGCTGCAACTCCTGATACTGCGTGAACTCCGTGTCTATAAAGCTTGCGCCTACCTGGATGCTGCCGTCTACAGGTACTACCCGCTGGGGCTTGCAGACGATCCGCATGCCCTTGTCATTTTGCGGCAGTACAAACGACGTTTCGAACTTGGGGGTCTCGTCACCTTCGTAGATCTGAGGCAGGGACTCCTTGGGCATCGAGAGGCGCAGGCCGCTTAATGATATGTCGAGGATCGTCGCCCTGTACTGCTTCTTCTTCGCGTCTGTGGTCTTTATCTTTGCCGGTATCGATACCTGCTTGCGGCCGTACCGCCGGCGCTCGTGCTGCTGGGGGTAGTCAGAGTTCCTGCTCAGGTATTCCATTAATATCAGCTCTATTGCGGAAGAGAGGGAGCGATGGTCGCGCTTGGCCACTTCCTCCACCGCGCCCCGCAGGTCGTCGCTGGTCCGAAAACAAATGGTGACTTGTTTTTTCATGGTGTGTACCTCTAACAAAGATGTAGCAAAAAGTATACCAACTTAACACAAGCGATTCAACCCGCCCGCAAACGCGCTTTTGACGCGCTGAACAGGGTAAGGCCACCTATCCGTCCGCCGCATTGGTCGCACCGCATCGTAAAGATGCCTTTACGCTTTGCAGGGTAGCTTTACAGTTAAATAATAATTACGGCCTCCGGATATGTCGCCATTCTCCTCCTCTCGGAAGGATATGCAGGCGCGGGGTGCGCCTCGAGCCCTTGCCGTCTGCTGCATGCGGCTATATAGTTGGTTAGAGGGCACAAAACACATGAGAGTCAAAAGAGCGAAGAGACGCAGCCTCCTCCCCGTGCATCTTCTTTTCCCTGCCCTGGCTTTCGCCTGTTTCGCTGTCTGCGCGGCGCCCGCAGGGGCGCAGGACGATTATCCCCTCCCGGCCGGTCCTCCCGAGACCTGGGGCGAAGGGCGCACAGAAAGGCTGGAGGCGGAAAAGGCCGGGCCGGTAAGCCCGTTTTCTGCTTTGCCGCCCCGAGGCAACCTTGCGCAGGAAAAGCCGCAGGTCCCGTCCGGCGAGGCCTTCGAGGTCTACACCGGCACACGCACACAGGTTGACCCCAACACGAGCGCAGGCATGCCCTATAATCCTTCCGCAGGCGCGGCGCCCCCAGCTTTTCCCAACTGGCGGCGCTGACGCGCTCTTTCGGGCGCGTCTTTCGCGCTTTCTACCGTCGCTTTACCGGCGGGGCAAAAACACCTATACTATGCAGACGACGCGCCCCCGGCACATAGGTAACCGGGGGCGACGCGAGCCCCAATAACTGGTATGCGTTAGAATGCCTCTTCCTTTTTATGAAGGGGAGGCTCCGGCAGCTTTGCTGCGGGAGGGGGCGACGCGAGCCCCAATAATTGAAAGGTAATGCAGTCCGTGCCGAACGCCCCTTTAGTCTCGCCTATCCTACGCGCTCAAGGCCCGCACCCGGGGCCCGCTATCCGGGTCGTCGATGTCTGGAAGCGGTACGTCCAGGACGGGCGTGAAGAGGTCAACGCCGTGCGTGGGGCGGGTATGGAAGTCGCTGCGGGAGAGATCGTCGCCCTCTTCGGTAAGAGCGGATCGGGAAAGACGACGCTTTTGAACCTCCTCGCCGGGCTCGACCGGCCGACAAGCGGCATCATCGAAGTGGACGGGACCGACCTTGCCGCAATGGGCGAGGCGGGCCTCGTGCGCTTGCGCCGCATGCGCCTCGGCTTCGTTTTCCAGTTTTTCAACCTCCTGCCGACCCTGACTGCTTTCGAGAACGTCTATCTATCGCTTGAGCTTGCAGGGTTACCCGAAGCGGGCCGGGCTGTTGCCGCCCTTGCGGACGTAGGACTTCAGGGCAAAGAGGCGCGCTATCCCCACGAGCTGTCCGGCGGGGAGCAGCAGAGGGTTGCCATAGCGCGGGCGATAGTCAAGGCACCGGCCATTATTCTGGCGGACGAGCCTACAGGCAACCTCGACAGCAGGACGGGTGAGCAGGTACTTGAGCTTTTACAAGGCCGTTGCCGCGCATCCGGCACGACCCTCATCATGGCGAGCCACAGTCCCGCGACGGGCCGGTACGCAGACCGCATAATGCGCATGGAGGACGGCGCCATCGTCGAGGCCGCGCCCGTATCGCCAGGCGACAGGGCCGCGCCTTGAAGACGGTCACAAAGGCTTTCCTGCGCTACCTGCCGCGGAGGCGCTCGTTGAGCCTGCTACATATCGCAGGTATCACGTGCGGCGTTGCCGCAGCCATCGGCATGATCTTTTCCGCGCGCGCCGCGATGGTCAGCTTTTCTGCAGCCATTGAGTATCTTAACGGCCGGGCGACCCACTCCCTTGAATCGGTCGCCGGGCCCCTCGACGAGCGGGTCCTGGCGCGCCTTGCGGAAGACGGGTCCGTCCGTTCCTTTGCTCCCGTCATCGACCGGAAGATGCGCTTCGACAATGGGGAGCCCGTGCGGCTCCTCGGCATCGACCCATTCCTCGACAGGGCAATAAGGCCGCACATGCTCGCACCGCGTCCCGCAGACGGGCGCGATATACGCACGGAGACGGACCGGCAGTCATCATTCCTGCTGGACGAGCGCACGGTCCTCATGGATGCGAACACCGCTGCGCGCCTGCACCTGTCCGCGGGCGATACGGTCAAAACATCGCGGGGGGAATTCAAGCTCCTCTCAACTTTTCCGACCCTGTCGCCCGAGCCGCTTCTCGTCATCGACATAGGCAATGCCCAGCGGATTTTCGGCCTTGACGGGCGGATCGACCGGGTAGACCTGATAGTCGGCGACGAGGCGGCGTTCCTGTCTGCGTGGCAGAACGGCTTCCGGTCGCAGTCCGTACGGCAAAGGGAGCAGCTTTACGCCGGGATGCTGCGCGCCTTCCGGCTCAACCTCCAGGCCCTCTCGCTTATCGCGCTTTTTGTCGGCGTCTTCCTCATTTACAATACCGCGACCTTCGCTGTCGCGAGCCGCAGGAGAGACGCGGCGATCCTGCTGTGCGTGGGGGCGAGAAGGGGGGAGGTGGCCCGCGCGTTCCTTACGGAGATGCTCATCTTCGGCATCGTCGGAGGGGCCCTGGGCGGCGTGGGCGGTTACCTCTTGAGCCGCGTACTCACCGGCCTCGTCGGACTCACCGTTACCAACCTTTATTTCTTCCTCGAGCCTGTCCCCCTTCCGTGGTCCTGGGCGACCCTCGGCTGGGGTGCACTCTTCGGGGTCGCCGCAAGCCTTGCTGGGAGCCTCTTTCCGCTAATGGAGCTTTCGCACCTCGATCCGGTCCGCATCATGCAGCCCAAGACCGCAACAAGGAAGGCTGCCGCGGCTGTGCAGCGGGTTGCGACAATCGGCCTTGCAGTCCTCGGCCTGACTGCCGTTCTGCTTCTCCTGTCGCCCATGCACGTCTACGTTGGCTTCGCATCGGCGTTCACTTTCCTTTTCGCGGCAAGCCTCATGATGGGCGCCGTGCTCGTGCGGATAGGCCCGGCGCTGCAAGCGGCATTCGGCGTTGTAGGCGGCATCGCGGGGCGCATGGCGGCAGGTACGATAAGGCAGAACCTCGGGCGCTCGGCAGTCGCCATCGCCGCCTTCATGGTGGCCCTCTCCATGTCCGTCGGCCTCGGCTCGATGATCGGCAGCTTCAGGCAGTCGCTTATCTGGTGGATGGATACGCAGCTCCAGGCGGACCTCTATGTCGGCAGTACTTCCGAAGGCATCGAGGTGCCGCAAAGCTTTTGCCGTGAGGTCGACTCAGTACCAGGGGTCGCCGGTATCGACCCGTATAGGAACGCGCCGGTCACGTACCGCGGCGCAGTGATAACCGTGGCTGCCGTCCGGTCGGCGGTCCTCCAGCGCTTCACGCACTTCGGCTGGCTCAAAGGGGGCAACGAGAACTGGGACCCGGTGAAGCGCGGCGAGGTGGCGGTCTCGGAGAGCTTTTGCAGGGGCTTTAAAGTAGCCCCCGGCGATACGATCGAGCTGCCCGGCAGGGCAGGGCCCGTGCGGCTGAAGATCGCCGCCGTCTTTTACGACTATACTACCGAGCACGGCCTGGTCATGATGGACTGGTCCACGTACGCGGCCGCCTTCGGCGACAGCACCGTGAACAGCCTGGGCGTCTTCATAGACCCGGCAAACCCGGATAGAACGCGCATCCTCGATGACGTGCGGAGGAGGTCCGTAGCGGCAGGTCTGCCCGCGTTCAGCCGCGACGAGATGCACGGGAGGATTCTCGCCGTATTCGACTCGACCTTCGCAGTTACGCGCTCGATGCGGATGCTTGCTATCGTAGTTGCCTTCTTTGGCGTAGCCGGCGCGCTGCTGACGCTCTTCGTCGAGAGGCAGCGCGAATTCGGCATCCTGCGCGCATTGGGTTTTTCCGTCGGCCAGGTGGCTGCTATGACGCTCCTCGAAGGGCTCGCGATGGGCGTAGTCAGCCTGGGCCTCGCGGCAGTCACGGGCACACTCCTCGCGGTGATACTGATAAAGGTGATCAACCTTCAGAGCTTCAACTGGACTATATTCATTTACCCCGAATGGGGTCCGTACCTGACCGCCGCCGCCACGGCGCTGCTCGCGAGCTTCGCCGCCGCTCTTTATCCTGTCTGGAAGGTGCTGCGCACGTATCCGCACATGCAACTGAGGGAGGAGTGATGGGAGGGATGCGGCGGCAGGTCATGGCTCTGGCATGTGCGCTCGCGTTAATAGCAGTGGCCGCATCGGTGCGGGCCGACATGCCGGCCGAAGATTCGGCATGGCGGCAGGTGCTTGCCCCGAGGCAGTGGTCTTTTCCGAGGGACCACGGGTCGCACCCGGCCTACAAAACCGAATGGTGGTACTTCACCGGCAACCTGACGGACGACGCGGGACACGCCTACGGCTACGAGCTTACGTTCTTCAGGCACGGTGTGCGCTTTGCGCCGGGTACAGGCGCGAATGCGTGGTCCCTGCGGGATGTCTACCTTGCCCATTTCACCGTAACGGACGTTGCGGCAGGCCGCTTCCTCTTCGACGAGCGTACGTCGCGCAAAGGCCCCGGCCTCGCGGATGCGGCGACGGAGCGGCTCGACGTCAATCTCCTCGGCTGGTCCGCCCGCATGGAGAACGGGGTGATCCGCCTTCGCGCCAAATCGGACCGTACGGCCCTCGACCTGCGCCTTGCCTTCCAGAAGCCGCCGGTCATAAATGGGGAAAAGGGTGTAAGCAAGAAAGGGGCGATGCCCGGTGAGGCCTCATATTACGCATCCTGCACGGGCCTTAAGACCTCCGGGTCTGTGAGCGTAGGCGGCGGTGAGGCGCGTGCGTTGCAGGGGGTGAGCTGGTTCGACCATGAGTTCGGCTCGAACCAGTTGAGTGCAGCGCAGGCGGGCTGGGATTGGTTCGGCCTGCACCTTTCTGACGGCCGCGACTTGATGATCTATGTCTTGCGGCGCAAGGACGGCACCATCGAGCCCGCCTCCTCCGGCACGCTCGTCGACGCAGGCGGACACGGCCGCCACGTCCCGTTGCCCGACGTAAAGGTCGATGTCCTCGACCGCTGGAAAAGCACCAAGAGCGGGGCGACCTATCCGGCCCGGTGGCGGCTGCGGATCGCATCGGAAGGGATCGACATCTTCCTGGCGCCCCTCTTTGCGGACCAGGAATTGGTGACTACCGGATCGACGGGCCTCACGTACTGGGAAGGTGCGGCAAAAGGGCAGGGCACGTCGGCAGGCAGGCCGGTCACGGCGATAGGATATGTCGAGCTGGTCGGCTACGCTCGACACGATTAAGCGCGGTCATTCTATTTGGTCCTTTCCCGGCTGTCCAACACCTGCCTTATCGCTTCGGCTGCCTTCTGTTTGGATAACGGTTTCATAACAAACTCGCTGATGCCTATCGATTTTGCCTTCTCCGGCGAGACTGTTTCACTGTAGCCGGTAAAAAGAATGATGGGAAGGTCTTTTCTAGCGTTCAGCATCTTTTGGGCAAGCTCGATCCCGGTAAGGTCCGGCATTGTCTGGTCCGTGATAACGAGATCGAAGCCCGTGGGCTCTTCCGAGAACATCTTCCACGCTTCAGCACCGCTTCGGGCGCCCGATACACGGTAGCCGAGCCGCTCCAGGGTGAGCGAGACGGTTTCGACAATACTGGGCTCGTCATCTACAAGGAGTATACGCTCACTGCCGCCGGGAACGTCCCCCTCTTCTTGCTGCTGCTCCTTCGCCCCCGTATGTGCATAGGGGAGAAAGACATTGAAAGCAGAGCCTTTGCCCGGCTCGCTCTTTGCGGTAACAGCGCCTCCGTGGCTCTTTACTATTCCATAGACGACGGCGAGCCCCATGCCGGTCCCCATGCCAGCTTCCTTAGTCGTGAAAAATGGCTCGAATATTCTCTGCCGCACTTCTTCTGTCATGCCGGTCCCCGTATCCTGCACCGTCAGCTTAACGTAGGTTCCCGGCTGCAATTCCGAGTCGGGTAATATGTCTTCATTCACGGCGACATCGGATATGCCGATAGTGAGGACTCCTCCATTCTCCCGCATGGCATGGGCTGCATTCATGGACAGGTTCATAAGGACCTGTTGAATCTGAGAGACGTCGGCAACCACCGCGTCTTTTTCGGTCTGAATATTCAGTACCATCCGTATGGTGCTGGGCAATGTGCCTTGAAGGAATTTTAATGTCTCGTGGAGGAGAGGCGCCAGGTTTATCGGATTTCTGCCGGTCTCCGTCTTTCTGCTGAAAGCGAGTATCTGCTTGACCAGGTCCGTTGCACGCTTGGACGCCTTCACTATCTGCTCTATCTTCCGTGCAGCCTCTGCATTGCCTGTGACGTCGTCGAGCGCCATTTCAGCATTTCCTATAATGACCGCCAGCATATTGTTGAAATCATGGGCAATGCCCCCGGCAAGGGTGCCGATGGCCTCCATTTTCGTAGCCTGGCGGAGCTGCTCTTCAAGCCGAGTCTGCTCCTTCTCGGCCCGTTTCGAAGCAGTGATGTCCTGTACGACTGTAATAGCCCCCTCTATCCGTTTTTTTTCATCAAGAATGGGGTTCGCCGACATCCGTCGGTAGAACATCTCCCCGGTTTTTCTGTTGCGCAGGCCTATTTCCACGCCGGCAAACGGTTCTCCCTGGAACACCCGCACGAACTGCTCCATTTGAAGGGGTGTCCCATCGGCACTGAACATATCCACCTGAGATAGGAGCGAATACGACTGGGACTGGAGGATGCCGTCGGGATCTATCCCCACTTCCGCAGCCTGTGCCTTTGCGACGGAGTTGACAAGCACGACGCGACCGTCAGTATGGGTAAACCATACCCCCTCATTCATGCTGTCGATAAGAGTCATGAGCCTGTCGCGCTCGTGCTCGGCCAGCAGTGTCTGGCGGCGGAGCGCCTCAGTTCGTTCGAACACTCGCGCCTCAAGGTCATCGTGGGAATTTCGCAGTTCCTGCTCCATACGTTTCCGCTCGGTAATGTCGATAAGAATGCCCGCCGTTCTGATAGGTTTGCCGCCGGTATCACGCATGGCTCTGGCTGTCACAAGCACCCAGATAACTTGTCCATCTTTACGGACGTACCGCTTTTCTGCCAGGTACTCGTCAATTTCCCCCCTCAGCATGCGCTGGAACTTCGCCCAGTCAGTTTCCCGGTCCTCCGGATGGGTAAGGTCCTCCACCGTCCTCGACAGCAACTCCTGCCGGCTGTAACCGGTTACCTCACAGAACCGGTCGTTGACCTGGAGCAGTTTTCCGGTCACCGGGTCTGCCTGGCCCATGCCCACTGCACCAAGCTCAAAGAAGGTCCGGTATTGCTCCTCGCTCTGCCGCAGGGCCTCCTCCATCCATTTGCGCTTGGTGATGTCATGCACAGCGGTAAACCTCATCCTCCGGCCTCGATAAGTCTCGTTCTTACCGTGGGCCTCTACGGTGATGCGGCCCCCATCTTTTCTGATCATAACATGCTCTGTGATCGCCTCCCGCTCGTGCAATATATTGTTCATGATACGGACACGACCCTCGGGCGCCAGAAACTCGGCCACTTCCCTGCTGATCATCTCTTCCGGGCCGTATCCGAGCATGCGGAAGAACTGATCGTTGCCGTCTATCACCCTCCCTTTCTCGGTAATTGCGACACCCTCGAAGGTTGCCTGCGTGAGCGTCCTGAACTTCTCCTCGCTCTCCCGCAATGCCTGCTCGACATTCTTGCGCTCCGTGATGTCCCTCACCGCACCAAAGAGGTGCATGGGCCAGCCTTCGTCGTCTCTTATGACTACAAAGTGGTCGGAAAGCCATCGGTATTCTCCCTGCTTATGCTTGAAACGGTATTCGACAATTTCCTTTCCGGTATATGCTGCATCTTTGATAGATTGCTTGAAGGCATTAACGTCGTCGGGATGGATGCGAGCCATGATATCGGCAAGCGTAAGGGGAAAGAACTCTGCCGCCGTGAGGCCGGTTATCTGCTCGATAACAGGACTGATATAATCATACTGATCTTTTGACAGGTTCCTTTTATAAGTGGCATCGGGACAGATTTCGAGGATTGAGCGGTAGAGGTCCTCTGCACTCAGGTTCCCGGTAATTGGAGTGCTTTGCCTTTCGTTGAGCCGGCCGCTCCTGGGTTTTTTGGGACTGCTTCCGGACCGCTTGCCTGGGACGCCATGAGGCACCATGAACAGTACCTCCGAAGAGCCGGCTACAAAAGCTTAGGGACCAGTGCTCACAGAGATATACTATATAGGTACCGGTAAAGGCTGCGTCAAGGGGCCCGGAAGCGGACGAGAAAAGAAGGATCCATCCCTTATGCGCGCAATATTACGATATTCCCAGCTTCGAGCAGGCGGCGCGCGCGAAGTCGCGCACGTTCTGGTTGGTGTCCGAGAGCCCCAGCTTTATCGGCACCTCGTATTTCCCGCTGTAACCGTTCATCATAACGGTCAGCGCGTTCAGCTTCCATTTCCAGAGGTCCTCCGGTTTTATGTACCAGTATTTGGGAGCCAGCATGCGCTGAATCTCGTCGTACCCTGCCGCCATGATATTTTCCGGACGCATTGACGGGGCGAGCGCAGCCAGCCCCGGAAACTCCTCGCCGCCCGTCCATTTGCCCTTGTTGAAAGGACATGCATCCTGGCACGCGTCGCAGCCGTACAATCTTCCGCCTATCTGCTCCGCCATTTCGAAAGAAGGTACGCCCATCCCTGCATTCGGCGATAGGCTGGTTTGGAATGTGACGCACCGTAGCATCGACATGGTGTAAGGCGCGCTCAAGGTGTGGGTCGGACAGGCTTCGATGCATTTACCGCATTTCTCAGGGCACTCTTTGAGCTTTACGTCGCGGACAAGCTCAAGCTCCCGGTCTATGGCGAACATCTCGATGCGAACGTGCGACCCGTTCCCCGTGTAGAAGAAATTATTCCGGCGGATGATGCCAAGCCCCGCCTTATACGCCGCCCAGCGTGCAGGCGCCGGGATCCCGTGGGCCTCGCCCACCGTGCACTTGAGGCCGAAGCTTCGGAGGAATGCGGAGAATTCGTCCCGTTTGCGGAAAAACGGCGCTTTTTCGTCGGTCCTGTTGTCGAACATGAAGCTTTTGCCGTATACGCCTTCGAACTCGCCCGGTACATTGTACTTGTAAGTAGGTACGATGGCGACTACGATCGACCTTATATCGGGATTATCCGCCGATGGGTTTGCATAGCCCCTGAAGCGGCCGAACGTCTTTTCGTCCGTGGGCACCCGCGAGATGCGCTCCTCCAGCTTCTCCCTGTAGCCCACCAGCGCGCCGGCTTTTATAATGCCGCAGTCTTCATATCCCAGCTCCAGAGCCTTTTCGCGTATTTGATTCTCCATGATCGTGCGTCCTCCCGATGGATGAGTCCTTTACCGCATCACTTGCGATTTGAAAGTAGTATAAAACATCCACTTGCATTATGCAAGTATTGTGTATATCTTGTTACTTATGAAGAAGGTAGCCGGGAGATCGACGTGCCCTATCAGCATCACCCTCGATATTTTGGGCGATAAGTGGACTTTGCTTGTAATAAGGGACCTGATGCTCGGCGGAAAGAGGACGTACGGTGAATTCCTGCAATCGCCCGAAAAGATAGCGACCAACGTCCTTGCGGACCGCCTTACCGTTCTTGAAGAGACCGGTATAGTCGAAAAAAAGGCCTTTCCCGGCAACAAGGTGAAGAACCTTTACGAGCTGACCCCCAAGGGGCTCGATTTGATGCCTGTCCTGTTCGAGATGGTCCTGTGGGGCGACAAGTATTATGAAATCACGGAGCGTGCCCGCATGCTTGCGAGAGAAATACGGAAGGACAGAAAAGGCCTGACAAAAGCGATCTCGAGGCGGCTTGCCGGCGGGGTCGCAAAGTCTGCGTAAAGAGCACAAGGAGGCAATGAAATGGCGACCGCTACAGGGAAGGAGCTGGCCGAAGGGATCGGCCGGAAGATCAGGGAATTAAAAAAGTTATGCGAAGGGCTCGATGAGGAAACGGCTTCGCGCGCACCTGCCGGGCGGTGGTCGCCGAAGGAGATCCTTTCCCATCTGTGCGGACCGGAAGGGTCAGGTCACTTACCGTTCCTCCAGGGGTTTTTGAAAGGGGATATTCCCGTGGGTATGGAGCCGGGGAATGCATTCTTTTCCGGGAAGCGCGCCGGGATGACTTTTGCCGAGCTTCTTTCGGAGGTCGAAAAGGAATACGCCGGCATCGCGGGCTTTGCTGCGGGCTTATCGCCGGAACAGCTCGACCGCAAGGCCCATGTACCGATGCTCAAGGAGACGCCGCTCGGGGAGTACCCCACTCTGGAAGCAATGATAGGAGGACTCGGCCAGTTCCATATCCAGTTTCACATCGACCACATGGGCGAGATCCTGAACGAGTTGGGCACGCCGGCGAAGTGACAGGGCGCCGGGCGTCGGCTGCGCCCATTAACGATGACTCCCCGGCTCCCGGATGCCTTATACAGTCTATATGCCGGCGTACCAGTCATATCCCTGGTCTTCCCAATAGCCGCCCTTACCCCCGGCTATGCGGGAAAGGTCTTCCACGCATTCAACGGCCATGACGTACTTGGCCATTTTGTAGCCGAGCTGCCGCTCCAATCGCAAGCGCAGGGGCGCCCCGTTTTCAACGGGCAACGGCTTGTCGTTAAGGTCGTATGCGAGTATCGTCTGCGGGTGGAAAGCATCTTCAAGGTCTATGCTCTCGTAATAGAAAGAGCTGCCGTCTTCTTCCATCGGGTCCGCACAGTAGAAAACCACGTAACGGGCATTGGGCTTCAGATGCGCTTTTTCGAGCAATGCGCCCAGGCGCGCGCCCTTCCATTTGCCTATGGCGCTCCATCCTTCGACACAATCGTGCCGAGTTGTCTGGGTGCGACTCGGGAGCTGCCTGATCTCTGCGAGAGACAGGCTTATGGGCCGTTCAACCAGGCCGCCCACTTTAAGCCGGTAATCCGTAAATTCTCCGGCTGCCAGCGCCCTGTAAGCCGGGTTATCGGGCATCGCCGTCCCGTTGCTGCGGAACTGCGGCGACAGGCCGGCCGGCGGGAATTCCTGGGCCATTGCCTTCCGCGGCACGATCTGCCTTTGGGCCGTGTATGTAGCCTTTTCGCCAAGGCCGAGGAACTTCGGGAACCAGGTAGTCTGCGAAAGCCTGTCGCAACCTCCAAACACCAATGCGCTCGTACCCATCAGAAGGCGTGTAATGACGCCGCGCCGGGTGAGCTTGTCTTCGTTACTCATGATCCGCCTCCCGTTCCAACCTATAGTACCCTGTAATCATCGAGCGAAGATTGTTCCAGAAGCCGCTGGCGACTACCATAAATACGTGAATGAACGCGAACATCACCAGCGCCCAGGCAAGGATGAAATGAATGGTCCTTATGGACTGCCGGCCAAAGAATATGTCCACCCATCCGGCGCGTATTGCATCGAGGGCAGGCGACATGCCGAGCCCCATAAGGACCATCAGCGGGAGAAGGAAGAAAATCACCCCGAGATAGGCAAGTTTTTGCAGGACATTGTACCGTTTGGCTGCTTCGCCTTTATGAAACCTGAACCGGATATGGTCGATAATCGACCTGCCCGTCGAACGCAAATCACCGCTCGTGGGGAGAAGGTCGCGATCGAGGTGCCTGCTCGCAACCGTATAGACAACAAAGGTCACGCCGTTTAATACAAGCAGCCAGGCGAAAAAGAAGTGCCAGTGCCGCGCCATCGCCAGCCATTGGAAACTCGGTAAGGTGAGCCACGACGGGAAACCCCGCTCGGCTAATCGTCCCGCCGGGTCCCTTGAGGCCCCAAGGAACCCCGTCGTATCGAATTCACGGCTTCCGACGCGGGTGATGCCCCTGACCTCTCCCTTGTTGCCCGCGCTGCTTCCTATCTCAAGTAGAGGGGGAAGACCTTCATAAGAAGACCGGCCCCAATAGAGTGCGGGATGGGCGTTGAAGATATTGAGGCCGCTCATGAGAAGGACTGCAAGGCAGAGAACATTACACCAGTGCATGACGCGCACCGGAAAACGGTGCCGGTAATAAGGATAACCTTTTGAAACCGCGATATCCTTCAGGAGGTTTATCAATCCTTTGCATGCCGCCCTGATGCCCCGGACTACCAGGAGCGCGGCGAGAGAAAGAACACGGTTTAGATATCCGATGCCCCCGGACAGCAAACGCCTGCAATACGGATACGCCTTTAAAATTACGCCGAGCTTTTTCAAGGCCCCCCCTCACCCCATGCGGCTGTGTTTTTTCCGTTCATTTCATGGTTCACACTGCCGGGAAATCGGGTGTCGATTTGTTCTTAGTTTAAGGCGGCCGGCCGTGCTTTTCCAGAGGCGGCGATAGAAAGCCACGATTCACGAACTCTTAACACTACCTTTACACTCCCCTAACAATTATATGGCAGCATAAGAAAGCTCGGCCGGGCTTCGCGCATGAAGCCGTGAAAGGGGGAAGGCATGGCGCCACGTGTCGTGGTCACCCATTGGGTACATCCGGAAGTCATCGATCTGCTGCGCGGCTCGTTCCAGGTCATTGCGAACCCCACCCGCGAGACCCTACCCCGCAGCGAGCTTCTCAGCCGTGCGCGGACCGCGCAGGCCCTGATCGTTTGTATATCGGATGCCGTGGATGATGCCCTCCTGCGGGAGTGCCCGGACCTGAAGATCGTCGCCGGGACGTCCAGGGAGCTCGGCAGCGTAAACGTTGTCGCGTGCACGAGCCGTGACGTCTGGGTCACGGTCCCGCCGCGCCGGCGGGCCGCCGGGGCCGCGGGCAATGTCACCGCCGATGCCCGCCTGCTGATAGATCTCGAGGCTGCTGCCAATGTATTCGAGGCATTGTCGGGGAAGGTGCCTAAAGGCGCAGTAAACAAACCTGGCTTACGGACGGGCCGGCGAATGAGGTCTATGGGCGTCGGTAATACGGCTTAGCCGCGCAAAGGACGGCGGCGGGACGGCCGGGGCAGAAACCTGCCCGTGCGGTCGGCGTAGCGCCGGTACTCGTTGTGAAATCGAGCCTCCATCTCTTTCTCTTCCGATTCGACGAGCCGGTGCCATAGGACATGGAGCATGGCCGCCCACACTAAGAAGACCCAGGAGTCGAGACAAAAGGCGATGCCGGGGCACACGAATGTGATCCAGGCGGCATACATGGGATGGCGAAACCACCGGAACGGCCCTGCGGTGCACAGCCGCCCCCCGACCCACCAGCTCCGCAGGATATACATGCTCCAGAAATGAAGCGCCAGGCCGGTGCAGACAAGAACTGCGCCGAGGGCCTCCACCGGAAACCGGTACCCGAGTAGTTCCGGATGACCCAGGCTGCGGTCCACGCGGCCCGCGACGGCCAGAAGGGCCAGGCTGACAGCGGCGCCTATCGGTCCGACGCCGAAGAGTTTTTTGAAAAGTCCCACTATGGCTCTGTTGACTCCTTGTCGCACATTCTAATATATCGTATCGGTCAGGGCAAATCCCGGTTGTTTGCGCGCCCGCTTCAGTCTGCCTGCGCAACTGCCCTGCGTGAAGCAGCCGCGTTGACAACCGGCAGAAGCGAACACAGAATAAAATGGGGCTGAAGGCGAGTCTGATTCTGTGTTCGCCGTAGTCCGGTATGGGCTTGTGGCACTCTTTTCGAATTCCTGATCGCCCCTGTCTTCAGCTACTAACGTTTCTGTGAGGAGGCACCATGACTGCCAAAGCCGTGCTCGCGTTGTTTTTCTGTCTTTTGATTGTCTGTATGTTTGGGTGCTCGCACCAGAGATCGGCAGGGACTCCCCTTCCGCCGGCATCTGAGGCTGAGTTGGTTTATCCGAAACCACACGTCGCACCGGCACAAACGGCGGCGGCGGCGCCCGTTCAGGCACCTCCGGCGCGGTCCGTCTATTTCGGCTTTGACAAATCCGGCTTAACGCCGGAGGCTGCATCGGCCCTGAAGAACCAGGCGGCATGGCTCAAGCAGAACCCCAACGCCAAGGTGGAGGTCTCCGGCAATGCCGACCAACGCGCAGACGAGGCGTATAACCGCACCCTGGCCCAGAAACGTGCAGATGCCGTGAAGGCATATCTCGTGCAGCAGGGTGTCAAGGCGGACCGCATCGATACCAAGAGCTACGGCAAAGAGAGGCCCGTTTGCAGCGAGCCCACGGATAAATGTTACTCGGCCAACAGGAGGGTGGACCTGCAAGTAACCGGCTAAATGATAGGAAAGAAAAAGGCAGGTCGTGCGGAAAGTCTGCCACAGTGGCGGCTTTCAGCCCGACCTGCAAGAAGCTTACGAAAATGTGACGCACTGGGGAATAAATGACCCTGCTGCAAGCAGCAGGGTCATAAAGCGAGCGTATGCGAAGGCCGAACCGGGAGGCTCCACGGGCTTTGCTCGTGGAGGGGGCGCTGAGCCCCGATAATTTCATTCTGGTAAACCCCCGGCTCTGCCGGGGGAATCCCGGAGTTTGACAATTCCGGGAATATATAGGAAAGCCTCCTGTATCCGTGAACCGTTTAGGCGGTCGGCAGAGTTAAGGAGGCTTTCGGTGGAAGATATTCAGAGCTTATGTCATACGGTATGGGATTGCAAGTATCATGTGGTGTGGATTCCGAAGTACCGGAAAAAGGTACTATACGGGAATCTCAGGAAGGAGATAGGGCCCATCATCAAGGAGCTGGCGCGGCAGAAGGAGAGCGAGGTGTTGGAGGGGAAACTGGTAGTGGACCACGTCCACGTGTTGCTCTCGGTTCCCCCAAAGTATGCCGTTGCCCAGGTGGTAGGCTTTATCAAAGGGAAGAGCGCGATCTACATAGCCCGGATGAGCGGCAGGAGACGCAACTTCGTAGGTCAGAGCTTTTGGGCCAGAGGTTATTGCGTATCGACCATAGGGTTGGACGAGCAAGCCATACGAGCGTACATCCAAGCCCAGGAAGAGACAGATCGAAGGCTCGACCAGATGAAACTGTTCGAGAAGGACAAATAGCTGCCTTTAGGCAGCTAACGCACAACTAACCGCTTTGAGCGGTTCACGGTTTTAACAAACCCCCGGCTTTGCCGGGGGTAGATGATTGCCGGAAGGGGTACTGAACCCCTTACCAGTAGTTGATGCCTGCCTGGCCTTTCCAGCCGGGCTCGAAGCGCTCGTCGAAATAGTTTTCCAGCTTGTTGAGGAGCCGCCTCCAGCCGGTCTTGTACTCGTGCTTCAGCATATCTTCGAGGAAGGGGACTATCTCGCCGAGCTTATCCTTCGGCAAATACGCCCTCGCTCCGAGGTCGTGCGACTTCTTGAGAGCCTCCGGACTCAGGGCATGGGCTGTAAGCATCGCGACCTTGCAGTTGCGGTTGACGGCGATCTCGAGCAGGTCGAAGCCACGGACGCCCATGATGTCCAGCACCACCAAGTCGTACTTGTTGGAGCGTAGCAGCTTGGCCGCGTCGTCGTAAGTAGTAGCCTGCTCCATGGTGCAATCCGAGCACGCCGCCATGATCTCGTCCCTGAGCACCTGGAGCACGTCGGGCTCGTCATCGACCGCGAGGATTACCTTTCCTTTCAGTAGAGAAACTTCCATAAAAGCCTCCTTTCGGATCCCGATCTCCCCGGGCCGTTTTAAGGTCCGGTCCGCCTTACTCAAACATACAACGAATCGTCGCTCGCCGTCAACCGGGTTTTGGGGCGGCGCCGGCCCGTCCCCGCAAGGCGCGGCCCTGTCTAACTGATTGACATTATTTGCCCGGCCGTATACAATCGACAATAAACACGGGGATCGCACGGAGTAGTTGACGGGCGCCGTCGGAGGTCCGAAAAATGGCAGAGATACAAGGCGCAGGCGGTAAGGTCAACCTGGCGGAGATGGCCGTGAGCCAGGTCGAGAAGGCGGCCGCCCACATACGTGAGGCGGACAGGGACGTTATCGAAAAGCTGAAGTACACGAAAAGGGAGATCATCGTCCATTTCCCCGCGAAGATGGACGACGGCTCCGTGCGGATCTTCTCCGGTTACCGCGTCCAGCACGACGACTCACGGGGGCCGTTCAAAGGCGGCCTGCGCTACCACCCAAGTGTGGACCTCGACGAGATGCGAGCCCTCGCCATGTGGATGACGTGGAAGGCCGCAGTCGTCAGCATACCCTTCGGTGGCGCGAAAGGCGGGGTGAAGTGCGAGCCCGCCTCCATGTCGCAGTGCGAGATCGAGAACGTCACGCGCCGCTTCACGTGGGAGATATCACCCTTCATCGGACCGGAGATGGACATACCGGCGCCCGACGTAGCCACGAACCCGCAGGTGATGGCCTGGATCATGGATACGTACAGCATACGCAAGGGCTATGCCGTGCCGGGCGTAGTCACGGGCAAGCCGCTCGAACTGGGCGGGTCGCTCGGCCGCCTGGAGGCAACCGGCCGGGGGGTCTTCACCATTGCGGCCAAGGCGGCAAAGCACCTGGGCTTTCCGATATCCGGCGCCCGCGTGGTAATACAGGGCGCAGGCAACGTCGGCGCCGCCGCCGCGCGCCAGTTTGCCGCAGCAGGGGCGCGCATAATAGGCATCTCGGATGTTTTGGGCGGCCTTTACAACCCTTCCGGGCTCGACGTGAAAAAGGCCCTCGCGGCCAAGACGGACGGCGCAAGCGGCAGCGGGAAGGAGCACGGTGTCGATGCGGAGGAGATAACGAACGCGGAACTGCTGGAGCTCGACTGTGACATACTGGTGCCGGCCGCCATCGAAAACCAGATAACCGCGGTGAATGCCCCGAAGCTGCGCTGCCGGATGGTAGTCGAGGGCGCCAACGGGCCGACGACCCCGGAGGCGGATGCCATACTGGCGGACCGTGGCATCCGGCTCGTGCCCGACATCCTTGCGAACGCGGGCGGTGTCGTCGTCTCGTACTTCGAATGGGTGCAGAACCTCCAGGAGCTGCTCTGGACGGAAGGCGAAGTAACCGACCGCCTGAACAAAATCCTCTCCAGGGCCTTCCATGAGGTGATCGCCGTCTCTGAAAAGGAGAACGTGGACCTGCGCACGGCAGCCCTGATCCTGGGCGTGGGCCGCGTGGCCGGGGCGGGGAAACTCCGGGGTATCTTCCCCTAAAACTGTACGTCGGAGGCGACGCGGCGAGCCCGGTCAGGACAAAAACACCCACCGCGCCGGGTTACGCACGCAGCCACCCTAGCTCTGCGTCTGTTGCCCTATCGCCTGATCTATCACTTCCGGCGCCAGCGCTATATCCTGCGCATCCTCCGGCACATAACTCGGATCGATAGGCGTGCCCTGCAGGCTCGCCATTTTGGTATCCATCGCCGCAAGCTGGGCCTTGAGGTCCTCGTTGTCAACGGCCATCTGGTCGAGCTCGGCGCGCCACTGCTGCATGGCGTCCTCGTTCTGGTGGTTGTAGTACATCAGCGCGTACTGCTGCTCGTTGATGTGGTCAAGCATGAAGGAAAGGAACGTCGAGTCCCACACCCCGTAAACAGGGTACATCCTGTAAACGTAGGGGGGCGGCATGTAATTGTAGTGCGCATAGAAAACTTCCCGCCTGTAATGGTACGTGGCGGGGACGATCCTTACCTTCGTGAACAGGGGCCGGTAGGCAGGCGAGAAGTGGATCGGGCCGGGCATTGGCCTGAACATGCTGCGCTGATCGTTAAAACGGCGGATCGCACTCAGGTTCTCCTGCCTCGTCGCCTGCATGCTCATTTTGCGCTGCAGCTCTTCCCTGGGGGTGACGTTCGCGTGGATCACGGGAGGAGGAGGGGTAGCCGGGTGGAAGCCGGGACCGGGTCTTATGCCGGGCTGGGTGGGCCCCATGCGGGGCGGCAAGTTCGACATGTGCGGGCCTGGGGCGGGGCCGGGCCCCGGCCTCGGGAAGTTAACTTGCGGACCCGGACCCGGCCTCGGCACGTTGGCCGGCGGTCCGGGCGGCCTGGGCGCAGGCCCCGGCCTCACCGGTGCGGGCCTTGCAGGCGCGGGCTTCGGCGTGTATTTCTTCAGCTCCGCATAAGCGGACCCCGCTACGGCAAAGAAAGCGAACGAAGCAAGCAGCGGCGTTGCGATCCACGTTTTCACATTCATGCTGTTTCTCCTTTTTCCGGCCGGAAGGCGCAGGACACGATACTGGCTGGAGGGTGCGCGTGCGAAAAGCGCGGTTGCTCGCGGCCGGTCATAGCACAGGGCAAAAGAGTTTCCGCCTGGCTGCCTCTTCCATACCGTGCCGAATTCGTAAAAACTAAAAAGTGTAAAACGTGACAGGGTGTACGAACTGACACAAATCTACCGCCGTTGAAAAAACATTGTCAACAATTAATTCTCGCAATCTTTGTAATCTTTTCGCGACTTGCAAATTGGCGCGGCGCGCTCACGTACCCGGAGACCCACGCCTGATAAAGAGCGAATTTGTCATAATTTGCTTGATCTAAGCCCGTAAGGAATGGTAGTCATAACAATACTTCTCATCGACCGGGGGGCGGACGGGAAGGCATCGCTCCTTCATTTGTCACCATACTCCGGCAATGGGAATAAGAGAGCAACGCGACGAGAGGCGCTCCCGGCGGGAGCAGCGCGCACCGGCATTATAAAATCGTAAAACGCAGACCATGGACGGACGGGGACGGACAGGGAGGAAGATTCTCGATGAAGCTGACTGCCGACTACTCGCAATGGATGGCCGCGTGGGAAAAGGAATATACCCTAACGAGGCAGTTGTACAGGAACGTGCTCAGGTACGCGGATAAGACGGTAGTCGTTGACCCGTTTTACGAAAAGACCCTGACTTTCAGGCAGCTCGACGAAGAATCGAGCCGGTTCGCCAATGCCCTTCTTGCGGCAGGCGTTGGGCTGAATGACGTGGTCATGGGCAACATGATGAACACCTTCCATTGGTTCACCGTGTTTTACGGCGCCATGAAGGCCCGTTGCGTTTTTTCCACCGTCAACTTCCGCCTGCCCGAAGGGCAGATTGCGAGCCTCATGGCGGATTGTCCCCCTGCGGTCTTCCTTTATGATTCCGAAGTGGAGGAATACAGTGTCGGGGCGCTCGGGCGGGCGGAGATACCGCCGAAGCTCGCCATCAGGGTCGGTGGGGGCTCAAGCTCCGGCGGGAAGGCCGCCCCTTTGCCGCGCGGCCACATCTCCTATGAGGATTTTATAGACGGCCGGTCCTCCACCCTTCCGGCTACCGCCGCCGCCGTCCGCTGGACGGACCCCTGCCTCATACTCTATACGTCGGGGACGACCGGGCTGCCCAAGGGCTTCCCCATCAACCACGCCATCATCTTCTTCGACAACATGATGACTGCGTCCCTCCTCAAGATAGACAACGCTTCGGTCACGCTTGCCACGAACCCCCTGTTCCACCGTGGCGGCAACACAACGGGAGTGCTGCCCTGCATGCACGAAGGCGGCCGGGTGGTCGTGATGAAGCACTTCACAGAAGATAAGTCGCTCGACCTGATCGAGAAGTACGGCGTCAGCCACATGGTGAGCGCCCCCACGGTCTACGAGCGCATGTGTGCTTTGCAGGAGAAGGCGCCGAGAAACGTCTCAACGCTCCGCAGAGGGTGCATCACCTCTATGGGCGCGCCGCTGGACAAGGATGCCTGCCTCAAGATGATGGCGCTCCTGACGCCCAACGTGCTCAACGGCTACGGCACAGCCGACGGCCATTGGGTGACGATGCTGCGGCCCCACGACCTGCCCGCCAAGGCGGGGACCATCGGCCTTTCCATACCGGAGGACACGGTGAAGGTGGTCAAGGTCTTCGCCGACCGCAGGGGCAACCCGGAAGACCCGGCCGACCTCTGCCCCATGGACGGCGTAACCGAGGGCGAGGTGGCCCTGCGCACGATGCACTGCCCGTACCAGTACATACGGAGGCCGGAGGACACGAGGAAGGCGTTCCCCTTCGAAGGGTGGCAGTTGCCCGGAGACATGGCGACGTGGGACAGCGAAGGCTTCATCACCATCCGGGGCAGGACGGACGACATGATCATCAGCGGAGGAGAGAACGTCCACCCGGCCATCGTGGAGGGCGCGCTCAAGGAGCACCCGGACGTGCTCGACGCGATGGTAACCGGCGTCCGCAGCCACGAGTGGGGGGAGGTCGTCGTCGCCTACGTAGCACTCAAGGACGGCGCCGCGCCGACGGAAAAAGACCTGGACAAGTTCTGCAAGGCCCACCCGATGGTAGCAAGATACCAACGCCCCCGCTTCTACAAATTCGTCCCCTTCGCCGAGCTACCGTTCACAACATCGGGCAAGAAGCAGCACCATATACTGAAGGCGAGGGCGCAGGAGGACTTCAGGGGGATAATAGAATAAGAGGGTGTGGGACGGGGCCTGGGTCTTTTCGCGCCATACGCCTGTCCCTCAAAGCCGCGCGTCCTCACATACACAAAGAGTATGCTCCGGGCGGCGGCTCCTCGGTCACGGCGTCTATCATCGAAAATCCCCAGGCCCCCTTTGGCAGCCCAAGAACCGCTTACCGCACGATGCGCTGGGTGGGTCAGTGTTCTTGCAGAGTTGAGTTAGATTCTAACTATCACTGTTATCATTATTTTCGTTTCCCTTTTTCACACGGCTATGATAGAAGTGGTAATATTCAAAGATGAGATTCAAAGGTGACGGGATGAGTAGGGGCAGCCGTACGTGGGGCGACGACAACTCGTCGCCTTCCGTTAGGAGCTATTGACCGTCCCTAGATGCTTTGAGGATGGCATTAGAGGCGATAGCGAAAAGCAGTTAAAAGTTCCCCGACCCGTGCTGAGAGCCGGAGTGCATTTATGAAAGATGCTCAAGATGAATTGGTGAGAAGTCTGTTCTCTGCGTCGGGTGCCTACGGTCGAGCCGGTTTGGCCCTCTTCAGGGGTAAAGGAAAGGAGGGAATCCACAAAAACAACCAAGCGGCCATCGGAAACTTGGCTGTCGCTACGGAGTTGCTTCTCAAGGCCTACATCGCAAAGTTGAGTCTATTGCTCCTGCTCAAGGATATTCCTCTTGAATTGAAATGCGCACTGATCGCGCCCGACTCGCTGCCCCAGACGTTCAAAAAGGCCCCTTATAGAATGGATCTACGCTCTTCGGCCTTCAAAAGCATAGAGCTTGATGAAGCCATAGCCGTCTTCTCAGTGTTCTTCCCTGACTTCAAGAAGCGTTTTGGCTCTCACCTGCGTTTTCTCTCTCGGTATCGGAACCTTTCGGTGCATGCGGGCCTTCCTGAGTTCCGTGAATATTAGGCTCAAAGAAGCGTTCTTCTCTATCTATCTCTCCTTAAGCACTTCCGCGAACATGGGGCAGATTGGTTTCAGCACTATTTTCTTGCTGACGCCGTAGAGAATGATAAGTTCCTGAAGCAGTTTGACGAGGAAAGGTTTGAGCGCGTTCACTCCGCTATAGAAAAAGCTCGCGAGAAGGCTAAGCGCATTGAGGTGAAATCTCAAGTCACTTCCGGCGATTGGGACGTTTATCCTATCGAATGCCCGGTGTGCGGCTGTGGCGCTCTGCTTATCGGACAGACGGAAGAGCGTGGTGATTACGATGAAGACGGGTCGCCCAGTCTGAGCCTCGAATTCGTGGGCGAGTCTTTCGAGTGCGAGGAGTGCGGGTTGAAACTGGAGGACTATGACGAATTGCTGATTGCAGGGATCGAACCGGACGTTGACCGGAGCGATGAAGTCGACAGCTGGGTTGGACAAAACGACTATGACATGTACTGAAACAGGATACAAAACCAGGGCGAGTCGCCCTTAATGGCGGTGGCTCCGGACCATGCGATCATCAGAAGGATTATTGAATATCACCAAGCGAGTACGGCGAATCCTCATTCGCCATACCCCGCATGGCAGACGATAAAGAAAATATGGACCATTCCTTGTCCCCGGCTTTCGTCTTCAGGTACTCCACGAAATCGAGAACTTCCGCCTTCCTGGATTCCGGCAAATCCTGTATTTCCTTTATTATCTTGTCTTCAAGGCTCATTCCCTTTTCCTTCCAATTGATAGCATATTATACGCATCTTTAGAAGACTTGCATCGGTTGTTTCTCTATTGCTCTAGCCTTTCATACAGCGTTTCCGGGGCGATGTCGGCGCCGTTGGGCCAGGCGATGGTGCCGCCTTCTATCCGCGCCGTTTTGAAGAACGAGACATCCCGGAGAGGTTCAAAAACGGGTCCTTTTCCGATATATTCGGAGAAATCCAGGTCGCCGTTTTTACCGTCGTCAAAGACAACCCGAAATACGAAGCCTCCTTTGTATTCGATTTCTGTTACGTTATTCATGTCCCACATACGGCACCTCATTCTATAAGTAATCCTTAATCATAACAGCACATTAGAAAGATGATTCACCTGAAACGTCCGCCCGCGCCGAAAGGTCCGTTAGAGGCCCGTGACGCCTTTAAAGGCGTCACGGGCCTCTCGCATGTCTGTTTTGGGAATGACCCGTCTGCCTGTGCCTCGTGCGCCTTCTACGTCTGCGACTGCGGCTGGGTCAGCCCGTCTATTACCTCGGGCGAGAGCGCGATGTCCTGCGCGTCTTCCGGGACGTACGAAGGGTCGGTCGGTGTCCCCTGCAAGGCCGCGACCTGCTGGTCCATGGTTGCGAGCCTCTGGCTCAGGTCCGCGTTCTGCGCGGCCAGTTGGTCCATTTGTTGACGCCACTGTACGAAGTCCGGGTCGTTCATGTGGTTGTAGTACATGAGTGCGTATTGCTGCTCGTCGGCATGGTCAAGCATGAACGCCAGGAAGACCGAGTCGTAAACTCCGTATCGTGGATACATGCTGTACACGTATGGCAGCGGGGCCCAGCCGTATACCCTGTAAAAGGCGTCCCGCCTGTAATAATATGTGCCGGGGACAATTCGCATATGGGTTAAGACCATGCGGTGCTCAGGCCGGAACCTGAAAGGCTCCATGTGCCTTCCGAAGCGCTCCCGCTCGACGTTGCGGTACTGGTCGCGCGCCCTTACGACGTCCACCCGCGACACGCGGGGGCTGTGCACCTCTCTTACGATCCTTTCATGGTCCGCCGGACCGCGATGGCCCGGAACCGGGGGAGGACCTGCGTGGATAGGGCCGGGGCCGGGATGTGCGGGGCCAGGGCCGCCGTGACCGGGCGCAGGCCTGGGCCCGATGGCCGGGCGCAGGACCGGGACCGGGATGCGCCTGAATAGGGCCGGGCCGGAACGGAGCTGGGCCGGGAGCGGGCCGGACTTGAGGAGGGCCGGCCGGCGGTCTGGGCGCGGGCGCCTGCCTCGGAGGGGCGGCCTTGGGCGGTGGCGCAGATTTCTTCTGAGGCTCGTTAGCCGGGCAAAGCGATGAGACAAAAACAAACGCGGATGCCGCGAGTATTCCGATCCAATTCTTCCCTTTCATATCCTTGCCTCCTTGCGCTTTTTCACATTCCTGCCTTCGGGCGCGATCACGGCTCCTTCAGCTTGCTAACGGTTTCCGTCGTCGGCGTGCCTGTGACCTTCAGCTTCTTATCGGTCTGAAACTTCACGATGGCCGCTTTGGTCTTCGCTCCCATTTTTCCGTCGGGCGCGCCCACTGCGTATCCCTTTTGGTTCAGCAACTGCTGTACCTCCGTGATACGTTTGGATGCAGCGCTCTTTGTCTTCGGTTTTGCCCCCTGCCCGTTGCCGAAGTCGATCTTCGTTACATCGATCGGCGTTGAGTCGGCGGCATCGGCTTCGAGGACTTGGGCCTGAGCTTCAGCCTGGGGCGTGACATCCGCTCCGCTTGCCTGCTGGTTTACGGGCTGCGGCGAGAAGCCTGCCGGGGTCTGGTGTCCCTTTGTATACATGCACTGCATGTAAGCTATATCATAGCGCTTCTGGAGCTGGGCCGCCGCTTGTGCGCCCGCGTTGCTTCCCACTGCGGTACCGCCGGCGAGACCTGTGGCGCCGCCGATTGCGGCCCCCGCGCCCGCATTGCCCGTGGCGCCGCCGATTGCCGCCCCCAGGCCGGCCCCTAAGAGCGTGCCCAGCACGCCCCCCCTGAGGGCGCTCTGATTGGCCGTATCGGCGGCCGACGCCCCACCTATCTGCTGGTCGGCCCATTGCCTGCACGCAACGTCATCGGCCTGGAACTTCTCAAGGGGGACGCCGGGTGCGGGCATCACGATCACGGTCGGAGCTGTCGGACCCATCGCGCAAGCGCTCAGCGTTATCAGCCCCAGCATTACCAGGACTACTGCTTTTCCATTCATGTTCTAATTCCCTCCTTTTTTATCGTTTCCGGAGAGCGCCTCTTATTTTCCTGATGTATCCTTTGCCGTTTCTCTTGTCCGCAAGTAATGCCCGGACGCCGGAGACGGGTGCATGGCATGAGGTAGGACGAAACGCAAGGAACGCACTTGAGGCACTAAAGCGAGAATCGCACCTGTCACAGAGGCGCTCCTTGGAGACCGCTCGGCAGTCAGGCTTTCTTGTTGTTGATGATCGAGGCGAGCTAGTCTTAAGCCCGTTTGGCTTTACGTCCCATCGGCTCGGGTGGTCTGGCTTTTGAGATGTCTATTCTTATAACGGTTACGGCGGGGCTGTCAACGTTTTTCTGTATCGCCCGGAACAAAAGACTTCGGGCCCGGCCTATGCAGATTTCCCTCGACCATCCGCCCTTCCCAATGATAGAATTGGCTTAGTCATTCGCCGGTCGATAGAGCAGCGATACATTGATGATTTTAGGAGGCAGTGGATGTCTCTCAGGAAAGGCGCGATAGTTCTTTTTTCGGCGTTAATCATGGCAACCCTTGCGGTGCTGGCGGCCGGTGCGTGCGGGCCTGTGTTCGCGCAGGAGAAAGCGACCACCGTCGGCGACGTGCTCCAGGCGCTCAATGTAATCACCAACGGCGGCTGCATTGTTAGGCCGGATATACCTTTCGGCACCGGCAACCCGTTCGTCGTGACTAAAAGCTCCGACATACCGGGCAAGGCGATCACAGAGACGCCGGGGCTCGTTGTTGGCGACCCGAAGGCCCCTGTCCGCAAGCTCGCCGTCGGCATGACCTTGACTGAGAGCGCCATCGAGCTTGCAGGCGCAACCGGCGTCGATGCAATCGTCGTCCACCACCCTGTGGCTGACGCGGCAAGCTCGGGCGGCGTGCCCCTTCGCGGCTACGTGCGCCTTTATAACCTGGCTGTTTTCGAGGCGCACGAGGCATTCCACGGGCGCCATCCCGGCATAGCGATCATCCACGGCCACATGCCCTTCAAGGTCGATGTCGCTTACGGCGGCATTCCTGGCAACGTCGTCTTCGTCGGCAAACCCCTGCCCGGTGTAAAGAAGGCAGGCGACATCATAAAGCGGCTCAACGAGTACGCGGACCTGGCCCGCGAGAAGGCCGTGCTTGAGACGGAACGCAGGGACCGCCAGTCGCCGGCACTCCAGGAGACGAGCGTCGCCGCTGCGGGCTACATCATGAACGGGTCAGCCGACAACCCGGTGGGCACAGTCCTGCACATCTTCCCGCACACGGGCTTCACCGCCCAGCAGGTGCGGGAGTTCAAGAAGCAGTACCCGGAGATCAATACGCTGATCATGTCGATCAGCCACGCCAGGGAGGACCATCCCCTCGTCAAGGCGGCCAAAGAGCTCGGCCTGACCGTGATAGTCGGCAACTCCCACGCCCTGGAGATCATCGAGAACGGCATCCCCCTGGCTTATGCCCTCAAAAGCCTTCTGCCGGGCGTGGAGGTGGTGGTTTTCAGGGAGCGGATGACATCCTCGCCGCTCGATGCGATAGGCTCGAAGTTTATGCGCGACTACGGGCAGGCGATGGCCGCCGGCTATCTGGTGCCTAAAAAGTAGGGGAAGGGAAGGGCACCTGACAAAATTGTCGAGTGATTACGCGCTTTCGGGGTTATTCGGACTGCAAATAGTTCTTGACAGCGAGCAGCGACGTGCATTATGACTTTAGTCGGCTCTCGGGAAAAAGGCAGAAGCTACAGCTGCCGCTCTCGGCGTGCCGAGAAGCCGGATGCCGGTCAGTCGTCATATCGCGCTACCGAGAGGTAGTTTAATGGCTTCACCCGAATAGAGAGATGGGGGGTTGATGATGACTGAAGCGCATCACAGTGCCGAAGCCCATTCCAAAATAAACTCCAGGCGGATGGCGACCGTGCTTATAGGGGCCGTGCTCGGCCTTTTCCTCTACGGCCCGGCCAACGCCGAAACCCGGACCTTCGAGAGGGAATACACGTACCAAGCCGGCGACGACGACAGCAGGAACTCGAGCAGGGCGTGCGCCATGCGGGAGGTAAAGAGGCTCATACTCGAAGAGATAGGCGTCTACCTCGAAACCAGAACGGAAGTGAAGGATTTCAGGATAACGAGCGACCAGGTCGTCATGTACACGGCGGGCGTTGTCTCGACGGAGGTACTCGCCGAGAAATGGGACGGCCGCCTGTTTTATCTGAAGGCGCGGGTGGCCGCCGACCCGGACGAGATCGCGAGGTCGATCGACAGGCTCAGGAGAGACGTGGAGAAGACGAGGGAGCTTGAAGACCTGCGGAAGAACGTCTCCGCGCTGCTTGCCGAGAACGAGAGGCTGAGGGGCGCCCTGGCTTCCTCGGACGATGCAGTAAAAGGGCCGGCCCTGGCTGCATACCAGAAGAATATAGGGGCCCTCAAGGCCCTCGATTGGTTTGAAAAAGGATACACGAGCGAGATGGCGGGAGATTTCCGCGAGGCAATAAAGGCGTACGATATGGCGATCAGTATCAACCCGGCATACGCCCCGGCCTACAACAACCGGGGGAAGTGCTACGCGCGGCTGAGCGACTACACGCGGGCCGCCAGAGACCTGGACCGGGCGGTCGCCCTTGGCCCCAACGTCGCGACTATCCGCTACAACAGGGGAAACCTCAACAACAGGCTCGGCAGGCACCAGAGGGCGCTCGCCGACTTCGACAAGGCCGTGTCGCTCGACCCACGCTTCGCGCAGGCGTTCAACAACCGGGGGGACGTCTATGTCAGGCTGCGCGATTACCAGCGGGCGCTCGCCGACTTCGACAAGGCCGTGTCGCTCGATCCCGGCTTCACCGCGGCCTACTATAACAGAGGCAATACGCACGACAGGCTCGGCAACAGGCAACAGGCGATCCAGGACCTCATGACTGCCGCAAGACAGGGCAGCATCAGCGCGGGCAAAGCGTTGAAAGCGCGAGGGATTTCATTCTGACGCGGAAACGGAGATAAAGGCCGGTATCTTTTCGGCAGGTATCTATAAGGAGGACGATATGAGGAGTGGCTGCAGGTTCGGCATAATGTTCGTCGTCTTGATTATGCTCGCGGGCGGCTGGGGCTGTTCGGCCGGCAAGGTGGCGAAGTGCACCGGCCCCGAGGACAACCCCCGGCTGCATTACATCAAGGGCATGGAGCTGATCGAGAAGGGAGACCTCCAGGCTGCGAGCAACAGGCTTGAGCGCGCCCTTTACTGTCAGGCTAATTTGCCCCCGGCCCATGACGGCTTGGCGATCATCGCGGCGAAAGAGGCTGTTGCCGCGCCCGACGCAGCCGCCAGAGCGGCAATCGAAAAACGGATGGAAGACTCCCTGAAAAAAGCCGACTCGCAGGCATCCGCGGCCGCAGACAAGTTCGCCCATGCGATAGCCGTGATACGTACCCAGACGATCCTCGCCAGGCCGGACTTCATAAAGACCGCGAAAGCTGCCTACAACCGCGCCGACGGTGCCAATGTCAAGGACGCCGAGCTGCCCTACTACGAGGGCAGGGAGGCAGCCGACTACTACATGGGCCTGGCCTATAAAGAGGCCCTGGACTTCGACGCTGCCAAGGGCAGGTTCAAGGCCGTTCTCAACGCCAAGACCCAGAGCAGGTGGATTCCGAAGGCCGATGCTGCATGGATGCGGACGGACCGCGCCGTGCGCGCCATGGCGGGCGTAACTGTCTCCGACCTCGGCAAGCGGCTCGCGGTCAAAGAGACGGTCAGCCGCGCACAGCTTACCTCGCTTTTGACGCACGAGCTGGGGCCTGACGCGCTCAACCTCAAGGCTACATCCGGCCGCCATCCGCTGCCCGTACCCGTCGACATCGCGGCGAGCCCTGCGCGCGACGAGATCCTCACCGTCCTGAGGTGGAACCTGAGGGGCCTGGAGCCGTCCTACGACAGCACCACTGGGGCCTATCTCTTCCAGGGCGCAAAGGCGGTCAAACGGGGCGAGATGGCCTTCATCCTTGAAGATATTCTTATCAAGGTCACGCGGGACGAGAAAATCGCGTCCGCTTACCTGGGGCACGACAAGTCCCCCTTCACAGACATCAAGCCCACGTCGCGCTACTACAACGCAGTGATGAACGCGACTACGCGCGGGCTGATGGAGGGGGAGACGAGCGGCGCCTTCGGGGTGGACGACCCGGTTACCGGGGCCGACGCGGTGCTTGCGGTTAGGGCACTGAAACAGAAGATGTATGGTCATTAAGCAGGAAGGAGGTTGCCATGAAGAAGACGCTGTTCATTCACCCGGTCCTCGCTTTCGTTGTACTCGCCGCGCTTGCGTCAGTGGCGGGCAACGCCTTTGCCCAACAGACCGGCATCTCGCAGGCGGACGAGCGGTTCGCGGCAACTAACAGATGGCTCGCCCAGGAGAGCCTTGCGATAACGAAAACGGTAACCCAGGCCTTTACGGACGGCTATATCGTCATGGAGGGCCAGGGCCTCCCATCGACAGGCGCAACGACCTTGGGCCAGAGGCGGCTTACCGCGGAGCGCGCGGCCGAAGTCATCGCCTACAGGAACCTCGCCCAGTTCTTAGACGGGGTGGCCGTAGTCGGCGATACGACGACGAGGGACATGCAGGTAAGGTACGATACGGTAAGGTCCGCTGTCAGCGCCTTCATTAAGGGCGCGCAGGTGATCTACAAGGACTACAACGACCGCGAGGGCTCGGCGACTGTCCTGGTCAAGGTCGGCCTGAACGGCCCGGCCAGCTTCAGTGACGTGATGTACAGGCGGCTCATGGGCGACCCGGCCATCGCGCCCATGATAAATACCCCGGCCCCTCCGGTGGCCCCGCGTCCCGTTGTGACGCCGATTCCCGTAGAGTCGTATGACGGCGTGATAATCGACGCGACCGGCCAGGCGTTCCGGCCCGCCCTGATCAACCGGATATTCACGGTCAAGGGCCAGGTGCTCTACGACCCGTCGCGAGTGGCGCAGAAGATACTCGTCGAGAAGGGCTGTGGTGAATATACGAACAGTGTGGATAAGGCGAAAAGCGCTCTCCAGGGAAGGGGCGTCCGCAACCCGCTGATAGTCAGAGCGGCCGGGACGGCAGGACCGACGGACCTGCAGGTCACGGACGATGACGCGGCCAGGATCTTCACGGCGAACCAGAAGACGAACTTCCTCGCCGGCGCAAAGATCGCCTTCGTATTGAAATGAGAATGGCATCATCCCGCCCGCGCGGCTGCGGCGCTGCGCGGGGTGCTTCAGGCGGCGCAATAGGTGCGGCGTCGGTGGCCTTTGCCGCCGCCGCCGCCCTCTGCGTCGCCTTTGCGCTCATACCGCGGCCGGCTTACTGCGACACGATCATCCTTGAGGGGCGGCTCGAAAGCGAGCTGCGCATCTCGAAGGAGATGCGCTGGACCGTAGACCGTCCGCTCTCGGAGCTTACCGTCGATCTGGCCGTGCCGCCGAGCTTCTCCAACCGGGTGCTCGGGCAAAAGGTCAGCAACGTCAAATTCGATATCAAGCCCAAGCCTGACCGCGTTTCGGACGAGCAGGACCGCCTCGGCAACCTACGCAGAAAAGTCACATGGTACAACCTGAAGACGGACCCTGAGATCAAAGTCGTGTTCGATGCGCGCGTGGTAGCGACCCTCGCCAAGATGGAGAGCAGGGTGTCCTTTCCCCTGAAAGGCCTGGGCGCCGCGGAGCGGCAATACCTCAAGGGCACTCCCCTCGTGCAGGTCGACAGCCCGGAAGTACAGGCCCTCTCGCGGGAGTTGGCCGGCAACGCCATTACGGAATTCCAGGTGGTGACTGCTGTCATCAACTACGTGGCGGACAACATCAGGTACGTTTTCAACCCTATGAACTACGACGCGGTATCGACGCTGCGCGACCGGTCGGGCAATTGCTCGAACTCGGCCCATCTCTCCGCCGCGCTCCTGCGGGCCGCGGGCATCCCCGCGCGCGTGGTCGGTGGGACGACCCTCGATAAGCAGCTCAAGGTGCCGATGGACGGTGTGCGGAGCCTCGTGCAGACGATGGGCAAGGGAGGCCACGCGTGGATTGAGGTCTATTTCCCGGACCTCGGCTGGCTCTCCTACGACCCCAAGCAGTCAAAGCAGTTCACATCTACGCGCCACGTGAAGGAGTCCCACGGAACGGACACGAGCGAGATTGCCGAAAGCTGGACGGGCATTCCTTACGCCCCTGCCTATACGAGCATAATCGACGCGCGCTTCCTGGAGGACGCGGTCAAGGTGCATCCCGTGCTGATGCAGGACGCGCCGAAGTCGTACGTGATGAGCAACGACCTTCAGGCGTTCGCCGGACTGCCGGAGATGCCGACGGGCGTGACTTCAGCAGGTCCGCCTGAAGGGCAGGGGGCAGAGGCGGGAGGCTGCGGCAGGGTCAACCGGGGCCGCAGGGGCGACGGCCGGGTCCGCGGGCCACGCCCCCGGCATACAAAAGCCGCCCGTGACGCCGCCCAAGCCGCCCGTTGCGCCCTTCGTTGTAAAGCCTGTAGTGCCGCCGCAGCCGCCGGGACCTGTTGCTCAAAAGCCGCCTGTCGTGCGCCCGCCGTCGGCGCCGAGGGAAGTAGTCTTCGGCAACATGGAGTTTCCGAGCCTCGTTGCAACGTACAGCATCTCCGGCGGAAGGGGGTTGAAGCTGCTCGACGCGGAGACTGCCGAGTACGTCACATCGACTTACGTCTATGCACAGGCGTTCACCATCGACGCGCCCATGCGTGTACGCGAGGTGGCGCTGGCGATGCATAAGTTCGGCGGCGACGGCACGCTCTATATGGACCTCGTCGCGGACCAAGGCGGCAAGCCGGCCCTTAAGGGCGTCCGCTCTCTGCCCGTATTCCTCGATACGTTCGCGCGCAAGCCGGGCTATTCGTGGATGACGTTCGCCTTCCCCGAGGGGGCGCACGAGACTATGCTGCCGGAAGGGAAGCACTGGATAGTGCTGCGCCATTCGGGCGAGGCGGTGCTGAATTGGTTTTTCATACCCGGCAAATCGTACAGCGGAGCGGACGATACGCGCTCCACGTCCAAAGGATATCAGTGGGAAGATATCCTGGCATACGATTTTGTATACCGGGTAAGGGGTATCAAGTATTAGCAGGTAAGATGGGCGGTCGGGTCCGATTGGTTGGTACTCGGCTTCGACATCATGCAGAGGGTCGCTCAGAGTCAGAAGAACATAGGATCGAACCCTGTAGCCATAGCCAAGAGTTACGACTCTGCCGGGAGGACATACCAGATCTCGTACTTCCCGAACACCCAATCCGTAAGGACCTACACGTATGCCTACGACCCTGCCGGCAACCTCCTCTCTCTCTATGACAATACCTTCTCGAGGTATATCTCCCAATACTCCAACTTCACGGCCCTGGGCCAGTACGGGACGGCTACCCTGCCCAAGCCCAACAATGTCTCGGTGGTGTCTAACTACACATACAACCCCGCCACGGCCAGGATTGCCACCCTCCTCACCCAGCAAGTCCAGGGAAGCACGGCGACCACCTACCAGAACCTCTCACTATGCCTTCGATCCGAGGGGCAACCTCTCCACAAAGACGGACACCCTTGCCGGCCTCACCCATTCTTATGCTTACGACAACCTGTACCGTCTCACCTCAGTCAGCGGGGCGGGGGCCTTCACCTACAGCCAGACCTATGCCTATGACCCCATAGGCAACATCCTCTGCAAGTCCGACGTAGGCAGCTACACGTACAACTACGGCAGCCAACCCCATGCGGTGCTGTCCGCAGGCAACATCACCATGCAGTACGACGCCAACGGCAACATGACCCAGAAGGCCGTGTCCGGAGGGGACACCTTAAGCTTCACGTACAACCAGGACAACATGCCCGTCTCCATATCAAAGAACGGGGTCAACAACTATCTTACCTATACCTATGACGGCAGCGGGCAGAGGATCAAGAAGACAGGTCCCTCCACTACCGTTCTCTATTTCGGGGAGGTATACGAGGAGAGGACGACCTCGGGAGGCGCCGTAGGCGTTATCCACCTCTTTGCAGGCAGCCAGAGGGTGGCCTCCATCCGCACGGACGGCTACGAGCAATACTACCACCCCGACCACCTGGGCTCTGCGTCAATAGTCACCGACCAGGCAGGCGCCATCCAGGAGAAGATAGAATACTTCCCCTTCGGCTCACTTAGGGAGAGGTCATACTACAGTACTTCCTTCCCCGATGTTAACTACACCTTTACCGATCAGGAGAGCGATGACGAGGTAGGGCTCTACAACTTCAAGGCAAGGCTTTACGACCCGGTACTGGGGAGGTTCTTATCGGCGGACAGTGTAATCCCCGACCCGGGGGACCTGCAGAGCTATAACAGGTATAGCTACTGTTTGAATAACCCGGTGGTGTATACTGATCCGAGCGGACATTGGTTCGGACTGGATGATCTCTGCGCCGCTGTTATTGGAGCGGTGGTTGGGGGCGTACTGGCGGCGGTCCATGGTGGGAATGTTTTTGAAGGAATGGCTATAGGTGCGGCTGCCGCTTGGGTGGGGTGGAGTTCGTTCGGAACGGCGACCCCTGCCATGACCTCCGTAATTGAAGGTTCTGCCGGATATTGCAGTGCAGGGACTGTGCTCGCTGGACAGTTTGCTGGTGCTGTTATCGCCGGCACTGCGGCTGGTGCAGTAGCAGGCGGCATGAACGCTGGTTTCAACGGAGGAAATATAGGACAGAGCATGCTCTCCGGGGCCGAAGGTGGAGCGGAGATGGCAGCGGGCGTATGGACAGGGGGTCTGTTAGGAGGCGGCGTGGTAGCGTGCGCACGCGGAGGACGTGAAGGTCTAGCAGATTATGGACTAGCAACAGTAACTGCCTACGTCGGGGCCTATACGCTGAGCTCTCTGGTTCAAAGCGGCCAACAGCAACAGGTTCAGGCGGCTCAGGCTAAGACGATATCCAGCTTGTCTCCTGATCAGGGCGGAGATCAGATACAGGCCCTTAACAAGGTATATCTGGCGCGTAACGAAATCTCAGACATAGGTGACGTACGAACTGATGCAACGAGTTCAAATTCGCAGGGAAATATTAATGTGCCTTCCACAGCCTCGCAAACACTTGCAAAAGGGACCATGATAGTGGGTGGGGCGGGACTCATAGTGGCTGGCTGCGAACTAATTGAGGCTGGTGTCGCAACAGGATGGGGCAATATCGTGACTATTCCTGTCGGATTGTTCATGATAGGTTTTGGTTACTGGACTACGAAGCAATCTCCTCAGCAGTTGAATTCGGTGGGAAAATGATGGATATCAATTGGCCAAGAATATTGATCGCGTCTGTCATCGTGGAAGTGCCCCTGATCCCCCTCCTCTGGAGAGATTATCTCCCCGGCAGTGAAAAAGTACTATGCCAGCTTAGGACAATTTCGAGACTCTTGTTGGCACCGATAATTTTATTTTCAGGAATGGTGCTTCATATCTCAGCCTACGACGCAATCCCCACTGCCATATTCATCGTGATATTTACAGGAATCCAAGCGATCTTTTTGGCTCTCATGCATAGCGGGAAAAAGAGATCGGTTAGAGAAATAGTACCCATACTCTTACTCTCCGTTCTGCTATTAGTTTTGGCAGCCCTCGGGGTATTCTTCTTCTTGATTTTTAAGATGCCCATCTTTGGGATAGTGTTTATGACGGGCGTGATTCTAATCGCTGTAATTATGATAATAAGGGCTAAAAAACTGCGAAGGCATAAGCGGACAGGTTAATTTGGGACCAAATAGGGGACGTAGTTGACTAACGTGACAAGACAAAACGACATGATTGAGCCAGAGCGGGAAGGATGACCATGCCCCGGAAAGCGCGTCTTGATGCGGAAGGGACTTTACACCATGTCATGGCCCGTGGGATAGAACGCGCATCTATCTTCAGGGACGATAGAGACCGCGAAAGCTTCCTCGAACGGTTGGGCCTCTTATCACAGACGACCGGGACACCTGTCTATGCGTTCGCCCTTATCCCCAACCATTTCCACGTTCTTCTCCGGAGCGGAGCCGGCGGCCTATCGCGGTTTATGCGCCGCCTCCTGACGGGCTACGCCACAAGCTACAACAGAAGACACCGAAGGGCCGGCCACCTCTTTCAGAACCGCTACACCTCTATTGTATGTGAGGAAGGCCCTTACTTCAGGGAATTGATCCGCTATATCCATCTCAATCCGCTCCGAGCGAGAGTCGTCAAGGACGTGAAGGAACTTGAGAGCTACCCATGGAGCGGCCATCGCTCTCTCGTCCGGGAGAATACCCTCACGTGGCATGACACAGCTTACGTTCTCAACTGCTTTGGGTCCCTTAAAGCTTACAAGACCTTTATAAAAGCGGGGATTGAGAAGAAGCACGTCCCCGACCTCGATGGCGGTGGTCTTGTGCGGTCTCTTGGCGGACCGGCCCAAACAATTCAACGCAGAAACTCCCCCGTCCTTGCCGACGAAAGGATTCTCGGCACGGACGATTTCGTAACGCGTCTCCTTAGTCAGGAACATCATTACCCCTCTGCCGGGGAACGCCAGAAAAAGATGACGGACCTTATCGAGCACCATTGCAGAAAAGCGGGAATGCTACCGGACGCGCTGAGAGGAGGAAACCGGGCAGGCAGCATTGCACGTCTAAGGTCGGAAATAGCCTTTACCCTTGTAAAAGAACTGGGTATTTCATTCGCTGAAATCGGACGGCAACTGGGCATCAGCACGTCGGGCGTGTCGAGGATTATGCAGAGAATGGAGGACGAGTCACGTTAGTCAACTACGTCCCCTATCATGGCAGGGGCAGCCGTGGCCCGATTCAATATCTTTCTCGGCCTCGGTGTTGCTGCTGTCGGCGAAGGAGCTGTAGCAGGGGGAGTTGCAGCCGAATGCTATGATTATGCAACTTTTGATGACAGAACAGGGCCGGGGCCCATGCCGGATAATTTTGACTGATGTAGTTAGAAAGAGTGTTGGGAGGAGTATGCGTACGTTAAGGAAAGGCTTCGTGGCACCTAAATGGTTGATCTGTGTATGCATGGGATTGCTTATCGTAGGTCAGAGCTACACCGTGGCTACGATGTTTGTCACGCATCATGGCTCGTCGAGAAATTGGGGTCTCTTCATTAGATTCGGCATTCCAATCATACTCTATTGGTGTATGTGGAAGGTCCCCGAAAAGAACATAAAACCGATCTACTTCCTGCTTGCAACTTCTTGTCTCTTGTACTCCAATAGTTTTGTTTTCTCAAATCACTTTGGCTTAGCTTTGTCTATGGTTATGGCTGCTGTCTTGACTAGTATTCTGGCTTTTTACAAAGTGCTAATCTCGTGGAGTGCAAAGAACGGCTAACAGGAAGCAGGACAGGGGATAAAGGGGTCAGTATGCGCTGGGGGACGTAGGTAACTTCTGTAACTTAGACATCGGGCCAGAAGCTGGCAAACGGATCGGGCACGCAATTAGCCGACTTGGCAATGTCCCTTGTCTTTAATGTATGTGAATTAGATGACTTAGAGCAATAGAAAAAACATCATAACCACTCTGCTCTTCTCGGTAATGATTGAACTGTTTTGCGGTCGCAGGCCGCAACCGGCAAGAACGGCGAAGGGAAAGAAGAAAGGTACACTGTTGAGCACATCGATCACCAGGAAGGCTTTTAAGTCGCGGGGATTTCCTGCCCTCATCCTGCTTGTATCCTGTCTTTCCTATCTCCTGTTCCTCTGTCCCCTTCCCGGCTTCTCTGCTGACCAGCCACCTTCTCCTGCGTCCGGTGCTGCCCTCTGGCTGCCCGGCCCCACTCCTCCGCCCAAGGGCACTGCGCCCTCGCCCCAGGCACCAACCAATCCGGCGACGCCTCCTCCGCTGTCCCCGCCCCAGCAGCCACAGGACGCCGCCCCTCAGGCGGCTCCTCTCAAGCCACAGGATCAACCTCCGGCCCCTCCGGCTCTGCCTGCAACCGTTATGCCCACAAAACCGGGTCTTCCCGCTTCCGCCAAAATAGTAGCCTCCCCGCTCTTTCTTCCCTGAGAGGAAAACTGCCGGATGATAAGCAAGGCAGTGGGAAATATCTGGAACCTCCGTAAAGAAATCAGCAAATAATAACTGCGCTTGCCGAAGGTCGGTCCGTGAGAGGACCATGCCCGCAAATCCCTTCCTCCTTGACACCCGGAAGTGCCGTGATTACTTACTCGCAATAAGGGACAACAACTTACAATCAGACGTAATAGCAGACTGCGCGTCTTCTTGTAAGACAGAAAGGAGGTATGTCATGCCCACAGTAAAGACAAAAGACGGCACCGAAATCTATTACAAGGACTGGGGCTCAGGTCAGCCGATAGTTTTTCATCACGGCTGGCCCCTGAGCAGCGACGACTGGGATACGCAGATGCTCTACTTCGTCGAGAAGGGCTACCGCGTCGTCGCTTTTGACCGGCGCGGACATGGCCGGTCGAGCCAGGTCGGCAGCGGCCATGACATGGACCATTACGCCGCCGACGCTGCCGCAGTTATAGACCACCTGGATTTGCGCAACACCATCCACATCGGCCACTCCACGGGCGGCGGCGAGGCGGCCCGCTATGTCGCCCGCCACGGCAAAGGCCGTGTCGCAAAGCTGGTGCTCATGAGCGCCGTGCCGCCGTTGATGCTGAAGACATCGGCCAATCCCGGCGGCCTGCCGATCGAGGTGTTCGACGGTCTCCGTAAGCAGCTCGCCGCCAACCGCGCACAGTTCTACCTCGATATGGCGAGCGGTCCCTTCTACGGTTTCAACCGCCCAGGCGCAAAGGTGTTCCAGGGCGTGATTCAGAATTGGTGGCGCCAGGGGATGATCGGCAGTGCCAAAGCGCATTATGACGGCATCAAGGCCTTCTCGGAAACGGACCTTACCGAGGATCTCAAGATGATCGACGTGCCGACGCTCGTAATGCACGGCGACGATGACCAGATCGTGCCCATCGATGACGCGGCGCGGCTGTCCGTGAAGCTCCTCAAGGATGCCACGTTGAAGGTCTATGAGAAGTACCCGCACGGTATGCCAACGATACATGCCGATGTAATAAACGCCGACCTGCTTAGCTTCGTTACCCGAAAGGAACAGCGGGGACGGAAAGCGGCGTAGGGGAAAGAAGGCGCAGAACGGAAGGCGCGAGCCTGCCGTACTGTCTGGGCCGTAGGAAACTGCGGCCGCGATCTCGCTCGGAAGGAGGAGCGTGCCGTTCAGCGCTGAAAGGAGACTGCAAATGAAATGTTTCAGGATCTTAGCGGTTTTCGCATTAGGGATTATGATCCTTGCGAGTCAGGCATTGGCGGCTCAAGTGCCGAACGCGGCGACCGACCCTCGAATCGCCCCGCAGGTTCGGTCGTTTCTTGCAGAGCTCAACAAGAATAGCAGCCCCTTTTGGGAGCTGCCCCAGCCCAAGCCGCAGGAAATCCTCACCGCCCTCCAAAACAAGACGCCGGTCGACATGTCCGGTGTGACCGTCAACGAACGGACTATCACCCAGGACGGGCGCACCGTGAAGGTGTACATCATGCAGCCGCAGCAGATGAAGGGCAAGCCGGGGTTGCTGCTCTTTATCCACGGCGGCGTCTGGATCGTTGGTAACTTCGAGAACCACAAGCGGCTGATGCGTGACCTGGTTGTCGGATCGGGATACGTGGGCGTCTTCCCGGAGTATACGCCGCTCCCAGCGGCGAAATTCCCGACGCAACTGGAAGAGAGCTACGCGACGCTGAAGTGGGCTGCCGCGCATGCCGATGAACTCGGCGCGGACGCCTCTCGTATCGCGATCGCGGGCAACTCGGTTGGGGGAGACATGACGGCGGCGTTGACGCTCATGGCGAAGGACCGGAACGGCCCGAAGATCGCTTGCCAAATACTCCTGATCCCCGCCACAAATGCGACTGTCGATACAAAGTCCTACCAGGAGTTCGGCACCGGCCGGTTCTTGACGCGGGCGTTCATGAAGTATGGTTGGGACCTCTACGCGCCCGATGAGAAAACGCGCAACAACCCTTACGTGTCTCCGCTCAGAGCAGACAACAAGGAGCTACAGGGCCTGCCTCCGGCGCTCGTTATTACTGCGGAGAACGATCCGCTTCGCGACGAAGGTGAAGCCTATGCCCGCAAGCTCATGGATGCCGGCGTCCCGGTGGTGGCAACCCGCTATAACGGGATGATCCACGACTTCGTGACCCTCAACGCACTCCGGGACCTGCCTGAGACGAAGGCTGCATTACGCCAGGCCGCCGCCGCCATCCGTGGTGCGCCAAAATCGTGACCGGAAGGCCATGCGGAAAGAGCGATAGGAGAGGACAAGGAAGGAAATCAGGAGGAATCACCATGTCACACCATCTCGATTCGCCACTCGCGCGAGAGGACACGCGTCTGGACATTACCGACGTTTACCTTTTCCGGGGCACGATGGGTACCGTGTTCGTGATGAACAGCAACTCATCGATTGCCGGCCGGAAATATTCCGAGCGCTTTCATCCCGAGGCGCTGTATGAGTTCAAGGTGGATACCGACGGGGACGCAGTGGAGGACGTGACGTTCCGTGTGTCGTTCGGACAGGGCGAGGGGGACGGCCGCCAGGCTTTGGAACTGCGCCGCCTCGACGGCGGCGCGTCGCGGGACCGGACCGCAAAAGGGGCGCTGCTCGCGCAGGGCCGTACAGAGGAGTCTATTACCGGCCAGGGAGGTGTGCGCGTATGGGCGGGGGTCGCCGGAGAGCCGTTCTATATCGATCCTACAGTGCTGGGCGCCATCCGCAAGGCAGTGGCGAACGGGTCGGCCATCGATTTGACCGGATGGAGCAGGGAGAAGGCGATCAACGCTTTTGCCAATACAACGGTCAGCTCGATCATCATAGAGGTGCCTGATAGCGAGATAGGCGCCGCTGCGATCGGCTTCTGGGGCGTGACCGCCCTTCCCACCGACGCAGGCGGCTGGCGGCAGATCAACCGGGCAGGGCAGCCGATGATACAGCCGATCTTCAACCCCGATGACGGCGAGCGGTCCAGCGCCTACAACACCACCCAGCCGAAAGAGGACCGGGAGCTATACGGGCCAATCATCAGCAGGCTCGTCGCCGGCGTCGTAGCAGCTATGGGGACGAGCGCCGACCCTCGGGCGTATGGCGAGTCGGTCGCTGCTCTCTGCTTCCCGGACATCCTGCGCTACGAGGTCGGCACGCCTGCCGTCTTCGGCTTTGCGAAGCGGAACGGCAGGGCACTGACCGACAACGCGCCGGAAGTTATGTTCTCGATCGTCGTTAACGCGGCGCTCTCCGACGGCCTGAACCGGGGCGCGGCTACCGGCACGCTTCGCCCTGATTTTCCATATGTCGCGCCGCCGGTGTCCGAGGAGGCCGCCGCCTACCGGGCAGCATGACTTATCCCGTTCGGTATGAGCCCGCCGGTCCGCTTAGAGACCTTCTTTATACGGTAGATAAAGCCCGGGAGAACTATATTTCTTAAAGCTATGGAAGGCTTTATCGCGGACCGGCAGAGGCTGAACGCTGTCATCGTCGAAAACGGCAGGGCGTTTATCGAGGCGGTCGGACGGCAGCGGCCGTCGATTTTCGAACAGCGGCGATGGGCCGGCAGGATGATAAGCTGGGTCATCGAGGACGCCGCGTTCCGGACGGCCATGCTCCGTTTTATCGACGTCTTTCCTACGCTTTCGGAGCCTGCGTCGGTTGCCCGCCACCTGGTCGAATATTTCGGCGAAGGGAAGGTCCGTGCCCCCGGCCCCCTGCGTTTTGCCTTGAAGGCCGCCGCCTCCGGCGGACACGCAGGCGTTGCGCTCCTTGCCGCCATGATCCGCTACAGCATCGAGAAGCTGGGAAGGCAGTTCATTGTCAGCCGGGACAAAAGGGGCGTGCTTAAAGGCCTTACGGCGGTGCGGCGAGAAGGATGCGCGTTCTCCGTAGACCCCCTCGGCGAGACCGTGATAAGCGAGGACGAGGCGGCCGCGTATGCCTCCCGGTGCATGGCCCTCATCGATAGTCTGGTTGCGGGAAGGGGGCACTGGCGGTCCCTAGGCAAACCGGCCTCCGGCTTGGACCTCGATTGGGGGTACGCTCCCCTGATAGCAGTATCGCTAAAGCCAAGCGCCCTTTATTCGCAGGTAAGGCCGCAGGATTTCGACGGCTCGGTCGAGGCGATGGCGGCCCGTCTGCGTCCGGTCTACGAGAGGGTCATTAAAGCGGGGGGCAGCCTCTGCATAGACATGGAGTCGCACGAGCTTAAAAGTATGTTCATCGAGCTCTATAAGAGGCTTCGCGTCGCATACCCGGCTTACCCTTACCTCAGCATTGCGATCCAGTCGTACCTGACCGAGACGGACGACGATATCGAGAGGCTCCTGGCGTGGAGCAGGGAAGAGTCCCTGCCCGTCTCCATCAGGCTCGTCAAGGGGGCGTACTGGGATTACGAGGTGATGAAGGCCGCCCAGAACGGGTGGACGCCGCCCGTACGCGTCGACAAGGCCGACACGGATGCCGCCTTCGAGCGCCACGCCGCGCTCATCCTGGCAAACCACGATACTGCTTTCCTGGGCTGCGGCTCTCACAACATACGCTCCATCGCCGCAGTCATTGCCATCGCGGAAAGCGCCGGTGTCCCCGCCGACCGTTATGAGTTTCAGCTCCTTTACGGGATGGCGGAGCCCATACGCAAAACGCTGGTGGAGGCAGGTCAGAGGGTGCGGCTTTACTGTCCATATGGTAGCATGGTGCCGGGCATGGCATATCTTGTCCGCCGCCTCCTCGAAAACACGGCCAACCAGGGTTTCCTGCGCCTCATGTTCGCCAAAGGGGAAGACGCGGCCGTGCTCCTTCAGGACCCGTTGGAGCGGATGGGAAACCAGCTTGCGCCCCCACCCTCCATACACCATTTCACAAATGCCCCTGCCGTCGATTTCAGCAAGAAGGAAGAGCGCGAGCGCTTTGCGGTAGCTGTCTCGGAGGTGCGCCGCAGACAGGCCGGCGCGGCCTGCGACCTTTTCATCGACGGGTCGGACCGCAGGACCGCAGACATCATTCCATCGACGAACCCCGCCGACCCGGCCGAGGTCATCGCGCAGGTGAGCCAGGCAGGGAAGGGGGACGCGCAAGCCGCCATTGATGCGGCCGATAAGGCCTTCGGTAAATGGCGAAAGACGCCGCCGGAGGCGCGGGCTGCCTATCTGCTGAAAGCGGCCGACTGGATGTGCGGGCAGAGGTACGAGCTTGCCGCCCTGCAGGTCATAGAGATCGGCAAACAATGGTGGGAGGCGCACGCGGACGTCGCCGAAGCTATCGATTTCCTGAGGTACTATGCGCAGGAGATGATACGCATAGGAGCGCCCCGCAGGTTGTCCTCGCCCCCTGGGGAAGTCAATCTTTCATGGTATGAGCCGAGGGGCGTTTCCGTTGTGATAGCCCCCTGGAATTTTCCGCTCGCCATTAGCGCGGGCATGGTGTCTGCGGCCATCGTCGCGGGCAACTGCGTTGTCTACAAGCCATCGCCCCTCACGCCGGCGATAGGCCGCATGCTTGTCGAGGCATTCCGGCACGCGGACCTTCCGGCCGGCGTCCTCAACTTCGTCCCCGGCCGCACGGAGGTGATCGCCGAATATCTGGTCGATCATCCGGCAATCAGCACCATAGCATTCACCGGCTCGACCAAGGTCGGCCTTTCGATCATAGAAAGAACGGCCGTCGCATCCGACGGGCAGGCGAACGTGAAGAGGGTTATCTGCGAGATGGGAGGGAAAAACGCCATAATCATCGACGAGGACGCGGACCTCGACGAGGCTGTCCCGGAGGTGCTCGTTTCCGCTTTCGGCTTTCAGGGGCAGAAATGCTCCTCGTGCTCGCGGCTGATCGTCCTCGAATCGATTTACGAAAGCTTCGTCGAGCGCCTCGTGAAGGCAGCCGACTCGCTCGCCGTGGGGCCCGCCGAAGACCCCACCTTCTTCTTGGGGCCGGTCTGCGACGCAAACGCCAGGGCGAGGATCATGGGTTACATCGAGATCGCCCGCGAGGAAGGGAAGATACTTTATTCGGGCCGGGTGCCGCCCGGAGATAACTATGTGCCCGTCACAATCGTCGGCGATATCCGGCCGGAACACAGGGTGGCCCAGGAAGAGATATTCGGGCCCGTCCTGGCAGTCATGAAGGTGAAGAGTTTCGAGGAGGCGATTATCTGGGCGAATTCGACGCGGTTTGCCCTGACGGGCGGCGTATTTAGCCGCAGTCCCCGCCGTTTGGATGAGGCGCGGAAGAATTTCATGGTGGGCAACCTCTACCTGAACAGGCGCATCACAGGCGCGCTTGTCGGCCGCCAGCCTTTCGGCGGCTTTAAGATGTCCGGCATAGGCACGAAGGCGGGCGGGGAGGAATACCTGCTCCATTTTATGGACCCGCGCGTCTCGACCGAGAACACGGCGCGGCGCGGTTTCGCGCCCGAAATCGGGCAGTAGCGGGGGACGGGGGAAAACCGCCAAATTAACCCGGCCGTATCACCCTTACCGTCTTTTTCCACCGGTTATTTCCGGCTTCAGGTGATACAGCAGCGCCAGGCCTGGTATTGCAGCGATTGCCGCGAACAGGAAGAAATTGGCCCAGCCCGCATACTCCACGATGAAGCCGGCGGAGGGGCCGACAAAGACGCGCCCCAGGGACGCCAGCGACGAGAGCAGGGCGTACTGCGTGGCGGTGAAGCGCTTATTACAGAGGGACATCAAAAGCGCCAGGAACGCCGAGGTGCCCATGCCTGCGCAGAGCTTCTCGAACGTCACGGCAAATGCCATCAAAGCGTAGCTTTTGCCGATAACCGCAAGGACCATAAATGAGAGGATCGAGGCGATTTGCAGGCAGCCGAACGCGATGAGCGAGCGGAAAAGGCCGAGGCGCACCATGAGGCCCCCGGCAATCGCAGCGCCGCATATCGTTGCAATAGTCCCAAGTACCTTGTTGATGCTCCCCACCTCGGTCAGCGAGAAATGCAGGTTGAGGAGAAAGACCGTGGAGAGGGTCTCCGCATAGGCGTCACCCAGCTTGTAGAGGATGACGGCGGCGAGAATCTTCACGGCCCCGCCGCGCGCAAAAAATTCCTTGAATGGCCCCCAGACCGCCTCGCCCATGCTTTTAGGCACCTTGACGGAGTCGGCCGGCTCGGGCGCGAAAAGGGTGGCCACGATACCCACGAGCATGAGGCCGGCCATAAGTAGATACGTGTTGCGGAAGCCCAGGTGGTCGGCAAGTATCAGGCCTGCACCGCCCGACATCAGTGCGCCGATGCGCCAGGCGGTCACAGAGACTGCGGCCCCTGCGCCCCTCTCCTCCTCGGAGAGGAGGTCCGTCCGGTACGCGTCTATCGCGATGTCCTGGGTTGCGGAGTCTGAAGGCGATGAGGAGCGCGATCAGGCCGAAGGCGGTCAGACTTGCGGTGGGCGAGCAGAAGGCGAGCCCGGCAATGGACCCAAGGAGCGCGATCTGCACGGGGACGAGCCACCCCCTGCGCCTGCCGAGGCGCAGGGGGATGTACCTGTCCATGAAGGGGGACCAGAGGAACTTGACCGTATAGGGGACGCCGATCAGGGAAAAGATGCCTATAGTCCGCAGGTTGATGCCGGAGCCTGCCATCCACGCCTGGAGCATCACGCCCGTAAGGCCTATGGGCAGTCCGGACGAAAAGCCGAAAAACGCCATAACGGCCATGCGGCCGCTGGCATAGACCTTTACATACGGGTACAGGGGGTCTGCGAAGCGGAATAAAAAGGACGACGTCTGTTTCATATCCGGCCGTCGGTCGCTTACGTAAGGGCGCGGCCGACCCGAAGCCAGTTTAGCAGATTAGACCGGGAGGGGCAACAGGTCTTATATTATTAGTATATAGGGCAATCAGCGCTCCTCTTGGGCCGCAGGGGGTTGCGCTGGAAAGCGCTTACTGGGACGCGGCCAGGCGAGCGACGGGCATCCGGGGCGCACGTGGATGGGGCAAACGGACGCAGGCGCCTTCATAGCGCGCCGGCTCCTTATCTAAAGGAGGTTTCCCATGGGAAGACGGATCGTCTGCGGATTAGTCCTTCTGGCCATGCTCTTTCCCTGCTGGACACTGCGGGCTGCCGAGGTGAGCGAGAGTACCCGGCTCATGGAGGCGCAGGGCACGCCGTATCCGCCGCAGAAGGACTACGCGTACCCCAATGAGTTCGCGATAATGATCGACCTCCTCGTGGGGCGGCCCGCCGGTCTGGCGGCGCTCGCACTGGGCTTCGGCCTGGCGATCATTGCGACGCCCTTCACGCTGCCGAGCGGGACGACCAAGCCTGTATATCATGAACTTGTGGGCAAGCCGTTCTTCTTCGCGATTACGAGGCCCCTGGGCGACTTCTAAAGGGAGGTAAAGTGGTACGCGATACGATGAAGAACATAGAAGAGAAGATCGAATCCTCTTCCTCGATGTGTGAAGAGGACAGGCGCGAGCTGCTCAAGCTCATCGCAACGTTGGAAGAGGAGATCGTCGCATTTGAGAAGACCCATCCCGACCAGGCGCAAAGCATCAGGCACTTCGCGCACAGCTCCCTCCACGAGGCGACGAGGGACCGAAAGGACGAGCAGTTGCTCGGTATCTCGCTTGCCGGCCTGCGCTCCTCGATAAGCGGCTTCGAGGGCACCCACGACCGTCTCGTCAATACGGTCAACTCCATCGCCCTCGTCCTGTCGAATATGGGGCTGTAAAGAAAGGAATGCCTTTTCAGGCGGCGATGAGGGAATCGAGGCGGCGGGCCAACTCGTCTTTGGGCAGCGCGCCTACTGCCCGGTCGACCAGCCTGCCGTTTTTGTAGAAGAGCATCGTAGGCGTGCCCTCGACCTTCTGCTGCGACGCGACCGTCTGCTCGTGCTCTATGTCGATCAGGACGAATTTAACGCGTCCCGCGTAGTGTGCGGCAAGCTCGTCAATAACGGGCGCGAGCCTTACGCAGTGGCCGCAGTGCGGCGAAAAGAACTCGGCGAGGACCGGCCCCTCGAAGTCGATGACCTCCCTGGCGTAAACGGTGTCCGATATGCGGACCGGCCGGTCCGGATAGAGCGCGGTCGGACGAAGGGACGCCTTGCACTTTCCGCAGACGGCCTTCGGGTCCCCCCACCGGGAGATGGGGATGCGGTTCTTAGCCCCGCACGCGGGACAGCGCGTAATCACGACATCGCCTGAAGTCATAAGAGAAATATATTCGCGGTACGGTAGGCTGTCAATTAGCGAGCGGCCGGGTTATTTCGCTATTTTAACTGAGTAGACCTGCTGGCTGATTCCGCCCTGGGTGTCCTTTATAGTTATCCTGAGCTTGTGGTCGCCTGCCGGAAGGTCAGCCTTCTCGACGTTTACGCCGCCCGGCCCCACATAGTTTGCCACCCTTCGAGTGATATCGATAGAGACGAACTTGAGGTATTCGAGCCTGAAGGTCTTCACGTCTACCGCAGTGCCTTCCTTGGGTACGAAATTAATGATGAGGCGTATGGGCGCCTTGTATTCTGCGTCCGGCGGCGGCTCTATGACCTTGATGCCCGGCCCGCTGTCATACTTCGTCTCGATGACGGAGAAGGTACCAGGCATCTCGCGGCACTTCCCGCCCTCGCAGACCGTCCTGGCTGCGGCCCGCGCTTTGCCCTGGGCGACGGCCAGGTCGATGTCCGCCTGCGTGAGCAGGGTTACGACCTTTGTCTGGCCGTAGACCTGTGGTACGGCCAAAAGGACCGTGATTGCTACGGCAAGAAGAGTTTTCGTCACAAGAACTTTCATCACGTCCGATGATATCACAACAGGCCGGAAAAGCAAAATAAAAAGTGAAGAATTCGCCCCCTTTGTGCGCCATTCGCGCCGCACGCGCCCATATCCTCCCTGCCCGCCTCTTTTTTGGCCCTGATTTTCATTTCCGGCCGGCCCGGTCGGAGTTATCATTGATCTGATTCTAAATTTAATTAAAAATCATATTGACAAGCAAACGGCTCGTGTTTATACTCAAGTTTCAAATAGGTTTATTATCGACTTTTGCGGGTGAGGGAAAAACCGATGAGATTGCACGAGTTCGAGGCCGCCGATATCTTTGAGTCGGTAGGCATCCCGACGCCGAAAAGGGGCGTTGCGACTACGGTCAGCGAGGCGCTGGAAGCCGCCTCCCGTATAGGCTACCCGGTAATGCTCAAAGCGCAGGTGCTGGTAGGCAGCCGGGGGCTCGCGGGCGGGATAAAGAGCGCCTCGGACCCGAAGGAGCTCGAAAAGATCGCCAAAGAGATTTTTACCTCGAAAATCAGCGGGTTGCCCGTGCGCAAGGTAATGGTGGCGCAGAAAGCGGACATCGCACAGGAGCTTTACGTAGGCATTACCGTGGACGGCTATACTGGGAAGGCCGTTGTGGTAGTGAGCACTGCGGGCGGCGTCCATATCGAGGAGACTGCGCGCAAAGCCCCGGAAAAAATCGCCTCCGCCCGGATCGACCCCGGCCGGGATTTCTACCCGTACCAGGCGCGGTCGCTCCTTATGAAGCTCGGCCTCGGCAATCACCTGATGACCGGGTTCAGCGAAATCATTACGAAGGTCTACAAGGTCTTCTCGAGGTTCGAGGCGATCATAGTCGAGATTAATCCGCTGGCCGTGCTTACCGACGGCAGCTTGCTTGCGGTGGACGGTGTTTTCGAAATCGACGACTCGGCCCTTTCGCGCCTGCGCCAGGGCCTGCCAGACCCGATAGAGCGCATCGAGAATCCGCGCGAGCGCAAAGGCAAGGAGATAGGCGTAACTTACGTAGACCTCGACGGGGACATCGGCCTTATCTCCTCCGGGGCAGGCCTCGGCATGGCCTCGATGGACATCATAGCCCAGAAGATGAAGCCCGCCAATTTCCTCGAGACGGGCGGCGGAATAACGGCCGACCTTCTCTACAAGTGCATGGACCTCATCATGATGAAGCCGGGGCTGCGCGGCATATTCATCAACGTCTACGGAGGCATCAACCCCATCCACGAGGGCGCCAGGGGCGTTGTCCGCTACATCAACGAGCACAACCTCAAGATCCCGGTCGTCGCCAAGGCTTTGGGCAACCGGCAGGAGGAGACGTGGGAGATCCTCCGGTCGGCCGGTGTCCACGTAGTCACCGCTCCTGCCACCGAGCATGCCGTCGAGCACCTGTACCAGCTCGTCGGCTCAGGTTAAGGTCGGCCGCATCCGTAAAAAATCTATCGAGGGTCTGATATGGGAATATTGATCGACGACTTGACCCGCGTGATCGTGCAGGGCATCACGGGCAAGATAGGCGCAGTGCAGACGCGCTGGATGCTCGCCTACGGCACCAAAATCGTTGGCGGCGTCACGCCGGGCAAGGGCGGCTCTACCGTAGAGGGATTGCCCGTCTTCGACAGCGTTGACGAGGCCGTCTCCGAGACGGGCGCGAACGCCTCCGTCTTCTTCGTGCCCGCGCCGTTTGTGCTCGACGCCTTCCTGGAGACTATCGACGCGGGGATAAAGCTGATAGTCGTCGTGCCGGAGCACATCCCGGTCGCGGACGTCATTAAGATGCGCGACTACGCGGTTGCGAAAGGCGTCTTCGCCCTCGGCCCGACAACCCCCGGCATACTCGTGCCGGGCAGGGGCAAGATCGGCATCATGCCCGCCTCACTCTTCAGGGCGGGGCGCGTGGGTATTATCTCGAGAAGCGGTACCCTCTCTTACGAGCTTGCGGGCATCCTGTCCGAGAGCGACGTGGGCCAGAGCGCGGTGGTCGGCATGGGCGCGGACCCCGTAGTGCTGACGAACCTGAGCGATATTTTGCAGCTTTTCGAGGAAGACCCCGATACGGACGGGGTTATAATCGTCGGGGAAGTCGGCGGCGAGCAGGAAGAGCAGGTCGCTACGCTGATCCGGGACAATAAGAAGCCCGTGGCAGCTTATATCGCGGGCCGCCATTCGCCGGTGGGTAAGCGGATGGGGCACGCGGGCGCCATCGTGCGTGGCGAGGCCGGGACGGTAGCGGGCAAGCAGGCTGCGCTGGCGGAGGCGGGCGCGGAGATCCTCGATACCCCTATCCACGTTACGACGTGGGCGAAGAAATACAACCTCGCATAGTAGCGGATGAGGGATTGAATGATCTCGTTTACAATGGCCTCAGGAAACCCGAGTCCGGCTCTTTAAGCGACCGGGGGACTTCGATGGAAGTGCGCGTTTATCGGATTTCCCTTGAAAGAGACCACCGCCCAATCGTAGAATAATAAGTGTAATGTCACGGTCCAAATCGCAAGACCTATACGAGAAAGCTGTTTGCCTGTTGCCGTCCGGCGTCAATAGCCCGGTTCGCGCCTTCCTGTCGGTAGGGGCCCAGCCGTTCTATGTAGATCACGCCAAGGGGCCTTATCTTTTCGACGTCGACGGCAACCGTTACATTGATTTCGTCTCGTCGTGGGGGGCGATTATCCTTGGGCACGCGGACGACGGCCTGACCGCCGAGATACAGGCGGCCGTCGCGGACGGGACGAGCTACGGCGCATGCCATCCGTACGAGCCCGCGCTGGCCGAGGCGATTATCGACGCCTTCCCGTCGATAGAGATGCTGCGCCTGACCAGCTCAGGAACAGAGGCCGCCATGAGCGCCATCAGGCTCGCAAGGGGCGCAACGGGCAAAGCGGGCGTCGTCAAGTTCAGGGGGTGCTATCACGGGCACGTGGACAGTCTGCTTGTGAAGGCGGGCTCGGGCCTTGCGACCTTCGGTACGCCGGACAGCGCGGGCGTGCCGTCCGATCTGGCAAAGCATACCCTTGTGGCCGAGTTCAACCATATAGATACGGTAAGCAGGATCGTCAAAGAGAAAGCGGCGGATATAGCGTGCCTCATCATGGAGCCCGTCATGGGGAACATGGGCGTGGTCCTCCCTGATAAGGGCTTCCTCCAGGACGTCCGGGAAATCTGCGACAAGCACGGCATATTGCTCGTGCTCGACGAGGTGATCACAGGCTTCAGGGTCGCCTACGGCGGCGCGCAGGAGTTGTACGGCGTGAAAGCGGACCTTACCTGCCTGGGCAAGATCGTGGGCGGTGGGTTCCCCATCGGCGCCTTCGGCGGCAGGCGCGACTTGATGGAAAGACTGGCCCCGCAGGGCGACGTCTACCAGGCGGGCACGCTTTCAGGCAACCCCGTGGCGGTGAGGGCCGGTCTCTACACGCTCAGGCGGTTGAAGGAAGAGATGCCTTACGAGGGCCTGAAGTCCGAGCTTGCGCGCGTCTCATCGGAGGTTGCCCGTATCGCGTCGAAGGCGGGTGTGCCGTACGCGATAAACGGCCTCACTTCGATGTTTACCGGCTTTTTCAGCGACCGCGACGTGGTCGATTACCAGACCGCTTCCGCCTCCGACAGCCGCCGTTACGCGGCGTTCTTCAGACTGATGCTGGACGAGGGCGTCTTCTTCGCCCCGAGCCAGTACGAGGCTGCCTTTCTCACGATGGCCCATACGGGCGGGGTGCTCGAAGAAGTGCTCGATATCTACGGCCGCGTTTTCAAAAAACTCAAGAGTGCGATTTAGGTGAGAGAGATGCCGGATGAGAACGGCGCGCAGCAGCACCGGACGGCAATAACGGTCGATCTGCGTTCCCTTGCAGAAAACTATAATGCGATCCGGGCCCTGGCAAAGCCCGAGACGCGCCTGCTGTGCGTTATAAAGGCAGACGCTTACGGGCACGGCGCCGTCGAAGTCGGCAAGAAGCTCCAGTCCCTGGGCGCGCCTTATTTCGGTGTTGCTACTGTCGAAGAGGGGAAGGAGCTGAGGGAAAACGGGATAGAAGCCCCAGTCCTCGTACTGGGCGGGCTGATGCCGTGGGAGCCGGTCGAGGCGCTAGCCGAATACGATCTTAGCGTTGCGGTGGGCAATTTCGAGCTGGCGGAACGGATCGCCGCATACAAAGGAACAAAACACCTGAAGGCTCACATCAAAATCGACACAGGCATGGGGCGGCTCGGCTTTGCCCCCGGCGAGATAGCGAGCCTTTTGCCGCTGCTGAGCAACCTGCGCTCTGCACGGGTCGAGGGTCTCATGAGCCACTTCCCGTCTTCCGAGCGGAGGGACGAATTCGGCCTCGGACAGGTCGCTCTTTTCTCGGAAATCGTAAAGCGCTTCGAGGAGAACGGCATAAACCCCACGTTCAGGCACATGGCCAACAGCGCCGCAATCTGCAACTACCCGGAGGCACGCTTCAACATGGTAAGGCCGGGCATCATGCTTTACGGCTGCTACCCCGGGGCTTCCTTAAGGAAAAAGATACGGCTGGCGCCCGTCATGAAGTGGGCTTCGTCGATTGCCTTCGTGCGCACCTTTCCGGCGGGCGCGCCCTTAAGCTACGGCGGGACGCACGTCACCGAGAAGGAAACGAGGGTCGGCTACGTGCCCGTCGGGTATGCGCACGGCTACCCCAGGGCCCTCTCGAACCGTGGGAGCGTGGTCGTGGCCGGACGGCGCTGCCGGGTCCTCGGCCTTGTCTGCATGGACTGGACGTTTGTCGATATCACGGACGTGCCTGCTGCGAAGGCAGGCACGGAGGCCGTGCTTATGGGAAGCTCTGAAGGCGCATCGGTAACGGCCGACGAGATGGCCGGCGAGACGGGGAGCATACCGTACGAAATACTTTGCGGCATATCCAGGCGCATCAAAAGATATTACGTTGGTTGAAGAGAGTCCTACGGCCGGGGCTGCTTGCATCGTCAGCCGGGCCGGGAGTAATATTTCGTAGTGGCTTCAATTAAAGAAATAAAGTTCAAACAGATCCTGCGTCCCCTCAAGACCACATTCGCGACAGCCCTTGGAAAGAAACGCGCGATGCACAGCGTCCTTGTTACCGTGTCGACGGACAGCGGGGCAGAGGGCGCGGGGGAGGTCCCTACAAGTGCGGCATTCAAGAGCGAGACGGTGGGCGCCATATGCCGGGTGCTTAAAGATGCAGCCGCCCGGATCGAAGGCGCGCAGATAGACGGCTGGGCGTCCCTGACTGCGGGCCTGCACGCCGATTTCCCGCGCGCCCGGATGACCTTGTCCGGCCTCGAAGTCGCGCTTTTCAGGGCCGCCATCGCAGAAAGGGGAGTAACGGAGCATCTTTACTGGGGCGGGCACACGCAGAGGATCGAGACGGACATCACGCTGCCGGTCCTTTCGCATGACGCGCAGCTCACGCAATGGACGGAGCGTGCCGAGCGCAGCGGCTTTACCGCGTACAAGCTGAAGGTGAGCGGCAAAATGGAGCGCGATATAGAGGCGGTCGGCCTCGTTTACGGGCTGCTGAAAAGGACGTCCGCAGTCTTTAGTCTGCGCATCGACTGCAATCAGGCGTATAGCCGGGACGGCTTTCTTGCATTCGCGGAAGCGCTTTTGAAGGCGCGCTATGAGATAGAGCTTTTCGAGCAGCCGCTGCGCAAGGACGATTTCGAGGGCCTTGCATATGTCACGGAGAGATCGCCCGTGCCTATCATTCTCGACGAATCGGTCGTGGGCGCAAACGATGCGCAGAGGGTTGCCGACCACGGCCTGGGGCACGGCATAAACGTCAAGGTAGCGAAGAGCGGCATCGGCGAATCGATGCAGATTTTGGAGCTTGCCCGGCGGCACTGCATGAAGCTGATGGTCGGGTGCATGATCGAGACCATGGTGGGGCTCTCCGCGGCCGTCTTCATGGCCTCGGGCAGCGGCGCTTTCGATTTTATCGATCTCGACGCCGTCCACTTTCTTTACGGCAGCAACGCATATCCGGGGATAAGCAGGGAAGGACGCGCGTTTGTAGTTCACCGTACGCCATGACGCGCGACGGCCGGTCGGCAGGAAGGGAACTGTTTAGCACATGAAAATAGGCTTCCACGTTCCCATTGCGAAAGGCCTCGAACAAACCTACCGGGATGCGGTGCGCCTTGGCTGCGAGGTAATCCAGATATTCGTGAAGAACCCCCGGTCGTGGGTAGAGAAATCGTGGAAGGACTCGGACCGGGAAACCTTCGCGCGCCTGTTTGGCGACCTGCCCGTAGTGGCTCACCTGTCCTATCTTCCGAACATTGCGCGCTCGGATGAAGACCCGAGAAATTTAGCCGGTTTTATGCACGAGGCGGGTCTATGCGCAGAGCTGGGGATAAAGGCGATTGTGGCGCATTGCGGCTCCAGGGAGAGCGTCAAAAAAGGCATCGACGTCGCCGCAAGGGCGGTAGGGGAGGTGCTTGCCGCCTATCCCGTGTCGGTGCTGCTCGAGAATGCGGCCGGGCAGGGCGGTGCAATAGGCAAGAGCATAGCTGAGCTGATAGCCCTGCACAAGGCCGTGGGAGACCGCAAAAGAGTAAGTTTTTGCCTCGACACGGCCCACCTGTTCGAGTCGGGCCGCGACGTAAGACGAACGAACGTGTGGGAATCTATCGTAGAAGAGATGGAAACACGCTGCGGGCCCGGCTGCATCGGGTTCTTCCACCTTAACGACTCGAAGACCCCGAGAGGCAGCCGCACGGACAGGCACTGGCACATCGGCAAGGGTTGTATCGGAGAGGGCTGCTTCCGCTTCCTTCTCAACGATAAAAGGTTTGCCCATCTTGGGGGTGTAATGGAAACGCCCAAGATGGGCAATATGGACGCGGAGAATATGGCGATTATGAAGTCGCTACTTTCTCCTCTGGTGCCTCGTCCTTTTTCTTAATTTTCTATACTTGTGCTTCCGCATCTTCTTCTTTCGCCACTTAACGACGCTACCCATCCTTCACCTCAGTATTTGATGGAAAAACTAATCCTGCGATACGTATGCGTCAAGAAGGTAAAGGATAACCTTCATTGGCTTTTTTTTCAAGAACATAATAAACGAGCCGCAAATCCCCCCTTTTCCCCGCACTCACCCCTCCATTGCAATCGCCCGCCCTAAATAGTTATAATTAGGCGTGCGCCTGTAGCTCAACAGGATAGAGCAACGGCCTTCTAAGCCGTAGGTTCCGCGTTCGATTCGCGGCAGGCGCGCTTCTAAAATGCACTTTCCTTTTTATGAGGGGGTGGCTCCGCGAGCTTTGCTCGTGGAGGGGGCGACGCTAGCCCCAATAACTGCCGCAACGGCCTTCTAAGCCGTAGGTTCCGCGTTCGATTCGCGGCAGGCGCGCTCTTCCTGATTTAAAATGCACTTTCCTTTTCATGAAGGGGTGCTGAACCTCAATAACTGCTCTATTCCCATATCTTACCCGGGTTCATGATGTCTTGGGGGTCGAATAAAGCCTTTATCTGTTTCATCAGTTTCACTGCCACCGGATGGACCGTTCTTCCGAAGAATTTCCTCTTCTCCAACCCGATCCCATGCTCGCCGGAAATGACCCCGCCGACTCCACGGCGGTGGCAATTATTTCATCCATCGCCTTGATTGCACGTTGGTAATGCTCTGTGTCTCTCGCGTCGGTAAGTATAGTGGGGTGGAAGTTTCCGTCGCCCGCATGGCCGAGCACGGCGATCTCGAGACTATAGCGGTGCGCCAGCTCCTTGCATTTTCTCATTAGGTCCGGGATGCGGCCGCGCGGTACGGCTACGTCGTCGGCGACAATGGTCGCGGCCGCTCCGTAGACCGCTGCGAACCCTGCCTTCCTGCCCATCCAGTACTTCTCGGCTTCATCCTCATCTTTCGCGACCCTCACCTCGCGGGCCCCGTATTTTTGCGCGATCTCGACGATCTTCGCCGTCTCCTGTTCCACCGCCTCCTTCATCCCGTCGACTTCGAACAAAAGGACGGCATCAGCCTCGCGGGGCAGGCCGATATGCATCATGTCCTCGAATTTATTAATGATCCAATTATCGATAAGCTCTATTTTCCCTGGGATGACGCCGTTTTCCAGTACGCGGAAGACGTTTTCCCCGGCTATTGCCACATCGTCGTAGGCGATAAGGATTGTCTGCCGCGCGGGCGGCAGGGCTATGACCCTGAGGATCGCCTTCGTAATCACGCCGAGCGTCCCCTCGGAGCTGACGATCAGGTGGAGGAGGTCGTAGCCCGCAACGTTGTTGAGCGTCGTGCCCCCTAAATTGACGATCTCCGCCGTAGGCAGCACCACTTCCAGGCCCATCACGTATTGTTTGGTCACGCCGTATTTCAGGCACGACGGCCCCCCGGCGTTCTCGGCGATCATACCGCCCAGGGTGGCGCTGTTGAGGCTCTGAGGGTCGGGGGGGAAGAACAGGTTTTCACCGGCGAGCCGCGTATTAAGCTCACGGAGGACGACGCCGGGCTCGACCACCACCTTCATGTTCTCCCTGTCCACCTCCAGGATTCGATTCATGCGGGTAGTGCAGAGGACTATGCCGCCCCGTACCGGAATGGTCGCGCCGGTCAGGTTCGTCCCTGCGCCTCGGGGAGTGACGGGTATGGCTTCCCTGTTGGCGATCTTTAATATGGCCGATATCTGGTGTGCGCTTGTCGGGAATACGACTGCCTCGGCCTCACCGGTCCACGAAGGTGTGGCGTCGTAGGAATAGGCCCGCAAGTTCTCCTTGCTCGTGAGCAGATTGGGCTTGCCCACCACGCCGGCCAGATCATCGATGATTGCCCGCCTCACCTTTCACTCGACCTTTCTACCAGGGAAATACAGGTTCTCCTTGCCGGAACGCGATATCGGCGGCTTGCGTCAGGACCTCTATTTGGGGATGCGCCTTCGCCTCTTCCAGCAAGGCGTCGCTGATCACGATTTCATCCAGCGCAACGGTGTTCCTGATCCATACGATCCGCTGCTTCCCGGAGGTTACATGGTTACAGACCTTGAGAGCGATACGCAACGCGTCCTCTTTGCTTTCAGCAACCATGGGTACTTTTGCCGGCAACAAGACCGTGCTGGTCAGGGCGTTGGTATACGTCTTGATAAAATCTATACTGTCGAACAGGCCTCGTGTGATAACGTCTGCGCAACCCATACCATAGGCATTACCGTGGGTTTCCTCGGACAAGCCGAATATGACGCTTTTTTGAAATTGCGGACCGCCGCTGCAGCAGTCGGTTATGTATAAGCCCGTGACATTAGGGTCCTGGCCGTCCCCGCTGACATCCTTTCCGATCTCTTCTATCACCAGTACATCGAACTCGGGAAAAAGGAGGCGTCCCATAATCCTCTTACTTTCCTCGAGCAGGGCCTTCTCCTTTTCCATAGCCATGATGTCTTCGCGGGAAAACGCCTCGATCCTGTAAACTTGCTCGTAGGCATTTTCGACAATACCCAGGGCGAACAGCACTTTGGTTTTTTCGACGACCGCCTGCGCCATTCTGGGGACCATCTCCGCGAAACGCTCAAAGCCCTGGTGGTGCATGGAATCGGCCCCGATCTGCTTGCCTATCCCGATTGTCAGCATCTTCGCCACGCCGCTTTCGATCGCGCCCCGAAAGGCGGTATGGGGCTTCACGCGGGCAATCACGACGATGCCGTCCGCTTGCAGCGCGCTTTCGGCCACATAGATGGGAAGCTCCGGTCCAAGGTCCCCGATGCGCTCCGCTTCCATAGAGGCGTCAAACGGCACGCCCATGCTTTCCGGCGTAATCCCGTAAGACGCCAGAACTTCCATCTGCCCGTGGGGCGTTGCCCCTCCATGACTGCCCATAGTAGGGATTATCAATGGCTCGGCCCCCGCCCTGTTTAATTCATCGACGAGCGTCCTGGCTATCGCCCCGATATCGGCAATTCCCCGGCTCCCTATCCCGATTGCGATCTTTTTTCCCCGGAGGTTGGTCAAGTGCGGCGCTAACTGCGTGCTGACTTCTTTTGCAACATCGCCGACCCGTTCTTTCGCAAAGTGCTGCCTTACCTTTACGAACCTCGGCATCGCAACTGAGGCAAACCGCGTTAAATCCAACGATTCCATCTTCCTGTCACCTTCGCCCATGTGGCCTCACGGTCTCAAACCTATATCGTGACGCCCCGTTTGAAGATCCCGATCTCGAAGTATTTATTCACTTCATTGCGGGTATGGTACTCTCCGTTGATCGTCTTCACAATCCTGTCATATAAGGAAACCGCCGTCTCTTTGATGTCGCGCCCGTGGAGCAGAACACCGGCGTCAAAGTCGATCCAGTGCTTCTTCCGTTCGTAAAGCTGCGTATTGGAAGAGATCCGGAACGTCGGGGCGGCGAATCCACCGGGCGTACCGCGTCCGGTGGTAAATATGATAAGGTTACACCCTGCGGCGATCTGCTGCGTGACCCCGATGAAATCGTTGCCCGCGCCGCTTAGCAATACAAGGCCGGCCTTGCGATACCGCCGGCCCGAAAGCAACACGTCGGTCACGACGGCCGTGCCGCCTTTTTGTATGCATCCCAGTGATTTTTCTTCCAGCGTCGTCAGACCCCCCGCCTGGTTGCCCTGAGTCAGGTTGCCTGTTGCCGATTCACCGTGGCTTTCAAAGTATGCCTTGTAGTCGTTTATCATCCTTACGATCGCGCCGTAAACCTTTTCATCCTGGGCGCGGTTCATCAAAAATTGTTCCGCCCCGAACATCTCGGGGACCTCTGTCATGATCACACCGCCGCCCCGGCGGATGATCATACTGCTCACCTCACCCACCAGTGGATTCGCGGTAATCCCCGACAGGCCGTCGGAGCCGCCGCAGTTGACGCCTGCAACCAGTTTGGAAAACAGGACGGATGTGCGCCGGAACGCACTTACGTATTCGTAGATTTCCTCACAGCGTCTGAGCCCCTCTTCAATCTCGTCTCCCACTTCCTGCATGATGAGGATTTTTACTGCATCGGGGTCAACGTCTCCAAGGACCGGCCCGAAAACCGAAGGTGCATTTACTTCACAACCAAGGCTCAGGAAAAGCGTCCCGCCGGCATTCGGATTGCGCGCCAGGCCGGCCAGAATTTCCTGGGTGTTCAGCAGATCGTCTCCTGCCTGGCAACAACCATAGGCATGAGGCAGCACAATGAAGCCGTCGAAATAATCGGATGCAGGGAAAAGCATGTTGGCCCCGTCGGCGATCTTCTGCGCCGTAGCATTCGCGCATTGGACCGTGGGGATGACAAAGATGTAGTTCCTTATCCCCGCCTGGTTGTCTTTGCGCAAATAGCCCTGAAAATATTGCTCTTCCTCTTCCCCTGCCTTTGCTCCTTCCAGCCGGGGCTCGTAGCGGTATGATAATACCCCTTCCAGCTCCGTGCGGACGTTATGCGTGTGTACCCATTGCCCCTGCCGGATATCTTTTGTCGCGACGCCAAAGGGGCAGCCGTATTTGAGCACCCTGCTTCCGGCTGTGATGTCCTCAACAGCCATTTTGTGGCAGGGGGGGATATCGTTCAGGACCGATATTTCCCGCCCGGCAACATTGACCGACTCTCCCTTGCGCAAGCCCGTTGGCGCAACGACCACCGGGTCCTTTTCATTGATCCGAACCACGTCCATCAATCAAACCCCTGCCTTCTCATCGCGCCGGCGCTGGCGCGCCTCTTTGATGTGGGCATGGCCGCCCAGGTAGTGTTCTTTCATATCTTCGTTCGACAGCAGGTTGGCCGCCGTATCGTTCAGCATCATCCTGCCCGTTTCCAGCACAAAGCCGCGGTTGGCGATCAAAAGGGCCATCCGGGCGTTCTGCTCCACCAGCAGGATGGTCGTACCCGTCTTATTAATCTCCTGGATTACCCTGAACACCTCTTGCACCAGGACCGGCGCGAGGCCCAGCGACGGCTCATCCAGCAGCAGGATCTTCGATTTGGACATCAGCCCCCGCCCTATGGCGAGCATCTGCTGCTGGCCGCCGGACAACTGCCAGCCGGGACGATTTTTGAACTCCCCCAACATCGGGAAAATCCCGAAAACCTGGTCGAGGCCTTCGCGGATTTCCCCACGGGATACGCGCCCGCGCGGCGTCGACCCGAGCATCAGGTTGTCCATGACGGAGAGGCCCGGAAAGATGTGCCGCCCCTCCGGAACGCAGGCGATGCCGATCTTCGCGATCGACTCTGCATCCATCCCGGTGATGTCCTTGCCCAGAAACTCGATTTTCCCCTTTGACGGTTTCAGGATGCCGGTGATCGTCCTGATGGTCGTGCTCTTGCCGGCGCCGTTTGCACCGAGCAGGGCCACGATCTCTCCCTGTTTTACGTCGAGCGAGATGCCCTTCAAGGCCTGAATGGCGCCGTACCAGGTTTCGATTCCCTGAATCTTAAGCATTCCCTACCTCCGTTCCCAGATAGGCGTCGATCACTTCCTGGTTCTTCTCGACTACCTCTGCGGGCCCTTCCGCAATCTTTTTTCCGAAGTTCAGGACCGTAATATGGTCGGAGACATTCATAACCAGGCTCATGTCGTGCTCGACCAGCAATATGGTAATGCCCTCTTTACATATCTTAAACAGCAGCTCTACAAGCTTTTCGGTTTCGGCGGCATTCAAGCCGGCTGCCGGCTCGTCCAAAAGTAGAAGCTTGGGGTTCGAGGCCAGCGCGCGCGCCAGCTCCAGCAATCGCTGCTGGCCGTACGGCAGACTGCTGGACTGAGCGAACTCCTTGCCCCTGAGGCCGACGAATCTAAGCAGACTCCACTGCCTTTGTCCGCATGCCGGCCTCTTCCGCCTTTTGCGAGGGTGGTTGAAAAATACTCGACGCGAGGCCGGACCTTGATTGGGAATGCTGGCCTATCAGGAGGTTCTCAAGTACCGTCAGATCTCCGAACAGCCGTATGTTCTGGTACGTTCGGGCTATGCCGAGGGATGTGATGATATGCGGTTTCTGCCCGCCAATCGACTTCCCCTCAAGCATGATCTCCCCGGCGGAAGGGACATAGAGGCCGCTGAGCATATTGAGGATTGTCGTTTTGCCTGAACCGTTCGGTCCGATGAGCGCCTGGATCTCGCCGCGCCGGACTTGCATGTCCACACCGTCCACCGCCTTGAGCCCGCCAAAGTGCTTCGCCAGGGCCTTGACGGTCAGCAGTACCTCGCCCGATCCCGAACAGTCCGCGATTTTAAAGGAACAGGAGGCCGGCCCTGCATCGTTCGAGGCGGACATATCTGCCGCAATCTGCCGGGCCGCCGTGGAACCGGACAGCCACCAGTCCCGCAGTCTCATGGTGATGGGGATGTTCTTCACCAGCCCGGCGATGCCGCTGGGCATAAAAATCATGATGACCACGATACCGGCGGCGTAGAACATCATGTAAGAGTCTTTCAGGAACCGCAGTACCTCCGGCAACAGCGTCAGCAGCGTGGCGCCCACTATGGAGCCGATGGCCGAGCCGTTCCCGCCCAGCACTGCCATAACCAGTATGATTACCGACTGCTCGAAGGAGAAGGTATCAGGACTGATGTAATGCGAGCCGCTATGAGCGAACAGCCAACCGCCGAAGCCCGCGAAACCGGCAGAAAGCGAGAAGGCCACGACCTTGTAATAGGTCGTGTCCACGCCCGTTGTCCCTGCGGCCATTTCATTCTCCCGAATGGCCTGCATTGCCCGTCCCACACGGGAGTCCGCCAGGTGGAGGGCGCCCCACGTAAAGAATATGAGCGCTATGGCCGCCAGGTAGAAGAAGTCCGCCGGGTCCTTAAGCTCGAAGGAGCCTATCGAGGGCGAGGGTATCTTGGTGATCCCGTCGGAGCCGTTCGTAAGCCAGATCTCGTTGACCAATATTAGCTGTAAGATGATCCCAAACCCTATCGTCGCCATGGCCAGATAGTGGCCGGAGAGCTTGAGGGTGGGGATGCCCAGCAGGACCCCAAATAAGGCCGCCACGAAGAAGGCGGCGAACATACCCACCCAAACGGGCAGGCCGAAATGGGTTGTGAGGATGGCCGAGGTATAGGCCCCAACGCCCCAGAACGCCGCCTGGGCGAGCGATAGCTGCCCGGCGTATCCCAGGACGATGTTCAGCCCGAGGCAGGCGATCGAAAGGCTGGCGCAGAGGTTGATCAGGTTCAGCCAGTAGCTGCTCGTCACCACGTGGGGAAGGAGAATAACAGCGACGACCAGCACAACGGGGATGAGCAGTTTTTTTGTGGTTGCGTTCATCTTTAGCACCCCCTACGCTTTCTCGGCGATTTTCTCGCCGAAGAAGCCCTGCGGGCGCAGAAGAAGAACAAGAATCAGGATCATAAAGGCAAAGGCGTCGCGATAGGCGCTGGAGATGTAATAAGAAGCGAACACCTCAATCACCCCCAGAAAAATGCCCCCGAGGACTGCACCGGGGATGCTCCCGAATCCTCCGACAATGGCCGAACAGAACGCCTTGAGCCCGATCATGGCTCCCATGTCTTTGGTCACGAAGAAAATGGGCCCGACAAGGATCCCGGCCGCCGCCCCCAGAATCGAGCTATAGGCAAAGGTAATGGCGATCATAGTTGCGACCCTGATGCCCAGAAGCCGGGCCATCTCCTTGTCCTGCGCCGTTGCGAGCATTTTTTTGCCGAGCAATGTTTTTTCGAACAGGAAGTACTGGAAACCAAGGAGTGCCAGGGTGCAGATGATAATCACAATGTACTGGGGGTCCACGAGGACCCCTAACATGTTAACCGCGTCCGGAGAGGTCGGTCGCGGCATCGACAACGGCTCCGCGCCGAACGTCAACTGGGCCCCGTTCTTCAGGAAGATGCCGACTCCGATGGTGCTGATGATGACCGGCAGAAAGCTACGGTTCCGTAACGGATAGTAAGCGATACGCTGGAAGAGGATGCCGAAAGCACCCATGAAGACGGCCGTGATCACGCAGGCCAGGGGAAAGGGAATCTTCAGGCTGATCAGCAGCCATACCGCTACGAAAGCCGGGACCATCGCAAACTCTCCCTGAGCGAAGTTTACGACGTTGACTGCATTGAAGATCAGGACAAACCCCAGGGCGACCAGGGCGTATATCGAGCCCATAGCCAGACCTGCGACTACCATTTGAAGATTTGTAGACCAAAACATTCAAAAACCCTCCCTGGAGGCGCCCGGTCCCGGCACTATCCATGCCGCCGGACGGAATACCTTCCCACGCTGATAATCTTCAGGAGCTTCGGCCGGCCCTTCTCGATTCTTCGCAGGGCAATTTTGTGAGGGACAGGGATATCCTCCTTCACCAAAATGCCCTTTCCCTTTAAGTCCGCCGTGAGCGCCCGGATGGATTACTATCCGGGCGCTCACGAGAAGTTTATTTCTTCACGTTGATGATCTTCAGGAGCTTCGGTTTTCCCTTCTCGATCTGGACAACACTTACCTCAGTCAGGCCGTCGCCGTTCGGGGTGAAGGAAAAAGTGCCCTGGGCGCCCTTATACCCTTGAGTGGCCAGGATGGCCTGGCGGATTTTGTCGCGGTCTTCCCCGCCTTTTTTGATGGCGTTGGCCAGGATCTTCAGGCCGTCATAAGTCCAGACGCTCAAGCTGTCATAATCCAGGTTGAACTCCTTCCTGTAGGCATCGGCATAACGCCTGTTTTCCTCGGTCTGCCCCGGCACGAAGTCGACCACGGCCCAAATCCCCTCTGCGGCCTCCTTGGCGAGGTTCAGGCTGTCTTTCGATGCGGCGCTGGGCGAGCCGAGGAACTTGAAGGGAGAGCCTAACTGGCGCATCTGGCGCTGGAGCAACGCAGTAGCTTCTTCGTGGCCGTAATAGATCAGGACCTGCGCGCCTGCGTTCTTCATGGCCAATAGCTCGGCGGTAAAGTCCTTCGTCGCGGTCGTGCACTTCTCGCGCCTTACAATCGTCAGCCCCAGCTCCTTTGCGCCTTTCTCCACCAGGTCTGCACCGCCGGTGCCGAAGGCGTCCGTATCGTGCAGAAGTCCGATCCTGGTCAGCTTGGTGTTTTCCTTGATGTATTTCACCATGGCGCTTGCGGCTATGGAGTCATCCGGCCGCGTGCGGAACAGCCAGGGGTTTCCCTGCCTGGTGATGTTGACATTGGTGGCGCCGACGATAGCCGGGATGCGATAGTTTTTGATGGCGTCCGACGTCGCAAAGACCTGGGTGCTGTAAAGGTAGCCGACCAGGGCCAGCACCTTCTCCTGTTCCACGGCCTTCTGCAGCGCTGCCAGTGCGCCGGGGTTAGAGGACTGGTTGTCGATGATCCGGAGGTCTATCTTCTTCCCGTTTATCCCGCCGGCTGCATTGATCTCCTTGAGGGCCAACTGGATAGACTTGACCTGTAGCGATCCGCCTGCCGCGTGCACGCCCGTGATAGGCGGGGTAAACCCGATCCGTATCGTATCATCCGCCGCCGCAACGCCGATGCCGGCGATTGCCGCGATCATGACAGATAAGCAAACAACCGATAATATGCGCCTTACGTTTGTCATTCCTCCCTCCTCCTTCAATCCCGCTTTCATTGTGACCTCCGAATTATTCTATCTCATCCGCCCAGGCACATTACCCGCGCGGATCCGCAACGTGGTTCTCGATCGTCAACGGGCCGACTTGAATGTGAACGAGATCGTCAGGCTGCAATGTGAATTCGCTGCCGGGCACGAGACACGTCCCCGTCATCAGGAAAACGCCGTGCGGAAAATAAAGCTCGCGGGTCAGGTATTCCGCCAGCTCCGCCAGCGTTCGCTTCATCGTTGCGGTGGTTATCCCGCCCTCGAACATGGTTGCACCGCCGCGCTCGATTTTCAGCCGAATCGGCACGTCGCTGATTTCATGCGCTCCGCAAATCACGATGCCATGCCCCAGGCTGCACGAGCCGTCGTAGACTTTGGCCTGCTGCAAGTAGAGCGGGTTCTCGCCTTCAATGTCGCGCGACGAGACATCGTTCCCGGCGCAATAGCCGACGATCTCGCGATGACGATTGATCACGATGACCAGCTCCGGCTCCGGTACGTTCCACCGGCTGTCGGCCCGGATTCGGATCGGTGCGCCGGTGCCGACAACGCGCCACCCCGGCGCCTTGAAAAAAAGCTGGGGGCGCTCGGCTTCGTACACGCGGTCATAAACATTGGCGACCTGGGATTCAATGCGGCGCGCATCGAGGCTCCGCAGGTACGTGACGCCCGCCGCCCACACTTCGTGCAGCGGATCGACCGGCGCGAGCAATTCGCCGTTGGCCGGCTCATTGCATGGCAGGTCCGTCAGTTGTTGCGCCATCGCCTCACGCTGATTTTCGAGGAGTGTGCTCAGCGTGAGCTCCGGCGGCAGAAAAAAACCGTCCTTTGCCCAACGTGTGCCCTGGTCCGTTCGATGCCGCGTTAGTTGCATCATCCTCCTCCCCAAAGGGGGAAATTATGATGGAACGACTACTTCGAGAAGTTCTTACGCAAATAGTCAATGCTCTTCTGGTGATTGAGATACGCGTTCTCCAGCGTGTCGGCATTGGCAAGCTCGATTGCTACGTAAACTTTACCGTTCTTTGCAAGCGCGGTGAAAAAGGTCTCGAACGGCACTTCGTTGCCATTCAGGACTTGCGCCGGTTTCTTGTCGATGGAACTCTTCAGGTGGGTGTACCCCATCCTTTTAACGGCTGACTCGAAAAACGTCTTGACGTCTGTGGGGGTGTTCTCCGCGCGGGAGGTACAGAAGAAGTTGCCGGTGTCGAGTCTGTAAGCCGACATTCGAGTTGACGCCCTTCGGCCCAAAGAGATCGGCCGTGCCGAACGTGTTTGCGCCGTCGCCCTTCAGCCCGTCGAAGGCGTTCTCCACGTAGAGCGCATAGCCGAACATTGCGGCCGTGTTGCCGGCCTTGTTCAGGTTCCTGACGAGCTGCGAGAATTCCGCCGCAGTCCAGAACTGCTTCTTGGGATCGTCCGTAAACTCTTTTCCGGGGGCGGCAGTCCTGACAAACCGGGGGCCGTCGAACAGTCTCGTGTTCGCCAGGCCCTTCGCAAACAATTCGAAATAATTGCTGTCCAGCGCGCCCATGCCCATGGCATAAATCACTTCGAGTTTCTTCTTTTTGGCGTATGCGGCGATCTTTTTTGCATCGTCGTATGAGAGGCCGACATTGGCATCGCGGATCTCTATGAATGAGAACCCTTTCCGGCTCGCGAAGTCGATGACTTTTTTCAGGTTGTCTACGGAGTTGGGAAGCCATTTGGCCAGGTTCTGGGATGTAAAACCCAATTTCAGTGTTGGATACTTGCCCAGAACAAAGGTCTTATCGGCCGCATAAGTACTGCCGGCGCATAAAAGAACGGAAAGAAGCAGGGTGACGGCCGATAAAACAACTGCTTTCTTAAAAAAAGCCTTTGTTATCATTTGTGCCCTCCTCGTTCATGGGGAAGATTCCCCCGGTTTCTTCGTACTGTATATATTACTGCGCCAAACGGACATTCTTCGTTTTTGCTTTCGTCAAAAAGGCCATAAAAAACGGGAAACCCCACATGGCCACGGTAATGCCTCCTAAAACCATACTGATCGGCCGGGTGAAGAAGAGGAGCAGGTTCCAATCGGTTTTGATCATGCTCATCATGAAATTCTGCTCCAGAATAGGCCCCAGGACCAGGCCGAGCACGATTGGGGCCACCGGATAATCGTTCCTTTCCATGAAGTAGCCGACGATGCCCAGTACGCCCAGCGTTACGATGTCGAACACGCCGTTGTTGATGGCAAAGGCGCCGGTTATGGCGAACATCAGGATTATCGGGATAAGGACGTTCTTGGGGACTTTGAGCATCTGGGAGCTTACCTTTACCGCCAGCCAGCCGAAGGGGACCATCAGGAGGTTGGCGACGATAAAGGCGAAGTAAACCCCGTATATGATCTCCGGCTGTTGCTCGAAGATCATCGGCCCCGGGCGAAGCCCCTTCATGAAGATTACTCCGATAACGACGGCCGTGATCGAATCCCCCGGGATCCCGAAGACGAGCGCCGGGACCCAGTCTCCTGCCAGGCAGGCGTTGTTCGCCGTGCCCGAGTCCACAATCGCCTCGATGGATCCCTTTCCGTACAGGTGTTTTTCCTTGGAAGCCCTCTTGGAGGCCGCGTAGGCTATCCAGGCCGCAATATCGGCCCCGGCTCCGGGGAGAACACCGATTATCGTTCCGATGATCCCGGATCTCCACATATTCCATTGATACTTTTTAAAGAGATGTCCGACGCCTGCAAAAATGCCCTTCGTCTGGACTTTAGGGATCGTAAAATCCATCCGCTTTTGGCTGACGTTGCGCATTACTTCCGAAATCCCGAAGACGCCGATCATGGCCGGAATAAAGGAGACCCCGTTCAGAAGGTCAACGTTTCCGAAAGTGAAACGGGGATAGCCGAGCGTAATGTCCACGCCGATGGTGGAGAGGAAAAGCCCCAGGCACATGGCGATGGCGCCTTTCGCCTGCGAGTCTGCCGAGACCATAACCGTAGCACTGAGCCCCAGGGCAGCGAGCCAGAAGTACTCAAAGGTCGAGAAATTCATGGCGACGTTGGCCAGAAGCGGCGCCGAGGTCATCAAAACCACCGCGCCCATCAAACCGCCGACAGCGGAAAACATTATGTCCGCGCCCAGGACCAGTTGAGATTTCCCTTGCTGCGTCAGGGCGTAAGAATCGTAGGTGTAGGCGGCGGATGATGGGGTTCCCGGGATGCGAATAAGGGCCGCGGGGATGTCGCCCGCAAAGATGGCCATGGCCGACATGCTCACGATGGAGACCAGGGCCGGAAGGGGGTCCATAAAAAAAGTAAACGGGACCAGCAGGGAGGCCGCCAGCGTGGCGCTCAAGCCGGGGATCGAGCCGACGAAGAGGCCGTAAAAGGAACAGGCGACTATCGTCAACATGGTCTTTGGAGTAAGGAGCATGACTATTCCGTGAACTAAAGCATCCATGGCTTTTCAGCGCCTCCCGATCGTTATCCGGTTGTCGCTTCGAATCATGAAATCCATTCTCACCACCCCAAAAAGCCGCGCGGCAGGGGGACCCTCAGGCCCTTCGCGAATACGGTATATATGAAGCAGATGACAACGGCCGAAACAATCACTGCTTTTACGGGCTTAACGTGTAATTTCCACATCAGTATGATGAGGACCGCCCCGCCCGTAATAATGAAGCCCAAGTGCGGGGCCGCGAGAATAAAAGCAGCGATGAGGATGATTACCAGTACCGCGTTGAAGTAATTCTCTTTTCCTATGATTGTTACATTTCCTCCCTCATCCTCTTCGGGAGGAGGCGGTGCTTTGGACTTTTGCCGGCCCTCATGGATGACAATCAACGAGAAGACGATGAAGAGGGTGCCCAGGACCCGGGGGAAAAGAGAGGGTCCGGGGTGGCCGCCCGCCAGGACCGGGAATTGAAACGAGAGTGCCCAGATAAAAACGCCCAGAGCGATGAAAATTCCAGCGCCGATATAGTCGTTCTTTCCCATTGGTGTTCCTCGGGTCAGGGAAAGCGCATCAGGACCTTCCCGACCGCTTTCCCATGAAAAAGATTCGATTAATTTGTCATTCCGGAAGCCTTCATGATCCTCTGGTTGCTCGCGTCCTCATCGGCCATGTACTTGTCGAACTCGGCGGCGGACCTCCACACCATGCCCAGGCCGGCCTTGTCCATAAAGTCCTTGTACTTGGGGTTCCTGTACGCCTTCTCCATCGATTTTTCGAGGATAGCGACTATATTATCCGGGGTTTTTTTAGGGACCAGGACCCCTCTCCACACGCCGAAGGTCCAGTTGATACCCTGTTCTTTGAGCGTGGGGACATTCGGGAAGATGTGAAGCCGCTTGTCCGCCATGACGCCAAGGGATTTGACCTTCTTGGCTTCGATCATGGCGCGGGCTTCCGCCAGGCTGCACGTAGACATCGGGATGCCGCGCGCCGCCATGTCCTGAAGAGTGGAAGCAGCCCCGCTGCTTGGGACCCAGAGAATGGCGTCAGGAGAGAGACCGGCTGTAAGCAGCCAGCCCGCCCGTGCGATGTCCCAGCACCCGCCCTTTCCGGTCCCGGATGCCTTCAGCTTGCCGGGGTTCGCCTTGGCGTATTCCTGAAGCTCCTTCAATGTTTTCCATGGTGCATCGGCCCGGACATTGACAGATGCCGGATCGAAGTTGCACTGCCCTACGGCCCTGTACTCCTTAGGCGTTACCTGCGTCGTCCCCATCCAGTGGAGCATGGCAATGTCCCCCGAGGCCAGCGTAATGGTGTACCCATCGGGAGCGGCGGTCGCGCCCGCGGTGAACCCTACGGCACCTCCTCCGCCCGTCCGGTTTACCACGTTGACGGGTTGCCCCAGGTCTTGCTCCATCAGGGCCGCGATCATTCTGGCGACGGCGTCTGTCCCTCCGCCGGCGCCGTAGGGGCAAACCATGGTCAGGGGCCGGTTGGGAAATTTGCCTTCAGCCTGAGCCGCCGGGATTGCGAAGGCCATGATTAAAGAAACCACCAAACTGACGCTTAACACCGTCCGAAGAAACATTTTCCTCTGCATGATTTCTCCCCTCCCGTTTTTGCACTGCTTAATGGAACACGCAAGGTCTTATCATGATCGTTTCTCTCTATGCTCGCAGCGTATCTGGTTCACGCCCTCAATCCGTCATCCATTCGGGAAGATCGGGTTGATCTTTTCCTGCGTAAATGCATTTATAACGACATGCCTTACAAGTCCCTTTGAAATTAGGCAGAATAGGCTCCCCTTTGATGCCTTCGATCAGGGAAATCGCTTTTTTGACGTTTTCTTCCGGAGCTTGCGCGATGATCACGACCGCACCTGCACAATTTCCGATCCCGCCGGAGGCGACATGCCTCGAATCCACCCCGGTCAGTATTCTCAGGGCCTCGATCTCGGTGACGACCAGGGCATTGGGAACCAGAAACATTCCAAAATCAGCGCCCATGGAATAGTCAAGGGTCTTTGCGCCGGACCACGCACAGGCCTCTTCAACCGATGGAACTAATTTTTCCAGGCCGACCGGGACGATGTATTTAAGTCCCTGCGACACGGCGGTGCCGAGCGTCGCCCCCATCGTCCCGCCGTCGAACCCGGATGAGATAATTCCGGCCTTTCCTTTTGAATCGATAGCATTGGCGCCTTTGATGATGACGGTTTCGATGTGAAAATCGTTGAGGGCTTCCGTGATGGTCTTTTTGACCTTTTCCCCTTTGAAAAGGATGATGGGGAAGGGGGACCGCTTATCTATATCGGTCGTGCATAGCACCCGGTTGCAAATGGTGCCGGCCGTATATTTTTGAGGAGGTATATCGGCGGCGCCCAATATTTCCTGCGCCACGTATCCGTTTGTGGTGCCGCCGCAAATGATGGTGTACCCACTCTGACTGGCCGCTTTTATCTCGTTCATTGCCGCAACGCCCTTTGCAATGAGCCTTCTGGACTCAGAAGGAATCAGTGTGAACGCAGCCTTCATTTTCATGCCTCCAATTTTGATTCTTTAGTGAAACTCACCGCACGCCGGGCTCATTTCGCATTCGGAGCCTGGCATCTGTTAATCAAACGCTGCCAGTCATTATCCACCTGCATTTGCAGGCGGTCGCGTTCTTCGTCGGTCATTGTCTTAAACCTGCCCTGGAGCTTCAGATAAGCGTCTATTTCTTTCTTCTCAGGCATCGGGCTGAGCCGCCAGTCTTCACCATTGGTCACTTCATAAAGTGGAAAGATGCGGCTGGCCACGGCTTGCCTGGCTACCTCGATGGACACGTCCGCTGCATGCCGCCAACCCGTCGGGCATGAGGCGAACATATGAATGAATCGCGTGCCTTTGATGCTTTTTGCTTTTTCAACCTTCTCTTTCAGGTCCTGCGGTGCGCCGATGCTGGCGGTGGCCGCGTAAGGGACGCGGTGCGCCGCCATGATCTCGATCATGTTCTTCTTCCTCTGGCCCTTCCTGACCGGGTCCGGCGTGGTGGTTGTCCAGGCGCCGGCCGGTGTTGCCGAGGAGCGCTGGATGCCCGTGTTCATGTATGCTTCGTTGTCGTAACAGATGAAAAGTATGTCGTCGTTTCGCTCCGCGACGCCGGAAAGGGGCTGGAAGCCGATATCGAAGGTCCCGCCGTCACCCGCAAAGGCCATGACGGTCGTATGGTCGTTTCCCTTGACGCTCAGCCCGGCCTTGATGCCGGCGGCTACGGACGCGGCGGCCCCATAGGCCACGGAAACCAGCGGCACTGTCAGGGAGGTGTAAGGATAAATACCGATCATGCTCGACCAGCATCCGGCCGTCATCACAACGATCGTGTCCTCGCCCAGCACCGGCAACGTTTGCCACATGGCCACGGTTGCGCCGCAGCCGGGGCAGCCGTAGTGGCCGGGGGTGACCAGCTCTCTCTTCGCCTGGATTTGCTCGCTCACGGCAACACCTCCGTCCAAAGCGATTTCCCTGACCCGACTGCGCTCCCGTCTCCGGATATCGCCTGCCGCACCATCGGGGTGAGCGTATCCACGGTGATATCGTTCCCGCCGATACCTGCGACAAAGCCTGTGACTTTGACATCCTGCCGGCTCCCGAAAAGGGCCGCCTTCACCTCCTGGGCTACGATTCCTTCGGCCCCGAGAGAGACATCCCTGTCGATGACGATTACGTGCCCGGCTTTTCCAAGCGCCCTTTGCAACGCCTCTACGGGAAAGGGCCTGATCATCGCAAGCCTGAGGCCGCCGGCCTTCAATCCCTCTTCCCGCAACCTGTCGACCGCAAGCCGAACCGTGCCGGCGGCCGTGCCGATGCTGATGATGCAGAGGTCGGCATCCTCCGTTCGATATGCATCCACGGTCTTGTGCAGCCGGCCGAAATGGCTGTTGAATTTCTCCGCCTCCCGGTCCCAGAGGTCTGCCACCGCAAGGGTGTCGCCCTGGCGCCGGTACTTGATGGAGCTGTACAGGTCCGAACCGCAAACAATACTGAAGGTCTTGGGGTTATTCACATCCAGCTTGAGCGGCGCCTCGAATGAGGGAAGAAAAGCATCCACCGCCTCCTGGTCCGGCACATCCACAGGCTCGGATGTATGGGTCAGATAAAACCCGTCCTGATTGATCATGACCGGCAAAAGCGCCTGCTCGGCAACCGCATAGGCGATCAAGACGGAGTCGAGCACGTCCTGGACGTCGGCGCAATAATACTGGACCCAGCCGGTATCGCGCTGGGACAGCGAATCCGTGTGGTCGCAGTACAGGTTCCAGGGGGGCGCCATTGCGCGGTTGCAGTTGACCATGACGACCGGCACCCGCTCGCCCGCCGTAAAATGAAGCATCTCGTGCATGTAGGCCAACCCCTGCGAGGAGGTTGCCGTAAAAGTCCTGGCGCCCGCCAGCGACGCGCCCATGCAGCTCGCCATGGCCGTGTGCTCGGATTCGACGGGCATGTACCTGGCTTTAAGCTCGCCTCGGCCGATAATGTCGGCAAGGCTCTCGACGATTACGGTTTGCGGGGTGATCGGATATGCCGAGACCACCTCGACGCGGGCCAGTTTTACGGCCAAGGCGGCGGCCTCGTTCCCCATCATGACTTTATTCATACGCTCATATCCTCCATCGTAATCACTGCACGGGGGCACTCATAAGCACAAATGCCGCACCCCTTGCAGTGGTCCAGGTCGATCGCAACGGTGGTTTTCGCCCGGTCGGTCAGGATGCTCGCGTCGGGACAATAGGAGACGCACAGAAGACAATGGTTGCAGGTGCCGCAGGAGAGGCAGCGCTCCGCTTCCAGCGCCGCCCGCTCCCGGCCCCATGTTTCATCCTTTCCGGTCTCCTTCGCTGGGCTGGGTCCGGAGGCCGGGAGAAGCTCGATCTTTATGCTTTCGACGTTTACCGGCTGCATGGGTTGGTCGGCAGCCTGCTCTTCACACTTCCCCTGGAGCAGGCCATCCGACGCCTTCCGGGCGAGCATACGGCCGGCGGCAATGTAATGCGCGATCATGGGCGCCTTGAAGGGCGCAAGGTTCTTCGGCAGATCGACGGAGACGACCCCCCCGGTAACGGCATCATCATCAAAGGGATTGCAGGCGACCGCACCGGCAAGCGCGCGAAAGTCTTCAGGCAGCCCGGTCGGGTCCATGATGACAAGGTCCGCCTCCGCCGTCAGCTCGCCGGGTTTGCCGAAATCGATAGAGGCCCCCGTTTCGAGCCTGATATCGGCCAGACGGACCAACCGGTCGATCTCGCGAGACAGCACCTGCGGCTCTATCTTAGCGGGTGAAAGGGCGACGAGCCTACCACCCGCCCGGTTGGAGGGGTCCAGTACAGCGACCCGGAAACCCCGGCAGCTCAGATAGAACGCGCATGAGAGCCCGAGAGGGCCTGACCCGATGACCGTAACCCGCCGACCTGTTTTTTCACTCTTCTCAATCGTAACGTCCGTCGCGAGATCGCCCAGGAACTGCTCCATCTTCTGTATGGCTATCGCGCTGTCGATTTTCTTGCGAACGCATTTGGTCTGGCAGGGGTGATAACAGAGGCGGCCGGTCAGACCCGGCAAAGGGTTATAAGCCAACAGCAGGGCGAGGGCGACGCCGACGTCCCCGCGATTCACCGCGTTCAGGTAACGCGGGATCGGGATGCCCGCCGGGCAGCTTATGCTGCAAGGGGCCAGCTTGTCTGCGACGACCGGTGTTACATAACGCCAGTCTCCGGTATCGTTCCACACCATGGTGCCGATAGTGGTCGGCGCCGTCGGAAGCTCCGACAACCTTTGAATGGTGATCTTAGTCTGCATTCACATCTCCTGATATCCTGAATACCGAGTGATATGCCTCTTCGGCGGCGGCTATGTTCTGTTTCGGGTTCACCGGCACGCCTTTTTCAATCGCGTCCAGCAGGTTGGGAAGTGCAAGGTCTCCGGAAACCCTCGCATAGGCGCCGAGGATGACGGTGTTGATGACCGGGGCCGTCTTCGAGCCCAGCCCATGCTGAAGCGCTATTTTGATGGCGTCCACCCCGGCCACCCGAAAGGGGCCATTTATGGGGTTCTCGATCTCGGTTTTCCTGCAATTGAGCAGGATCAGCGCATCAGGCTTTGCACCGTGGACCACATCCACTTTGCGCAGCAGGGTGGAATCCAGCACGATCACTACGGATGGGTTCCGGATCTCTCCGCGCTCGGCAATGGGCGCGCTGTCCAGCCTGACAAACGCGGAAACGGCGGCCCCTTTTCGTTCCATCCCGAAAGACGGAAACGCCTGGACGTAGAGTCCCTGCTTGAAATAGGCATGGGCTAAAATCTTTGAAGCGACTACGGCTCCCTGTCCCCCGCGTCCATGAAACCGAATACCTACCATACGAATACCCTCTCAGTTTTAGTAGTGTCCCGCCTCTAAGGCTCGATCAACGAGTTTGAGATTTTCCGGGCTGTTTCAGATACCAGCTTCGCAAGCATTTCCCTGGTATTTGCTGTTACCCGGTTTTTCGGGGCTGAAATACTGATGGCCGCCACGCATTCCCCCCTGGAATTGAGGACCGGTGCGGCGATGCAGTAAACCCCCAGCAGCGCCTCTTCATCATCGACCGCTGCCTTCCTGACCCTGACTTTCTCGATTTCCTGGATCAGCTCATCGACGGAAGCGATCGTGCTTTGTGTATATTTCTTTAAAGATTTGTTCAGGCTGTAAATCTGCCGGATATCTTCATTGCTGAAGTACGACAGCAATACTTTGCCCGTTGCGCAACAATAGCCCGGGAACCTGGCGCCGGCCGTCGTCGATATTCGAAGCAGCTCTTCAGACTCCAGCCGATAGATATAACGGATGGCGTTATATTCCCACACGGCCGCGTTCACCGTTTCCCCGCACGTCTCGTAAAGCTCCACCAGGAAGGGGGCCATGGCTATGCGAAGGAACCTTTCCCTCTTGGAGTCTACCCCTATTTCCAGCGTCCGCACGCCAAGGCCGTACATTTTTGTTTTGCTGTTCTGCTGAACGAATTTTCGAGCCACGAGGGTGTTGAGGACCCGGTGGACCGTCCCCTTCATCATGCTCAGCCTCGCGGCTGATCTCGGTAATGGAGAGGTCACGGCCCCGGTTTATAACAAGCTCCAGGATCGACAGCGCCTTGTCGAGCGAGGTCACCCGGTACGTTTTGACGGGATTAGGACGGATCTTTTGTTTTGCCTGTGCCTGTTTGATGGTGGAATCCTCCGTTTGAAAGGTTCCGTATTTTGCCACCTCCTTTTTACCATGCCGAGAATTAAAGTCAAGAAAAATGTTCCGTATGCGTAATAGTGAGTTCTAACATACAGAACAGTTATTGGGGCTCAGCGCCCCCTCCACCGGCAAAGCCGGACGGAGCCTCCCTGCTCGTCGCTTCGCATTCGCTCGCTTTTTACTGCCGGCGCTCGGTACTCGCTCCGGCAGTAATCGGGTTCAACACCACCTCCACGCGACCCTTCCCTCCTTACGTCGGGCGGGTGCCCCGGCCGGCGGAGCCACCCCCTCATGAAGAGGAAGAGACACTGCGGCGCGGTATGCGAAGATTACGTCGGTACGTCGGACTACCGCCGTTTTTTCGCAATTAAATATCGCTGCCACTCGGTGGGGAAAGAAAGGGGCCCGCAGTGGCACGGGCCCCATTTGTTATTATGCCGTCCGCCGCTGCGAGTTATTCCGTATACGGGGGCTCGCCTTTGATCGACTCAACCAGCTTGAGAGCTTTCGTGACCTCGTCCCTGGTACCTCTGATAACAAGCCACACCCCTCCTTCCGCGCCGGCGATACCACCTCCGGCCGCCTGGAAGGCGGTTGCTCCCGTTAGCATTTTAATGGCCTCGATCTCCGTGACGATGTCTCCCGTGAGGAGCCACATGGACGGAACCATGCTCAGCGACTCCATCGGCTCGCGCATCTTCAGGGTCATATCGACTATGTTTCCCGCGACCAGCTTCTCAAGGCCGACCGGAATGACGAGGTTGACCTTCCGCGCAATCACGTACGGCATCGTGATCCCTGTCGTTCCACCTGCCGGGTCCATGATATCGACTGCCGCCATCTTGTTCTTGTAATCCAGGGCATTCGCCCCCTTCATGACGACGTCGCCCGCTTTCAGCTTCTTGGCGGCCTCAGGAAGCGTGAGATTGACTACCTTGCCCTTCTCCAGGACTATGTGGTTGGCCGTTTTCCCTTTGGGCAGCAATGCGGGCCCTTTCCCGGTAATCCTTCCAGTCGCAAACTCTGCAGGCACGATCTTAGTCCCGGTGATCTCCTCCGCCACGTAGCGGTTGGTCGTCCCCTTGATGATAATGACCATACCGTTCGCAAGGGCATTCTTGACGACCGGCATCTGCGCCACGGCCTTGGCTATCAGCCTCTTTGATTCGGCTACGGTCAGGACCGCTCCGGCCTGCACCATCTTGGCAGGCTCCGCTGCTGCGAGCGCACCGGCGAAGACCCATTGACAGAAGAGAACCGCCGCGAGCACAAGAAGTAGTTTTCCTGCATTACGATTGACCATAATTTGTCCTCCTGATTGTTTTAAACCGCTTCGACGTGAATCCGTCGCTGCCTTATATCGCCAGAGCCGTCTTGTAGGCTCTCTTTTTACGTCTAGTTTCCTTTTACGCGTACCGCATATTAAAGTCAAGCAAAATGGTTCTGCATCTTAATATTGAGTTCTAATATGCGGAACACCCCATGTTTGAATACCTAAAGCAAGCGAATGCGCAGCGCCGAGTAGGGAGGCTCCACGGACTTTGTTCGTGGAGGGGGCGCTGAGCCCCAATGACTGTTCCGTATATTGAAATTGGACTTGGAACATACAGAACATTATTCTTGACTACCATTTAGCGTGCGGTATATCATGCAATGAAATCCGACATGGCACCGACATCAACAAAATCGAAGGTGCGGCCGACCCCGGCAAACGCCTACGCAGTGACTTCGCTCGAAAAGGCGCTGTCAATCCTGGAGCTCGAGCTTGGCGAGGGGAGGAGCCTGTCCGTCACGGAGATCAGCCGCAAGCTCGACATGAGTAAGGGGACCGTTCATCGCATCCTCGGCACCCTCAAGGCGCGGAGGTTCTTCTATCAGGATGACAGCACAAAAATGTACGGTCTGGGTGTCCGCACGTTGGAAATCGGCACTGCTTCGAAAAAGGAAAAATATCTGCGCGACGCCATGGTCCCCTTACTCATGGACCTCCACAGGAAGTGCAACGAGACTGTGAACGCGGCCGTGTGCGAATATAATAAAATCCGCTACATCTACCGGTTGGAATCGGAAGAGATGCTTCGTATATCGACGTCGGCCGGTGCACGGTTCCCCGGTTACTGTGCAGCGACCGGCAAGGTATTTCTTTCATACATGACGAATGAAGATATACGGCAGATTTACGGCCAAAAGAACTGCCTCAAAAAACGGAACGGCGGGTCCATCGGATCGGTGGATGCGCTCATTGGCGAGATCGAGAGGGTGAGGGTCAGCAAGGTGGCCGTCGATGACGAGGAGGCCCTTGCCGGGGTTTACTGTGTTGCCGCACCGATACTCAGCCCCAACGGGGAATGTGTGGCCGCCATCAGCATATCAGCCCCCAAAAGCCGGGTAGCCGCAAAAGCCGGCGAAACCTTCGCACAACTGGTATCGGAAACGGCCCATGACATATCGTGCTCGTTACGTGAGTCGCAGACACGGCTCTTGCGCGCGCAGGCGTCGGGATGATCGTATTCGGTTCAGAGAGTCCGTCGCGCATAGAATGAAGGGAAGCTCATCACAAAAAAGAAGGGGACCATTCATATGATGACGCCGCAGGAATACGAAGAGAGCCTGAGGAAGTTGAAGCTCGTTGTTTACATGTTCGGCGAGAGGATAGAGAATGTCGTCGATAACCCTATCATCCGCCCTTCGATGAACGCGGTGGCTAAGACGTATGAATTGGCCCTCCGGCCGGAGTTCGAAGCGGTTATGACCGCCCGGTCCCATCTGACCGGAAAGAAAGTTAACAGGTTCACCCATATCCACCAGGGCACTGACGACCTGGTGAACAAGAGCAAGATGGGGAGACTGCTCGGCCGTGAAACGGGGTGCTGCTTTCAAAGATGCGTCGGCACGGACGCACTCAACGCGCTTTCCATCGTGACCTATAACATAGACACGAAATATGGCAGGGATTATTATCAGCGATTCCGGAAATACCTCGCCTACGTTCAGGAGAATGACCTCACCTGCGACGGTGCGATGACCGACCCGAAGGGCGACAGGTCTTTGCCGCCGCACGCACAGGCAGACCCGGACCTTTTCCTCAGAATAGTCTCCGAAAGGGAAGACGGGATTGTCGTAAGGGGCGCCAAGGCCCACCAAACGGGGGCCGTCAATTCCCACGAGATCATCGTCATGCCCACTATCGCTTTAGACAAAGAAGATGAGAACTACGCAGTGGCCTTTGCCGTTCCGAGCGACGCGTCCGGCGTCTCCTTCATCATGGGGCGCCAGTCGTGCGACACGAGAAAACTGGAAGGCGGCAACATGGATACGGGCAATGTGCTCTTCGGGGGGCACGAGGCGCTTATCGTCTTCGACGATGTCTTCGTGCCGTGGGAGCGCGTATTCATGTTCAAAGAGCATGAGTTCACGGGCCAGTTGGTTGAAAGGTTTGCTTCCTACCACCGCCAGAGTTACGCGTGCAAGGTGGGCGTGGGAGACGTTCTGATAGGCGCCACGCAGACGGTCGCGGAATACAACGGGATCGAGAGGGCGTCGCACGTTAAGGACAAGATCATAGAAATGAACCATTTGAACGAAACGCTATACTGCGGATGCATAGCGTGCGCCTCCGAGGGGCACAAGGAACCGAGCGGTACCTACGCGGTAGACACACTCCTCGCCAACGTGCATAAGCAGAACGTCACCAGGTTTCCCTATGAGATCGCCCGCCTCGCTCAGGACATCGCCGGGGGGTTGCTCGTCACGATGCCGTCCGAGAAGGACTTTACGTCACCGGAATGCGGCAAGTGGGCAAGCAAGTATTTCGCGGGAAAATCCGACGTACCGACCCTCGACCGCATGAGGATACTGAGGCTTATCGAGAACATGACGCTTGGCGCAGCGGCGGTCGGGTATCTTACGGAATCGATGCACGGGGCGGGTTCTCCCCAGGCGCAGCGTATCATGATCTCCCGTTACGAGAACATGAAAGAGAAGCAGCGGGCAGCGAAAAGACTCTGCGGGATCGGGACATAACCCATAGCGGGCCCGAACGGCGGCTACACTATGGTTGGGCAATGCATTTCCCTATAGACCCGCTCCTGCATTGGGTGCCGTCCGTCCAGACCGCTCCCGAAAGGTCGGCGTCCTCAAGCACGGCATCGGTCAGCGTTGCCCCCATAAGGACTGCCCCGCGAAGGTTTGCACCCGTCAGGTCCGCCTCGACCAACTTTGCATAATTCAGGTCCGCGCCGGTCAGATTCGAGCGGGACATGTCTGCGCCCGTGAGGTCGGTATCGGCGAGGTTGGCGTTTACGAGGCTCGCACCGGAGAGGTCCGCGCCACGCAGGTCGGATTGAGACAGGTCGGATTCGGTGAGGTTCCCCTCTGATAAATCGCAATCAACGCAGCTTCTCTTTGCGGACTGAAGCTGTGCCATGTCGGCTGGATCGGCGGCGCATAGAGGCCCTGTAAAGGAACAGAAGACAGCGAGCAGGATAAGTGTTCTTGTCCAAGCCATGCTTATTCTCCTTTTGCAGTCGGCTATCACCGCAGTTTCGGTGTTGTCTACCGGCATCTTTTGTCAGAACATAGTTCCCGGCCGGCGGATAGGCAACGGGGTGGGATTTTAGGCTATAGATAGGAGGGCAGGGTAAGCTCTACCCATTCGTCGCAGTAGTAGCCGTAATGGCTTTTCACTTTCTTCTCTTTCAAGTCGAAGAGAGAGACGCTGCCCTCGATGATGATTTCCCCGTCCCTGCCCTTTCCTTTGTTGGCGTAGTAATCGGGGAATTTACGGTAAGGAGCGAGAAAGTCGATCAGCTCTCCGGCCGATTCGGCGTCTACGAATCCCTTCCGGGATATTGCGTCCAGGACCTGCCTGTTCAGCTCGTCATACCGCCATTGGGAATCCTGCACCCCGTTCCCGAAGACTGTCGTTACCCAGTCCGCCATGCCGCACAGCCTCATCTCCGGGATGATGAAATGGTTGGTCGCGATGACAACGTCCTCGCGTCCGACCCGCAAAGGGGCGAAATAGGCCGTGGCGGGGCAGTTCTTCTCCTTGTCCGCCCGGTTGATATACCCCTTTGTGGTAAAGGCATCGTGGTAGAGTTTTGTACCCGGGTGGGTTTTCCGGTAATTTTTCCATAGCCCCTTGTTGAAGGCGAGATACGCCTCGTCGAAAGCGTAATCGTTTTTCCGGACCGCCACGCCGCCCCTTATCTCAACCGTTTTGTGCTCCTTGATAAAAGCGCGGTCGGGCAGCAAGGCGGGGTCGGTCAGCCTCCGGGGAGGGAAGCTCATGACATCGAGGTTGCCTTCGGAACAGACCGTCTCCAGAACGTATGCGCAGTCGCGCATACCGTCCGCTATGACGTAGATCCAGGACACTCCGCGGGGCGATTCCTCGATGCGCTTCACCGCCTCCTCGCCTGTCGCGCCGTGTTCGATGCAGTGGCGGACCATAAGAAGGGAGTTCATACCCGTTGCGTTCGGATTGCAAGCGGCAGCGGGGGCCATATTTACGCCGCATGCTATTCCCTGGATATTCATTGCAGCCACACAGCCTATGAACGCGGGCGCGGTCACTCCCACAAAATTGCAGCCGCCGCCGGGCTTGTAGATCGTCGTGCAAACCGTATCCTGAAATATCCCTGCCGTCGGGAACATGAAATCTCTTCCGAAGAAATGGCCGCCCCCGGCCGCATCCCCGAAAATAGAGAAGGCGTTGCACATCATCGGGATCAGCAAGCGCCCCAGGTTGAGGCGTCCGCTGAACTGACCGGGCAGCTTGCCCGAATAGATGATGGAGAGAAGGATATCCATGCCGACGTTGAGGAAGATCAAGGTGTCCTTACTTACCGCTGTCCGGCTGTTCGCCTGCGTGCAGCCGTCTACGATGCCTTCCATTTCTTTCATGTAGTCTTCGGGTATATAGTAGTTTCGTGCGAGAGCGAGGCTTTGCACGATACCCATGACCACCTGCTGTATGACGTTCGGCCCCATGCCCGGAGGCATATCGCTTTCGTACCGGATAAAGTCGAAAAGCACCTGGTCCCTGAATTTGGTAGTCATAAGGGAGATTTCTTTTTCTGCGAGAAGTCCCTGCAGGTATCCCATTTCATAATGACTGCCTTCCAGGTACAGGGCGTACTTCGGTTTGCCGGACCCGTGGGTTGTGGCGGTACGATGGACGGCCCTCATGCCCAGGGCGCCGTTGTGCTCGACGACGCCGGCGCTTCGGTCCACAACGTAGCCGTCTCTGCTAAAGGCCTGGACGAGCCTGTCCAGGCGGGCACTGTCGGCGGGCATATGGCTATCCTTTCATCCCGTTTGTCGATATGGGTGCATGGACCCGTACCTTCTCAACAGCATAGTTCCCGTCCGGCCTGCAGGCAACAGGCCGGAGTCTCCTATTTCCAAGAATAACATATCCATGTTTGCCCGGACCATTTGTCTTCCTGTTGACCGTTATCGGCACAATTTAGTAGACTTCCTTGATCTGAGGGTTCCCGGAATGCGAAATTACCTGATCTTCTTTACTGCGGGCTTGAGTATCTTCATGAACGCTATCGATGCCACGGTGATAGCCGTGGCCTTCCCGAACTTTACCGAAGAGCTCCATACCAATGTCCTCTGGTCGGCGTGGACGATCTCGATATACTTCATCGCCGCCACGATGACAATGCCCCTGGCGGGAAATCTGAGCGACAGCTTCGGCCGCAAGAAGCTCTTCATCGCTTCCCTCTTGCTCTTCACAGGCAGACTCCCTTCTTTGCGGCATTGCGCCCGATATCTATTCTCTTATAGCCTTCAGGCTCCTTCAGGGCATAGGAGGGGCTTGCTTTCTTCCTACCGCCTCGGGCATCGTGAGCGATCACTTCCCGGAGGGCCGCGAAGCGGCAATCGGCCTTTTTGCAAGCATCTTCGGCATAGGGGCCGTCGTCGGGCCGAACCTGGGGGGCTGGATCGTCAGCCAGTATTCCTGGCGCTATATTTTCTATATCAATGTCCCTATCGGTGTTCTATTGATTATTTCGACCATGGTGCTGCTCAAAGAATCCGTGACCGTTACGCGGCCCCGGATCGACCTTGCCGGGGTGGCGCTCATGAGCGGGTCGCTGCTGGCGCTTATGCTGGGGCTCAATTTCATTGCCGAGAGCTTTACGCTCCTCATCGTACTGTTTTCGGTGCTTCTCTTTTTCGCCAGTGTCCTGCTCGCGGTGCTCTTCCTTCGACAGGAGAAACGCACGGAAAAGCCGATCATCGACGCAACCCTGCTGGAGTCGAAGGCCTTCGCTGCGGCGAACGTGTCGAACCTCATCGTCGGAATGACGACGATGGGCTTTTTTTCGTTCGTCCCGTTCTACGCGGTATCGGTCCATAAGCTCTCTACATTGATGAGCGGCATGATCCTCACGCCCCGGTCCCTGGCGATGGCCGCCACGGCCGCAGTAACGAGCTTTCTTCTGAAAAGGGTCGGCTACCGGTGGCCAATGGTGATAGGCTGCGTCATAACCGGCCTCACGATAATCCTTCTTGCGCCGGGGTTCTTTCCGTCGAGCGGGGGAAGGGGGCTGGGGGTGATAGGCACAATGTCGATTATCATGGCCATAAACGGCCTCGGAGGGGGTATGCTGTTTCCGGCTTCGAATAACGCATGTATCGAGCTGATGCCTGAGAAGGTGGGCACGATAGTCGGACTCCGGAATATGTTCAGGAATATCGGCGGCGCCCTCGCCATCTCAATCGTTACAGCTATCCTCCACCTTAGCTCCGGCCCCTCCCTCGGCTTCATGATTGCCTTTATCGCCTTCGGCCTCATGCCCCTGGTCTCGATCCCCGTCCTCTTTCTCATGCCCGCCGGAAGAAAGGCATGGGGACAGCCTAGCTAAAATTTGCAGGGCTTGATTGCGAGGATGGGCGTGCCTATTATCGACCTAGGACGGGGCTTCTTTTACGCCGCGTTCCAACCGGGCGGGAAAGGCAGGCATGGCGGGGAAGAACACGCACGAAACATTGTCCCAGTTCGTCGTTCTGGGCATTTTCCTGCTTTTCTTCGGCTATCTCTCCTACGAGATCATCAGGCCCTACCTTGCCGCGATCCTGTGGGCGATCATCCTCGCCATTGTCTCGTACCCGCTTTATTCTCTGGTCCTCAGGCTCGTAAGAAATGAAAGCCTCGCCTCGCTCATCAATCTGGTAATCATCCTGCTTCTGGTCCTCGGCCCGGTTTCCTACTTCCTGTACCTTCTGGTCAATGAGGTAGCGAGCGCTACGGCTTATCTTCAGAAGGAGAACCTGCTTGCCGGCAGCTCGTCCCGGGGTTTCTTGAGCCGGTTCGTAAATCCCGTTCTTTCGATGCTCGGCCTGAGCGACAGCCGGGTAGGGGAGGCGGCCGTCGATTACATTATCAAGGGCGGCCAGAAGCTCGCGGGTCAAATACCCGGCCACGCAGTCATCTTTCTTACCTCGATCGTAGACCTCATACTCACCCTGATCGTTCTCTTTTTTCTTCCCCAGAAAGGCCCGGAGTTTGTCAGGGCGGGATTGGAGCAGATACCTTTTCCGGCCGCAAGCAGGGAGAAGCTCAGGGAGCTTGTCAGAGACGTCGTTATATCGACGATTTACGGCACCATATTCAGCCCGGTCGGGCACGCACTCTTCGCCTTCGTAACTTTCAGTCTGGCCAAAGTGCCGTCCCCCGTTCTCGTGGCGCTGGCCGTCGGCTTTTCGGCGCTGATCCCGCTGGTCGGGTCCGCCATCGTCTGGCTCGGGGTCGTCGCCTATCTTTTCATCGCCGGCCGAATACTGGCCGCGATCATAGTCCTCGCCGTATCTGTTGTCGGCACAAACGGCATCGAGCAGCTTTTGCGGCCGTGGCTCGCAAGGGGCCGGGCAAAAATACCCTTCGTGGTCGTCCTGTTCGGCATCCTCGGCGGTGTCGGGTTCTTCGGTTTCGTGGGGTTTGTTCTGGGCCCCTTGGTACTCGCCATTTTTATCGCCCTCCTGCGCTTCCTGAAGACGATGCGAAACGAGTCGCGTTCTTTGCGATAGATGTAACACCGCCGGCCTCTCATGTGCATTGTGCAAAATCAGCCGATATGATACAAATTACAAGATAGGCCGTAACGGCTGCTTCATCGTGCGACTACCCAGGAGGACCCCATGACCGACGACACCCCCCTGCTCGACGACCTCGAGAAGGGACCATGGCCGAGCTTTGTTAAGGAGATGAAGCGGGCTGCAAAGAAGAACCCCGCGGCAAAAGATCTCCTTAAGATCCAGGAGCGCTCCTATCATGACCGGGTAACCCACTGGAAGCATGGAGGCATAGTGGGGGTTACAGGCTACGGGGGAGGCGTAATAGGCAGGTACTGCGATGCGCCCGATGACTTCCCATTCGCCGCTGCCTTCCACACCATGCGGATCAACCAGCCCGCAGGCTGGTTCTACACAACGGACGCCCTCCGGAAGATCTGCGACATATGGGAGAAGTACGGAAGCGGCATGACCAACTTCCACGGCTCCACAGGGGACGTCATCCTCCTGGGCACCACCACGGAGAACCTCCAGCCCTGCTTCGACGAGCTGACCGAAGCAGGCTTCGACCTGGGCGGCTCCGGCTCCGCGCTTCGCACCCCCGCTGGCTGCATAGGCCAGGCCAGGTGCGAGTATGCCAATATCGACACCTTAGACCTTATCTACGACCTCACCATGACCTACCAGGACGAGATACACCGCCCCCGCTGGCCCTATAAGTTCAAGATCAAGGCGTCCGGCTGCCCCAACGACTGCGTTGCCGCCATAGCAAGGGCGGACTTCACGATCATAGGCGCCTGGCACGACTCTCTCCGTATAGACCAGGAAGGGGTAAGGACCTATGTGAAGGATGGTCTGGACATAGACTCCCTCGTAGTCCGCAAGTGCCCCACCGAGGCCCTTGACTGGGACGGTACTACCTTAAAGCTCATCCCTGAGGACTGCGTCCGCTGCATGCACTGCATAAACACCATGCCGAAGGCCCTAAGGCCCGGCATAGTCAAAGGGGCAACCATCCTGATAGGCGGCAAGGCCCCTATCTTAAAAGGCGCCAACCTCTCCTGGGTGCTTGTCCCCTTCATGGAGATAAAACCCCCCTATACGGAAGTAAAGGACCTCCTTGCCAAGATATGGGACTGGTGGGACGAGCACGGAAGGACGCGCGAGAGGGTAGCCGAGACCATACAGAGGATCGGCCTGAAGGAGTTCCTGAAGGCGGTCGACCTTCCCCCCGTGCCCCAGATGGTCAATAAACCGAGAGCCAATCCCTATGTGTTCTTCAAATAAGGAGACAACCATGAGAAAGACCGATATAGGACCCCCCGACTTCAAAACGATGCTCCCCGACGTGATCAAGGACAACTACGGCAAATGGAAGTACCACGAGATCGTAAAGCCGGGCGTCCTCCGCCATGTCTCGGAATCAGGCCAAGAGGTCTACTCCATCCGTGCAGGCTCCCCCAGGCTCGTCTCTATAGACTTCATAAGGGACCTCTGCGATGTGGCCGATAAGCACTGCAACGGCCATCTTCGGTTCACCAGCCGCCACAACATAGAGTTCATGACCCCGGACAAGGCAAAGGTGGAGCCTATCATAGCAGACCTCCATAAGCTAGGCCTCCCCATAGGCGGGACGGGCAAGTGCATCTCTAACATAGTCCACACCCAGGGGTGGATCCACTGCCACAGCGCGGCAACCGACGCATCAGGCATAGTAAAAGCCGTCATGGACGCCTTCTACGACCAGTTCACCGAGATGAAGCTCCCGAACCACTTAAGGATATCCCTTGCCTGCTGCATCAACATGTGCGGTGCGGTCCACTGCTCCGACCTTGCCATAGTGGGCGTACATACGAAGCCCCCCCGGCCCGACCATGAGAGGGTGCTCGCCCAGTGCGAGATACCTACAACCATACAGTCCTGTCCCACAGGGGCGATAAGAAGGCACCCGGATGCTGACGTAAAGAGCGTGGTTGTCCGCGAGGACCTCTGCATGTACTGCGCCAACTGCTTTACCGTCTGCCCGGCCATGCCGCTTGCCGACGGGGATACGGACGGTGTCGCCATTTACGCAGGGGGCAAGGTGCCCAATGCCAGAAAGCCCCCGATGTTCTCCCGCATGGTAGTCCCCTACCTGCCCAATAACCCTCCCAGGTGGCCCGAGGTAGTGGACGTCCTCAAGAGGATAGTCGATGTCTATGCATCATCCGCCAGGCCGACCGAGAGACTGGGCGAGTGGATCGAGAGGATAGGCTGGGAGGCCTTCTTCAAAAGGACCGAGATACCCTTCACCGAGCAGCACATAGACGACTTCACCCATGCAGTGGAGACTTACAGGACTACCACGCAGTTTAAGTGGTAGGGGGAATGATGCACTTTCTTCCTTTTTATGAGGGGGTGGCTCCGGCGGCTTCGCCGCTGGAGGGGGCGACGATAGCCCCGGTAATTTCATTCTGGTAAACCCCCGGCTCTGCCGGGGGAATCCCGGAGTTTGACAATTCCGGGAATATATAGGAAAGCCTCCTGTATCCGTGAACCGTTTAGGCGGTCGGCAGAGTTAAGGAGGCTTTCGGTGGAAGATATTCAGAGCTTATGTCATACGGTATGGGATTGCAAGTATCATGTGGTGTGGATTCCGAAGTACCGGAAAAAGGTGCTCTACGGAAAGCTCAGGAAGGAGATAGGGCCCATCATCAAGGAGTGGCGCGACAGAAGGAGAGCGAGGTGCTGGAGGGGAAACTGGTAGTGGACCACGTCCACGTGTTGCTCTCGGTTCCCCCAAAGTATGCCGTTGCCCAGGTGGTAGGCTTTATCAAAGGGAAGAGCGCGATCTACATAGCCCGGATGAGCGGCAGGAGACGCAACTTCGTAGGTCAGAGCTTTTGGGCCAGAGGTTATTGCGTATCGACCATAGGGTTGGACGAGCAAGCCATACGAGCGTACATCCAAGCCCAGGAAGAGACAGATCGAAGGCTCGACCAGATGAAACTGTTTGAGAAGGACAAATAGCTGCCTTTAGGCAGCTAACGCACAACTAACCGCTTTGAGCGGTTCACGGTTTTAACAAACCCCCGGCTTTGCCGGGGGTAGATGATTGCCGACTTTACACACGCGGTGGAGACTTATAGGACTACTACGCAGTTTAAGTGGTAGGGGCTGAGGCTGTTGTGCTGAAAGAGGTGCTGCGCAAGAGGGGCAGGGTGATACGGGAACGGTGTCTCGCTGCCTTCGCGGCCGTTTGTCCGGCGTGGAGTTGTGCGCCGGCGTCGGCTGGGCAGGACCGCTTTCAGAACCCCGTCGGCCATACGCTTACGGAGGCATTAGATCGCCTCCTGAATGATCTTTTCGATGGAGGCCGCGAGGGGAAGGAGACAAAAGAATCCATGAGGGATGCCGTACGCATCCTGGCCGTGCAGGACGTCCCTCCATCGAAGGCCCTTTCGTTTATTCCCCTCTTGAAGGATGAAATCCGCAGAGAGCTGCCGGACGGGTCCGCATCGGCGGAGGATTCCGGCGCCCTTCGCGTGATTGAAGCCAGGCTCGACGAGGCGATGATGGAGGCGTTCGACCTTTACATGGAATTCAAAGAGCAGATCACGAGGGTCAGGATAAACGAGGTGAAGGCCGAAAAGGAGAGACTTGCGCGTCTGCTTGCAGCGGTCGGCGGCGGCGAGCGACGCGAGCCCCAATAATGCAAAAATGCCTCTTCCTTTTCATGAGGGGGCGACGGGAGCCCCAATAATTGCCGTTACCTTTCTTCGAATATCCCCATGTTCCTGAATTTGGTGTAGCGCTGTTTCCTGAGTTCTTCGCCGGGGATTGCGAGCAGCTCCCGAAGGTGTCTTTCGATGACGGCGGCCGCAGTCTGGAAAGTCGCTTCCCAGTCCCTGTGAGCGCCCCCGAAAGGCTCCGGTATTATTTCATCTATTACCCTAGTGAAAATAAGTCCTGGGCGGTCGGCTTGAGCACGTCCGCCGCAAGCGGGCCCTTGGAGCCGTCTCTCCAGAGGATCGCGGCGCAGCCTTCGGGTGAGATGACCGCATAAATCGCGTTCTCCATCATGAGGATCCTGTTGCCCACGCCGATCGCAAGCGCCCCGCCGCTGCCGCCTTCCCCAGTCACAACCGATATCACAGGGACGGAGAGGGAGAACATAAACTCGATGCTCGCGGCGATGGTTTCGGCCTGGCCCCGTTCCTCGGCCCCTACGCCGGGGAAGGCGCCGGGTGTGTCGATGAAGGTCAGAAGCGGCTTGCGCCATCGTTCGGCAAGCTCCATGATCCGCATCGATTTCCGGTAACCTTCAGGGTTGGCCATACCGAAATTGCGCTCCGCCATCTCGCCGACGTTGTTGCCTTTCTGGTGTCCAACCACAGCTACGGCCGTGCCGTTAAAGCGGGCAAACCCTGCCACGACAGCCGGGTCGTCCCTAAATCTCCTGTCTCCGTGGAGCTCTACGAAATCCGTGAACAGTTTGCCTATGTAGTCGAGCATGTGGGGCCGGTTCAGATGGCGGGAAAGCTGGCACCGCTGCCAATTGCTCAGGTTGCTGTATATCTCCTGCTCCGCCTTCAGTATCCGCTTCTCAAGCTGGTCTAGATCCCTTGCGTAGTGCGGGTCCTTGGCATCGTGGAACTTCCTTACCTCTTCTATCCTGCGTTCCAGCGGTTCCAGCTTCTTCTCGAAATCGAGATAATATCGCCTCATCCGTTAAGCCACCTCAACATCGAGTCCCCTGCCGAAATGGCGCTGGACGGTCACAGCCTTGGACGCGTCAACGCGCATGCCGGGGACATCGAATACCTTCCTCTCGCCGTTCTGGAGGAATTCCAGGAGGACCTGTGAATCACCCTTGATCGAGGCCAGGATGTCCCTCAATGTCCTCAGATAGTCCTTCTTAAATAGAGTGCAATCGATCCTGATGCGCACTATCTTATCCAGTCTCTCTGTACATCCTCCAACGGAGTGATATTTTTCGCCCTTATGCGGCTCGTGCCGTCCTCGGTCCTCTCGAGAGTGCCCGTTACAACAATCGGCTTGTCGCTTTTGATCAGGAGGAGTTGTTTCGAATAAAGGTCGGGGAAGACGATGGTCTCTATAATCCCTTTCGTATCTTCGAGGGATATGTTGGCCATGCGGTCGCCCCTTTTCGTCGTGATCTCTTTGCATCCGTTGACTATGCCGACTATCGTGACATCATCGACCGCATCCGTCTCTTTGATGCTGGCCGTGTCGAAGCGTGTTATATGCGAGATGATATGGCTGTATGCAGAGAGTGGATGCTGGCTGAAGAAGAAGCCGAGCGCCTCCTTTTCACCTTTGAGTATATCTGCGTGGTCGAGCTCATCTGTCTGCGGCACCTCGTCTTCCAGGCGCGTGAGCGCGTTGGTGCCGAAGATGTCCATCTGGAGGCTGTTCTTGCCGTTCTTCTTGGAAAGCCTGTCCCACTTGTCCTGTACGAGAGCGAACAACTGGGAGCGCTTCAGGCCCATGCAGTCGAAGGCGCCTGCCTTTATAAGGCACTCCACGACCTTCTTGTTGACCTTCCTCGAATCGACCAGGCTGCAAAAATGGGTGAATGACGAAAAGCCCCCGCACTCCTCTCTGGCCCCCAGTATGCTGTCGAGTGCGGCCTCCCCCACGCCTTTTATGCCGAGCAGGCCGTACCTGATTTTATCGTCCACTATAGTGAATGCTTTCGCGCTCTCGTTTACGTCCGGCGGCAGGATGACGACGCCGCCCTCCCTGCATTCCGTGATGTAGCGGATCAGGCTGTCGGTGTCGCTCACCTCGTTCGTCAGGATCGCGGCCATGAACGGCAGGTAGTGATGGGTCTTGAGGTAGGCAGTCTGGTAGGCCACGAGCGCGTAAGCGGCACTGTGCGATTTGTTGAAGCCGTACTGGCCGAACCTGAGAATGACGTCGTAGATCTTCGTCGCCACTTCCGCCTTGACGTCGTTTGCTGTGCACCCCTGCTTGAACTGTTCCTTGTATGATTCAAGCTGCTCCGGTATCTTCTTGCTTATCGCTTTCCTTAGCTGGTCGGCCTCGCTGTTCGTGAAGTTCGCCAGAGAAGTGGCGATCTTCATGATCTGCTCCTGGTAAACGATGACGCCGTACGTCTCCGCCAGCGCCTCTTTCAGCATCGGCGTCTCGAACCTGACGAGCGAGGGGTTGTGCTTCCTCTTTATGAAATCGTCGATCATGCCGCTGCCGAGCGGCCCGGGACGGTAGAGGGCTACAAGGGCGATGATGTCCTCGAAGCGCGACGGCTTGAGCCGCGTAAGCAGCTCTCTCATGCCCCTGCTTTCAAGCTGGAAGACACCGGACGCGTTGCCGGATGCCAGGAGGCGGTACGTTTCTTTATCGTCCAGGGGGAGGCGCGAGATATCGAGATCGACCCCTTGCGCCTTCAGCATCTTTATGACGTTGTCGATGATCGTCAGGGTCTTGAGGCCGAGGAGGTCGAACTTGACCAGCCCTATCTTCTCGATGGTCTTCATCGAGTATTGCGTAACCGTCTCACCCTTCTGGCCGCGATAGAGGGGCACGTGTTCCATGAGGGGTTTCTTCGATATTACGATCCCGGCCGCGTGCGTCGATGCGTGGCGCGCCAGCCCTTCCAGGACCTGCGCGTTTTCTATAAGCTCGCGGATGGTCTCGTCCTTCTCGCACATTTCCCTGAGCCTGGGCTCTTCGGAGAGTGCCTGGTCTATGCTGATATCGAGCGTTGTAGGTATGAGCTTGGCGATCTGGTCGACGTTGGCGTATGGCACCCCTAGCGCCCTGCCGACGTCCCTGACGGCAGCCTTCGATTTCATCGTCCCGAAGGTGATGATCTGGGCGACGTTGTCTTTGCCGTACTTGTTGGTGACGTATTCGATGACGCGCTCCCGTTTTTCGAAGCAGAGGTCCACGTCGATATCGGGCATGCTTATACGCTCGGGATTGAGAAACCTTTCGAAGAGGAGGTCGTATTTTATAGGGTCGATGTTGGTGATTTCGAGGCAGTAGGCGACCAGGCTGCCTGCGGCCGAGCCCCTGCCGGGCCCCACGGGGATGCCGTTTGTCTTTGCGTAACCTATAAAATCTGCGACGATGAGGAAATAACTGGCGAACCCCGTCGTCTTTATCACGTCGATCTCGTACGCCAGCCGCTTCCTGTACTTCTCGCTCAGCCCCTCGTCGAAACTGCCGTAAGAGGCGGCTATCGAGCCTATCCTCTTTTCGAAGCCCTCCAGACAGAGCTTTTCGAAGTGCTCCTCCGGGCTCATGCCGCCGGGCAGACTGAAGTTGGGGAAGTGGTACTTGCCCGTCTCGATGGTGACATTGCACCTCTCCGCTATGGCAAGCGAGTTCCGAAGGGCCTGAGGGTAGCCGGCGAAGGCCGCTGTCATCTCATCGGGGGACTTGAAGTAGAACTCGTCCGTCGAGAGCTTCAGGCGGTCCGTGTCGCTCATTTTCTTGCCCGTCTGTATGCAGAGCAGAAGCTCGTGCGCCCGCGCCTCCTGCCGCTTGAGGTAATGGCAGTCGTTCGTAGCGATTAGGGGCAGGCTGTACCGGTCCGCCAGGCGAATAAGGCCCTCGTTCACCTTCTTCTGCTCGGGGATACCATTGTCCTGAAGCTCCAGGAAGAGCCGGTCAGGCCCGAAGATGGAGAGGTAGTCATCCAATTGCGCGTTGACGCCGTTTTCGTCGCTCCGGAGAATCGCCTGGGGCACCTGGCCTTTCAGACATGCCGTCATGCAGATCAGCCCTTCGTTGTACCTGCGCAGTATCTCCTTGTCGATGCGCGGCACGTAGTAAAAGCCTTCCATGTGGGCGATGCTGATGAGCTTCATCAGGTTCGCGTAACCGGCGTTGTTTTCTGCGAGGAGCACCACGTGGTAGGCGTTGTCTTCGTGCCGTTCCTTATCGGTGCGCGCATTCGGCGCTATGTAAGCCTCGCAGCCGATTATGGGTTTTATCCCTGCCGCGCGGGCGGCAAAGTAGAAATCGACCACGCCGAACATGTTGCCGTGGTCGGTAATAGCGCAGGCAGGCATATTAAAGGAGCGGGCCATCGCGAAGAGCGGCTCGAACCGGATGGCGCCGTCGAGAAGGCTGAATTGCGTATGCAGGTGGAGGTGTACGAATTCGCTCAACCTACTCCCACTCTATAGTGCTAGGCGGCTTGGAGGATATGTCGAGGACTACCCGGTTGACGCCGGGGACCTCGTTGATAATGCGGCGGGAGATAAGGTCGAGCACTTCATATGGCAACCTTGCCCAGTCGGCCGTCATGCCGTCCTGGCTCTCGACAGCGCGCAGGGCTACCACGTTCGCGTATGTACGCTCGTCCCCCATGACGCCGACCGTCTTGATGGGGATCAGTATGGCGAAAGACTGCCATACGTGGCCGAAATCCGCCTTCCTTTCGATTTCGTCACGAATGATGTGGTCCGCCTCCTGGAGCATGGCGACCCTTTCGGCCGTCACGTCGCCGATCATGCGTATGGCCAGGCCGGGACCGGGGAAGGGCTGCCTCTGCACGACGTATGGGGGCAGGCCCAGCTCACGGCCGACGACGCGCACCTCGTCCTTGAACAGCTCGCGCAGCGGCTCTATGAGCTTGAGATGCATCCGCTTGGGAAGGCCGCCGACGTTATGGTGGCTCTTGATGGTCGCGGAGGGCCCTTTAAAGGAGACGCTTTCGATGACGTCCGGGTAGAGTGTCCCCTGCGCCAGGTATCGCACATCGCCTAAGGAGCGGGCCTCTTCTTCAAAGACCTTTATGAAAAGCCTGCCTATGATCTTCCGCTTTCTTTCGGGGTCTCTCACGCCTTTGAGGGCCGCGAGGAACCTGTCCGAGCTGTCCACGTATTTGAGGTTCAGGTGCAGGCGGTCCTTGAATAAGTCGAGCACCTCCTGCCCTTCGTTCTTCCTCAGGACGCCGTTATTTACGAATACACAGGTGAGCTTATCGCCTATCGCCTTATGGAGGAGGGTGGCTACGACCGATGAATCGACGCCGCCCGAAAGCGCGCAGACGACCTTCCCGCCGTCCACTTCCTCCCTTATCTTCCGGGTGGTCATCTCTATGAACGAGGCGGCGGAGAATAACCCCTTCGCCTTGCAGATCGTATAAAGAAAATTCTTCAGTATGACCTTCCCCTTCGGCGTATGGTGCACCTCGGGGTGGAACTGGACTCCGTAGACCTGCGCGGCTTCGTTGCCGATGGCCGCATACGGCGAGTTCTCGGAGTGGGCCAGGGCGGTATAGCCGGGGGGCATCCGCATGATCGCGTCCCCGTGGCTCATCCAGATGGTGTCCTCGTCCTCGATGCCGTCGAGGAGCGGACTTGAGCCGTCCCTGTAAATGTGGGCGCGGCCGTATTCCCTCTTTTCCGACCTCTGGACCTCGCCGCCGTGCATTTTGGCGATCAGTTGTATTCCGTAGCAGATGCCGAGCAGGGGCGCGCCCAGGCGGAAAACAGCCTCGTCGCAGATAGGCGCGTCCTCTTCGTTGACGCTCCTGGGGCCGCCCGAAAGTATAATCCCGACGGGTTTGGCAGACCTTATCTTTTCTATGCTCGTGTTGAAAGGCACGATCTCGCAGTAAACGCCCAACTCGCGCACGCGCCTTGCAATAAGCTGCGTGTACTGCGAGCCGAAGTCGAGGATGATTACTATTTCCTGATGGTAGTCGCCGTAGGTCATTGGCGGGCCTTATCCCTTACTCGATCCTGTAGTTGGGCGCCTCTTTGGTTATCATCACGTCATGGACGTGGCTTTCTCTCAGACCTGCGTTCGTTATCCGTAGGAACCTGGCGTTCTTATGCAACTCTTCGAGGCTGTGGCAGCCCAGATACCCCATGCCGGCCCTCAGGCCGCCTATGAGCTGGTGGAGGGTGAAGGAAAGCGACCCCCTGTAAGGCACGCGCCCTTCTATGCCCTCGGGTACGATCTTTGATTCTACTTCGTTCTCGGCGATCGAATAACGGTCCTTCGTCCGGCCCTCTTTCATGGCGTCGAGCGACCCCATGCCCCGGTACATCTTGTATGTGCGACCCTGGTAGAGCACCATCTCGCCGGGGGTCTCGTCCGTGCCTGCAAAGAGGTTGCCTATCATGACTACGTCGCCCCCGGCCGCTATCGCCTTCGCCACGTCGCCCGAGTACTTGACGCCTCCGTCTGCGATGACCGGCACGCCCTTTTTCCGGGCTGCCTTGGTCACCTCCATGATGGCCGTAATCTGGGGCACTCCTACGCCTGCAACGATCCTCGTGGTGCAGATGGAGCCCGGCCCTACGCCCACCTTCACTGCGTCGCAGCCCGCTTCGATCAGAGCCCGGCACCCGTCTTCAGTGGCCACGTTGCCTGCGACTAACTGTATGTTCTTGAAATTCCTTCTGATATCGGTCACGGAATCGATAACGTTCTTCGAATGGCCGTGGGCCGTGTCGATGATGATGACATCACAGCCGGCCTTAGCCAGGGCATCGACCCTGGCGTCCCTGTCCGGGCCGACGCCGACCGCCGCCCCCACCCGCAGCCTTCCCAAGGAATCCTTGCAGGCGGAAGGGTATTTTATGACCTTTTCGATGTCCTTTATCGTAATAAGGCCCTTCAGGTTGTACTCGGAATCGACCACCAGGAGCTTCTCTATCCTGTGCTCGTGGAGTATTTTTTTCGATTCTTCAAGGCTGGTCCCCTTGGTCTCGTCCACTGTGACGAGGTTATCCTTGGTCATAACATCGGAGACCTTCTGCTCCAGGTTCGTCTCGAACCTGAGGTCCCTGTTGGTTATAATGCCTACCAGCTTCCTGCCCTTCGTGACGGGGATGCCCGAGATGCGGTAGCGCGCCATCAAGTCGAGGGCGTCCTTGATATGCTGGTCCGGCGAGATCGTTATCGGGTCGACGATCATGCCGCTTTCGGACTTTTTCACCTGCTCGACTTCCTGGACCTGCTCCTTTATGCCCATGTTCCTGTGGATTATGCCTAACCCCCCTTCCTGGGCCATGCAGATGGCCGTCTTCGATTCGGTCACCGTATCCATGGCTGCGCTTATCAGGGGGATATTGAGCTTTATTGCGGGGGTAAGGAGCGTCGATACCTCGACCTCGAAAGGCATCACCTGGCTGAAGGACGGGACAAGAAGAAGATCGTCAAAGGTAAGACCTTCCTCAATATACTGTTCGTTCATGCCTTTCTCCTCTATTTATATAAAAAACATCGGTTCGGGGACGGGTGTGCCTTCACCCGTGAAACTGATTCCAATATAACATATTCACCCGCGATGTGGTAGCTATATGGCGGGCCTAAAGAACCGGCGCGGTTCGTTCAGGCCGGTAAACGCTTTACACGCGGCCGGAGGCGTTGTATATTCCGTGCAGGAGGGCACATCATGAACTACCTGGTTATCGGAAGCGGAGGGCCGGCCCTGACGGTGCCCGAAGATATGATAGAGTTGATGGAGGATTACATCCTGCCCGGTTTCGAAGCCCTCGCTAAGCTGCAACAGGAGAACAAGATACTGGCGGGAGGGGTACCGGTATCGGAGCGCGCCATAGCGTTCATCATAGACGCCGCGTCCAACGAAGAGGCTCGACCAGATAATGCGTGCCCTGCCTTTATGGCCGGTCCTGGAATGGCAGGTGACGCCCCTACAGAGCTTCGAGGGGAGGGCGTTCCACGACCGCCGGATGCTGCAACAACTAAAACGGGGATAGATAGGGAGAGCGGCAAGTCTGGGGCGCACATTCCTGGGGCTCAGCGCCCCCCTCCAGCGGCCCCGGCCGCATGGAGCCTCCCCCCCTCGCAAACGCAAAAGAGGGCTCGCGCTCATCCAAATCTGCATAACCATACTTGCCGCTCTTCGCGAAGGCGCGGGTTGATGTTGAGTTGGTGGGTTTTCTTTTCAGCGTAGGTCAGTTTTCGGCTGCCTTTTTCTATAGTTCCCAACCGGATAGTTGCCAACTTCGCAGTTGGATGTACGCCTTGAAGCACGGCGAAAGGGCAGAACAATCAGAAACTCAACCGGACATTCTGGGTCAATTCTTTCAAAATGTACCAGGTAAGTGCGACAAAGCAGGCGGAGGGCAACCGTACTTCCTGAAGTCGCTACCCAAGCAATACTTCTTGACGTTGAAGAGTACGGGCGGTAATGATAATAGGTAAGACCAAGCAAGAGAAAGGGCGGGTTGTGTGAAAAAGTTGAATGTAACAGAGTAACACCTAACGTGATAAGCAGGTCAGGGAGCACGCGTCCTATGTCGAGCCAGAAGTTCAGCGCATCTCAACGAGAAGCCATTTGGCTGGCACACGAGAAGAAGTGCGCTTATACGAGAGAGCCTCTCGATGTGAGTAGTTTTCACATCGACCACGTTATTCCGGAAACCCTCGCCGAAGACCCGGCACAGGCTGAAAATCGTGAAGGCCGAACTCGGATTACCCAGCGAATTTGACATCTATGGATACGAAAATCTCTTGCCGTGTCGCCCTGGGGCCAACCTCCAGAAGGGTTCAATAGTTCTAGAGCCCGCACATACTCGGTTCTTTCTTTCTATTGCTGCGACCGAGAAAGCCGAGGTGCAAGCAAATCTCAAGCGCATCGAGAACCGAAACATTCGAGGCAAGGCCTTGATTCTTCTTCAGCAATGCCTTGAACGTGGCGAGTTGAAAGCTTCAGAAGTAGCTGCAATCCTCGAAGATCACTCAGAACAGCCCGAAGATATATTTACGCTCCTTGAAGGGATGAAGTTTGCTGATGCAACTGAGGTACGTGCTGTGGCAAAGGCTGACATCGAATTTCTCCGAGACCGCCCGATTCGCATGGGCCAGACTGACCACATCGACGGAGTCACCCTAACTAGTAGACGCGGACGAGCACGTTCATGTTCGGACCTGCCGTGAATACAACGAAGCAATGAAAGCCGGTTTCCACGCCTACTCGACCTTTGACATCAAAATGTCGACATTCTTCGAACATCAATGCGGTTTGCTTACAGCGCTAGAAGCTGCGACGACACCTCAAGTCAGCTTTATAGCTAATCCTAGAGTCGGAATCGTCGACCTCGAACTGATGCCCTTTTCGCTGTTTCCACACCTTGGCGAAGATATTCCCGAGGAGGACCTGACGGCTACTTATCAAAGTAGGGTATCTGACGGCACTATCGTGATTACTAAACTGCGCCAAAACCTTCTACAGGTCGCTGAGCCTGAAGGCATGGGACACCAACTCATCGAAGTTGCACGAGCAGATTTCAACGGCGACGGGATTGAAGATATCCTTCTTTTCGAGTATTGCTGGGCCACTCATGGAACGCTTGGCTTTGGCCATGTTCTTGTTCTGACGCGAAAAGCTCCCGACGGACTGTTTGAATCCGTGGCCTTCAATGGTTCCTAACGCTCTCGTCGCGCTGTGACCACGGGCCTTATGTCAAGAATAAAGATTTGAGCCCTGTCCCATCCCTATGGAGGCAGTATGAGCGGAGAAGACATCTTTCGGTTCGTAAGCTTCTTTGACCTATATACTTTGCTTAAGGACAAGCGCCTGCGTATGAGTCAGGCAACTCGATTTAATGACAAGAACGAGGGGTACGGTTTTGTTCTAGACGAACTGGAAAAACGATTTACCCTGCTGCCCAGGAGATTTTTTCCGGATGTTAACATAACGGGCAAGTCGGCATCGTCATACATATCATGCTGGACAAAAAACCCAAGCTCGGCTGCAATGTGGTCACTTTATTCAAAGGATTCTGACTCATTCCTAATTCAAACCACAAGAGAAAAACTGAGCGCCGCATTAAAGAATTATGTGCGAATTTATCCCACGCAACCGCATAAATTATGTGAGTTTTCACCGGACGGCTATGTCGACGTAATCGATGTAACATACATCGATTATTCAGAAACAAAAAGGGAGATTGAAACAAGAAATACCGACGTCCAACAAGCAATTAAACAATTGAGAGCAAAGGGTTTACCAAGGCGCGAAGAGATAAGGGAAGAATTCGCACTTGTAGGCAAGATGGTTAATATCTTTATTTGGGAGCATCCGTGGTCGTACAAAGACAGGGCTTATGATTTCGAAAACGAGGTTAGGGCAATAATCGAATTCAGCCCTTCGAATGAGCACGCCGGTATTGAAAATGAGGAAGACATACTCCAATTCAGCTCTGATATTCGTATAGAGATCGATGATGAGTTTATCGAAGATATCCAAATTGATGGGAGGTGTGCAGCTTTCAAGAGAGACGTTTTTTACGATATTTTAAAGAAATACGGCCATAAGATGCGGGAATCAAATATATTTAGTTCCTTGGAACAGTAGTTGTAAAAACAGGCTGTTTCGATAGCTGGTGGGGTAGACGGCAAGTGTAGAGAAAACGAACCAAAAAACGAAACAGAATAGGCGTCTTGTCTTGGAGGTTCTCCCGACCCAAAAAAGGAATAGGATGCGCCGCCTCACTCAATTGCTCACGCTGCCGGCTCTGGGTATTGTTTGCTTTCGCGCGGCAATCTTTACTTCCCTCATTACTGGCCAAACGCGCCACTTGTAGGTGATATCGGTTTTTCTAAATGAATGGCGTTCGCTTGATTGCCACAAGTAACGTTGAAAGCGGTGGGACGGCGATGCCTGTAGGCACAGTGGCGTGCCCCATTCATGAATGGACCGATTGCCGACGAACCGTTCTACCGGGTCTGCTTCGCGGCTAACTCGTGATGTGCCCCATTCCTGTTGCCTTCGGCGGGGTGGCGGGATATAATCGGGCAATACAAACGCATGTAAGGGGCACGAGGGAAAGGAAGATATGCGAAGCGCGGAGTTGGACCTTAAACTGTATGATTCGGACAAGATAGGCGGCGGGCTGCTTGGGCCATATGATAAGGTTTTTGCGCCCTGGGTCGGAAAGGAGATCGTCTTGCTCGAGCTGGGGGTCCAAAAGGGGGCGTCTCTGCTGCTGTGGCGGGATTACTTCTTGAAAGGGCAGATAGTGGGCATCGATATCCGCCTGCCGGCTGGGTTTAATCCGGAGGAGCGCATCCGGGTCTATGAGGGCAGCCAGGCGGACCCGGCGTTTTTGACGCGGGTTGCCGAGGAGACTGCCCCGGAAGGGTTTGACATCATTATCGATGACGCCTCCCACCTGGGGGAGCTGACGAAGACGGCCTTCTGGCATTTGTTTGACAACCACCTGAAGCCGGGCGGGGTCTACGCTATCGAGGATTGGTGCACGGGCTACCTGGACGACTGGCCGGACGGCCGGGAGTTGGACCTCGGCTCATATTCGAAGCGAGGTTTCTTCCGCTCGTGGCTGGCGCCCAAACTGAAGCTGAAGGTCCCGGAGCGGGGCCATAACTACGGCATGGTAGGCTTTATCAAGCAGCTCGTGGACGAGCAGGCCGCCTCCAACGTGACAAAGAAGAAATTCGGGGGCAAGTCGGAAAGGGAGTCCAGGTTCGAAAGTGTCCTGGTTACCCCGTCCATAGTCTTCGTGAACAAGCCGCTATAGAGACGGGTGCTGCGGCGCTCGCGACAAGATTATCCCTTGCAAATTTCAATGCCTGGATGTAAATTCATATCCAGGCGGCACCCCACATCAAAGGCAATTGTGGCGCCTTCGGGTGACCACCAGCCGTCATGAACGGCACGGTCCGAGAGACCGTTGGGACATAGATCCCGTTTAGCCCGTGGGGTGCGCCTCTTTTCTCTTGCCTCTGTCGTACTCTTCCGCCTTTACCATTTCTCCCCGTACGTCCGCCACGTGATGCGGCGGCCGTCGGTACGGACCTCGACGCAGCCCTGCATGTCCGTCTGCAAGACGGGTATCGAAAGGGCCTTGTACCGGCTGAGCGCCGCAGGGCTCGGCAGGCGGAGTATCCGGCCGGGGCGGGCGCTGACTACTGCGAGCGTCGGCCTGACTGCGGCAATGAACGCAAAGCTGCTCGAATTGGCGCTGCCGTGATGCGGGACCTCCAGGACGTCGGACCTTAAGGGGAGGCCGGACGCCACCATCCATTTCTCCACGTCGCTTCCTATATCTGCGGGCAGCAGGAACGAGGTCTGCCCGTAACGGATTTTCAGCACCAGGGCGCTGTTATTCGGGTCGTCCCATAAGACGGGGCCGTCCGGATGGAGCACGTCTATCGTAAAAGCGCCGGTCGTTATGGCGTCTCCCTTTTTCCATACAAGGCACTGCACTCCCCTGGAACGAGCGGCCTCGATCAGATCGCGCGATTTCCGCTCCAGGGGATAAAGGCCGCCCGCGACGAGCCGGGAGACATTGAAATTGCGCATCACGTACGCAAGTCCGCCTATGTGGTCCGCGTGCGGGTGCGTATTGATGACGTAATCGACGGTCCGTATCTTCCGGTAAAGCAGAAAGGGTGTTATCACCTGCCTGCCCATATCGAAATCGGAATCGGGGAAGCCGCCGCCGTCGACTAAGGCCCTGAAGCCCCCCGGTCCTTCTATCAGCGCTGCATTCCCCTGGCCTACGTCGATAAAGAAGATGCCGAGGTCGGTGTTGAACCGCTCCCGATAGTCCGCGTAAGCCTGGAGGGCCGATAGGGGGACCAGGACGCAGAGAAGGAGAGCGGGCACGAACCGTTTATGCAGATGGATGAGGGCGATGAGGATCGCGTAATAAAGGGCCATCTCCGAAAGCGTGGGTCTTATAAGCGGGTAAAGGTATCCGAAATCGAGCCGGTGAAGCAGGGCAAGGTTTATCCCGGCGATCTTCCCTGCCGGAAGGAGCAGGGGCCATCCGTATGGCGTAATCATGCCGACGAGGCCGAGCACGGTGGCGCAAACGCCCATGAGCGGTACCGTCACGAGGTTGTGCAGTATGGAGAATGGGTTGATCCCATAAAAATAGTAGAGCACTATCGGGGCCGTGCCGAGCGTGGCGGCCGCCGTAGATAGGACGGTCGAGAGGGACCAGAGGGCGACCCTGTTCTTTATACGGACCAGGAACGGCATAAGCCTTCGCATGACCATAACGATAAAGAGAAGGCTCAGGAAGGTAAGCTGGAAGGAGGGCGTCATGAGCGAATGGGGGTAAACGAGCAGAATGACGAGGGCAGCCAGGGCCGCGGTATTGTAAAAGTCCTTTTCGCGCTCCATGAAGACGGCGAGCATGAAGACTGCGATCATGATCGCCGCCCGGATCACGGAAACACCGGCGCCTGCCACGAGCATGAAAACGAAGGGGAAGGGTATCGTGATTAGGGCGGCATATCTCCGGTCCCTCCCGGACATGCGGAAGCGTCTTATCAGCCGGAAGCCCGCCCTTGCGAGGAAAAAGAAAAATCCCGATATGATGCCTACATTGAAGCCCGAGATGGCGAGGATATGCGACGTGCCCGTGTGGAGGAATAATTCATTCTGCGCAGTTGTGACGGCGGTCCTGTCGCCTATGGTCAGCGCCTTGAGTATTTCGGTGCTCTGCGCTCCCGATCTCTCTATGTTTTCCTTGAAGTAGCGCCGGAGCGATGCAACGGGGTCCCTGCCCGGCGCCGATGAGAGCAGGTTGCCTTTAACTTCGTAAGAGATCCCTTCGAACCGCTTTACCCATTTCCAGGAGAGGCTGCCGGGGTTTTGAAAACCGGGCACGATGGCCCTGATCGTCCCGAAAACCCTGACGTTCTGGGAGAGGGGGAGGTCGACGCCGGAGAAAAATACTACGCGCATCCCTGCCAGGCGGTCGGGACCGGTAAGGGCGAGCACCTTGAGGCGGGAAGAGCTTTCCACAACAGTGCCCTCGTAGACCTGTTTGTCTCCGTTCTCGTCAGGCGCCCCTTGTCGTGCGTCGATAAAGGCGAGCCGCGCTCCGCCGCAGAACATGAAGCCGGCCAGGAGCAGGAGGGCGAATATCTTAGCGGATTTTAGCGCAAACGGCAGGATCGCCATCGATATAATGGCGGCCGTAAGAATGAGCGCCAGGCGTGCGCCGTAAAGCGCCTCCAGGTAGATGCCTCCGCAAAAGGCGAGGACTGCGGCTACGAACAAGCCGTCCCGGCGCCCCTGCCGGATACTTCCTCAAGCCTGTGCAATGCGTCGCCTGACATACCTTTGCCCTGCCGGTAGCCTACCACATAACCGCGAAGCATACCGCGCAATTTCTTCTACCTGAGTTAATTTATAATTATGTTATAATAAGCCAAAGGACGGTACGCTTAGAATGGGTGAGATCAGAGAGCCTTCAGTCGCCGGCACGTTTTATCCCCGCAACCCCGACGTGTTGAAATCCGATATCGAGACGTATCTGAGCAAGGTCCGCCCGGCGGATATACCGGGAGATATCCGGGGGCTTTTATCTCCGCACGCGGGATATATGTACTCCGGTCCGACGGCGGCTTACGGCTACAAGGCCGTTGCCGGGCGCCGTTACGATACGGTCATCATCCTCGCGCCGAGCCACCGCTCATTCTTTATAGGCGCAGCCGTGCAGGATACGGGGGCCTATAAGACGCCCCTCGGCCTGGTGGACATCGACGAGGACCTCGCGGACGCGCTCGTTAAAGCGGGCGACCTGGTCCACGCAGATGCCAAGATGCACCGTGGCGAGCACTCCATAGAGGTCCAGATACCTTTCCTCCAGACCGTCCTCCCCCAAGGCTTCAGGATAGTGCCCCTCATCATGGGGTCCGCCCAGGACCCGTACGGCTCCATGGAGCTCGGAGAGCTCGATTTGCGAGACGATCAAGGGCAGGGAAGGGGAATACCTAGTAATAGGGAGCACGGACCTTTCCCATTACTATGCCTATGGGATAGCTGTAACGCTCGACAAGGCGGGGATAGAGATGATCGAGCGGTTCGACCTCAAGGGGCTGGCCGAGGGCGTGACGCATGAGAAATACGAGGCATGCGGCGCAGGCGCGATACTGGCCTCCATGGTCGTATGCCAGGGCCTGGGCGCGTCCAGCGCAAAGGTGCTTAACTATGCGAATTCCGGGGACGTAACGGGTGACATGAGCGGCGTCGTCGGCTACGTTTCGTGTGCGTTCTATGGAGGGAAATAGGAAGTGGCGGACCGTAAGGCAGGGACCGACCTTCATTTCTCCGACGAGGAGAGGCGGATACTGAAGGACCTTGCACGGAGACTCCATTGAAGACGTGCTTCTCGGCAGGCAGGAGGAGGCGCCCGACGTCCCGAAGACCCTCAAAAAGAAGATGGGGGCCTTTGTCTGCCTGAAGACCAAGGGCGAGCTGAAGGGCTGCATCGGCTACCTAAAGGCTTACGCACCCCTCGACGAGACGGTTAAACGGATGGCGGTCGAGGCGGCGTTCCACGACCCCCGCTTCATGCCTCTAAACGTTGACGAATGGCGGCAGACGGATATCGAGATATCGGTCCTGACGCCGATGAAGAAGATAAGCGACGTGGGCGAGATAGAAGTGGGCGTCCACGGCATTTATATCCAGGGCGACTCGGGTTCGGGGCTTTTGCTTCCCCAGGTCGCGACGGAGAACGGCTGGGACAGGGAGACGTTCCTGAAGCATACGTGCCTGAAAGCCGGACTGCCGCCGAACGCATGGCAGTCGAAGGGAACGGCTATATACATCTTCTCCGCGGATGTGTTTTAATTATACGGCGGGTGGGGCCGGGGTTATAGCGGACGGGGAGCAGGTATGATAAACAGGAAGATGTCCATCGAAGAAGTGGTTAGGAAGTACCCGGAGACCGTGTCGATCTTCGAGAGGCACGGGCTCGGCTGCGTCGGCTGCCAGGCGGCATTATTCGAAAGCATCGAGCAGGGGGCCGAGGTCCACGGGATAGACGTGGAAGCGCTGATAACAGACCTGAACCGCCAGATCGGGCCGGACGCGGGCGCAGCCAAAGGCGCGCGCTCGGATTAACGGACCCGAGGTCGCTCAACCCCAACCAGAGATGAACGCCTTCCGCAGCCATACCTTTCCTGACCAATCGATAAAGCGAATAGTCGCCGTTGTCCTGGCCGCAGGCTCGTCAAAGAGACTCGGCTTTAATAAGTTGTGCGTGCGGGTGAACGGAGAAGCCGTTGTGAAAAAGACCGTAGGTCTTTTTACGGCGGCAGTGGACGAAATTGTTGTAGTGACAGGCTTCGAGGCGGAAAGGATCGAGAACGAGCTTTCGGGACTGCCGGTCACGTTCGTCCATAATGAACGCCACCAGGAAGGCATGTCGGCCACTATCAGGGCGGCCCTGCCCGTGATCGAGGCGTTTGACCTCGCGATGCTCCACCTGGGCGACAAGCCGTTGCTTTTGCCGGAGACTATCGACCGGGTATTGGAAGCATACGCGTCAGGGGGCGGCTCGATCATAGTAGCCGGGCACGAGGGCGTAAAGGGCCATCCTGTGCTGGTAGACGTGAAAAGGCACCTGGAGGCGATGAGGGCGATAGAGGGTGAATGGGGTCTGCGCGATATGGTCTCAGCGGCGGGCAAAGAGGCGCTCTTCGTGGAGGGCGGTGAAGGCAGCGTGCTGGACCTGGACACGCAGGAGGATATAGATCTTTTGAGGAGGAGGGGCTACAGGGTTGAAAAAGGTTAAAGTCGAAGAAGCGGTGGGGCTGGTACTCGCCCACGACATTACTGAGATCGTTCCAGGCAAGATGAAAGATGCGACGTTCAGGCGCGGCCGGATCATAAAGAAGTCCGACGTGGAGAAGCTCCTCGATATGGGGAAGGGGCACATCTTCGTGACCGACGGCAAAGAGCGGGAGGTCCATGAGGACGAGGCGGGAAAGCGCATAGCAACGGCCGCCATCGATGAAACCATGGAGATCGTCCCTGCCAAGGAGGGGCGGTTCAATATCAGGAGCAGGGTCGACGGCCTGCTTAACGTCAACCGGGCCCGCCTCATTGAGCTGAACAGCATCGAGCACGTCGTTTTTACGACGCTTCCCGATAAATACCCGGTGAAGGCGGGAGACGTCGTTGCGGCCACTAGGATCGTGCCACTCTATATCGCCGAAAACCGCCTGAAGAAAGCGGAGGAAGCGGCGCGAAAAGGTCCGGTCAGGGTATTGCCTTTTGCTCCGATGAAGGCAGGGCTCGTGGTGACGGGTACGGAGGTGGCGACCGGTAGGATAACGGACGCGTCGCCCCGCGTCGAGAAGAAACTAAGGGGATACGGCCTTACGATAGCCGGGAAAAAAGTGGTCAGTGACGAGGTCGGCCTGATACGGGATGCCATACAGGAGCTTTTCCGGATAGGCGCCGACATCGTGATAACGACGAGCGGCCTGTCCGTGGACCCGGACGACCTTACAAAAGAAGGGGTCGAGGCGACGGGTGCGCGGATCATCTCTTACGGCGCGCCGGTATTTCCGGGTGCGATGTTCCTCGTTGCTCGTCTCCGTGGCCGTTATATACTGGGGGCGCCAGCGTGCGTCTATTTCGCGACGAACACGATGCTCGATATAGTGCTGCCCAGGATAATGGCAGGCATGAAAATGACCGCCGCTTCAGTGCGCTCGCTTGCTGCGGGCGGGCTTTGCGTGCACTGCGCCCAATGTCACTTCCCGAACTGTTATTTCGGAAGGGGGGCTTAAGACGAAAAATCTGAAGATAGCGATCATGGGAGCGGGCGAGATGGCTACAGGCATCGCCCACAGGCTTTTCACATGCGGCTTCACATCCATTTTGATGTCGGAGGCGCCTGAGCCGCTTGCCGTGCGCAGGGGGGTCGCCTTCTGCGAGGCCGTCTGGGAAGGTTCCATGACGGTTGAGGGCGTGAGGGCGGAGCACATCGACGATTTATCGGATGTCGCCGCTGTCTGGGATAGGAAAGCGATAGCGGTGCTGGTCGATGAAGCGGCCGCGTTCTTAACAGGTTTTGACTATGATGTGCTGATAGACGCGACGATGATGAAGAAGGCGAAGCCGCCGCTGAAGGAAAAAGCACTGCCCGGCAGGCTCGTCATCGGGGTCGGTCCCGGCTTCAGGGCGCCCGATGGGGTGGACGCAGTCGTAGAGAGCAACAGGGGACACGACATGGGCAGGGTAATCTGGGGGGGCGAGGCTGAGCCCTTCACGGGCGTGCCCGGCGCAATCGGCGGGTTCGCCGCTGAAAGGGTGCTTCGCGCGCCGCGCGCGGGGCTGGTGAAGCCCATTAAATCGATAGGGGACAGCGTGAAGAAGGGCGACGTGATTCTCTATGTGGATGAAGTACCTGTTGCCGCCTCCATTGACGGCATGGTTCGCGGCCTTATCAGGCCCATTAGGGTATGGGACAAAGAAAAGGTCGGCGATATCGACGCGCGCGGTGAAAGACGGCAGTGTTTCACTATATCGGAGAAGGCCCGGGCGATAGCGGGTGGGGTGGTGGAAGCGATAATGCATCGTTTTAACCATTCGAAGTGAGGCGATGATGGACGTTTATGAGGCTGTTGAGGATTACTTGTCCAGAGGACAAAGCGGGACGATCGCCACGATCGTGAAGAAGCTGGGGGCGGCCCCCAGGGACGAGGGCGCCAAGATGTTCATCGGCGACGACGGCCGAATCTTCGGCACCATCGGCGGCGGCTGCGTTGAGGCAGAGATCTGGACGGCCGCCAGAAACGTTACGAAGACGCAAAAGCCCAGGATGCTGAGCTACAGGCTGGACGGCGGTCTCGTCGAGGACGACGGGATGATATGCGGCGGGAACGTCGATATCTTTTTAGAGCCGGCCCTTCCCCGCTATAAAAACCTCTATACCGGGATAAGGGACCTTGAAAAGACGGGCAAGGATGCTTTCATTATAACAAGGTTCACGAGCGATTCGTTCTCGAAAAGCCTGCTTGGACAGGTCGGTTTGATAAGCGGGGATGATCTGACGGAGGAGATGAAGGAACACGTCGGGTCGCACCTCGGAGCGAAAGGGCCTGTCGTGGCTGACGGGCTTATTATAGAGCCGGTGATATCGTCGCCGACGCTTTACCTGTTCGGCGCAGGTCACGTCTCGCAATTCGTATCGAAGATTGCGGCGCTGGCCGATTTTGATGTCACCATCATAGACGACCGGGAAGAATTCGCAAACCGGGAAAGGTTCCCGGAGGCGCAGGAGGTCATCGTCGATAACTTCCAGAGTGTATTCGACCGGCTTCAATTCAGCGGCAGGGAGTACATCGCCATACTCACACGAGGCCATAAGCATGACGCCCTTGTGCTGGAAGAGGCAATGAAAAAGCCTACACGTTACATAGGCATGATCGGCAGCAGGCGAAAGACGAAGATGATTTATGACCACTTGAAGCGGAAGGGCGTACCTGAAGCGGCGCTCGAAGCGGTTCACGCACCTATCGGCCTTAGCATACAGGCGGAGACGCCGCAAGAGATCGCGGTAAGCATCGTTGCCGAGCTTATCCAAATAAAAAGAAGGGCGTAATCTTTTTGTTCCAAGAGACTTTTCTCGAGGACGGAAAGGGTCCGGTAAAAGAGCAGGAAGAGTCCGTCCTGCCCTTCGATACGCTGAAGAAGTATCTTTCGGAGGTATCGAGGTACCAGGTCCTGTCGCGCGAGGAGGAGCGGGAAGTGGCCGAGAAGGCGCACCGCTTCAAGGACCCCGAATCGTCGCAGCGGCTCGTCGTATCGAACCTCAAGCTGGTAGTTAAAATAGCCCTCGAATATTACAACTCGTATCTGAACATCCTCGACCTGATCCAGGAGGGCAACGTCGGCCTCGTCCACGCAGTCCGGAAGTACAACCCTTACAAAGGCACACGTTTTTCCACGTACGCCTCATTCTGGATAAGGGCGTATATACTTAAGCACATCATGGATTCGTGGAGCATCGTCAAGGTAGGTACGACGCAGGGGCAGAGGAAGCTCTTTTACAGACTCAACAAGGAGAAGAAAAAGCTGGAGTCGGAAGGCATCTTTCCGGCGCCCCAATTGATAGCCAACACCCTCGACGTCAAAGTGTCGGAAGTCGAGGACATGGAGAAACGCCTCTCCTATACGGACGTCTCCCTGGAGTATCCCCTGTACGACGAAGGCGAGGAAACCTTTATCGACCTGATAAAGTCGGATGAGAATATAGAAGAAGAGGTGGCCACCAAGGAGAAAAGGGAGATCCTCGAAAAGAAAGTGGCCGAGTTCAGGTCACTGCTTAACGACAAAGAGCTTTTCATTTTCAACCACCGGATCATGGCGGAAGAGCCTTTTACCCTCCAGCAGATAGGGGTGCGGTTCCGCATCTCCAGGGAGAGGGTGCGGCAGATAGAGCACAGGGTGATGAAGAAGTTCAGCGACAGATTTGAATTGGAGTTGCGCCAGCTAGAACCATAGTGCTCTATTGGGGTGGGGCCGGAGTCAGCCGAAAAACCTGGTAATCGTAGAGAAAAACCCGGTGACGAGCAAAAGGCCGAGGGCGATGAGTAAGACGCCGAGGGCCATCGACGCATAGCGTACTATGTGGCCGAACCGCTGCATGAAGTTCATCAGCCGTCCTACAAAAACAGCCGCTAGAAAAAAAGGTATGGCGAGGCCGAGCGAATAGAGGCCGAGCAGATAGAAGCCGCCCCAGACCGACTTGCCGGTAGCCGAGATAATCAGTATGGAGGCGAGCACGGGCCCTATGCAGGGCGTCCAGCCAAGGGAAAATGTCACGCCCACGAGGACGGAGCCTAAAAACCCCCCGGCCTTGCCTTCGACATGCACCGTCTTTTCCCGGTTCAAAAAAGGTATCTTGAACAGGCCGAGCATATTGAGGCCCATGACGATCAGAACGATGCCGCCTACCACCATGATCCACTTCTGGTACGCGGCGAAAAGGCTCCCCAGGATCGAAGATGAGAGGCCGAGCGTTATGAAGACGAGTGAGAAGCCCGCAATGAAAAAAACAGAATGGAGGAGTACGCTGCGGCGGAACGACTTATCCTGGAAGTCGCTGCAATCGCGGATGGTGGCGCCGCTGATATAGATCAGGAACGAGGGGACGAGGGGCAAAATGCACGGGCTGAAGAACGAGATGAGCCCGGCAGAAAAGGCTGCGTACCAGTTGACATCCACTGTGTAATTATTTACTTTTTATAACATTTTGTCAATCTCCACAAAACGGCGCTGCGCGTCGATCGACATTGGGACGAATGCGGTCCTGCTGCTGGTCATGGAATCGAACGAGACTTTCAAAGAGCTTCTCGACACCTCCACGATCACGCGGCTCGGAGAGGGCCTGCTCTCGACCGGCGCACTCGGCCCCATTGCTATGGAGCGCACCGCCGCCGTCCTCGAAGCCTACCGCCGCGTCCTGGATGGCTACGGCGTGCCGGGCGCCGTCTGCTTTGGCACGAGCGCGCTCCGGGAAGCGGCAAACCGGGACGAATTCCTCGACATGGCCCGGCAGCGGGCGGGTTTCGACATAAGGGTGATAAGCGGGCGGGAGGAGGCCTATTATACGTACCTGTCCGTCAGGAACGACCCGGCTATAAAAGGCAGTCGCCTCCTTATCGTCGATATCGGCGGCGGTAGCACGGAGATAACGCTAGGCGACAGGGAGAGCCTTCTGGACTACGTCTCGCTCCCCATCGGCACGGTGAAACTGACCGAGCGCTTCATAAAGCACGACCCGCCGGCGGGCGGCGAGATAGCGGCTTTGTCCGGCTTCGTCCGGGCCGAGGTCGATGCCAACCGGCCGAAAGGCGTGCCGGCAGGGCAGGGGGACTTGAACATAGTCGGTATGGCAGGCACGATCACTACCTTGGCGGCGATGCTTCTCGGCCAACACAAGTTCGATAAGGAAAAGATACACGGCATGCAGATATCCCTTTCGGAGCTGCGCCGATGGATAGACCGGCTTGCCCCGATGAGCACTGCCACCCGCAGGGGACTACCCGGCATGGAGCGCGGCAGGGAAGACCTCCTGCTGCAGGGGATTATTCTCATGGAGCAGATCGTCTCCGCTTACGGCGGCGACCGGTTTACGGTGAGCACGCGAGGAGCACGGTACGGCGTGCTATATGAAGCACAGACGGCGCCACCATGCACAATTTGACAAACCTGTCCCCGATGACAATATTCAAGGTGGGAGTCACCCCGGAAGGGGCGTGCAAAGAGCAAGATTTTCTGTTAAAATCTAGTATGCAGAAGAGGAAGACCGCCAATAAGAAGAGCGGTAGAAACCCGTTCCTTGAATTAAAGCCGAAAGAAACCTCAAGCAAGGACAAGAAGACGAGAAACTTTACCTTTCTCTACTTCGTCGTAGCTTTTCTGGCTATCATCGTAATCAACAATTACATGTCGAACTCCGAGATAAAGACTATCCCTTACAGCGAGTTCAAGCAGGACTTGGCGAAGGGGCAGGTGAGCGACGTAACGATAAGCAGCGAGGGCGTACAGGGCAGCGTCAGACAGGACGACGGCAAAGTGGCGAAGTTCACTACCGCCAGGGTGGACGACCCGGACTTGGTCAAGGAGCTTCAAAGCCATAACGTCAAGTACAGCGGCCAGTACGAGAACAAGCTCCTTAAAGGGCTGATCTCATGGGTCCTGCCGTTTATTGCGATCGTTGTGATATGGAACCTCCTCATGAAGAGGATGGGCGGCGCTCCGTCAGGCGTGCTCAACTTCGGGAAAAGCCGGAGCAAGATATTCGGCCAGAACGAGATAACCGTTACTTTCGACGACGTGGCAGGCGTCGAGGAGGCAAAGGACGAGCTGAAGGAGATCATCGATTTCCTCCGAATGCCGCAGAAATTCCTTAACATCGGGGGCAAGATACCGAAAGGCATCTTACTTGTGGGCGCCCCGGGCACGGGAAAGACCCTGCTTGCGAAGGCCGTAGCCGGCGAGGCTAAAGTCCCGTTCTTCAGCATGAGCGGGTCGGACTTTGTGGAGATGTTCGTCGGCGTGGGCGCTGCGAGGGTCAGGGACCTTTTCGCCCAGGCGCAGGAAAAGGCGCCCTGCATCATCTTTATCGACGAGCTCGACGCACTGGGCAAGGCCCGCGGCCTGAATCCACTGGCGTCCCATGACGAGAGGGAGCAGACGCTTAACCAGCTCCTTGCCGAGATGGACGGCTTCGATACGAAGAAAGGCGTCATCATCATGGCCGCGACGAACAGGCCGGAGATACTCGACCCGGCACTGCTTAGGCCGGGCAGGTTCGACAGGCACGTGCTCGTCGACAGGCCGGACATAAACGGTAGGGAAGCGATCCTCAAGGTCCATGCCAAAGGGGTGAAGATCGGGAAAGACGTCGACCTGTCCATCGTGGCGGCCAGGACCCCCGGCTTCGTCGGCGCGGACCTGGCGAACCTAGTGAACGAGGCGGCGCTCCTTACTGCCAGAAAGGGTAAGCCGTCCGTAACGAGCGCGGAGTTCGACGAGGCCATTGACCGGCTTTTGGCCGGACTGGAAAAGAAGAAAAAGGTGATGAACAGGAGGGAAAAAGAGATAGTGGCCTACCACGAGACGGGCCATGCTCTCATGGCGTCGCTTATAGAGACGTCCGACCCGGTGCACAAGATATCGATCATACCGAGGGGCATCGCGGCCCTGGGTTACACCATGCAGCGGCCTACCGAGGACCGTTACCTTATGACGAAACAGGAGCTGCTCGACCGCCTGGCCGTCCTTCTCGGAGGCAGGGTGGCCGAAGAGCTGATCTTCGGCCAAGTATCTACGGGCGGCCATGACGACCTGTCGAAGGCGACCGATATCGCCAAGTCGATGGTCAAGGAATTCGGCATGAGCGAACGGATCGGCCACATCACTTATGAAAAAGAGCGTAAGTCGATGTTCCTCGACATCAGCCCCGACTCACATTTCAAGGACTACAGCGAAGAGACGGCCAGGGAGATAGACAACGAGATCAAGGACATAGTCGAGGGCATGTATGTGAAGGTCAAGGAGACGCTCGGCGAAAAGAAGCCGCTCCTAGAAAAGATAGCTTCCGTCCTCCTCGAGAAAGAAGTAATCGAGGGGGAAGAACTACGCAAGCTGGTGCGCGAATACAACGAAGGGAGAGAGATAATCTCCGAAAATGAACCTGAATATAGAAAAGAAGCAGATAGACCTAATTAACGAGTTTATCTCCGTTCACAGGACGTGCAACCACTGCCTTGAGCTGCACCGGAGGGGCGATCTGACCTTCTCGGACGTCGAGGAGCTGGTCGACGACAAGGGGAAGAGCAGCCTCTTCAGGCTGAAGCAGATGTGCCACGACCTGTTCCGGAACGGCGCCGAGGTCTCTTACAAAGAGAAGTTCTACGACATTACCGTAGGCTACATCTTTCACGAGGCGATGAAGCTCCGGGAATGCATATATCAGCTTGAATACTATAACCCGCGCTACAGCATGCTCGTCAGCTCCCCGGAGCTGACCCCGGCAGAGAAAAAAGTGATCCATGAGTTCGACGCCCTTATCATGAAGGCCAAGAAGAGGGTTAACGAAGGCCTTAAAGAGGTAAGGACGCTCGCGAAAGACATGGTGGTCCAGGTAAGGGACCTCATCAAGCTCTACAAGGACAATTACCTGCTGCCGCGTTTCATTCTGGAGAACGAGAGGCCGCTGATCGCGATATACGGAAAGACCGGTTACAAGGACCTGCTCGACGAGATGTACGAGAACGGCCGCGCGACGCTCATCCTGAAGGCGGCCGTAAGCTATCTGGAAAGCGAGTATTTTCAGATAGCGAGGGGCCTCTTGCAGAAGGTCATCAAGATCGACCGCTCGAACGCGAACGCGAAGTTCCTTTTTCTGTACGCCTCTGCGTATAACTGCTACCTGCGGAACAGGTCGTCCATGGCGAGAATATTCGCGCACGAAGCTCTCGCAATGCCCCAGGAGAAAGGGATGGAGGCTTATGCGAACTCGCTGCGCGGTCTGCTTCCGGATCTCGCGAAAGAGATAAACAAAACGGTATAGGGTAAGCGCAAGGAGGGTGAAACAAGTGCCTATTTACGAATATACCTGCCAGAACTGCGGGGACGATTTTGAATGCATCGTCTTCAGGACCGATGAGCCTGTGGAATGCCCCAAATGCGGTAACAAACAGCCCACGAAAAAGATGTCTTCATTCGGCTTCTCCGTCGGCCATGCCTTCAAATCGTCGTCGAGCGGAGGGTCAGGCTGCTCCGGCTGCTCGTCGTCTGACTGCTCTTCCTGTTCGTAGAGAATCCATGGACCTCGAAAGGGCCGTAAGGCGCGTCATCGAGCAGGAAGGTCTGATCGATGGCGGCGACGTGGTGCTCGTCGGGGTCTCCGGGGGCGTCGATTCCTCGGCCCTTCTCTTCCTGCTCAAGCGTCTGGCAGCCGATATGGGCTTCGGGCTCGCCGTTGCCCATGTGAACCATCAATTGCGCGGCGAGGAATCGGCAGCCGACGAGGCGTTCGTGAAAGACCTCGCGGCGCGCATGGGTCTGCCGTGCCACACCGCCCGCCTAGACGTGAGGGGGCATGCCCGGAGCAAGGGCCTCTCTCTGCAGCACGCGGGCAGGGACCTGCGGTACGGGTACTTCGATGAGACGGCCGGGGCGAACGGCTGTAACAAGATCGCGGTCGGCCACAACAGCGACGACCAGGTGGAGACGTTCCTGCTGCGGATAGCGAAAGGCACGGGCCTTTCCGGCCTCGCTTCGATCCCGATCAGGCGGGGGCGGATCGTAAGGCCGCTACTTTACACCTCCCGCCGCGAGATCGCGGCCTACTGCCACGAGTACTCCATCCCCTACAGGGAAGACCCATCGAACCGGAAGGACGCATACGAGCGGAACTTCGTGCGGAACCGGATTGTCCCCCTCCTGGAGACGCTCAACCCCAGGTTTCAGGAGAAGGTGCTTCTCCTTCTCGATGATATTGCCTCAGCCAACAGACTCTTCGACAGCGAGGCGAAAGCGCTCCTATCCAGCGCGCGCCTCGGTGAAGAGCCGCGGATAGAGGCGGCGGACCTCCTGGGAGCCCACGAAGAGGTCAGGTTCAGGGTCGTCTCGACCCTGCTGGCGAGCGTGGAACCGGGTTTTAAGCCCCTGCGCGAACATGCCGCGCTGATAGAGAAATCGCTCTTCTCGGCGAGGCCGAACAACAGCGTGTTGCTGCCAAGGGGCGTGCGCGTGAGGAGGATTTACGGCGACATCATTTTTACGAAGAAAGCGCCTGTGCCGCCGGTGGACGATGTCTTCGAAATTGCGGAAGGCGTGAACGATATACCGGCGCTCGGCCTAAGCTTGCGCGTCTCTTTCTCGGACGGAAGGCCCGAAGCCCTGCCGCAAAACACGGACCGGGCCCTTTTGGACGCGGAGGCGATAGGCAGCCTCTCGCTGCGGACATTCCGCAACGGCGACCGGTTTATGCCGCTCGGGATGGACCGCCCGGTAAAGGTGAAGGATTATTTCATATCCCGCAAGATGCCCATGGACGCGCGCAAGCGCATCCCGCTCCTTTTTTCGGGCGCAGATATCATCTGGGTGGTCGGCGAGCGCATAAGCGAAGCCTATAAGGTGACGGCGGGCACTAAAAGGGTGCTCGAGGTGACGGCAGAGCACCTCGCATAGCTTTTCCGCCGGCCGTTTGCCATCCATTTGCCCACGGAAAGGGTTGACAGCGGGCCGCTCTCCCTATAAATTAATGGCGACATAGCTTCATTCCCCCTAAAGATTGAGGAGCTGCGATGATTTCTGATAGAGCGAAGTCTTTAAAACCGTCTGCAACGCTGGCCCTTGCCGCAAAAGAGAAGGCGTTACGGGCGCAAGGTCTCGATATCGTAGGCTTTGCCGCCGGCGAGCCCGATTTCGACACGCCGAACCATATCAAAAAAGCCGCCATAGACGCCATCATGGACGGCTTCACCAAGTACACCGCCGCATCCGGCATAGACGAGCTGAAGGACGCGGTTATAGCCAAGTTCAAGCAGGACAAGGACATCGAGTACAAGCGGGATGAGATCATCGTCACGTGCGGCGGCAAGCACGCCCTCTATAACCTGTTTCAAGCCGTTTTCCAGACAGGGGACGAGGTGATCGTGCCGACGCCTTACTGGGTCTCCTACCCCGCCATGATCGAGCTGGCCGGGGCGAAGCCCGTCTACGTCGAGACGCACGAGGAAGAAGGCTATCAAATCACTGCCGAGATGGTGAAGGCATGCCTTACGGACAGGACAAAAGGCATCGTCCTCAATTACCCGTCAAACCCGTCCGGTGCGGTTTACTACCCGAAAGAGCTTGAGGCTATAGGCAAGCTGGCGGTCGAGCGCGACCTGTACATCGTCTCGGACGAGATATACGATAAGCTCGTGTACGACGGCTACAAGCAGACGAGCATCGCCTCGTTAGGCCGGCCGATCAAGGAGAAGACGATCATCGTCCACGGCGTTTCCAAGACATACGCCATGACAGGCTGGCGTATCGGTTTTGCCGCAGGCGACCAGGAGGTCATCAAGGCAATGGCCAACATCCAGAGCCAGAGCACGTCCAACCCCGCCTCGATCTCGCAGAAGGCGGCGCTGGCCGCGCTTACCGGGCCGCAGGATTCGATAGGCCCTATGGTCGCGGAATTTGCCAGGAGAAGGGATACCTTCGTCTCAGGCCTGAATGAGATGGATGGGGTCACCTGCTTCAATCCGAAAGGCGCCTTCTACGTATTCCCGTCTTTCAAGGGGCTTGTTGGCAAGGCGTACAAAGGAAGGAAACTGGCGAGCATAGCCCAGTGGACTGAGATACTCCTCGAAGACTTTCACGTTGCGGTGGTGCCGGGCGACGAGTTCGGCAAGGAAGGGCATGCGCGCCTCTCCTTCGCCACGTCGATGGAAGTCATAAAGAAGGGCCTGGAAAGGATCAGGAAAGCGGTAAACTCACTCGATTGAGCAAATCATTGGGGTTCAGCACCACCTCGCCGGGCAAAGCTCGACCCTTCCCTCCTTACGTCGGGCGGGTGTCCCGGCCTCCCTGCTTAAGCGTTGCGCATGCGCTTGCTTTATCCTGCTCTGTTTGCGGCTGAGTCGTCTTTCGCGCGGCTTTCGGCCCGTGCGATGCGGAAATCTGCAATGAGCGGCAGGTGGTCCGAGGCGATGAGGGCCTTGCGGCTCCTGTGCAGCCTCGCCCCCTCCAGCCGCAGCGTATCGTCGAAATAGATATTATCGAGGTGGACCAGGGGCAGCGGGCCGGGGTAGGTGGCGCGAAGGCCCAGGTCGGCCTTGATGTCTACGCAGGCAAACTGCTCGGTCAAAAGCCGCGTAGTGATGCCCCGCAGCCATTCGTTGAAATCGCCAAGCAGAATGCGCGGACCCTCGACGTCCGTGCCGGCCAGTATCTCCGATTCGACAAGTTGTTTCCCCTGGCGGCGGCGCTCCATGTACGACGTTCCGAGGTGCACGTTATAGACGTGTAGGAGGGAGCCGTCGAGGACGACGTCCGTGCGCAGGCAGCCCCGCTCCTCGCGCCCCGGATGGCTCAGATCGAAATTGCGCCTGGATATGAGAGGCAGGCGGGAGAGCAGCAGGTTGCCGTATCCGCCGCCGCGGAACCGCCGGTTTTCCCCGAAGCAGTATTGCATCTTCATCTCGCCCGCGATGAACTCGGCCTGGTGGTCTTCCTTTTTGCCATTCGCGATGTTTACGACTTCCTGGAGGGCGATGATGTCCGCGTCCACCTCACTCAGCACCTCCGCGATGCGCTGCGGCCGGACACGGCCGTCGAGTCCCCGGCATTTATGAACGTTGTAGGTAACGATGCGGAACGACTCGTCCCCTTGGCCCACGGCCCAGTGCGGCGTGCCGTTATCTCGGCTGTTATTGCCCTCCGCAACGACCCTGACAGCCCGCCCCGTTTTGTTTCTTGTTTTAAAAACCATTACTTACATCCTTAACCACGACGTTTGGTGCCTTAGCTTACCATAAAACCACAGCGAAGCGAGCATCTCTGTGGCCGGGGACGGTGTCTACTTGACGTCATAACGTCTTAGTGTTATAGTTACTTGTCACGGAGGTGCATTATGAAACCGGCAACCAAACGCGCTACGATTTACCTGGAGCCTGATTTGCACAAGGCGCTTCGGCTAAAGGCGGTCGATACCTCTCAATCGGTCTCGGAGCTTGTAAACAAAGCGGTGAGGATTGCACTTGCGGAGGATGCTGAAGATTTCGCCGCATTCGAAGAACGAGTAAGGGAGCCATCGATCAGTTATGACGAAATGGTAAAGCGACTGAAGAAAGATGGCCGAATATAAGGTCTATTTCAAAGAATCCGTCGAAAAAGACTTCAAGACAATACCTAAGAAGGACCTACGCAGGCTTCTCCAGCGAATAGAGATGCTTGCCAGAGACCCGAGACCCGCTAGCCATGAAAAGCTAACGGGCCAGGACAGATATCGCGTCCGACAGGGCCTGTACAGGATCGTGTATTCGATTCAAGACAGGGAGCTTATAGTATGGGTGGTTAAGGTCGGACACAGAAAGGACGTCTATCGCTGAGAGAGTTCCCAAGGCCCGCGAAAAGGTATCGCCGCCTACATATCAAACAGGATAGTACGTGAAGTTCAGCAGGTCGGCTGCGATGTACCCATCGTGAAAGACGTTGATTATATTGATGGCCCCATAGCCCTGTGCCAGCCTGAAGAGCCTGCGCAGCCGCATATCGAGCAGCGAAAAGATCATGATCCGAAGGACCCCGCCGTGGGCGACGATCCCGATGTTTTCGCCCTTGTGCTCTGCTATGATCTTTTTGAGCCGCCCTATGCTTCTTGCGCGGGCGGCCTGGAACCGCTCCCCCTGGGGCGGGGGATTATTCCCGGGGTCGGCGAGCCACAGCCGCAGCTCCTCGGGGTAACGTTCCTTGATCTCGCTGAAGCTAAGACCCTCCCAGACGCCGAAGGCCAGCTCGTCGAATGCGGGTGACGGCTCGAAATCGAGTCCCTGTTTTTTCGCGATGATCCGCCCGCTCTCTATGCTCCGGGACAAAGTGGAGGTATAAACCCTGTCGAGCTTGAAAGCAGAGAGGAACGCTGCCGCTCCATGCATCCGGCTGATGCCTGCCTCGGACAGGGGTATGTCGATCCGGCCCTTGTAGACCGGCTTCGTCTCCTCGTCGATCGTGTTCCCGTGCCGTATCAGAAAGAGTTTCGTCATCGTAAGGGCATCTCCCGGTTTAGAACCATAGCAGGGCGACTGTGAGAAACAGCAGGTCCGCGATTTCCGACGAGGCGCCCGCAGTATCCCCCGTCAGGCCCCCGAACTTCCTGTCGCAGAAAAAGACCCAAAGAATACTGAAGGCGTACACGCAGATGCAGGCCAGAGGGATGAAGCGCAGGCGCGCACCCGGCGAAGAAGCGGGCCAGAAGATAGCGGCTGCGAGAACGAGGGCCGCGAGCAGGAGCCATGACAGCACATATGACCCACCGTCCAGCCCTTCCGTGAAAATCCTGCCCAGCCCTTCCGGCCTGGCGGATTTACCGTGAAACAAGACGGGCACGAAAACCCACTTGGAAAAAACGGTCATAAGGAAGATAAGACAGGCGGCATCGACCGTTGTGCATCTGTCGAAAACAGCGCTTATAAGAAGGTATTTCAGCAAAACGGCCAGAACGATGGCGGTAACCCCTATCGCCCCGGTCGCGCTGTCCTTCATAACGGATAGGCGCCTGGCCCGGTCCGCCGCCGGGTCGCCGGTCGATTTGACAGCCAGGGCGTCGAAGGTGTCGGCCAGGGCGTCGAGGTGGAAGGCCCCGTTTACCAGGACCAGCACCAGCAAGACGAGTCCGCTTGTTACGGCAGGCGGAAAGAAGCGCGCGAGGATCAGGGCGGCGGCAGCGGCGATAAGGCCCTGTATAGCCCCCGCTGCCGGAAAGAAGGCCGCAGAGCGGGCTACGTCTAATTCTGTGACTGTCCCCCGGACCGACACCGGGATGACAGTGAGGAACTGTACTGCCAGGTAAAACCTCTTCATCCCTCCCCCCGCACTTGAAGGTCCGCTTCTTTAGCGTGAGCGCAGGTCGCCCGAGACAAAAAAGCTCAGCGTGTTCTCGTTGTCCACTCTCTTGTATTCGACGTTATCGATCATCTTCTTGATTACCCGCGCGGATGTGCGCAGGGTCGGGTCGCCGAGCGGCTCCTCACCCGGGAATACAGGCTCCGAAAGCAGGATGTTGACAGGGGCCCCTTTATCGATGATGATAATGACGAGCTTTCCCCACGCGTCATGCTTGCACGCGATCTTTACCTCGCCCCCTTTTTCCCCGTATGCCTTTGTTATGACTACGTTGAGGGCTTCCCTGATTGCTTTGGCGATCTCCTCCGTTCTCTCATTGCTGAAGCCTTCCTGCTTCTCGATAGTCGTGACGAACTCCACGATCTCCGGGACGGCCGATTGCGTGGCGGGCCTGCTTATCTCGCCGATGAGACTCGACTTGAGGGGCGCATCGCCATTGTTTTCGTCCATGGTTCCTCCATTAACAGTTATTGGGTTCCGGCACCCACTCCACCGGCAAAGATAGTGGAGTCCCCCGCCCGGCGCTTCGCATACGCTCGCTTTAATGACCCTGATGAATCGGCAGGGTCATTACGAGCAGTGCTTAATATACGGCGATTGCGGAAGGAAAACAAGCTTTGGCCTTGCTTGCGGGTTGGTGCTAATCTCTCTGGAGGAGGGCCCTCTGTATTACGTGCAGTATGCGCACAAGAGCCTGCTCGAAGCGGCCCGTAACGTTGGCGAAGCTCGCCACCGCCGTGCGGAACCTGCCTTTGTTGTACGTGATCCGCAGGATGCGGCCGGACACGGAATAATCGACGCCTGCCAGGTCGAACCTCAGGGTTACGGGCAGTTCCGGCGCAAGGGGTAGTGCAACGTCGTAGCTGAATCTTACGCCGCCCAGGGATATATCGGCTATCTCCACCTTCATCCCGCTCACGTAAAGGTCCAGGCGGTTCTGGCCGGTCGGCTCGACCCGCAGGAACCTCCTGGCGCTGAACGCGGTCGGCTCTCCCTCGCGGGTAACCGCGAAAGCAGGCGCCAGAACGCCGGGGCTCGTCTCATATTCGTCGATGAGCCGGGTGAAGCTTACGGGGAAACCGAGCCGCTCGACTTTTTCCCCTTTCTGGACAACGTAAGTCAGGGTTATCCTGCCGTCGCACGTCTGGGCGTCGACAGGCGGAGACGTCTGGGCGAGCACAAGCGTTTGCCCGTCAACCTCGTATAAAATCGAATCGAGCGAGACGAACTCTTCGCCCGTACGACCTTTTTCCACAAAAAGTGTAAGCCTGCATCCTGCCGTAATCGGTGTCATACCATTGTTTTCGTATGAAACTGCGTTGAACTTAAAGGGGAAGGAAGCGAACGGATTAAGGGTAGTTACCGATTATGCCTTGAACTTGTGGTAATCCTTATTCTTTTCGTAGAGTATCTTCAGCCCGCGCAAGGTAAGCATTTCGTCGACTTCGTCCAGGGACTGGGATTCTTTGTAAATCAGGTTGGCGAGCCCGCCGGTGGCGATAACACGCGGGTCCGTGGCGACCGCCTGCTTCATCCTCTCGACGATCCCATCCACGAGGCTGATATATCCGTAGACGATACCCGCCTGCATGGCCGTTATCGTGTTTTTTCCAATGATGTCCTTCGGCTTCACCAGTTCTATCCTCGGAAGCTTCGACGCGCTCGAAAAGAGGGCTTCGAGGGAGATCATCATGCCGGGGCAGATAACGCCGCCCACGTATTCCCCCTTGGGAGTCACGTAGTCGAAGGTCGTCGCCGTTCCGAAATCGACTATGATCAGCGCCTTTCTGTACTTCTCATAGCCCGCGACTGCGTTGACTATGCGGTCGGCCCCGACCTCCTGCGGGTTCTCGTAAAGAATGGGCATACCCGTCTTTATGCCCGGCTCCACGATAATCGGCTCGATGCCCACGTATTTGCAGCACATATTCTCGAAGGGGAACAGAAGGGGAGGGACCACGCACGATATAATGGCGCTCGCCATGTCGGACAGCTTCAGGTCTTCGAAATCGAGCAGGCTTTCGAAGAGTATCGCGTACTCGTCCACCGTCCTGCCGAGCATCGTGTTCAGCCGCCAGTGGTTTACGAGCACGTCGCCCTTATAGACGCCGAAGACGACGTTCGTGTTGCCTATATCGATTACGAGAAGGGGGGCTTCACCCGACGCTTGCGCGACTTCCGGTCCACCCGCTCCAGCCTTTCTTTTCACTATCGGATTAGATTGCGACATCGCCTGCAATGACCCTCGTTATCGTCCCGTTTTCGGAGAGCAGGAGCGCGCCGTCCGCTGCCAGCCCTTCCGATACGCCACGGTGCACTCTGTCCGTCTGAATGATTTCCATGTAGGTGCCGCGCACCTTTGCTCGTTCTTCCCACAGGCGGCAAATCTCGCCCAGCCCTGCGCTCGACGCGATCTCGTAATACCTTTCGAGATCGTCCAATAGCATGCCACAAACGACCGCCCTTTCAAAGTATTTTTTCGTTTCGATGAAAAGGGAGGTAGCCTTATTCGCAATCTCCTCGTCCATCTCTTCGCGCGCCATGTTGACGTTGAGGCCGATGCCGACGACGACGAACTCGACTGTGCGGCCTTTGCCTGAAAGCTCGATCAGGGTGCCCGAGATCTTCTTCCCGTCCAGGGTAAGCACGTCGTTCGGCCATTTGAGCTTCGGCTCGACCCCTGCCGATCTCACAGTGTCGTAAACGGCGAGGCAGGATATGAAGGCCAGCGGCGAGACTTCCGTCGTGAGCAGGCGAGGCCGCAGGACGCATGACAGGTAGATGTTCTTGCCGTAAGGGGAGTGCCATTTCCGTTGCAGCCTGCCCCTCCCGCCGCTCTGCGTCTCGGCGATCACGCATGTGCCTTCGGCGCAGCCTGCCGCTGCCAGATCGAAGGCCAGCGCGTTTGTCGAGGCCACCGAGTCCCTGTGGACGATATTCCTCCCTACCATCCTCGTAGACAGGCGGCGCTCTATTTCCGAAGGGTAAAGCGGGCCCCCTTCGCTATTCATTCTCGATCCTGTCATAGTGCGAGAAATACATCGTGAAGGAGGCGCGGCCCTGCGACAGGGACCGGATATCCGTCGAATAGCCGAACATCTTGGTAAGGGGCGCATTGGCCAGCACCACTGTGGTTTTGTCTTTCGCAGATATATTTACTATCTGGCACTTCCTCATGTGTAGGTCCGCAATGATCTCGCCCAGGAACTCGTTCGGCGTCGTAACCGTCAGCGACATAATGGGGACGAGGAGCAGCGGCCCTGCTTCCTGGCATGCTTTCTTGAAGGCTTCGAAGGCGGCCATTTTGAGCGTGAGACGCGCGAACTCCGGGTTGTTGAAGCTCGCCTTCAGGATTTCGACTTTGATGTCCGTCAGAGGGAAGCCCTTGATCGGGCCTATCTGGGAGGCCTCGCTCACGCCTTCTTCCAGGGCGGAGACATACGGGAACTCGACCGCGTCTTCCGGTATGCGCGAAATAATCGACACGCCGGCGCCCCTCTTTGTGGGCATAAGCGTCAGGCTGGCCGAGCCCTTGTACACGGTGCCGCTTATCGCCTTCTCGAAGGTCTGCTCAACGCTTGCCTGGCGCTCGACCGCCTCCTTGTAGACGACCTGCGGCCTGCCCACAAGCAGGTCTATGCCGAACTCATCCTTCATCCTGCGGACTATGACGTCGAGGTGCAGCTCCCCCATACCAGAGACTATGGTCTGGTAAGAAGCCTCGTCCGTCTGCACCTGGAACGTCGGATCTTCCTCGGCTATTCTGCCCAGCACCTGGAGCAGCTTCTCCTGGTCGGCATTGCGTCTCGGCTCGACTGCTACCGAGATGACGGGCTGGTACATGCCGATGGGCTCGAGGACGATCGGCCTGGAACGGACGAGCGTATGGCCCGTCGACGTCTCCTTCAGGCCCACTACGCCCACAATCGCGCCGACGGGCGCCTCCTCGACCCGGTCCTTGTGGTTGGCGTGGATTTTATATATCCGCGACACCTTCTCTTTTTTGTCGATGTTTACGTTGTAGATTTCCTCGCCCACTGTGAGCTTGCCGGAATAGACCCTGATATAGACGAGCTTCCGCCCCTCTTCCATGAGGACCTTGAAGGCCAGGGCACACAGGTCTTCTTCGATGCGCGGCTCCCGCGTTTCCATCTCGTTGGTCGTAGGGTTTATGCCCTCTACCGGGCGGACTTCGAGGGGCGAGGGGAGGTAATTGACGATGGCGTCCAGAAGGGGCTGGATGCCCTTGTTACGAAGGGCCGAGCCGCAAACTACTGGCACGCAGGCGAGGTCGAGCGTCCCCTTTCGTATTACGTCATGTATTAAAGCTTCATCGATCTCTTTTCCTTCGAGGTAGCGCTCCATGATGCGGTCATCGAGCATCGAGAGCTTCTCGAAAAGTTTTTCCCTGTACTCGGCTGCAACAACCGCCGCCTCCTTCGGTATGGAGACGGACCTGTAGCTCGCGCCGAGACTTTCCTCGTCCCATACCGTCGCCTTCATCGTGACGAGGTCCACTATGCCGTAAAAGCCGTCTTCCCTGCCGAGCGGTATCTGTAGGGGCAGGGGGTTCGTCCCCAGCTTCTCGACCATCATATCGAGGACCTGGAAGAAATCGGCCCCGAGCCTGTCCAGCTTGTTTATGAAGGCCATCCTCGGCACGCCGTATTTGTCGGCCTGGTGCCATACCGTCTCCGACTGGGGCTCCACGCCTTCGACTGCGGAGAAGACTTCAACCATGCCGTCGAGAACGCGTAGCGAGCGTTCGACCTCTATCGTGAAATCGACGTGACCGGGTGTGTCGATGATCTGGATTTCGTGGTCGTTCCAGTAGCAGGTAGTGACCGCCGAGGTGATGGTGATGCCCCGCTCCTGCTCCTGCGGCAGGTAGTCCATTGTTGCGGTGCCTTCGTGCACCTCCCCCATCTTGTAGGTCTTGCCCGTATAGTAGAGCATTCGCTCGGTCACCGTAGTCTTGCCCGCGTCGATATGGGCCGCGATGCCGATGTTCCTTGTCCTGGACAGCCTTAATGTTTCGCGCTTCACGGCTAAAATATGTACGATTAGAGCCGGAAAGTCAACCCCCCTTCCTTTTTCGTTTTGCGTCCGTAGCTTTTACACTCTCGCCAGCCAGGCGATCAAAGTATTTACCGCGTTTGCAACACTGAAGCGACCACTCTTTAATCTTCATCGTTACCCCGGCCGTTGGCTGGAAACTCGTCTTGCCAGTGGTTTCAACAGCCTTTGCCGCCACCGTGAACGGGCGCACGCCGCCATCCTCTGGCGGTGGCAAGGTCGCCGGCAGTTGCCAACGGGGCCGGAGCATTTTCATGGCAGACGCGGCGTGGGGGGCGTGATCTTTTCGCGCTATGCGCCTGTCTCTCCGGGCCGGCGATCGACTCGGCCGCGAAAAGTTACCGCCCCCCGACTTTGGATACAGGATTTGACTTTCCACCGCCCCGGAAATATAATAGTAGTGCGCTTTTTCCACGCCAAAGGGGGTTGTGAGGAACATGGATAAATCGGCACATGGTTACGGCGGCAGCAGCGACTATATCGCATCCAAGCCGTTGATGGAGATCGTCAATGTTGCGATCATACTGAGCAAGCCCCTTGTGATAAAGGGCGAGCCGGGCACGGGAAAGACGCTTCTCGCCCATAGCATATCGAAGGCCCTGGGCAAGGAGCTTTTGATCTGGAACATCAAATCGACGACCAAGGCGAAAGACGGCCTGTACGTTTACGACACGGTTCAGCGCCTCAATGACGCCCGCTTCAAGGACAAGGACATATCCGACATCAGGCAGTACATCAAGCCCGGCAAGCTGGGCCAGTCGTTCAAGTCGGATAAGCAGGTGGTGCTCCTCATCGACGAGATCGACAAGGCCGACATCGAGTTCCCGAACGACCTTTTGAACGAGCTAGACGAGATGTCGTTCCACGTCAACGAGCTGGACGAAGAGGTAAAGGCGAAGCACAGGCCCATCGTCATCATCACGAGCAACTCCGAGAAAGAGCTTCCCGACGCTTTCTTGCGCAGGTGCGTCTTCTATTACATAGAGTTCCCCGACGAGGAGATGATGGAGCAGATCGTGAAGGTCCACTACCCCGACATCCACGAGAAGCTCATGCGGGAGGCGCTCAAGAAGTTCTACCTAATCCGGCAGGTGGAGGGGCTGCGCAAAAAGCCGTCCACCAGCGAGCTTCTCGACTGGATCAAGGCGCTCGCAGTCGGCGGCATCGATATCTCCGTAATCGCCTCGGAGGTTCCCTTCCTGGGCACCCTGATAAAGAGCGAGCAGGATACGGACAAGGTCGCCAGGGTAGGTCAGGGGCACGGCCCCTTCGGCATAAGGAGAAGATAGGCGCACAATGTTCATCGACTTCTTCTATCTCCTTCGGAGAAAGGGCGTGCCAGTCTCCGTGACGGAGTGGATATCCTTCACCGAAGCGCTCTACGGCGGCTTCATGCAGTCGAGCTTAAACCACCTCTATTACGTCGGCAGGGCGTTCCTTGTTAAGAGCGAGGCCTATTACGACATGTACGACCTCGCCTTCCGGGAATACTTCGGCGGCATTGCGACCGGGGAACTTGAGCTGGAGAAAGTGATGGAATGGCTCGAGAACCCGATCAACAAGCTTCCCAAGCTCAGCTTCGAAGAGATGGAAGAGATGAAGAAAAAGCTGGAGGAGCTGAAGCAGAAGTACGACCTGGAAGAGATGCTGCGCATGTTCAGGGAGCGGCTTAAGGAGCAGACGGAGCGCCACGACGGCGGCAGCAAGTGGATAGGCACGGGCGGCAAGTCCCCCTTCGGCGCTTACGGCTATTATCCCGGAGGCGTCCGGGTGGGCGGCGAAGGCTGGATGGGGTCCGCAGTAAAGGTCGCCGAAGAAAGGCGATTCAAGAACTACCGGAACGATATCATCCTGGACGTGCGGCAGACGAAGGTAGCCCTCAAGAAGCTCAGGGAGCTGAAGCGGGACGGACTCGTCGAGGAGCTCGATATAGAGGAGACCATCGACAAGACGGCAAAGGAAGGCGGCGAGATCGAGCTGGTCTTCTCCCGGTCGAGGGAGAACAGCATCCGCCTCCTGCTGCTTATGGACACGGGCGGCTCGATGTCTCCCTACGCGGACCTTTGCAGCAGGCTGTTTTCGGCGGCCACGCAGGTCGAGCATTTCAAGGATTTCCAGCATTTCTTCTTTCACAACTGCATTTATCAGGACGTCTGGACGGACATCTGGAACGCCAAGGCGGTCCCCACGGACAAGCTCTTCTCCAATTTTCACCGGGGGTACAAAGTAGTTATCGTGGGCGACGCCCGGATGGCGTACTCCGAGCTGATGGACCGGGACGGCTGCATCGATTACTATTCGTCAAACGACATCCCCGGTATAGAATGGCTCGGGCGGATAAGGGACAATTACCCATACTGCGTATGGCTCAACCCCACCCCCAAACAGTACTGGCACCACGCAACCGTGGACGCCGTAGGGCGGCTGTTCCCGATGTATGAGCTGACGCTGGACGGCCTGAAAGACGCCATTAAAGGTCTCTCTCGAAAAGTAAAACCCGCAGCATAGCCGGGGCCTGGCTCTTTTCGCGTTCGACCCACGCACTTCCCCGTGCGCGGGTGCCCCGGCCTGTCCCTCAAAGCCGCGCGTCCTCACGTACTCACAACGTACGCTCCGGGCGGCGGCTTCTCGGTCACGGCGTCTATCATCGAAAATAGCTCAGGCCCCTTTGCATGATTCATCCATCGGCGAAGACAACGTGCCCAGAAAACGGTGGAAAAGGCGCGAAAAGATCACGGCCACCACCTCTTCTCGAAAACTGCTTGACAACGGTTGGGCGGGTGATAGAAACTCATACCGGATACATCCCGTTACATAAGGTTTTGCCTGCGAAGACTCTCTGGGAGAGAAGCAGGTTTGCTCGTGCACCGAAAGGGGTGATTATGGACACTCGACTTCTAGGGTCGGTATTGGCTTTGTCTGTGATGTTGGTTGGCTGCGGTGCGACGCCTGCAACCATTAAAGTAGTCCAGGACAAACAAGTTGAGCCGTTTAAGGCAAGCGCCGATTCAAAGCCTATAGAATTTTCGAGAATCGTCGTGAAATTGAAAAGGGGGCAGCATATCGGGGCCTTGCAGGGAGGCCTGTTCTGCATGTCGGAGGCCGAGCTTTTCTGGAAAGGCGGGCGCATGAGTGTCGATTCCGATGATTTTACGGACGCCTTCAAGGAAGAGCTGGAAAAATATTCGTTCAAAGCCGTTGGCGACAAGAGCACGGTGTTCGAGGACAAGTCCACCTGGAAATCGGAAATACTCGTCGCGGGCATGGTCAGGGACCTGCAAGCGAATATCTGCTACCCTAACCGCGGCCGCGCTTCGTCCAAGGGAGAGGCGTACATAAAAGTCGACTGGGAGATCTATTCCAAATTGGATAAGGCTGTCGTTCACACCGTCAGGACGGAAGGGGCCGGAAGGACCGAGAGCGCCGTGCCTGCCGGTAACACGACCGCAGTCCTCAATGCGTTCGCGCAGGCGACGCGAAATCTGCTGGCGGACGAAAAGTTCCGTGAAATAGTCGGCAAAGGCGGGAAAACCGTGAGGGAGACCTCGTTCAAATCGGGTGGGGCTATCGTTATAACGCGGGTTTCTTCGAAACCGCTTAAAGATAAACCAAAAGAATGGCACCTTGCGGTGGTCACGATCTTTGCGGGCGATGTGCTCGGCAGCGGATTTGCCATCTCTGACGATCTGATTTTGACGAACCATCACGTCGCCGGTGAGGCAAATATGGTTACAGTCAAGTTTTATAACGGCGTGCGGGTGCTGGGCAAAGTAATGGCGTCGAACTCGGCTCGCGATGTGGCCCTGATAAAGGTCGACGCGACCCTGGCAAGGCATTTTCGGGTGTTACGAGCCGACCCTCCGATAGGCTCCGAGGTGTACGCAATAGGCACCCCTCTCGACGAAGATCTTGAATCCACGGTCTCCAGGGGTATCGTCAGCGGATATCGGGAAAGGGATAAAAAGAAATTTATTCAAAGCGATGTGAATGTTCAGCATGGAAATAGCGGTGGCCCTTTGGTGGATAAAAGCGGCGCCGTAGTGGGAATCACTGCTGAGGGTTTAGACAAAGACGGAGTTGCCAGAGGCATAAATTTCTTCATACCCATTGACGAAGCGCTGAAAGCACTAAATATCATATAGCTTCCGCCCGAAACGAGAGCGGATAGTAAGGCGGGAAGGCCGCGACCTTCAAATCATCATTGCCGCTGCGAACAGGACGAGCGCCGCTAGGACGGAAAGGCAGCCTATCGTTATGCCGAGGGTCGGGCCCTGGAAGAGACCCGCGATGAAGCGCCTCATCTGGTCCGCGAGGACGTTTGCCGTCCCCCCGTAGAGCTTCAGGTCTCGCTGGTATTTCTTAGAATCCTGGGGCATGATCGGGTACACCGTGCCGTCTTCTCCCTGCTCGTAGCCGAGGACCTGGGTGGGGGCATTGGCTGCCCTCTCGTAGACGATCACGGCCGTGCAGAGGCCGAGAAGCAGTACGAAGAAGGCAATGAGGTTGAGCACCCTGCGTTTCTTTTCCACGTTAATGGGAAAAGCGTATATCAGCAGGCTGCGCGGGTCAAGAGGCCGCTGCCCCGGCGCGTCTTCTGAAACAAGACAAAATCTCGCGCGGGAAGACAGATTATCGCGCCCGGAGACAAATGCGCGGCGGAAAAGACGCGTCCCTCCCGGCCATCCTTCGATCCATGGCCGTCTGTCTCGTGGTACGCATTTTGCTTATCCTTCTATGTACTGCTTGTAGCTCTCCGGTTACCGCATTATGTTCTTCGAGGGTTTCTCTCACTTTTCCGGAATCGGTGCTATGGGTCACATGCGGTCGCGTAGGAGGGTAGGCGCGAGGCGCCTGACCGGGGGCGGGTGCTCTTTCACGGTCTGGGCTCCCTTTGCACAAGACGTGCAACTCAAGACGGACGGGACCGTCAGCCGCATGGAGAGGGACGCGATGGGTTATTGGAGCGCACTGTGCGATGTCCCCGCAGGGACGGATTATCTGTATCGCCTTGACGGGTCCGTCGAAAGGCCCGACCCTGCCTCCCATTTCCAGCCGTCCGGGGTGCACGCCGCCTCGCGCGTGGTGGACCATTCCTTTAGATGGCAGGATACGGGCTGGGGCGGCATTGCCCTGGCTGATATGGCGATCTACGAGCTCCACGTGGGCGCCTTTACCCCTGACGGCACTTTCGACGCCGTAACCGGGCGTCTCGACGACCTTGCGGCCCTCGGGGTGAACGCGGTCGAGCTGATGCCCGTCGCCCAGTTCCCCGGCACAAGGAGCTGGGGCTATGACGGCGTCTACCTGTTTGCTCCGCAGGCGTCATATGGGGGGCCCGAAGGGCTTAAAAGGCTGGTCAATGAGTGCCATAAACGGTCTGTCGCGGTGGTGCTCGACGTCGTCTACAACCACCTGGGGCCGGAAGGCAATTACCTGGCCGACTTCGGTCCCTATTTTACGGACAGGTACCGGACGCCGTGGGGAGACGCAGTCAACTTCGACGGCCCGTACAGCGACGACGTGCGCAACTTCTTCATAGAGAACGCGCTCCACTGGTTCGAGAGCTATCACATCGATGCATTACGGTTAGACGCGATCCACGGCATATTCGACCAGAGCGCGGCGCCGTTTTTGGCGTCCCTGTCGGAGGCCGTTGCCGATTACCGGAAGGAATCCGGCCGGACGGTCCTTCTGATCGCGGAGAGCGACCTCAATGACGCGAGGGTGGTAGCGCCAGCCGCCGACGGCGGCCTTGGCATGGACGGGGAATGGTCGGACGATTTCCACCATGCCCTTCACGCCCTTCTCACAGGCGAGAGGAGCGGCTATTACGCCGACTTCGGGGCTGCCGCCGACGTGGTTACCGCGGTCAGGGACGGCATGGTCTACCAGGGCACGTATTCGCCTTACAGGAAGCGCAGCCACGGCAATTCGGCCGCAGGAACGACCTGCCGCCAAATGGTGGTCTTCTGCCAGAACCACGACCAGGTGGGGAACAGGATGAGGGGCGAGCGGCTCTCGACGCTTGTCCCTTTCGAGGCGCTCAAGGCGGCAGCCGGCGTGCTCCTCGCCTCGCCCTACGTGCCCCTTCTTTTCATGGGCGAGGAGTACGGAGAAGAGAACCCGTTCCTTTATTTCGTGGACCATGCCGACGCGGAGCTGATGCAGGCGGTGCGCGAAGGCAGGAAGAACGAATTCAAAGAATTCGCCTGGGCGGGCGACCCGCCAGACCCCGGGCTCCCCGAAACGTTCGTGGCGTCGAGGATCGCATGGGAGAAGCGAAACACGGGAAGGGGCAAGGCCCTTTGTGCGTTCTTCCGCCGTCTCCTGGCTGCAAGAAGGGAGGTGCCTTGCCTTAGGATGCCCGACAAGGGACGCCTGGAGGTTTACGGTGCGGAGGCGGATAAGGTCATAATGGCGCGGATGTGGAAGGAAGGCTCGACGGCCTTCTGGCTTGCCAACCTCGACGGGGAGGCAAAAACAGCCGGCCTGCCGCTGCCTCACGGTCGTTGGAACAGAGTCATCGATTCGTGCGACGCGGCATGGGACGGTCCGGGCAGCCTGCTGCCGGGCCGCCTGGACGAGCCCTGGCCGGACGTAGCCGTGGGCGCCTTCGGCTTTGCTTTGTTTGTCATGGAGGAAATAGGACAGGTCCTATGGTGAGGCAGCAGGAATACCAGCCGAGAATACCCGTCTCGACGTACCGGCTCCAGCTCAACAGGGAATTCACGTTCCCGGATGCCCGCCGTATCACCGGTTACCTCGCGGACCTCGGTATAACGGACATCTACGCCTCATCTTACCTGAAAGCGAGGCGGGGCAGCCTCCACGGATACGACATCGTCGATTTTGGGGAGCTGAATGACGAGATCGGCAGCCCTGCCGAGTACGAGGCATTCGTCGCGGAGTTGAAAGCGCGCGGGCTTGGCCAGATTTTTGACCTGGTGCCGAACCATATGTGCGTGGCCGACGATAACAAATGGTGGATGGACGTGCTGGAGAACGGCCCCAGCTCAATCTACGCGCGGTTCTTCGATATTAACTGGCACCCCATCAAGCACGAGCTGAAGGATCGGATACTCGTGCCGTTCCTCGGCGGGCAGTACGGGGAAGTCCTCGAGAACCAGGAACTGCGCCTGGGATTCAAAGACGGCGGGTTCTTTGTCACGTACTGGGACTATACGTTCCCCCTCAGGCCCGACAGCTACATAAAGGTCCTTTCTTACGGACTAAAGGAGCTGGAGGCCGAGCTTGCGCCCGACGACCCCGCCTATATAGAGCTGCTCAGCATAAACACCGCGCTCGTCCACCTGCCTCCCTACACGGAGACCGCGCCGGAGCTTATGGCCGAGCGGAACCGGGAGAAGGAGATCGCGAAAAGGCGTCTGGCGAATCTTTACAGGGAAAGCCCGGAGATAAGGCGCCACATAGAACGGAACGTCTCGGTTTTCAACGGCATTAAAGGCGAGCCGGAGAGCTTCGACCTTCTGGACAACCTTCTGCGCGGCCAGGCCTTCCGGCTTTCCTACTGGCGCGTCGCAACTGAGGAGATCAACTACCGGAGGTTCTTCGACGTCAACGATCTGGCCGCTATACGGATGGAGGACCCGGCAGTCTTCGAGGCGACGCACAGGCTCGTTTTCAAGCTGATAAAGGAAGGGAAGGTGACGGGGCTGCGGGTGGACCACCCCGACGGACTCTACGACCCGTCCCGCTATTTCCACCGCCTTCAGCGCAACTGCTACGTAGAGACGGGCCTCACGATGAAGGAGACTTCCGGGCACGTCGTCAGCCAGGCCGAAGAAGCGATCCTGTCCGAGGTGCTGGGGAGGCGATACGACGAGCTGACCTTCTCCGGGAGGAAGGCAAAGCCCTTCTACATCATAGGCGAGAAGATACTGATGAGGAACGAGCCGATGCCCGAGGAGTGGCCTATCTTCAGCACGACGGGCTATACGTTCATGAACCTCGTCAATGGCATCTTCGTGGACGGCGCCAACGAGAAGGCGTTCGACAGGCTATACAAGCGCATCGCCGGGACGACGGTCAGTTACCCACGCACGGCCTACGAGAAGAGGAAGCTTATCATGCTGGGGGCCATGTCGAGCGAGATCAACACGCTCGGCAATTACCTGAATCGCATCTCCGAGAAGAACCGCCTTACGCGCGACTTCACCCTCAACAGCCTCACGGGCGCCATAGTGGAGATAATCGCCTGCTTTCCGGTTTACAGGACGTATATCAACAGCCGGGAGATAGCCGACCGTGACCGCCAGCACATAGAGTATGCAGCGGCGAAGGCCAAGGCAATGAACCCCACTATCAACGAATCCGTCTTCAATTTCGTCAAGCAAGTGCTTTTGCTTCAGTGGCCGGCCAAGCTGGGCGAGGAGGACAAAAAGAGGTGGCTCGATTTCGTGATGAGGTTCCAGCAGATAACGGGGCCGGTGATGGCGAAAGGCCTTGAGGATACGGCCTTTTACACGTACAACAGGCTTATCTCGCTGAACGAGGTGGGCGGCAGCCCGCACACGTTCGGTACGTCGGTCGAAGAGTTTCACGAACACAACCAGCGCCGGCAGAAATTCTGGCCCCATGCCCTCATCACAACCTCCACGCACGACTCGAAGCGCAGCGAGGACGTCCGCGCGCGGATCGACGTGCTCTCCGAAGTCCCCGAGGAATGGAAAAAGCGCGTCATGAAGTGGAGCCAGATCAACAGAAAGAACCGCCTGCCCGTGAACGGCGGCCACGCGCCGGACCCGAACGAAGAATACTTTTTCTATCAGACCCTCGTGGGCGCATGGCCCATGCAGACAGGGGTCCCGGCCGAATGGAGTGATTTCGTCGAGAGAATGAAGGACTACCTGCTGAAGGCCATCAGGGAGGGCAAGGTCAATACGAGCTGGATAAACCCCCGGAGCGCGTACGAGGGGGCTTGCGCGAAGTTCGTGGAAGCGGCCCTGGACAGGAGAAGACCGAACGAGTTCATCGACGACTTCGAGGTGTTCCATAAGAAAGTCGCCTTCTGCGGTATGAGCAACTCCCTGTCCCAGACGCTCCTCAAGATCACGTCTCCGGGCGTCCCCGATTTTTACCAGGGCTCGGAGGTCTGGAGCCTCAACCTTGTGGACCCCGACAACAGGAGGCCGGTTGACTACGAGGCGCGGATGCGGATGCTGGCCGACCTCCGCAGGTCGGAGCAAGAGGCGCCGCTCAATGAGATAGCGGCCCACCTTGCAGGCGCCTGGCGGGACGGAAGGATAAAGATGCACGTTATCTCCAAGGCGCTTAATTTCAGAAAGGAGTGCGGCCGCCTGCTGGACCGGACGCGTTATGTCCCGCTGCAGGGCGCGGGCGCGAGGGCCGGCAATGTTTGCGCGTTTGCGCGCCGGGCCGAAGGAGTTGTCTTTATAACGGCTGTCCCCCGGCTCCTCATGGGCCTTCTCGACGGCAGCGACGAGCGCATCGCGTTGAGGGAAGAGGCGTGGGACGGCTCCTTCCTGCTTGTGCCGTCGCTGCGCGTAGCCTGCTACAAGAACATTTTTACCGGCGAGACGGTGAAAAGACTACGTCACATGGAGACGTTTGCCGTAAGCCTGGCAGACCTCTTCCGGACCTTTCCGGTGGCCCTCCTCGTAGGGACGGAGCAGGCGAGGACGGGAGAGGGAAATGAGAAGGGAAGGTGAGGATATGGAAGACGACAGAAGCACTATGGGGAGGTTGCGCGCGGCCTTCCTCCGGGCGCTCCGCGCCTGCGCAGGCTCAAGGGCATGTCGGCCGGAAGGAACCCCCGAAACAGCGATAAAAGACCTTCCGTTTTCCTGTGACGGCCGGCCGGGACAGGAGGCGGACTACCCTGTTATCCAGAGGCTTCTGTGGGAGATGGGAAAAGAGAAAAAAAACGGGACGAAAAAAATCGAAGTATTACAACATTTCCCTTGACACGTTCGCTTAAATCATATAACGTTATACGTTACATTATACATGATTTAACGAAGCTGACTCGCCTGGGCTTCGGTCGGGCGGGGCAGGCCAGGGGGAATCAATGAGCAAGCTTGGTATGTACTTCTCGGTAATGGTCCTTGCCATGTTAAGCCCCAACGGCCGGATCAAAAAACGAGTCCGGTTCCTCTGCCAGCGCCGCATCAGCCGCTACTTCAGGGCCATCGGCCACTGAACAGCAATTAGTAACGCCTCCCCGTTATATGATGACGAAGCGTCTGATATAATCCGCTATCTCCTCCGGATCGTCCATACACTGGAATATGCTCAGGTCTTCCTTGGAAATCATGTTCCGGCTCAGCATATGCTTTCTGAAGAAGGCGATCACGTCTTCCCAGAAATCCTTGCCCATGAGAATGACGGGGAAGGGCTTCATCTTCCTCGTCTGGATGAGCGTTATGGCCTCGAACATCTCGTCCAGCGTGCCGAAGCCGCCGGGCAGCACTACGTAAGCAATGGCATACTTCAGGAACATCACCTTCCGGATGAAGAAATACTTGAAGCTCAGAGGGACATTTATATACGTATTCGGCTTTTGCTCGTAAGGCAGCTCTATATTGATGCCTACCGATTTTACGCCCGCCTCCGAGGCGCCTTTGTTGATCGCTTCCATTACGCCCGGTCCGCCCCCCGTGATGAGGTTGAAATTTGCCTTGCCGAGCGTCAGGGCCAACTGGTAGGCGCTTGTGTATAGGTCGTCTCCTTCTTTCGTTCGGGCGCTGCCGAACACCGTGACTGCGTGCTTGACTTCTGAAAGCTTTTCGAAGCCTTCAACAAATTCCGCAAGTATGTGAAACAGACGCCATGAGTCCGCAAGCGTCATATCGTCGATGACGTATTGTTTTTCCATATCTCCTCTTTTTACGTTGAGATTTTCATCGTTCCACATATAATATGGAAGACCTGCGCCGGAAGTCAAAGGAAACTTACGGGCGAAGGCAGGCACTAAAGGGAGAGCGATGAACAGGGAGATATTCAGGGAATACGACATCAGGGGCATCGTCGGGGCAGGCCTTGATGATGAAACAGTGCTAGACATAGGAAGAGCTTTCGCCGCCTACATGCGCGAGAGAGGGAAAACAAAGGCGTCCCTCGGAAGGGATTGCAGGCTTAGCTCCGAAGGCTTCGGACGGCTTGTTGCCAGGGGCATGGTCGAGGGCGGCCTGTCGGTCACGGACCTCGGCGTAGTGCCCACCCCGCTCTTTTACTTTTCGCTTTTCACCCTGGACGTCGAGGGCGGCATCATGGTGACGGGCAGCCACAACCCGCCGGATTACAACGGCTTCAAGTTGGCGTTCGGTAAAACGACGTTGTTCGGCAGCCGGGTGCAGGAGATCGCAGACATCATAGAAGCGCGCCGTTTCGTCTCCGGCAGCGGAAGCCTGTCCGTTTATCCGCGAATCAGGGAAGACTATTACAGTTTCATCAGGGGGAATATCTCCATAGACCGGCCCTTGCGCGTGGTCGTCGACGCAGGCAACGGCACGGGCGGAGTCGTGGCCCTTCCCATTATGGCGGAGATGGGCGTCGAGACGATCGCACTCAACTGCGAGATGGACGGCCGGTTCCCCAACCACTTCCCGGACCCGACGGTAGAGACGAACCTGGAGCAGTTGAGAGAAACGGTGCTGGCGACGAAGGCCGACCTCGGCATCGGATACGACGGCGACACGGACAGGATAGGCGCCGTTGACAACGAGGGCAACGTCATACGGGGCGATTACCTGATGCTTATATTTGCCAGGGACATCATCGAGCGGAACAAGGGCGCCACCTTTGTCTCGGAAGTGAAGTGCTCGAAGAACCTTTTTGCCGACATCGAAAAACGTGGCGGGCGCGCAATCATGTGGAAGGCAGGCCACTCTCTTATCAAACAGAAGATGAAGGAGACGGGCGCCCTCTTCGGCGGCGAGATGAGCGGCCACATGTTCTTTACCGACAGGTTTTTCGGGTTCGACGACGCGATTTATGCGTCCCTCAGGTTGTTCGAGATACTTGCCAGGGACGGAAGGCCGCTCTCTCAGTTCCTCGCGGACCTTCCCGCCACCTGGTCTACACCGGAGATTAGGATAGATTGTCCCGAGCAGAAGAAATTCATCGTGGTCCGCGAGATCACCGACTACTACCGGGAGAGGTACGATATCGTGGATACCGACGGCGTAAGGGTAACGCTGCCCGGCGGATGGGGCCTCGTCCGGGCTTCGAATACGCAGCCGATACTTGTGCTCCGGTTCGAGGCGGAAAGCCCCGAGGCCCTCGAACGCATCGAGGGCACGGTGCGGACCGACCTGGCCCGTTTCCTCTAGCGTGTCACGGCCGGCAAATATAGAAGACAAACCCGTTCTCGGCAAGGCTCTCGTCTTTCTGATGGCGGTCGCGAGCGGCGCGACGGTCGCCAACCTTTATTACAGCCAGCCGCTGCTCGAAGAGCTCTCCAGATTTTTCCATGTCTCGCACCCGACCATCGCCTTCTCGGCCATGCTCATACAGGCGGGTTACGGCCTCGGCCTGCTTTTTCTGGTCCCCTTAGGCGATGTGCGGGAAAGGCGCTCGCTCATAATCACCATGCTGCTTCTTTCGATAGGCGCACTCCTGCTTACATCATTTTCCGAAGGGATCGGCCTGTTCCTGGCCTCTTCGCTCTTCCTTGGCGTCACCTCCGTAGTGCCGCAGCTCCTGGTCCCCTTCGCTGCCCAACTGGCCCCGCCGCAGGAACGGGGGAGGGCCATAGGCAACGTGATGAGCGGGCTCATCATAGGCATACTGCTGTCTAGGACGCTGAGCGGCGTTGTCGGGTCGGCCCTCGGATGGCAGTCGGTCTACAGGCTCGCCTCGTTGATGCTCGCGTTTCTCGCAGTCGCGTTCATACTATTTCTGCCACGCTCGCGCCCCGGCACAACCCTGGAGTACTTCGCTCTTATCCGCTCGCTGCGGACGCTCATCCGGACCCGGCCCGTGCTGAGGGAGGCGTCCATCGTATCGGGTGCGATGTTCGGGGCGTTCAGCGCCTTCTGGACAACGCTTTCCTTTCTCCTGAAAGCGCCGCCGTTCAACATGGGGGCGCAGGTGGCCGGTCTTTTCGGGCTTGTCGGCGTGGCCGGGGCGCTTGCCGCGTCTGCGGTCGGCCGGATCACCGACAGGGTGAGCCCTAGGCTCACGCTTAGCGTCGCCATAGTCTTATCGGCCCTTTCGTACATTTGTTTCCTGGTCCTGGGACACAGCATGGCGGGACTCGTTGCCGGCGTCATCGGTCTCGATATAGGCATGCAGGCGGCGCACATCTCGAACCAGGCGCGCATCTATGCCCTCGACGCTGAATCCAGGAACCGGATAAACGCCGTCTACATGGTCAGCGTTTTTGCAGGGGGAGCGATGGGCTCGATGCTCGGCTCCTTCGGCTGGGCCATGTTCGCCTGGGTTGGCGTCTGCGCCGTCGGCCTTGGCCTGATCGCCATCGCGGCGGCGGTCCACGCGGCGGGCGGGCGCAGCCTAAGAGAAATCTGCCGGCGGCACAACTTAATCCTACGGAGTATCGATCTGACTCACAGCGCCCGGAAACGGCCGCCAGCCCCGCGCCAATTTGTTTGACGGGGGGCTGAAAAAGCATTATTATAATTCCCGCATCACAAACGCTTCCCGGTTCAAAAGGGGGAACCACCCATGCCGAACGTTGTTGCCATCGGGCTCCAGTGGGGTGACGAGGGCAAAGGAAAAATCATCGATGTCCTGAGCGAGAGCGCAGACGTAGTCGTCCGCTACCAGGGCGGCGCCAACGCGGGCCATACGATAGTAGTTGGAGACGAGAAGGTAGTCCTCCACCTTATGCCTTCGGGTATTCTGCGCACGAACGCTTCGTGCGTGATAGGCAACGGCGTAGTGCTCGACCCTACCGTCCTCGCCGGGGAGATCGCGGACCTCAAGGCGCGCGGCTACATGAAAGAAGACGGCAGGTTGCTGATTAGCGGCCGGGCCCATCTTATAATGCCGTACCACAAGAAGCTCGACGCCCTTCGGGAGAGCGAAAAGAAGCGAAAGATAGGTACTACGGGAAGGGGCATAGGTCCGGCTTATGAGGACAGGGCGGCCCGCACCGGCATACGCGTTATCGACCTGCTGGACAAGAAGAACTTTAGGGAGATGGTACGGGAAAACCTGAAGGTCAAGAATTTCCTCATACAGAGATATTACAAGGACGAGCCGATCAAAGTCCTCGACGTGGTCAGGGAGTACAGCGCGTACCGCGACATGTTCAAGAAGTATGTGGGCGACAACGTGCAATTCCTTCACAAGTCCATGGATGAGGGCAAATCGGTCCTTTTCGAAGGCGCGCAGGGCACGCACCTCGATGTCGATCACGGCACCTATCCTTTTGTCACGTCTTCGAACACCCTGGCCGGCAACGTCTGCTGCGGCGCGGGGGTTGCGCCCGGCGCCATAGACTACGTGCTGGGCGTTTGTAAGGCTTACACCACGCGTGTCGGGGAAGGGCCCTTTCCTACAGAGATGCTGGGAGCGGAAGGTGCGCTGATGAGAGAGAAGGGCGACGAGTTCGGCGCCACGACAGGAAGGCCGAGGCGGTGCGGCTGGTTCGACGCTGTGATCGTAAGGCGCTCGGTCCTGATCAACGGCGTGAAAGCCATTGCCCTTATGAAGCTGGACGTGCTGGACGACTTCGATACCATAAATGTCTGCGTCAAATACAGGGTAGGGAAAAAGGTCTATGCCGATCCGCCCCTGGGGATCAAAGACCTGGCCGATTGCGAGCCCGTTTACGAGCGTATGGACGGATGGAAAATGCCGGTTCGCAAGGCAGCATCTTTCGAAGACCTGCCCGAAAACGCCAAACGGTACATAAAGCGGATTGAAGAGCTGATAGGGGTCCCCGTCGCCATCTTATCCACCGGCCCGCGCAGAGACAGCCTCCTTATGATCCGGCACCCTTTTCAGAGCCGCGCCTGAAGGGCCTTCCGCATTTTCGCATCGGCACTTCTCCTGCCTGACAAAACGGCCTCGAACCATTAAACTACGGGTATTGAAGCCGGTAGAATGGTTATGGGTCGGGGCAGATGCGGGACGTAAGTGAGGGTGAAATGCAGGACCTGCGTGAGACTAACAAGCTGCTGAAGCTCTTTGCCCTTGAATCGACAAAAAAGGAATACCTCGACGCGGTCGTCGGCCTGCTCCGGGAATGGACGGGTTGCGAGGCGGCCGGAATAAGGGTTCTGGACAAGGAAGGCAATATCCCTTATGAATCTTACGCCGGCTTCACACAGGCTTTTTTAGACTCTGAAAGCCTCCTTTCCGTGCACAGCGACACCTGTGTCTGTATACGGGTGATCGCAGGCAAGACCGGAACACATGACAAACCGCATGTTACGGGGGGCGGAAGCTTCCATTGCCGCGATATGGAGGAGATGGCCGCCGGTCTGTCCACGGAGGCGGCGGAGATGTTCAGGGGCAGATGTACTGCCGAGGGCTACGCGAGCGTTGCCGTTATCCCCGTATCGTATCGCGACACGATATTAGGCGCCATCCATCTCGCCGACCGGAATAAGGGAAAGGTGCCGAAAGCTACGATCGATTTCATAGAATCGGTCCAGCCCCTGATAGGCGAGGCCATCCACAGGTTCAACCTCGAAGAGGAGAAGGAGTACTTACGCGAGCAGCTCCTTCAGTCGCAGAAGATGGAGGCCCTCGGTACGGCTGCGGGGGGGATAGCGCATGATTTCAATAACATACTGGCCGCTATCATCGGCTTTACCGAATCCGTCCGGGGACGGGCGGAGAAGGGGAGCCGTGACGAGCGGATCCTCGGACGCGTCATAGAGGCGGGTCTGCGCGGGCGGGAGCTGGTCAAGCAGATGCTGACTTTCGCCCGGAAAGCCGCCTGCGAAAAGAAGCCCTTCCTCCTTTCCGGAGCCATCAGGGACACCATGGGGCTGGTAAGGGCGTCCATACCTGCCACGATCGCCATCAACGTTAACATTGAGAGTGAATCGGCCCTGGTAGTAGGCGATCTTAACCAGATCCAGCAGGTATTGATGAACCTCTGCACCAACGCCGCCGACGCCATGCGCGAACAGGGCAACGCCCTGGAAGTCGGCCTGTCCGATTTCAGCGTCTCGGAGGCCGACGAGAACCCGGACGGCATCAAGCCCGGCCTTTACATGAAAATGTGGGTTCGCGATACGGGGGAAGGGATGACCCCGGAGGTTATGGCCCGCATATTCGACCCCTTCTTCACTACGAAAAAGCCGGGGCAGGGGACGGGCCTGGGCTTGTCCGTGGTCCACGGCATAGTGAAGCAGCATGGTGGCTACATATCGGCCGAGAGCGAGCCGGGCAAGGGCAGCCTCTTCACCGTCTATTTACCCAAGGCAGCCAGGGCGGTGCAACAGGAGGAAGACGTTGCCGACGACTGCCCGGGCGGCTCCGAGCGCATACTTTTCGTCGACGACGAGGAAGCGCTCACGGAGATGGCAAAGGGCCTTCTCGAGGAGTTGGGCTACCGGGTAAAGACCTGTGGAGGTCCTGCGGAGGCTTTGGACCTCATAAAAGCGAATATCCGCGGTTTCGACCTGATCATAACCGACCAGACCATGCCGAACATGACGGGCATGGAGCTGTCGAAGAAGGTCCTCGACCTGGCAGCCGATATACCGATTATACTCTGTACGGGCTTCAGCCACTTGGTAGATGCGAGCCAGGCGAGGGCGGTGGGCATCAGCGCGTTTGTCATGAAGCCACTGACCAAGAACGAAATAGCCCGAACAATCCGCAAGGTGTTGGACCTGGGGCCGTGATCTTTTAGCTGCGGCTCGCTTCCTCGAAAAGCAACGCGAAACCCATCGCTTGAAAAAGATTATCTTGACTTGGGGGGCGAATTTGGAGTTTAATATATGACTTTTCTAAAACTGTCATAGATGGAGGGAGGGGAATGATGCATGCCGGCAATTATTATAAGAGACGGAGAGTCATTTGAGAGCGCCCTGAAACGGTTTAAGAAAAAGTGCGAGCGGACAGGCATACTGTCCGAGATCAAAAGAAGAGAGCATTACGAAAAGCCTAGCGTCAAAAGAAAAAAGAAAATCCTCGCAGCCAAGAAAAGGGCCCTCAAGAAGATGAGAAGAAAGATGGAAAAGGGCCTCTACTAAGGGAATGGCATACAAAGACGATATTGAGCAAGGCCTGAAAAAAGCGCTCAAGGGTAAGGATGCCTTAAGGGTGTCCGTCCTGCGTATGCTTCTGTCGTCGCTCAGCTATAAAGAAATCGAAAAAAGAAATCCGCTGTCCGAAGATGAGTTTCACGGGGTCGTCAAAACGATGATAAAACAGCACGTGGAATCGATCGATAGCTTCAGGAAGGGACAGCGGATGGACCTTGCGGAAAAGGAGGAGAAAGAGCTCCAGATTTTGAAAGAGTTTTTGCCCGCCCAGTTGTCCGAAGAGGAGGTGGCCCGTGAGGTGCAGGAGGCCATAACTGAGCTGGGGGCGAAAGACCTGAAGGACATGGGGAAGGTAATGAAGGTCCTGACGGCAAAATTAGGGTCCCGGGTAGATGGGAAGGTGCTGAGTGAAATGGTGAAAAGCAGGCTGTCTTCGCAAAGACCGTCGTGAAGCCCATTTATGGCAGACAAAACCTTCGAATACTTAGACTACCTCAGACTCCTCGAAGTCATAAAACGCCATTCATCAACCGGTTTCATAGACGAAAAGATTAATAATTTAAGACCTTTAGCGACAATCTCTGAGATTGGGGATCGTCAGGACCGCATAGAGGCCGTACTCGACGTGGTCCGCCCGCACGGCCCGGTCCCTCTCGGGGACACCCCGGACATCAGGAAAGCGCTGGCCGGTCTAAATTTGGCGGAATTCACCCTGGAGATAACTGATTTCCTTGCCGTCGGCCATTTCCTGGCAAGCTGCAAAGGCGTCTCGGCGTTCCTCCGGAAGGCGATAAAGAAGGGCGCCTACATCGAGTCCGTCATCGAGGGCATAAAGGCGCTGCCGGAGGTAGCGGCCAGGATCAGGAAAACCGTCAACGAGGAGGGCTTCATCGAAGACAGCGCCTCTTACGAGCTTTCCAGGATACGATCCGACCTTTACCAGCATAAGGAAAGGGCAAGGCGCTCCCTGGAGCGCATCATGGAGAGGGACGATGTAAGGCCCGTCGTTCAGGATAACTACATAGCAGTCAGGAACGGCAGGTACGTAATACCCCTCAAACCGAATTACAACCAGTTCTTTTCCGGCATAGTCCATGATTATTCCCATTCCCTGAAGACCTCCTTCGTCGAGCCCGTAGAGACGATGGAAGTCAACAACACCATCAGCGTCCTCGAAAAAGAGGAGAAAGAAGAAGAAAAACGGATACTTGCAGAGCTGACCCGCTCGGTGCGCCGCTATGCGAAAGAAATGGCGGAGATGCTCGACGTCATCGCAGACCTCGACCTGCACCACTGCCTCGCGCAGTTCGCCTCCGCCTTCGACGGCGTAAGGCCGGTGGTGGCTGAAGGGGGCGCTATAGAGATAAAGGGGGCGGTCAACCCGTTTATCAGGCTCTCCAAGGGCGAAAGGGCCATCCCGATAGATATCGTTATCGGGGAAGATAAACAGGCGATCATCATCAGCGGGCCCAACGCGGACGGCAAGACGGTGGCCCTTAAGACGACCGGCCTTCTCCTTGTCATGTCCGCGGCGGGCATGTTCATCCCGGCAAAGGCGACGCCGAGGGTCTGCCTGTTCCCCGGTATCTACGCCGTAATGGGCGACGAGCAGGACATATCGATGGAGCTTTCGACCTTTACGGCCCATGTCGAGGCAATTAAAAGCGTTTACGAGCGCGCTTTGGGCGGGGAGCTGGTGCTGATCGACGAGATCGGCGGCGGCACGGAGCCGCAGGAGGCCTCGGCCCTTGCTATGGGGATTATCGACGCCTTCGTCGAAAAGGGCTGCAAGGTGATGGTGACGACCCACCTTAACCTCCTGAAGGCGTACGGTGCCTCCCATCCCTTCGCGTTGAACGCTGCGACGGACTTCGATTCCCGGACCATGAAACCCCTTTACAGACTCGTCTACGGGGCGGCAGGGGTCAGCAACGCCCTGAAGGTGGCGCAGATGAGCGGCATGCCGCAGGAGATCATCGACAAGAGCGCGAACTACCTGGGCAAGCAGGAATACGTGCTGAACGACCTTGTGCGCGGCCTGGAGACGGAAACGAAGGCCGCCCAGGAGGAGAAGCGCAAGGCTGCCGCCTACAGGGAGGATATGCACAAGCGCCTCGAGACCATCCGGGCGAAGCGGGATGAGTATATCGCCCGCGCCGAAGAGCGCTGCCGGGAGAAGGTGGCCGCCCTGGAGGCGCAGATCGATGAGATAACCAAAGAGATTGCCAAAAAAGACCGGGAATCGCTCCGGGCCGCCAAGGAGAAGGCGGCGGCCTTGAGATCGACGGTCATACCGGAGAAAAAGGCCGTCCACCACCAGGGCGAGATACACGAAGGCGACTACGTCAGGGTTCGCACTATCGGGAAAGAAGGCTATGTTGCCCAGATCGACGGCCAGAAGGGGATGGCGGAGATCGTCATCGGCAATATGCGGATGCGGATCAAGAAGGATTATGTCGATCTGATCGGCCGCCAGCCGGAGAACAAGCAGACGCCGATAGAGGTCAACGTCAGCGACATCGAGGTCCCGGAGATCAACGTGATGGGCCTGCGCGTGGATGAGGCCCTTTCAGAGGTGGACAGGTTCGTCGACAGGGCAATAGTCCACGGCACACAAAATGTCCGCATACTCCACGGCATCGGCACCGGGAGGCTCATGCGGGCGATCAGGGAGCACCTTTCCGAGGCCGGCCACATAAAAGACATAAAGAAAGACGAAAAGAACTCCGGTATTACGATCGTAGAGTTGCTATGAGCTCCGTTCTTGATGAAGTGCTGGGAAGGGTCAACATCCTCGATGTTGTCTCCCGGTACGTAAAGTTAAGGAAAAGCGGGAGGAATTTCATAGGACTTTGCCCGTTCCATAAAGAGAAAACTCCGTCATTCAGCGTAAGTATCGAGAAGCAAATATATTATTGCTTCGGATGCCACGAAGGCGGCAACGCCGTCAATTTCATCGCCAAATACGAAAGAACGTCATTCCAGGAGGCGCTGGAGACCCTCGCCCAGCAAGTGGGGGTGGAGTCCAGAGGCAGGATAGCCTCCGCCCGGACCCCCGTATTCGATGCCCTCGCGAAGCTGGCCGACCACTATCACAACTGCCTGAAACGGGATCCGTCCGCGATGAGGTATTTGTCCGACAGGAAGATCGCGGGCCCCGTGGTGGACGAATTCAAGCTCGGGTACAGCGAGCGGAGGAGCTACAAGGGCAAAGAGCTTGCGGCGCGTCTCGGGGCGCCCCTCGACCTTCTCATCAATTCCGGCATAATGAAGACGCGGGACACGGGCGAGCTGTACGACATATTCCGCGGCAGGCTAATCATCCCTATTCGGGACGCCAGGGGCAAAGTGGTTGGTTTCGGGGGGCGCGCCATGGGCAAGGACGTCCTGCCGAAATATATCAACTCGCCGGAGTCGGCCATCTTCACCAAGCGGTCGATACTTTACGGCCTCGACGCGGCCAGAAGGGAGATAATCGACAAGGACGAGGCGATTATCGTCGAGGGGTATTTCGACCTTATCACGCTCCACGCGGCCGGAGCGAAAAACGCGGTGGCGACGCTCGGGACCTCCATCACGGAGGAGCAGTTGACGCGCCTCCGGAATTACACCGAGAACATCACCCTGATGCTCGACGGCGACGAGGCCGGCATAAAGAGCGCCCTGCGCCTCATCACGCCGCTTGCCGAGATGGGGATCAACGGGAACATGGTCGTCCTGCCCGAGGCGCATGACCCGGACAGCTTCGTGCGCGCCCACGGTCTGAGCGGGTTCCTGAAGGCCATGGAGGGCAAGAAAGGCGTCCTTGATTATCTCTTCGACCTCCATGCCAAAAAATTCGATGTCGGCACCCTGGAGGGCCGGTTGGCCTTCATAAAATCGGTCGTCCCTTACCTGGAAGGTATGAGGGACACGGTGAAAAAGAGTCTCTACGTCCAGCGGCTTTCCGAGATGACAGGCGTGGAGGAATACCGCTTCTGGGACAACCTGACTGACGCCCGCAAAGAGATCGAAGGCGACAACGGTGCACAGACGAGGAACGTTATAGAGGAGAAGGTCGTAGGCATTCTATTGAATAGGCCGGAACTCCTTAAAATTATTAAAGGAAAGGGGGTGGAAGCGCAGATAAAGGATAAAGACCTCGGGGAAGTGTTGTCCAGCCTGACCAGCTATTACGAGCAGCATGCGAGTCTGGATATCAGTCTTTTTCTGAACGTTCTGGAGAAGCCGGAGCTAAGGGAAAAGGCGGTCCGCTCGGCCATGGACGTGGCTGAATATGACGAGCTGGAAGTGGAGAGGACCGTGTCCGATTACCTCTCCTACGTAGAGAACAGGATCACCAGAGAAGAGCACATGGGTATTACCGCAATGCTGGCAGATGCGGAAAAAAGAGGTGACGAAGGGGCTTTACGGGAGTTGCTCGAAAAGAAGAGGAACGTGCTTACGGCCTTGAAGAATAAATCCGCCAAGTGAGGTTACTATGTCCGAGGATATGGGAAGCAGCATCAAGGCGTTCGAGTTCGGCGGGACCAAGCGTTTTCTTCCATACGACGAAGGCCAGGAAACGGGTGATTTTTACCTGATGCTCGCCCCGGCAGGCGAGGAACAGGCGGCGTTTTTCGATGACATCGACCTCTTCGACATCGATAAGGGTGAGGGGGAATTACTGCCGGGCGATAAATACGCGGAAGGCTTCGAGGACGGATTCGAGGCCCCTTACGACGAAGAGCTGTCAAACCCCATCAAGCATTACATCAAGGAAATGGGCGGCGTGGGCCTCCTCACCAGGGACGGCGAGAAAGAGATTGCCATGCGCATCGAGGAGGCAAAAGAGGAAGTCAGGGAGGTCCTTCTTTCTTATCCGGGGACGATCAAGGAACTCCTCGACCTTTATTCGAGCCTCAAGATGTCCGAATTGAGCCTCTCCGAGATTGCCCCTGAGACGGAAGAGGGCGAGGAGATGGGCGAAGAGGACGCACAAAAGGAAAAGATCGTCCACCTGCTGGAGGCGCTGAGCCAGGTATACCTGAGGTCGATGAAGACGGAGGACAAGAGAGAAAAGGCGCGCTGCCAGGCGGAGATGCGGCAGATCTCCGGTGATATAGCCTTGAGCCGGAAGATAGTAGACCGGATAAAGAACAGAATGGAACACGCCGTGGAGCGGATCGAGAAGATCGAGATGGAGATAGGGCGGCAGTCGCAGCCGGCCAGGAACGGCGCGGCCAGGAGATTGAAGGACCTTCGCGAAAAAATCGCCGGCATCGAGGAGGAGACGGGTGTGCCTGCCCCCGTCATGAAAGAGCTCTACCGCCGCATTTGCAAGGCGGACAATGACGGCCTGGAAGCAAAGAACGAGCTTATCAAGGCCAATCTCAGGCTTGTGGTCAGCATAGCAAAGAAATATATCAACCGGGGCCTTTCCCTCCTGGACTTGGTGCAGGAGGGCAATATCGGCCTCATGAAGGCTGTGGAGAAGTTCGAGTACCGCCGGGGCTACAAGTTCAGCACCTACGCCACCTGGTGGATCAGGCAGGCAATCACGCGGGCGATTGCAGACCAGGCGCGTACCATAAGGATCCCGGTCCACATGATCGAGACGATAAATAAGATCGTCAGGGTGTCACGCGAGTTGGTCCAGGACCTCGGAAGGGAGCCCCTGCCCGACGAGATAGCGGAGAAGATCGGATTCTCGGTCGATAAGATAAGAAAGATACTCCGCATCACCAAGGAGCCGATCTCGCTGGAGACGCCGGTCAGCGACGACGAAGATACCCACCTTTCCGATCTTATAGAGGACAAGAACGCCACTGTGCCGCAGGATTCGGTCATATTCCACGACCTCATCCGGCAGCTCGACAGGATATTATCAACCTTGACCCCTAAAGAGGAGAGGGTAATAAGGATGAGGTTCGGCATCGGCGAGAAATGCGATCATACCCTCGAAGAGGTCGGCCAGGTATTTGAGGTGACGAGGGAGAGGATAAGGCAGATTGAGGCGAAGGCGTTGCGCAAGCTGCGCCACCCGTCCAGGGCCAAGCGCCTGAAATGCTTCGCTGACGTATAGTTGACGCGCTCCGCGGTGTCCGGGTGTTTTTCGCGCTTAGTTTTGTCGTCGCGTTCGGCGCAGGAAACACCCCGGCCGCCGTGGAGCGCGTCATTGTTTTTAGTTTTGCCTTAGCTATCTTGCCCCAATAGCTCGTCCACCGGGCAGTGCGGCAGGTTAAACGCCTCAGCCACCGCTTTATAGGTGATATTCCCTTCAACCATATTGACGCCCCGCCTGAGCGCCGGGTCCTTGCGGCTTGCCTCTTTCCAGCCATATTTGGCTATCGCGATGACGTAGGGCAGCGTGTTGAGGGTGAGGGCCCTTGTCGCAGTCCTGGGCACAGCGCCCGGCATGTTGGCCACCGTATAATGGACTATCCCTTCCTCGACGTAAACCGGGTCGTCATGGGTAGTAGGCTTCGACGTCTCCGCGCAGCCCCCCTGGTCGATCGCTACGTCGACAAGTACGGCGCCGGGCCTCATGGTCTTTAGCATGGCCCGTGTGATGAGGCGCGGCGCCTTTGCGCCGGGAACGAGCACCGCCCCGATAACGAGGTCGGCGAAGGAGAGGACCGTTCTCACGTTATAGCTGTCGGCTATCATTGTTACTATCCGGCCCCTATACATTTCGTCGATCTCGCGGAGCCTCTTCGCCGACGTGTCGAGCACCGTCACGCAGGCGCCCATGCCGACCGCCACGCGGGCCGCGTTTGACCCCACGCTCCCTCCGCCCAGTATCACCACATTGGCCGGGGGGACACCGGGCACTCCGCCCAGAAGGACCCCCCGCCCGCCGTAGGTCTCTTCCAGGTACTTCGCGCCTTCCTGCGGCGCCATCCGGCCGGCGATCTCGCTCATGGGCCATAAAAGGGGAAGAAAACCTTCCTCGGTCTCTACGGTCTCGTACGCTATGGCGACGACCTTCTTCTTCAGCAGGGCAAGCGTGAGCGCCTCGGAGGCGGCCAGATGGAGATAAGTAAACAGGACCTGGCCTTCCTTAAGCAGGTGCCATTCTACCGGAAGCGGCTCCTTGACCTTGAGCACCATGTCCGAGCGGGCATAAGCCGCCTTTCCATCGGACACGATCTCGGCCCCGGCCCGTACGTATTCAGCGTCATCGAAGCCGCTGCCCAGGCCGGCGCCGGTCTCCACGAGCACTTTATGGCCTTCCGCAGCCAGGGCCTCCGCCCCGCCGGGCACTATGGCTATGCGTTTCTCCTCGACCTTGATCTCTTTGGGGATGCCGATAATCATGGTTGACCTCCTAACACTATTATACTGCCTATGTGTCAGGGGTGGCTAAAATTATCCAGGCTGCCGGTGAAGGATTGTCCGATCAGAGAGTAGTTTCGCGTTCCTGCCGCATCATCATCGTGATGAGCTTCGAGCGGCTGGAAGCATTGCATTTTCTGAATATCCGGTTAAGGTGGGCTTTTATGGTGTGTTCGCTAAGTGTAAGATGGCCTGCTATCTCCCTGTTGCTCCACCCGCGGCAGACCAGCTCTATGATCTCCCTCTCCCTTTCCGTGACGCCTGTCCCTCTCTGGGCGGCCTGCGGCGGGGCGCCTTCCCGCAGGAAGGCTTTGAGGGTATTGTTATCAACCCAGATCTGGCCGGCGGAGACGACCTGTAAGGCCTTTTCGAAGAGGGGAAGCTCCGTCTCTAACGAGATGACTCCGTGGAGCCGGTAAAGGAACAGGGTATTTACAATCTTCTCTTTATCGACGCCCGTATCGACGAGCAGGACCTTTGAGCCGGGGTGGCTCGTAAGAAAGCTGTTGCCGGCGCTGGCGATATCGACCAGTATAACGTCCGGAGCAAAGTCTGCCGGCACGGACCCATTGTGGCCTGCCACGGCGCTCTTGTGGCCGTTCTTGACCAAAAGATTGCGAATCCCTTCAGAAAGGATATTGCTGCTCAGGCATACGAGGACTTTCATCTCTCACCTCAGCGCGAATTCAGCCGTCGCATATATCAACCAAAGTCTGACAACCAATGATCTTCCCCTTACATCTCTCGTTGCTACCCGTATAGCGCTACATATTAGACCTAAGAAGCGAGAAGCGCAACATAAAAGCGCATAAAAAACGTACAAAACGCATGATATTTTGACGAATAAGCCGAGGTTCGCACCAGAGGAGTAAAACCGGTCCGGGACTGTGCCGCAGAATGGAAGATACTGGGCCTGGAATAACAGATAATTTGAAGGGCTGAACACTTTCACAAGGGAGCAATAGTGCTCCGGTAAATTCCCGCTTCCGCCCACCGTTTTATGCTATTTGTCCGTTCTTGTAATAATTACGGATTTCAGGTTACTATTTGTATTGACAGAGGGGGGTCTGTTTGATATAAATAACCTTATTTGAGAGATAATTCACAAGCAATCCAGACAGAGCATCCGAAAGGGGTAAGAGATGAGATACGCCGAAACGGGCTACAACTTGGAAATCGACCTGGCGTCGGGGAACATCGAGCGGGTGGAAACGGACCCGAAGATGATGGAAACCCACCTTGGGGGGCTGGGCACGAGCGTCAAGATGCACTGGGACAGGGTCGGGCCTGAAGTCGGTCCGTTCGACGACGATAATATGCTGATAATCGACTCCGGCTTGTTCAACGCGACACCTGCTTTCAGCGCGAACCGGACGGTCGTCACCTTTGTTTCCCCGCAATCGCACCTGCTGGCCTATCCGATGATGGGCGGTTTTTCTCGGCCGAGCTGAAATATGCAGGCTGGGATAAAGTCGTCCTGCGCAACAAATCGCCGGACTGGGTCTACATATGGATAAACAACGACAAGGTGGAGCTCCGCGACGCCACGCACCTGAAGGGCAGGGGCGCCGTCGAGACGCAGGACCTTATCAGGGCAGAATTGGGTGACCACAGGATACAGGTGGCCGCTATCGGCCTGGCCGGCGAGAACAGGTGCTTCACGGCCTCCATCGAGCAGTCCCGGTCTAGCGCATCGAGGCTCGGCGGCGGTGCAGTCCTGGGGGACAAGAAGGTCAAGGCCGTGGCCGTCCGGGGGACGAAGGACGTCAACCTCGCCAGGGGCGCAGAATTCATGGAGCTCATGAAGGGCGTGACGGAATATATAAATTACCGGAACGCGAACCCTATCCCGGACGTCATGACGATCCTCTCGGGCATCGGGTCGCCCCAGGAGATGGTCCACACCGATGAAAAGTGGCATACGGAAAACTTTATGTGGGGTAATGCCCGCACCAGAAGAAGAGACTTCTGGAGTAAGGAAAACGAGACGAACTGGATCGCGGCGCAGCACGAGGCGGTAAAGCGGCTGATAAGCTGTTTCAACTGCCCGCAGCACTGCGGGGCCCTTGTCTCCTACCAGGAATCCCCCTATTACATGATGAAATGCTTCGGCAAGCTCACATACTGCATGGGGGCAATGGTAGACGACCTGGGCTTCAACTTCAGGATCCTGCAAAAAGCCACGGAGTACGGGTTCGACTCTTTCTCCACTCCGCAGATCATGGCCTTCGCCGTCGAGCTGTACGATGCCGGCATCCTCACCGACAAGGACTTCGATGGATGTCCCGCCGACAAGGAGGGGAGGTTCTTCTGGCTCCTCGACAGGATCGCCCGCAGGGAAGGGATCGGGGACGTCCTCGCGGACGGCGTTTATTACGCCGCGCGGGCCATCGGCAACGGGGCTGAGGAATTCGACCACAACACCATCAAGCGGCACGAGCAGTTGCCACTCAAGCTGGGCATGCTCGATCCCCTTTATTTTCTTATGTACTCGACGAACGAGAAGATCAGCATCACGCAGATCGAGGGACAGTGGCCGCAATCTGCCTTCCCGACGATGGAGCAGAGGGAAGCCTTCGTTAAAGACTGGCCGCAGCTTCCCGACGAGCATTTCAAGCAGTACCTCCTCGACTGGGATATCCGCGGGGAGAAAGCGATACCTAACTTCCCGACGCCGAACATGTGCGCCGAGATCGTGGACTGGATGGAGATGCTGCATAACATCGACGACGCCTGCTGCGTCTGCGCGGGCATGTCGTCGTTCTGTCTCAAGCCCCCGTATCATATCCACAACTACCCGAAGCTGATATCTGCGGCTACCGGGATGGACGTAGACGAAGCGGGGCTCAAGAAGATAGTCAACAGGAGCCGGAACCTCCACAGGGCGTTCAACAACAGGCGGGGCATGAGAAGGGCCGACGAGAAACCGCCGAAGGACCACTGGAAGAAGAGGGTCCCGGAGCTCGAGGAAGATCTCCTGTCCACGTACTATACGTACAAGGGCTGGAATATGGACGGCGTTCCCACCAGGGAAAGGCTGGAGGAGCTCGACTTGACTTATGTCGCTGAAGACCTAGAAAAGAGAGGGATATTGAACAATGGCAAAGATTAAGAAAATCGTCAAGACAATCAAGGTCGATGCCGACAAGTGCAACGGCTGCCGCGGGTGTGAGATCGTCTGCTCCGCATTCCACGCGAACCCGCAGTACAGCAGCAACAACCCTGCGCGGTCGCGCATCCAGATCATCACCCACAGGGTGAAGAATATATGGCTGCCCGTCTTTGCCGGCGAATATACGCCTGCCGAGTGCATGGGCAGGGACAAGTATATTATCGACGGCAAAGAATATGACGAATGCGGCTTCTGCAGGGCCTCATGTCCTTCCAGGGACCTTTTTAAGGAGCCGGACTCCGGCCTGCCGCTCAAGTGCGATCTGTGCGAGAGCGACCCGCCGCTGGAAAAGCCGATGTGCGTACAGGTCTGCCTTAGCAACGTCCTCACTTACGAAGAGCGTGAAGAGGAAATTGACGAGCAGGTGGAGATAGAGCAGGTCGAGGCGGGCCTGGGCTCCATGGTCGATAAATACGGTTTGCAGACGGTCGTCGATACCGTCTCGCGTATTGCGGCCAAGGGAGAGAATTAGGGCAGGCACGTGCAGTCACAACATAAAGCAAGCGTGCGCGAAACGGGTATCTTCCGCTCGCGCAAAACGCGTCACGGTGAAAACGGGAGTGCGGCTGTCTCCGTTGCGGAAGCGCAGCGGATTATCCTGAATGCCGTGAAACCCCTCGGCGGCGAGACGATCCCCGTCGTGGAGTCGTTCAACCGCATCCTCCGCGAAGACATCGTATCCGATATCATGATACCGCCCTTCGACGATTCGGCGATGGACGGCTACGCACTGATCGCTGCCGGGACGCGCGGCGCGTCGAAGAGCAAACCCGTGAGGCTTAAGGTCACCGGGGAGTTGCGGGCCGGGGCTTCAGCCGCCGGAATAAAAGTGGAAAGCGGCGGCGCCGTAAGGATCATGACCGGCGCCCCGATACCGCAGGGGGCCGATTCCGTTGTCCCCTTCGAGAATACGAAAGAAAAAGAAGGTTACGTAAGCATCTTCAGCGAAGCGGTCGAGGACAGTAACTGCAAGCGCGCTGGAGAGAATATAAAGAAAGGCGATAAGGTGCTCCAGAAGGGAGACCGGCTCAGGTCCGCTGACGTGGGCATCCTTGCGTCGCTGGGCTATGACACCGTCAGGGTATACAAGCGGCCGGACGTCTCGATCATTTCCACCGGAGACGAGCTGGCCGAGGTGGGCGAGAAGATAGGGATCGGCCAAATCAGGAACGTCAACGCTTACATGCTTTACTCGGAGGTGCGTAAGTACAACGCCATCCCTCATTACCTCGGCATAGCCAAGGATACGAAGGAGAAGACGAAGGTGAAGCTCCTCGAAGCCCTCGAAGCCGATGTTGTGATATCGACGGGCGGGGTATCGATGGGGAAGTATGATTTTATCAAAGAGGTCTATTCCGAGCTGGGCATCGAGATACTTTTCGAATGGATCAACGTCAAGCCGGGCAAACCATGCACCTTCGGGAAAAAGGGCAGCAAGCTTGTTTTCGGCCTGCCTGGCTACCCGGTCCCGACCCTTACGTCGTTCATCGAGTTCGTAAGGCCCGCCCTGCTCAAGCTGATGGGCGCTAAAAAGTTAAACAAGCCGGTAGTCAGTGCGTTCCTGGAAGAAGACGTGAGCAAGCGCTCCGGCGCGGTCAACCTTCTCCGGGGCCGCTTCACCATAAGGAACGACGAGTTCTACGTCTCGACGACGGGGAACCAGAAATCGTCCGAGCTTCGCTCGATGAGCAAGGCGAACTGCCTGATAGTGATCCCGGAAAGCAGCACGAAGATAAGGGCCGGAGAAAAGGTCGCGATCCAGTTGATCGACCACGACGAGATATGACCGACGTCCGCACAAGCGCTTTTAGCGGCCGGATCGATTTTTGACGGGCAGGATTGAAGGATGGATAAATTTGAGGATATATTCGGACGCAGGTTCGAGCTGCTCGGCCGCCAGATACTGGCCGTGTCCGCGCTCGGGCATAGATGCGACGTCACCTTCTTCCGGCGCAGGCCTGCAATCGACGTGACGCTGGACGAAGGGCTGGCGCTTGCCGTTATGTCCGGCACAGGTCCCGCAAAATTTTACGATATGCTTCAGACCATCAGGTTGTCGAACGGGGACATGGTCAACGCGAAGGACATCTGGACGATCAACCTGATGCCGAGCGCAGGCTTCACGCAGGAGGAGTTGGAGGCGGTCGATATGTCCCAGGCGGAGGAAAAAGTGGGAGCCAACGGCGCTACCCTTCGTAAAATGATCAAAGACACCTACCATTGCAAATCGAAAGAGGAAGAAGACCTTTTCCTGCGCAGGTTCATCGCCTCGTAGCCTGACCCATTCCGCATTCAAAGACATAAAGATCGTCTAATCCGGCAGACCCCGGCCATCCCGCGACGTTCGTCTCTTGATACCCTCCGCCGTATGCGTTACTCTTTGGTATACAAAAGGACGGGAGAATCGGTGGAAAAACAGGCAACAACAGGGGCGGCGTCGCCCTCCCGCAGGTCTATCAGATTGGTAGCCCTTTTCATTACAGGCATCGGCACTTTTGCCCCCGTCTACGCCACCCAGCCCCTTCTGCCCCGCTTCAGGGAATTTTTCCGGGCCTCCGAGCTTCACGTGAGCCTGACGGTGAGTGCCACCATCCTTGCCGTTGCCTTGACAGCCCCGCTGGTAGGCCTTCTCTCCGACAGGATGGGGCGCAAGCGGGTCATCGTGGCGTCCCTCCTGTGCCTTGCCGCGGCCACAGCCATGACGGCAACGGCATCAAGCCTTGGCCAGCTCGTGGCATGGCGATTTGTCCAGGGGTGTTTCATCCCCGGCATCATGGCGGTCGCAATCGCCTATGTCGCCGAAGAATCGGAGCCGGGATCGGCCGGCGCGACGATGACGACTTACGTTACGGGGACGGTCCTGGGCGGCTTCGGCGGGCGCTTCGTGGTGGGCCTGGCGCAGTCAAGATGGGACTGGCACGGCGCGTTTTTGATCCTGGCCGGAGTGAGCCTTACCGTGGCACTTGTGACGTGGTGGCTCCTGCCTCCCTCGACGCGGTTTGTCCGGCGGCGCGGCCAGTCGGCCGTACGCACCATGGGCGCCCATCTGCGAAACCCCGACCTTCTTGCGACCTATGCGGTCGGGTTCACCGTCCTTTCCTGCCTTGTGGGCGCCTTCACCTATGTAAACTTTTACCTGGCGGACAAGCCCTTTTTCCTTGGGCCGGCCGCGTTGGGCTCGGTATTCGCCGTCTACCTGGTGGGGACCGTAATAACCCCCCTGTCCGGCCGCGTTATCGACCGGATAGGCCCACTCAAGACGTTGACGGGAGCGACGGTCATGTGCGCAGCGGGTATGTCGCTCACGCTCGTCCATAGTCTGCCGGTAATCGTCATCGGGCTCATCATGGAGTCTTCCGGCGTGTTCGTCTGCCAGTCGGCCGCGTTGATCCACGTGGGCAAGGTCGCCCTGAACGCCAAATCGTCGGCCGGAGGGCTCTACGTTTCTTTCTATTATTTCGGAGGCTTCGTCGGCTCCGTTATCCCCGGCTTCTTCTGGAGGCAGGCAGGCTGGCCGGGCTGCGTGGCGGTAATTCTCGTTTTTCAGTGCATAACCGTCATCCTGGCCAACAAATTCTGGCGCGGTTGACCAAAGCCCCCGGCCTCGGGCAGGATGGTCCCCGGAAGGACCAGGGAATGCCTCCTACTTGCAGGCTACCGGCCTGCCGCTTGGTTGCGGAGAACGTTGTTTGCCGGTTGACTGCCGAGCCGCGCTGCTTCCCTAAGGTCATCCATGGCACTGGCATCGTTGCCGATATGGCGGTATGCCATCCCGCGATTAAAATACGCTTGCGCATTTCCGGGGTTGGCTTCTATGGCTTTGTTAAAATCGGCTATCGCTTGGGCGTAGTCGCCTATCGCTCCCCAGGTGGCGCCTCGGCTCCTATAAACTTCAGTCGCGATCGGAGGCTTCAAGGTGAGAGCCATGTCAAAGTCGGCTATTGCCTTCCTGTAGTCCCCCGGCCCCTTGGCGTAGGCTACCCCCCGGTTATAATATGCTCTTTTATGATGTGGGTCGATCTCGATAGCCCGGTCTAAATCGGCTATGGCCCGGGCATAGTCGTCCAGTGCATTGTAGAGTGCACCCCTATTGTTGTACGTCTCCGCGTCTTTGGGCGCCATCTCGATGGCTTTGTCGAAATCGGCCATTGCCCTTTTGTACTCAAATCTCAGACTATGGGCGTTGCCCCTGTTGTTGAGCACGATAGAGCTGTCGGACGTAACGGCGAGTGAATGGTCGTACAGGGTGATGCTGTCCTGCCAGTAGCCGACCTGCAGCCAGGTAGCGGCGAAAAAGCAGGATAGCGCGACTATCGATGAGGCGGCGAGTGCCTGCCTCCGGTACCGCCATTTTTTAATGAGGTCGGGGATACCCCACGCGATGATCACGAAGAGCCCAATGAAGGGGATATAAGTATAACGGTCGGCGCTTGCCTGCCTGCCCACCTGCACGAAGCCGATCACAGGCACGAGCGTGCCTGCGTACCACAGCCATCCCATTCGGAGATAGCCGTATTTTCGACCACATAGTATGACTACAGCAGTTACGGCTGCAAAGAGAAGCACAGCCAAGGCGGTTTGCCATTGCGGCCAGGACGATGGATAGGGGTAGAAAACTGCAAGATCGGCCGGCCAGAACATTTTGCCTATATAGACAGCATACGAGACGAAGGCGTTGGCGATGCGGCCCGAGAGCGGCAGTGCATCCGTCGATATCACCGCGCCTTCTCTCTGCTGGGCCGCGTATGTGAGCAGGCAAGAGAGTGCGGCCAGACCAAACAGAGGTATCTTCTCCCTGAGGATAGGGCCTATCGACGCCGGTCGAAAAGAATAGCTCGTCTGCCCTTCCGCAAGCTGCCCGACCGGCTGCCGGGTGCGGGATTCTCTTTTTCTCTTCTTCTCTTTGGTTTCCTCCGGCGGCATATTCAGGACCGGTGCTTGTTGCTCGAAACGGCGCAGCGGCCAATAATCGAGAAGGAGAAGGACGAAGGGAAGGGTCACAAGCATTGGTTTTGACGTAAGACCTATGGCGAAACAGGCGATCAGGACCAGATATCTCTTAAACAGTGGCTGCTCGACGTAGCGGATATAGGCACCCATGGTGAGCAACCAGAAAAAGGTGGAAAGCACATCCTTGCGCTCGGCAACCCAGGCTACCGATTCCACGTGCACGGGGTGTATGCCGAACAAGGCTGCCACGAAGGCGCTTTGCCAGAGACCCTTTGTCATCCTGAAAAGGACTAGAAAGAGCAAGATGGTGTTGGCGATGTGGAACAAGAGGTTAGTCAGATGGTGCCATGCGGGGTTCAGGCCGAAGATCTGGACGTCCAGCATGTGGGACATCCAGGTCAGGGGATGCCAGTTGCCGGCATACCCGACGGTGAAAGCCCAACGCAGGTCTTCAATAGTCAGGCCGTTCAACACGTGGCTGTTTTCGGTTACGTAAACATGATCGTCGAAGTTAATGAAGTCGCACCGGGCAACCTGCCAGAAGGCGCAGGCGACGACGACCGCAAGGACGATGCAGATCAGTAGCGTCCGAGGTTTCGGTCCAACCTGTTTTACCGCTATTTTTTGTGCTTTAAAGAGCGTCTTGTCCACGTCCGCCTTTTAGTCGCCGATTGTACGGCCCCGCAGGGGGACTCACTGACTTTCCACCCCGCTCTCGCCGGCTCCTGGGCTTTTGCAAATTCATCCATTATCTGACTCCCCACAGCCCGTTGTCAATTAAAATCGGCCATGGGCAAAAGCAGGTTTCCACCTTTCAAGAGGCATTAATACCGGCCTTGCTGGGAACAGGTCATTTAACGGACCTTGTCCGGTAGTTTTTCGTGTTGACAAAGGACTAACATTTGGATGTATGATGTATATGATTCAAGGATGAGGCATAGGGGGACATGTTTAAATCAGTCAGGACAGACAGGATTTCTGAGGCGATAATCGAGCAGATAAAGCAGGCGATCTTTCAGAAGAAGATCACGCCGGGTGAGAAGCTGCCGTCCGAGCGGCAGCTAATGGAGCAGTTCCAGTGCAGCCGTGTCACCGTGCGGGAGGCGCTCAAGAAGCTCGAATATACGGGCATTCTTGAGATTAGAAGGGGCATGCAGGGCGGCGCCTTTCTCGTCGATCCCAGCGTCAAGACGGGCAACAACTTCCTCCAGGACATGTTTTCTCTCGGCAATATCAAGATCGCCGACCTCACCGAGGCGAGGCTCGCCATAGAGCCGTTCTCAGTGGCCCTGGCGGCCATGCGGATAAAGGATGAGGCGCTCGCGCAGTTGAAGCAGAACATAGAGGAGACGAGGGAGTGCCTCAAAAAGAAGAACCCGACCGACGCGAGGCTCCTTAATCTTGAGTTTCACCGGATCATCTCGCAGGCGTCGGAGAACCCGGTGATCTTCTTCATGATCGATTCGATGCTGGACATAATGGAGAATAACGTCTCGTCCGCCATCGTCCTCACCGAAAAGCCCGTGCAGAGAACGCTCGACTACCACGATAAGCTCTTCAAGGTCATATCGGAGCGCAATTCGGAGGACGCCAGAGACATAATGCTCGAGCATATAGGCCAGATCCAGACGGCGCTTCAGGATAAAGAGTTACCATTGCGGGAGTCCCGTAAAGATACTCGAAAAAAACGGTAAAGGAGGAGTTTATAACATGGTCGACCTTTCGACTGAGATAGCAGGAGTTCGGTTCAAGAACCCCATCGTCGTCGGCTCGGCGACGCCCACGATGAACGCAAAGGCGATGAAAAAGGGCATTGAAGGAGGCGCCGGCGCCGTCATCGCCAAGTCTCTTTTCGGCGAAGGCGGAAAGCTGGGCCGCGAGTTCCCGAGGCCGAGGTTCAAGCTGATAGACTACAGGGAATATCCGGGATATCCCGACAAGCTGCCCCACGCCTTCACCCTTCGCTCACTTGAGGAATGCTCGGCCTACGATTACCCGACGTACATGAAGGACATCGACAAGGCAAAAGACCTGGTCGGCGATACGGGCGTTGTCATCGCCAGCCTGTCCGGTTCCAGCATGGACGAATGGATCGAGATGTGCACCCTCGTCAACAAGACGAAGGCGGACTGGGTCGAGCTGAACAACTCCTGTCCCTTTGCCGCAGACATGGGCATCAAGATGGGGGCGGGCGCAGTCGATCTCACCTACCAGTTCGTCAAGGCATGCAAAGAGGTCTTAAAGAAGCCCTTCAGCGTGAAGATCACACCTCAGACGAACGACCCCGTTATCATAGCGAAGCAGGTCGAGGAGGCAGGCGCCAATGCGGTCAACATGTCCGCCCGGCTTTCCGGCATCACGCTCGACATCGAAACCGCGAAGCCTTACCCGTTCGGCGCAATCGGTGGTTACGGCGGACCCTACCTCGTGGGCTACGGACTGAAGCTGGTAGGCCAGGCGGCTAAGGAACTGAAAATACCCATTATCGCGGGCCTCGGCACCTGGGAATGGCAGGACGTGGTGCGCTACCTGATGGTCGGCGCCACCCTCGTGCAATCGGGCGTCGGCATCATGATGCAGGGCTACAAGGTGTCCCAGAGATGGCAGGACTCCATGTCCGCCTGGATGGAGGCTAAGGGATATAAAAGCCTGAAGGACATAAGGGGCATCGCCCTGCCCAACATGGTCAAGACCGCCGAAGTCCCGAGAAAGCCCCAGAATGTAGCCGTGGTGATCGATACGGCCAAATGCACCAAATGCGGCGTCTGCCTGCGGAGTCTGTTTTTACGACGCCATCACCGTGACCAAGGCGGGTGCGGTGATCGACGCGAAGGCGTGTGATGTCTGCGGCATGTGCACGGAGGTCTGCCCGACCTATGCGCCGCGGTTAGTCTATAAGTGAGAAGGGGGGCGACCGAGATGAATGCAGAGGCGTTCGACGCTGCCTACCGAGGGCGGCTGGAGAGGCTTTCGACGACAAACCTGGCGGATGCGCTCGACGCGACCGGGCTGCGCGGCGCCGTAATCGGCATCCGTCCACTCTTCGGCATGCCGAAGATCGCCGGGCTGGCGGCCACGATCAAAATGACGGCGGCGGGCATGGTGAAATCAAAGCGCCACCTAGGGATCGACGCCATTGCGTCCGCATCGCCGGGCGACATCATCGCCATCGACAACAGGGGCGATCTATACAACAACTGCTGGGGGGAGATCCTCTCCTGCGCAGCGCAGAAACGGGGCGTCTCCGGCGTAGTCGTCGATGGCGCAGCGAGGGATATCGACTTCTGCCAGGAGATAGGGTTCCCTGTATTCGCGCGCGGCGTAGTGCCGATAACCGCGCGCGGCAGGATCATGCAGGAGGACTTCAACTGCCCCATACGCCTGGGCGACGTCCAGGTGCGCCCGGGCGATATCATCGTTGCGGACGTGAACGGAATGGTCGTCATCCCCCCGGAGAAGCTCGAGGAAGTCGTCTCTGCCGCCGAAGATATCCTCCGGAAGGAGGAAGCGATGAAGGCCGACATACTTGCGGGCATGGACATCCTGGAGGTCGACAGCAAGTATAACTACGAGCAGATGCTGAAGAAATAGGAGGAGCAGATGGAGATTCCACGGCCGGCCAAAAAAATCGTAAAAGGTTTCGTCTCCCTTCCCACCGCCGCCATCTCGGATGCCCTCGACGCGTTCGGTCTCAGGGGCGGCTGCGAAGGGATACTGCCCGTAGTGCAGGGAGCGAAGATGGCAGGCCCCGCCTTCACCATACGGTACGTGCCTATCGGGCAGGTCAAGGGGACAGTCGGCGATTATATAGACATAGTCGAGCCGGGAGACGTCATCGTCCTGGACAATTACGGACGGACGGATTGCACGGTCTGGGGCGATATCCTTACGATGGTGGCGAAGCAAAAAGGGATCGCCGGGACGGTCATCGACGGCGTCTGCCGCGACGTGCCGTACATAATAAAAGAGAAGTACCCCATATTCACACGTGGGAGGTTCATGATGACCGGCAAGGACCGGGTGATGGTCGAGGCGATGAACGTGACCGTCTCGATAGGAAAGACCCAGGTAAAGCCGGGCGATATAATGGTGGGCGACGACACGGGGGTGGTGGTCGTCCCCCACGAGAGGGCCGAGGAGGTCCTGAAGCTCGCCCTCGATATCGAGAAGGCGGAAAACAGGATCGAGAAAGCGGTCAGGGGCGGGCTCTCGCTTAAAGAGGCTAGACAGAAATTCGGATACCACTCCTTGCAGTCGAAGAGGTAGGCGGGTGTTCCGCTTGAGGCTCGAATGACAGATACACTCAAAGAGATTACGGAAAGGCTCGTCGGCGGCTTTGCCGCTGACCCGGCCAAGCCTTACACGCTCACGGAGCTGATCGAGATGGCTGAAAGGCAGGGCGCTCCGCTTTCTGCGTTGGTCGTCGCCCAGGCGATGGCGCAGGAGAAGATGGGCTACGAGGAGCTTCTCGCGGAGGTGACCGGGGCCTTCCGCCACAACTTAAGCGCGTGCGAGCTTGGCCTCACCGAAGGCAAGAGCTTCCTTTTGGGCAGCGTTGCGTCCGACCTGAACCGGGAGAATAAGAACGGTCCCGCCCAGATCGAGGACGATTTCATCAACCGGGCCCTAACCTATACCCTTGCGACAGAGGTGGGAAACCATGAAATAGGACTGCGGCCCTGCGCAGGCACGGGCGATTCGTGCCCTTATACGGGCCTCTTGAGGGCACTCAAAGAAAAACCTTACCCGGCCGGGCAGATCGCCCACGCGACCGCCCTCATGCTGAAGATCGGTGGCATTTTCCGCGCGGGCAAGGCAACGACGGGCTGCAATATGGAAGGCATCGGAGCGGGCGCCGCGGTAACGGCCGCCGTCCTCACGGAGCTTAGGGGCGGGAGCCCCACCCAGGTCGGCAAGGCATTGGTGCTTGCCCTATCGCCCACGATTGCAGTCCCCTGCACGCCCCGCGTGATGGTGCCGGGGCTCTGCGCGCTCCATATAAGCGCTGCGATCCTTATAGGCAACCAGGCGGCAAACCTCGTGCTGAAGACATCCCTGCCCATGCCGGTCGACGTGGACGCGATGGTGGCGATGGCTGCCAGGATACACAGAGAGGCGGCGCCTGTAATCACACCGATCAATATCCGGTACCTGCGCCCATTTTTCGAGCGCGACGAGAACGTGGAAAAGTTCGTCAGCCCTGAAGTGCTGGCGAAGGAGGCGGCCGAGAAAGAGGAGGTGCTCCGGCAAGCGAGGGAGGAGGTGCGCAGCCTCGCGGCCCAGTCGCCTTCCATCAGGCACTCGCTGGGCGACGTGGTCTTCGGCGGCAGCAGCATGGCGGTGGGATCGCCGACGAACATGGGGCGCATCTGCCACGAGCTTGCCGGCGGAGAGCCCGTGCGCATCCGCATCGAGCTGACCTCCGACCTCTTCTCGCGCCGGGCCATCAACGTCCCAGGCATACTGATGGGCGCAGTTTACGGATCGGCCACAGACGATATCGAAAGCTACCGCAAGGTCGTCGCCGACGTCCTTAGCCGCAAGATACCCATCGAGCTCGTCGAGGTCAAAGAGCCTGAGGTCCAGCGCATCAGGATCGAGACTGCAGAAGGGAGTGCGATGGTCGATTCCCGCAACAGGGGCGGGGGGCGCCTCGCCATCGTAGACGCGGAGCCGAGCCTGGAGGCCGCGATAGAAGCGGCAGGCCGCCTCGGCATCGTGGTAGCCCAATGAAACGGAGGTAACATGGAGCCTCATGTAATCAATGAAATTGTCCGTCCGCCTCAGGAGCTGATTAAGGGCTTCGCGGATTTAGACAGCGCTACTATACACGAGGCATCGGGCGGCAAGGGCGCCTTATCGAGTGAGATCAAGCCCATCGACCCTTCGAGCCGGTTATGCGGCCCGGCGGTAACGGTGAAGTGCCGCCCCGGCGACAACCTGATGTTCCACAAGGCCATCTACGTCGCGGGACCGGGCGACGTGCTGGTGATAACGACAGGCAGCTACACGGAGGCGGGGCCCTGGGGCGAGGTGATGACCTTTGCTGCCCAGGTAAGGGGCATCGCCGGGATGGTTATGGACGGCTCCGTACGCGACTCGCGCGCCATCATCGACATGGGCTTTCCTATGTTCACGCGGTCGCTGTGCATCAAAGGGACTACAAAGGACTCGCTGGGCCTCATCAACTATCCGATATTCATAGGGGGAATCACGGTGAATCCGGGCGACCTCGTTTTCGGTGACGCGGACGGCGTCGTCATAGTGGCCCGTGAGGAGATAGCGACGGTCCTGGCGGCGTGCAAGGCCAGGGTGGAAAAAGAAAAGATCATCATGGAGAAGCTGAAGAAAGGCGAAACGACCCTGGAGCTTTACGGTTTCAACAAGAGCCTGGAGGCCAAGGGGCTTAAAGAAAAATAGACGCATCTTCGAGGGGGTCGCGGGAGATGAGAGAGCTTGGCTGTGATGTCCTTGTCATAGGAGGCGGCGCTGCGGGAAGCAGGGCCGCATACGAGGCGAAGCGGGCGTACCCCGGCCTCGATGTGCTCCTGGTCGTGGCGGGCGGTTTCGGGTCGAGCGGGAGCACGAACCTCATCGCCTCCGAAAGCCTCGGCATCAACGCCCCCTTCAACTTCGAAGGCGATGGGGACGACCCGGATGTCTTTTACCGCGACATAATCGAGACGGGCGGCGGCCTAGGCGACCCTGCGCTGGCAAGGATAATCGCAGACGAGGCGTGCGACCGCGTAAGCGAGCTTATGGAGATGGGAGTCGCGTTCGACGCAGACGGCGGGCGCATAGTGCAGCGGAAGCTATCGGGATGCACGAAGGCGCGTTCCCTGACCTGCGGAGGCTCGACGGGAAAGGAAATGGTCCGCGCACTTAAAGGGCGGATCGGGCAGCTGAGGCGTCCGTGTGATGGAAGGCAGCCGTGTCCTCGACCTCGTGCAGGACGATGAGAAAAGGGTCTGCGGCGCAGTCGGCCTCGCGGACGGTGAAACCTTCTTCATAAAGAGCCGGTCAGCCGTTCTGGCAAGCGGGGGCGCAGGCAGGATCTTCAGTCACAACGTCAACCCCCCGACTGTCGAGGGGGACGGATGGTCGATGGCATACAGGGCGGGAGCGCGCCTGGTCAACCTTGAGTTTTTCCAGGTGGGCCCGGCGGTCTTCAACACGCCCATTACGTTCATTATCCACAGCCATATGTGGAGGCTGCGTCCGCGCCTGACGAATACGCAGGGCGAAGAGTTCCTCTCCCGTTACTGCCCGGCCGGAGTCAGCCCCGACGCGGTGCTCGACCTGAAGGCCATGTCCTACCCGTTTTCCGTGAGGACGGATGCGAAGTACCTCGACATCGCCGTCTTCAGGGAAGTCATGGAGGGCAGGGGGACTCCGTCGGGGGCCGTCTGGTTCGACGTGACCCACGTCGGCCGGGAAACGCTCATGAGCAAGGCGCCCGTGACCTACAAGGCCCTGCTCGGCGCAGGGATAGACCTGGCCCGCCATCGGTTGGAGGTCGGCCTTGTCGTCCAGAACTTCAACGGCGGCATATTGATAGACGCGGACGGCTTCACCGGCGTAGAGGGCTTATACGCCGCCGGCGAGGCGTCCGGGGGCGTGCACGGGTCGGACAGGCCGGGGGGAAACAATCTTATAGATACGCAGGTCTTCGGGTACCGGGCGGGACGCGCGGCGGCAGGACAGGCGGCCGAAGCAGGAAAGGCGGGCAGGCAACCCCGGCTCGCGGACCCCGGCATCACGCCGCTTTCCGATGCGGACAAGAAGCTGATGGACCGGATGGCCGCCCTTTATTACTCGAACATGACTATAATAAGGTCCGCGAAGGGACTCAAGGAAGTCCTCGATGCGATCCAGAGTGCCGGGAAAGGCGGCAGCGCTGTCCTTCAGAGCCGGCTCGTTACGGGCTCGCTCATTGCGAGTGCCGCATTGGCGCGCGAAGAGAGCAGGGGAACGCACCACCGGGAGGATTTTCCGGCAACAGACCCGGACTGGAAAAAAAGGATCGTCGTTTCACGGCGGCCGGACGGCTCGCCCGGCGTCGAGATAGTGCAGAACGCGCGTGGATAACCATTTATCGAGGAGGTACGTAGTATGAGAAGAACAACGAGCAGGTGCGGGATTACAGCGGTCGTCGCCACGTTGGTTGCCCTCGCGGCCATCCTTATGACCTGCGCCTCCTCGGAGGCCCAGGTCCGGAGGGTATCGATAGGGACCGCAGACGTCGGCGGTGTTTATTACATCTACGGTGGCGCCATCGCCAAGGTGATGTCGGCAAATGTCCCGGGTACTCAGGCAACGGCCGAGGTCACGCCGGGGGCCGTCGATAACATTAAGATGCTGCAGAACAACTCCCTCGATTTCGCGTTCACGAAGAGCGACGCCGCATCGGAAGCGATTAAAGGGGTGGGATATTACGCGAGCACGGGCAAGGTGAACGTGCGGGCCATAGCGGTCCTCTATCCGGATATCGCCCACGTGGTCGTGGTGCCGGGGATCAACAAGCTTGAGGATATGAAGGGGAAACGCATCTCGACGAGCGCGCCGGGCAGCGGCCACGAGATGGTCGCCGGAAAGCTCCTGGAGGCAGCCGGCATCAACCCTGTCAAGGACTTCAAGCGGGAGCGCATAAGCCTGAGCGAGTCTGCAAACGCTTTCAAAGATAGAAAGATAGACGGCTTCTTCTTCGCTACGGGCTTGCCTGCGGCTTCCATGCTCGACCTCGGCGCAACGCCGGGCCTGAGCTACAAGCTGATGGACGTCCAGTCCTATCTCCCTGCCATCGTAAAGAAGCACGGACGCATCTATTACGATGCGGTAATACCGAAGGGTACGTACAGGGGGCAGGACGCGGATGTAAAGACGATCTCCGTGCCCGTTATATTCGTAACGATGGATAAGATGGATGAAAAGCTGGTCTATGCAATAACGAAAAGCCTTTTCGAGAAGAAGGCGGACCTGGTCGCAGTCCATAAAGAGGCGATGAAGCTGAACCTCAAGGCCGCGACCAACCTCGCCGAGATACCTTTCCATCCGGGCGCGATCAAATACTACAAGGAGCACGGCGCCTGGAAGTAGCGAAGTGACGGCAAGACCGGTTTTACGGTAATTCAGGGAGGAAGTGCGGTGGAGGAGCAGGACAGGCTGGAGACCATATCGGCCGAAAAGGCCGAGGAGATACTTGAGGAGTTCGAGGCCCCGACCCGGAAGTTCACGGGGCCGATGTGGTACATAGCGACAGCCCTGGCCGTTTTCTGCTCCCTCTTTGCCCTTTACGGTGCATTCGCCTCCATGATCACGCAGGTCGTGCGGTACGTGCACGTCATGCTGATCCTGATGCTCACTTTCCTTTACTACCCGCCTTCCCGCGGACTCAAACAGCGCGCCCTTGCAGTCGATATCTTCCTTGCCATTTTAGTCTTCGTAGCGTTTGCTTACCCGTTCCTCGACCTCGAAGCATTCATGTACCGCGTCCCGAACCCCCTGCCGATGGACGTAGCGCTCGGCGTGCTCGCCTGCATCCTTGTCCTTGAGGCGACCCGCAGGGCGACAGGCATAGCGCTCCCGATCGTCGTCCTGGTCTGCATAGCATACGCCTACTGGGGCGGTATCCTGCCGGAGCCCTGGGGACACCGCGGCTATACGATCACCCGCATGGTGGCCCTTGAGTACATGACCTTGAACGGGCTGTTCGGCACGCCGGTGGAGGTCTCTTCGACTTTTATCATACTCTTTACGATTTTCGGGGCCATTCTGGAGCTATCCGGGGCGGGCCAGTTCTTCGTCGATTTTGCGCTCGGCTGCATGGGTAAAAGCCGTGCGGGGGCGGGCCGTGCGGTGACTCTCGCGTCGTTCCTTCTGGGGACGGTGTCGGGCAGCGGGGCTGCCACTACCGTTACCCTGGGGTCCGTCGCCTGGCCGCTCCTCAAGCGTTCAGGGTACGACAAGGACTCGGCCGGGGGTCTTCTGGCTGCGGGCGGCATAGGGGCCATACTCTCGCCGCCGGTCCTCGGCGCGGCCTCGTTCCTCATCGCCGAGATATTGAGGATATCCTACCTCCAGGTCCTGATAATGGCGTCCGTGCCGACGATCCTCTATTATGCCTCCATCCTTTTCATGGTGCAGGGCGACTCGCACCGCTTCGGGCTAAAGCATGTGAGCCTGGGAAAGATAGATGTCGTGGCGCTTACCAGGCAGTACTGGTTTCACTTTGCCTCCCTGGTCACTATCGTCATATTCATGGCCTTGGGGTTCACCGGGATCACGGCGGTCTTTTACAGCATCCTGATCGCCATTGCGACGAGCTTCCTCAACAGGGTTTCGGCGCTTTTTCCCCGTAAGCTGATCGAAGCTCTGGCTGCAGGGACGAAGCAGGTCCTGGGCGTTGCGGCTACCTGCGCATGCGCGGGCATCATCGTCGGCGTCATTAACCTCACGGGTATAGGACTCAAGTTCTCGGGCATCATCGTCGATATAGCAGGCGGCAGCCTCTATATGACGCTGATCTTCACCGCCTTGATCCTTCTTGTCCTTGGACTGGCCCTTCCTATCACGGCATCATACATCATTGCCGCAGTGATGACGGCGCCCGCCCTGGTAAAGCTCGGCGTGCCCGAGGCGGCTGCCCACATGTTCATTTTCTATTATGCGGTCCTCTCCGAGGTGTCGCCGCCGACGGCCCTTTCGCCGTTCGCGGCTGCGGCCATTACAGGCGGCAACCCGTTCAAGACGACGATGCTTGCCTGGAAGTATACGCTGCCTGCCTTCATCGTCCCCTTCATGTTCGCGTCTTCACCGGATGGCGTCGGCCTTCTGCTTCAAGGCCCCGTCCTCAATATAATTGTCGTCACCCTGACGGCCCTTGCGGGTGTCTGGGCGCTTTCCGGCTGCGTGGGTGGTTACCTGATTAGCGAAATCGGCGCAATCGGACGGATTGCCCTGGGCATCGCCGGCCTGCTGCTGTTTTATGCCGGATCGATGCAGGATATCATCGGTTGTGTAATCCTCGGAGCAGTAGTCGTCATGCAGATAGCGAAAAGGCGCGGCGAGAAGCAAAGGCAATCCCTCGCCACATGAACAAAGACGGCGGTCAGGTATTCTGACGATTGCCGGGTGCGATGTTGCAGCGCGTGCTTTACTCGAAACGGAAGCGCCGGATGCCGATGATAAAGAAGAGGATCGCGAAGCCCGCCAACACCCCAATCTTGGGGACCACGTCGACGAAGCCATACCCCCTTACAATGAGGTCCTGATAAGCGTCGAGCGCCCAGGCGTGAGGTGTTATCAAGCCTATAGCCTTCAATGCCGGGGGCATGAGGAAGCGTGGGACGAAGCAGCCGCCGAGGGCGGAGAGAATAAGGAGGAGCAGGACGGTCAGGCTGCTTGCCTGTGCCTCCGTCCTGGCGAAGGCCGCAATCATGATGCCGAGCGAGGTGGCGCAGGCTGCGAGAGTGAGGCTCGTCAGTATAAGGCCGGAGGCCGAGCGGCCGAAGGAGATTTTGAAGAGAAGCGTCGACGCGCCAAACATGATGGCGATCTGGAGGACGTTTATCAGATAATAAGGGATGAGTTTTCCCGCAAGCACGACGGACCTGCTTACGGGCGCCGCCACGAGCCTCGTTAGGGTACCCTCGCGCTTTTCCCTGAGCACGGAGGCGGCAAGGAGACTCGCGATCCAGAAAACGCCGTAGATCGTGTACCCCGGTACGTTCTGCTGGAATGAATCAGGGAACCTCTCCATTTTCATGGCTTTCGGCGTCACCTTCTCCACGGTGACCACTTTGTCGCCGCCGCTGCGGGAGATGGAGTCCCCGGCCCTTCGCTTTAGTTCTTCCCGGCTGATGCCGGCTCCGGTCATATTATAGTGATCGAAGAGATAATCTATGCCGCCCGGCATCCTTGCCGTGAAGGCCGTCCGCTCGGTCATCCCCTGGATGGCTCCGAGCACGGGTCCGGTCACCGATGCCGGTGTAGCCGGGTCCACCATTAGTAACACCTTCGTCGACGGCCTCCCCGGCCCCGCGGGAACGCTCTCGAGGACAGAAGAAAAATCAGGAGGAAATATGACCGCAAGGGCCCTCTTCCCTCCGGTGATAAGCTCTTCCGCTGTTTTCCCCGTAACCGGCGCGCCCTTCCAGGCCGTCTCGACAGTTATTCCCGAGAGGCCGGACAGGCCATTTATTACCGATGCGGCATCTTTCCCTCTGTCTTCGTTTACTGCCAGTATCGTGATGGGCTTTCCGGAGCCGAAGACACCGGCAAGCGCGTAGCTCATGATGACGATGAAGAGGAAGGGCTGAAGGAATATGAGGACCATGGCCTTCGGGTCCTTGAAGAACAATTTCAGGTCTTTCCACGTGAGGGCGAAGAGCTGGTTCATCACGGCCTTCAATCGCGGAGCCTCCTTCCTGTCAGGTGTAGGAAGACCGTCTCCAGACTCGGCTTATGAAGCTCGAGGGAGAGGATCGGTATATTCCGCTCCTTGCAAACGGCTATCACCCTGGGAAGGCTCTCGTCCACGCTATGCGCCTCTATCTTTAGCAGCCCGTCGGCCGCTAAGGTTGAGGGAATGTCCGAAGAGCTTAAGGATGCTCCCACTGTCTCCGTCGATTCCGGAGGGACGCCGAGAAAGATAACGCCGCCCTTTGCCAGGCCGATTAGACCCCGTACGGTATCGACGGCAAGTATCCTGCCGCTGTCCATGATGGCAACTCTGTCGCAGAGGCGCTCCGCCTCTTCCATATAGTGCGTTGTGTAAATGATAGTCATGCCTTCTTCGTTCAGCCTTTCTATATGGTCGAAGATAAAGTTGCGGGACTGCGGATCGACCCCGACCGTCGGCTCGTCGAGGAAAAGAACGCGGGGCTTATGCATGAGCCCGGCCCCTATGTTGAGCCTCCGCTTCATGCCCCCGGAGAAGCTGCCGGCGGGATCGCCGGCCCGGTCCGTAAGCTGCACTAGGTCGAGCACTTCGTCTACCCGGCCGGCAAGAGCGGCGCCCGAGAGACCGTATATCCTGCCTATGAATGTCAGGTTGTCCCTGGCGCTCAGCGAAGGATATATTGCCAGGTCCTGGGGGACGAGGCCGATAAGGGGCTTAATGGCCGCCTTACTGCTTCTGAGGTCGAGGCCGGCGACGAAAACGTCCCCTCCGTCGAACAGGATGAGCGTGGATAGGATCGAGATCGTAGTCGACTTCCCTGCGCCGTTGGGGCCCAGGAGGCCGAATATCTCACCTTCGGTCACCGAAAAGGTGATGCCCCCGACGACGGTTTTGTCCCCGTATCTTTTTACGAGGTCCCTGACATCTATGATGGACGGTTCCATGGGTATCTATTATGCCATAAACCGGGTCCGGGATGTGTATGACGGAACCATGTCAGCGACGATGGCAGGCATTTCACGCATTATCGTATGAAGTCCGGGCACCCCCACGCAGAACTATCGGTTTCATCAGTTCAGTTTGCGTAAAGCCTTGATGCTTCAGGTAGATAGAAGCGTGAGCCACGGATCGAAATACGCCGCCCCTTTTTTCTCTTGACAATATTTTATGCATTGTTTTACACTTCATCCATCAGCCAAAACTAAACCGTCCGCGAGGGCGGACGGGAAGCCAACGGGTCTCGGAGACGCGTTTTCGAAGGTACCCACCAGTTAGACGGCCGGGCCGGTTTGATTAAGGACCGACAATGACCAGCAGTCAGGTCCAATAAAAGCCTCTGCCGAACAGGAGGAGACAAAATGAAAAAACTGCTCATCGTTGTTTTCGCTCTTGCCATTGCATTGACGTTCATCGCCCCTGCCGCCAATGCAGATGTTCTCTTCAACAACCTTGGCAATAGCTCCACAGGCGAGGGTACCGTCGGCGCCAATACCTGGTGGGCCCAGAGCTTCTCGACCGGTTCCTCGTCCTACAACCTGTCGTCGGTGGTCCTCGACATGTCGGTCAACACTGCGGGAACGACGGCCACCGTGTCGATTTTCACGAACACGGGTACGGGGAACGGCCAACCGGGCACCCTAGTCGGTACCCTTACCTCGCCGGGGAGCTACACCGTTTATAATAACGCCAGCCTTACTACCTTTACCGCAAGCGGCATCAATCTCAACCCCAACTCGATATACTGGGTGGTCCTTAACCTTAACGGTAGTACCGGCAATCTATTTTGGCAAAGTACGCCCGATACTAGCGGGAACGGATCGGGTTTTCGAGTCTACTATAGCGGAAATAACGGTAGCTCGTGGGGCACCGCCGCCAGCACTAACCCGTTCATGATGGACGTCAACGCCAACTCCAACGCCGTACCCCTCCCTGCGGGCATTCTTCTCTTCACCCCCGGCCTTCTGGGTCTCGGTGTACTTAGGAGAAGGTTCAAAAGATAAGCTACTCCAAATGCGTTCTGCGGCAGGGGTCGGAAACGGTCCCTGCCTTTTTCATTGATTGTCCCAGGAAAGGCGGCTTGTTCTCGTGGCGCTTCCTGCTCTCCAACTCCACTTACTTCGCTTCTCGGTAGTCCAGCGTTGTATGCCCGACAGCAGGTGGCGCGTGACAGCCATTCGAAAGTAGTATTGTCCTTTCCGCTTTACGAGGCTGTTCATCAGCTCCTCCTATGTGCCATTCTCTGTACCACTCCGAGGAAGCATTGAAATTGAGGTTCAAATATCAGGATTACAAAGGTTTATGGGGCGTAGATGGTGCCGAGGATCGGAATCGAACCAATGACACGCGGATTTTCAGTCCGCTGCTCTACCGACTGAGCTACCTCGGCACTGCCCAATTTTAACTGCTATCGCGCCTGTAGTCAATAGTAGAGGGCTGTATCCGGGCAATTTTTCCGTTGGCATAAGATGGCCCGCCGCCTTTTGCGATGCCGCGTCCTAAGTATCCAGGCACGCATCCCATTTAGCAGTCCCCGCCTTTAAAAGAGTGGATATCGGCATTATCTTTATCAATAAGCCACAGCAAAACTACCGGGGGGACTATGGGAAGAGTCGTGAGACGCATGTCGCGGATCGCTCTGCTCAGCATCGTCGCCGCTATGTTCTTCTGCCAGAGCGCGGGTTGCGAGAACAAGAAGGGACCGGCGGCAGACCCGCCCGGCGGCGCGCTGCCGTCCTTTGCGGACCTGGTCGATACGGTCAAGCCGGCGGTTGTCAACATCAGCACCCTCACTACCGTGAAAATACCCGGCAACCCCTTCCAGTTCTTTTTCGGACCGGGGGAGCAGGAGGAAAAAGGGCAGCTCGACAGCTTCGTCAAAAGGTTTTTCGGGGATATACCCGACAGGGAGCTGAAACAGAGGAGCCTGGGCTCAGGTGTGATCATCGATCAGGCGGGCTACATCCTGACAAATTACCACGTCGTCAGACGGGCGTCGGCTATTACGGTGCGCCTCACGGACGGAAGGGAATTCAAGGCGAAAGTCGTAGGGAGGGACTCCAAGACCGACCTCTCCCTGATCAAGATAACCACGCCTGTGCAGGGCCTTCCCATGCTGTCTTTGGGCGACTCCGAGCGGATGCGGGTGGGCGACTGGGTGCTCGCCGTAGGGAACCCCTTCGGCCTTGCCCATACGGTCACGCAGGGGATAATCAGCGGTACCGGCAGGGTCATAGGGACCGGGCCGTACGACAATTTTCTACAGACGGACGCCCCCGTCAATCCGGGCAACAGCGGCGGGCCGCTCATTAACTTGCGCGGCGAGGTGGTGGGGATCACTACCGCCATAGTCGCGACCGGGCAGGGCATAGGCTTCGCCATTCCGAGCAGCGTGGCGAAGAACGTGGTCGCCCAGCTCCGGGAGAAGGGAAGGGTCGTGCGCGGATGGATCGGCGTCTCCATTCAGGAGGTGACGCCGGAAATGGCCGAGCTGTTCGGCATGAAGCGGCCTGTCGGCGCGCTCGTGGGCGACGTCGAGCCCAAGAGCCCCGCTCAGGCGGCCGGCATCAAAAGAGGGGACATAATCGTCAGGTTCAACGGAAAAGAAGTAAAGGCCATGTCGGACCTGCCGCTCATGGTGGCGGAGACGCCCGTCGGCAGCACCGTAAAGGTGACGGTCGTCAGAGAGGGGAAGGAGCTGGCGCTGCCGGTAAAGATAGAAGAGCTTGCGGAAGAAAAAGCAGCGCCGCCCGCACGCAAGGAGCTTGAGCCGTCCGATTTCGGCATGACTCTGGGGGATATCACGCCTGAGGTGCAGCAGGAGATGGGCTCTGTTGAGAAGACGGGCGTGATCGTCCTCGACGTTGCCAAGGGCAGTGCTGCGGACGAGGCGGGCATAGAGCCGGGCGATATCATCAAGGAAGTGAACCGCCGCCCGATAAGGAAGCTTGACGAATACAGGGCATCGGTATCGAAAGCGGGGAAGGGGGCGACAGTCCTCATCCTCGTCAAGAGGGGGAACACGACGTTCTACGTCTCGCTGCAATAACGCCTCCAGTAACAAACCGGTCCCGGACGCAGGCTTTGCAGCCTTGTCCCGGACCGGTTATTTTTCCTTTATAATACCCTTACTTTTGGTACAGCAGGTTCGGCAGCCACGTCGCAATCGACGGGAATATGAAGAGCAGTATGCCCATGAACGCCAGAGACAGAAGGAAAGGATAGACCCCTCCGTAAATCACGCTGAACGGCGTTTTCGTTATGTTCTTCACCACGAAGACGTTGATCGCAACGGGTGGTATCACGACGCCCACCATGACGGTGATCGCTATCATAATGCCGAACCACATAGGGTCGAAGCCCAGCTTGATGATGGCCGGGTAAAAGATCGGCGTCGCGAGTATCATGAAGGCAAGGTCGTCGATAAAGGAACCGCCGAGGAGATAGAAGACCGCGATGATAATCATCACGATGTAGCGGTGGAGCGGCAGGCCGGCGATCCAGTCCGCGGCCAGCGACGGGATATTGGTCACTGCGATGAAATGGCCCAGAATGGCCGAGCCGGCGATGAGGATGATCACCATGCACGCGGTGCGCAGCGATTCATCGACCGCCTTTATGAAGTTCTTCCAGCCCAGGCTCCGCTGGGCAAGTGCGAAGACGAGCACCGCCGCAGTGCCTACACTGCCTGCCTCGGTGGGTGTAAAGAAGCCTTTCAGGAGCCCGCCTATGACGACGAGAAAAATGATTACCGGCCACATGACTGCGGGCAGGGACTTGATGCGCTCGTTCCAGGGAAACTTAGGGCTCCTCGGTGCTATGGCAGGGTTCATTTTCGCCCAGCCGACGATGATAAAGATAAAGAACAGGGCGATCAGAAGGCCGGGGATGAGGCCCGCCATGAAAAGCCTGCCGATCGACTGCTCCGTGATGACGCCGAAAACGATCAGCGTGACGGAAGGCGGTATAAGGATGCCCAGTGTGCCGACGGTGGCGACGATGCCTGTCGAGAGCTTCCGGGCGTAGCCGAAGCGGTCCATTTCCGGGACGGCGACCGACGCAAACGTTGCGGCCGTCGCTGGTGAAGAGCCGCAGATGGCCTTGAAGATAGTCGCCCCGGCCACGGTCGCTATGGCGAGCCCGCCGGGTATGTGGCCCAGGAATTTATGGGCCGAGTCGAAGAGCTTCTTCGCTATGCCTGCATTGAAGGCGATCTGCCCCATGAAGATGAAAAGTGGGATGACCGTGAACCCGTAGCTCGCGAAGGTGTCGAAAGTGTCCTTGGCAAGCAGGTTGAACGCCGCCGGCACGGAAACGAGGTATGCGAAGCCTATGAACCCCATGATGGCCATGGCGAAGCCTAGCTCGATGCCCGTCAGGAAGAGGATCAGCAGGAGCCCAAGGTCTATTAGTCCTACGGCTATTTCATTCATATTGGCCTCCTGCGATCTTTATCAGGTCCCCTATCAGCACCAGACACTGTACGAAGCAGGAGATGCCTATCCCGTATGCAATCGGGTAAAACGGAAGTTGCAGGGTCAAGGATACCTCGCCGGATTTTACCATGTCGGAGGCCAGTATCATAAGGTTCGCGCCGATAAAGAGGAAGAGAACCATAGATATGAGGCGTGTTGCCACGTTGAGAACGTTTTGCCAGAACTTAGGGAATTTCTGGTAGAAGAAATCTACGAAGATCTGCCCTCTCACGAAAGACGTAATCGGTAGCGAGAAGCCTATTACCACCCCACCGGTAAAGGCAACCATCTCGTAAGTGCCGATAATCGGTCGTGAGAATATGCGCAGGATGACGTCGCACGTGGTGAGGCTCATCATGAACACCAGCGCGATGCCGGCTATGACCTGCATGAATCTGCTAAGACGGTAAATGAAGCTGACTAACCCATTCCCCATAACTTACCCCCATAAGTTTGGCTTGCCCATTCAACATAGCCGGTGGAGTAAGAGATTGTCAAGGGAATTATTAGTTGCGGTGTATGCAACCGCACGTGGCCCTCAACCGTTTGCAGCACAGGAGTCAGCCGCTCATACATACCCACAAGGTATGTGTTGATTAAGGTGGTCATGTATGTTAATTTCTCATCCAATGGACGAATTTAACCGCATCTCCCGCCTGCCCCCGTATACGTTTAACATTGTAAGGGATTTACTCATCGAGGCCAGGCACAAGGGAGAGGACATCATAGACTTAGGCATGGGCAACCCCGACATGGCGACGCCGAAGCACATAGTCGCCAAGATGGTCGAGGCCGCATCCAACCCCAAGAACCACCGCTATTCAGTGACGCGGGGGATACCCAAGCTGCGCAATGCGATCTCCGACTGGTACCGGCGGAGGTACAAGGTTTCGATAGACCCGGAGACGGAGGCCATCGTCACGATGGGCGCCAAGGAGGGGATCGGTCACCTCGTGCTGGCGACCGTCAACACGGGGGACGTAGTCTTCGTGCCGGACCCCACATACCCCATACATACATACTCGGTCGTGATAGCGGGCGGGGACCTCCGGACTATACCGCTTCTGCCCCTGGACGGGTTTATCGAGCGGCTGGCCATAGCGGTCAAGACCACCTGGCCCCAGCCGAAGATGCTCATACTCAGCTTTCCGAATAACCCGACCACCGAGGTAGTCGATCTTGCTTTCTTCAAGCGTATCGTCGCTTTTGCCAAAGAGCACAATCTGATGGTGACGCACGACCTCGCTTATGCGGACCTCGTCTTCGACGGCTACACGGCCCCCAGCCTGCTCCAGGTAAAAGGGGCCAAAGACGTGGGCGTGGAGCTTTTCACCCTTTCGAAAAGCTATTCGATGCCCGGCTGGAGGGTGGGTTTCGCGGTCGGCAACAAGCAGATGATCGCAGCCCTTACCAGGCTCAAGAGCTATTTCGACTACGGCGTCTTCCAGCCCATACAGATCGCCTCGATCATCGCCCTGAACGGGGAGAACTCCTGCGTGCACGAAATCAGCGAAGAATACCGGAAAAGGAGGGACGCCCTCTGCCATGGCCTCAACCGGTGCGGGTGGCACGTCGAGCCGCCGAAGGCCACGATGTTCGTCTGGGCTAAGATCCCCCCGCAGTTCGAGTCGATGGGTTCCGTCGAATTCTCGAAGATGCTCCTTGCAGAGGCCAAGGTAGCAACGTCGCCCGGCAGGGGGTTCGGTGAGTACGGCGAAGGATATGTAAGGTTCGCGCTCATAGAGAACGAGCACAGGATAAAGCAGGCGGTGAAGGGCATCAAGGGCGCGCTCTCAGTAAGGAAAAGATGATCCGGGTCGGCATCATAGGTCTCGGCACTGTAGGCCGCGGCACATATCGCCTCCTTAAAGAACACCGCTCGCTCATAGCGCAGAGGACCGGTCTCGATATAGTCGTGGCGGGCGCTGCGGAGATCGACGCCGCCAGGCGCGACGGCGCGGGCGCTGAAGGGCCGGGGTTCTTCAGGACCGCCGAGGAGCTGATCGGCGACCCATCGATAGACATCATCGTAGAGCTGATAGGCGGCACCGGCGTCGCAGGGGCCTTCATCACGTCTGCATTCGGCACGGGCAAGTGGGTCGTTACCGCAAACAAGGCCCTCCTTGCTGAAAAAGGGAACGAAATATTCCTTTCTGCGGCCGAGTGCGGCTGTGAGTTAGGGTTCGAGGCGTCCGTCTGCGGCGGCATACCTGTCATAAGGGCGATACGGGACGGCCTGGTAGGCAACAGGATCGGCTACATCCTCGGCATCCTGAACGGGACGAGCAATTACATCCTCACGCGGATGAGCGCCGAGGGGTTGCCTTTCGCAGAAGCGCTGGCGGAGGCGCAGGCCGCCGGGTTCGCGGAGGCGGACCCCACCTTCGACGTGGAGGGCATCGACGCGGCCCACAAGCTCTGCATACTGGCCCGCCTGGCCTTCGGGTATCCCCTTTCAATGGCGGACATAGGCATGGGCGGGATCTCGCAGATAGAGCCGATAGACATCGCCTTCGCAGAAGAGCTGGGCTATAAGATAAAGCTCCTGGCTGTCGCGAGCGAAGAGGACGGGGTTATAGAGGCGCGGGCTGTGCCTGCCATGCTGCCCGCCGGCCACCTGATGAGCAGCGTGGGTGACGTCTATAACGCGGTCTATATTGTGGGCGACAGGGTCGGTCCGAACCTCTATTACGGCAAGGGCGCGGGCGCCGACCCGACTGCAAGCGCGGTTGTGAGCGACATCGTGGATATGGCCGTCAGGAAGGCCGCGGGGTGCCGCAGGGCGGCCGCGCGGCTCGCGGAAAACGGCAGAAGGGTTAAAAAGAGCAGGGAATCGGTCTCCTCATTCTATGTCAGGCTGAAGACGGAGGACAAGCCGGGCGTCCTCTCCCGTGTATCGGGGATACTGGCCGACCACCGGATAAGCATAGCGGCCGTTACGCAGAAAGGCCGGGGAGAGAACGAGTATGTGCCTATCGTGATGCTTACGCACGAGGCCGCCGAAGGCGACCTTTTGGACGCGAAGGCCGAGCTGGACAAGCAGGACTTCATCAGCGGCCAGAGCATCCACGTGCGCATCGAGCAGGGGCGCATATGAACGGACGGGCAGCTAAATACATAGTCATTATAGGCGACGGCATGGCCGATTTCCCCATCGACGAGCTTGGGGGGAAGACACCGCTCCAGACTGCGAAGAAGCCGAACATCGACCGCGTAGCAGCAGGCGGATGGTGCGGGCAGGTCGCTACCGTGCCCGAAGGCTTCCCGCCCGGAAGCGACGTGGCATGCATGTCGCTCTTCGGGTACGACCCGGCGAAATACTATACGGGCCGCTCCCCCATAGAAGCGTACGGCATGGGCCGCGCCCTCGACGACGGCGACGTGGCGTTCCGATGCAACCTGGTCTACCTTGAGGTGCGGCCGCCGAAAGTGCTGATGGGCGACTACAGCGCGGGCCATATCACGACCGAGGAGGCCAAAACGCTGATCGAGGACTTAAACGGCGCGATCGGCAGCGATACGTTCCGGTTTTTCCCCGGCGTCGGCTACCGCCACCTCATGACCTGGAAGGGCGGCGAGTCGAAGATGGCGACAACGCCGCCCCACGATATATCGGACAAAGAGGTGATCGACTACATGCCCTCGGGCGAGGGGTCGAAGACGATCGTCAAGCTGATGAGCGATTCGCAGATATTCCTGAAAGACCACCCCGTCAACATAGACCGCGAAAAGCGCGGCCTTTTCCCCGCGAACAGCATCTGGTTGTGGGGGCAGGGCAGGCGGCCCGCCTTCCCGGCATTTTACGATACCTACGGGACAAAAGGGGCGGTCGTGGGGGCCGTCGATCTCATAAAGGGCATCGGGGCGCTTGCCGGTTTCGATACGCCGCGCGTCGAGGGGGCGACGGGCTACCTCGACACGGATTACGGCGCGAAGGCACGGTGCGCGCTGGCGCTAATCGAGCGTTACGACATAGTGTACGTGCACGTGGAGGCGCCGGACGAGGCGTCGCATGAAGGCAGCCTCCCGGAGAAGATAAAGGCCATAGAGCGGATCGACGCGGAAGTCGTGGGCCCCATACTGGACCGGATAGGGGAGGACGTCAGGCTTATGGTTGTCACTGACCATGCCACGCCCCTTTCTATGAAAACGCATTACGGCTGCCCTGTCCCATTCGCCATTTTCCAGAAAGGGCGCATCGGGCCGGGAGGGACCTACGATGAAGGCAACGGCGGGAAAACGTTTTCAGGGGAGCAGATGGTGACATACTTCATGAAAGGGTTGGAGCCATGAGACAAAAATTTATCTTCGTTACAGGTGGAGTCGTTTCTTCACTCGGCAAGGGCCTTGCTTCCGCCTCCATAGGGGCCCTTCTCGAATCCAGGGGTCTCAGCGTCACGCTGAAGAAACTGGACCCCTATATCAACGTTGACCCCGGCACGATGAACCCCTTCCAGCACGGGGAGGTCTTCGTGACGGAGGACGGCGCGGAAACCGACCTCGACCTGGGCCATTACGAGCGTTTTACCCATGCCCAGATATCGAAGAGGTCGAACTTCACGACCGGCCAGGTCTACGATTCGGTCATATCGAAGGAGCGCAGGGGCGAATACCTGGGCGGCACCGTTCAGGTGATACCGCACATCACCGACGAGATAAAGTCGATGATCCTAGACGTTGACGAGAACATCGACATCGTTATCGTCGAGATCGGCGGCACCGTTGGCGACATCGAGAGCCTGCCTTTCCTCGAGGCCATCCGCCAGCTCCGGAACGACCTGGGCAAGGAGAACACGCTCTTCATCCACCTCACGCTCGTGCCTTTTATCAAGACCGCCGGGGAGATGAAGACGAAGCCCACGCAGCACAGCGTCAAGGAGCTACGGGAGATCGGCATCCAGCCGGACATCCTGCTTTGCAGGACGGAAGCCTTCCTGCCTACTGCGCTCAAGGACAAGATCGCTCTCTTCTGCAACGTAGAGAAGGACGCGGTCATTACCGCCAAGGACGTCGAGTCGATCTATGCCGTGCCGCTTATATACAACCGGGAGGGCCTGGACGACAAGATCACCGAGCTACTCAATATCTGGGCCAAGAAGCCGGACCTTTCCGAGTGGCAGAGTATCGTCGATGTGATAATGGAGCCGAAAAAGCAGGTAGAGATCGCGATGGTCGGCAAGTACGTCAAGCTGACCGATTCGTACAAAAGCCTCAACGAGGCGCTCACGCACGGCGGCATCGCGAACAACTGCAAGGTGGTAATCCGGTACGTCGATTCGGAGGACCTGGAGAAGGACCTGGGCAGGCATTTGAGCGGCGTGGACGGTATACTGGTGCCCGGCGGCTTCGGATCGCGGGGCATAGAAGGGAAGATCAACGCCGTAACTTACGCGCGGGAGAACTTGATACCCTACTTCGGCATCTGCCTCGGCATGCAGTTGGCGGTTATCGAGGCAGCGAGGAACCTGGGCAAGCTGAAAAACGCCCACAGCACCGAGTTCAACGAGGAGACGGACTGCCCCGTGATCTACCTCATGGAGGAATGGGTGGACCGCGAGGACCACGTGCAGACGCGTGACGAAGCCTCCGAAAAGGGCGCAACGATGCGGCTCGGCGCGTACCCGTGCAGGCTGAAGACCGGCAGCGCGGCATACAGGGCTTACAACCAGGACCTGATTTACGAGAGGCACCGCCACCGTTACGAGTTCAATATGCGGTACCGGGGGAAGCTCGAGGCCTGCGGCATGGAAATCACGGGGCTTTCGCCCGATGAGACACTGGTGGAGATCGTCGAGATGCGCAAGCATCCCTGGTTTCTCGGGTGCCAGTTCCACCCTGAGTTCAAATCGAAGCCGTTCAATCCCCATCCGCTTTTCCGGGAGTTCATAAAGGCCGCAATCAAGCGCAGGCAGGAAAAGGCAAAATGCAAAAAGAAGTGACGGTAGGGAGTGCCGTGGTGGGGGGGAAGACATTCACCTTCATAGGCGGCCCCTGCGTGATAGAAAACAGGAAAGCGACCCTGGCTGCGGCCAGACGGCTCGCCGCGATTGCGGCCGGGTGCGCCGTCCCGTTCATATTCAAGGCGTCCTACGACAAGGCGAACAGGACGTCCATCGACAATTACAGGGGCCCAGGCATTAAAAAGGGCCTTGCGATCCTCCGGGAAGTCAAGGAGAAGGTAGGCGTTGCCGTCCTCACGGACGTGCATTCGCCGGACGAGGCGGCCGAGGCGGCAGAGGTGGTCGACGTGGTCCAGGTGCCGGCGCTCCTCTCCAGGCAGACGGACCTGCTCGTAGCCTGCGGGAAGACCGGCAAGGCCGTAAATATCAAAAAAGGGCAGTTCCTCTCACCCGATGACATGGCCCACGCGATCCGTAAGGTGGAATCGACAGGCAACAAGCGGATATTTGTCACCGAGCGGGGGACGAGCTTCGGGTACCGCAATCTGGTCGTCGATTTCCGCAGCATTGCGATCATGCGGCAGTTCGGCTACCCGGTCATTTTCGACGCGACCCACAGCGTGCAGATCCCCGGCGGGGCGGGCGCATCGTCCTCCGGCAGGCGGGAGTTTGTCTTCCCCCTGGCGCGGGCGGCCGTTGCAGCCGGCGCTGACGGCGTCTTCATGGAGGCCCACGAGGACCCCGATACGGCCAGGTGTGACGGGGAGAATTCCGTCCGGCTCGACGAGGTCGAAAACATGCTCGTAGTGCTCAAGAGGATAAGGGAGGCGCTGTGAGCAGGCACGTTGCCATAGGCAGAGAGGTCCTGGAGAAGGAAGCCCGCGCGATCCTCCAGGTGATGGAGACGCTCAACGAAGACTTCGACCGGGCCGTGGACGCCGTCTGCGCGACGAAAGGCAGGGTCGTCTTCTCCGGTATAGGCAAATCGGGCCTCGTAGCCAAGAAAATAGCCGCCACGTTCTCCAGCATCGGCATGCCGTCGATATACCTCCACCCGGCGGATTCGGTCCACGGCGACCTGGGCATAGTCCGTAAAGAAGACATATTCTTCATTATCTCCAACAGCGGAGAGACCGAGGAGGTAATCAAGATCCTGCCGTGGATAAAGCGTATGGGCATGGTGAGCATCGTAGTCACGGGCAACAGGGAATCCACTATAGCTCGCCATGGGGACGTCGTGCTGGACGTGCGGGTCGAAGAGGCATGCCCGTACAACCTCATCCCTACGTCGAGCACCACTACGACCCTTGCCCTGGGTGACGCGCTGGCCGTAGCTTTAATGAAGGAGAGGAACTTTACGGTGGACGACCTGGCGCTCCTCCACCCGGGCGGCAGCATCGGCAGGAGCCTTATCCTCAAGGCGGAGGACGTGATGCATACGGGGCAGGCGTTGCCCCACGTTTACGAGGAAGCGCCGATGCGGCAGGCGATCATGGAAGTTACGTCGAAAAGGCTGGGCATGACGGGCGTTTTCAACAGTCAGGACGAGCTGACGGGTATAATCACCGACGGCGACCTCCGGAGGGCCTTCGAGAAATACGAAAATATGCTCTCCTTGCGGGCCGTGGACGTGATGACCAAGGACCCAAAGGGCATCGGTAAGGACGCTCTTGCGGCACGCGCCCTCAAAGAAATGGAGGAATACTCGATTACGTCCCTCTTTGTCTTCGAAAAGGACGAGCACAAGCACCCGATCGGCGTGCTCCATATCCACGACCTGCTGAAAGCGAAGATCGTATAAGTCCATGCGGCTTATAGGACCCGCAACATGAACCGCAACAAAATCGTCTATATAGCAGTCGCTTTTATCGTAGGCATCATCATCCTCGCGGGTTATTTCTTCCTGCAAAAGCCGGAGAGGGCCACCTCCAACGTAAAACAGGAGGGCAAGCAGGTCATCGTTTTCAAGGACATCAAGTACTCCGGGGAGAAAAAGGGCATCATCGACTGGGAGATACGGGCCGACATCATGAGAAAGTATATCGATAAGCCGATAGTCGAGATGGAGGGCATAAAGGGGACCTACAAGCCCAAGCCCGACACTATTGTAACCTTTACGGGCGTAAAGGGGACGATGGATACGGTCAAAGAGGTCGGAAGCGTCCAGGGTGTGGAGGTCTTCTACAAGGGCGAGTACATCATCAAAAGCCCGTCCATGGAGTTCGATTTCCAGAAGTCGCTCGCGTATACAACGGCGCCCGTGGACCTCCAGGGCAAGAAGTTCACGATGAAGGGTATAGGTCTGAGGGCGGACACGAAAGACCAGGTCATCACCGTCGAGAAGGACGTCAGCGGGAACATACAGGAGGAGAAGGGCAAGTACACCTTCACCGCCAATAAGTTCGTGTACCTGTTAAAAGACAATACGTACATCTTCGAAGGCGACGTGGTGGTCAAAGGCGAGAAGATGGACATGTATTGCGACAGGGTGCAAGTGCTCTCCAACCAGGACGAAATGGAGAAGATCGACGCCGCCGGCAGCGTAAAGATCCTATCTAAGGGGACTATTGCTAAAAGTCAGCGGGCAGTATATTATTTTAAGGAAGATAAGGTAATATTGACGGACCACCCGCGGATTATCAGGGACAAGGTAGACATGCAAGGGGACACGATAATTTATGACATGGCCGGCGACAAATTCTCGGTGGAAGAGCCGAAAATGAAGCTGGAGCCGCGGGCTCGATAAAATGGAAGGAAGAATGACGGGACCGGTAAAACCGGCGTCTGTGCTAAGTGCGCAGCACCTTTCGAAGACGTACGATTCGCGGAAGGTAGTGGACGATGTGGCTGTTTACGTGGACACCGGAGAGGTAGTCGGCCTGTTCGGGCCCAACGGAGCAGGCAAGACGACCAGTTTTTACATGATTATCGGCTTCATACGGCCGGATGCGGGGGAGATCAAGCTGGATGACGACAACCTGACGGACCTTCCCATGTTCCTGCGTGCCCGGAAAGGGATTACCTACCTGCCCCAGGAGCCGTCCATCTTCAAGAAAATGAGCGTCAGGGACAACCTCAGGTCCATCATGGAGTTCCATGAGACGGACAGGAGCGTTATGGGGCATAAGATCCAGGAGGTGCTGGATTCGTTCAGGCTGGCGCACCTTGCGGACAACAGCGCAGACCTGCTTTCGGGCGGCGAGCGCAGGAGGCTCGAGATAGCCAGGGCCATGATGATAGCCCCCAAGTTCATGCTCCTCGACGAGCCGTTCTCCGGCATCGACCCCATATCGATCTCCGACCTGAAGAAGATCGTCCTGGGATTGAAGAAGAGGGGCATAGGCATTCTTATCTCCGACCACAACGTGCGCGATTCTCTGCCCATTTGCGACAGGGCATACATAATAAACGACGGGAGGATACTGATAGAGGGCGACCCGTTCGAGATAGCCAAAAGCAAGCTTGCCCGAGAGGTTTATCTAGGCGAGGAGTTTTACATTAATGCTGGAACTTAAGCAGACCCAAAAGCTCGCGCAGCAATTGGTGCTGACACCCCAGTTGCAGCAGGCCATCAAGCTGCTCCAGCCTCTCGCAGCTTGAGCTTATAGAGGCCATAGAGCAGGAGATTAAAGAGAACCCCGTCCTGGAGATGCAGGAAGAGCCGGCGGAGGAAAAGGAGACGCCGAAGAAGGAAGACGTCCTGGAATGGCTCGAAAGGTACTCGCCGTCCGAGGAGTTTACCCCGCGCGACGACAAGGACTACCCCGATTACGAGAACATCGTGAAGAAAGCGGCGGGCCTGCGCGACTACCTGCGCTGGCAGTCGGGGGTATCCGATTTTTCCTCCGACGAGAGGATCTGCGCCGAATGGATCATTGAGAACATAGACGACAACGGCTATCTCTCGACCACGCTCGAAGAGATATCGCAGATGTCCGCAATCCCCGTAGCCGCCCTGGAAGGGGCGCTCAAGAAGGTCCAGAAGCTGGACCCGGCAGGGGTAGGGGCGCGCGACCTGAGGGAATGCCTGCTCATCCAGTACGCGGAGACCGGCGAGAAGGACGTGATTTTCGAGGACGTGGTCAACAACCACTTCGACCTCTTCAGGAGGTCGGACCTTAAGGAGATTGCTAAGAGGACCGGCTATTCGATAGATGCGATCAGGACGATCTTCGAGAAGATCAAGAGCTTCGACCCGAAGCCGGGCCGCAATTTCGAAAGCGACCAGCCGATCTACGTCGTCCCCGACGTCCACGTCGTCAAAGGGGAGGACGGCTTCGAAGTTTTTCTGAACGACGAGGACGTTCCGGACCTAAAGATGAACAGGTACTACGTCGATCTCTTCGTAAAGGACAGGGTGAACGGAGACGCCAAGGAGTACATCAGGAAGAAGATCAAGCAGGCGGAATGGTTCATGAAGAGCCTGCAGCAAAGACAGAGGACACTCTACCTCGTCGCGAAGAGCATCGTCGATTTTCAGAAGGAGTTTTTCGATAAGGGGGTGCGCTGCCTGAAGCCTCTAATATTGAAAGATGTTGCGAACTACGTGGGCGTACACGAATCGACAGTGAGCAGGATAACGAGCAACAAGTATATGGGCACGCCGTGCGGCGTTTTCGAGATGAAGTTCTTCTTCACGACGGGCATCGGCAGCGAGAACGGGGACGCGCAGTCCGCCAACGCAGTGATGGACTGCATCTCCGAGATCATCGAAAAGGAAGACAGGCGCAACCCGCTGAAGGATGAGGAGATCGTGGTCCTTCTCAAAGAGAAGTTCGGCGCGAAGCTAGCCAGGAGGACGGTCGCCAAGTACAGGGAAGTGCTGCATATCCAGTCTTCGCGCGAGCGGCGGAGGCTTGATTGATAAATGGGGCGCCGGACGGCCGCTTTTGTTCGTAGAGCGAAGAGCGAGGCGCCGGGGCAACTGCTTTTAGCGAACCAGGCTTGCCGCCGGTTCGTAATTAGTATGTTCTGGGGGTAACATGGATATCACTATCGCCTTCAGGCGGGTCGCACCGGATGACGACCTGAAAAAGTACGTGGAAGAGAAGCTTTCAAGGCTGCAAAAGTTCGTCGAAAGCTCGCTTGACCTCCACGTGGTCCTTTCCCTCGAGCGCAAGTACAGGCAGAGGGTGGACGTGATGTTTACCCTCAACGGCGTGGTCATAAACGCGCACGACGTGAAGGACGACATGCACGCGGCCGTCGACAGCATACTCGACAAGCTGGAGACGCGGCTGTCGCGGTACCGGGACAAGGTGAAGCAGTACCGTGAGGGCAAGCCGAAGTATCCGGAAGGCGAGAGGGAAGAGAGAGGCCCGCAGGTCATCATGCAGCGGACCATTGACGCCAAGCCGATGGACCCCGAAGAGGCGAAGATGCAGCTGGCCGCCTCCGGCGACGGTTTCATCATATTCCGGGAGATCGAGAGGGGCAACGTCTGCGTGTTGTACAAACGGAAAGACGGCAATTTCAGCCTTATCGAAACGAGGGGAAGGGCCCTATGAAGATGGGTGATGCCCTGAGGGAATCTTGCGTAATTGCAGACCTCAAGGGATCGACGAAGGAAGAAGTGCTTAAAGAGCTGACGACGGCCATGAAGGAAACAGGCCTCATAGAGAGTGTGGACGAGGCGGTCGGCGTCATCCTGGAGCGCGAAAAGCTAGGCAGCACGGGCATTGGCGACGGTGTCGCCATACCGCACGGGAAGATGAAAGGCCTGACGCACCTGTTGTGCGCCTTCGGCAGGTCTAAGACGGGCATAAACTTCGACGCGGTGGACGGGCAGCCCGTTCACATCGTGTTTCTGCTTTTGGCGCCGGAGGACTCTGCCGGGCTTCACATCCAGATGCTGTCCCGGATATCGCGTGTGCTGAGAGACCCGTCATTTAGAAAACGCCTGATCGAGCAAGGCGGGGACGGGGACCTGTACGGCGATATCGTCGAAGAGGACAAAAAGTTCGGTGGATGAAGGGCATAACGGTTCGACAGATCCTCGAAGATAGGACCTACGGCCTGGAGCTCGATATCATCGCGGGCGCGGAAGGGCTCTCAAAAAAGATATACAACCCGAGGATCCAGAAACTGGGCCTCGTTATAGCCGGCTACATGGTCTACCTTCACCCGCACAGGGTGCAGATTCTCGGCTACACCGAGATATCCTACCTCAGGGGCCTTCCGGGTGGTGAGAGCGAGAGGATCGTGCACGACCTGTGCAGCCGGGACGTCGCGTGCTTCGTCGTCACGCGCGGTTTGAAAGTGCCCGAGTGCCTGCTCAGGGAAACCGGAGAGAGGAAAATACCGCTGCTCCGGAGCAGGCTCGTGACGGCCGTTTTCATCGAGCGGCTCGCGCGCGGCTTGGAGGAGATGCTCGCACCTTCGGACATCGTCCACGGCGTGCTGATGGAGATCGTGGGCGTTGGGGCGCTCATTATCGGCAGGAGCGGCATAGGCAAGAGCGAGAACGCCCTTGACCTGGTCATGCGCGGCTTTCGCCTCGTGAGCGACGACGTAGTTGAGGTAAAGAAGATAGGAGCCCTGGACCTTGTGGGAGGATCTCCGGAGATGCTCAGGAATCTCCTGGAGGTAAGGGGCATCGGCATAGTGGACATACGGCAGCTTTTCGGCGTGGCGGCAGTCAGGCCGAGCAAGAGGATAGAGCTGGTAGTAGAGCTTGTGGACTGGGATAACAGCGCGGACTACGAGAGGGTCGGCCTGGGCAATGAAAAGTACCGCCTTCTGGGCCTGGACCTGCCGCTCATACGTATCCCCATAAGTCCCGGGCGGAACGTATCGGCGGTAATAGAGCTGGCGTGCAGGAACCACGTGCTCAAGACGGATGGGATAGATACAGCGCGCGACCTGGAGAAGCGGGTATTGCGGTCTGCGCGGAAAGAGGGTGAAGAATGAAGACGGTCATCCTCAGCGGCATTTCAGGGTCGGGGAAGACTACGTTTCTTAAGGCGCTCGAAGACGCGGGATATTTCTGCGTAGATAATTTCCCGCTGGTGCTGCTGCGAAACTTCCTGGAGCTTTCGACGAGCCCGGAATCGAAGCTGTCCAAGTCAGCTTTCGTGATCGATATACGGGAAAGGGAATTCTTCGAGGAAGGTAAACTGGTGCTGAGCAAGGTCAAGGAGAAGTACGACGTCGAGCTGATATTCCTGGACTGCACCGACGAGATGCTGCTGCGGCGGTTTAAGGAGACGCGGAGGAGCCACCCGTTTTACGACGCATCGAGCATCAGGGAGGCGCTCAGCAGCGAACGGGTGGAGATGAACTGGATCAAGGAGATATCCGACAAGGTTATCGACACATCGCTCTTCACGACGAACGGCCTGCGGAATTTCGTCATCAGCACGTACGGCGGCGGCGAGAAGAGGATGAAGATAAACCTGGTCTCCTTCGGGTTCGGCTATGGGATACCGCTGGAAGCCGATCTCGTGCAGGACGTCCGCTTCCTCCCGAACCCGTTTTTCGTAGCGGGGCTGAAGGAGAAGACCGGGCTTGCCGGCGACGTTGCGGACTACGTGAAGTCGAACGAGACGTACGACCGGTTTTTCCCGATGCTGCTTGATTTCTTCGTCAGCCTGATCCCGCTTTACGAGCGTGAGGGCAAGAGCTACCTCACTATCTGCATCGGATGCACGGGGGGCAGGCACCGCTCGCCGGCGATCGCGAACGAGCTGGAGGGGCACCTGCGTATCATGGGTTATAATGTGACGGTGCTGCACCGGGACATCGACAAGGAGGGGCGATGATTGGTATTGTTGTTGTGGCTCATTTCAACCTTGCCCGAGAGATGGTCGCCGCCACCGAGTTGATAGTCGGGAAGCAGGAACAGTTCCAGTACGTCGATATCTTCCCTGACGAAGACGTCGACAAGATAAAGAAGAAGCTCACCGACGCCCTGAAGAGCGTCGATGCCGGCCAGGGCGCCGTCATACTGACGGATATGTTCGGCGGCACGCCCTCCAACATCAGCCTCTCCTTTCTGGAAGCAGGCAAGGTGGAGGTAGTGACGGGCACGAACCTCCCGATGCTCATCAAGCTCGTGACTTACCGCCAGGGCAAGGGCCTCCCCGAGCTGGCCGGTTTTATAGCGAGCTACGGCAAGAAGAACATATACCTCGCAACCGACGTGTTGAACATAAGGAAGGCAGAATAGCGCTGATGGAAGGGATTTTCACGATAAGAAACAGGCTCGGCCTGCACGCGCGCGCCGCGGCCCAGTTCGTTAAAAAGGCGTCATCCTACCAATCGAACGTCTGGGTTGAGAAGGACGGCCAGAAGGTGAACGGAAAGAGCATCATGGGGTTGCTGATGCTCGCTTGTCCTCTCGGGACAAAGCTTACTGTCATGGTCGACGGTACCGACGAGCAGGATGCTTTCGACGACTTGCGGCGGCTGATCGAGGACGGCTTCGGTGAGACATGAACAACAATAAATTGCCTCAAACAGAGCTTAACGGCACGGCTGTGTCGTCCGGCATCGCTATAGGCAGGGTGTACCTGCTGGAGCGGGGCAAGGTACATGTCGCCAAGCACCAGATAAGGGAAGAGCAGGTCGAGAAAGAGTTGAGCAAGTTCAGGGGCGCCGTGAAAGGCGCGATCGAAGACCTCTCCCGCGTCAAGGATTCCATCCCCGATGACGAGGTGCGCAAGCACGCGTTTATTATCGACGCCCACATGCTTATGCTGCAGGACGCCTATTTCACGGGAGACGTGGTCGATATCATAAGGAAGCGGCACGTCAACGCGGAGTGGGCGCTCGAAATGGTCGTTTCCAGGTTCCTCTCCAGTTTTGAGAAGGTGGAGGACCCATACCTGCGCGAGAGGGGGCAGGACCTTAACCATATCTATCAGAGGCTCCTGCGGATGATGGTGAAGGGCAAGGTCTCCGGCGTGGACGCCAAGGGCATGCGGGGGAAGGTTATTATAGTAGCCCCCGACCTCTCTCCGGCGGACACGATCCAGCTCGACCTGCACAAGGTGTCGGGGTTCGTCACTGATGTGGGGGGCCGCACCTCCCATACGTCGATCGTGGCAAGGGCCCTGGAGATACCGGCCGTAGTCGGCCTCGGCAAGGTCACGTCGCTTGCGAGGAGCAACGACACGATCATCATTGACGGCGACCACGGCGTCGTTATCCTGAACCCGTCGGCCGAAGTGCAGAAGGACTACCTGGTGAGGCAGGTACACCGCAACGCCCAGAGGAAGGAGTACCTGCGCATAGCCAAGCTGAAGTCGGAAACGAAGGACGGCTTCAGGATAAGGGTCGGCGCCAATATAGAGCTTCTGGCCGAGATGGATATCGTCGAGCGGTACGGGGCGGAGGGAGTCGGGCTTTACCGGACAGAGTATATTTACCTGTCGCGCAAGACGCTCCCGACCGAGATGGACCACTACCACATATACAGGAAGCTTGCCGAAAACAGGAAGGTCTCATATACAACTATCCGCACACTGGACTTAGGCGGCGATAAGTTTGCCTCCAAGATCGAGGTGCCGAAAGAGATCAACCCTGCCATGGGCCTCCGGGCCATACGCCTGTGCATCAAGGAAGTCGAGATATTCAAGGCGCAGCTCCGGGGTTTGCTGAGGGCGAGCGCCTACGGGCCGCTTCGCATCATGTTCCCCATGGTTTCGGGCATGGACGAGGTGAAGAAGGCGAAGGCGGTCCTGCGCGAATGCATGGCGGAGCTGAAGGATGAGAAGGTCCCGTTCGACGAGGGGATCAAGATAGGCATCATGATCGAGGTGCCTTCGGCGACCATGATTACGGACCTGCTGGCCAAGGAGGTCGATTTCTTCAGCATCGGGACGAACGACCTGATCCAGTACACGCTTGCCATAGACAGGATCAACGAGTACGTCTCGTATCTGTACGAGCCGCTTCATCCGGCCGTGCTGCGCATGATCAAGAAGACGGTCGATGACGCGCACGCCGGCAAGATCGAGGTCTGCCTGTGCGGCGAGATGGCGGGCGAGCCGTTATACGTACCCATACTCCTCGGTCTCGACATGGACGAGCTGTCGATGAACGCTTACTCCATCCCGAGGGTCAAAAAGATCGTAAGGGGGCTGGGTCACACCTACTGCAGGGACCTGGTGAAAGAGATATTTTCCAAAGAGTCGGCGAAAGAAAGCGAGCAGTTGCTGAGAAAAGAGATGTCGGCCCTATTTCCCGAGGATTTTGCGTAGACACACAATTTACTAGGAGGTAGTCCCATATGAGCATGTCCAGATTTCTTTTCACTTCAGAATCGGTTGCCGAGGGGCACCCGGATAAGGTCGCGGATCAGATCTCCGATGCCGTGCTGGACGCAATCATTGCCAAGGACAAGAGGGCGAGGGTCGCCTGCGAGACGCTTGTCACTACGGGTCTTGCCTTTGTGGGTGGCGAAATCACGACAAGCACTTATGTTCATATCCCCGATATCGTCAGGGAGACGATCAAGGGCATCGGTTATAACAACTCGGCCATGGGGTTCGACTGGGAGACCTGCTCCGTCCTGACGGCGATAGACGAGCAGTCGCCCGACATCGCCATGGGGGTCAACGAGACGGGAGAACACGAGCAGGGTGCGGGCGACCAAGGGCTGATGTTCGGCTTTGCCTGCAATGAAACGTCGGAATATATGCCGATGACCATCATGTATGCCCATAGGCTCGTCCAGAGGCTTGCAGAGGCAAGGAAGGACGGCTCGCTTTCGTTCCTCCGGCCCGACGGAAAGAGCCAGGTGACCATAGAGTACGTGGACAGGGCGCCGGTGCGGGTCGACTCAGTGGTCATCGCCGCGCAGCATAACCCCGACGTGACGCAGGCCATGGTGCGCGATGGCGTGATCGCCGAGGTCATCAATAAGGTGGTGCCTGCCGAGCTTATGGACAAGAACACAAAGATATACGTCAATTCCACCGGAAGGTTCGTCGTCGGCGGTCCGAAGGGTGACTGCGGTGTGACGGGCCGGAAGATCATCGTAGATACGTACGGCGGCGTGGGCAGTCACGGCGGCGGCGCCTTCTCCGGCAAGGACCCGTCGAAGGTGGACAGGAGCGCATCGTACATGGCGCGTTACATAGCCAAGAACGTAGTTGCCGCCGGCCTTGCCGACCGCCTGGAAGTGCAGCTTGCTTACACTATCGGGGTTGCGGAGCCCGTCTCGGTCAACGTCGATTCGCAGGGGACCGCCAAGATAAGCCCAGACCGCATCGCCAAGATAATCACGGAGATCTTTGACTTGAGGCCGAGGAAGATCATCGAGAGGCTCGACTTACTGCGGCCCATATTTAAGAAAACGGCCTGCTGCGGCCACTTCGGCAGGAACGATCCCGATTTCACCTGGGAGAAGCTCGACATGGTGGAAGCGATCAAGAAACAGGCCGGTGCGTGACCTTAGGCTAACCGGGGGCGAAACGGAATACGACGTGAGGGGGCTGTTCAGCGCCCCCTCCAGGCGACCCTTCCCTCCTTACGTCGGGCGGGTGCCCCGGCCGCATGGAGCCTCCCCCCTCACAACTACATGATCGACTGGAGGATAAATGGATTACGACGTTAAAGACATCAAAACCGCTGATGCCGGGCGGTACAAGGTCGAATGGGCCGAGCGGCGGATGCCGGTGCTCAGGATGATAAGGGAGAGGTTCAAGAAAGAGCGTCCCCTGAAAGGCGCGCGCATCTCCTGCTGTCTGCACGTAACTACAGAGACGGCCAACCTGGCCGCAACGCTCAAAGCCGGGGGCGCCGAGGTGCTCGTTTGCGCTTCCAACCCGCTTTCCACTCAGGACGACGTAGCGGCGAGCATGGTGAAGCATACTGGCGTTTCCGTCTTCGCAGTCAAGGGAGAGGACGAGAACCGTTACTACGCGCACATCGTGAAGGCGCTCGCATTCGAGCCCAACCTGACGATGGACGACGGGGCAGACCTTGTCGGGGCGCTGCACATGATCGCTCTCAAGCGGTACGATGGGCTCCACCCGAAAGTCAAAGACTGGGTAATGCGCCTTGCGCCGGCCCGCAAAAAGAAGCTGATGGATGCCGTGATAGGCAGCTCCGAGGAGACTACCACGGGCGTCATCCGCCTGAAGAGCATGGAGCGGGAAGGGGTGCTCAGGTTCCCCATTATCGCCGTGAACGACGCATCCACCAAGCATATGTTCGACAACCGGTACGGCACGGGGCAGAGCACGATGGACGGCATTCTCCGCGCCACCAACATGCTCGTTGCAGGCTCCCGCTTCGTCATCGCCGGATACGGCTGGTGCGGCAGGGGCGTGGCGATGCGGGCCAAAGGCCTGGGCGCCCACGTCATAGTGACTGAGGTTGACCCATTGCGCGCCCTGGAAGCGGTCATGGACGGCTTCGAGGTTATGGAGATGGGGCAGGCGGCCAGGACGGGCGATATTTTCATCACGGTCACGGGCGATGTCCGCGTGCTGCGGAAAGAGCATTTCGAGCGCATGAAGGACGGGGCGATATTATGCAACTCGGGCCACTTCAACGTCGAGGTTGATATCGAGGCGCTTGAGTCTATGAAGAAATCGAAAAGGCGGCTGCGGCCCTTCCTTGACGAATACGCGCTCAAGAACGGGAAGAAGATATATCTTTTGGGCGAAGGTCGGCTTATCAACCTCGCCGCAGCCGAGGGTCACCCCTCGGAGGTCATGGACATGAGCTTCGCCAACCAGTCGCTCGTGGCCGAATATGTGTGGAAGAAGGGAAAAGAGCTTGAGAAGAAGGTTTACGGCGTGCCGTTAGAGATAGACAAGAAGGTGGCGCTGCTGAAGCTGGCGACCAGGGGCGTGCTGATAGACAAGCTGACCCGGGAACAAAAGAAGTACCTCTCCTCGTGGGAGATGGGGACGTAAAGCGCGATAAGGGAAATTAAAAGGGCGAGGCAGATGCCTCGCCCTTTTTGCTATATGGCAAGGACGGAGGCTCAGCCCTTTTTTCCCGTCATCCGCCTTTTTATGCCTATCAACCCCATAAGCGCCCCGCCGAGGAGCCAGACACCGCCCGGTATCGGCATATGTGTGCCTGCCGACACCTCTTCATTGAAGCTCGTTACCTGATTTCCGGACGTGTGAGATATTACGGCGGTTTCCATGAACGAGTAAGTGGTGTTCTGCGCCAAGTTTTGTGGGAACGTTGTATCTTGGGCGAAGGAGGAAGGAACACCGGCCGGGTTCGAGGCGTATGAGCCGACAGCGGGCAAGCTGACGGCCTGGGTCCATCCCCCGGCGGACGGGGTGCTGGAATTGTTTGCGTTATAGTAACCGGCGAAAGTGACGCTGCCCATCGTTGTCACGCTGGCCGTGAACAAGCACTTCTGCTCGTAGGCCCAAAGGTCGGTTCCCACCAGATAGATGTAGAGAGTGCCTGCGCCTACTGAAGTCAGGTTAACGGAATTGAGATCGATGTTGGCCGGGCCCTGGCTGGTGAGCTTGATGCCGGTTGTGAAATTCGTAGTCCAGTTGCCGATCGGTCCCGAAAAGGACACGGTGTCGCTTCCAGTGCCGACATAAGAACTCGGAAGGGTCGGACTTGTGGTCATATACAGGTAAAGCTCCGCGTTCGCAGGTAAAGCTATGCCGAGCAATATCAGCAGAAGACTGGCGGGTATCGCAAAGACCTTCAGCCACTTCATGTTTGCCTCCTAGCCTTTACCTTCGTTCCCGTAATGTTTATGTATCCGGCTGTGTCACAAGGCCGTCTCCCCGCACGGCCGGTCTTTCGGAGAGGCGGGCAGCGCGGGGTGGAGCTTGCGCGCCCTTCCTCAGTGGTTACCTTTTTCTCTATTTCCTTTGATATGAGTTTTGTGGGGTCGTGCTATGCTGTGGGTGAAAAACCGTGCAAGCACTGTAATTACAGTGTGTTACGATTGTATCTGTTGTAGACGATGTTGTCAAGCAAAAAATGATCGACAAAGGCTTCTGTCAGCAGATCCGCGGGAATTGGTCGCTTGCGAGCATCTCGACGATGCGCTTTGCGCCAAATGCATTCTTGACGCTGACCATGCCGGGGTGGTCCGCAGTCACGCGTCCGATAACGGCCGCGTTGCGGCCGTAAATATTGGCTTTCATCGCCGATAGGATGTGGTCTGCCCGGTCTTCGGCTACGACGGCGACGAGCTTCCCCTCGTTCGCCAAGTACAGGTAATCGAGGCCCAGCATCTCGCATGCTGCGCCGACCGCCTCCGACACGGGGATGCTGTCCTCTACTATCTCTATCCCGACCGAGGAGCCGGAGGCAATCTCTTTCAGCGTAGTCGCTATGCCGCCCCTTGTAGGGTCTCTCATGGCATGCACGGCCGCCGGGGCGACTTCGAGCATGGCCTGCGCAAGACCGTTCAGCGGGGCTACGTCGCTTTTGACAGGGGTCGTGAAATGGAGACCCTGCCTCTGTGAAAGGACAGTGACGCCGTGGTCGCCGATCGTGCCGCTCACGATTACGACATCGCCCGGCCTGGCGTTTTGCACGGAGATGCTCACGCCTGCGGGTATCAGGCCGACGCCCGCAGTATTGATGAAGACGCCGTCGGCTGCCCGCCTCTCTACGACCTTCGTATCTCCACAGACGATGGAGACCCCCGCTTCTCGCGCCGCCTCGCTCATGGAGATGACGATCCGCTCAAGATCGGCGCGGCTGAAGCCTTCCTCGATTATGAAGCCCGTGCTCAAGTAGAGCGGCCTGGCCCCGCGCATGGAGAGATCGTTAACAGTGCCGCAGACGGCCAGCCGGCCGATGTCCCCGCCAGGGAAAAAGATGGGCTTGACTACGTAGCTGTCCGTCGTGAAGGCCGTCTTGCCGGGAGGCAGGTCGAAGACCGATGCGTCTTCCAGGGGAAGAAGGATGGGGTTGCCGAAGTGGCGGACGAAAAGTCCGTCGATAAGATCGTGGCTCAAGCCTCCTCCGCTGCCGTGACCGAGTAATATCAGCTTTTCATCCATTTCTTTATCCATAGAGGTAGTAGGCGGAGCAACTCCCTTCTGACGAGACCATGCATGGCCCGACAGGGTGGGACGGCGTGCAGACGGTCCTGAAAAGCGGGCATGCGTCGGGCCGCATGATGCCCCTGATGATTTCGCCGCAACTGCACCCAACGGGTGCCCGGCTTTCCGGGACTTCCACGTCGAAGAGGCGGCGCGCGTCGTGGGCTGCATAAGCTGCGCGCACGGAAAGCCCGCTTGCCGGGATCTCGCCGAGGCCCCGCCATCTTGCGGGAGCAGTCTCGAAAACCTTGTCCATCATCTCGCGGGCCGGCCCGTTGCCTGAATCGGTCACGCTGCGCGGGTAGGCGTTGGTCACACGGGCGTTGCCTGATTCGCACTGGTGCACGATCTGAGAGACGGCCAGCATGATGTCCACCGGCTCGAAGCCGGCCACTACGGCAGGTATGTGGTAATCTTCAGACACGAACCGCCAGGCGTCTGCTCCGGTCACCGTGCTGACGTGGCCGGGGCAAAGGATCGCGTCGAGGGCTATCTCCTTCGCGTCGAGGATCGCCCTCATTGCGGGTGGCGTCACTTTGTGCATTGATAGAACGGAATAGTTGGATAGCCCCCTCTCGCTTGCCTCGGCGATGGAGGCCGCGACGGCCGGGGCCGTTGTCTCAAACCCGATGCCGAGGAAGACGACGCGGCAGGCCGGGTTGTCGGCTGCAAGGACGAGGGCGTCGAGCGGCGAATAGACCATCATAACCGCCGCCCCTTCCGCTTTGCTCGTTAGGAGGCTGCCTGCGCTGCCGGGCACTTTCAGAAGGTCGCCGAATGTGGCTACGATGACTCCGGGGAGCTTCGAAAGGGCGATGGCGTGGTCTATATCGGTATTGTCCGTGACGCAGACGGGGCAGCCGGGGCCGGAAAACATCTCTACGGTGGGCGGCAGCATCTGCCTGATGCCGTACCGGTGTATGGCGTGGGTGTGGGTGCCGCAGAACTCCATCACCTTGATGGATTTCTGCGACGCGGCCCGGATGCGGTCTTTCAGCTTCTCTACGACCGCCGGATCGCGGAAGGTATTACCCGTCAGCATCGAAGCCCGCCATCTCTTCAAGCAGCCGGAACGTCTCCTCCGCCTCGGCGCTGTCCATTACGCTTATCGCGTACCCGGCGTGCATGATGACGTAGTCACCCACTTTGACTTCAGGGGTGAAGAGTACGTTGACGCGGGTCATGTTGCCGGCAAGCTCGGCATCGGCCATGGCGCCGTCGATCCTGGTGATGAGAGCAGGTACCGCTAGACACATGGAAATTTAGTATACGACAGATCGGGGGACCATACAAGATCCGAGGATGGATACGGCCGAGGATATTAGCGGTTGTTGATAACCATCCTCGCGTGGGCGATTGCTGCCTGGCCCAGGCTGATGGCGCCGTCGTTGCAGGGGACTTGCCTGTGGGTGAGGCAATTGAGGCCTGCATCTTTCAGGAGGTCCGCGGCAAGGTCCGTAAGGAGTCTGTTCTGGAAGCAGCCGCCGGAGAGCACGACGGTCTTGATGCCTGTCCTCGACGCGATGCCGGCTGCTGCCTCGCTTATCATGCGGGCCACCGTGAGGTGGAAGCGGAAGGCAATCTCCGGGACATGGACGCCTGAACGGGCATCATTGCATATGCCGGCGAAAAGGTCGGCCAGCCTTACGAGGGAAGGGCCTTCCGTTTCCTCGATGGAGAAGGGGTAAGGCGTGCCGGGCCCGGCGGCTGCGCCCGTGGCTGCCATTTCAAGGCCGATGGCTGCCTGTCCCTCAAAGCTGACGGTCCGCACCACGTTCAGGAGGGCCGATGCAGCATCGAACAGGCGGCCTGCGGAGGATGTCAGCGGCGTGTTGACGTGCCGGACGATTTGCGTAGTAATGATCGCCCGCTCTTCTTCTGCTATGGCCTCAATCGTGGGCAGACCGGCCGTGTCCAGGCCGAGGGCGTGCAGGTAGGCGAAGGCGAGGCGATAGGGCCTTCTTATCGAGACCTCTCCACCCGGCAGCGGCATGGGTTCTAAGCATGCGGCCCGCTCGAAGCCGTCGTATCGGGCGATGAGGAATTCGCCGCCCCAGACAGTGCCGTCTGTGCCGAAGCCGGAGCCGTCGAATGCGACGCCGATGACCGGGCCAACGAGTCCGTGCTCCGCCATGCAGGAGGCGATGTGCGCATGGTGGTGCTGGACGCCGAAGAGCGGCAATGCGCCAACGAGTGCGCGCGCGTAACGGGTCGAAAGGTAGTTGGGGTGCAGGTCGCAGGCAAGCACCTCAGGCTCGATGCGAAAGAGCCTCTTGTATAGCTCGACGGTCTCGGTGAAGTGGTCGAGAGTTTCCACGTTTTCCAAGTCGCCTATATGCTGGCTGACGAAGGCGAACTCGTCCCTTGTCAGGCAGAAGGTATTTTTCTCCTGCGCGCCGACTGCAAGGATGGGCCTTGTTGCGAAAGGAAGCTTGACAGGGTAGGGGGCATAGCTGCGCGCCCGCCTGATCGATTCGGGCGTTTCACGGTTTGCCAGGCAGACGCTGTCGTCGTATCGCGAATGTATGTCCCTGTTGTGGAACAGAAAATAATCGGTCAGCCCTCCGAGGCGGCGCAGCGCCTCGTCGTTGTCCTTTGCGATAGGCTCTTCCGAGAGGTTGCCGCTCGTCATTACGAGGGGGCCGCCGAAGTCGCGGACCAGAAGGTGGTGGATCGGCGTGCAGGGCAGCATCGCGCCCAGGTACAGGTTTCCGGGTGCGATGGGTGCGCAGATATTCGATTCCGGCCGCCAGGCAAGGAGCACGATGGGGGCTTCCGGTGCGCAAAGGAGGCGCGATTCGGCATCGGTGACCGCACAATGGCGGTGCGCTTCTTCAACGTCCCGGAACATGACGGCAAAGGGCTTATCGGGCCTTCTCTTTCTTGTCCGCAGCGCGGTCACCGCCGCGGCGTCGGTCGCGTCGCAGGCAAGCTGAAAACCGCCGAGGCCTTTGATTGCAACTACGGCCCCTCCACGCAGGAGGCGCGCAGCTTCACGGATGGCGTCATCACCGTCGCAAGGCGCCTTCCGGCCCATCGCATCGGTGAGCCATACCTTCGGCCCGCAGACCGGGCAGGCGTTAGGCTGTGCGTGGAACCGGCGGTCGAGTGGGTCGTCGTACTCGCGCCTGCAGAGCTCGCACATCTGAAAGGGCGCCATGGTGGTGTTCGGCCTGTCGTAGGGTATGTCGGTGATGATGGTGAAGCGGGGGCCGCAATTGGTGCAGTTTGTGAAGGGATAGCGGTACCGCCTGTCGCCTGGGTCGAGCAATTCGGCCAAGCAGTCGGGGCAGGTGGCGATATCGGGCGATATGAGCTGATAGCCTGCGTCTGTGCGGCTCTCGCGTATCTCGAAACCTTTGAGGCCACGGGGCGCTGATGAATCGGAAGCACGCACCGTCTCTATGCGCGCCCTGGGCGGTGCATTGCTCGCGATGCGGGAGATGAACGTCTCGACGTCAGCTCCGCGCCCTTCAATTTCGATCTCTACTGCGCTGCTCGTGTTGGCGACCCAGCCCGAAAGGTTGTGCTCGCGGGCGAGCCTGTAGATGAAGGGGCGGAAGCCGACGCCCTGTACTACGCCCTGTACCGTGACATGCTTCAGGACCGGATCTTTTTCAGCCAGCCTATCCAATCGGACAGCCCCTCCTTCGTCTTGCACGAGACCTGAAAGACAGGGGCCTTCGGGTTGACTGCACGCACGCCTTCCAGAAAGCGGGCGACGCTGAAGTCGATGTAAGGGAGAATGTCCATCTTGTTGAGGACGATGGCCTGGACTGTCGCGAACATGCCGGGGTACTTGAACGGCTTGTCGTCGCCCTCGGGCACCGACGCGACGAGCACCCTTTTGTCTTCGCCGAGGACGAACTCGGACGGACAGACGAGGTTGCCCACGTTCTCGATGAAGAGGTATTTCACGCCGTCCAGCTTCAGCTTCTCGAGGGATGTCTTTATCATGGCCGCGTCCAGATGGCAGCCCCCGTCCGTATTGATCTGGACGACAGGCACCTTCTTTTCACTCACCTTCTCTGCGTCGATGGTGGAGGCTATGTCGCCCTCGATGACTGCGAGCGGCCTGCCCAGCTCTTCGATGGTCCTCAGTATAAGGCTTGTTTTGCCCGCACCCGGCGACGCCATGACGTTAAGCACGGTTAAGCCTTTCTTCTTGAAAACGGCCTTGTTCTCCGCTGCCATCTGCTCGTTGGCGTCCAGGATGTTCTTCACTACCTTGATCTTCATTCTCTTTAGTCCTCCACCTCTATGCTTTCCATGTAGAATTCCTTGCCGGCGGCTATTTCCCCGCCGCGCTTGCCGCAGGCGGGGCAAACACCCGCCGTGTCCATCCCGAACTCATGTCCACAGGATACGCAACGCAGCACCGCCCGGACCCTGACAATGGCGATCGTGGCGCCCTCCGCCGGGGTCTCCTTCGATATCACATCGAAGCAGAAGCGTATCGAATCCTCTACGACGCTCGAAAGCTCGCCGATTACCAGGTTGATGCCTGTTATCTTCCTGTCCTGCGCCTGACTTACAGCGATGTCTATAATGTTCTGGGTAATTGCAAGCTCGTGCATATGTCTTTGAGACCGTCTATCCGCGTTTTTGCTTGATAATTATAGCACAAAAGGGGCCTCGAAGCCTTTTATCGTTTAGGCCTGCGGCGCATACCGAAGATGACGCGCGCCAGATAGCTGAATCGAGGGAGTTTGTATACCACGCGGGCGGCGGGGTAGGGGATACGGCCAAGGATTGCGCCGCCTGCCCGCAGACGGGGCGGGCCGTAAGCGGATGTCTCGGCCAGCTCGCGCACGGCCATCCGGTAGGTTTCGGCGTCGGATGCACGCAGGGCATAGCGGATGCGGGTCAGCCAGAGGCCGGAAAACCTGGGCGCAATCCTGTCGCGCACCCAGTAACGGCCGGGTGGGTCGCCGTCGCGGAAGGCGCTTACGAGCTTGCGGAAGTAGTTGCGCCGGCTCGCGTCAACCCGGCTGCTCGACCTGTAGCTCTCCGGGTATATGCGGTACTGTAGCAGCGGCGTTTCGATGAAGCGAACAGGCCCCATCCGGAAGACGCGGACAAAAAAATCATCGTCCTCGTAACCCGAGAGCTGCGGGTCGAAGCCGCCGGTTGCGAGGAACGTCTCCCTGGCCAGAAGGCATGTGCCGGGGAGGACGAGGGAATCCCACGCCAGCAGGTCGGGCAGCGATTTTATGGGGTGTCTTCCGGGCTGGTGGGCGGCGAGCGCCCTCGGCGTCATTATAGAGCCGTCCGCGTCGATCTCGTCGATGTCGGAGTATGTCATTATGCAATCTTTGTACGCCTCCACACCGCGCTCCAGGCGCTCCGGGTAAAACCGGTCATCCTGGTCGATGAAGGCGACCACTTTGCCCCTTGCCCGATCGACACCGACGTTGCGGGCCGCCGCCTGCCCCCCGTTTTTTTCAAGGCGCAGCCAGACTATGCGGTTGTCCGTATATCGCGCCCTGACCGGCCCGTAATCTTCGTCCGAGCCGTCATCGACTACGACAAGCTCGAAGTCGCGCATACTCTGGCCGAGCACGCTCTCTATGGCCTCCGGCAGGTAGCGCGGAGAGGCGCGCAACGCGTTATAGACAGGCAGGACGACCGAGACCGCAACGTCCAATATTTTTGCCTCCGGTCCAAGATTGTGCCCCGCGGGAGCGCTATTTGTCAATTATGGTTCCGCAGCCCGCTATCTCGCCGCCCCGTTGCCCTTTTGGGGGAGCCGCACTATGTTTTGTTATCACTTCGCGGCTTTGTCTGCTCCGAAAAGGCGGCCGGGCCGCAACGAAGGAGGCCCTCATGAAGAGGCTTTTGCTGTTCCTGCCGGCAGCCGCAATCATCCTGTGCATCGTGGCATACGCAGCTCCGGCATCAGCCCAGTATCAATATTCTCCGTATACGTATCCCTACAACGAATATCCCCTCGGGCGCGACCCATATCCGTACGATCCATATTTTCAGCCGTACGCCGGCTCCGGTTACCCTTACAACGATTACTATCCCTACGATGAGTACGAAGAATATCCGGAGTTCTACTATCCGGGTTTTTACGGCGGGTACTGGAACCAGCCCCATGAGGAGCAGTTCGGCGCCCACGAGCATTTCGAGCACGGGGCGCCGGGACACGAGGTTTTTGAGCACGGGGCGCCCGGTGGACACGGCGCACCGGGAGGGCCTGACGGCCATGACGGCGCACCCGGAAGCCCGGGCGGCCACCCGGGACACTAAAGGAACTTTCGTTTGTCGGTTTTTATGGAGTTAAGATTCTGTCCCGGCAGTTAGCTTGCGCCGTTCGCGCATGTAGCCCATCACGCCCGGCAGCACGGATATGATGATGATCGCCAGGATCACCAGCGTGAAATTCTGCCTGACCAGGGCGATATTGCCGAAGAAGTAGCCGGCCAGGGTGAAGATGAGCACCCAGCCGATATTGCCGGCAATACTGAAGACAAGGAACCGGCCGTACGACATCGCGCCTACGCCTGCCACGAACGGGGCAAATGTCCTGATTATGGGCACGAACCGTGCGATGATAACCGTTTTCCCGCCGTACCTCACGTAAAACTCGTGCGTTCTGTCGAGGTGCCGCCTGTTGAGCAGGCGCGAGCTTTCACTGGAAAAGACCTTCGGCCCTGCCTTGCGCCCGATCCAGTAATTCGATGAGTCGCCCAGCATGGCTGCTATCGGCAGCGAGGCAACAAGCCAGCCGATGTCGAGCGACCCGAGACCGGCGAAAGCGCCCGCTGCAAACAGAAGGGAATCGCCGGGGAGGAAGGGCGTGGCGACAAGCCCCGTCTCGCAGAAAAGGACCAGGCACAAAAGTATGTGCGTATGGACGCCGTACTGCTGGATCACGAGACCGAGGTGCTTATCCAGGTGGACAATGATGTCGAACGCGTATTTGATGATATCCATAAGATACGTTATTTAGCTGACCGGCGCTTTTTTATGACCGGTCCTCTTTCAGGCTCCTCCTGTTGTCGATGGCGCTCTTTATGGTGAGCGGGTCGATATAGACTATGTCGCCGCCTATGGGGATGCCGGAGGCGATGCGGCTTACCTTAAGGTTGAACGATTTAGTCATTTCCACGATGTAATGGGCGGTTGTGTTGCCCTCTATCGTAGGGTTCGTTGCGATAATCAGACTCCCGTATGTTCTCTCTGGCTATGCGCTCACGCATCTCCGGTATCCTGATCTCTTCGGGGCCTATACCGTCTATCGGGTTTATGACGCCGTGGAGTATGTGGTAACGGTAGATGCCGGGGAACGCAGATTCTATCACCATCAGGTGGGAAGGCTCCTCGACTACGCAAAGGGTATCGCGTGCGCGCTTCTCATCCCTGCATATGCGGCACGGGTCCAGGTCGGTGATATTGAAGCAGGTGCTGCACAACTTGATCCTTTCCTTCACCTCCATGATGCTTTTGCTCAGCTCGCCCACGTATTCGGTCTTGGAGTTGAGGAGGAAAAAGGCAAGGCGCGTCGCGCTCTTCCTTCCGATGCCGGGTAGTCTCGTCAGGTTCTCTATGAGTCGCTCGATGGGTTCCGGATAATACATTTATTACATACCGAAGGGAAGCTGCATGCCGCCTGTTATCTTCGACAGCTCTTCCTTCCACATGTCCTTGGACTTCCCCAGGCCCTCGTTGATGGCGGCCACGACCAGGTCTTCCAGCATCTCCTTGTCGTGCTCCTCCCATATCTCGTCGGAGATCTTGAGGGAGACGAGGTCCTGTTTTCCGTTTACCACGCAAGTGACCATACCGCCGCCCGACTGCCCCTCGACGACTTTCGTCTCCATCTCTTCCTGAAGCTTCTGGAACTGCTCCTGCATCTTTTTTGCCTGATTGAGGATCTGCCCGAAACCCTTTGACATCATTGCCTCCTTTTATGAAGCCGATTATTCCTGCGAGTTAAACACGGTCTCGGCTTCCCGCATATAGTCATCTATAGTATCGGTCTTTGCCTCGCCGCCGTCGACGAAGCGGACGGTCATATCTTTGCCGAAGAAGGCCGACGCATGTTTTTTCAGCTCACCGGCGATTCCGGCGTCACTCGCCAGCAGTGCTGTCTGTTTGTTTATAGCGACTTGCAGCTTTTCATCTACGGCCGTCATCTCCGATGAGGCGAGCATTGCGAAAAGCATCTTGCTTTTTTCTCTGAGGTAAGAGACGAAGTTGTCGGCCTGCCCTGAAGAATCGGGCGAGTCCGCGGGGTCCGCCTGCCTGGAATCGGATGCCTGCCTGAAAGAGGGCTCGGTGGGTGCTCCGGCGTCAACTGCGGGAGCAGTCCGGACAGGCGGCGGCGTAAACGGCTTGTGGGCTGCCGCCGGCTGCTCGGGTTTCTGCGGCTCGGGGGGCCGGCTCGCCCGTGGCGCGTCAGCCGGTTCTTGGCTTCGGGCTCCTTTACGCTCGCCCGCATCTATCATTGCCTCTACGTCCCGAAGCTGCGACAGGTTGTAGAGGTTCACGTAGAGGACCTCCAATGACGCCCTGGGGAAGACGCCCCGGATAAGGTCCTCCGTCTTGAGCATGTGGTGTACCATGTTCTGTATCTCGTAATACTCGACCGTCTTCAAAAGGTCTGTCGCCCTTTTATACTCCTCGTCGTCCATAAAGACGAAAGAGGGCCTGCCTTGCCAGAGCTTTATCATGAGCAGGTCGCGCAGGAAAGAGAGAAGCGCCTTGTAGACCTGGTAGGCGTCGTTCCCTTCTTCGAGGGTGCGGGCGATGAGGGAGAGGCCCTCCTTTGGGTCCTTCTCGACGATGCTCTTCACCATCTCATAGGCGACATCCCTGCGGACCACCCCGATCACGTCGATCACGTCTTTCTCGGCGATGTGCGCTGTGCTGTACGAGATTACCTGGTCGAGTATCGACTCCGCGTCGCGCAGCCCCCCGTCCGCCTCACGGACAATGTAGTTAAGGGCCCTCTCGTCGCACTCGATCTCTTTCGAGAGGCAGATCCGGCGCAATTGCTCCATGATCGCCGATTCCGATATTCTCCTGAAATCGAAGCGCTGGCACCTGGATACGATAGTGTAAGGTATCTTGTGGGATTCGGTCGTTGCGAGGATGAAGATATTGTGGCCCGGCGGCTCCTCCAGGGTCTTCAGGAGCGCGTTGAACGCGGGGTCGGTCAGCATGTGCGCCTCGTCGATGATGTAGACCTTGCGCCTGCCCGCCATAGGCAGGTAGCGCACCGTCTCCCGGAGCTCCCTTATCTCGTCTATGCCCCTGTTGGAGGCGGCGTCGATCTCGATGACGTCAACGAAGCCGCTGTTGTTTATAGCCTTGCAGGTCTCGCATTCATCGCACGGCTCTTCCTTTACGCCTTGCGCGCAGTTGACCGCCTTTGCGAGTATCCTGGCGATAGTCGTCTTGCCGACGCCCCTGGGGCCTGCGAAAAGGTACGCGTGCGCTACGCGGTCGCGCCTGATGGAGTTCCTGAGGGTCGTGACGATATGCGGCTGCCCGACCACGTCCTCGAACTTCTTCGGCCTCCATTCCCGCGCGATTACTTTATAGTCTTCTTTATCTTTCATGGATTAAGACAGTGCGACGGGCATGCATACCCTCAGCCGCCACACCGGTCGCCGCCTTCCTTTCCGGCGCCGGATGGTCCCTATCTAAATATAAAGGCCAGGCGACCTGCGGCACACGGAGAAGCTACTACCGCTGCTTCCTTCCGGACCTGACGGGGTTTGTAACCTTCACGTTGCGCAGGGCCCGGCCACCTTAAAATCAACGCGCTTACAGAGCGAGGTGCATAAGATGGCGGAAAGATAGAGATTTGAATCTTGCACTTTCCAGGCATCTATGCGGAAATTTTAACATAACGGTAAAGAAAAGGCAAAGAGCATGAACCAGAGATGGGCGGACAAGCGCCGGCCGGGCAAGTTAGCGTTGCTATCTGATTTGCCATAAATTGACAGGGAATGGCGCCGGAGCCACCACATGGAATCAACAGGTAGCCCTCCAGGTGGCCATATGGAACGTAATAACAGGCGGTCCAAGTGGTACGCCCACGGGTGCGTACGGCCTCTCGGGAATCATCAGTCTTGACCCTGGTTCCAGTGCATATGCTATCTATACCGGTTATCTCAGTGCCCTGGGCAGCAACACCGGCGACGTCTCCAGCTTCTACTGGCTGAGCCCGGGAGCAAGGCGCGACTCCAAGGAAAATTAGCTCCGTGAAATGGGCCTGGTATTTCTTTATGCACGGCCAGTGTAGTCCTTCTGGACGATTGTTAAACCTGGATAGAATTAAAATAAATACATAGGTGTTTGTAATTTATGTTACTTTCTTTTCGAAATTTGTTAATATTGTTTATCATGTCGTCTTACGTGGTCCTCGGGACGTGGAATACGAAGGGCGAAGAGCTTGATTTTCTTTGCGACGAAATCAGGCGATTGGGTCACACCCCTACTAAGATCGACGCCTCCTCGCGGGTAATGTCCGAGTCCAGGGACGCTTCCATAGCGGCCGCGAGGAACACGGCCGTTGAAGAGCTGAACGAGGTCATGAAGAGGGAGGCTCAGGCGGGCGCCATCGCCGTGGGCGGCGGCACGATGCTTTTCATGGCTGCCGGGGTCATGGAACGGTTGCCCCTCATGATGCCGAAGGTGATCGTATCGACCATGATCGCAAACAGCCTCCCCGCCTTCAGGAACCACAAAGATATAACGTACATACAGTCGCCGTGTGATTTCGGCTCCCTGAACGAGCCTGTCGAAGGCGGTCCTGTCGAACGCGGCGAAGGCGCTCACGGCTATGGACGGCGTCCTGCCGCGAGTGGGCCGCACGTCCGTCGCCATCACTGCGATAGGGCTGACGGACGTCTACACGAAAGAGGTAAAGGCCTTCTGGCGGGAGAAGAACTTCAACCTCGTCCCCTTCCATGCGGCGGGCGAGAGCACAATGGCCATGGCCGAGCTGATGAGGACGACGGACCTCTTTGCGGGCGTCCTCGACCTTACGCTGCACGACGTGATCGACTTCGTGGCAGGAGGGGACTACGGCAAGATCGACCGGGAGAGGCTGCGCTCTTATCTGTCGAATGACATCCCGGCGGTGCTCGCGCCGGGCGCGCTCGATGCAGTGGCATGTATGCCGAAGGCAGGCGTAGCGCCCGCGCGCTTCAGGAAGAGGAACCTTTTCAGGCATGATTTCAGATGGGCTTTCAAGGCGACAGCGGAGGAAGTGGTCCGGGCCGCCCGATGGATAGGGCAGATCGTCATGGAGGCGAAGCCGGAGCATATGCTCTTTCTCATCCCACTGAAGGGGTGGTCCTTGCCTGGCGACGAGGGCAGGTCGTTCTATGACCCGGCCATTATGGAGGTTTTCGAGAGGCAATTGAAGAGGTTCGTAAGGGCCGACCAATTGATAAGCGTCGACCTCTCGGTCAACGACCCGAAATTCGGTCTTCTGGCGTCGGAACACCTCCGCCATCTGATGGAAAGCAGGTGGGAGATGTCTCAATAATCTAAGGGATTTGTGTTCGTCAGGATAAAGCGACCAGGGGTTTCCTACCCTTCATAACCCCCACGAAGTGGTTCAGGTTTTCCGATGTGCCTGTTTTAAGGAGAAAGCTGAGGAAGGAAGCCGCCGCGGGCGATAACGTCCTGCCCCTCAGATAGATCGCGTCGATATCGAGGAAGAAAGGCCCTTCAGCAATGGGTATGGCGGCCAGCTCGCCGCGCTCTATCTCTTTCTTGACGCATACCTCCGAAAGGAGAGAGACGCCCCTGCCGCTCGCCACGAGCCTCTTGATCAACTCCGTATTGGCTGCCTCTATGACAGCGGAGGGCTTGATGTCTCTCTTCACGAACTCTTTCCATACCGCTTGCCTCGTCGCAGATTTCACGTCGCGGCATATCATCGGGTAACCGTTCAGCTCCTTGAGCGAGCACCGCTGCTTCTGTGCGAGGCTGTCGTCCGGCGAGGCGACGAGAAGGATTTCATCTCTGCTCAGCGTCGTGTATTCGATAGTGTCGGGGTAGGCTACCCTTGCCACGATAGCCATTTCATACTGGTGCGCAAGGACGCCTTTCACCAGTTGGCCGGAGTTCGTCTCTTCGAGGTACACCTGGACCTTCGTGTGGCTTGCGCTGAAAGCGGGGAGTATGAGGGGCAGCAGATATTCGGCAAGGGTGCTTGTGGTCCCAACCCTCAGCTCCCCCTTATTGAGCGCCCCGATGTCCTTTATCGCCGTTTCGGCCTCATCGACTATGCTGAAAATCCTGCCGGCGTACCCGTAAAGCAGCCTCCCGATCTCCGTAAGCCGCAGGTCCTTTCCGAATTTATCGAGGAGCTTCAGCCCGAGGCACCGCTCAAGCGTGCGCACCTGGACGAAAACCGCAGGCTCGGTAACGAACAATTCATCGGCAGCTTTGGAGAAGGTTCCGTTCTTTGCAACGAGGTAAAAAGCCTTGAGTTGGTTCAGATTTATGTTCATTCGAGAATCTTATCCACCTCGAATGCTGTAAAGAAACTTTACAGAAAACATAACGATTCTAACACGAGTATAAATTAAATTGTATTGATATGTCAACATCCAACCCGACATAATTTAATTCATTTGCGAAGTTTTCACTGGTTACGTCTTTTTAGCCGAAGCATTACAAGGGGGAAGGAGGCGACATGAGGGAACTGGAGTTTGACGGTATCGTGATCGGTGCGGGTCCGAACGGGCTGACTACCGCCGGCTATCTCGCCAAGGCGGGACTGAAGGTGGCGGTCCTGGAGCGACGGTACGAGATCGGGGGAGGCCTGGCGACGGAGAACCTGCTCCTTCCCGGTATGCTCGTGGACAGCCACGCGATCTACCACATGATGGTCGAATATGCCCCTCCGATGCGGGACTTCGAGCTTGAGACAAAGTACGACCTGCAATGGATCTATCCCAACGTCCAGGTGGTGATGCCCTTTCAGGACGGGACCCATCTCGCCCTCTACAGGGACACGGAGAGGTCCGCGAAGTCGATCGCCAAGTTCTCCGCGAACGACGCGGAATCTTTCAGGAACTTCGTAAAATGGTCGGACGACGCGATGGATGTCTTCCTTGCCCCGGCGAGCTATGTGAACCCGCTGCCGAGTCTGGAGCAGGCCGCAAAGCTTGAAAGGCACCCGGCGACGAAATGGGACGACGAGCTGACCGGATACACCCCCCGGCAGATCATCGACGCCTGGTTCGAGAACGACAGGGTCCGCGCGCTCTTCCTTTATCTTGCCACTATGTGGGGACTTGACTACGACCTGGAGGGCCTCGGATACCTCGTGCCCCTGATGATGAACCGCGGCTGGCACTTCCGCCTGTGCCATATGGGGTCTCACCACGTGGCCCATCTCCTCGGAAAATATATATCGGAAAACGGCAGCAGGGTGATTAGCGGCTGCGTCATAAAGAGGATCATCATCGAGAACGGGGAGGCGAAGGGGGTTGAGCTGGACGACGGCACCGTCATCAGGGCGAACAAGTTCGTCTGCAGCGCACTCAACCCGCACCAGACGTTCTATGATTACGTGGGCAAACAACACCTGGAGCAGGAGCTTATCACCAGGCTCGACCAGTGGCGATACTCGGAGATGAGCTTCTTCACGTGCCATCTCGCCCTGACCGAAGCGCCGCGGTTCAAGGCCATAGAGAACGACCCCGAGCTGGCCGAATCCCTCATTTACGTGATCGGGTACGAAAGCGAGCAGGACCTGATCGACCACTTCGAGGCGTCGAAGCGGGGCGAGCTGCACGACGGCGGGTTCAACTGCTGCTTCCCTTCGATCCACGACCCCATCCGGGTCCACCGCCGGCCCGAAAGCGTCGTGAAGCACGTCGGCCTCATCAGCATGGAATGCGCGCCGTACAGGCTGAAGGACGGCGGCGCTCTCGCGTGGAACAAAATGAGACGGCCTTACGCGGAGCAATGCAAGAAGATGCTCGAAAGATACGCGCCGAACATGAATTCCGACAGCATATTGTGGGACTACATCGGGACGCCCCTCGACACGGAAAACAAGTTCCCGGACATGAAGAACGGCTGCTTCAAGCAGGGCGCCTATCTCCCGCTGCAGATGGGCTACTTCAGGCCCAACGAATATTGCAGCCAGCACGATTCGCCGATCAGGAAGCTGTATCTCGCGGGCGCATGCACGCACTCGGGCGGCATGATTACGTACGGCCCCGGCTTCAACGCGGCAGAAAGGATAGCGGACGACCTGGGCATAGAGAAGTGGTGGCCCGAGCCGAGGGGCGTGAAAGAAGCCAGGGACCTGGGACTATTCTGAAACTGTCAGGAGGGCGGGATGTTCATACGATCTACAGGGTTGGGCAGGACGCTGCTTCGCGGACGGATAGCCGCGATTGAGACTACCGGGATGGTGCCTTCGACGCTGGAGCCGCCCGCAAACGGTGCGGCCGAGCCGATGCGCATGCTGATGGTCATGGAGATCCAACACCCCGTCCATTGGACGGTCAGGGCCTTCGTGGATCCAGGCGACCTCAGGCATATGGTCTGGACGGTCCTTAAAAACCCGGTCCTGATCATGCGTGGAATAAAGTTCCTTTTTTCAAAATCTCCGGTCTACCCGCCGCTTGAAGAGGCTTCCGCGGGCGGCCTGCAACCCCAGGCCCCTCCTGTGACGGCCCCCTCGGCCGCGAAAGCGGGACCGCAGCCCATACCGAGCCAGGGCCCGCGGCCTATCCCGAGCAGGTGATGAATGAAGAACGATCCCAAGGAGGTTCGATATGCCAGATAAGAAATACGATGCCGTCATAGTCGGGGGCGGCCACCACGCTACGATCATCGCCTGCTACCTTCAGAGGGCGGGGCTCAAGACGGCCATGTTCGAGCGGTGGCACGAGATGGGCGGCGGCGCATGCGGTGAGGAGCTTCCGCTGCCCGGCTTCATCCAGAATGTGTGCGCCCACTTCACGCGGTTCTACACGAACCCGGCATACCAGGACTTCAACTTGAGAGACTACGGCCTCGTTTACCTCTTCCCGGAGAACAACGAGGCATGGATATATCCGGACGGCAACTATATCCTCGGCAAGACCATCTTCCCGGTTGTCGACCCCATAAGCGGCAGGGCGGAATTCTCCGAGGCGGCCGCCGATTACACAATCAAGGAAGTGGCCAAGATCAACAAGGACGACGCCAACACCGTCGAGGAGATAATCAGGAGGTACAAGACCAGGTGGCGGTCGGCCTGGCACAAGTACCGCTTCACCGGGCCGGCCGAATGGCCGGACGGTCCCGACCCGCTGGAGGCCCTTGCCGACGACCCGAAAGACGGACTCGACCCGGATATCGCGTTCGGGACGGTCGGCCATATCGCTACGACGTTATTCAAAAGCCCGGAGATGCAGACGTTCTATATGAGGGCGATCCAGACGTCCACGGGCTTCTTCCCGCAGGACAGGCCGGGCCCTTACTGGCACATCCATGCGCTGGGCCTGATCCTGTCGATGGACGCGGCCGCCATAGTGACGGGCGGCACCCATAGCATCACCCATGCGTTGCTCAGGGCCTTCCAGCAATATGGCGGCGAGTTCTTCGTCCTTAATGAAGTGAAGAGGGTGCTTGTCGATAACAACAAGGCCTACGGGGTCGAGTTGGCCGACGGGAATAAGATCCTGGCCGACCTGGTCGTGAGCGACCTGAATACCGAGCTGACGATGGACGTTGCGGGCAGGGACAACTGGCCCGCCGACGTCTGGGCAAAGGGGCAGAGGCTGAAGGAAAGACCGGAATCGCTTTACGACGACAAGGGCTATGAAAGGACACAACTTTTCTGGGGCAACATTGCCCTGATGGAGCCGCCCAAATACCCGCAGAACCCGGAGCTGGGGCTCGTCCCGAGGCTCTATTTCGGCGAGGCGGACCCCGAATATTTCCTGAGCGGCCGTTACCAGCAGGAGCGCTGGGCCAAGGGCATAGCCGACAAGCTCTACCTTCTCGTCGCCCCGGACGTCCAGTGGGACAGGACGCGCGCGCCTGAAGGCAGGTTCGCGGCCCTCGTTGAAGAATTTACGTGTCCCTGGAGGAACTTCAGCGAGCGCGATTGGCTGAGGATGAAGAGGGAGATAGAGGTCAGGATGGTCGCCGAATGGGGCAAGTACGCCCCAAACGTGACCAAAGAGAACTTTATCGGCGGCTGGATAGCCACCCCCGACGACGTGGTTAACAGGAACCCGTGCATGCCGCAGGGCGGGTGGGGCGGTCTCGACGCGCATTACGAATGTTCCGGGAGAAACAGGCCGATGCCGGAGCTTTCGGGGCAGCGCATGCCTATCAGGAACTACTACATGGCCGGCATGGCGTGCCACCCGGCGCACGGCATAGGGCGGGGCAGCAGCTACAATTGCTACAAGCTCATCGCGAAGGATTTCGACCTGAAGTACAGGCCCTGGGAAGAGCGCGGCTGGTAATGAACTTCAGGAAAGCGGGAGGCATATGAAGCCCGAGCTTGAATGCGGCGTTTGCCTGCTTGGCTGGGTTTACGGAAGGGCCGCCGCTGGGAGCGGGGACCGGGACAGTCCCCGGTTGTTCCGGAAGGTCATCGACTTCGTCTCGGAGGAGATAACGGACACGTCGAACCTCGCCTGTCTGTGCAACCGGGCAGTTGCCCTTGTCTACGAATTCGTGACTCCGGCACCCGATTTCTGGAATGAGTTCAAGAAGGGCGCCGATGCCCGCGCGATGGAGTTACTCGATGCGGCAGGCGCGTATATAAAGAACGGAGAAACGACAAAGGAGAGGCTCGAAAGGGCCTGTTTTCTCGCGGCGGCCGCCAACATTGCGCCCATCGGCCGGCCCTCGGAGACTTTCACCTTCGCGGATGCGGCGGGCATCATCGAGGAGAGACTCGCACCCCCGGTTGTCGTGGGAGACCCGTACGAGGCGGTCCGGGAGGCGCAAAGCGTTTTTTACGTGACGGACAACGCCGGCGAGATCGGTTTCGACTCGCTCCTCATCGGGATGATGAAGGAGATGGGCGTGAGAGTGACGCTCGTGGTGAAGGAGCCCGTCTTTTTCGAGGACGCCACCGTCGAGGATGCCGCTTTCTTCGGCCTCGAAGATACGGTCGACGAGGTAGTTACGACGGACAAGGTCTTCGTGCCCGGACAGGGAGAGACGAGGGCGCAGCAGGCTTTCCTGGAGAGCGACCTGCTCGTCGTCAAGGGTACCGGGAGCTATGAATCGCTGATGGGCGAGGCGCAGGGGAAGAAGGCGATTTACATGCTGAAAATCAAGTGCCGTCCCCTGGCCAGGCAGACAGGCTTGGACCGGGGGGATTTTCTGGTGAAGGTCGCCTGATTCCCCGGCCCGTTGTTCAGGATAAGGAGCGGGAGCCATGAAACTCTTGGAGGGAAAGGTTGCTGTTATCACGGGCGGAGCGAAGGGCCTGGGCAGGGCGTTCGCGATGGCCTTCGCCGAAGAGGGAGCGAGGCTGGCACTCAGCGACATAGACGTGGAGGGTGTCAGAAAGACGGCGGAAGAGATATCGGCGAAAGGCAGCGAGTGCATCTGGTTCCGGGCCGACGTAACCGACGCGGAGGGCCTGAAGGGTATGGCCCAGGCGACCGTGGAGAAGTTCGGCAGGATCGACGTGCTCGTCAATAACGCCGGTTATTACTTCGGGGTCGAGCGCAAGGCCTTCACGGCGATAACGGTCGAGGAATGGGACCGTATGATGGCCATCAACGTCAAGGGGCCGTGGCTCTGCACGAAGGCCGTCTACCCCTATATGAAGGCGCAGGGAAAAGGCAAGATCGTAAACATATCGTCGGAAACATGTTTCACGGGCTCGAACGGCTTCGTTCACTATGTAGCGTCGAAAGGCGGCGTCCTGGGCCTGACGCGGGCGCTCGCCGCCGAGCTGGGGCCGGACAACGTCACCGTCAACGCGGTGGCCCCCGGTTTCACGGACACCGAGGCCAGCAGGACCATCGCCGACGTGACGAAGTACGACGTCTCAAAAACCCCTCTCAGACGAGTCGGTATGCCGGAGGATATCGTGGGGGTCACGGTATTCCTGTCGTCGGATGCAGCGGACTTTATAACGGGCCAGACCATACTGGTCAATGGCGGTAGGGCAATGCACTAGGGGTGGTTAAGGGGGTAAAACCTAAACAGGGGGGGCAATTATGAAGATGTACGATTGTGTTCCGGGTCTCGAGTTCGACGAAGCTACGGATTTCGACATATCACCGTGCTGGTTCCAGGATGCGACGCACTCAGTGCCGCCTTGGACGCCGATGTTCGGCTGGTTCTGGGTCAACTTCTGCAGGCACGGGATGCAGTACGGGGCGGAGAAGCTTTCGCTGCCGACAGTGAAGGGATGGGACTGGCGGTTCAAGGACGGGGCAGGTTACCTGGCGTTGCTGATCGTGAAGGACCCGAAGGAGAGGGCCGAAAGGGAGGAGCGGTTCAGGACCGCCATCAGGCCGTTCATCGAGGATTTCCAGGGTATGTGGCGCGGTTTCGTTAATGAGATGGTCGGCCGGTACGATAAGGTCAAGGCGCTCGATATGGACAAGGCCACGAACATCGAGATCCTCGACAACTTCGAGCAGGCCATCGATACCTGCCGGCGGATGTGGGAAATCCATATGTACATGATGTACGGCGTCTACACCGCCTTCGTCCTGTTTGAGCAGATGACGCGGCAGCTCCTTGGCTTCGACGATACCAGCCCGCAGTTCCACAAGCTGACGAGCGGTTTCGATAACAAAAGCTTCCAGGTGGACAAAGGGCTCTTCGATCTTGCCAAACAGGCGGAGTCGCTGGCGCTCAAGGATATCTTCACTGCCAACCCTGCGACTAAAATGAGGAGCGCGCTCGAAGGCGCCCCGAACGGGCCGGCGTTCCTCAAGTCGTTCGACTATTTCATGGAGAATGAAGCCGGGTGGAGGATGGAGAGGATGGCGGAGATCAACGTGCCGACCTGGCTGGAGGACCCCACGCCCGCCTTCAACGTAATCAAGATGGGCCTCGATAAAGGGATCGACTACAACCTGGACGAGGAAAGGAAAGCGCACGAGGCCGAAAGGCTGGCCATGGAAAAAGAGGTGCTCGAAAAGGTTGCGCCCGAGCAGCGTAGCTGGTTCAAGATGATCCTCACCCTTGCCCAGAACAGCGCGTGGTTCAGCGAGGAGCATAACCATTACCTCGACCTCTATACCCATGCAATCCTTAGACGCAGCGCGCTGGGCGTCGGGAAACGGTTCGCAAAGGAGAAGGCAATCGACAGTGCGGAAGACATCTTCTTCCTCATCCCCGATGAGGTAAGGAGGGCGGGGATCAACCCGGCCATGTTCAACCTGCGGAACATCGTGGACCGCAGGAAGGCAGACTGGCAGGGTTGGTGCGAGCGCGGCAATGTACCCATGATCATGAAGGAGGGCTTCTCGATTGAAGAGGCGATGAAGGGACTCGTCGAATCCCTCGACCCGATTGCCCTTAAAGTGGTCGTCGGCACGATGCCGGTTGCACGGCCGGAGCTGAAGGCCGACCTGTACGGCGTCTGCGGGGCCCCCGGGGTTTACGAAGGCACGGTTAAGGTTATCTGGAGCGAGAGCGAGCTGTCGAAGATAGAAAAGGGCGACATCCTTGTGGCGCCGACCACGTCGCCGAGCTGGACGCCGGTCTTCTCGCTCCTGGGCGGCGTGGTCGTCGACCGCGGCGCCAGTCTCTCACACGCGGCCATCGTCGGCAGGGAATACGGCATCCCGGTCGTGATGAACGTGTTCGAGGGCACGAAGCTCCTTAAAGACGGCATGAAGGTGCGGGTGGACGCTAACATGGGGACGGTCTTCATCCTCAACAAATAAAGGCGCAACGCGGAGAGGGGCCATGGAAGCAAAGGAAATCTACTGGCTGGACGAGCTCTCGAAAGAATACAACGACCTGGTAGGCAAGAAGTGCGCAAACCTGGGCGAGATGAAAAAGCTGGGCCTGCGGGTACCGCACGGGTTTGCGCTTTCGGTGAAGGCGTACGAGCACTTCATGGACGCCACCGGCCTCGGCCGGGAGGTGGGCCGCATAGTCGATGATAGGCTGGCCGGCGGAGTAGACATGGACCGGGACGTTGACCGGCTGATCGAGGTAAGCGGGCGGATACGCGAGGTAATCGAAGGCGCGTCCATGCCGCCCGACCTCGGCCGGTCGATCGACATGTATTACAGGCGGCTGGAGGAACAAGTCGCGATGCCTGACGTGGCCTGCGCCGTCCGTTCCAGTGGGGCCGTCAGTATGCCCGGTCAGATGGAGAGCTATCTCAACGTGCAGGGAACGGACGCGGTCATCGAGCACGTAAAGAAGGTATGGGGGAGCGCGTTTACGACCAGGGCTATAGCCTTTCGGCTTAACAACAAGATGCCCGTCTCCTGGGCGCCTATCGGCATCGCCGTCATCATGATGATAGAGGCGAAGTCCGCGGGCGTCATACTGACCGTCCTGCCGAATGTCGGGGACCTGGACCGGGCAATCGTCGAGGGCAATTTCGGGTTGGGCGAGAGCGTGGTCAGCGGGGAGATAACGCCCGATTCATTCGTCGTGCACAAGAAGGAGATGGCGGTCGAGTCCCGCAGCATAGGACAGAAGACGAAGATGGTCGTTTACGGCGAGAAGGGGACGGTCTTCTGCGACGTGCCGCCGGAACACCGGCAGGCGCCGTGCATAGACGACGCCGAGATACTCGAGATCGTGAGGGTCGCCAAGCAAGTCGAAGAGCATTTCGGTGCTCCGCAGGATATGGAATGGGTAGTCGACAAGCGCTTTGCCTTTCCCGAGAACATTTTCTGGGTACAGGCGAGGGGGGCGAAATATACGAAAAAAGAGGCGGCAAAGGACGAGCAATACGTGATCGACCTTATGCTGCAGCTCTTCCGAAGGTAGGCCCATGGATATGCGGATCTTCTAAAGAGGGAGGGACCCGATGGCTATACTTTTTGCAACGTACTGGGACGTGGTCGAGAACAAGGAGAAGGAATACGAAGACTTCATCCTTGGCAAATACATACCGACCATGGAAAAAACGGGGCTGCGGATAATCGGAGCATTCTACGTCGTGGTCGGCGCCGGTCCCCGCATTGTCGCCGTATCGACGACGAACGACCCCGGCGTGGTCCAGAAGGCGGTAACGTCAAAAGGGTATAGCGAGCTTATGGAAGGGCTTTCACCCCTTATCAGGAATTATGCGAGCAGGCTGTACAGCTCGTACGGGACAGCCGACGCCAAGCGATACGAGGTACAGGTCGGCGTCTGGAAATTCAACCAGTATTTCAATATCCTCCCGGGCATGGAAAAGGGCTACAGGACCTTTCTGGACAACGAGTTCGTCCCCAGGATGGAAAAGTTGGGGATAAGGGTGACGAACGTGTGGAAGGTGGCGATAGGCTCCGGTCCGTTCATCCTCGTGGAAGGGACGAGCCAGACGATAGAGGCTATCGCGAAAGTGGCTGCCACCGACGAGTACCGGGGCCTTACCCGGACCCTCAAATCGAAATACGTGACGGACTATCAGAGCAGGATACTCGCCCCTACCAGGAGGGTCGAGATGCCCTATCTGATCAAGGGGCTGACTCGGGGCCGGGGTTATAGAGACCGGACGATACCCGCAAGACGAAGAGGGAAGCGCATGTCCGCAGTCCTGTTGCTGACGGCCCTCGATACAAGGGGGGAAGAGGCCTTTTACCTGAAAGGGCGGCTGGAAGCCCTCGGCTGCAAGGTCATCCTCCTCGACATAGCGATGCGGGCGCACAGCCGGGAGGGGGCCGACTATACGTGCGTCGAGGTCGCCCGCTCGGGCGGCGCCGATTTTCACGAGATATCCACCAGCAAAGGCACGGCGACGATCACCGGGCCGATGATGGCGGGCTGTATCGAGATCGCCGGGAAGCTTTATAAAGAGAAGGCTATAGACGCGATTGCCGGCTTCGGCGGGGCGACCAATACGCTTTTTATCTCCTCCGTAATGAGGACCCTGCCTTTCGGCTTTCCCAAGCTCATCCTCTCCAGCTCCGCCGCCATGCCCGCCTACGCGGCCCGCTACTTCGCATATAAGGACATGGCGATCTTCCATTCATGCCTCGACATCAACGGCCTGAACAGGTTCGTGAAGGACCTGCTCGCCAGGTTCGCAGGCATGATCGCCGGTGTGGCCGGCGTGGAACGGCTCTCCGGGGGCGATCCGAAAAAGCAGGTGGCGATAAGCGAGTTTGCCTTCTCGGAGGCCTGCGCCCGAATGGTACGCACGCAATGCGCCTCGCAGGACTTCGAATTGATCCCGTTCCATGCGCAGGGAGTGGGCGACCGGATCATGGAAGAGATGATAGGCGACGGCGCTTTCGACGCAGTCATAGACCTCGTGCCGGCCGGCCTGTCGGAGGCCATGCTGGGGGGCAACCGCGCGGCGGGCCTCGACAGGCTCGACGTGGAGTCGGCAGGGGGATTCCCGTAATACTCACGCCGTGCGGGTTCGACGCGCTGAGCTGCGGGCCTTACACGCGCAGACTGAGCGATCCCCTCTGGAGAGAGAAAGAGATAGAAAAGCGCAAGCTGTACGTGCAGGACGAGATGCGCGTCCAGGCCCGGACGACAGGGCGCGAGATGGAAGAGATCGCGCGCGTGTTCGCCGAAAAGCTGAACATGGCTAAAGGCCCCACGTTCGTCTACATCCCGTTGAAGGGTTTTTCTTCCCTGAGCGTTGAGGGCGGCCCGCTTTACGAGCCGGAGACGGACGCGGTTTTCATCGACGGCCTCAAGCGCTACCTGAAGGTACGGGACGGAATAGAGATTATCGAGATGGGGTGCTCGATGGACGACGCGGCGCTCGCGGATTCCATATGCGGTAAGCTCTGCAAGGTGATGGCGGGCGGGGGCGGGATCGGACGGGAAGCCCAATGAGCAGGGAAAAACCCGCAGCGGAAGCGACGGCGCCCTTCAAAGAAGCGATAGAGATGATCAGGGAGGCCGGCGGGGAGGCGTTCCGCAACTGCTTCCAGTGCGGCCTCTGCACGGCGAGCTGTCCCTGGAACGACGTGCGGACCTTCACGCCCCACAGGAAGATCACGGAGTCTAAGTTCGGGCTGGTGGAGCCCGGCGAGGAAGACTGGTGGCTCTGCTCAACCTGCAACGCGTGCGTGAGCCGCTGCCCGCGCGGCGTCGCAATAACGGACGTCATACGCGCAGTCCGCAATATCACGGTGGAGAGCGTCGCCAGGGCGGTCCCTGCGAGCCTCAGGAGCGCGATGGCGAGCCTGAAGAGCGCGGGAAACCCCTGGGGCGGCGCGAGGCAGGAACGGGCCGACTGGGCGGCGGGCCTCGACTTGCCTGCCCCCGGCGGCGGGGCGACAACGGCCTATTTCTCATGCTGCGTGCCCGCCTTCGACACAAAGATGATGAATCTGGCCCGACGGACGGCCGGGATACTGAAGCAGACCGGCGCGGCCTTCGCGCTCCTCGGCAGCGATGAGAACTGCTGCGGCGAGAGCGTGCGGAAGGCGGGGAACTACGCGCTTTTCGACAGCCTCGCGGCGGCCAACATAAAGGCGTTCCGCGCGTCGGGGATCGGCGAGATTATCGTCAGCTCGCCCCACTGCTACGAGACGTTCAAAAACGAATATCCCCGGCTTGGCGCGGATTTCAAAGTGGTCCACATCGTCCAGTACCTGGCCGGTCTGGTCGACGCAGGACGCCTTTTATTCGAAAGGCCCTTTCCGAAGAGGGTCGTCTACCACGATCCCTGCTACCTGGGGCGCCACAACGGCGTCTACGACGAGCCGCGCAAAGTCCTTTCCGCCATTCCCGGCCTCACGCTGATCGATGAGGTGAATGCCAGGGAGAACAGCCTGTGCTGCGGCGGCGGCGGCGCGAGGATATGGATGGAGACGAAAAAGGGAGAGCGCTTTTCCGATACGCTCGTCGAGCAGGCAATAAGCCTGGGAGCCGAAGTCATCGTTACGGCCTGCCCTTACTGCATCCTGAACTTAAAGGACAGCGTCCTTACGATGAAAAGGGGGGACGTGCTGGAGGTCAGGGATATCTCGGAGATCGTGGGCGAGGTGATATGAGTCCGGTGCCTGAAAGTCCCGGGCGCTCCGATAAGGTCGGGGCGATGATGGTCGTGGGCGCGGGCGTCGGCGGCATCCAGGCCGCCCTCGACGCCGCAGCTTCCGGGTTCAGGGTCTACCTTGTCGATAAGTCCCCCGCCATCGGGGGCAAGATGTCACAGCTCGACAAGACCTTCCCGACCAACGACTGCTCCATGTGCATCCTCTCCCCCAAGTTTATCGAGTGCGCGACCAACCCCAATATCACGATCCTTACCAATACCCGCGTGGAAGGGGTAGAGGGAGAGGCGGGGAATTTCGAGGTCCGCCTTGTCGAGGAGCCGCGTTACGTGGACGAGGAGAAATGCACGGGCTGCGGCACCTGCGCCGAATACTGCCCCGTCTACGTCCCGGACACGTACAACGAAAAACTGGCGAGAAAGAAGTGCATCCACGTGCATTTCCCGCAGGCCGTTCCGGCAGTGTCCGTTATAGACGCGGGGAATTGCCTTTTCCTGAAAAGGAAGATATGCCAGATCTGCGTGCCGACGTGTAAGGGCAAGGCCATAGACTTCAGGATGCAGCCCAAAAGGACGACCGCACGTGTCGGGTGCCTGGTCCTCGCGCCGGGATACGATACGTTCGATCCCACGGCGGAGAGCCGGTACGCGTACCACCGGCTCCCGAATGTCGTAACCAGCCTGGAGTTTGAGCGGATGATCAGCGCATCGGGCCCCAACGGGGGAGAGCTGCGCCGCCCGTCCGACGGCCGTGTTCCGCACAGGATTGCCTGGATACAGTGCGTCGGCTCACGTGACGAAAGCTCGAGTTGTACGTACTGCTCCGCCGTATGCTGCATGTACGCCACGAAGCAGCTCATACTGTCGAAAGAGCACCATCCGGAGATGGAGGCCGTTATCCTCCATAACGATGTCCGCGCCTACGGCAAGGGTTTCGAGCGCTTCTACGAACGTGCCAAAGCGATGGCCGGCGTGCGCTACATATGGGCCAAGGCGTCTATCAAGGGGGAGGGGGCCGAAAGCGGCAACGTAGTGCTCAGGTACCGCGTCAACGGCAGCGGGGTCAGGGATGAGGAGTTCGACCTCGTTGTCCTTTCCGTAGGCCTGGCGCCTTCTGCAGGCAACCGCGACCTGGCCGGCAACCTGGCAATAGAGCTGAACGACCACGGCTTCTGCCGCAGTCCCGACTTTTCACCCATGGAGACATCGAGAAAGGGGATCTTTTCCTGCGGCGTTTTCCACGCCCCGATGGATATCCCGGACACCGTCACCATGGCGAGCGGGGCCGCGTCTCTCGCCTCGCAGGCTCCTTTTCGAGGCGCGGCATACAATGGTCGCGGAAAAGGTCTACCCGGCGGAGCGCGAGGTAGGCGGCGAGCAGCCGCGGATAGGCATATTCGTATGCGACTGCGGGACAAATATCGCGAAGGTCGTGAGCGTCCCGCAAGTCGTGGAATACGCGAAGGACCTTCCCGGCGTAGCGTGCGCCGTTGAGGAGACTTTCGCGTGCTCGGTCGATTCGGTAAGGCACATCGTGGAGGCCATAAAGAAAGAGGGACTCAACAGGGTCGTAGTGGCCGCATGCACGCCCAGGACCCACGAGCCGGTCTTTCAGGACACGTTGAGAGAGGCCGGTCTCAACCCCTTCCTTTTCCAGTTCGCCAATATCCGGGAGCACTGCTCCTTCGTCCATATGGGCGACAAGGCGGTCGCGACTGGCAAGGCGAAGGACCTCGTCAGGATGGCCGCCGCAAGGGCCCTGCTACTCCAGCCTCTTTACCGGGCGGAATACGGCGTGACGAAGGCGGCGCTGGTTGTCGGCGGCGGGGTCGCCGGTATGACCGCGGGCCTGGCCCTGGCGCGCCAGGGCATCAAGGTCCACCTGATCGAAAAGAATGACGAGCTGGGAGGATTGGCGGCGAGGATACCCGAGACGCTGGAGGGGGGCAACGTGGCCGCGCTGGTGGACCGCCTCGTCTCGGAGGTCCGCGCAACGGAGATGATCGAGGTCGTTACGGGCGCGGAGCTGCTGGAGCATTCGGGCTACGTGGGCAACTTCTCGTCGAAGATCGGCGTGGCGGGGAGCGATACGCCGAGGCAGGTAGAGCACGGCGTTACCATAGTGGCATCGGGCGCGGGGGAGCATAGACCCGGCGAATACCTGTACGGCCGGGACCCGAGGGTCGTCACGCTCCTGGAGCTCGATGAGATGATCGAGAAAGACGCCGGCCGCGTGAAGGAGACCGAAGCGGCCGTTTTTATCCAGTGCGTCGGGTCGAGAAATGACGAAAGGCCCTATTGCAGCCGCGTCTGCTGCTCGCACTCCGTAAAGGATGCGCTGAAGCTGAAGGGACTGAGACCCGACATGGACATCTACGTCCTCTACCGTGACATGAGGACGTACGGGTTCAAGGAGGATTATTACAGGAAGGCCTCGGACGAAGGGGTGGTCTTTATCCGCTACCAGCCGGAGGACCCTCCTGATATCGCGGCCGTGGAAGAGGAGGGGAAGTCTTTCCTGAGGGTGACAGTGACCGAGCCTGTCCTCGGCCGTAAGATACAGCTCGACGCGGGCCTCGTCTGCCTGGCCGCGGCCACCGTCGCGCCGGATGCAAACCGGGCGCTCTCGCAGATGCTCAAGGTCCCGCTGAACGAGGACGGCTTTTTCCTTGAGGCCCACATGAAGCTGCGCCCCGTCGATTTCTCGACGGACGGCATCTTCATGTGCGGCGCCGCTCACAGTCCCAAATTCATCGACGAGAGCATCGCCCAGGCCGAGGCCGCCGCATCGAGATCGCTTGCCGTATTGACGCGCGGGAGCATAGAGGGACAGGCCGCCGTGGCGCAGGTGGACGAATCGCGCTGCAGCGGGTGCCGCGTTTGCGAGGCGGTGTGTCCCTACGACGCCGTGCGGAAGGATGAAGAAAAAGGCGTTTCCTACGTCAACCAGGCGCTCTGCAAGGGGTGCGGCGTCTGCGTGGCCGCCTGTCCCGGCGGAGCAATGAAGGGAAAACATTTCACCACGGAACAGATCCTGGCGGAGATCCACGCCGCCTTCGACGCGTGAGGCAGCAGGTGAAGCAGTTCGAGCCGAAGATACTCGTTTTCAGTTGTAACTGGTGCTCCTACGCAGGGGCCGACCTGGCGGGCACGTCCAGGACCCAGTACGCCCCGAACATCAGGATCGTCCGCGTAATGTGCAGCGGGAGGGTCGAGCCTTCCTTTGTCCTCGAAGCCCTTCAGGCCGGGGCCGACGGGGTGCTCGTGCTCGGGTGCCATCCGGGAGAATGCCACTACCTGGAAGGGAACTACAAGACGGCCGTCAGGATGGCGCTCCTGAAAAGGGTGCTCGAGCAGTTCGGGGTAGAGGATGAGAGGGTGCGGCTCGACTGGGTGTCGGCATCGGAAGGGCTGCGCTTCGCGGGCATCGTCAACGGCATGACGGAGTCGGTGAGGGCGCTCGGTCCGTTCCGGGACGCAGAGACGCATTCAGGCCGTCCAGGCGGGGGTTGATATGTTCGGGTGGCACGGGAAGATACTGAGGATCGACCTGTCCGCGGCAACAGTCCGCACAGAAGAGCTGCCGGCCTACCTGATGAGCGACTACATCGGCGGCAGAGGCATGTGCGGCAGGATACTCTTCGATGAGGTGGACCCCGCGATCGACGCCTTAAGCCCGGCGAACAAGCTTATCTTTTCCACCGGCCCCCTGACAGGAAGCGGGGCCCCGGCGGCAAGCCGCTTTATCGTCTCCGCCAAGTCGCCCTTAAGCAACTGCGTGTCGAGTCCGTGCTGCGGCGGCTATTTCGGATCGAACCTGAAATATTCCGGCTACGACCTCCTTATCTTCGAGGGCAGGTCGCCCGAGCCCGTTTACGTGACGATCAATAACGAGCGGGTGGAGATATTGCCGGCCGGTCACCTGTGGGGCAAACTCTCCGCGGATACGGAAAAGACGATCCGGGAAGACATGAGAAAGAGATACGGCTTCGATAACTGGGCGCTCAACAGCATGGGCGTAGCCGACATAGGCCCGGCCGGCGAGAACATGGTGAGGTTCGCGTGCATCATGTCGGACGGCGGGCGGGCCGCCGGACGCTCGGGCCTGGGGGCGGTCATGGGGTCGAAGAACCTCAAAGCGGTGGCCGCCCTGGGGACCGGACCGGTCAACATCGCCGACGTGGAGGGCTTCCGGAAGGCGGTCATGGAGTTTTACAAGGAAGCCCGCGAGAACGGCGAATTCTACAAGCGTAGGAGATACGGCACCTGGTCGCTGCCCGGCCGGGCGAACGCAAGCAAGAGCCAGGCGGCGTTCAATTTCAAATCGGGATACTCCGAAGATTTCGTGAAGTATGAGGACCCCGAGGTGATCAGGGACCTGATCCGGGTGCGCGACGAGGCCTGCTTCTCCTGCCCCTTCTCATGCGGGAAAAGGAGCCGCATCAAGGACCCGGAATACCCGTTGACGGCAAAAGGGCCGGAGCATGAGACGATGGCCCTTATGGGGGCGAACTGCGGTCTCGGGCAGATGGAGGACATCTGCAGGGCCAATTACCTGTGCAACGAGCTCGGCATGGATACGATCACGACGGGGGCGATGGTCTCCTGCGCCATGGAGCTTTTCGAGGAGGGCCACCTGCCCGAAAAAGACCTCGGCTACCCGCTCGAATTCGGAAGCACGAACATGTTCCAACTGCTCAAGCAGATAGCCCACAGGGAGGGGATCGGCGACCTCATGGCGGAAGGCGGGCTGGCTTTTGCCGGGCGATACGGCCACCCGGAGTTATTCATGGGCGTTAAGGGCATGGGCATACCGGCCTGGCACCCGCAGGCGTTCGACGCGCTCGGCTTGCAGTACGCCACCTCCAATACGGGAGGCGCGCACACGAAATCGACCATGCCGTTCTACGAGGGACGGAAAGACCCCGCCCGCTTTGTAGAGTTTACGAAGAAGGACCAGGATTATATAGCGGCCGCCGATTCGGGGATACTCTGCTGGATCGTCTACCATGGCCCGCTCTGGGGCGAGAAGCTCGCCGAGTGGCTGACGTACGTGACCGGCACCGCATACACGCAGGACGGGGTCAACAGGCTAGGAGAGAAGATTTGGAATCTCGAGCGCCTTTTCAATATGAGGGCAGGCCTCACGGGCGAGGATGACTCCCTGCCGCCGAGGATACTCAAAGAGCCCCGCGTGAAGAACCGGGTCGTGGAGCTTGATAAGCTGCTCGTCGAATACTACCGGTTGAGGGAATGGGACGAAAAAGGCGCGCCCACCAAAGAGAAGCTCCATAAAATCGGGCTGGACAAAGAAGGATCGGACCCGGAATGAAGATAAAGATAGACCATAAGGTATGCACCGGCTGCAAGCAGTGCGAGATCGCCTGTTCGCTGGCCCACACGGGGGCCGTCAACCCGTGGCGGTCGCGCATCAGGGTATTCGTGGGCGAGGAGTTCTGCCTGCCCGTCATCGCGGGCCCGTACACGGAGGCCGCCTGTAATTCGGAAGGCGTCCGCATGCTGGAGGGCGTCGAGGTGGACGGCTGCGTCATTTGCCGGGCCTCGTGCCCGTCGAAATCGGTCTATAAGGAACCCGACACGGGCATCCCGCTCAAGTGCGACTTCTGCGGAGAGCCGCCTAACCCGCAGTGCGTGCAGTGGTGCGCCCCGAACGCCCTTACGCTGGTGGAGGATTGAGCAGACTTACAGGCAGAGAGCGTTACCTGCGGCCGACCTTTTTTATCGATTGCGGCCACCCGGACGTCTGCCGGAGGACCGATGAGCCTGACGACCGGCCTCAGCAGCGCGAAGGAAAAGGCCGTCCGCCTCTTCTTGTTCGTGAGGGACGGGATCAGGTATAACGTCTATGCGCAGAGGCCCACCGATTCCCACTTCAAGGCAAGCCGCGTGCTTGCAGCCGGAGAAGGCTACTGCGTCCAGAAGGCGGTCCTGCTGACCGCTCTGGCGCGCTGCGCGGGCATACCCGCGAGGCTCAGGTTCGCGGAGATACGCGCGCACCTGACGCCCCCGGAGCTTGTTCTGAAGAGAGGGAGCAACGTATTCGCGTATCACGGCCTGGCCGACCTGTACATAGACGGCCGATGGGTCAAGGCGACCCCCACTTACGACAACGCTTACTGCCGTAAGGTGCGCGTGACCCCGGTCCCGTTCAACGGAGAGGACGACGCCATGCTGCCTTCCTTCACGGATGACGGGAGGCCGAACGTCGAGTATCTACGTGACAGGGGCCACTTCGCCGACCTCCCCATAGGGAAGATACGGAAGGCATCCGTCTCATGGAAGTACGTACAAATATGAAGTCTGTCCTGCTCCTCGCCACGATGGATACGAAGGGCGCCGAAGCGCTCTACCTGCACGGGGAACTGAAGGCCCTCGGCTCGGAGTCTCTGTCGATGGACCTGTCCACGCGCTGCGGAAAGCCGGTTTTCAAGGCGGACATCACAGCAAGCGAGGTGGCGCGGGCCGGCGGACGCAGCCTTAAAGCGTTGAACGGCTCCGGAAACATGGCCTCAAACATGGAGACGATGATCGTCGGAGCTTCGCGCATCGCATCAAGGCTGATGGCTGAAAGGAAGATCGAAGGTATCACCGGCATAGGCGGCTATACCGGGACATCTATGATTGCGGCGGTGATGCAGGCCCTTCCGTTCGGCTTCCCGAAGCTTATGGTCTCGTCCGTCGCAGCCATGCGCGGACTTTCCGGCTTTTTCCCTAAAACGAGCGATATTATACTGTTCAACTCCGTAGTCGAGATAGCAGGTCTTTCCAACCCCGTGCGCAGCGTCCTCGAAAGGGCGGCGTACGCCGTGCGCGCCATGCCGTGCCGGCGCGTTGCCGATACCTGGGCCGGTGCAGGCAATGCCTTAGCCATGACGACGATGAGCCCCTGTGAAAGGTGCGCGAGCTTCGTCCGGTCCGCCCTGGAGAAGGCGGGCTGCGAGGTCGTCGGGTTCCATGCCAACGGCGCCGGCGACCGCGCCATGGAGGAGATGATTGCGTCGGGGATGTTCCGGGGCGTGATAGACCTGGCGACGGGAGGCGTGGGCGAGAACCTCTACGGCTTCGCACGGGACGCCGGGCCCGGGAGGCTGGAGTCGGCGGGGGCCCGCGGCATCCCCCAAATCGTGTCGACGTGCAGCGTGAACCATGTAACGCCGTCCCGCTCCCGCCGCATGTTGTACGGACGGCCGCGATACGAGCTGGACAAGCTCCGGGTATGGCTGCGCGCAAGCCCTGAGGAATTGAGGCGGATCGCGGAGGCGTTCGCCCTCAAATTGAATAGGTCGAAAGGGCCTGTCCGGGTGCTCGTGCCTATGCGCGGCTGGTCCTCGGTAGACAAGCCGGGCGGCCCGACCTATGACCCGGAAGGAGACGCTGTTTTCTGCAAGACATTAAGAAAGAAGCTAAGGAAGGAAATAGAGATCGTCGAGGTGGATGCCAATTTAGAAGACGCCAGGTTCGCACAAGCGGTGGTGGAAGCTGCATCGGCTTTTTTTGGGACAGGCAGACTTTGAGCGCCTTCCGATCCTGCTTATGATAGGCTATCTTACCCTTCTCTTTTTGGCAGCTTTCGGGACACCGATTTAGGGACCTTAGATCCTGAGGAATAACGATTCTTTCCGTGCTTATCAGGTTGAAATCCAGGCCGGGAAAGGTATCCCCGTTACCAGAAATATGGCTGCTCCACGCGTGCCATTTCGCACTTTCACCTCAGTGATCATCTCCTTAAATGTAAGCTTTTTATACTCCTCATATCCAAGGCTGTTACCGTGCCTCCCGGTTGCCCGTAAAACTTGTGCGATCACGATCGGCGCTACTCTTAATACTGCCGCGTTACAACCATCTGTCCCAACATACGTTTGGTCTTACGATTTCTCGTCTTACCCCCCCATTGACAGATCAATGCACGACATTACATTCAAAAGAAAGCCATGCAACGGATCGCGCGCACGAAACTTATGCTATGCGCGCAAGCGGCGCTGCTCCTCCTCCTCGCGTGCCTTCTTACCACGCCCACATTCGGCCGGAACCCCACAGACGGGGAGGGCGGTTCGTCCGCTCTCGGCCCGGAGTGCAAGTCTTCGGTTGCAGGGGTAGGGGCTGTGGGGGCCAGTTTCGGGGAAGTAGTCACGAAAGGGATACACGCAGGCACCGCTACGAAAGCCGCTGTGGCAGGAGCGGCAGTTGCGGCAGGGATACTAATCCTGACCGGCAGCAACACGGCTAACCCGCCGGCCATGAACATTGGAACGCCCTTCAAGGGTTCATGCCCATAATCCAAATTGCTTCGTGCCCGTGGCCTCCTTCCTCATTTTCAAGCAGTAGCTGCTCATACTGCACTTGAAACGGCAACCCTCGAAGTCAGGATCTGACAGGTGGGATGGACCTGTCGGGGTCATGGCGTCTCTACGCTGGCCATGTAAGCTGAAGAGGGCGAGCACGGGGGGACGACGGTCGAAGTCACCTCTCAGGGCCTCGGTCCGTAGACAGGGGCCGGGCGGCCTATCTCGAGCGCCCCGAGGTCGGGGGCAAGGCCGGTGAAGTCATCGTTCACGTTCGGCAGCAGACAGCCCGCGTCTACGGCACGGGAGGCAGGCTTCAACTGGAAGTGGAGGTCGCCCGGGTTATAAATCTTTTGAAGGTCTTCCCGGTCGGGCGGGGCGAGGTCGGCAAATATATCCCAGCCCACCAACTTGCTGTGACAGTCCTTTCCTGTGACGCGGCAGTATTCAGGAAGGGTCTTGAAGTTACGCACCACCCATTGGGGATCCTCATGCGTGGAGTAGGGCATATCGAACGGCGGAGAGACCCAACTGAAGGCGTAGGTGCTCCCTTGGTTCGGGCTGAATCCGTTATAGTCGGACGTCGTGTAATTTGTGTATGTGCGGACTTGAAATATTTGCGGATAAACGCCCTCCCCAAGGACGAAGTTGTTCGAAAAGTGCGTGTTGAGCCATCCGCCCTGCTTCGTAGAGGCGGGAGGCATCGGGGCGACGGTAAGGGCGACTTCCGTGAGAAGCGTATTGTGCAGGATGACTAGGCCTTCCGGCTCCGAATACTGGTTCTTGAAGGCGCCGCCTTCCTTCGGTACCGGCCCGTTTTGGCTGCCGCCCGGCGCATGATAGACTATATTGCGGATGAAATAGGCCGGTCCGCCGAAGATCGGCTGGCCGCTCAAGGGTTCCATACCTATATTGACGCAGCGGTTGCGCATGACGCGGATGTTGTGCATGGCTCCGTCCGCCTCAATGCAGTTGTCGTGCACGTTTGTAATATCGTTGTTATAGAAGTCGATGGAAACGGGCATCTTGTCCCTAGGTACGTTCGGATAGCCGTCCGGCATGCCGTACGTATCATGGCACAGGCCATCGAAGAAATTAGCCACGTAGTTGTGGGCAATGACATGACCCGAGCCGTAAACCTTGACACCGAAGTAAGAAATAAGGGGAGGAGGGTAGCCGGGGAGCTTCTCCCAGGGCGTGCCTGTATAGCCGACGAGCCTGTTCGGGTCCCCCCTTCCAATCATTACGTTATCCGCTACATAGAAGTTCTTCGACCCCGAGTAACTGGTCCAGACGCCTATGCCGATGTTCTCGAAGCGGCACCGCTTGACCGTCAGGCCGCTCGATCCCGTCACCCTCTTGTGGCCCGCAAGGAAGGCGACATCGGTGTTGCGGATCGTAAGGCCCTCGAAGTAATTGTAGTCGGCCGCCTCCACATTAAATAGGTTGAATTTGCCCGCTCCGTCGAATATAACCTCACCGTCCCCTGCCGCCTTTATAGCTATGGGCTTTCCCGGAGTGCCGCTGACGGTCAGATAGTACGTGCCGTCGAAGGGGGAGAGGCCGGGATAAGGAGAAGGTCTTACCGAATAAAGGCCCGCATGGACGAGGATCGTGTCGCCCGGCTGCACCCTGGCGGCAAACGCCTCGCTCCAGTCACCTCCGCCCCCTCCCGTATAGTAGCAGGTCCACAGGCTTTCACAGTTGGGCGTCTTCTTATCGCCCTTGTAACCGGGAGGATACAGGTGAAAGGTCCGGCCGGCCTGGTAAGGCTTGGGTTCCGGGCGAGTACGCACCGTTACCGTTCTTCGCTTTTCGCCTATAACGCCATCCGGATCCGACATAATGAATATGCACTCGTACTCGGTGTCCGGCTCCAGATCGAATACACTCCCGGCAAACATGTTGCGCGGTGAATAATCGACGGACCACCAGACGGTTCTTTCGTTAGGCGAGAGACGGAGAAGGGGTAATGCCCTTTTCCAGGCAGCTTCCCCCTTCTTGCGATATTGGACCTCAACCTCGGAATCCCGGTTATTATCCCCCTCCAGGTACCATTCGAACCCGAGATTGATGAGGGTCGGGGGCTCCACGATCAGCTCTCCCGGCTTTGCCATGTTCTCCGGTGAAGCTGCGAATGAAGATGGACCGAAGAAGACTAATGATAGGGAAAATGCGAACAAAAGACAGCTTACCAGCGCTCTCATGGGGTCCCCGCTAAATGAATATGTTTTTCTCGATTATAGCATAAGGCCTGTAGAGGAAAACGATTTCTTCTCCCCGGCGATCAGCCGTTTATGAGAAAAACAGCGCCACGCCGGCCACGTACGAATGCCGGTACTAATCGCGAGGGCGGTAATAATGGGAGGCCCAGGCTGTAATCTGCACCGTTTGGTGAGGAGGAGCGGAGAAAGCCGTTCTTCCTGAAGTCCACTTTTTGATTCTTCACTGCTTCCTGCCCGCCGGCTCCTTCCTCAATTTACTTAAAGCCGAAAATAGTGAAGACTACAAATGGTATAAGTGACCTAGTGTAAAGGGCAGATAGGCTCGATTTACAGGATGATGGGACTATCTGCCCAGGACTGCAATAAGATACTGAAGAGGTAAGCGGCTAGAACTGCTCCCTCGAGCGGTCGACGATAGGCGGATATACCACATCTGCCACAGGGATCTTCGCCACTACCTTCAACTCCCCGTTCACGACCTGTTCCACATAAAGCCCGGCAAGAGACAGATGATCTTGGGCGCGGAAGCGGAAGTCACCCTGCGGAAATTCTACGCCTTCCTTGAACTGGATCGTCTCGAGTGCTTTGATCACGTTCGGGGTATCCTCCTTGCCCTTCCATCCGACCTTCTCCATGGCCGCCTTCAGCGCAAACACCGATTCCCACATAGCCCAGTTATAAGCAAGAACGAACCGCGTGCCCGTTCCAATCTCCTTACCTTCCGGGTCTACCCCTATGAGCTCGCGATACGCCTTATTCGCCTTAGTATTCAGCCCTTCCAGTCTTGTCGGATATGACGTGAGGCAGTATGCCCCTTCGACCGGGGTCCCGATCTCCTTTATATCCTGGGCCGAGAAACAGTAGACGGAGCCAAGTTTCTTGATGTCGGGACGGACGGCATGCAGGTCTCTTATGAAAGAGAGGAAATCAGAGCCGAAGCAGGCAAAATAGACAGCTTCGGCGCCCTTGGGAATCTTGCCGGAGAGATAGCGCAGCCAGTCATTTGCCCCCACAGGTACCCGGATCGTTTCCAGAACCGTTCCGCCGTTCTCCGAGATGAATCTCTTGAAGTCCTGCTCATTGGACCATCCCCAGGCAAAATTGACTACTACCGTGACCCATTTCTTTCCAAGGTTGCGTACCGCCCACTTGGCTACCCCCTTCGCCTCTTCCCGTACGGATGTACACGCAGGGAACAGATATCTGTTCCCTTTCTCTCCCGACAACTCCGTGGCTGAGGCGGAAGGGAAATAAGGCACCCTCAGCTCTTTTGCTATAGGGGCGCATGCAACGGCCACACCCGAGTTATTCGAATCGATGACAAAATCGACATCGTACGTCTCAGCCAGTTTTCTGAATTTCAGCGCTCCCACGGGTGGCTTGCTTTCCGTGTCCTCTACGTAGAGCTCTACCTGCCGGCCCATGATGCCGCCTTCTTTATTTACTTTTGCCACTGCCGCCCTGACCACTTTTTCATGGGAGTATCCGTAGGCTGCATTCGCTCCCGTCTTGTCCGCCACCATACCCAGCTTTATGGGTTTCTTCTTCGTTTGGGCGTAAATGTTGCCGCTCCCGCTTATGCCCGAGATCAGCAGAACTGCTATTGCCAGAACCAGAAACAACCTTCTCATCATCCCCCTCCTCGCCTCTGCTTTAAGAACCGCCACTTACTGTTAGTCTCGCCAGGGCGGCTAGTACCTTTTCAGGTCTGACAGGTAAAGACCTAATTCTTACTCCTATTGCATCAGAAATGGCGTTAACAACTGCAGGGACGGTCGGAACAAGGGCGATCTCCGAAATGCCCTTAGCCTCAAAAGGACCGATGGGTTCCGGCTTTTCCACGAGAACGATCTCGATCTCGGGCCTGACTCGAATGTCAGGAATGCCACAGTCCCTGAGCGTTTTAGTCCTGGGTATTCCCTGTTCCACGACGAACTCTTCGGACAGGGCATAACCGATACCCATGATTATGCTCCCCTCGAGTTGCCCCTTGACCTTGAGCGGGTTGAGGACCCTGCCCACATCATGGAAGGCGAAAACCTTCTTTACTTCGACCGCCCCCGTGACGACGTCCACCTCGACGACGGCTATCTGACAGGCATAATTATAGGCGAAGTAGTTTCTGTAATCCTCCGGATCATAGTCGGTAATTATCTTTCCGTCTTTAACTATAGGGAACGTAGGGTTCGGATCATTCCTGAGGGGATAGGTTTGCGGTGCAGTCCATTCGCAGCTCGCTTCAATGGCTGAGGCTCCGGCGAGGCGGGCCAGTTGATCGAGCGATATGGCCGGTTCCCCGCTCTTTCTGACTACCCGGTCCCCGATGATATCCAGATCCTTCAAGGGGAGCCCGACTTGCCGGGAAGCAGACTCAAGGATACGCTGCCTGAAATCCTTTGCGGCGCCCAGCGTGGCGTTTCCCGAAATCATTGTCTGGCGCTGTCCGATTGCCATGGCACCGAGGGGCACCAAATCGGAATCGGCTACGACTACCGCGAAGGCATCGATCGATATGCCCGTAACGGCCGCCGCAATCTGGGCCAGCACGGATGCCGCCCCCTGTCCCATGTCGCAGACGGAAGCTCTTAATTCTACACCGCCCGACTCCAAAAGCTTCAGGGCCGCTCCCCCGGAATTTACGAAACCTCTCCCTCCGCCTATGTTCTTGTAAGCGCCTGCAATGCCCACACCGATCCTTTTTCTTTCATCGGAGGGCATACGCATGGATCGGAGCGACTTGATCCTCTTTTCGGCCTCCAGGAATGTTTCCTTGATGGCGACGCAGGATTGGACTATCTCCCCGCAAAAATTCTCCTTTCCTTCCTCCAGGGCATTGACCTGTCTCAGCTTTAACGGTTCCATACCGAGTCGTCCGGCCATTATGTCTATCTGGCTTTCTATCGCGAAGTGGACCTGGTTCATCCCGAACCCCCGAAAAGCCCCCCCGAGAACGTTATTGGTGTAAGCGGTAATGCCTTCGACACGCACGTTCGGCCAGATATAAGGACCGCCTGCAAAAACGATAGCCTGCTCAAGAACATCGGTGCTCCAACCTTCATAGGCACCTGCGTCGCTTACCAGTCTCGCCTCCAAAGCAAGGAACTTACCTTCAGCCGAAACCCCTGTCTTATAGTGCATCTTGAAAGGGTGCTTCTTAGTGCTTATTCTGAAGGATTCACGTCGATTCAACGTCATCTTGAAAGGTCTCTTTGTCAGAAGGGCTCCCAGGCCGAGCAGAATCTGAATGGTTATATCGAGCTTTCCTCCAAAGGCGCCTCCGACCGGAAGCCCCCGCACTCTTACCTTATCCTCCGGAAGGTTCAAGCACCGGGCTATCTGCCCTCTCATGAGAAAGGGGCCCTGGGTGGAACACCATATATCTACTCCGCCGTCCTCTGTTACCCTGGCCACGCCGGACTCCGGCTCGAGATAACCATGCTCGACGAAAGGCGTTTCGTAATCCTCTTCGACAATCAGCGTGGCTTCGGCGAAGGCATTCGCGGCATTTCCCTTTTCGTGGATGACTTTCTTCAGGATGTTTCCCTTATCATGGACGGGAGGCAAGTCCGTCCGTTTCATTGCCTCTTCAGGAGAAGCTATAACGGGAAGCTCTGAAAGGTCTACCGTGATTGATCGGACGGCCTCGCGAGCGATCTCTTCCGTTTCGGCAATAACTAGCGCAATGGGATCGCCAACAAAACGGATCTTATCTTCGGCAAAAACCGGCTGATCGGCTTGGATGATGCCGAACCTATTTATCCCCGGAACGTCGGCGGCGGTCAACACCCGGATCACACCCGGCATCAGTCCGGCCCGACTAGTGTTTACCCTTTTCAGCAAGGCGTGCGGCACGCCGCCGAAGAGAAGAGCGCCGTGACACATTTCATCGAAATAGAGATCATCGCTGAAAACCAGCCGCCCCTTGGCTTTCTGGAGGTCCGAGCTGTCCTGCACGGCTTTGCCGATGATATCGGTTCCTGCGCCCACAGGCGATCGGTCATTATGGGAGACGTGGCCCGAGAGGACCCTTGACGCTTCTTCGATGGCCTCGATTATCGCGAAATAGCCGGTACAACGACAGTAGTTGCCGGTCAGAGCTTCTATGATGTTGTCCCTGGTCGGTACAGGATCTCGATCCAGAAGCGCTTTGGCAGTCATGATCATGCCAGGGGTGCAAAAACCACATTGAATAGCACCCTTGTCGATAAAAGCCCGCTGGAGGGGATGCAAGCTATCGACCGAGAGCCCCTCTATAGTTTGTATGGTGGCGCCTTCGAGCCTGTTCATCTGCTGGAGGCATGACTTTTTCGCCTCACCGTTCACTATCACAACGCAGGTGCCGCACTCCCCGGCACCGCACCCACATTTGGTGCCGGTCAGCCTTAGGTGGTCCCTGAGAAATCTCAACAGGGTCATTTTTGGTTGAACGATTGCGGTCACAGGCGCGCCGTTGACAATCATGCGCACCTCGTCTTTTCTCATGCTCAAGCTCCGCACGGCCGGTTGACCGGATTGTACATAATCCCGAAAGCGACCCCATGGCTCACATCTGTTAACCGCCCGGGTCAATCCGACAGGATTCGTTCTACTGATGATACCTCACGACGCTGTTGCCAGCAAGGAAAAACTCGAAAAAGTACTTGACTTGCCGGACAGCATGAACTAAACATAGAAACTGCTTCCTCCTTGCGAGATATGATAGACGGAACTGCCGGATGCAATGGAATCGTCTACGAAGGAGGGCGCATTACTTTGGAACTTGGCAGGTTATCCAGCCTGCAGCCGGATCAACGAAGGAATGAAGACGCCCGGCACGGTCCGCACATATCGATTGAAGGGAGAGAGCTTGAGAAACGCGGATGAGACAATTCAAGCTTTACCGTTTCGTGTCCGTACTCAGGGAATGATCTTTTTCATTGCCGGTCTGGCATTTATGTTCGATGCCTGGGATGTTATGCTGGTGGGATTTGTAATGCCGCTGATCAAGCCATACTGGCATTTGAGCAATCTCCAGCTAGGTCTCTTCGGCACGGTCACTTTCATAGGCATGGCCGCCGGTGCGGTCGTGGGAGGCTCCCTGGCGGACGCCATCGGCCGCAAGCGCGTGTTCATTTGCTGCGTTCTGACGTATTCCCTATTCTCCCTCGTCTCCGCGTTGTCTCCATCGTTCGATTGTTTGTTGATACTGAGGTTGATCGTGGGTCTCGGGCTCGGCGCCACCGTACCCGTGATCTATCCGATGGTAGCGGAGTTCATGCCCGTGCGGGTCCGGGGAAAGGCCCTTAACCTGCTCGATGTTTTCTGGGGAATCGGCGCTACGGTGAACGCGATCGTGGCCACCCTTCTCGTGCCTTACAACAACTGGCGCCTTCTCTTCCTGCTCATGATAGTGCCGGCGTTCCTGATGATCTGGGTAATATTCTACCTTCCGGAGTCGCCTTCTTTCCTTATCCGGAAGGGCCGTCTCAAAGAGGCAGACGCGGTAATAAGGTGGCTCATCAGGCGGACGGGGGCACAGGTAGAGGAATGGACGCTGCAGACTTCGGCGAGTGAGGCAGTCGTCAAAGACAGCATTGTCTCCCGCTTCGCCAAGGTGTTGAGGTACAACTGGAAGATGACGATAGGCTTGTGGATAGTGGTGATCGTGATCTTCCTGCATCGTTTCGGAGTGACGATGTGGCTGCCCACGGTGCTCGTAAAGGAAGGATACACGCATCAAAAGGCATTCCTGACGGCCGGCATTCTCTCCTTCATGGGCTTCATAGGGATAATAATTTCCAGTTTTCTTATCGATGTCGATGGGCCGTAAGAAATTTCTCATGGTCAGCTCCATCTCGGCCGCCGTATTCATAGTGATTTTCACGACAGTGCTCAACCTGGACTGGTATGCCCGGATAACCATCATGCTTTACGGCCTTACGGCAGAGCCGGTCATCGCGACGCTGTATACGTTTATCTCGGAGTCTTACCCGACGGACCTGCGGGGGACGGGATTCGGCTGCGCTTCGATGATCGCCCGCCTGACCCTGGCCCTTCTCGTATCGCTGGTCTTCGGCAGTCTCCTCTGGCCCTCCGTGGGAACTACGAACGCGTTCATCGTGGTCGGGTGTTCCGTCGTGGGAGGCATGTTCGTGCTCCATTTCCTGCCTGAGACGCGCGGCAAGGTCCTGGAATAACACGGCCCGGCAGTCTTAGGGAGTAAAGCGATGGATAGTCGAGGATGAAAAGTAAGATAACTTTTGTCCTGAACGGAAAGACTTGCAGCACGGTCGCGGAGGCGGGCGAAGTCCTGGCCGATCTCCTGAGAAACCGGCTCCGCCTGACGGGGACAAAAGTAGGCTGTGGCATCGGTGAATGCGGCGCGTGTACGGTCCTCCTTGACGGGCGGCCGGTAAACGCCTGCCTCGTTCTCGCCGCATCGGTGGACGGCCGCGAGGTCAGAACAATCGAGGGACTGGCCGGAAAGGAACTCGACCGCCTCCAGCAGGCGTTCATAGAGGAGGGCGCTGTGCAGTGCGGGTTCTGCACACCCGGTATGCTCATGTCGGCGAAGGCGCTCCTCGAAAAGAACCCCTCGCCGACTCGGGCCGAGATACGCAGAGCGATCTCCGGTAATCTCTGCCGGTGCACAGGTTACGAGAAGATTATACGGGCCGTGGAAAACGCGGCAGACCGTGAGAGGACAGGGCGGTAGGATGGGCTGGACGGCGATAGGCCAGAACACCCCTAAACCTGACGCCAGGAGTAAGGTGACGGGCGAAGCCCGGTTTGCTGGCGACCTGCACAGCCGTGGGCAGCTCTATGCAAAGGCCGTCAGGAGCCCCTGCGCCCACGCCCTTGTAAAGAGCATAGAGACCGGGGCGGCCCTGTCTATCCCCGGAGTCGAGCTTGTCCTGACCGCTGCGGATATACCCGGCCAGAACCGTGTCGGGATGACTGGGGCCAAGGACCAGCGCGTCCTCGCCGATGGAAAGGTGCGCTTCCTGGGAGAGGCGGTGGCCGTCGTGGCGGCCGCATCCGAGGAGGCCGCAGAAAAAGCGGTAAGAGCCGTCACTGTAGTGTACGAAGAGCTGGAAATGGTGGAAACGCCGGAGCGTGCCTTGGAGCCGGGCGCGCCGGTGATAGGCGACAAAGGCAACCTGTGCGTCTACAAGAAGGTCGTGCGAGGCAACCTGGAGAAGGGCCTGGCCGAGGCCGACATTGGTTATACTACGGCGAATACCGCTGTGCACCCGTCGAACATGCCTACATAGAGCCGGAGGCCGTCCTGGTTGAACCGGATAACGGGGGACTCCTGGTCTGGAGCACGACGAAGAGCGTCCACCTCGACCGTGCGGAAATCGCAAGGGTCCTGGGCTGGCCCCTTGAAAGGATCAACGTGGCTGCGCCAGCCATCGGCGGCAGCTTTGGCGGAAAATCGGACCTTGCCCAAGTCGCCATGGCGGCCCTCGTGGCATCGCGGGCAGGGAGACCGGTCGTGATGAAACACAGCCGCGAGGAGAGTTTCCAGGCCACGTCCAAGCGGCACGCCTGTGTTATCCGCCATACCCACGCCGCAAAGAAAGACGGCACTTTGACCGCAGTCAGGATGGACCTTGTCGCCGACGCCGGGGCCTACATCGATTATACGAGCGTTGTCCTTCCCCGCATGTCGATCTTCGGGGCCGGGCCGTACCGTGTCCCGAACGTTACGCTTGAGGTCCGGGGTGTCCATACAAACAATCCCGTTGCAGGGGCCATGCGCGGCTTTGGGCAGCCACAGGTGGCATTCGCATGCGAGCGGCAAATGGACAAGCTGGCCAACGCCCTGGGCATGGACCCCTTCGAGCTGCGACTTAAGAATGCGCTCGTCGACCGGGATCTCTCTGCGACGGGACAGAAATTGGAAGGCGTCACCATGCGGCCTGTCCTGGAGAAGGCCCGCGAGCTTGTGCTTGAGGAGGGTCTCGGCGGGCCGCTGAAGCACCACGAGCGGCAGGCCTGGGGCATGGCCGCTTTTTACTACGGCAACGGAAGGACCGGTCTTCCCAACCCCGGCGTCGCTTGGGCACGGGTGAGCGAGAAGGGCATCGTGGAAGTATTCGTCGGGTCGCCCGATATCGGCCAGGGGTCGAACACAGTCCTCGCGCAGATAGCAGCCGCGACCCTCGATTTTCCTGTAAGTTCGATCCGGGTCGTCACCGCAGACACCCGCTGTACTCCCGATTCGGGCACTACGTCCGGGACGCGCCTCACGGCCATAGTGGGCAAGTCTGTGCAACTCGCTGCTTCCGAGCTGAAACGCGTGGTTCTTGAGAAGGCGCGACTCCTTTACCGCGCGAAGGGGTTGTTGGAGCTTGTCTACGGTCCGGAAGGACCTGAGGTAAAGGGAGAAGACCTGTCCATCCCCTTGTCCGACCTCTTCACGAAGGCAGACGCGCTACTGGAGGCGAGCGGTTTCTACGACCCGCCCGTGGTCAACCAGGACGAGGACGGCCAAGGGAGTCCGTACGCATTTTACAGTTACGGAATCCAGTGCGCCAGGGCGCGGGTAAACACGTATACGGGCAAGGTAAGCGTCGATAAGATCGTTGCCGTCTTTGATGCCGGGACGGTCGTCAACCCGACCCTTCTCACGGCTCAGATAGAGGGTGCGGTCGGTATGGGCATGGGTTACGCCCTGTCCGAAGAAATCAGGCTCTTTCACGGAAAGGTAACCAATCCCAATTTTGATACGTACATAGTGCCTACGAGCATGGACATACCGGAAATGAAGATCGTCATGATGGAAGTCCCCGATAAGGAAGGCCCATTCGGGGCGAAGGGCATAGGTGAGCCGGCCCTCGTGCCCACCGCCGCTGCGGTGGCAAACGCGGTCTCCAGGGCCCTGGATTGCGATTGCTCGGCCCTTCCGCTCAGCCTAGAAGAAGTAGCCAGGCTCTCAGCACATACGGAGGAGGTAGGTAAACCATGAAAGTCCTGTTTATCAAGTGCCCCTATTGCGAAAAACGCTTCTACGCGGAAACGATCCTTTTCGAGAATAAGATGCCGCTCCATTGTCCGGGATGCGACGCGTATTTCGGGTACGACGTCTACGCGGAGCAGATGGGCGGCACGGCGGCGTCGGCTCTGACAAGGATCAAAAAACCGCTCAACGAAAAGACGATACCTGAGATCCTCTATATACCGAAGAAAAAGAGCTGAGGTGGGACATGAGCAATGACCTTCGCACATGGATTGCGGATATGGAGCAACATTTGCCGGGCGAGTTCCTTCGGACGAAGGAAAAGGTGGACCCGTCGAAGTTCGACTGTTCGGCGTTGCTAGAGCATTACGAGCGGGAGAACAAGTTCCCGACCGTCTATTTCCAGAATACCATAGACCTCGCGGGCGGCCAGTCGCCCTTCGGGCTTGTCATGAACGCTTTCGCCACGGTTCCCAAGGTCGCCGTGGCCCTCGGCATGAAAAGCGAAGCTCCGCGCCGCCGCGTCATGGAGCAGTATAACATGGGGCAGGCGTCTCCTATCGATACGGTAAGAGTCCCGAACGCCGGGGCGCCTGTTAAAGAGGTCGTCCTGACGGGAAACCAGGTAGATTTACGTCGCCTGCCGGTCCCCCGCGTCAACGAGATGGACGGGGGTCCCTATCTCTCTCCGATCATCATATCGCGCCATCCAAGCACCGGCAGGTACAACGTATCGTGGAATCGGTGCATGGTAATCGACGAGACGCACATTGGCATATGGATGTCGCCGCGACATCTCTGGAGCTATTTCATGGAGGCAGAACAGCTCGGCAGGTCCCTGCCCGTTGCACTTGTGCTGGGCTACCACCCTGCCTTCTACCTCGTCGGCGCCGGCCTGACCAAGATGGACCAGGACGAGTACCGCACAGCCGGTGGCGTCATGGGTGAAGGAGTGCGCGTTGTCGGGTCGGAGACGTTGGGAGACGAGCTGCTCCTGCCGGCGGATGCGGAGATAGTCCTGGAGGGCGAGATTGTGGCGGACAAGCGGACCATCGAGGGACCCTTCGGGGAGTTCACGGGATACGAGGGCCCGCAGCGACTTTCATGGCTCCTTGAGGTAAAGGCGATCACCGCGCGCAGAGACGGCATCATGATAGGCGTGTTCGGAGCCCACATGGACAACCTGAACGCCCACTTTTCCATCCAGGCGGATATCTTCGCCAACCTGAAGACCACGATGCCTAATATCAAGGACATAAGCTGGGTCGACGCGGGCAGCCCCTTGAGCATGGTGATCGCCATGCAGAAAAAATCCGAAGGAGAACCCGTAAGGGCCGCTATGAATGCCTTTGCCCAGAGCAATTTTCTGAAGCACATTACCGTGGTTGATGACGACATCGACCCCGGTAACCTTAGGCAGGTCGGCTGGGCCGTGGCGACCCGGGTGCAGGCCGATAGAGACGTCAACATATTGAAGGGGATGCAGGGGCAGGTGCTCGACCCGTCCCTGGAGCACGAGATACGCGGCGCAGGTATGATCATCGACGCGACGCGACCCCTGGACAGGCCTTACTCCGTCAAAGCTCAGCCGCCTGAGGAGTTCGTGAAGGCCGTGGACGTAAAGAAGTATTTTGGCTAAAAAGATAAGGGGTTAAGGGTGTCGATGTACGGAGACCTCGAATATTACCGGCCCGAAACGCTTGAGGCCGCCATGGAGCTGGCCGCCCGATGGGCGGACCGCGGGGCACTTCTGGCCGGTGGCACTGACCTCGTCGTCGAGATGAAGAGGGGGCAGAAAAACCCTGCTGCAATCATCGATATATCGAGGATTGCCGAGCTACACGTGTTTGACGCTAACGGCAGCCGTCTGCGGCTCGGCGCCGCCCTCCCCTTTGCGGAGTTTGAGGACGCCGATGCGGTCCTGCGTTATGCTCCCGCCCTGGCTCAGGCGGCCTCCGAGGTCGGTTCCCCGCAGATAAGGTCGACGGCCACCATCGGCGGGAACATCGTAACGGCGTCCGCCGCGGGTGACTCATTGCCTGCCCTCGTCGCCCACGACGCCATCCTGGTATTGGAAAGCGCGAGGGGGCGGAGAGAGCTGTCTGTTGCCGGGTTCCTCGAAAACCGGCCCGCTTCCCTTGGTTCCGGCGAGATTGTAACCGAAATATGCGTACCGAAGAAGGACAAGATATTAATGGCGGCATTTGCAAAGCTGGGCAGGCGGAACGCACTCGCCATTGCCCGCATCAGCGCCGCCCTTGTCGTCACACTAAACCGCGAGGGCCGGACCGAGGCCAGGCTCGTACTCGGTGCCGTTGCAGCGGCGCCTCTCCGGGTCCCGGAGGCGGAACGCCTTATTGAGGCAGAGGGACCGGTCCGCGATCAATGGCTGGCTATAGCCGAAGCCGCGTCGGCGGCCGTGGTGAGAAGCATCCTGGACAGACCGTCTGCCCCCTACAAGACGCAAGCTGCGAAAGGTCTTGTCCTTGATCTATTGGAGAAAGCAGGCTGTAGTTGAACCGTCGAAATCGGCCGAACGCACGGCGAGCGTGCCGTTAAGGGTTGCCGCTCCGTTCGCGGTGAGCGCCCCCCCGGAAAGGGGGTCGCCGCCCGTGTCAGCACATCAGGCTCGACATCTACGATCAAAATCTTCTTACCATCCAGAACCGACACTGTCATGCTGCACCTCCTAAAAAAGAATTCCGTCTGGGACAGCCGTTTGGCGGCCACGGACGGAATTGTCGAAAGCGACGAAGGGCGAGTAGGTCAATAAATGACTGTTATTGCCTGTCTCCCCCTAACCTTATCATCGGCGGGCGCGATAAAGCGGCGCGCAACGCCTGTGCCTGTCGATCCATCGACCGCGGCCGCTTTGTTCCTTGAGTCTATTACCTGCCCCAAAAAGTCTCAACCAGTCCGGTCTTCCATCGTCCGTCCTCTTTGTACATCCTTAATCTGGCCGGGCTTTCGGACTTCTTATACAAAATAGATATCTCAGCCGTCTCTTTCTTTACGTAGTCTATCTCCCATGTGCTTTGCTCCAGCACGTCATCGGGATTGAAATTCTGAAGGAAAGCTTCCCAGTACTCTTTTGAGACGGGACCGCCCGTGTCGAAGTCTTGTTTTATCACCTCCAGGGAGTATCTCGCCCGGTCCTCGTTCCTCATGGCCTTGTGAACATCCCCGGCTATGGTCCTCCTCGATTTCTCGCTAAGGTTCGTCCATATTGCCGGATAGTCTCGCTGCTTCATTGCCTTAAACGCCGATTCGGCGGACTCGAGGACGCGGTCGGTCTCACTGGCGGAAGCCGGGGAGGGAAGGGGCCATAGGAAAAGCAGGCAGGCGAAAATAGCGCAGAACAGGGCAGCTTTTCTTCCGCGGACCTTCTCATGTCTGAAAATGTTGGAAAATCTTTCTGTCATCACCAGTCTACCATCCCTTTCTCCCGATCCAGAAAGACCTTCGAATCCCGGCTTATGACATCGAAGAGGTTCTGGTAACGGTCCAGGTCTTGCGCCACATCCCTGGTCCACGGCGTAACCGCGTAATCGTAAGAAGTTCTTGAATCGGTCCCGTCGAAGAGCCGGATAGGGATGGAGATGCCGATGCCTTTGTCACGGTAGCCCACGTTGCTCGGGTCATGGAAGACCGATGTATTCGTGACGCCGTACCAGGCATACAACGTTACTCCCTTTACGAACTTCATCACCGTGATGCGCGTCCCGAAATCGCCGCCGAGGAACCTGCCCGTTTTCAAATCTATCGCCATGTTCTGTTCAGGTATATTAAGGCGTGTGTTGAGGAATTCCACGTCATAATAATCTTTCACGGCGTATTTCTTCATGTCGAAGAAGTTGCCGGGGTCCCTCTTCTTGACAATGGAAGCCTGCAAACCCACGAGGAACCTTCCATCGGCCAGTGGTGTTGCCAACTCCGCGTCAAGGCCCGCGTACTCTACCTCCAGAAGGCCCGCGGCGAACCGCGTATATATACTCTCCGTCGGCTTGTAGACCTGGTCGTACATCAATCTGGCCAGGTTAACGTTTTCTTTCTTGTACGCGAAAATATCGCTTCTCACCGCTTCGGCGGGAGGTATGTTCGACGTCGAGATATTGTTTATAGGGTAGGTGGATAGCGCGCCGACCAGAGAAGCGCCCTGCCATGGGTTACAAGCCACCCAGCCCTCGAGGCCCAGCCTGTATTTGAAGTACCCCGACGGGTCGTTAAGGAGGGTCTCGAATGACGGCTTCCATCCGGGGATGAAAAATTTCTTGTCCTTTGTCGGTATGTCCGGCGCCTCTTTGAGGTCGGTGTTTATTTTCGACAGGTAGAAGAATTCTCCCTTAGTAAGGCGGTTTGCATAAAGGTCTATGATATCTTCCCGCGAGGTTGTCAGCTCGAACACGGGTATGCCGATCCTGGTAAGGACTATGCGTACTTTGCCGGTGGAAGCGGGCAGCATGGGCGTGATGGTCTTCATGATCATCCCCACTGCCGTCATGGAGTAGAAATACTTGTCGTTTTGGGCCCTTATCGTCAGCGTTTCGCCGGTCAGGTCGATGCCGATGTCGCTGAAGCCCTGCGTCTTCAGGGCGAGGGCCATCCTGTCCTCCGGATTAAGGGCTATGGGTTGAGGCTTTTCCTTATATGGCTTGTTGTAAATGGGGATGAGGGGCTGCCCGATGTCGAACGCGAATGAGACGTTGAGTCCTATCTCGTTTCCCCGCTGGTAGCTCAGATCAATCTCGGTCCAGGAGAACGGCCGCCAGCGAACGCCGAAATCGTACTGGAGGGGGGCCGGCCGCATAAAATATTTCGGCTGCGCTGGGTCGGGCGTCTGACGGTTGTATCTGGTCGGGTTATACTCCATCATCAGGGAATACTTCTCCGACGGGGAGAACTGGATGCCCCAGAAAGGCTGCGATTGCGTTGCCCATTGTTTCGGATGGTTGAATATCTCCGCCCCTAACCCGTTAGTGGAGTTCACTATAAGCGGCTGTTTCCCGAAGCGGCCGTCTCCGAAGCCAAGGGTGAAATCGAAGGGATAAATCTGTTTGCTTGCGACTATATACTGGCCCGTATAAAGGCGGTTTCCTGTCGGGTCCCTTATGCCCAGGGCAACGGCCGGGAATAACTTTCCTTCGGGCAGGAATTGGTATTTGAGATCGATTGACTTGTCTTTCTCGTCTCCGTAGTTTGAGGACAACGCCTTGACCCCTATAACCTCCGTTATCTTTCCGTCGACTTCCAGTCCCTTTAAGATGCTCATCGCCCCGTAATAATATCGATAGGGATAAACTTGGCCGGCCCCCACGCGGAAGGTGTTTTCATTCAATACCCTCGCCGTCGGGATTTCCATGAGTCCCGTCGCCCCCCAGTTCGAAGGGCCGATGAAGGGGTCGTCGCCGCCGAAGGCGACCGTTACGAACGATGAGTAATGGATGAACAGCAGAAAGAGCGAGAGGGCTGCAAGACGAAACGGGAAATTGCGGATAAGACGGAAGGAAAACGGTACGGCCGGGCAGAGTTGACCGCGGCGTGGATTACACAACAAATTCTATTCTCTAATCATCATTGCCGGGGAACAGTTTTCTTATCTTCCTCCTACTTTGTGATCAGGTACACAATCCCGGTGGCGGTTGCGAGCTGGGCAAGGATCTGCGTGATGTCCTTTATCTCGCGAAGCCACGCTATGCGCTCTAGCTTCTCCGGCACCACTATGGTATCGCCCGATTCAACAGGTCTTTCGTCCGTGCCGAAGCCCGCCATCTCCCACCTGTCCCTGGAGTCATTCCAGTTAATCATACCGCTGGATAGTTTCGTTGCGCTTCCGTCGACCTTGAGCACGTATGTGTGCTTCAAGTCGGCATAGCGTGAATAGCCGCCGGCCATCTTTATGTAGTCCTTGGGGGCAATCCTGTCTGCGTAGATAAGACTGGCATTGGCCATTACGGCGCCCATAACGTTTACAACCTTGTTGTCTATGGGTATGAAAAGGCTGTCGCCGTTCTCCAGGGGGATATCAAAATCGCTTCCTCGCAGCAGCCGCAGGTTGGCAACCCTCACGGTCATCCTGCCGGTCGCCTTCAGCCTCCTGAGGGATTCTATGAAGGCTTGTTTCTGCTGGAGTTCTATTTGTTTCGTTTGAACGGTTTCCGGCGAACTGGTGTTTATCGTCGAGCTTTCAGCCAAAAGCTCCCTCTCCATCCTCGTGATCATCTCCTCCATGTTCTTCTGCTGGAGTTCCTTCACGCTCTGCCTTACAAAGACTGACCCGCGCAGATAAGCGGTCTCTTTATAACCGCCCGCCCGCTCGATTAGGTCGGAGAGCTTCTCGCCGTCCCTGAGTACGTAAGCGCCGGGGAACCTGACCTCACCCGTGACCGTGGCAAATCTTTCCTTGCCCCAGTTCGACAGTGCCTTGACCGAAAGCCTGTCATACGGTCTAAGGAATATATTGTCCTCGGGCGACCCTTCCAGTGCCTTTCTGAGGTTGATCGTCCTGTGCTCGATCTTCACAAGTTTATCGTCTACGATGATCTGGGAAGAGACTTCCGCGCCGGCGAGGTAAGCAGATTCGAGCACGTTGCCCGAAGCAAATATGAGGTCTTTAACCGTCATCTTTTCCGCGTAAGGGTAAACGCCGGGCTTCAATATGGCTCCGTCGACGGAAACCGTCTTCTTGTATGCATACCCTGCCTGCGAGTGGATAACGATCCTGTCGAGGTCTTTGAGTGTCAGGTTCGACCCAGGCTCGCCTTCCAGCGCCTTCGTTACGTTAAACCTGAGGAGCGTGACCTGCTTCGTCGACCAGTCGGTCCGGTAAAGCTCGGCCTCCGCCAGGTATGCGTCCCGCGTAAGCCCGCCCGCAGCGGTAACGGCGTCCCTGATCGTCATCTTTTCCGTAAGGTCGATCCTGATCCCGGGTCTGGCTGCTTCCACCGGCGGCTCCCCCTTTTGCGAGGATTCGGGCCGCGTCCTTGCCGGCTGAAGCTCTCCCTTCTGCGCAAGGTCGGCCTTTATCCTATCCGGGAGCGGCTCTCCCTTCTCCGCGTAATCGGGTCTTGCCCTCTCCGACTCTTCAGTCCTGACGTCCCGCACCCAGCCTGCATCCTCGCCGCCCGCGCTTCCGGGCTGCGCTTCTCCCCTTATCCTGCTGGGGAAATCACCCGTGAAGGCCCGCTTGTATTCCTGATCGGCGTCAGTAAAATCGAGAAAGGTCCTTCTCACGGCCTTCCTTACTTCTCCTTCAACCCGGACAAAGGGCCTGTCCCTGAAGAACCACTTCGAGAAGACAAAGACCTGGTCGAGCGGCATCAGCGCGATGTTGCTCGGCCCGTCATTGTCGATGAGCAGCTTTTTCGGACTGAAGGGGATAAGCTCGGTCTTAAGCTCCGGCGGCGCCATCCTCTTGATAAGGCCGTACTCGAGATGTGTATCGGGCAGGAGGTCGGCGGGCGACTTCAAAAGGTCCTTCAGCCTCATGCCCTGCCTGTACTCATACTTGCCGGGTCTTTTGACGTTCCCGTTGATGATCACGGCATTGACGTCTTTCTCCACGATGTTGAAGACCTTGACCAGATCGCCGTCCTGAAGCTGAGTGGAGCGCGACTTCGTAAGGTTCATATCGTCGATGTCAACGACGATCTCCCTCTCGTTCTTCACGACCCTCTCCACCTGGATCTGCTGCGTGTAGGCGGTAGGTATGATACCGCCGGCAAGGTCAAAAAGATTGTGGAGGTCCTTCTTATCTTTCAGCTCGTAAATGGCCGGCCTTCTCACGTTTCCGGCCACCCCGACAACGCATTCCACCACGGGGGCGAAGATTACGTCGCCCGCTTCCAGCATAATGTCTTTCGATTTATCGCCCCTAATGAGCAGGTCGTACAGGTCGAAGGTCGTGATGAGTTTATCCTTCCTGCGAAGCTGCACTTTACGCATCGAGCCTATGTTTGATGGTCCGCCGGCTATGATCAGGGCGTCCGTGATGGTGGCGAAAGAGCCGATCGTGTAAGCCCCGGGCCTTGCAACGTCCCCAAGCACGAAAATGGGGATGGTCTTGAGCGCGCCCATGGTGATGTCGATATTGGCGCCGACGATCTGTTCCGACTGCTTGATGAGATAGGACGCCATCTGCTCGAAGCTCAAGCCTGCTATGTGAAGGGGACCGACCTGGGGAAGCGTGATGTTGCCGTTACGGTCGATTGTGAGATTATACTGGCCGTTTACCCTGCCCCACATGAGAATCTTCACTTCGTCGCCAGGGCCTACGACATATTTAGAAGGTACCGGTACGTCCTTCCTGTCGGTTGCGATCGATACGCCCGCACCGGCAAAGAAATCGTAGCCGAAGGGCCGCAGGTCTGTAGAGATTTCCTGGTATTTGCCCCGCATCCTGTATCGGTCGAAGAGGGAGGATATCTTCCGCTGTTGTCCGATGACTGTCTTTTCTTTTTCCAGCGCCTCTTTCTTTTCCGGTTCGTTTTCTTTTTTGTCGAGCAGCTCCTTCCCTTTCACAATCTCATCGGGGCTCAGGTTTTTAAAGTCCGGGCGGGCCCTTAAGGCATCTATCGCCTGGGGCGTCAACTGGCCGCCCGTTCTTGCAAGCTCAGCCTCGGCTGCGCTCCTCTGGGCGGGCGTCATCTGCTGCAACGCCTGGCTTCCTTGCGCTCCGGGAAATGTCAGGACCTGCGGCGCGAAGGGGCCCGCCGCCTGCGGCCCGACAACCGTTGTTCCGGGCGCCGTCATCGGCGGCCCCTGCGGTGCAAGGGCAAAACCGCCTGCACCTCCCGGCGCTTGTCCATATCCGTAACCTGCGGCCGCAGTCAGGAAAATAGCCGCTATTGCGAGATTTCTAATTGTCAGATGTTGCTTCACGTAACGTACCTCCCCGTTCATCCTTCATATTTGACCGTTCTCTAATCGTTCGGACGTAATCGAAGACAAAGGCAGCGAAGACGCCGGCGATCAAAGAGAGAAGAAAGGCAATCAGTATCATCGAGATCCGCTTTGGCTTGATCTTCTTATCGGGCACTCGGGGCGGGTCGAGCACCTTGAACGAGAAATTTTCTTTCACCTCTGCCATCACCGATGTTTCTATCTGCTGGGCGATGAGAGCGTAAAGCTTGGCCTTGATAAACGGGTCCGCCGTTTTATCGAGCTGGGCTTCCAGATAATGCTTGTTCATATCGGCTACGCGCTTGGCTTCGCCGCTCATATGGTCGTTCAGCTCGCTCAGCATATAGCCGACTATCTCGGCTGTTTTATTGGGATCGCCGTACTGAAAGGCAAGCGTTATCAGGTTGTCCTTCTGGGTGAAGGTAACGACCATATGCTTTTGCAGGTAGCGGAGACCCTTCCATTCGAGCTCGTTAGTCGTCTTGCCCCGCATCTCTTTCCTCGTGAAGAAAAACGGAAGAAGGTTGTACTTTTGGATGAGCTTCGTGCGCAGGATATTGCTCTTCATGAGGTTGACGATCTCCACCGAGGCAGGCGTGGTAGGCGGGGCAATGCCGAACTGCATGGCAAGAAGGGCCGTAGACGCGCCCTGGTCTTTCGACAGCACCCCGGCGGGGATGAGCACGGCCTTCGACTCATAGACGGGCGCCATGAATAGCGAGACCACGGCCGTTGCCACCGCTCCGCAAAGGGTGATAATGGCGATCAGCTTCCTGTGCTTCCAGATCACCTTTAAATAATCCAGCATGCTTATTTCAGCGTATTGTTCTTTCCCTTCCATCTCCTCTCCTGTCCTTACATTGCCAGTTTTTACCGGGCCCCTTTCCGGAACAGGACCACCCTCAGCGTCCTCAAGAGTATGTGGAAGTCCAGGAAAGCGGACAGGTTCTTGATGTAATAGAGGTCGTACTTCAATTTCTCCAGTGCATCCTCCTCGGACGCACCATATGGGTAGTTCACCTGGGCCCAGCCGGTGATGCCCGGCTTTACGCTGTGCCTTAGGCCGTAATAAGGTATTTTCTTCTCGAGCATTTCCACGAATTCGGGCCTTTCCGGCCTGGGGCCGATGAAACTCAGGTCCCCCTTTAATACGTTATAAATTTGCGGGACTTCGTCTATCCTTAGCTTTCTCATTACCCTTCCGACCCTCGTTACCCTCGGGTCTTGCTTCTGTGCCCAGACCGCGCCGTTCTGCTCTGCGTCCGCTATCATGGAGCGGAACTTAAGCAGATTGAAGACTGTGTCGTCGGCGCCCGTCCGTTTTTGCCTGTAGAAAACCGGTCCCTTAGAATCGAGCTTGATCGCGATGCAGAGGGGCAAAAGGAACGGAAGCCCGCACAGGAGGCCGGCCAGGGAAAAGCCGATATCGAGCAGCCTTTTCAGCTTCGGGTTGTATATGCCCTTTCTTGTGCCCGACATGGCCGTATTGACGAACCAGATGTCGCTTATGTGCGTGACGGGTATCTTGCCGGTCACCATTTCATAAAGAGCGGACATCGTATGAATTCTCACGCCCTGCATTTTGCACCTTACCAGCCCTCTCAAGAGCGCGCTCTTTTCGACGCTTTCCAGGTGCGTCACGGCAACGGCGATCTCGTCCGCCTGACGGTCGGCAACAAGATCGCAGAGGGCGTCGCTGGCGCCCAGGACCTTCGGGGAATGCGACACACCCAGCAATGCCGGGTCGTCGTCTATGAAGCCGACTACCTTGTACGGCGAATCCCCGAGCGCCTCGTACAGGGCCACGCCTGCCGGCCCCGCGCCCACGATCAAAAGGTTCCTTTCCCCGCGCGCATAATAGTAGCGGAGGAACCGGCGCACGAAGATCCTCCAGAAATAAGTGAAAAAAGCCGCCGATACGGCCGTGATCCCGAAGAGCCCCCGGCCCGTCGCTAGGTCTCTCACCAAGAATGACGCGATTATATAAAAGCCGGAAGCGGCGAGCACCCCGCTTATCGACCGGGCAAGCACCGTCGCCTTCGACAGCCTCGGGTCCGTATCGTAGAGGTCGAAAATGTAAAAGGAGAAAAGGTACAGGACGAGCACGGCCAGCCACTCACCTATGCCGTCCCACGGGGCGAAAATGAAGACGCCGAACCGTATGATCGGGGACAGGAAATAGGCGAGTGAAAGCAAGACGACGTCGCCTGCCGCGAGAAACAGCTTCTTCTTGGGTATGTGGCCTATCAGCATGCGCTTTGAGGTTATGCTATTGCGCGGGGTAGGGGGGTTATCGTGCCGGCGCGGGCCGCGCTGCGGGGGAGTTTGCGGAAAGGAAGGCTTTTACGAACACGTTCGTCAATACCTTCACCTGCCCGCCCAGGCCTTTTAGGCCGCCGAGGTCAACGACGCCCGTCATATTGGTCGACCACGTGGCTACCATCGCTTTTTTAGCGGGGTTGACTTCGAGTGATGCAATCTGCTGGACCTCTATCTTTATGTTGTATGCCCACTGGTACCGCCCCTGTTGATCGGTGTTCAGAGCTACATAGAGGATAGGGCGCCCTGGTGTCGCAAGCCATTCCTCACGGCCGAGCGGCCTTATCCCCGCTGCCCGTAGCGTCGCTTCCACATCTTTCCGCATCTGGTCTTTGCCGAAGCCGAACCTATCGGACAGCTTTACAATGTTCGGCTGCAAGTCCTCGACGACAACATAAACGCCCCCCAGGCCCGCAAGCGTCTGCCGGCTGGTCTCGTTATCCGCCGCGCTCGCCGCGCCAATGAGACCGGCGAGACACACGCAAAGCGCAAAAAAGATTGTCAATATTCGGGTCATGAGTTTGCCGATCGCCTGCTTTCAGGCAGTCAATATCCTTTGGGCCGTAATGCTTCCCATATAGCCGCTTGCCGGTAATGGCGATTTCATGTCCGCGTCCGTCTGAGTCTGGTTGGCCCAGTTTATGTAAAAACGACTTTCTCAATGAAGGACACGTAGTCTTTTAAAAATACATCTCTGTCATAGAACTCATCTACAACCTGTCGCCCCGCGATTCCCAGTCTCCGTCTTAACTCCCCGTCAGACTTTAGTCGGATAAGAGCCCTCGTAAGCGCACCCACATCCTGCGCATCGAATAGTAGTCCATTGATTTCATTCTTAATAAAGTCCGACACACCCGGTATATTACTTGCTACGCTTGGCTTACCCGCCGCTGCCGCCTCGAGAATGGCATACGGGAATCCTTCATGTTCGCTTGGCAAGACTACGACATCGGATACCGCATAGTACAAAGAAATATTGACAACAAAACCCACCGCCGTCACAGTTGAAGGAAGTTTACCAAGCACTCGACCAACATCTGCCGGTGTGCACCCAATCAAAAGTAATCGGTTGCCTGGTGTATTCAGCTGGCTACCTTTCCATGCGTCAAGCAGCATTGAGAACCCCTTTCTTCTCACCGGACGACCGACGTATGTCACAACGTATTCATTGGAGGGTATCCCCAAGTCTTCCCTGAAACGTTCATAATCGGCGTTCTGTGGACCTAATCCATTGTATTCAGTTAGGTCTATTCCACACGCAGAGCCCTTACCTATTACATGACACTTAGTCTCGGAGACTAGATGACTGGCTATCATTCTTTCTCGCAACGGGAAGCTTACGGTCGTAACATGGGATGCGAGCATGCAGTTTAGGCGATCAACGAGCCAAAGTAGTAATCTTAGCGTACCGGAATAACCGATATAAGGAGTGCCGTGATTGTGGTATATGCGGGTTCTCACGCCCGCCATTTTAGATGCTGCCAACGGTAAGAGAGCCCCGCGTGTTTGATGCGCACAGACAGCCGTCGGTCTCTTGGTGTACATGCGCCGTAATAAGCGAAATAGCCTAGTTAGGTTCCTAAGTGGATTAATTGATAGGTCAAAAGAAGCCGGAGACTTCGGGCAGCTAATAGCGGCGACAAAGTGTGATAAGGCCTCTCTATGCTCTACCCATAATTCGGCCTCGATTCCGGCGTTTATCAATGAATTGACAAGCGGTTCAACGAACCGTTTGGCACTAATAGGATGGTGCATGAGATGGACGATCATAAGAAACCAAACGTTCGCCTCTTGATCGATTTAGCTAGCGCAAAGAAAATACCTGCAAAGCATTTTAGGTCTTTGTGAATAAGGGCTTCCTTAAAAAGGACACTAGCCACCATGTAGTAACCGGTCCTATCATTCCGGGCTTGATCAGCGTGTACTCTATAGTTCAACAATATCTCTGGCAGATTCGCAAACCTAACCGCTTCGTCACGAAGTAGCCTCAGCCATAAATCAAAATCCTCACACATACGCACATGCTGATAGCCCCTGTTGCGCAGAACGACGTCTCGCTTGTAAATAACTGAAGGGTGACATATTGAAAAAAAAGAGTATTTCAGTCTACGCCTTATGGTTTCATCATCCACCGGCAAGATGAAGGAACGGCCAGTAATGCCATCGCCAAATGTGCGAAACCCAGTGCCTAACACTGACACTGTCGGATTTTGTGTTAAATAGGCAAGCTGTTTTTCAAACCGTATAGGCTGAGCGATATCATCGGCATCCATTCTTGCCACGTATTCGGCGTTGGTTTGCAGCAAACCGAAATTCAAATTGTAAGGGAGCTGTTTTAGATCCGATTTGAATGCCTTAATTCGGGTATCAGCATATGACGTTATAATATCCCATGTCTTATCAGTTGATCCGTTTTCCACGATAATGAATTCAAAGTCGCCATAGGTCTGAGCCAAAATGCTATCAATCGCGCCTGCTATGAAAAGTTCCGAATTACATGCGCACATGAGGACCGATAGTCTGTGTGACATTTAAGATGCCCCTATTATTCTTTCTATGGATTGCAATATACGTGCAAACCTATGTACGTAGAGATGCTCTTTCGTAACCCTATCGTAGGCCCGGTACGCCATTTCTTTGTAATCTTTGGTATTCAGTCTACAATTTTTCACTATATTTAATAGATGATCGATATCGCTGTAGAACAAGATTTCCTTGCCTGCGTTAAAATACGGAGATAGCCGGGGCGTTTCTCTGGTCAGCACAACACATCCCATAGACGGATTCTCAAAAATTCTGGCCTTTATTTGCATGGTGATCCCATCGTAGGCCATGGGCTCGTCGATGGCTATCCATGAATTCTGATAGACGGAGAGCATCGTTCCTTCGTTGAGCGGCCAGAGGCGTGTATCATGAATAAAAACGTCCTCTCCCAGCGTGCGTTTCAATCTGCGCGCGAGTGTCTTGCGGCCTCCGTACATGCGACCGATAAAACAGGCCAGATATTTACGTCTATTCAAGAATGTGAGGCCCGAGATACCACCCCATTGAGACAGTAAAGCTGGCCAACCCATGGTGTGATATCTTTCCACATTGGGTTCGTAAGTAGTGACGTTTAACTGAAAATTGGCTGCAACTTTACTCGAAAATGATTGGAAATACATGTCGTCGTCCGTATACCAATTAGCGAGAAAGAATTGATTACCGGCAAGCTTAAAGTAGTCGTCCGGTATGTCTGTCTGGGTTTGAAAAACCGAAATCGCGATCACCGGTTTATGCTGCGATATAACGCGATCAGCGATATTTCTTAAAGACGACGTAATTGCGCCTCGTGCTTCTGTGGGGATGAAATGCACCTCACTTGCTAGACTACAGAGCGCAGGAAGAAACCTTCTATATTCGAATCCGTCCCCAGTCAAGCGAGAGCCATATTCCCAACGGCGGGCCACCAATGCGATCACAAAGCCGGTCTTGTTTTGTCCGCGAAAGACTTGAGACCGGGGTGGCCAAAATTTGTTCAATTGCGCCCCGGCCCTATCCCTTGCGGCGTTTGCTATTCGAAGAATGTCCATCATTCTTTCCTGGCCGTTACGTGGTAACCTATCGTGAAATAGGGTGTTTTTACGTACTTGTCAATATGGTAACAAAGCAGCGGAATCGTGAGGGTAAGAACGGATTTCAGCATTATCTCAACCGGCAGCATCAACACTCTTTTAGCCGCCGTCTTAGGGCTGAATAAAATTCGGCATACTCTTTGGCATTCCTGCCCGAGATATAGGAAGAAATTACCATTAGTTTCAACAGTGATATTTCGGAAGCCCGATTCTGGCAAAAATCTTGTGATCCAGTACTCACTAAAGCCGCCGTAGAAATGGTACGGAGCTTGGTGAACGAACGAGCCAAGAGGAACGGTCAGGATCAGGATGCCTTGTCCCTTCAGTAGCCTGGCGAACTCCTTGATTGCCTTGATAGGCTCTGGCACGTGCTCAATTACTTCAGTGCAAAGTACGGCATCAAATGCACCATCTTTCTCGGGAATAGCGCAGATATCGGATCGATAATCTATATGCCCGTATCGCCCTCCGACGATCTGTTTCGAGGCATCCAATTCTCCGAAATCGTGAGCTTTATATATTAGGTGCGAACAGTATTTCCTATAGGGTTGCCCGCCGCAACCGACGTCAAGGATCAAACTGCCTGCCGGTATAGCCTCCAGTTTTTCTGCAACCCATCGTTCACGGTTATAGAGATTCGGTCTGAAATACTTGTCGAGTAATATCTTCATGCTCTCCGGCCAACCGGACTTACACCGAAATAGGGCGAGAACCGTATAACAAGCGATAAGAGGAAAAATGCCGCCAGAGGTGCAGGTACAAACACCAGATTTAAGAAGTGATTATGACTATGTGCCACAAGTAAGGCCCATGAAATTTGACAGTACGATAGTAAAAAGAAAACACTCTTTTGTGCTCTAGCGTAAAAAAATTGAGACACAAGGCCGAAGCAGAAACTAGCGATGACAATACCTGCCGGTCCGCTGTACCAATGCAGCATGCCAAAGAATCCAGCACCAATCGTCGATTCTAACCGGGGAATACTTGAATATAGATCGGGTGCCATTACTTTGTAAGGAAGAAGAGACTGAAAGATTCGATCTATACTATATTCATACGGCCCTAATCCAACCAAGGCGCATTGAGTCTCTAAATTAATCAAAGGCAACTCTAGATAGAACAACACGTCATGTAACAAGTCGTAAGAGGCTGCCCCGCCCACCCTAATAAAGTATAAAACCGAAAACATCATGGACACGGCTGCGATACAGATCAGGTAACAGAAAGGCGCAATCACTCTCAATCGGCCACTTGGGTTGATTGCCTTAAGTATCCTTTCAACAGGATCACGCCGATAATAAATTGATAGGCCGACAAATATAAAGAACATTGACATAAGGAGTGATTGCCTCTTGCCCGTAAATAGATGACATAGTAGGGCAATCCCGGCCACAGGAAGGCAGATGCTCAGTCGAATCTTACGATTGGATTCAACGCTTCTCATAATGTAGAGAAGGAATAAACCGGTTAGAAAACAAAGACTCAGCCTGCAGCATACCCAGTTGGCCGAACATGCTCGACTCCTGCATGTCGTTTACATCAATGACGTCCATAGAATTTGATATAAACGCCAGCAAAGGAATTGTGCCAAACAGGCGGACGGCGAGCCATAGCTGAACGCATAGGGCAATGGCAACGACCGCCATCGCCATTTCAAGGAACGCCGCATTTACTTTGAGGGGTCGCGAAGAGCGGCTATCGGCCCTTGGTACGCGCACCGCCATTATTCTCGCGCCCGCTACGAAGCTCAAATATCCGCCCGCCCATATTGCTATAGGGAGATACGTCAAACTATAATCGTACATTTCATTAAGCCCATACAAAGTCCACGTTACGTATGGGAATAGCGCCTGAATCGTGCCAAAAAGAAAGAGACATTCAGGGCGGGCCAGCTTCGGAAACAACGCACCTCTCTGTATCGAGCGCAAAACCGTTCACCGTTTCGGAGTGGTAGACACAGATAATCTCTTTAGAGCAGCTTCCCGGTTCTGATCCAATCTTCGGTTTGTTCCTCTGAGAGGAGATGGCTGGCGAGTTTGTCGTCTGCTCCGAAACCTACTGTATGTTTCCAGAGCGTATTGAATCTTTCTAGGTCTCTATTGACGGGCTGTCGTGTTCTGTACGTAAGGGCTTTGTCAATATGGAGTATCTTACTTTTTGTGGAGCATTTTACTCTCTTTCTCAGCCGTTGCATAACCCGCACGGTCAGATCGAGATCATTATAATAATAGCTGTAATCCTCATCCATAAAACCAATTGAGGCCAAATCCGTCTTACGTGCGCAGAACCAATGAGCAACGGGGTAGTACGTATCATCCTTTCCTGTATAAACAGTGTTCTGGAATTTTCCATATTCGTGTGGCTGACCTAAGAACAGTGCGAGACCGATGTCGGGGTCCGAGTCTAACTTCGAAATAACGTCCGTTGTCCATCCTGGCAACGCTTGACAATCATCCGCAAAATGCACGACATATTTCCCGTTAGCCATTTGATATCCGAGATTATAGAAATACGATTGAGACATCACACGCCGGCCGAACCGCCGGCCATTATCGAAGATCAAAATGACATCGCCGGCCTGCCTTTGTTTTATGAGCCATTGGTCGCCAAGGCGGCCACTCCCGCTATTGACAACTATAATCTCGTAATCCGTAGTATGGCGCCTGATGCTCGCGATGCAGTCTACTAAGGGTCCAATTCGTTTGTACGTCGGCACTATTATGCTAATCAGCGGTTTATGCCCACTATTCAGTAAATCTTTGTTCTGGTCCGCCCACTTGTCTCCCTCTTGCCAATTCCTTATTATCTTGGCCGGTTCAGCAAGTCTGAGAAACGGCCGGAGTAGTAAGCCTCTTCCTTTCTTTAGTGCTTTGACCGCGATTTGTTTACTCAAGGATATGTCCTCCTGTGGAACATGTTGAAGAGCGTCCTGGCTTTCTCAAGTACAAACTTTAAATCCGATAACGGAAAAAGACCGGTCAAGGCGCTTGCCAATGCATAGGCTACGAGAGCCGCAGAAAGAGCAGCCAGTTGGCCATGAATGCCGGTTACCCAAACGATTAGAATCCGACCAACCAATACAGCAACCGCGGAGGAAATAATAAAGGGCATGATCGCGTGCCGTAGTAAATTCGATTTACTGATTTTCATGATCCGATGCTCTATATAATAGATGTAAATAGGGACGATTATCAAAGCGGCTATGAGAGACGCAAGCGCGATACCTACGGAGCCCCATCGGGAGAACAGTAAAATAAGAAGAAGATTGCCCGCGCCAAACCATATAGCAAATAAGGCATTTATACGAGGCTTCCCGCTCCCATTAACTATATTGTAAGGGATTGCGCCCAAAGCATGTAACAAACCCCAGCCCGTCAGGCAGCACAATAGCGGATAAGAGTTGGCTTCAAAATCAGCCCCTAGCCAGTAGTGGAACCCGATTCGGCCGAATCCGATGTAGATGACAGCCGCGGCCCCTACAACAAACAATACTATCCGCTGGGCTCTTTCGTACATAAGCTTCAGCTTCGAAAACGAGCCGTCGGAAAATAATTCGGCGCTCAGGGGAAAGAACACCGTAGATAATCTGGCCGCGAACGATTGCAGATAGATAGCGAAGTTGTTGGCTATAGTGTAATAAGCCAACTCTCTTGCGTCCAGCGTTATTCCGACCGCCGTTTTTCCCAGTTGAAAAGTGAGGAGCGAAATGGACTGGTTAATAAACACCCATGAGCTAAAACTAAGCATAGGTGACAATAAGGAAAAATTAGCGCTGCGGAAGAACTTCTTGTTCAGAATCGAAAATCTTGAACAAAAGGCAAACGCAAACATGCCGGTTATAGTTACGCCGGCTTGGACAAGCACCAACTCTTTAAGCGCAAACCCCAACCACACGATGCCTATCGAGAATGCTGCGCTGGCGGTCGCAAGACCTCCATTCACTAGATTGAACGTGTCAAATCTATACGTCCCTTGAAGGGCACTACCGAATGCCCCGGATATTGCTATAATAGGCAATAAAACACCCGACATCCGAAACATGAAGTGCGAAGTGGAAAGCAGGTTTTGAGGAATGTTAAACACGGACGAGCACAGCCACCCGGACAACAGGAAAACCACAAAGCCAAAAGCTATTCCTATTGTTGCTTGGGTCAATACGCTCAGCGCAAGGGTCTCTGCAGCACTTTCCGTGTTCCCCTTTGCAGTATATTCGGCAATGTATTTTATGTTTGCCTGTGCAAAAGGGGCGGCAATAGGGCTTAGGTACCCGGTGATGAGAGTCAGTAGACTGAGTACACCGAAAGCCTCTACTCCAATCTTCTCGATGATAATAGGCGTGGAAACGAGGTATAAGAGCGCTGGCCATAACCAGCCCAATATGTTAAAGAAGGCGCCGCGGGCTACTATAGTACCGTAACTCTCTCTTGCCATTATTGAAGACCGGCGTATCAGTCCTGATTTTTCTGAGTCAATCTCTTTTAGACGTCTTAAGAACCATGCAGCACACGAATAGCCTCCAACCACGCACGCATGCAGTATGCCATATAGTGGAAATAACCTCTAGTAGCATCAGTCCAGATAAACCCGGAGAAAGTTTCGGCCGCATCCTCAAGTTTTTCGGACAGGCAAAGATATGTTTCGTAGAAACTATTTCCCTCAAGTTTGACACTGCAAAGCCAAGCAGTAATGTCCTCCAGGATCCAGATGCAAGCAAGTTCAAAACTTAAGTCTTTCATGTAGTTGTGTGTATTTCTGACGTGGCGGGTTATCGGAAGTCCAATCCTTATACGGTAACCGAGATGGCGGGCACATGCCTGGACAAAATACCCGCTGAAAATATCACCATCTCTGTCAATCGGCATTCCCATCACGGGGTAGCCCATCCGAAGAAAATAGTAGGCAGGAATGGCGTCCCACATTAATGCCGTATTCTGCGTGTTAATTGGCGACCACGTGCTCTTTCCTAGGAGGTATGGTCCCCCAACCAAACGTTTGGCCTCCGCTGGCGCATAAAGGCAACTCACGGCATCGATGTCCGGATGCCCTGTCCATAGACCTGCGTTTATTCCGACCTGGCCTTCTTCCGAAAGAGTGTTAAGTGCCGGTTGTTTGTGTCTGTGCTCATACGGGAACCCCCGCGGATAAGTCGTCTTCGGCTCGATTTCTAGCAAATCGCATATGTTATACCATCCTGAGCAGCTTTCTATTACCTCCGCCTTCAGGGTATCCCCCGTAATTAAGTGCTGATGAAAAAATGACTCCGACGGAAAATTGTCATCATCAATCGAGATTAGCACATCACAGTTTTGTTCCCAGGCCATAAGGTAGCCAATATTTCGTCGATTGTCTGAATTGTAAGGAATCGTTTTTCTGACTCTCCCCAACCCGGATAGATAACTGTCCTGTTCATCGACCGAGGGGCAGATTACCTTGATCCCATTTTTTCGGAGCATCTCGCAGCTTTCAAACAGGCTTGCTGGGGTCTTGAGATCGGGGATAATAATGAAGGTTATATCGTTCTCCACGCCTTCCGCTTCCGCATTTTTTCTGTAGTCTTCAAGAAATTCTCCGCTGCCGATCGTTGTTGCCACCAAACACACTCGTTTTGACACGTGAACCCCCATGATCCGTTCCGTTCGATAGCCCAAGGCTCGTCGAGCTTTTCAGGGCTTATGCAAGTTTATTTACCTGTTCGGCTATCCACTTATAAGTGGTAGAAAGCCCTTCCGTCAGTTTCATGGTTGGCTCCCAACCAAGTTTTTCTCGAATGAGGCGATTATCCGAATTTCTGCCCCTTACACCGAGAGGACCAGGTATGTGCTTTATTGACAGGCGCTTTCCCGCAATACCCATACTCATTTCGGCCAGTTGGTTAATCGTTACCATTTCCTCCGACCCGATGTTGAAGGGTCCGGAAAAGTTCGAACTCATCAACCGTCTCACACCTTCCAGACATTCGTCGATGTAAAGGAAGGATCGCGTCTGTTTACCATCCCCCCAAATTTCTATTTCTCCGCCGTCTTTCGCCATTGCAACTTTTCTGCACAAGGCCGCCGGCGCTTTTTCTTTTCCACCGTCCCACGTGCCTTCCGGGCCGAAGATGTTATGAAACCGTGATATGTGGACCTCCATCCCATGATTTCTCTGGTAAGAGAGATAAAGTCTCTCGCTGAAAAGTTTCTCCCATCCGTACTCGCTATCCGGGGCAGCGGGGTAGGCGGAGTCTTCCGAGCACTTTGGGTTGTCCGGGTCCATTTGGTTATACTGCGGGTAAATACATGCCGAGGACGAATAAAATATTTTTCTTATGTTGCGCTTATGACACGCATCGAGCATATTGAGATTGATCGTCCCGGAATTGTGCATGACATCGGCGTCGTGCTCGCCCGTAAATATGTATCCGGCCCCCCCCATGTCAGCGGCTAACTGATAGACCTCGTCAAATCGCCGGTCTGTGACGTGTCTACATAGGGCTTGGTCTCTTAAGTCTCCTATAACGAAGTCATCCGCATCGGTTTCTGTGAATTCGGGGTATTTCAAGTCAACACCACGGACCCAGTAGCCCTCTTTTCGAAGTCTGGTGACAAGGTGGCTCCCGATGAATCCACCTGCGCCGCACACTAAAGCACTTTTATTCATTTGTCCTCCGCATTTAAAGATGTAAATTGTGCTGGACGATTGTTCCCAGCGTTAAGTGTCAAACATCAGTGTTCCTAAGCTGCTACATCGCGGCTTGCCGGCTGTTTCCGTATAACATCGGTGGTGCCCCTTGTTTTAAATCGTATATGAAAAAACGCCCGGCAAGCGCTTTAACGACAAAAAGGCAAGCTACCGCCGCCTGATTGGTGTTGGTGCTATTCATAATCACAAAGCATTACTACAAACCGCTTACTGTTTTGGTCCGGTACGGAAGACGTTACTTCAATTTGTTGCTTCATTGCAATAGAAAAGTGAAGAAAACTTTAATAGATTAGACGATCGCGGTCGCTTAGCTGGATCGGGGGAGGAAAAGGTTGGCGAAGGTCGGTGCCGCCTGTCCTATCGGACCTGGCGGACCGGGTCGAGGGGGTCGGAGACCTGCGACCGGGGGAGGTTCAACGTCCCCGAGAAGTCCCTCCATTTGTTCCTGATGATCTCTTCCCTGTCCTTCTTGTTGAGATGAGTGGAGCGGTTGAGGGGCATTATGCCGGGAAGGACATAGAAGGTAATGGGCGTCATCAGGTGCCTGATGCCCCATGTGTGGTTCTCGGAGAGGAGGAAGGCGTGGCATATCTCGTGGAGCAGCACCTGAACGGTCATCCTCCTTATGACGACGTACCGCCGGTAGGTGTCGTCGATGACGGCCTCCCATCCGCCGTAAAGCACGTATCCTATGAACCCCGTGAGGCTGAACCCGCGGACCGCGACGGCCATGTCGTAGGGCTGCTCGTAGAGGCTCATCCGCTCAAGGACCTCGCGCAGGACGCCCGACCTGTTGTCCGATTGCCAGTCGATCTGCCTTCGGCCGACGATCTTGAGGCTTATGCCGACCTGGGCGGACAAGGCTTCCGAGCCTTCGCGGACCAGGCTTTCCGCAGCCGCGAAGTCGTCTGCGTCGGAGGCCAGGACGACGATCCTGACTTCCCGTACCGGATATAGTGCTGACGAGGGGGCGTGCGCCGAAGGAGGGGCCTTGACGGCCGGTGCGCCGGAGCAGGCGGAACAGGTGATAATCGACAGACAAAGAAGGCAGGCCCAGGCGCGCATGGAGCCTCGATGTTGTTAGTATTCGTGCCGGTCCCTTCTCATCCTCGATCTGTAACAATCTGTGAACGCTATGACGGCCTGTCAAGACGCCTTTCGTCCGTAAGGCTATGGTTTGATTGGGGGCGCAGAGAAAGAAGGAGCGGCTGAATCACAGCGCAAAGCCGGAGATGCATTAAAGCGGCCCTGCACACCGCTGCAACCGGCGGAGTGGACGATTGAACCGTCCGGAAAAGAAAAAATGGCTTGACAAAGGCGGCTGACTATTGTAAAGATGTTTAACGCTTTCTTAACATTTGGTTTGAACAATACGTATGGTAGGGGAGGTTCTATTATGAGTGGCAAATTGGTACTTTGTTGCTTCCTCGTTTTATGTATCGGGTTTATGGCTCCCGTCCAGGTGTTTGCACAGACGGCCGAGGAATTAGGCCGGGAAGCCGCAACCGCAGAGAAGGCCGCAGCCGCAGCAGAGGAGAAGGCCGCAGCCGCAGAAAAAGCCGCTGCAGCAGCAGAGGCGAAAGGCGATACGGTTGCCGCAGCCGCGGAGAAACAAATCGCTGCCGAACAGGCCAGGATTGCCGCCTCAGAGGCCAATAAAGCGGCCGACTTCGCCGCCCAAAAGGCCGCCCTCACCGGAACTGAAGCCGATAAAGCGGCCGCTGCCAAAGCCGCTGCCGCTGCCAAGTCCGCCTCCGAGGCGGCCCACACGGCCGGTTTGGTGGCCGGCGGACAGGTGTCAGCCGGTATAGGGGCAGGGACAATAGCAGCCGGCGCAGTGATTGCCGCAGCCGCAGCCGCAGCCATTATCGCCGCCAGCGGCGGCAAGGGATCGTCAACGACAACCACCGCACATCATTGACATATCGAGACTTACGGGCGAGGGGCGACGCGATGCATCCGCAAGCCCTTCGCCGGCAGTAATATCGCGCAAGAATAATCCCTTCTAAAATCAGATCGAACAGGTAGACGATGTGCATCAGGGCGCGTAGCGGGGCCTGGTGCTCTATTTGTCCCAGGCGAACTTTTCCAGGGTGGCGATGAATTCCAGGAACTTTTCCTTTTTCTGCTCGTCGATTTCAGCGAACTGAACGCCCATGCTCACCCTTTGCGAGTCGCGCTGCACGTTCTTTACACTTCCCGACAGCTCGATTCCGCCCTCGACACCCGGTATCTCTATGTGGAGCATGACAGTGCCGTTCATCTCGTGACGTGCCTGCTCCGCTGCTTTCATCATCGTGAACCGGCATCCCGCCATGCTTATATCTGTGATCAGGCCGTCTTCAAAAACCATATTTTCATCCTTCGTGGGGGGCTTCAGGCGGGCAGGAAGGGAACATTCCACGCGTCGGTTAGACCGCAGGTTTTTGCGGACAATCAGTGAGGGACAGGCGATGAACAGGAGCTTGAGGGGGCTGGTTATCATCTCGATCAGCTCCGACTGGAAGCCGAAAACGTCTCCGCGATTGACGTATCGGACAACAATCTTGTTCCCCTTGAACATCTTGCTGTCAATCGACCCGTAGATCCCCGTGTTCGGATACTTTATTACAAGGAACCTCTCGGCGATCATGCCGACAGCGATGCTGCTCATCCTGAAGGAGACGCCTTCTACCTCCACCTGAAGCGGCAGGCCCGGAGGGAAGAATAGTGGTGCATGTTCGGATTCGTTCAGATTTACCGGTTGGGCATCCTCTTGACGTGCGCTTTCAGTGGCCATTCGTACCTCCCCATTCGGTCATAGGTTCAGATCGTAAACTCTCCTATACTTTTTATCGTCAAGAGCGGCGAATTACTTAAAATGGCCTTTGCCTTATGCAGGGGATAGTGGATCTACCTTAGGGTGTCTTGCGCGTTGTGAGGTAAGGGGCATTCGAAAGAAGGCTAAAAAAGGCAGAACAATGGGTGGAGCAAGGGGGAGAAGCTGGCGGAGAGAGAGGGATTTGAACCCTCGGTGCCAGTTTTAGCCAGCACACACGATTTCCAGTCGTGCTCCTTCAGCCGCTCGGACATCTCTCCATGATGTCTTGTATGATAGCACAGTGGGCGGGCATAGACAAGCTGCGCTGTCTTCGGTGCTGTGGCAGGGCCGATCGCACGGTTTATTTGCAGGAGGGGGCTATCCTTTCCGGGCACGTGTAAACGGTCATGCTCCGGTCGCGCAAGCGCCCGACCAGTGTGCAGTCGAACCGCTTCGCCAGGCTGACGGCAAGGGAGGTGGCCGCAGAAATCGCTGCGACCACGGGGATACGGGCCCGTATCGCCTTTTGCACCATCTCGAAGCTGATGCGGCCGCTAAGGAGGGTTACGCAGGCGCTTAAGTCTATGCCGCTTTGCATGGCGTATCCGATCACCTTGTCGAATGCGTTGTGCCGCCCCACGTCTTCCCTTACGACATGAAGGCCGCCGTCGATGCCGGACAGGGCAACGGCGTGGGTCCCGGTGGTGAGCCGGGAGAGGGTCTGGCGGTCGGACATGAGGTACTGGAGCTCGACGATCGTTTGGGCGGGCACGGTGCACCCCGCGGGAAGTCTGGTAAGCTGCATTTCCAGATCGTCGATGGTGCGCACGCCGCAGACCCCGCAGCTCGTATTCGCCACGCGTGCGCGGGAGGGGAGGTCGGGCCTTCCGTCCCGGCGCACGGCTGTTTTTACCTGCACGCTTACAATGTTCTCCGCGCCTGCCGCCGCATCGGGGCAAAACCCGACGCTTTCGATCTCTTCAAACGAATCGACTATGCCCTCGGTGAGGCAAAACCCGACGGCAAGCTCGATCTCGCTGCCGGGCGTGCGCATGAGCACCGCGTAAGCCGTGCCGTTAATGCGTATCTCCAGGGGTTCTTCGACAATGACGAGGACGTCCTCTTCGATGCACGTCCTGTCCTTCGAAAAGGAGGCGGCCTCTACGCTGAGGTAGTCTTTTTGAGTGGAGGCGTTCTTCACGGAAAAAACATATTCCTTTGGCTGCCCCGGCAGCTTACGGCAGCCTTTCGATCCTCACGGCGCACGCCTTGTATTCGGCGGTCTGGCTAATGGGGTCGAAGGCCTGGTTGGTCAGCCAGTTCGCGCACGCCTCCCTGAAATGGAATGCCATCCAGACCATGCCCCTCGGCACCTCGCCCGTCACCTTCGCCTTTACCTTCACCTGTCCCCTGCGGGACTTGACGACGATCGTCTCTCCCTGGGCGATGCCCAGCACGTCTGCGTCAGCGGGCGAGATGTCGGCTGTCTCCTCTCCGAGCATCTCGTTCAGGCCCGCGGACCGGCCCGTCTGCGTCCGCGTATGGTAGTGATAGAGGCGGCGTCCGGTGGAGAGCACCATGGGGTACTCCTCGTCTGCGACCTCGGCGGGCGGCGTCCACTCGACCGGCATGAACTGCCCCTGGCCGCGCGTGAATTTCCCTTGCAGGTGAAGCACAGGCGTGCCGTTATGATTTACATCGGGGCAGGGCCACTGGAGGCCGTCATCTTCGATGCGGGCATATTTGATGCCCCCGAAATTCGGGGCGAGGGCGGATATCTCGTTGTCCCATAATTCCTGCGCGCTGTCGGATGCCCATGGTTGTCCGAGCCGCCGCGCGATCTCCCTGAATATCCACCAGTTTGGCTTGGCCGCGCCGGGCGGGGCGCTCGCAGTCCGCACCCTGCTGACGCGCCGCTCGCTGTTGGTGAACGTCCCGTCGTTTTCGCTCCATGCCGCTGCGGGCAGGATTACGTGGGCAAAGCGGGTCGTCTCCGTCGGGAATATATCCTGGCAGACAAGGAACTCGGCCGAAGCAAGGCATTTCTCCACATGATGGATGTCCGGCTCCGTGTTCGCCAAATTCTCCCCGAAGACGTAAAAGAACCGGATGGAGCCGTCGAGCAGCCCGCTCATCATCGTCGGCATCATCTTGCCGACCTTGTCGGGCAGTTTCCCTACGCCCCAGGCCGCTTCGAACTTGGCCCGCGCCTTCGGGTCGGTGACGGGCTGGTAGCCCGGAAAGACGTTCGGCAGGGCGCCCATGTCGCAGGCCCCCTGGACGTTGTTCTGCCCCCGCAGGGGGTTGACGCCGCCGCACTCGAAGCCGACGTTTCCGAGGAGCATCTGGAGGTTGGCGCAGCTCATTACATTATTGACGCCGCTGGTATGCTCGGTGATGCCCAGCGTGTAAATGAGCATGAGGGGCTTGACGGAGGCCAGCCGCCTGGCCGTCTGCCGGATCGTCCCGGCGTCTACGCCGCATATCTCCGCTGCCGCCTCCGGCGTATATTTCATGACCGCCTTCTTCAGCTCATCGAAGTTCGTCGTGCAGCCGGCCACGTACTCTTTGTCGTAAAGGTCCTCGGTGATGAGCACGTGCATAAGCCCGTTAAGCAGGGCTATGTCGCTGCCTACCTTCAACTGGAGGTGGACCTTGGCCTTCTCAGCCAGGGCCGTGCGGCGCGGGTCCGCCACGTAAAGCTCCGCGCCTTTCCTTACCGCGTTCTTGACGAAGGTCGCAGCTACCGGGTGGGCCTCCGTCATGTTCGAGCCGATAACGAAGAACATTTTCGCATCGGCAAACTCACCGAAAGAGTTCGTCATGGCCCCGGAGCCGAAGCTTGTCGCCAGACCGGCGACTGTCGGGGCGTGTCAGGTACGTGCGCAGTGATCGACGTTATTGGTGCCGATCGCTGCGCGGAAGAGCTTTTGCATCTGGTACGAATCTTCGTTGATACTTCGGGCGCAGCTTACGCCCCCGCAGGCGTCCGGCCCATATTTGGCGACAGTCTCTTTGATCTTCGACGCGACGAGGTCGAGCGCTTCGTCCCAGGAGGCCTCCCGGAACGTGCCGTCTTCCTTCCTGATGAGCGGGGTTGTTAGCCTTTCGTTCGAGTAGATGAAGTCGTAGCCGAACCTGCCTTTGACGCAGAGGCGGCCCTTGTTGGGCGAGCCGTCCGCCACTCCGGTCACCTTTGTTATCCGGCCGTCCTTTGTGTGCAGCCAGAGCTGGCAACCAACGCCGCAATAGGGGCAGGTGGTGCGGATTTTCGTCGTTTCCCATGTCCGCGCCAGGCCCGTGGCCTTCGTCTCCGTCAGGGCGCCGGTCGGACACGACTGGACGCACTGGCCGCAGAAAAGGCAGTCACTCTCCTTGAGCCCCCTGTCGAAGGGGACCGCCACTTTTGCCTTGAAGCCCCGATCTATGAAATCGATTGCCCCCACGCCCTGGACTTCTTCGCAGGCGCGTACGCACCTGCCGCAAAGGACGCACTTTTTGTAGTCCCGCGTTATGAAAGGGTTGCTAAGATCGACCGGGTAATGGTGTTGCTCACCCTCGAAGCGGGAGGACTTGATGCCCAGTTTATAGGCGAGCTCCTGCAGCTCGCACTCTCCCGATTTGTCGCAGGTCATGCAGTCGAGTGGATGGTCCGAGAGGAGCAGATCGACGACAAGGCGGCGGGCAGCCCGTACCCTCGCTGTGTCGGTCTTGACCTTCATGCCGGCCGACACCGGGTAGGAGCAGGCGGCCACAAGGGCCTTCGCTCCCTCCACCTCGACGAGACAGACCCGGCACGCGCTGACTGGGGTGAGGGCCTTATAATCGCAAAGCGTCGGGATGTGGACCCCCGCTCGCTTTGCGGCCTCCAGTACGGTTGCTCCCTGGGTTATGGATACTTGACGGTCGTCAATAAAGAGTGATACCTCGCTCATGCTTAGCCTCCTCGCATGATATGCCGGCCGCACGGTGAAGTAACCTCTTGAACCGGCCTCCCACGGCTTCCCCGCGAATGCCCCCCTCGCCGAAAGCGGCCGTCCGAGGGCCGGTCAGACAATTTATTATGTCTATAATGACATAATAGTCATAACGCTACCGTAAAGTAAAGAAAAATTCCAGCGGCTTCGGGGTCGTGCAGGTGTTGCTGAAAAAGCAGCCGGTCCTCAGCAGTTAATCATAATTGTTGATTTTTTCTACGGGCATGGTTATTATTTTTCATTCATTCCGTTCCAAACCACCTTTTATAGCGGCTGACCGATAAAGGCAAGAGCCGGCGAGCAGAACGCAAAGGAGCCTGCATGAAGAAGTACGAAACGGAAACCATAAGAAATCTCGGCCTGTTTTCACACGGGGGCGAGGGCAAGACGAGCATCGTCGATGCCATGCTTTTCCTGGCCGGCGAGAACACCAGGCTGGGCAGGGTTGACGACGGCACGTCGCTCATGGACTACGAGCCCGAGGAAATAGATCGGAAGGCGACCATATCATCCACGCTTGCCTGCTTTGAGTGGAACAAGTACAAAATCAACCTCCTCGATACTCCGGGTGACGACAACTTCATATACGACGCCAAGCTTTGCATCAGGGTCGTAGACGGGGCGGTTATCCTGGTCAGCGCGGTTTCCGGGGTAAGGGTCGGTACGGAAAAAGTGTGGGACTACGCCAATGAGTTTTCCGTTCCGGTCTGCTTTTTCATCAACAAGATGGACAGGGAGCGGGCCGATTTCGCGAAGACCGTCGAAGACCTGAGGAAGAATTTCACCGATAAGAACATAGTGGTCATCCAGTTGCCTATAGGCAGCGAAGAGAGCTTCAAGGGCGTTATCGACCTTATATCGATGAAGGCATATCTTTACAAAGAGGACCAGTCGGGCTCCTTCGAAACCGTCGATATCCCCGCGGACCTCGCGGACGAGGCGGCCGGTTACAGGGAGAAGCTGATAGAGTCGGCCGTCGAGATGAACGATGAGGTGATGGAACGTTACCTCAACGGGGACCCGATCAAGGACGAAGAGATCGAGACGTGCCTGAAAGACGGCATCTGGGGCCGCAGGCTCGCGCCCGTAATGGTAGGCGCTGCCGCAAAGGTTATAGGCATTCAGCCTTTGTTCGACAACCTGGTGCGCTATTTCCCCGATCCGCTGTACGTCGGCAAAGTAGAGGGCACAGACCCGAGGACGGGCAAGCCGGTCGAAAGGAAGATGGCCGTCAACGAGCCGTTCAGCGCTTTCGTCTTCAAGACGATCACCGACCCGTTCGCGGGAAAACTGACGCTCTTCAAAGTCTATTCCGGCGAGCTGCACCCGGACAGTGTAGTCCTGAACGTCAAGAAAGATGAAAAGGAGAGGATAGGACAGATATTCTACCTGGTGGGCAAGAAGCAGAAGCCCGCCGGTTTTGTCTCCGTCGGCGACATCGCGGCCGTAGCAAAGCTGAAGGAAGCGGCTACGGGCGATACGCTTTGCGACGAGAAATCGCAGATTGCATATCCTGAAGTCGCTCTGCCGTCGCCGGCCATCTCGTTCTCGCTCTATCCGAAGTCGAAGGGTGACGAGGACAAGCTGAACACGTCTCTCCAGAGACTCATCGAGGAAGACCCGAGCATCAGGTATTCACGCGACGAGCAGACCAAAGAATTCATCATCTCCGGCATGGGGCAGATACATATCGAGGTCCTCGTGGCGAGGATGAAAAGGAAGTTCGGCGTCGATGTCGAGCTGCGTGAGCCGAAGGTGCCGTATAAGGAGACGATAAAGGGGCGGACGAAGGTCCAGGGCAAATATAAGAAGCAATCGGGCGGTAAAGGCCAGTACGGCGACTGCTGGCTCGAGTTCGAGCCGCTGCCTCACGGCGCGGGCTTCGAGTTCGTCGACAAGATCGTGGGCGGATCGATCCCCAGGAATTATATACCGTCGGTTGAAAAGGGCATCGTCGAGGCAATGATCCATGGCATCCTTGCGGGATACCCGACGACGGACTTCAGGGCCACCGTGTACGACGGCTCCTACCACGAGGTCGATTCCTCCGATATGGCGTTCAAGATCGCCGCTTCGATGGGCTTCAAAAAAGGCATGGAGATGTCGCAGCCGACGCTCCTCGAACCCATCATGAAAGTTGAAGTGATAGTGCCGGAAGAGTTCGTCGGCGACATTATGGGCGACATGAACTCCCGGCGCGGCAAAATAATGGGCGTAGAAGCAAAAGGCAGCAACCAGATCGTCAAGGCGGTCGTGCCTATGGCGGAGATGCTCAGGTACGCGCCCGATCTTCGGTCGATGACAGGCGGCAGGGGCACGTTCACGATGGAGTATTCGCATTATGAAGAGGTGCCGGCGCATATTGCACCGAAAGTAGTGGAGCAGGCGAACCGGGAGAGAGAGGCTGCGGAAAAGTAAGTTGGGCGGCTGCGTCTGAGGCGCATCTTTCGCGTCGCGCGGCGCCCTGCGGGACTCCGACGTACACAAAGAGTACGCCTCCGTTCCTCGGGCTTGCGCTCGGCGAAATCTGCATCCTCATACTTGCCGCTCTTTTTCGTACGCGCTTCATCAGGTATGTAAATCTATGTCGACAGTATGAAAACCGTAATCCAAAGAGTCAAAGAAGCCGGTGTGACGGTTGAGGGGAAGACCGTTGCCGAAATCGGTCCGGGGTTGATGGTGCTTGTCGGCATCGGCAGGGAAGATACCGGGAAGGACCTGGACTGGATGGCGGAGAAGGTAGTTAACCTGCGCATATTCGAGAGCGAGGAGGGGAAGATGGACCGCTCGCTGCTCGACACGAACGGGGCGCTTTTGCTGGTCAGCCAGTTCACCCTTTACGGCGACTGCCGGAAGGGCCGCCGGCCGTCGTTCTCCGACGCAATGGAGGCGGACGCGGCGAGGCGGATGTTCGGCGTATTCGTCGAGAAGGCCCGCCGTCTGGTCGGCCGCGTCGAGACCGGCGTATTCCAGGCGACAATGGACGTCCGGCTGGTCAATGACGGCCCCGTCACTCTCATTCTCGATTCAAAACAATAACGCGATTATTATCGGCGCTGCGCGTAAGCATAAGGGCCCGATGTCCCAGGGGCCGGAAGGGGGCGGGCTTTGCCGTCCCTGTCCCGGCGGACTTCCGGTATAAGCTCATCGTCAATGGCAATGCCTTTGCCTATGAGGCTGCTTTTTGCGCCTGGGCGGTAGTCGTTCGACTCCGCCTTCATGAAGCGGGCGTACTTGCCGTCTACACTGCACGGCGAATGTGCGTCCTGACCGTGGTTCCTGTACCATGCCCTCGCTCCGGACCCCGGCGCGCTGACCCGGTCGTAGCGATATTCATCGGACTTCTCAGCGCCGTCCCAACTGATGCACGTGGCGTAGGCAGCCCGCTCTGACTGCCCGCGCTGCTCGAAGTGGTTGTAGTCGGACGCAAGCTCCAGCGATGCAGTCCTGTGCAGCCAGAGGTCCCATGTATGGGTGGTGTCGGGGTGGGCCCGGTCGTTCCCGTAAAATATGGTGTTCTTTATATCAACGACCGTCTTCCTGTTTTGGAAAGCAGGCGCGTCGATATAGACGCCCCATGTGTTCCCTGTTGTCAGGCAGTTGTGGACGTGGGCCGAGGGGCCCTTGTAGATGATCCAGCCTGCCCCGTTCGACCGGGCGATGCAGTTGACGTACCAGAAGCGGGCCGTGCCGCCGATGTTGTCCAGGTTGCACGAGAAGCCGTTCGAGTTATTGTACGCCTCGCAGTCGATGTACTTTATCATGTCTGTTACAACAGAGGGCGGCTCCGAGACTACGCCCGCGTCATAGCCATTGCCTTTGTTGTGGTGGGCAGTGCACCGCACGAAGGTGATGCCCGTGCTGTTCGTCACCCAGAAGCCGATCCACGTGTTCGTGCCCCCGCCGCTCGTTCCGGGCGTGTCCCCATTGTTGTACGACAGACAGTCGATTATCTGCCCGTTCGAGCAGCCGTATGTATTGTCCCCTATCATGAAGCCGCCCGACAGGTTGCCGTTCTGCCGGTTGCCGTCGATCTCGATGTTTTGAAAAATAAAACTGTCGTTCCGCTGGACATTGACGTTGAACTCTACGTTGTTGAAGAGCTTAATATTCTTCACTACAAGGCCCACCATCTTTACGGCCTCGCTTAAGCCTGTTGCCTGGAAGCCCCTCGACTTCGAGTTACGGATGAGAAAGCCGCCGGCCGTTACCCCGTCGATCGTCACGTAGTCACGCTTCGATACGAGGACCATAGGGTCGTACAACGCCCGCGCCTGGCCTGTGCCTTCGAATGTGACCGGTCCCGACCCCCAGGCCGCATCCCTCACGATTGCGACAGGTGAATGTGCCGTTCCGTTGCCGTACCAGTCGCCGCTTACGGCGAGCTTATTTTTGACCGTGGAGCCCGATTTTATCTTGACGGTGTCGCCCGCCTCGATCCTCGTCCAGCCGGTGGCCGGGACATAGCCCCCGTTGTCGTTCCTGAACGAACCCGGCACGTGCCGCCATGCGTCGTCCCGTGACAGGCCTTTGTTATCGTCGGAGCCTGCGTCAGGATCGACGTAGTATATGGCCGGATGTGCTTCTCCGATCAGGACGGCGGTCCCGGCGCACGAGATGAAAAGGGCGGCGAGTGCCGCCCGGAGCATGTTTCTCATTATCGAGAAATCTGCGGACGGGAGAGGTTTTTGTCAATGTGCGGGCAGGAACCACCATGTGCGGCGGGCATACGCTGCATAGCCGGGCAGGGCGTGGGCGAGCTTGACTTCCTCCATGCGCGCCCGGATAAGCTGGATGGCCGCAAACAAGACAAATATGGCGACACTTGCAAATGTGAGGCGCAAGAGCATGACTGAGGCGGCCGTTGCTATCTCGCCGAGGTAAACCGGGTGGCGGACTAACCCGTACGGGCCGCCCGTTACCAGGCCCCGCGCCTCCACCGTGATACTGAAGGAGCCGCGCAGGGTCCATAGGCCCCAAGCCGTAAACGCCGTCCATGCAGTCATCCACGAAAAAACGGCGACGGGCCTCCACGGATGCCCCGCGATAAGGCGGGAGACAGGTGACAGAAGAAGGGAAAAAGGAAGGACTGCGCCGGCCAGAGGGACGATAATCTCGCGCACGCCCTTCGACCGAGCGACGGGGTCCGTGCGCACCGCATAGCTAACTATGAAGACAACGAATATGAGCGTCTCCACCACCCAGAGGGGCTTGAAGAAGTACGTCCCGTAAGACGCTGCGCGGTGGGCCAGAAAAACTATAAGGACGGCGATGACTGCTGCCCGCAGCGCCCGGTGCGGCCAGGGCGGCGGCAAGAAACTCTCAAGCAGGGCGAAGGGGTCGAAGCGGACCCCCTGGGCTTTTCGCGCATCGGGCATGGCCCAATTATGCACGGGCGGCCCCGCCCTGTCAATATCGTGTCCGGCGCTGCGGGTGCGGCCCTACTGGCCGAAGATCCACTGCACGTGCATCTCCCGCCGGAAGACGTCGGTGGCCGTAAGCTCCAGGTCCGCGGCCGAGGGGGTCCACCCTGTAGACGGCCTTGTTACGGTCGAAGACTGGGCGTTCATCGGAGGGCTAGCGTCGCCCTCTGCATAGTCGCCGCTGCCGTCCCAGAGCTGAAGGGCTGCCTGCAATCCTACCGCGCCGAATGCGGTAACGGGCGGCAGCGTATAGCCGAAGGTAAAGGCGCCGGAAGCAGGGAGGGACGATAGACTGTGCGACGGCAGGTTTATGGTGGGGAAGGCCCCCGCAAGCTCCGTGCTGAGGAACGGCCTCTTCGGCAGCGTCATTGTCCTCCTTTCCACAAAATTGCTCGATGAATCGTAAAATTTGAACGTGTATTCGGCGTTATCAGGTATCTGGGCTATCGTCGTGTCGTCGAGAGGGTAGACGTCTATCCACGGCCACCATCCTGTGGTGCCCGTGATGTGGTACGGGGTTTGCGGGTTAAAGGGAACAAGGTCGATCACGCCTGAACCCACAGGCTTCTGGATGGTGACGCCGCCGGAGGGCAAGCCCGGGCCGGTGACGAGCGCCCATTGAAGGTCGTTGTTCCCGTCGTCTCCCGCGTCAAGGGCAAGTCCCGTGACGGTTTGTGTAGAGCCGGAAAGGATAAACTGGTAAGCTACGGCGCGTACCGGGTGGCGGGTAAAACACGATTTATAACCGTTTCCGGTGAGCTTCCAAGTGCCTCCTTCCGAGACGAAGATGAAGCTGTCGTCGCCATCGGGTGTGGTGGTATAGGTAGTGCCGTCGGAGAGGACGGTCGTTGCGCCGACAGTATATGACGGCGGGGTCCCATCGTCGCCGGAGATTTCCATAACGGTCGGGGTGCCCACAAGGGAGGCCCCCGCGGGCCGGTTGTTGAGCCATGCGGTATAGAAGGCTACCTCTGCGTCGAGCCACCTCCCGTCGTTGACCCCGTAATCGGCCGGGCTGCAGACAAAGAAGGGCCTGACCTGCGAGGTCGTAGCACCCGTATTTATTAGCGACATGAGCGCCTTCACCTGGGCCGTTATAGCGGCAATGTCATCGGCGGTTTGCGCGACATCCGCAGGCGAAGGGATGTTGCCGGTATCGAGCTTGTCAGAGGCCGTCCCGCTTGCCAGGGTGGTCATATGGGTTGGCCAGAGGATAGTATCCCCCGTCGTCTTGTCGGTTAGGGTGACCGTCCCTGCGGCAATATCGAGTATCACGCTCGTCGCGTCGAAGACCTGGTCAAGACCCGTGCCGTTGGCAGTATAGCTTCCGGTGAGAAAGTTCGTGCCGCCTGCATTGTAAGCGTTGAGAAGAGGAGCCAGTGTTTGCTGAATATTCTGGACCGCGCTTGCCATGTTCGACTGAACGGATGAGTAGTACTGCCCGGGATTGGCGAAGACTAAAGACGGGTCGCTCGTGCCCGCGGCTACTGCAAGCGCCAGGTTGGTCAGGGGGTTGATATTGGCCGTGCCTGCCGACGTGGCGACCGAGAACAACTGGAAGCCCTGGCCGCCTGCCGTGCCCACTGCTTGTAAAAATAAAGGCGGGACCAGGCCCGTTACTTCAAAACTATAGCTGCCGTCGGCGCCGGTCGCCTGAGGTCCAAGCGTGGTAGGGGGGCTTCCGCTATCCCTGAGGGTGACGTACCCGGCGCCAAGGATGTTCCCTGCTAAGGGAGCGCCTGCCGCTGCCACGCCGGAGACATACTGGCCCGGCTGGCCGCCCGCGCCGCCAGGACTGCCTGCCGGGCTTGCCCCAGTGCCTGTTCCCCCACCTCCGCTTCCCCCACCTCCGCCGCATCCTGCCGTTGCGAGGAGCATGCACATTACTACGGCGATATAGAACGAGGGCGTGGTTTTCGTCGTCTTCATCGTCTGCTCCTTATTCGATTAAGTTGGGTCGGGGCCGGTTACGCGACTTTGGCCTCTTCCTGATCGCCCCGAGAAAGGCCAAGCCGGTGGCGAGCAGTAGAGCCGGCGCCGGCAGGGGCACGAACGTCAAGTTGTCCATGACCCAGAAACCGGCCGGGATCTGGGTGATATTGCCGCCTCCTCCGTTGCTGAAGGACAGTACCTCGACCATATCGATGAATCCGGTGTATCCCGAGCTTACCCAGGTCGGCGTCTGTCCGATAGAATAAAGGCCGGAGACTGCCACCTGCGTGCCACCGGAAAAGAGCACGAACTCTATAGAAATGCCGGACGAGCACGGCGCGCCGGTTGCGCCGGAGAAGAATGCCCCCTTTAGCACCTCCGGCTGGGCAAAGGTGAACGACGGGGCGTAATTCCAGAGCTGGAGGGGCACGTAAGCGTAGTTAGGCGCGGATACAGCTTGGTAGTAATCGCCGGAAGGCGCCCAGTACCATTGGTTCGTGCCCCAAATGATGCCTCCGTAGTAATTCGGAATGGCGTTATTGCTGGTGTTCGAGCTGTTCAGGTCGTCGAATGTGACCGTAGTGGCCCGTGCAACGGGTGCGATTGCAACGAGCGTCACTAGGGCGAGACAATAAACAGGTACTCGCTTCATGGCCGATCTCCTTTATTTGGTGGCTTTCGGCCATTCAACTGAACGGTCCCGTAAGCCTTCCCATTGGAATGACCAACCTGACGAAAGACGGTCCTTACGCCCTGAACAATATTTCGGTTTCTTTGGTGTTTCGGTTATATTCCGTTCATACGCGTCATGGCGACGTGCCCGGCCGTTTCGGCCGTTGGAAAATGAGCTGCTGCACTGGTGCCGATCCACCGGCGATGCCTACGAATCCGGATCAATCCATACACCAGCAAAGGGCGGAACTAATTGTAGTGGATAGGTACATGTTGTCATGCAATGAATTGCTTGTCAAGCAAAAAAATTACAACGTCCGTTTTACCCGAACCGGGCTTCGCATGTCCGTCCGCGTATAGGAGATGTGCGGGGCGCATACGGAAGCTTGCGGCGCGTGACCTGCTCTCGTGCGGTTTTTTCCGCATCGCGCAGGGCACGCCCCGAAAATCGAAAGGGCCTTTATTTGCCCTCTTTCAGCCTTTTTTCGTATCCTTCCCGGACTGCCTTTAGCTCATCCGGCGTGCGGCATATCTGCTCGGCCTGGATGGCATGAAGGTTCTTAAGGACTGCGAAGCCGTATTTCGCGCTGGGCGTCGTCTCGCCCCAGACTACGTCTTCCACTACCGCGTGGTCCTGGCCCCGCATGATCTTCCAGCCTTCGGGCGTTTCCCATGCGAGCGGCTCTTTCTCGACGGCCTTGATTACTGCGTCTGCGTCTGTAGTCCCCGCGCGCTCCACCGCTGCCTTGATAAAATAGACACCCGCGTAACTCTCTTCGGCCATGTAGTCCGGCAATTCTTTAAATGCTTCCTGATACGACTTGACGAAGGCCCGGTTCATTGCGGAGTCGGGGGTCAGGAAGAAATAGCGGGCGGCCACGTAGATGCCCGACGGCATCTCCTTGCCCAGCGGGACGAGCGTTTCCAGGGCGGCGCCGTCGGGGAAGGCGAACTTGATTTTGTCGAAGAGGCCCACCGCGAGCCCCTGTTTGATAAAATTGACTGCGTCCATACCCCAGAGCGGCGACCAGACGGCGTCCGGCTTGGCGTCGATTATCTTCTGTATGAATTCCTTGTAGTTGGTTTCCATCAGCTTGGGCCATAGGGGGGGGTCCAGGAACTCGACGTCGGGCCGAAGCTCTTTCAGCTTGCCCTTGAAGGACGCCCACGAGTCCCACCCGTAATTATAGTTCGGCCCGATGCACATCCAGCGCTTATACGGCTTGTCCGCCACGAAATACGCGCCCGCCCTCGAATGCATCATGGCGTTGCTCATCGTCGCGAACCAATATGGGTTGAACTGCGCGCCGGTCAGCGAATCGGCGGCGGCCTGCGTCATGACGAGTACCTTCTTATACTGCTTGATGATAGGCGAGAGCGCGACGGCCACCCCGCTCGACGTAGGGCCGATCATGAAATCGACCTTGTCTTCCAGGATATATTTTTTCGCGATCCCGACGCCCACCGGCGGCTGCATCTTCGAATCCGCGGTAAGGAGCGTCACCTTGCGGCCCAGTATGCCGCCGGAGGCATTGATCTCATCCACCGCGAGCCGGACCGACTGGAAGCCGTGCTTGCCGTAGCCGCCCATCGGTCCCGAATCGACGAACATGACGCCTATCTTTATAGGCCCTTCCGAAGCCTGCGCGATGCCGGCAAATAAGGCGAGGGCCACGCAAACGACCGCGCCTGCAATCAATACATGCTTATTACCCATAATCCCCCCCTTGACTTTTTGTCACTGATACTCAAAATACTATTGCATGAATCAGGAATAATTCAAAGGAAAGTTTGCCCGCAACGCCTCCCTGTAGGCTGTTCCCTGATGTATAATAAGGGCATGGAAAAAATCATCGTCGATATAGACAACACGCTTTGGGACCTTGCCCCAGTGCTTTATGAGCGCATCCGGGAGGTGAGCCCCGATCTCCCCCCGCCTGCGCAATGGGAGGCATGGGACTTCTGGCGTTCGTACATCAGGCCGGAAAGGATCTACGACCTGCTTTACATGATCCACCTGGAGCAGGAGAAATTCGAGCCATACGAAGAGGCGGCGGCGTTCCTCACGTCGCTCAAGGAAGCCGGTTTCTACATCATAGTGGCGAGCCACAGGCGCCCGGAGGCGCTGGGCCCGACGGAGCGGTGGCTTCAAAAGAACGGCCTGGCCTACGACAGCATCCACCTGAGCTATGACAAGACCGTGCTGTTCGACGAATGTTGGGGCATCGTAGACGACAGCCCGGTTACGCTGGAAAAGGCGAAAGCGGCAGGAATTGTAAGGACGGGCCTCTCGAACCCCTGGAACGAAGGGGAGGACCATCCGCTGTTCCAAAGTCTGCCCCAAATCCTGTCATATCTGCTCACGCAGCTATAGGGGTGTTGAAAATATCTATGCGAAAGGATTCTTGATGGTGACGCCTGTGATTTTGTGACCGGCGGCTAGGTCTTCCGAGAGGAGGAGGGCGCAGTCGGCCTGCTTTGCCGCTATTATTATGAGGGAATCCCAAAAAGAATAACCGTGCTTGCCGTGAAGGTCTATTGCGTCCAGGATCATCGCGCCTTCGATTGTGACATGGTTCCACAGCAGCAGGTCGCTTACGACCTTCCTGGCGCTCTCCGGCTCCATGGGCCTGGGTAACTTGCGCGTCACCGTTACAAAAAACTCCTGAATTACCTGGGTGCTTATAACCCCGGCCCCTGATTTCCAGAGATCGACGAGAATCTTCCGGGCCTTCTCGTGCTTTGCGCCCGCCGACCTGTCATACGCATATACGATGATATTCGTGTCTACGAACGTCCTATCGGCGCTCATGAACCTCTTCCCTTGCCACGGAGATGCTGCCGTTTGTGCCCAGGTCGAAGCCGCCTTCGAGCAGCTTAAGCTGTCGCCTGCGCGCCTTCTCGTAGCCGCCTGCCGCACCCACGCGCTGTTCCAGACAACGGCGCACAAGCTCGTTAAAAGAGGTTTCTTCCTCAACGGCCAGCAACTTGGCCTTCTTCAACAGTGACTTGGGGAGGGAGAGGGTTATATTTTGCTTTTCCATCTCTTAGCTTCCACACTTATATGTGTAACACATATAAGTGTGCATATCAAATGTTCGGGAGAGGGGGTCGTGATCTTTTCGCCGCTTACTTCGTCGTCTGCTCGGCGCAGCGTACTCACGTACAACAACAGTACGCTCCGCCGCGCGCCTCCGCGACTCATAGTCATCGACGAAAACCTCCCGGCCCCTGCTCGACAGCAGACCCCTGGCTTGGATAAGCCGAGCTTGCAATAATGTGGGCCGAAGATGAAGTTGACTTGACTATATTGATGGGGCAGACAGGGAATTTGGCCCGAAGATCAACATTCTTGTCATCAATACCGGACTGAAACCGCAGTGACAGCGTCCCAACCGCCCTGGGGCTCATTCGGATGATACATAAATGTGCCATAGCCTAGCAGGGCGGAGGCTTTCTTATGAAAGATATAGACCTGAGTCGGGACGTCGGTTATGTTACAAAAGAGGTGCAGAAGCGACTGAAAAGTTGATCCTTGCGGGTTGTTGGCGTGATCGTCGTTTGTTTCGAGACGATAGCGGCCGTTTTCGTCTGGTCCCACCAGAGCATCAACAACCAAACGGGAAATAGCTGCGTAGAATTGCGTAACGAGATCGGCACGCTGTTCTTTACGTCCAGCTTGCCTATTCTCATTGCCGAGAAAGCGGCTGTTACCCGTATCAGCTATAAAATCATAGGCCCTGAAATCAGAGATTGCATAACCTTTGGCGCTAATGATCGCTTCTCCAGTGCGCTCGAATTGCTTTTGCCGATTGTTCTTAATTGAAAAACGGAATCTCATACTACGGTGCCCACCCTGCTTGTAATTGGCTGGGATCTGAGAAATATCACAATCGCCCGATTCAGCTGGGTCGTCCGTTGCATAACGGGAAAACCAGAACCATCGTAAAGAATCGGCAAACTGCATGGTTAAGGGATGAAACACTTTTCCAACAAGAGTCTCTACCCAATCATACGGAGGTTCATCGGAAGGAACGAAAATACGCGTCTGGCGATTGTCCGTAGTCATCTTCCTTTCGTCCCTAGCAAGAAGTAATCGCGCCTTTTAGCTATCGCATCAGTGAATCAGTGAAAATATAATACCATCCCACTTAGTTTCAAGGGGTCGAGGACGATTTCTGAAGTAGTTCTTGAGAAAACGCAGGATGTCAAGCGAGAACGATATAAGCCACTATTCAACTTTTCATGTTTAGGAGTGTTCCCGTTGGTTGCTGAAGCCTCAGACAGGAGCACTTCCGGAACCAGGCTGATCTACCCGTAGGAGGGTACCTGTTATTCTTTCAACAGCGATACGAGGAAGTACGTTGTCGACAATCATCAAGTAGTGCTCAATGAGCACTCGAATGTGATCCAGATTACCGTCGTCTATTTCATGCCATAACGATGGAAGATACCTGACCACTATGCTTAGAGCGTACAAGATCATGAAATGAATTATGAGTGGGTCTTCAATGCCATCCCAAAAAGGCAAGATAATACTGGTTCCGCAGTAACCTGACTTGTACGTATTCAGGTATTGCCACCAATAGCCGGCTATCGGATGCGTAAGAATTCCGACGAAGTGGGTTTGGCCTAGAGTTTCATCATATTCTTCTTGTATGTCCTTGATGGGTAATGGCAATGAATTGAGAAACTCTGCTGTCACGCCGTGGCCATGCGGGAAAACAAGTACGTATGTCTCCTTTAGCTTGTTTGAGGATGGTCCTGATCGAATCATCCCATGGTCGCGCCCTTGTTGTGCGTGCTGGATGATATTTTTGATGGAGTGGACAATATGAAACGACAAGGGGGGCACTCCAAGACACTCATTAGTCATGAATTGTAACTCTGGGATCCTCCGTAGGAGATCTGCGATCGAAACAAGCTTACCGCGATCCTCAGTGGAAACTTCGTCCCATTCTGCCAGTCGCCTTCTGAGCATGTACTTCCCTATATCGATTCCCTTGTAACGACAATACGCCTTGAAGTGTCCATTGTTTAAACAGCCTATATAATAGCCTTTGGGAAAGGGTACGTCCGGCGCAGTTACTACGCACAGGCCGTGGCCGTACTCGGTATGTTTTTGTATTGCCTTGAGGTCGACGGCCGGGTCCTCACACGTTATCTGCTCTGCAATAGTAAGCTGGAGCAAAGCGTAGTAACGGGTCAAAACTTTTGCGTTGAGAGCAGCAGGCGCGCTTTCCCAATAACCGAGGGCGCTGCGGACGGCCGCAGCTATATCTTCCCCTTTGATTTTTAGTGCTTCCGTAGTGAGGGCGCAATTTCTGGCGGCCAAAATTCTTTGACACAATGTTGGGCTAGTTAAACGTCGCAACCGCAGCCATATAGTCTGTCCAATGTTTTCCGCAACGAGGTGCTCAAAGACAGGAGTTGTGTTGTTCGTTTCAGTCAAGAATGTCACCCAGATCTGTTTTCAGAATTGCCGACCAATTTTGCTCGCTTGGCGCAAAAATGCCAATAGGCACATTAGTACGCATTGTTTACACTTGCTAACCTGCTTTCGCAGTTAATCATACCATACACTAATCTCACCCATAACTGTAAAAATATGCGGCTCACTTGGCCGAACAATTCGAACTCCAACGTCGATGGGCTGGGACTTCTGCGATCCGCCGTGCCCTACCAAAGGGCATATAGCTAACGGCCTCTTTCAATTCTCATCAGTTACCGTGCTTCTTTTCCTACAGGCTTGAAAATATGGGGCTGATTGCTTATGAAGAGTAACAGACGTACCTCGGTAAGGCGTTTCCCCGGCCGGGAGGTTTTCGATGGATTTCGCATTGCTTTTCGACGAAGCGAACCGGCGTACGGTTTGTGTACGTGAGGACTCGCGCCCGAGAAATCGACGCGAAAGGTGCGAAAAGATCACGGCCGCCCGACCCTTCGAGGCTATAGATTTCCTTCGCCGGATCATATATAATTTTGAGGTAGCCGACGGCAGGCTAATCTCAGTTTGTCATCCTTTCCGTCTACCAAAGGAAGAACCTCTGCATGTATGATGTCATCGTGATTGGCGCGGGACACGCGGGTTGCGAAGCTGCACTTGCGGCCGGCCGTATGGGCGCGAGCACGCTCCTTCTGACGATGAGCCTGGACCGGGTGGCACATATGTCGTGCAACCCGGCTGTCGGCGGCGTCGGTAAAGGCCACCTCGTCAAGGAGATCGACGCCCTCGACGGGGTAATGGCCCGCGTAACCGACGAGACGGGCATCCAGTTCCGGACGCTCAACATGAAGAAGGGGCCGGCGGTCCGGGCAACGCGCGTCCAGGCGGACAAGGCCCTGTATTCATTGGCCATGAAGAGGGTAATGGAAAACCAGCCCAACGTGCGGCTTTGGCAGGCGGCGGCCGAGCGGCTGATATGCAAAGACGGCCGTGCAGCAGGCGTCGAGACTGCATGGGGCGAGCGCATCGAGGGCAAGTGCGTCGTCCTGACGACCGGCACCTTCCTGAACGGCCTCATGCACATAGGCTTCGACAGCGCGCCCGGCGGAAGGATGGGCGATGCGGCCTCCCACGGCCTGTCTGCCTCCCTTACGGAGCTTGGCTTCGAGCTGGGAAGGCTGAAGACGGGCACGTGCCCCAGGCTCGACGGCCGCACCATCGATTTTTCGGGCCTCACCCCGCAATACAGCGACGAGCCGGCGCGCCCGTTCTCTTTCCTTACGGAGAGCATCGACAGGGGCCTTGTCGCCTGTTACATCACCTATACGAACGAGAAAACGCACGATATCATCCGGAACGCCCTGCCGCGCTCGCCTCTCTACGCGGGCAGGATCAAAGGCACGGGCGTCAGGTACTGCCCCTCGATAGAGGATAAGGTCGTCCGGTTCAGCGAGCGGGTGCGCCACCAGGTTTTCCTGGAGCCGGAAGGTTGCGATACGGTCGAGTATTACCCGAACGGTCTTTCGACGAGCCTCCCCCTGGACGTCCAGATCGGGATGCTCCATACGATACCGGGGCTCGAGGCTGCGGAAGTCACCCGGCCGGGCTATGCCATCGAGTATGATTTCGTCTACCCCACCCAGCTCATGCCCACCCTTGAGACGAAGCGTGTACCCGGCCTTTTCTGCGCCGGGCAGATCAACGGGACGACGGGCTACGAAGAGGCGGCGGCACAGGGGCTTATCGCGGGCGTCAACGCGGCGCTTAACGCACGGGGGGCGGGCGAGACCTTCGTCCCCGGCAGGGAAGAAGCGTATATGGGCGTCATGATTGACGATCTTGTGACGCGGGGTGTTGACGAGCCTTACAGGATGTTCACGTCGCGGGCCGAGTACCGCCTTTTCCTGAGGGAAGACAACGCGGACCTGCGGCTCACCGAAAAGGGTTACAGGCTGGGGGTTGTCTCGGAAGGGCGGGCGGCGCGCGTAGCCGAAAAGAAGGGGCAGATAGAAGCCCTGTCCGGGCTTCTCTCATCGGCGAGGCTCCGGCCTTCCAGGGACTTCAACGGGCGTCTGGCATCGCTCGGAATGGAGCCGATCAAGAACCCCACGACCTTAGAGGAGCTGCTCAAGAGGCCGGAAGTCTCCATGGCCGATATCGCCCCCCTGGACGGGCGGTTAGGGGCCTTCCCGGAGGAGATTGCTTATCAGGTTGAGTTGAATATAAAATATAGGGGCTATACGGACAGACAGAAGGAAATGGTCGCGAGGGCAAGAAGGCTGGAGGACAGGCTGATACCGGCCGACATCGCTTACGGGGAGGTGTCCGGCCTGTCTCGGGAAGTGGTCGAAAAACTCTCCAGGGTGTGCCCCCTTTCGTTGGGGCAGGCGGCGCGCATCCCCGGCGTTACCCCGGCCTCGGTGGCGGCGCTCCTCGTCCATTTCAAAAAGATGGGGACGCTGTGACAGGGGAAGAGAGAACGGTCGCCATAAAGGGCCTCCTTGGGGGTATGGGCGCGGACGTGTCGGGGGTTGCGGCGCTGGCATCCTACGACAGGCATCTCCTCGACCTGGGAGATACGGTCCGCGAAAAATACCCCTTCGCAATCTCCTTCGGGCTGCTTGTGCCGAAAGGCGTTTTTGCCACGCTGACGGACGGGCCGACCCCGTTTTACCTGCACCATTACAGGCAGGTGAACTACAGGCTCGACATTATCGCTTACGAGCTTGCAAGGAAGCTTGAGGGGGAGGGCGTAAGTGCGCTGCCCTTTGCCGCCAGCCAGATGGTCGACTGGCAGGGCCAGAGGGGCCACATATCGCACAAGCACATTGCGGTAGCCGCGGGGCTTGGCTGGATAGGGCGGAACAACCTCCTGGTCCATCCCAGGCACGGCGGGAGGCTCCGGCTCAATACGGTACTGACCGATATGGAGCTTGTGCCTGATGCGCAGCTCGATTTCGGCTGCGGGCATTGCTCGGCCTGCGCCAGAGCTTGCCCGGCTTCGTCGATCGGGGCGGACCCTTCCGGCTTCGACCATAAAGGGTGTTACGAAATGCTGCGGGAATTCAAGAATAAGAGGAACCTTGGACATCATATATGCGGTCTTTGCGTGAAGGCCTGCGGAGGAAAAGCATGAAGGCGTTGATCGCGCTTGAGGATGGGACCTGCTTCGAAGGCAGGTCTTCGGGCCTTACGGGGGAAACGGAAGGCGAGCTCGTGTTCAACACGAGCATGACGGGTTACCAGGAGATCCTGACCGACCCTTCGTATCGCGGCCAGATAGTCACGATGACATACCCGCTGATAGGCAACTACGGAGTCAACGAGGAGGACGTGGAATCGGGGGGTCCGAAGGTCGCGGGCTTCATAGCAAGGGAGTTCAGCAAGATCACGAGTAACCACCGCGCGACGGAAGGCCTTCTCGACTACCTCTCCCGCCACGGGATCATGGCCATCGAAGAGGTGGATACACGGGCCCTGACGAAGCATATCCGGGAAAAAGGCGCGATGAAGGCAATGGTATCGACCGCGGACCTCGACCGTGATAGCCTTGTCGCGAGGGCCGGGAGATCGACCGGCATCTTAGGCATCGACCTGGTGGCCGGCGTTACATGCCCCGCGCCTTACGTCTTCGAAGGCGACGGCGGGGACTTTACGGTAGTCGTAATGGACTTCGGCGTGAAGATGAACATACCCCGCATGTTGAAGAAGGCCGGGTGCCGGGTGATCGTCGTGCCTGCGCGCACGAGTGCCGCCGATATTCTCTCGTACTCGCCGGACGGCGTCCTTTTGTCGAACGGCCCCGGCGACCCCGAGGGTGTCCCCGATATCGTCGTGGAGATAAGGAAGCTCTTCGGCAAGGCGCCCATCTTCGGCATCTGCTTCGGCCAGCAGCTTCTCGGCCTTGCGTACGGGGGCAAGACGTACAAGCTGAAGTTCGGCCACAGGGGCGGCAACCAGCCCGTGAAAGAGCTATCGTCGGGCAGGGTCTACATAACATCGGAGAACCACGGGTTCGCGGTCGATATGAAGTCGCTCGACGGTAAATCCGTAAAGGCCACGCACGTCAACCTGAACGACGGCACCCTCGAAGGCATGGAGCACGAGATCTATCCTATTTTTTCGGTCCAGTTCCACCCCGAGGCGTCGCCCGGACCCCACGATTCTTACTATCTCTTTCATAAATTCAGGCAATACATGGAGGCATTCAGGAAGGAGCGCCATGCCTAAGAGGAAAGACATTAAAAGCATATTTCTCATCGGGTCGGGGCCTATAGTGATCGGCCAGGCGTGCGAGTTCGACTACTCGGGGAGCCAGGCGTGCAAGGCGCTCCGCGAAGAGGGTTACAAGATCATCCTCATCAACAGCAACCCCGCCACCATCATGACCGACCCGACCATGGCCGACAGGACGTACGTCGAGCCGCTGATACCGGAGGTGCTTGAGGCGATCATCAAGGCGGAGAGGCCCGATGCGCTCCTGCCGACCCTCGGCGGCCAGACAGGGCTCAACCTGGCTACGATCCTCGCAGAGAGGGGCGTGCTCGAAAAGTACAAAGTCGAGCTTATCGGCGCCGACTACGCGGCCATTAAAAAGGCCGAGGACAGGGAGGAGTTCAAGGCGGCCATGGAAAGGATCGGCCTTGAGATACCCACTTCGGGCTTTGCCTACAGCGTGGAAGAGGCGCGGAAGGTCGTAAAGGAGATAGGCTTTCCCGCGATCATCCGGCCGAGCTACACTCTGGGCGGGACGGGCGCTTCCGTGGCTTACAACGTCGAGGAGTTCGAGGCCCTGGCGGCCAGGGGCATAGAGAGCAGCATGATAAACGAGATCCTCATCGAGGAGTCCGTTATCGGCTGGAAAGAGTACGAGCTGGAGGTGATGCGGGACAAGAAGGACAACGTAGTCATCGTCTGCTCGATAGAGAATTTCGACGCTATGGGCGTCCACACGGGCGACTCGATCACCGTGGCCCCGGCCCAGACCCTGAGCGACAAGGAATACCACATCATGAGGGACGCCGCCGTCGCCATCATACGCGAGATAGGCGTAGAGACAGGCGGGTCGAACATCCAGTTCGCGGTCCATCCCGACACCGGCCGCATGGTCGTCATCGAGATGAACCCCAGGGTCTCCAGAAGCTCAGCCCTCGCCTCGAAGGCCACAGGGTTCCCCATCGCGAAGATAGCGGCGAAGCTCGCAGTCGGCTATACCCTCGACGAGATACCGAACGACATCACCAAGAAGACCCCTGCCTCCTTCGAGCCGACCATCGACTACTGCGTAGTCAAGGTGCCCAGGTTCACCTTCGAGAAGTTCAAGGGCGCCGATGAGACGCTGACCGTCTCGATGAAGTCGGTGGGCGAGGCGATGGCCATAGGCAGGACGTTCAAGGAGGCCCTGCAGAAAGGCTTCCGGTCGCTGGAGACGGGCACGCACGGCATCATCGACGACCGCCACCCCGAGGGGCCGGATGACCTGGAGGTTATACGGCAAAAGCTGATCGTCCCCAATAAGGACAGGGTCTATTACATCCGGTACGCCTTCAGGGCGGGCATGGATATCGAAGAGATATACAACCTGTCGAAGGTGGACCGCTGGTTCCTCAAGAACATCGAGGAGCTCGTAACGTTCGAGAATGAGCTTAGGGCGGAGCGCAGCGACCTGCCTCTTTTCTCCGGGCGTGAAGGCATCTCCGTCGATCTGATGCTGCGGGCGAAGCGCTACGGATATTCCGACAGGCAGATAGGCCTGATCCTCGGCGTCGGCGAGGCGGAAGTGCGCAAATGGAGACTGGAGCACGGGATTGCGAGCGTCTTCAAGCTCGTCGATACCTGCGCGGCCGAGTTCGAGGCGTACACGCCTTATTATTACTCGACCTACGAATCCGAGAACGAGTCGCGCGATTCCGACAGGAAGAAGATCATGATCCTGGGCGGAGGGCCGAACAGGATAGGGCAGGGCATCGAGTTCGATTACTGCTGCGTCCACGCGGCCCTGGCGCTGAAAGAGCTGGGCTACGAGACGATCATGGTCAACAGCAACCCCGAGACGGTGAGCACCGATTACGATACCTCCGACAAGCTCTATTTCGAGCCGCTGACACTCGAGAACGTCCTCGACATCGCGAGCAGGGAGAAGCCCGACGGCGTCATCGTCCAGTTCGGCGGGCAGACGCCCCTCAACCTTGCCGTTTCCCTCAAGAAGGCGGGCGTCCGCATCATAGGGACTACCCCGGAGAGCATCGACATTGCCGAGGACCGCGAGAAATTCAAGGCCCTTCTCAAGAAGCTTAAGCTGACCCAGCCGGAGAACGGCATCGCTACGTCGTTCGCGGAGGCCAAGGAAGTGGCCCGCGTGATAGGCTACCCCATCGTGGTCCGGCCGTCGTACGTGCTCGGGGGGCGGGCGATGGAGATCGTCTACGCGGAGGCAGACCTCGAGTCATTCGTGGAGAAGGCGTATGAGGCCTCCCCCGACCTGCCCATCCTCATAGACAAGTTCCTGGAGGACGCTATCGAGATCGACGTGGACGCTGTCGCAGACGGGGAGCATTGCGTCGTAGCGGGGATCATGGAGCATATCGAGGAGGCGGGCATCCACTCGGGCGACAGCGCCTGCGCCCTGCCGCCGTATTCATTGAGCGACGACCTCATAGAGCGGATCAAGTCCAACACCCAGCAGCTTGCGAAAGAGCTGAACGTTATCGGCCTCATGAATATCCAGTACGCAGTCAAGAACGACGTGGTTTACGTGCTGGAAGTCAACCCGAGGGCGTCGCGCACCGTGCCTTTCGTGAGCAAGGCTACGGGCGTCCAGTGGGCGAAAGCCGCGGCGAAGGTAATGACGGGGCTGAAGCTGCCGGACGTAGGGATCAAGGGCGAGGTGGGGATCGATTACATAGCGGTCAAGGAGTCAGTCTTCCCCTTCAACAAGTTCTTCGGCGTCGATACGATACTCGGGCCCGAGATGAAATCCACCGGCGAGGTCATGGGCATCGACACCAACTTCGGGGCGGCCTTCTGGAAGGCGCAGCTTGGGGCCGGGCAGAACCTGCCTTTCGACGGCAACGTGTTCTTAAGCGTCAAGAACCAGGACAAAAGGAACGTGGTCTTCATCGCAAAAAAGCTTTCCGACCTCGGCTTCAGGATCTACGCGACGAGGGGGACGGGGAAGATACTGGCGAACAGCGGCATCGACACGACCATGGTGAACAAGGTCTCCGAAGGCAGGCCGCATGTGGTCGATATGATAAAGAACGGTGAGATCCACCTCATCATAAACACACCTTCGGGAAGGAAGCCCAAGAACGACGAGGTGCTCATCAGGGCCGGCGCGGTGCAGTACAAGATACCCTACACGACGACTATCTCCGGAGCCCAGGCCGTAGTGAACGCCATAGAGACGATGAAGAAGGGCGACCTGAGGGTGAAGCCGCTGCAGGACTACTACAAGTAAAAGGTTGTAAAAAACCGCCGTTATTATTTGTTGAATCGCTTCCGGAAGCCAACAAGCGCAAGCAGGCCCGCGCCGAAGAGCAGCACGGTGGAGGGGAAAGAGACCTGGGCGAAGCTGATGTCGAACGTGTCTGCCGGCCATGACTTTTCGGTCCCGGCGAACGGGATGCCCGTAAAACCGTTTTCTGCGGAATCGACATAGTAGACAGTGTCGAGGCTCGGCAGTGCGATGCCTGCCCGGGGAGAGTCCGGAGCAGCAGCCCCTATCGACCAGACGGGCACGTAGCATTTCCCGCGTGAATCGACGCGGAAGCATGAGCGGGGTGACTCGTTGATTATCTTGGCGTTACCGGCGATCGACCCTGCCGACAGGCGCAATGCGGGCTTGTGATCCATATTAGCCGTACCGGGTGTAACGAGCAGCGCAAGCAGCGCGGTTGCGCAGCCGATCTCGGCGATTGCGAAGTTCTTCATGGCCCCCTTCGTCCGGCGCCCTTGTCCTCTCCCCGATAGAGGCGAGGACGTATCACAGCCCACTCTTCTGCGTTAAACATGCGACGAAAGCGCCCGGTTTTGCTAAAGCTTAAACCCGGCATCGCCTTCGGTCCGGTTGTACTATACGTAGGAGTACATCGTATAACACGAACCGCGAGCATGTCAAGGAATTTTACGGTGAGAGATGAAATTTTTTTGAGGACCGGCTGGGGCTGCGTCTTAACGAATTTTAGGCTTTTATGTCGCTGACCTTTCTTCTGATGATTTTGCCTTTTTGCCTCGGCATGTCTGCGCGGATATAGACAGCTTTTCTCGAACACCCGGTCGACTATGCCTTCCATCTCACCCTTCTTGCCGAAGGGAAATTTGACCTTGTCTCCAGCTTTCATGCAGCTCCTCCACTTGCTTCGCTTTTTGTGCTCTCCGGCTTGGCTTCGGACTTCGATTCGGTTTTCTCCGTCTTTGCCGCCTTATCGTCGGCCTTGTTCGTATCGTGTTTGTGCCCGTTGCCTTTGGCGCCATCGACCGGCGACTTGTAGTCGGTCACGTACCAGCCGGTACCTTTGAGCTGAAAGGAGCACATAGAGATAAGCCTGTTGAGACGGCCTCCGCAGGCATTGCATTCTTTTAGCGGCTCTTCCGAGATTTTCTGGAATATTTCGAACCGCTTGCCGCAACCCGAGCATTCATATTCGTAAATGGGCATTTATAACGACCTCCTGCCTAACTTCGACTAAGAATATAACCCCTTATTGGCCTATTCGTCAAGCCGTTGTAAGGCGAAGGATGAGCCGGGGCTTCGCGCGCTTTGTTTGCGTCCGGGTGCTAGCGCATGATGTCAAGGCCGTTCGCGTCATCGAAAAAAGTGATGCCCAGCAGAAACCAATCGGCCTTGGGCTTGTAGAAAACGAATTGCCAGACGGTGGGGATCGTCTCCGATTTCAGCAGGTATACGAGGCGGACGAGCGAGCCTCCGAATCTCTCTTCCTTGATAAGCTCGTATCCCAGGATTTTGCCGTTGGCCGCCAGCGAGTCATGGGTCTGCTGCTTCAGTATGTCCGATTCCTCGGGCTTCAGCTTGGTGACCGGCGAGCCGGAAAAGACTAGATCGAACGCCTGGGGCGCCTTGTCCTCCATAAGCAGGCGGAAGAAACCGTCCGTCATCGCCCTGGGCGACTTCTCCTCCGCCGGGGCGGCAGTGACAAACAAAAGGACTATAATAGAGACAAGAATCGCGGTCTTCATAAGTTTTCCTCCTGGTCCCGCCGGCGACGAAAACTCCGGCGTAATCGCGGCCGGCCTTGGGTTTTTTTCACCGTCCATTACCCAATTTTAATGTGTAATCGCCCCTCGCGCAATAACTATCTGGGTTTTGCCCCCGGTTGCACTTCAGTCTTGTCTCGTGTAGACTATATTCCGTTTTGCGACATCTTCTTTTCGGCCGGGAATCCCTATGCTTTCAGTAACAAACCTTACGAAGACCTATGGTACGCAGGTCGTTTTTGACCAGGTATCTTTCACCGTCGGGGACGGTGAGCGTATCGGCCTGGTCGGCAGGAACGGCAGCGGCAAGACGACCCTTTTGAGGCTGATAACCGGAGAGGAGACGCCCGATGCGGGGAGCCTCAATATTCCCAGGGGCTATACGATAGGCTATCTCTCCCAAACGCTTTCATTCGCGAAGGCTAACGTCCTTGCCGAGGCTGCATCAGTGCTGCCCAGGCACGAGGACGGCACGGACGAGACGTATAAGGTCAAGGCCGTCCTTTCCGGCCTGGGTTTCGGCGATTCCGATTTCTACAGGCCCCCCGCTGAGCTTTCGAGCGGCTTCCAGGTGCGCCTGAGTCTGGCGAAGGCCCTCGTGTCGAGCCCGGACCTGCTTCTCCTCGACGAGCCGACAAACTACCTGGACATCCTGTCTGTCCGGTGGCTGGGCCGCTTCCTCAAGGAATGGCGCAGCCAGCTCATACTCATCACGCACGACAGGAGCTTCATGGACGAAGCGGTCACCCACGTGATAGGCATCCACGGGAAAGGCATAAGGAAAATAGCCGGATCGACCCACAAGCTCTATGCGCAGATCCTGATGGAAGAAGAGGTGTACGAGAAGACGCGTGTTAACGACGAGCGGAAGCGGAAGGATCTGGAGCAGTTCATTAACCGTTTCCGTGCCCAGGCGACCAGGGCGCGCGCGGTCCAGTCCCGGATCAGGATGCTCGGCAAGAAGGAGGAGTTGGAGAAGCTGCAGGCCGAGAAGATGCTCGACTTCCAGTTCCCCGCAGCGCCTTTTTCAGGCAAGTGGCTCATGGAAGTGCGGGATTTGAGCTTTGCCTATGACGGTGGCGCCCCCCTGATAGACGGTTTGACATTCCCTATCGCGAGGCGTGACAGGATCGGGGTTATAGGGAAGAACGGCAAGGGAAAGACGACGCTCCTGGGCCTTCTGGCGGGCGGCCTGAAGCCCGTTTCAGGCAATGTCGGAAGGCCTGCGGCATTACGGACGAGTTATTTCGGGCAGGCGGGAATAGACGGCCTCAACCCGGACGCAACGGTCGAAGAAGAAATCGCCCATGCGACAACCGATTCGAGCCGGGCGTCCAGCCGCGACATATGCGGCCTCATGCTTTTCGAGGGCAACCTGGCACTCAAGAAAATCACTGTGCTCTCAGGCGGGGAGAAGAGCCGGGTACTCCTGGGTAAATTGCTCGTTACTCCGTCCAACCTCCTTCTGCTCGACGAGCCAACCAACCACCTGGATATGGAATCGATAGATTCCCTGATCGAGGCGATCGACGAGTTCGAGGGCGCTGTTGTACTCGCGACCCACAGCGAGATGATCCTCCGCGCGGTCGCAAACCGCCTGGTCGTCTTCGACGGCGGTCCGCCGTGGCTTTTCGAAGGGAGTTACGAAGACTTCCTGGAGCGGGTCGGGTGGCAGGACGAGCAGGCGGTGACGCCGGTTAGGGGTGACCGGACGGTCAAGAAAGTGCAGAGGGCGGAAAGGAAGGAAATCAAGCGCATGCGCGCCGGGATAATCTCCGAGCGCTCGCGCATGCTCTCGCCTCTCGCGCGGGAGATCGACAGGCTTGAGAAGACGATCATGGGGCTTGAAAAACGTATCGAGGAGGACAATGCGGCGCTCGTTCGCGCATCGGCCGGCGGGCAGGGCAAGGCGATTGCGTCGCTCTCCGTCTCGATCCATGAGGCAAAAGGTATGATCGACCGGCTGTTCGCGGAATTGGAATCGGCGTCGAGCGCCCACGCGGAAAGGGCGAGGGAGTTCGAGACTAAGCTTGCGGCCCTCTCGGAGGGGCCTGCCATCGAGTAAGATTTAAGGAGAAGACATGAGACAGCTTATAGCGGCGTGTGCCGTCCTGCTTCTGGCTGCCGGCGTCTGCGAAGCGCAGGAGCCTGCGTTGCAGACGCAGAAAGAAAAGGCCAGCTACGTGGTCGGCGTGTTCCTTGGAAAAGACATGAAGAGCAAGGGCGTTGACCTTAACACCGATACCTTCATCAGGGGTTTCAGAGACGGGATTACAGGAGCGAAACCCGCCCTGAGCGACCAGGAGGCGCAAGGCGTAATGGATAGCCTCAACAGGGAGCTGGCCGAGAAACGGAGGGTGGAGTTGGCAAAATCGGCTGCTCAGGAGGAGACATTCCTGGCGCAGAATAAACAAAAGCCCGGCGTGAAGACCCTTCCCAGCGGCCTGCAATACAAGGTCCTGAAGGAGGGCTCGGGCGTGAGCCCGACGCTCTATGACTCCGTCACGGTCCAGTACCGGGGCACGCTCCTAGACGGGACTGAGTTCGACAGCTCTTACAAGCGCAACAAGCCGGCCACTTTTCAGGTGAGCGCGGTGATCCCAGGCTGGTCCGAGGCGTTGCAACTGATGACCCCGGGGGCAAAGTGGCAGTTTTTCATCCCTTCCAAGCTTGCCTACGGGCAAGCGGGCGTGGAGGGGACGATACCGCCGAACGCCACCCTTATTTTCGAGGTCGAGTCTGATTTCCATCGTAGACGCTGACGCGAAGCCGGCCAAGCCGGCAGCACCGACTAAGTAGTTAAGAGAGCCGGGATCTTTTCGCGCTATGCGCCATCGAAAATCTCCCGGCCCTTTTCAAGACTACGTTCGTTAGCGTGGGGCCATTATAAAATGCTATCGTCTTCCAGCGTTCTCAATGCTACAATTTGGACTTTCTGAGACTTATTAAATACAGATTAAGTATATTCTGACGGGGGCTCTGCCTATACAGGCAAAGACGGTGATCGTGAGTAGACGAATCTCTCCATTATCGTTGCTTATTATCCTCACCGGCCTGAACCTTTTCAATTACCTCGACCGCTATGTGCTGGGAGCCGTTAGGACGCCGATGGCTGAGGCGTTCGGGCTCGGTTATGGCGATTCGGGCCGCATGTTCACGACCTTTATGCTCGGCTATTTTATTACGGCGCCGTTTTTCGGCTATCTGGGCGACCGGGGCTCCAGGAAGGCCCTCATTGCCCTCGGGGTGTTCGTCTGGAGCCTGGGGACCGTGCTGACCGGTCTGGCCCAGGGTTTTGTCGCCCTCCTTGTCTTCCGGGCGATGGTCGGTGTGGGGGAGGCAAGTTACGGGAGCCTGAGCCCCGGGCTGATCTCGGATGTCTGGCCCTCCGCGAAGCGGAACATGGCGCTCACGGTCTTCTACATCGCCATCCCGGTCGGGTCGGCCGCCGGGTATATACTCGGCGGGGAGATTGCAGCCCACTGGGGCTGGCGGTACGCCTTCTACGTGGCCGGTGCTCCGGGCCTTCTGCTTGCACTGGTCCTTCTGCCCTTTAAGGAACCGGACAGGGGAGAATCGGAAGGTGCGCCGCCGCAAAGCGCAGCCAAGGCGCGCCTGCCTGACGTGCTCCGGCTCTTCGCCAATGCGGATTACAGTCTTGTCGTCTGGGGTTATGTGGCGTATACGTTCGCCCTCGGCGCCTTCGCGTTCTGGGGACCTACTTTCCTCGAGAAGGTGCACGGCATGCCGCTGAGCCGGGCGGACAGTTTCTTCGGGGCGGTCCTGATCGTCGCAGGCGTAGTCGGAAGCCTGTCAGGCGGTCTCCTCGGTACATGGTGGCAAAGGCGCACGCCCGCAGGCTATGCCCTGCTGCTGACAAGCTCCATCGCGCTGGCGCTTCCTTTCTCTTTCTGCGCGATCCTCGCGGGGAGCGCAGGGCTTTCAATGGCCTTCCTCGCGGCCTCGATCTTTTTGCTTTTCTTCATCACCGGTCCGGTCAATACATTGATTTTGGAGACGGTCCCGGTCAACGTCCGGAGCAGCGCCATGGCCGTCTCGATATTCATGATACATCTGTTCGGCGACCTCTATTCGCCTGAGGTGGTCGGGCGGCTAGCGGACCGCATGGCTGGCGACCTGCAGAAAGGCATGCTGGTCCTCCCGGCAGCGCTGCTCATCGCGGCGCTTCTCTGGATGGTCCTCGCGGCAAAGACCCTGAAAGCGCGCTCTGCTGCTTCCGGAGCGTCCCCATGAGCCGGGACGGGGGCGCGGAATTAACGGGAGGCTTCATGCGGAAATGTTACGAAGCGTGCCTGCGCTTTCTGTTCAAAGCATACCTGAAGGGCGTGCACCGCATAAAGATAGAAGGCGCGGACAAGGTCCCGACGTCGTTCGACAAGCTCATCATTGTAGCCAACCACGCCTCTTACATAGACGGGGTCATCCTCTGGGCCTACCTGCGCCTCCCCATGCGCATCGTTGTGGACAGGGCGGTAGCCGCCAACCGCTGGCTGCGGCCTTTCTTAAAGAACGACCAGTTTGTTGCCATCGACTTCATGAGCCCCTATGCGATCAAGGATATCGTCCGCATGGTCGACGAGGGCCGCCCCCTGCTTGTCTTCCCGGAAGGGCGACGGACATCGACCGGCCATTTTATGAAGATATACGACGGCACGGGGTTCGTTGCATTCAGGACGGGGGCGAACATCCTCCCCATTTATATCAAGAACACGTACAACACATTTTTTGGCAGGAAGCATAAGGGTCGACGCGTCTTTGCGCCCATTACCGTTACTATCGGCGAGCTGCGCCCTCCGATGCGTTTGGCGCACCTGCCGAACAGGAAGAAGAAAGGGGCAGCCACGAGGGCGATCTATTCGATGCTCACGGAGGTTTATCTCGAGGCGCACAACAGACCTTCGACGCTCGGCAGGGAGTTTATCCGGATCTGCTCGCAGGGCCGCAGAAAGGAGCTTTTCAACGACTCGACGGGGCGCAGGCTGAGCCGTGGGAAAGCACTGACAGGGGCCTTTGCTTTAGGCCGCCGCTTTTCCAAAGTCGCTCAAGGCAATATCGCCGTCATGCTTCCCAACCTGAGCGTAACCGCCGTGATCTTTATGGCTTTGCAGATCTATCGCAAGGCGCCCGTTTTTCTTAATTATTCGAGCGGCCCCCGCGGTCTCGGTCTCGCAATGGACATTGCGGACATAGGCACCGTCATCACGTCGCGGCAGTTTTTGGAAAGGCTCAAGCTGACGGATGCGGTCTTCGGGACGCGAAAACCGGTCTTCCTAGAAGACCTGAAGGATGAGGTCGGGTTGGGCGATAAACTCTTCGCGCTCTTTCGGGCCTTCTTTCCGGGCGGGTTCGCCGCAGTGCGCGCAGGTGAAGAAAAGGAGACGGCCGCGATACTATTTACTTCCGGCTCGGAGGGCCTGCCGAAAGGGGTATGCCTTTCCCACGAGAACATCATCACGAACGTCTACCAGGGGCTTTCAAGGATCGGCGTGACGCCGGAGGATTCTTTCCTGAACGTCCTTCCCATGTTCCACAGCTTCGGCCTGACCGGGGGTACGATCATCCCCGTATTTGCGGGGGCGCGGGTCTTTTTCCACGTCAGCCCCCTCCAGTACAGGGTCGTGCCGGAGCTTGCCTATAACAACGAATGTACAATCCTGCTCGCCACGAATACCTTCCTTAACGGGTACGGCAGGCGCGCGAACCCTTACGACTTCCATTCCCTGCGCCACATCTTCTGCGGCGGCGAGCCGCTTACCGATACAGTCTTCGAGCGGTACGCAAGGACGTTCGGCATACAGGTCTTATCGGGCTACGGCGCGACCGAATGCGGGCCTCTCCTTAGCATCGAGAGCGCCCTTCAACATGAATACGGGACGGTGGGCGCCCTGCTCGCGGGCATCGGGCACAGGATTGTGCCGGTTGCGGGCATCGACAGCAAGGGCGGGACGACAGGCAGGCTGCTGGTGCGCGGCAAGAACGTGATGAAGGGGTATCTCAATGATGAGGCGGGTACGCGCAGCCCTGCAGAGGACCGGGCATGGTACGACACGGGCGACATCGTCGAGATAACGGAAGAGGGCTCGCTGAAGATTGTCGGGAGATTGAGGCGGTTCGCAAAGGTGAGCGGGGAGATGATCTCGCTTTCCTCGGTGGAAGAGGTGCTTTCCCGCGAGCTGGCCGGCCGCAAAGACCTGGCGGTCATGGCGGTGAGCGACGAGAAAAGAGGCGAGAGCCTCATCGTGGTGACGAACAACGCGGCGATAGAGCAGAAAAACGTGCGGGAAACGCTGAAAGCGAACGGTTTCAGCGACCTGGCCGTCCCCCGCCGCGTCGTGTTCCTGAAAGAGATGCCCAAACTTGGTACAGGCAAGATAGACTACGTCAGGCTTCAGGAAGTGATAGAGTCACAGGCTATTTAATCCTGGCCGGCTCGACCAGAACGGCTTCTATCTCCAGGTCGATCTTCAGGCGCTTGACGGCCTCCCGTGCCTTGCCGGCATCGTCGTAAGGCCCGGCGATAACGCAGTAGGTGCTGCTCTTCGGCAGGATCCTCGCCGGGATTTGCGGTCCCTGGTGGTTGATAATGGCGGCAAGCCTCACGGCGTTGACCTTGTCGCGCAAATCGGCAGCCGAGACGTACCACGCATCCGTCTTCAATTCCGGCACTTCAGGGGTCCCGTATAATTTGTCCGGGTGGGTGACTTCTACACCCCCGGCAATTCTTTCTTCGCTTTGTTGACCGGTATCGGACACGCGGACGGGTATCCCCCTTGCCTCGGCCAGTGCCTCCTCGACCTTCTTCCAGTCTATCGTGCGAGCCGATTTCTTTTCGACGTATCTCAATTTTGCGTACATTTTGTCGAGCTCGCCTGCATCGCAGTCTCCGGGCGGTGCATGGACTTCCAGGTAGACTATCCCGTCGCGCCGACCTATGAGAAGCGGCTGGTTGACGATGCGTACGGGCGTATTGACCAGTGCCCCGGGGTAAAGCCTTTTGATGTCTTCGGGGTACAGCCTTATGCAGCCGTTGGTCGCGTTCAGGCCGATGCTGTACGGCTTGTTTGTGCCGTGGATTAAATAACCCGATTTGCTCAGGTAGAGGGCGTATTCCCCGAGGGGGTTGTCAGGCCCCGGCAGTACTTTGGGGGGCAGGGGGTCTCCCTTTTTCCGATGGTCTTCGGCAATCGAGGCAGGGACGAACCACGTCGGCCGTACCGTTTTGCGCTGCACGTACATCGGTCCCGTGGGCGACGGCCTCTCCGCAGTGCCGATGCCGACCGGGTAGGTCGATACTGCCGGAGACTTCGCGTCTCCTTTGAACTGGAACAGCCTCATGGCTGCCAGGTTGATCACGATGCCTTTCCTCGGGCAGTCCGGCAGGATGTGGCTCATGGGCAATAGAATGCGCTCACCGGCCTCCGGCACCCATACATCCACCCGCGGATTGGCTGCGCTGACCTCATTGGCGCCGATGCCGAAGTGCCTTGCGATATCCGGCAGCGTGTCCCCGTCTTCGAGTCGCATGTAAACCAATCGGCCGACGACCTCATTTTCTCCGGCAAGCGAAAAATTGTTCCGCTCGATCGTTTTTTCCGGGACGATCTCGAACACCTCGGGTCTCGCCGGGGGGAACCCGGTGAAGGAGGCGCATCCCTGGAGGCACAGTACCAGCACGAGCGGCACCGCGAGGCGAAACCGATCGAACAGCATCGATGCCGCGCCGCGCACGGTCGGGATTCTATAAACTCTGCCCATCGCCTTATCCGCCTCCTTACGGCCTTATCTCGACAACCGTGCCGTCCGGCACGAGCCTGGCGATCTCCTCTATCTCTTCGTCCGTAACTGCGATGCACCCTTCGGTCCAGTCGAGGCTAGTGTGCGAGCCCCCGATCCACGAGTAGCCGTTTTTGAGGCCGTGGATCATGATGTTCCCGCCCGGAGAGACACCCAGCTTCCTTGCCCGTTCTTTATCCTGCTCGTTCGGATAGGAAATGTGAAGAGACAGGTGGTAGCGGCTGTCCCTGTTCCTTGAATCGATTACGTAGGTCCCTTCCGGGGTTTTGCTGTCGCCCTGCCTCTCTTTCGGACCGTCCGGGTTGTCCCCTAGGGCAACCCTGTACGCCTTGAGGACCTTTCCGTTGGAAAGCAGCGTCAATCTTCGCTCCCGTTTTTCCACGAGGACCCTTGATGCAGATCCATCCGCGATTGCAGCAACTCCGTTTTTGAACGGCGCTTCGAGGGTCTCGATCTTCGCACGGAGGGCGGCAGCCTCGCTTTCCCTGTTCCCTGCATCCCGAACGAGTGCATCGATCTGTCTCCGCAGCGCGTTGATTTCCCGCTCCCTGCTGCCGATCCCCTGTTCCAGGGTCGCGATCATCGTTTGCTGCGCGATAATCTTGTTTTCTCTCGCCGTCAGGTCGTCGATGTGCGAAATCATCTCCGCGCTGTCCCGCCTGTACCTGCTCTCCGGGTAGTCCTTCAGGAGCTTTTGAAAACACTCCATAGACTTCCGGTAATCTCTTTGTTCGTTGCCTGGATACGCATGGATAATGCCCATTTCGAAAAGGGCCCGGTCCCGCGTCGTCGGGTATTTTTCGATGATCCGCTCGTATTTGTCCAGCGAAGCCTCGTAGCTTCCCCGGCCGAAAAGGGCGTTCGCTTCCTCGAAGCTCGGCCCCGCCAGGGACGTTTCGTAAAGGTGGGCGCACCCGCACATCAGGACGGGCGCCATCATGATGCAGGCAAAGAAAGAGCGCATGCGTGCGCCTATTCCCCGTTGCTTCTTAATCATATAGGCTCTGGTGTCCGCCCGTAATGCGCACGATGGTTGTTAAACCTGCATAAGGCGGCAGGGCGGTACACGCCCCGCCGCCCTTTTCCCTGTAGACCTCACGACGAATCTACTTCTTCATCGAGGCCGTGAACATGGCGTCGGCATTCGTCTTGTCGGTCTTTGCCTCGGCAGCGGCTGCCCTTTCTTCGGCAATCCTCGCCCTTTCCTCGGCTGCCTTGACTGCCTCGGCCGCCTTCATCGCTGCCTCGTTGGCATCCTGCGCGGCCTTAGCTGCCTGATCGGCCTTCATGCTGGAGGCCTCCGACGCCTTCTGTGCATTCTCATTGGCCTCCTGCGACGCCTTCAATGCCTGATCCGCCTTGAGGTTGGTCTGCTGCCCCTGCGCTTGCATTTTGGCTAGGTCACCCTTCGTTGCACAACCGGCGACGCCAATACCGAAAAGAACGATAGTTGAAAGCACCAAGAGAGTCTTCTTCATTTCTTTCACCTCTTTTAGTCATTTTACGTTTTGGTCAGTTCACGACTCAGCGAGAGATTTACCGGTGTACTAGCTCGAATCTATGTGCCGCCCCTTTTGTTTGTCCCCGGCCGCCGAAGGCGAAAAACCGGCCTTTGTTGCACCTCCCTTCCTGCCGGTCCGTATCCGGGGTTACGTGAGTTGTAAAGCAAATGGGATGCCAAAACGCTTCGCTTGAGATATCAGGGGGGCCTGGCCGAACCGCTGACATTATTGTCGAAAAGCAGCGTCGATGATCGACAATTCTGGTAGGGCGGCCGCTAATCAGTGATTGACAGTACATCGGCCCGGTGGTATGTTATGGTCATAATTATGGTTAACCATAATTGGAGGCAACAATGAAGACGCTACCTCTTTCCGAAGTAAAGATGAAACTGAGCAGCCTTGTGGATCAGGTGGAGGCAACGGATGAAGAGGTCGTTATCACCAGGAATGGCCGGCCCGCCGCTATACTGGTGAGCCCGGAGGAGTTCGAGAGCTGGAAAGAGACGATTGCGGTGAAGTCTGAGCCGGGGTTCGTAGAAGAGATCAGGAGCGGCCTTCAGCAGTTGAGGAGTCGGAAGGCGATACTTTACACCCTGGAGGACCTCTTTGAAGAGAGGTAGCAGTTTTAAGCTGCGGCTGCCACAAGACCTGGCGGACCTCATTCGCGGGATGCATCCCGGCCTCAAGAAGAAGGTGAGGGCTTGCCTTGAAGCCATCCTTTCCGATGTGACGTCGGGGAAGGCCCTCAAAGACGATCTGGCAGGGCTGCGAAGCTTCAGGATCGGCCGTATGCGCGTTGTTTACAGGGTTGCGAAGACGGAGGTGCAGGTTGTGGCCGTCGGACCGCGAAGCCGCATCTACGAGGAAACAGCCAGATTAATCAGGAGGGAAAGGGCCGGCGGTAAAGAGCCGCGATAGTGTCCCTTTGCGGGCTGACATCCGGCAGCCACTTGAAAAAGCAGTCGGTAGACGTGTAAGTTATCATGTGGGCACGCACGGCAACGACCTGATCGCCTTCTTTCTCAAGCCTTCCAGCTATCCCGAAAAACCATCGTCCATCACACACCATGAGACGCACATTTCCCAGGTCTTCGTCGGCGACGCATACGTTTATAAGATCAAGAAGCCTGTCAACTTCGGATTCCTCGATTTTTCGACGCTTGAAAAGAGGCATTTCTACTGCCATGAAGAGGTAGTCCTCAACTCGCGCCTGGCCGGGCACGTCTATCTGGGCGTAGTACCGATATACGGAAAAGACGGCCGGTATTCCTTCCGCAGGTCGAAGGGCGCGCACATAGCCGAGTACGCGGTCAAAATGAAGACGATACCGGACGAGAGGCTCCTTTCAAGCCTGATCGCCGCGGGCCGGTTGCTTGAGGAGGAAGCCGCAGCCGCCGGGGCAATGATAGCCCGCTTCCATCGTCAGGCGCCTGTGCACCGGGCCGGGCCTTATGGCGGCCTCTCGTCGGTGCGCACGAATACGGAAGAGAACTTCGAGCAGATAGGGCCTTTCCGGGGTGCTACCATCGCTTCGGAGCTTTACGGCTTGCTCGTTGCGCAAACTCGCGACTTCATCCGCGACAACGAGGCGCTCTTTGGGCAGAGGAAGACCGGGGGCTTTGTGCGAGAGGGGCACGGCGACCTCCACACGCAGCACGTCTGCCTGATAGAGCCGCCCGTTATCGTCGATTGCATCGAGTTCAACAAGCGGTTCCGGATTGGCGATGTGTTGGAGGACATCGCCTTCCTCCTGATGGACCTGGAGCAAAAAGGCAGGCACGACCTGTCGCAGGCGGTCTCGTGCGCCTATTTCTCCCGTTTCCCTTCGGCCTGCTCCGTAGACCTGCTGCGGTTCTACAAAACGTACCGGGCCGTCGTGCGCGGTAAAATCGAGGGCTTCACGGCAAAGGCGCTTGAAAATGAAGACGGCGATGCAGGCGAGGCTGCCGGGAAGCGGGCCGGCAACTATTTCGCCCTCGCCCGGTATTACACGGAACAGGCGTATACGGTCTTCAATCCCGTGGTGCTCAAGGGGCCGGCCGGGTCGGGCAAGTCCGAGGCTGCGAGATCGCTGATACCCGGCGCGCTCGTATTTCGCTCGGACAAAGTCCGCAAAGGCATTGCCGGTCTGAAGGCGGCCGACCACGTCTACGTCGATTATGGGACCGGCCTATATAACGCCGAGGCGACGCGGCGCACGTACCGGGTGCTTACCGATGAGGCGGTTGCTGCCTGCCGGAAAGGGAAGCGCGTAGTCGTTGACGCTACGTTCCTTTCCTCCGACATGGTCCGGCTGTTCTACGATGCCTGCATGAAAGAAGGGCTCAACCCTTTCTTCGTTTCCTGCTTCGCGGACGCGCCAATCCTCCGGGAGAGGGTGCAAAGGAGGGTCGGATTAGGGTCTGATGTATCGGACGCCCATCCGGCCGTGCTGGAGCGGCAGCTCGAGGTTATGGAGGAGCCGAAAGATGTGCCGTCTTTCCGTATCATGAAGGTCGATACGGGCAGGGCGGCGCCGGAAAAGATAAGGCAGGCGCTCCGGCTCTTCCTGAAGCCGTAACCGTTTGCCGGTATTTTCATGATAAAATAATCCGATGAGCGAGAAGGCGATAGAAGGCATCGAGGTCGGCGGTGAGTACTTCGGGACTGTGCAGGACGTTGCGCTGCCCGCCGGACACGGCGTAGTGCGCCTCGGAGGGCTCGTCGTCTTTGTCCCAGGGGCCGTGACCGGCGACACGGTGCACATGAAGATAGTGAGGGTAGAAAGGCGGTTCGCTTACGGCGAGGTCGTCGCGATCGAGGAGGCATCGTTGCTTCGGGAGGCGCCGCGCTGTGCGCACTTCGGCGCCTGCGGCGGCTGCGACCTCCAGGCTATGAGCTACGCCGCGCAACTCAAGCTCAAGGAGAACCACCTCGCCCAGTCCCTCGCCCGCATAGGCGGGCAGGACGTGTCGGTCATAAAGGTCTCGCCCATCGTCCCGTCCGTCGAGGCTTATTGTTACCGGGGCAAGATAGAGTCTGTCGTTCGGAGAGGAAGGCGGCCGGCTTGTCGCAGGGCTCGCCGGGCGGTCCTCGCCTTTGAGCCCATACGCAGGCCGGATCGTACCGATTGGCGGCTGCGACCTTTTCAGCCCCATCGTTGCCCGGTTGCTGCCTCTGGTGATGGAAGCCGTTCATAACGCGGGCCTTACCGCTTACAACGACGAGACAGGGGCAGGCGCGCTGAAGCGGCTTGTTGTCCGGGAGGCGAAGGGCACGGGCGAAGTCATGCTCAACGTCGTCGCCGCTTCCGACGTGGCAGCCGCAGTTGCCCCGCTTGAAGAAAAGCTTGGTAAAGAGCTGCCGCAGGTCGTCAGCGTCTACGCCACGTCCGGTGGCGCGACCAAGCTCCTCTGGGGCAGGCCCGCAATCGAAGAGCGCCTTTCAGACCTTTCCTTCCGCATATACCCGCCGACGTTTTTCCAGCCGAACCCGATGACCGCAGCATTGCTCTACGAGCGGATCGCCGATTTTGCCCGGGACATGGGTGCGCGCCGCGTGCTCGGCCTTTATTGCGGTTCAGGGGCCATTGAGGTCTTTATGGCCCGGCGGCTCCCGGAAATAGACGTGACAGGCGTAGATTCGAGCAGAGACAACATAACCTGCGCGCAGGAGAACGCGGCCGTCAACGGGGCGGAGAGATGCCGTTTTATAAGGGACATGGCGGAAAGAGCGGCGCGCCTTGCGGCGGGGAAAACGGACTTGCTCGTGATCGACCCGCCCAGAAGCGGGATGAGCGCGGATGCCGTTGCTGCGGTCCGGCGTATCCGTCCGGAGAGGATCGCCTATGTTTCCTGTAACCCCTCGACGCTCGCGAGGGACCTGAAGGGCCTGGGCGGAACGTACAGGGCCAGGGAGGTCATACCCTTCGATTTCTTTCCCCACACTGCGCATTTCGAGGCGCTTGCATTGCTGAAGCGTGCCTGACATATCGATGCTGCGCGGGGTCCGCTTCTTGACCTGTCCGGCCGTTAGTAGTCTAATAATAGCCTGGGGATACTGAAAGCGAACCGGATAAAAGCGCGGAGGACTAAAGGTGGAAAAGCTCGTGAAGAAAATCAAGGACGCCTTCATCGCAACTAGGCCGTGGTCCTTCCCGATGTCTCTGATCTCCGTCTCCATTGCGACAATCCTCGCTGCCGAAGAGGGCCCGGTCCTTTGGGGTTCTTTCGTCCTTGTCTGCATCGGTATCGTCTGCTTCCACGCCACTGCCAACGTGCTGAACGACTATTTTGACACGCGCTACGGCGTTGACCAGCCCGACTGCCCTACGGCGGCTTACAGACCGCAACCCATCCTGAGCGGGATGTTCACGCCCGGACAGGTCCTTGCGGAAGGGATGATTCTTGCCGGCATTACCATTGTCATAGGTCTTATCCTTACCTTCGAGTGCTCCCTTGTAGTCCTGTGGATCGGCATCGCCGGGTTTCTCGCCTGCGTTTTCTACACCGCCGGGCCGGTAAAGTTCAAATACAAGGCATGGGGCGAAGTCTTCGTCTTCGTGATGTGGGGGCCGCTGATGTTCGAGGGGGCTTACGCAGTGCAGCGCCAGGCACTCTCACTGAAGGCCCTGGCCGTGTCGATACCCTTCGGCGTCCTGGTGGCCCTAGTCTTATTTGCCAACAACATCAGGGACATTGATTACGATTCGCGCCAGCCCATCAAGACGATAGGGATTATCCTCGGCGCGGCCCGGTCGATCCGCCTGTACGCCCTGATGATCGCCGCTGCCTACCTCTTCGTGGCCCTTATGGTGGTGGCGGGCGTGCTGAGCCCCTGGGCGCTGCTGGTCCTTCTATCGCTGCCGAAGGCCCTCAAGCTGGTGAAGGTATTTACGGTGAAAGTCCCCGACGCGGCGGACGCGAACACCGCACAGCTCAACACGGTCTTCGGCCTGCTCCTCGTAGCCGGTCTCATCATTAATAGAATAGTGTCTATGTGATTGCAGGCGGCGTCATTCTCGCCTTTGCCTGCTGGTGCTTTACCTTCGGCTGGGCATGGGGTAATTTCTGGGAGAAAATAGGCCTGTCCGTTGTCATTGTTACCATTTACTCGCTTTTGTGGCAGCGGCCTGTGATCGCTTTTCGTGTTAAATCGGTTGTCCTTGGCGTCCTTTCCGCTGCCGTGCTCTATCTCCTTTTCTTTCTCGCCAACACCCTTGCCCCGCTTGTGTTGCGCGAGGCGCCGGCCCAGGTGGGCGGCATTTACGGCCTCGGCGGCGGGACGAGCAGGGTCCTCATCTGCCTGCTGCTGCTTTTCGTGACCGGACCGGGCGAGGAGATCTTCTGGCGAGGCTTCCTGCAATCAAGGATGATGGAGCGCTGGGGGACCGTCCGGGGCTACGCGGCAGCCACGGCCGTTTACGCTGCCGTGCATCTGTTCTCGGGCAACCTGGTGCTCGTCGTCGCTGCGCTCCTCGCAGGCGCCTTCTGGGGAGCGCTCTACGCCTGGCGGCGCGATTTGCTCGTGCAGATCGTTTCCCATTCGCTGTGGTCGGCCTTTATATTCGCGATTGTCCCCATAAAATAAGCGACCAGATATTTGACCAGCGCCTATCTCTTACGGGTGATGGCCCGGTCGATTGACAGCGTCCCCCCTCCCGCGATCATGAGGGCTATCGACATGCCTATCAGGAGCAGGTGATATTCGATGCCTTCCCCTGCCTTCTGGCCGAACCAGTTCATGAAAAAGCCGAACTTCAGGTGCACGAGGAAAATGGCGACAGCCATCTCGACCGCTATGCCGAAGGCCGCGACCCTCGTGAGGAAGCCGAAAAAAAGGCCGATAGGGCCCAGGAATTCCGCCGCGATGGCTAAAATGGCGAAGGCAAGCGGTATGTGCAGCTTTGTCGTCATTAAGTTTATCGAGCCTGCAAGGCCGGGCCCGCCGAGACAGCTAAACACCTTCTGGGCGCCGTGCGGGAAGAAGACTATAGCCAGAAACAGGCGGAGCACAAGTGCCGGCAGCCGTCCGTCCGTCGATAGAAGCGCCCTGAACATTGCAGTTCCCCCCTGGAATGAGAAGTGGTTTGATTCAATTATAATCACCCATTGTGCTACAGGCATGAACTTTCAAAGGGGAGGTTCGTCCCGCCGGGCGCTTATTCCTTGCTGCCACCCTCAGGCTCTACCCACCGGCCCATTTCTTTGTAAGGCTGGGTCAGCTTGACGATCTCCTTCCTGGCAGCCAGGAACCGCTCCTTCATTCCTTTCAGCCAGACCCTGTGGTCTTCGATGAACTTAACATTGCTCACGTCCCAGCCCGGCGCCCCCTTGACTGCGCCTTTTTCGGCGATATCAAACGAGCCGTGGCAGACGGTGCAGATGAAATCCTTCTCCCGGACGCGCACCACATCGTTGCCGCAGAACGGGCAGGCGCGCCTGGAGCGTTCAGGCGCTGCGGGTGCGAAGAGGCCCCGCCCAAGCCTTTCTGCAGTCTGAAGGTGGCCCCCCAAAAGGACGTCTCCGGGCAGGGCGGCCTTCAAGGTGACTGCACCCTTTACGGAGAGTCCCAGGAAGGCGGCAAGGGTAAGGAGGTGTTGGGGCGCCGTGCCTATTCTGTCCTGCAGACCGTAAGTGGCCGCGAGTATGGCGGGCTTGCCGCGCGTATGCTCCATAATGGAGAAGAATGAGAAGGCCCGGTCGAGGAGCATCTTGACGCTGCCGTATTCGCCGAGAAAATAGACCGGCGACGCAATGATAAGGGCATCGGCTTCCGCTATGAGGCGTTTCAGAAAGGGAACGTCGTCTTCGATGGGGCAAATCCCCTCGTCGAGGCACCGGTAGCAGCCCTTGCAGGGCCTGATATCGATGGCCGGCAGCCGGACCAGGGACAGGTCGCACCCGCCGGGTACGTGCCTCGCCGTCTCCTTTATAAATAGCTCGCAGTTGCCGAGCTTCCTCTGCGAGCAGACTATGCCGAGCACTCTTTTTACGCCCGATTCCCCCGTCATTGGCCGCGCTCCTCCCGTTGAGGCTGTTGAAAACAAACGGATTTTATGTTAAAACTCCTTGTCATGAAAAACAAGAGTGTCAATCCTTTCAATAAAGGCGTATTCATCTGGCTTTTTATTATCCTGCTTATCCTGTTCCTTTTCAACATTTATCACAAGCCGAGGAAGCAGTTGGAGTCGGTCGCTTTCAGCGATTTCGTAGACTCCGTGGCAGCCGACCAGGTAACGTCCGTCACCATCCAGGGCAAGAACATCAACGGTGTCCTGAAGGACGGGCGTGACTTCAAGACGTTTGCGGCCGACGACCCGGAGCTGATGAAGCTTATGCGGCAGCACAGGGTAAGGGTACAGGCGAAGCCCGACGATGACTCGGGTATCTGGCAGTCGATCTTTGTCTCCTGGTTCCCCATGCTCCTACTGATAGGCGTTTGGATATTTTTCATGCGCCAGATGCAGGCAGGAGGAGGCAAGGCCTTAGCCTTCGGCAAGAGCAGGGCGCGCATGGCCAACGGGAGGGACAATAAGGTCACCTTCCAGGACGTGGCCGGCATCGAAGAGGCGAAGATAGAGCTGGAAGAGATTATCGAATTCCTCAAGGATGCCAAGAGGTTTACGAAACTGGGCGGCAGGATACCGAAGGGCGTATTGCTCGTCGGGCAGCCCGGCACGGGCAAGACGCTCCTTGCCAGGGCAATAGCGGGCGAAGCGAACGTGCCCTTCTTCAGCATCAGCGGTTCCGATTTTGTCGAGATGTTCGTCGGCGTGGGCGCTTCCCGCGTCCGCGACCTGTTCAACCAGGGCAAGAAAAACGCACCCTGCATCATCTTCATCGACGAGATCGACGCGGTCGGCAGGCATAGGGGCGCGGGCCTCGGCGGCGGGCATGACGAGAGGGAGCAGACCCTCAACCAGTTGCTCGTCGAGATGGACGGCTTCGAGTCGAACGGGGGCGTTATCGTCATTTCCGCCACGAACAGGCCCGACGTGCTCGACCCCGCGCTGCTGCGGCCCGGCCGGTTCGACAGGCAGATAGTGGTGCCCATCCCCGACGTGAAGGGGAGGGAAGAGATACTCGGCGTTCACACGAGGAAGACCGTGCTGGCCCAGTCGATCGACCTTTCCGTGATCGCCCGGGGAACGCCCGGTTTTTCGGGGGCCGATCTGGCCAACCTTGTCAACGAAGCCGCCCTGATCGCGGCCAGGCAAAACAAGAAAGAAATCGAGATCGCAGACCTGGAGGAGGCGAAGGATAAGGTGCTCATGGGCGTCGAGAGGCGCAGCATGATAATACCCTATCCGGAGAGGAGAAACGCGGCCTACCACGAGGCGGGGCATGCGCTCGTTGCCAAGATGACGCCGAACTCGGACCCCATCCACAAGGTTACGATCATCCCGAGGGGCCGCGCGCTCGGCATAACGCAGCAGTTGCCTATCGATGAAAGGCACACCTATTCCAAGGAATTCCTTACCGACAACGTCACCATCCTTCTCGGCGGAAGGGCCGCGGAGGAGATTGTCCTCAACCACCAGACGACAGGGGCAGGCAACGACATAGAGCGGGCCACCGAGATCGCCAGGAAGATGATCTGCGAATGGGGCATGAGCGAAAGACTCGGCCCCCTCAATTACGGCAAGAAAGAGGAACCGGTCTTCCTCGGCAAAGAGATGATGAGGCAGAGGGATTTCAGCGAGAAGACTGCGAACGATATCGACTCGGAGCTTAAGAGCATCGTATCGGAATGCTTCGAGAAGGCGAAGGCCATCCTTCTGAAGAATATCGATGCCCTGCACGCCATCGCCACCGCCCTTCTCGACCGGGAAGTGCTCGACGGGCAGGAGATAGACGACATCATGAAGGAAAGGACCAATGGCCTGGGAGAAACGGTTCAAGGCTAAACCTCTCGTAATGGGCATCCTGAACGTGACGCCCGATTCCTTCTACGACGGCGGGGCATACTTCACACAAGACAAAGCGATAGAGCGCGCCTTCCGTATGATAGAGGAGGGTGTCGACATCCTCGACATCGGGGGCGAGACGACCAAGCCTTTTTCCGAGCCCACGCCCGAGAAAGAAGAGCTGCGGCGGATCGTCCCGGTGATCGCCTCCATCAGAAAGAAATCGGATATCCCGATCTCCATAGACACTTACAAGGCGCCCATCGCGGCTGCCGCGCTGGGCGCAGGCGCGGACATGGTGAACGACATCTCCTCACTTTCCTTCGACCCCGCCATGCCGGGCGTAGTGGCGAAGGCGCGGGCGCCCATAATCCTGATGCACATTAAAGGGACGCCCAGAGACATGCAGGTGAGCCCGTCGTATGAGAACGTAGTGGCCGAGGTTATGGATTTTCTGGCCGAGAGGATACGTTTTGCCGTAGAAAACGGCATAGACGAGGATAATATAGTGGTGGACCCGGGCATAGGCTTCGGCAAAAGGCTGGAGGACAACCTGGCCCTCATAAAAGAGATTCCCCGGCTCAAGACATTGGGAAAGCCGGTGCTTATCGGCACGTCTATGAAGTCCTTTATCGGCCGCATACTGGGGTCGACCGCCCTTGAAGACAGGGCCGAGGTCGCGCTGGCGAGCGCGGCTATATCGGTCTGGAACGGGGCAGACATCGTGAGGGTACACGACGTGGCGGGGACGCGGAGGGTCATGAAGTTCATGCAGGCCCTCATGGCGCTCCCGGATGGGGAATAGGCCATGACGCACGCCGTCAGGTGGCAGGACGTCCTCGACGTATTGATCGTCGCGTACATCATCTACCGCATCCTTCTTCTGATTAAGGGCACCAAGGCGCTCCAGCTAACGGTCGGCATCATCATGGTGTTTTCGGCCTTTTACCTGTCGAAGAAGCTGGAGCTTTTTACCCTTGGCTTCATGCTCAACAGCTTCGTGACGTCCATCGTGCTCGTGATCGTCGTTATCTTCCAGAACGAAATCAGGCACATGCTTTTCGTGCTGGGCAGGAGCCCGTTCTTCCGCAAGATCTCCTATGTGCAAGAGACGCTCTTTTATGACGAGCTCGTCAACGCGTGCACGATCATGGGCAAGAAGAAGACCGGCGCGCTGATCGTCCTGGAGCGTGAAGTGGGGCTAGATGAATTCCTGGAAGGCGGCGTGAAGATAGACGCGGACGTCAACGCCGAGCTTCTGATAAGCGTCTTCCAGACGACCTCGCCGCTCCACGACGGCGCAGTCGTAATAAAGGACGGGCGGATAAGGGCGGCAAGCTGTGTCCTTCCGCTCTCGACGGTGGAGACCCTCGACAAGGATTTCGGGACCAGGCACCGCGCGGCTGTCGGCATCACGGAAGTGGCGGACGCGGTCTCGGTGGTCGTCTCCGAAGAGACGGGCCAGATCTCATATGGCGCAGCGGGCGCGATCACGAGGAACGCAAGCCCCGAGGTGCTAAGGAAAGCGCTCAAGTCCCTGCTGCTCGGCCGGGAGGCGGTCTCCGGCGGCTAAGGCACGGGAAGGCGGTTTTTGATCATGGGCTTCGTACGAAAATTCATTTTCAACGATTTCAGGCTTAAGGCGCTTGCGCTGGTGCTTGCCGTCGTTCTCTGGTTCTCCACAACGTACATGGGGGAGTCGAAGATGGGTTTCATGGTGCCCGTCTCCTTTTATAATGTGGAGAAGGGCGAGATCATCAGGGAAGCGGAGATAAGGAACATTCTCGTAACGGTAAACGGGTCTCCATCGATCCTGAAAAACGTAAGGGCGGAAGAGATAAGGGTGCCCATAAACCTTTCCAGGGCGAAAGAAGGCCGCCACGTCTTCAGCATCGGGAAAGGGGACGTGATCGTCCCGCCGGGCCTGAAAGTAGAGGATACCAAGCCCGACTACGTAGTGGTCGAGGTGGACAAGATAGTGGAAAAGCGCATGCGCGTTGTAGTAATATTGGATAAGAAGTGGCAAGGCGCCTATGAGGTCGCCTCCTGCCGCCCGGCGTATGTCTATGTGGAAGGCCCCAGGGAGTCGCTTCAGAAAAAGGACGTCCTGGAAACGGCCCCGGTCAGCGGCAATTTCACGCGCCAGCAGGAAACCCTCATCATCCCTCTCGATGCAAAATCGCTGGAGGCGAGGAGGGTCGTACCCGAGACGGCAAGGGTTGTGCTGAGGAAGGTCGGAAGCTAGGAATAAATGACCCTGCTGCTAGCAGCAGGGTATCCAAGCCACGAGCGTAAGCGAGTCTTTGAGGGGGAGGCCGGGGTACCCGCCCGACGTAAGGAGGGAAGGGTCGCGGCTTTGCCGGTGGAGGGGGCGACGTCTGCCAGCCCCAATAATAGTTGAAGGGATAACGATGCCGGAGCTTATGGTAAATATCGATCACGTTGCGACTCTAAGGGAGGCGCGCGGCGTCTCCTATCCGGACCCCGTCTATGCCGCCTGCATTGCGGAAGAGGCAGGGGCGGCGGGGATCATCGTGCATCTCCGGGAAGACAGGCGGCACATTAAAGACAGGGACGTGCGCCTGCTCAAAGAGGTCATAAAAACGCGGCTCAACCTGGAGATGGCGGCCACGGACGAGATGGTCGGGATCGCGGCTGAAGTCCTGCCGTACATGGTGACGCTGGTGCCGGAAAAAAGGCAGGAGCTGACAACGGAGGGCGGCCTGGAGGTAGCGGGCAACACGGACAGGATAGCGGGCGTAATTTCGAAACTCCGGGAAAAAGGCGTAGCCGTGAGCCTTTTCATCGACGCGGACGAGGCCCAGGTGAAGGCTGCCAAATCCGTACGCGCCGATATGATAGAGATACACACGGGACACTTCGCGGATGCGCCTGCCGGCCAGGTGAAGCAGGCGGAGCTTGCGCGGGTCATATCCGCCGCGCGTATGGGCAAAGAGGCCGGCATGGGAGTGAACGCGGGCCACGGACTCCACTACGACAACGTGCGGGCCGTAGCCGCGATACCCTATATCGACGAGCTTTCCATAGGCCACAGCATTATCGCCAGGGCGATCTTCGCCGGTCTGGATCAGGCGGTCAGGGACATGGTTGCCCTGGTCCGCGCGCCCGACGCCGGCAGGGGTCACGCGTGATCGGGATAGACATCATCGAGGTGGCGCGGATCGAGCGTGCGAGAAATACGCACGGCGACCGGTTCCTCAACAAGATATTCACGGACTCGGAGATCGAGTACGCGGCGCGCAAAAAGAGGTGGGCCGAGTCTCTCGCCGGCAGGTTCGCGGCGAAAGAGGCGTTCATGAAGGCATGGGGCAGGCGGCTCCCCTGGAAGGGTATAGAGGTCGTGTCGGGGAACAGGGGCAGGCCCTTTATACGCTTCGAGGACAGGGAATACCAAGAGGTGTCGATATCGCACGAGCGGCAGTTTGCCGTATCTGTGGTCAGGATATGATAAAGCCCTAAAGGGGTAACAATGATAGTGCTCTCTCCCGAAAGGATGAAAAGGTATGACGGCTACGCGATAAACACGTGGGGCATACCGTCCGCCGTCCTGATGGAGAACGCGGGCAGGACCACGTACAGGCTTATGCGGCAGTCGTATTTGCGGCCGGGCATGCGTATCGCCGTGATCTGCGGTCCCGGCAACAACGGGGGAGACGGCTTCGTAATCGCACGATACGCAAAGCAGGAAGGCTTCGAGACGAAGGTTTTTCTCCTCGCGGATGCAGGCTCCCTCAAGGGTGACGCCCTCACGAACATGAAGCTATACGAATCGATGGGGGGCGCCGTTGTTGCAGCGCATAAGCCGGCGGCCGTGCTTGCGGGCATAATGGAAGCCCACCTGATAGTCGACGCCATATTCGGCACCGGCCTTTCGAAAAACGTGGGCGGCCTGGAGCGTGCGGTAATCGACGGGCTGAACCGGTCGGGCAAAACCGTGATTGCGGTCGATATCCCGTCCGGCCTCGACGGCCTGCGGGGCGTCCCGCTGGGGCGCGCAGTCCGGGCAGTCCATACCTACACTTACGGTCATGCAAAGCTGGGGCAGCTACTTCATCCCGGCGTCGAATACAGGGGAAAGCTCACCGTAGTCGATATCTCGCTGCCGCAAGGCGCACAAGGCGCGCTCGGGTACGAAGCCCGTCTTGTCGACGGCCCCATGCTCCGCGGCCTTTTCCGGCCGCGCCCGACTGATGCGCATAAGGGGATGTTCGGGAACGTGGCCGTGGTTGCAGGCTCGGCAGGCAAAACGGGCGCTGCCGCGATGACGTCCCTTGCAGCTTTGAAGATAGGCGCGGGCCTGGTGACGCTCGTCATTCCTGCCAGCCTTAACGCCATCCTCGCCACGAAGCTGACCGAGGCGATGACGTTCCCCTATGATGACGCGGGCGTCGGTTTTCTTTCGCTTGCGTCTTATGACGCGGTCAGGGAGTTCGTTGCGGAAAGGGACGTGGTCGTGATGGGGCCGGGCCTCGGCAGGCACCCAGAGACCATGGAGGCGGTGAGGCGGCTGTATCGCGAGCTGGACAGCACCTTCGTGATCGACGCCGACGGGGTAGGCGCATTCGAAGGTCACCTCGACCTTTTGAAGAAGCGCAAAAGCAGGGTTGTCCTTACGCCCCATCCGGGAGAGTTCGGCCGCCTGGTCGGCAAGACTCCCGGTGAGGTTAATGCGGACAGGCTGGAGATGGGACGGAGCTTCGCGTCCAGGTACGGTGTCTGCCTGGTCCTCAAGGGCGCGCCGACTATTACCTTCTCGCCGGAGGGCGAGGCTTTTATGAACCCGACGGGCAACCCCGCTTTATCGAAGGGGGGCACGGGAGACGTGCTGACCGGCTTTACGGGCGGGCTCGCCGGCCAGGGCTACGGTTTGACCGAAGCCGCCTTTTTCGCCGCCTATCTGCACGGTTATATTGCGGACACGTATGCGGCGGGGGCCACCGACATGGATATGCTTGCTGGCGATCTCATCTCGGGGCTTGGCGGGGCGCTGCGGGATATCAGGGATGGAACGGATAGAGTTTATATCGAGAAATCCCTCTGATACAATTGCTATCGGCGCGCATATAGGAGCGTCGTCCATGCCGGGCGACCTTTTCCTGCTTTACGGCGAGCTCGGCGCTGGAAAGACCCAGCTCGTTAAAGGACTCGCCAAGGGGATCGGAGTCTCCGACTGGGAATACGTGCTTTCCCCTTCGTTTGCGCTTGTCGGCGTATATGAAGGCCGGATCGGGCTGTGCCACGCCGACCTGTACAGGCTTGAAGGGTCGGACGCAGACAGCTTAGGGCTGGAGGACTGTCTGGACAGCGGGGTCGTAGCGGTCGAATGGGCCGAGCGCGTCCCTTTGTGGCCGGAAGGCATCAGGATCACGCTGCACGTCGTTGGGGAGAATGAGAGGAACATCGTGATGGAGGTAGAGGATGCTGGTCGTGCACAAATATGGCGGCACTTCCGTCGGGAGCCCTGAGCGTATACGGAACGTCGCCGAAAGGGTCTTATCGTACAAACGGAAAGGCGCGGACGTGGTGGTTGTCGTCTCGGCAATGTCCGGTGAGACGGACCGCCTGCTGAAGCTGGCAGGCAGTCTTTCCCGGTTCCCCGACGACAGGGAGGCGGACGTCCTTCTTTCGACGGGGGAGCAGGTTACCTCTGCGCTCCTTGCCATAACGATCAAGGAGATGGGTGAAGACGCCGTCTCGATGCTGGGCTCTCAGGTCAGGATCGTCACCGACTCTGCTTTCGGCAAGGCCAGGATCGCGGACATCGAAGAGGAGAGGATCCGGGCGGCCCTCAAGAAAGGCCAGGTAGTAGTTGTCCCCGGCTTTCAGGGCATCGACGGGGAGGGCAATATTACGACGCTGGGCCGCGGAGGCTCCGATACGACCGCCGTGGCCATCGCCGCAGCTCTTAAGGCGGACGTGTGCGAGATTTATACGGACGTGGACGGCGTCTACACGACGGACCCCAATATCACGAAGAAGGCGCGCAGGCTCGACCGCATCTCCTACGAAGAGATGCTCGAGATGGCGAGCCTGGGTGCGAAGGTGCTCCAGATACGGTCCGTCGAGCCTCGCCAGGAAATATAACGTCCCGCTGCTGGTCAAGTCATCATTCACGGAAGGCAAGGGGACACTCGTCTGCGAGGAGGTGCCGACAATGGAACAGGTGGTTGTTGCGGGCGTAACGTACAACAAGAACGAGGCGAAGATCACTATCGGCGAGGTGCCCGATAAGCCCGGCGCCGCCGCGAAGATTTTCGGGCCCCTGGCGGACGACGGGATCGTTGTCGATATGATCGTCCAGAACGTGAGCCACGCGGGGTTCACGGACATGACGTTCACGACGGCCAGGTCGGACGCCAAAAAGGCATACAAGCTGATGGAGTCGGTGGCGCACGAGCTCGGCGCGAAACGGCTGGCCATAGATGAGGACATAGCGAAGATATCGATAGTCGGCTCCGGCATGAGGACCCACTCGGGCATCGCGACGAAGATGTTCCGGATACTATCGGACGAGGGCATCAATATCGAGATGATAAGCACGTCCGAGATCAAGATATCGTTCGTGATCAGGGAGAAATACGGCGAGCTGGCCGTCCGGGCGCTCCATACGGGTTTCGGCTTGGACGCCTCGGAGGTAGTGGAAGAGCAGTGAAGGTCATTTTTTACGACACCACCCTGAGAGACGGCGCGCAGTCGGAAGACATCGCCTTCTCGGTAAATGACAAGCTGAGGATCACCGAGAAGCTGGATGACTTCGGGATGGATTTCGTCGAAGGCGGCTGGCCGGGCTCGAACCCCAAAGATCTCGAATATTTCGACGAGGTGAGAAAGCTCCGTCTCAGGCACGCCCGCATCGTGGCGTTCTCCAGCACTTTGAAGCCGAACGCGCTTTCCGACCCGGAAAACGACGATGTTATGCGGTCCCTGCTTTCCGTTGAGGCGGAGCACGCGGCCGTCGTCGGCAAGAGCTGGGACCTCCACGTGAGGGACGTACTCAAAGTGGGCCTGGACACGAACCTGAAAATGATCGAAGGGACTGTACGCTACCTGAAGGAGAGAGGCAGGACCGTCTTCTTCGACGCGGAGCACTTCTTCGACGGCTACAAGCGCAACCGGCAGTATGCGCTCAAGACCGTGAAAGCGGCTGAGGAGGCCGGGGCCGACGTGGTGGTGCTCTGCGACACGAACGGCGGCACGATGCCCTTCGAGATAGGCTCCATCATAGAAGAAGTAAGGAACTCTGTGCAGGTTAAGCTGGGCATCCACTGTCACAACGACATGGAGATGGCAGTCGCCAATACGCTCCAGGCGGTGAAATCGGGGTGCGTCCACGCTCAGGGCACGATCAACGGCTATGGGGAGCGGTGTGGCAACGCGAACCTCTGTTCGGTCATCCCGAGCCTCGTCCTCAAGATGGGATGCGAGGGCATCGACGCCGGGCGGCTGGCCGCCCTGCGCGACCTGTCGTTATTCGTCGATGAAGTCGCCAACCTCATTCCCGACAAGCACCGCCCGTACGTGGGGGACTCGGCGTTCGCCCACAAGGGGGGCATCCACGTAAGCGCGATCAGGAAGAACCCGGCCACGTACGAGCACATAGACCCGGCCCTCGTCGGCAACAGCCAGAGGGTTCTGGTGTCCGACCTGTCCGGCGAGGGAAGCATACTCGCGAAGGCAAAAGAATTCGGCCTCGACATGGAGAAGGACAGGAAGGCGGCCAGGGAAGTATTGAAGCGGGTAAAGGAGCTGGAACACGGCGGATTCAAGTTCGAGAGCGCGGAGGCCTCCCTGGAGCTGCTCATGAAGCGGGCGATGGGCGTCCATAAGAAGTTCTTCGACCTGATCGGCTTCCGTGTGCTTGCAGAAAAGCAGGAGAAGAGCCTTACCCCGTCGGAGGCGAGCATTATGCTGAAGGTGGGCGACAGGGTGGAGCACACAGCGGCCTTCGGCAACGGCCCGGTCAACGCCCTCGACGGCGCGCTGCGGAAGGCCCTCTACAAGTTCTACCCCGTCCTGCGCACGATGACGCTCGTGGACTACAAGGTCCGGGCGCTCTCTACAAAGGAAGGTACCGGCACGGTGATAAGGGTGCTCATCGAATCGAGCGACGGCGTCCGCACGTGGGAGACCGTCGGCGTATCGGTGAACGTCATAGAGGCAAGCTGGCAGGCCCTCGTTGACAGCATCGACTACAAGCTGCTTCTGGAGGAGGAGAAAAAGGCATGAAGCGTCTGATGAAGATGCGGGACGCCACCAAAGAGTTGAGTATCCTTCGGGCCCTGGACAGCTACGTGAAGCCCTTCGAGCTGCTGGGCTCGTACAGGCTCGTGGACGACGGCCACCGGCCGGAGGCCACGGTGAGCATAAAGGCCGACCACATGCAGATGCACGAGGCCGCGACGGGCGTCGGCCCTGTCGACGCGCTGGCTAGCGTGCTGAAGAAATGCCTTGTCTCCATCTTCCCGTTTATCGGGGAATTGAAACTGGTGGACTTTACTTCGAGCGTGCATGATACGAAGGCGGGCACGTCCTCGATGGTGCAGGTGTCGGCGATCTTTACGGACGGCAAGGAGATATGGAGCGTGGCCGCGACGTCGGAGAATATTAATAAGGCCGCGTTTCTGGCGTTAATAGATGGTTTCGAGTATGCGATTCTGCTACACAAGGAAAATGGCATATAAGGGTAAGGGCCTGGGCTCTTTTCGCGCCTTTCGCGTCCACTATTGACATCGGGGGTCAAGATATCGGCGAGTTGGGTTTGCGGAGAGTGGTGCGAGGCCCTTGTATTATAGCACAGAGTGCTATATAATATGCTGAAAATGTTCCCGGAGGTCCTGTACGGATATTCAAGACGAAGTGGTTTGCGCGGTTTGCCCGTAAGGAACATATCGACGACAGCACGTTAAAGGCGGCCATCCGGGAGATAGAAAGCGGCCTGAACGATGGAGAGCTGGGAAAAGGCCTCATCAAGAAACGTGTGGGCCGCACCGGTGAGGGTAAGAGAGGCGGCTACAGGACGATCATCGTCTGGCGAACCGGGTACCGGTCGGTGTTCGTATTCGGCTTTGCCAAGAGCGCAAAAGCTGATTTGAGCCCCCTAGAGCTGGATGCTTACAGGAAGTTGGCGGAAATCTTCTTGGCATTCACTGACGGGGATATGGACAAGGCTTTGAGGGAAGGCGAAATGGAGGAGGTAAGCCTATGACGGTGAAAAAGAGATATAGGACCGATGCTTTGGCTGCCGCGCACGAGACAGCGGCCGGCCTGCACAGAATCGGACTGGTAGACGCGAAGACGATGCGTGATTTCGATGCATCGTGCCTGACGCCCGTTGAGGAGCTCTCTCCCGAGGAGATTGCTCAGGTGAGAAAGCGGGCCGGCGTCAGCCAGGCCGTGTTTGCCAGCTACCTTAACGTAACCGTGAGCCTGGTGAGTCAATGGGAAAGGGGTGAAAAACATCCTCAGGGCCCTTCCCTTAAGCTGCTCACACTGGTGCGGGAAAAGGGCCTCGATGCTATTGCGTGAAAGCGAGATAGAAGGTGTGAGCCTCAATAATCTGGTTGTCAGCTTTATCTCGGAGAGACTGGGCAAGAAGACAGCGGCTTCGGACCCCGTGAAGAACGTCGCGCTTCGCGGTCTGCACGAAAATCTCTTCGGCCCCGAAAAAGAATTGTTTGACACGCAGTCTCGCTCAATGATATAAACAGTGTATGAATTTAGGTCCACTCGATTTGAACACGATGTCTAACGTGTGGTGGTGGGGTAGCTAACCAGCTATCCCGGTGAGAAGGACCGCTTAAGCCCTGGGGTAGTTGGACCCGGGGGTTTAGGCGGTTTTTTTTAGCCGCTTTTAGGCCCTGAAAAGCCTGAAAGCGGCTTTTTTATTTGGAGGAAGCGCAATGAGCGGAGTGCATGACGATCTTAGGGATGTCGAGCCCGGCGGCGGGCAGGGTCCTATGGGTGCGGGGATGAAACGCAAGGCAGGCACCGGCGAGAACGGCGATATTGACGACTTGAGGATAATGGACCACTTCGTCAGAGGCCTCATCGAGAGTCCGGACGAAGCGTAGCATCACCGCCTTTGTCGTTCCCCTCCCCGCAGGCGATGGGAACAACGGTCTCCGGAATGGGAAAAAGTGGCTATTTTCCTTGGTTATTGCGAGGTTTCCGTTTGTTGACAAGCTTAGGGGGGCGGATTATATTAGAGTTGTCTTGCGGGTATAAAAATTTCGGGAGGAGAACATGGCAAAGAAAGTAATAGGAATCGATCTGGGGACAACTTTTTCGGTCGTCGCCATTATGGAGGGCGGCGAGCCGAAGGTTATCATAAATGAAGAGGGAAGCAGGCTTACGCCCAGCGTAGTAGCTTTCACGAAAGACGGAGAAGTCCTGGTAGGGCAGGTTGCGAGAAGGCAGGCGATCACCAACCCGGAGAATACGATTTTTTCTATAAAGAGGTTCATGGGCAGGAGATACAGTGAGGTACAGGAAGAGAGCAAACGCATACCTTACAAGATAGTCTCCGACCAGAACGGCCTTGTGAGGGTCGAGGCGAGGGGGAAGGCGTACACGCCCCAGGAGATATCGGCCTTTGTCCTTCAGAAATTGAAGAAATCTGCCGAAAATTATCTAGGGCAGACTATTGAGGACGCAGTTATCACGGTGCCTGCCTACTTCAACGACTCTCAGAGGCAGGCGACGAAAGATGCCGGCAGGATAGCCGGTCTCAACGTGCTTCGCATCATCAACGAGCCTACAGCTTCGGCCCTTGCGTATGGGCTTGATAAGCAGAAGAACGAGACAATCGCGGTCTACGACTTCGGCGGAGGCACCTTCGACGTATCGATCCTGGAAGTGGGCGACAACGTTGTAGAAGTGAAATCGACGAACGGCGACACGCACCTTGGCGGCGACGACATAGACCAGAGAGTTATGGAGTGGATCGAGGACGAGTTCAAGAAAGAGCAGGGCATCGACCTGTCGAAGGACAAGATGGCCCTGCAGAGGCTCAAAGAAGCGGGGGAGCGCGCCAAGATCGAGCTTTCGACGACTATGGAGACGGAGATTAACCTGCCCTTCATAACCGCCGACCAGACGGGCCCCAAGCACCTGAACATGAAGCTGACGAGGGCGAAGCTCGAGCAGCTTTCGGAAGACCTCTTCCAGAGGACAATGGAGCCCAGCAAGAAGGCGCTTGCCGACGCCAAGCTGAAGCCGTCCGACATAAACGAGGTGGTCCTTGTCGGAGGCTCGACCAGGATACCCAAGGTGCAGGAGATGGTGAAGGAGTTCTTCGGCAAGGAGCCGCACAAGGGCGTCAACCCGGACGAGGTCGTGGCACTCGGCGCGGCCGTGCAGGCGGGCGTTTTAGCAGGCGAGGTAAAGGACGTGCTGCTCCTCGACGTCACGCCCCTTTCACTGGGCATCGAGACGCTTGGCGGCGTACTGACGAAGATCATCGACAGGAACACGACCATCCCGACCCGGAAGAGCCAGGTATTCACGACGGCCGAAGACAACCAGACGAGCGTCGAGATACACGTGCTCCAGGGAGAGCGCGAGCTTGCGAGGGATAACAGGACACTCGGGCGGTTCCACCTGATCGGCCTTCCGACTGCGCCAAGGGGCATGCCCCAGATAGAGGTCACTTTCGATATCGACGCGAACGGCATCCTCCACGTATCCGCCAAAGACATGGCGACGGGCAAGGAGCAGAAGATCACCATAACGGCATCTACAGGCATGAGCGAGTCCGATATCCAGAAGATGGTGAAAGACGCAGAGATGCATGCGGAGGAAGACCGGAGGAAGAAAGAGGAAATCGAGCTGCGCAACCACCTCGACAATCTGGTTTACGGGACGGAAAAGACGCTCAGTGACAGCAAAGACAAGATAAGCGCCGAAGACGCGCAGTCCGCCCAGGGCACGATAGATGCGGCCAAAGAAGCCCTGAAGACTGGAGACCTGGACAAGATGAGGTCTGCAATGGACGAGCTGACGAAGGCATCCCACAAGCTGGCCGAGGTCCTTTACAAACAGACGACGGCTGGCGGCCCCCAGCAGGGGCAGGGGCAGCCGGGGCCGGGGCAGCAGCAACAGGAGGCCCGCACCCAGTCGGGTGGTCGGGGCAATGACGATGTCGTAGACGTCGAATTCGAGGACGTCAAGAAGTAGGGAGGTACAACTAAATGGTTATCGGCTTTAAGAGTGATAGGACTGTAAAGGACAAGCTGTTCATTCCCGCGGAGGTGCCCGTTCTGCCTCTGCGCGGTACTGTGGCTTATCCCGACCTTATTGTGCCGCTGGTAGTCGGCAGGGAGCGGTCCATAAGATTGATAGACGAGGCCATGGGCAAGGACAGGCTCATGGCAATTTTAACGCAGAAGAACCCGGACATCGAGGATCCCGAGCAGGAGGACCTCTACACCATAGGCACCGTTGCCACGATCATGAAAATGGTTAAGATGGTGGACGGCAGCCAGAGGATCGTGGTGCAGGGGCTGGCCCGGTTCAAGCTCGTCGAGTTCACGCAGAGGGAGCCGCACTTCAGGGCGCGCATTCTTCCGATCTTCGAGGAATACCAGAAGGACATCGAGATCGACGCGATGTACATCAACCTGAAGAACCTCTACAAGAAGGCGGTCGAGATCGCGCCTTACCTCTCCTCGGAGCTTGCGCAGATTGCCACGAAAATAGAGAACCCGGGGAACCTGGCGGACCTGGTAGCATCGACGATCAACATAAGCGTCGCCGAGAGGCAGGAAGTGCTGGAGAAGATCGACCTGAAAGAGAGGCTGAAGAAGGTCACGATCATGCTCAACAGGGAGCTTGAGACGCTCGAGCTCTCCACGAAGATACAGTCGCACATCAAGGAAGGGATCGACAAGACACAGCGGGAATACTACCTCAGGGAGCAGCTCAAGGCGATCCAGAAAGAGCTGGGCGAGGCCGACGAGCGGTACACCGAGATAGACGAGCTGCGCAGGAAGATGGGCGAGGCGAAGATGCCCCCCGACGTGCAGAAGGTCACGGAGAAGGAGCTGGACAGGCTGTCGAAGATGAGCACCATGTCCGCCGAGTATACCGTGGCGAGGACATATCTCGACTGGCTTGTCGAGCTGCCATGGTCGTACTCGACTGAAGACAACCTGAACATCATGGACGCCAGGAGGATCCTCAATGAGGACCATTACGACCTGGAGAAGGTGAAAAAGAGGATACTCGAATACCTGGCGGTCAGGAAGCTCAAGACTGACATGCGGGGCCCGATACTCTGCTTTGTGGGGCCGCCCGGCGTCGGCAAGACGTCTCTCGGCAAGTCGATTGCCCGCGCACTGGGAAGGAAATTCATGCGGATATCCCTGGGCGGCATAAGGGACGAGGCCGAGATACGGGGCCACCGGAGGACCTACGTAGGCGCCCTGCCGGGCAGGGTGATCCAGGGGATAAAGAAGTCGGGCTCTAACAACCCCGTATTTATGCTGGACGAGGTGGACAAGATAGGCATGGACTTCAGGGGCGACCCGTCAAGCGCGCTTCTGGAAGTCCTCGACCCGGAGCAGAACTGGTCGTTCAGCGACCATTACCTTGAAGTGCCTTTCGATCTGTCGAAGGTCATGTTCATCGCAACGGCGAACCTGATGGACCCCGTACCGCCTGCCCTCAGAGACAGGATGGAGGTCCTTGAGCTGCCCGGTTACACGGAAGAGGAAAAGCTGATGATCGCGAAGGAATTCCTCATTCCGAAGGAACTTGGGGAGCACGGGCTGTCGAGCGACCTTGTCGAGCTCGACGACGAGGCGGTGAAGGTCATCATACGCTCTTACACGAGGGAAGCGGGTGTCCGCAACCTTGAGCGCGAGATCGCGGCAGTCTGCCGGGCCGTCGCACAAGAGGTGGCCGAAGGCAAGACGGAGAAAACGAACGTCCTCGCCGGCGACATCAGAAAGCTGCTGGGACCTATCAAACATTACTCTGAAATAGCTGAAAGGACTAAGTATTCCGGAGTGGCGACCGGTCTTGCCTGGACCCCGACCGGCGGCGATATCATTTTCATCGAGGCGACCAAGATGCGGGGTAAGGGGAACCTGACCCTTACCGGCCAACTCGGCGACGTCATGAAGGAATCGGCGCAGGCCGCGCTGAGCTACATAAGGAGCAAGGCGCAGGACTTCACGATCCCGGAAGACATTTTCGAGAAAAGCGACCTCCATATCCACGTTCCCCAGGGGGCTATACCGAAGGACGGCCCGTCCGCCGGCATAACGATGATGATGGCCCTTGTTTCCCTGCTCACCGACCGCCCCGTGCGGAACGACGTGGCGATGACGGGCGAGATCACGCTGCGCGGGCTGGTGCTTCCGGTCGGCGGTATCAAGGAGAAGGTGCTTGCTGCGCGCAGGGCGGGCATCAGGAACGTCATGCTGCCGAAGATGAACGAGAAAGATCTCGAAGAGGTGCCGGAGAGCATCAAATCGAACATGCAGTTCAAGTTCATCGAAAGGGTGGACGAGGCGGTCAACGCCTGCATGGGCGTGGCGAGCCCAAGCGACTTTTGCGTGCTTAAAGAAGGCGCAGCGGGATAGTTCGACAAACTGGTAAAATCAATGGGCCGGGCTGTTTTCAGCCCGGCTTTTTTTCTGCCTTTGCAACCCCTACGCCGGCCCGGTCCCGTTCCGGCTTGCAGGCAGGTAGATATGGAAGGTGCAGCCTTTACCTTCGCCCGATTCGGCCGTAATCGAGCCGTCGTGGTCTCTCACTATCGAGTAACAGATGCTCAAGGATAGGCCCGTTCCCTTTTCCTGCCCCATCTGCTTGCTGGTGAAATAGGGGTCGAATACGCGCCGGAGGCCGGACGCATCTATGCCCGGTCCCTCGTCCCGCAAGTAGACGTGCACATAGTCGCCTTCCCTCAGGGCAAGCGGGTTGTCTCCATCCAGGCTTACCGCCTCCGCCCCGACCTCCAGGCTACCCCCGTCCGGCATCGCTTCATCCGCGTTCCTGACCAGCCTCTCGATGACTTGGCGCATCTGTCCTTCGTTGATGCGTATGGCCGGAAGGCGTCCCGGAAAAGAGTATGAGACGCTCAGGCGGGAATCACCGAGGCAGGACCGGGCGCATCCCTCTATGAAGGCTGCCGGCTCGACGAGGCTGTGGAGCGTCTCCCCGCCGCGTGCAAACGCGAGAAGCTCGTAGGTAAGCTCTTTACCCTTGAGACATGCTTTCTCGGCCTCTGCCATCCGTCCCTGTAGCTTATCGTCCTCGGCCAAGGACATTTTTCCCAAAGATATGTTGCCGATTATCACTGCGAGGAGGTTGTTGAAATCGTGGGCTATGCCGCCGGCGAGGACGCCCAGCGATTCGAGCTTGCGCGCCTTCAGCAACTCTTCCTCCATCCTCTCGCGCTCCGCGATCTCCCGTCTCAGCTTCTCATTCGTCTCCCTGAGCCTTGCCTCGCTCGCCTGGAGCAGGTCTTTGGAGACGGTCGTCCGGGCGAGCTGGTCCACCATTGTATTAAAATCCGTGACAAGGGTAGCGACCTCGCCCGAGCCGCACGGTTTCACCGGCGTCGATAAATCGCCCCTGTTGACCCTTTCCGTCGCCCGCCTGAGGTGGGTTACGGACCTCGACAGGCAGAGCCCCATAACCGCGGCGATTATAGAGACGGTTAGTATGCCGAAGCCCATCCAGGCGAGGCCCGTATGTCTGAATGACTCTATCACGCCCTTCGATGCCTTGAGGAGGAAGCGCTTCGTCTCGTTGTGCTCCGCCTCCATCTGCTTTATCGGCTCCAGAAAATCGTCTTCGTTGACCGTAGCCGCCACGAGCAGCCGCACGTGGTCGGCGGTGGTGTTGCGGAGGGGGACGATGTATATGAACCTCTTCATGATGCTGCCGTCTCCCGCAGGCAGCCTGTAGTAGCCGCAGACCGTCCCCGGTCCCTTGAGGCTCTTTTCCAGTATGGTTTGGAGGTCCGGCAGACGGCCGGAAACGTTTGCGAGGTCCTTGTTTTCCAGCCGCCTGTCCCGGTGAAAGCGCACCATTGCCCTGTCCGGCTCGAAGACGAAGGTGTAGCCGGTCCTGCTGATGGTCTGGACGGCCAATTCTCTGAATTTGCTGTCTTTCTGGAGATCGGATATGCTCATCCAGGGTACCGACTGGATGACCATGTCGAGCTGCTCCGCGATGTCCAGTACCCTGCCGTAGACGGACGCCTCGCCAATTGTGCGTAGCATCATGCCATTGCGGGAGACGTCGTGCTCGTACCCTCTCTCGATGCTCCGCCTGATCTCTGTCTCTATGCGGCCGCCGTAAAAATCGATGAGGACAGCGAAAATGGCGACCGGGACGAGACCGGCGACAAGCGTTACAAGAAAAAGGCGCGAGCTGAACTTTTTGGGCAGAAACCTGGACAACCGCATCGCTCTTCTATACCGGCCTGAAAGCAAGGAAACGTGAGAGCTCGCAAGTAGTAATACCATACTTCCGCTGCTATGTGAACGATTATCTTCCCGCCGGCCAAACAAGGTCTTGACCGGCCGTGCGCAATCTGGGTAAAACATAACAACGACATGCGGCTTCATGAGCCGGGAATGCACACCAGGATCCAGGACACGGGTATGGACGGGGAAGATAAGACCAAAACAGGGCTTGGGGGCGTAGAGGAGCGCTCGCAGAGGAAGTCAGCGGCCCGGCGCCCCGCCTTGCCGGAGAGGCAGGAGGACGCGGGCCAATCCCTTATGGAATATACCAGCAAGCTCGCGGCTCTCATCGAGCAGCCGATGACCGGTGTCTACCTTTCGCGCGACGGCGTCTTCACTTACGTAAACGGCGAGATGGCGGATATATTCGGCTATGCGCCCGAAGAGATGGCGGGCATCGTGGGGCCGGCGGACCTGGCATGCGCCGACGACCGGCCGATGGTCGTCGAAAACCTCGAAAGGCTGCTCTGCGGGAGAACGGAGTCCGTGCAGCACGAGTTCCGGGGTACTAGAAGGGACGGGCAGACGGTCCATGCCGAGGTCTTCTGCCGGGTCGTCAGGGACGAAGGGGCGGAGGCAATCTTGGGCGTCGTCCTGGACAGGACCGACCAGCGGAAGCTCAGCGAGCAGCTTGCGAAAGCCGAAAGGATAAAAGCCATAGGGTCGCTTGCGGGGGGCATCGCGCACGACTTCAACAACCTGCTCATGGCCATCCAGGGACATACCTCGCTGATCCTCCACGCGCTTAAAGCCGGGGACCCGACGTTCGCAAAGGTAAAGATCATCGAAGAGATCGTGACGAGCGGTTCGGAGCTTACAAGGAAGCTCCTCGGGTTCGCAAGCGGGGCAAAATACGAAATGGCCCCGTGCGACCTGAACGCGATAGTACGGAAAAGCTCCGAGATGTTCGGCCGGGCCAGGAAGGAGATCGCAATAAGATCGACCCTCCCGGAAGACCTGTGGATGGTCGATGCGGACGGAGGGCAGATCGAGCAGATGCTGCTCAACCTCTACGTGAATGCCTGGCAGGCCATGCCGGGCGGGGGCACCCTCTCCCTTACGACGGAAAACGTCATACTCGACCGTAAGTTTGTCCGCCCTTACGCGGCCAGGGCAGGGAAATACGCGCGGGCCTCCATCTCCGACACAGGGGAGGGGATGGACGAGAAGACAAAGGAGCGGATATTCGAGCCCTTTTTCACTACGAGGAAAGCTGCGAAGGGGACGGGCCTGGGGCTTGCGTCCGTTTACAATATCGTGAAGGAGCACGGGGGTATCATCGTAGTCACGAGCGAAAAGGGGCGGGGGACCAGCTTCGACGTTTATCTGCCCGCGTCGAAAAAAGCGGCCGATAAGCCTGCCTCTGTGCCCACGGAAAACCAGGTGGAAAGGGGCGCGGAGACCATCCTTCTGGTCGATGACGAGGAGGCAGTCATCTCGGTGAGCAGGGACATGCTCGAAGTACTCGGTTATTCCGTTATGGTCGCAACAAGCGGGCGTGAGGCCATTGAGATCTTCGAAAAAAAGCACGCCGCCATCGACCTCGTGGTCCTTGACGTCATCATGCCCGACATGGGGGGCGAGGAGACGCTCAAGCGCATTTTAGCGATCGACGCGGGCGCATGCATCGCCGTCTCGTCCGGCTACAGCCTGGAAGGAAGCGTGACGAACATGTTGCAGCAGGGCTGCAAGGCCTTTATTCAAAAGCCGTTCACAATCAACGTTCTTTCGCAAAAACTGCGTGAAGCCTTAGAAAAACGGTAGGCCGGCTATTTGAGCTTCAGCCTCAGCTTCGTGATGCCGTCCGGCATGAGCTTCGTTGAGAAGCCGAGCCTCCTGGCCAGGCCTATCATCTTGTCGTTCTCGTTAAGCGTTATACCATAGATCTCTTCCAGGCCCTTCTCCTGTGCTATGCCTATCAGCACGTCCACCAGCTTGTAACCGAGGCCGCCGCCCTGGAAGTCGTCGTGGACGATCACGGCGAACTGGGCGGCCTTGAGGTCCGGCTCGATAATAAGCCTGGAAATGCCGCCGAAGCGGCGCTCGTCGCCCCTGCCGACCTCGGCCGCTATTGCGATCTCCCGGTCGTAGTCGATATTGCAAAACCTGACAAGCATGTCGTGACTCATCTCTTTTATGGGGCTGAAAAACCGGTCCCGGACCGCTTCTCTCGACAGCGAGTGAAAGAGCTTTGACTGCATCGGCTCGTCTTCCGGGCGTATGGGGCGCAGAAGCACTTCGGTCCCGTTGCTCATCCGCCAGACCGCCATGTACCTGGTGGGGTAGGGGGTAATGACGAGGTGCGGATAGCCGCCTCTTTCCTGATGATGGGCGGGGTCGAGGAAGATGCGGACGTCCTGGACGCGGGGCCTTCCGTCGGAGACGACGAGACGCTCGATCTTTATCGAGGCGATCTGCGGGAAATCGACGACCAGGTTGGAAAAGCCGATCAGCAATCCTTCGAGTTTCAGCAGGTCGGCTGGTTTCCGCCCACGGTAACCCTGCAAGACCTTTAACGCCTTCGATTCCTCGATCAGCCTCCTTGCCAGGGTCTGGTTGAGGGGCGGCAGGGCGACGGCACGGTCATCGAAGATGTCGCGGCCTATGCCTGCAAGGCCGAAGGTCACGAAGGCCCCGAATTCGCTGTCCCGGTCCATCGCCAGATAAAGCTCGTAGTCGGCCGCTGCCGCGCCTCGCCCGGCAGGTATGCCGTATTGTTGAAGGATGTGCACCGACCGGTCGTGTGTCAGCGAGGCATGGCCCTTTTTGGCCTCCTTCTGTATGAAGGTGGCGATATAATTCTTGGCCTGCGGCCCGCCGGGGATCAGGTCCAGCGGCGTCTCGTAGAGGAGCTCGAGGCTTCTCCTGTAAGTGAACATCTCGGTATAGGCCCTTACGGCCTTTTCAGGCGTCAGATAGGCGGGTATCTTGTTCTTCCGCAGGTATTCCCTTCCTTCCCGCATGGACTGGCCGCCCATAAGCGCCGCAAGTACCGGCTTCTGGGTCTTTGCGGCGGCTGCGGCTATCGCATGGGCGATCTCGACCGGTATGGCCGCTGTAATCGCTGTGCATATTACGATGATGCCGTCGACCGCCTCGTCCGCGGCGCACGCTTTCACCGCTTCCTCGTATCTGCACGCTTGCGCTTCGTCGCCCAGGTCGATGGGGTTCTGCCCGCCCCATTGCGGCCCGAGGAGAGGGGCGAGGGCATCGACGCTGCCGGCCGAGAGACGGGCCGGGCTGCCGCCCAGATCGAGCAGGGCGTCGGCAGCCATAGTCCCGATGTTTGCCGCGTTGCATATGAAGGCGACGCGACCGCCTGCGGGCAGGTGGTCCGCTTCGAGCACCTGGACCGCGTCGAACAGGTCTTCCGCCTCTCTTACCCTATATATCCCGACCCGCTTGAAAGCGGCGCTGTATACGCGGTCGTCGCCTGCCGCCCCGGCCTTGCCGCTTTCGGCGGAACGGCCCGATTTCAGGACGATGATGGGCTTTGTGCGGGCAAAGCCGCGGGCCGCGCTGATGAATTTCCTTGCGTTGACCACGTGTTCCATGTCGAGCAGGATGCTGCGCGTGGCGTAGTCGCTTCCCAGGTAATCGATGACGTCTCCGAAGTCTACATCGACCATATCCCCGAGGGAGGCGAACATGCTGAAGCCTATGTTTCCCTCGATGCCCCACTCCAGCAACGCGTTGCCGAGCTGGCCGCTCTGCGCGACGAATGCTATGTTGCCTTTGCCGGGGTCCGCCCGGAGGAAGCTGGCGTTGAGGCCGATCTCCGGCCGGATGATGCCGAACGAGGCCGGACCGATGACCCGTATGTCGTAAGGGGCCGCGGCCTCCATGACTTTCCTGTCGAGCTGCCGGCCCGCGTCACTTTTTTCGGCACGCCCGTCCGTGATGATGACTGTCCCGCTGACACCTGCCCGGCCGCATTCTTCGACCACCCCCGGGGCAAGAGGCGCGGGGACGGCTATAACGGCAAGGTCGATATGTCCGGGCAGGGCGGATACGGACGGGCTGCATGGGACGCCGAGGGTCGCCTGCTTGTTAGGGTTGACGCATAGAACCGTCTGGGCCCCGGAGCGCAAGAGGTTCGCAAGTATGGCCCTGCCGAGGGAGCCTTCCCTGTCCGTCGCGCCGACAAGGACGACCTTCTCAGGGTCGAGCATCCTTTTCAGGTTATCGGTTGACATTGGCCCGTCAGCGCGTTGTGCTGCGCCCCTTTTCATCGGTTGCCCATCGGACGATCTCTTCCACCATGGCCGGGATGGTTGCTCTGGGAGGCATTATGGAGACCTTCAGCCCGGCTTCTTCGACCACCTTCTTTGTAACCGGACCTATTACCGCTATGGCTACGTCTTTGAGGAGGGCGGCTGATGCCTCTCCCGCAATATCGCAAAAATTGCGAAAGGTGGCGCCGCTCGTGAAAGTCGCTATCGATATGCGCCCTTCCGACATGAATCGCTGTAGGCGCTTCGCGTGTTTTTCCGGTTTGACGGCGCGGTATACGGCCGGAGTGTCTATGCGCCCGCCAAGCTCAGCCACCTTTTTAGGGAAGGCGTCCCGTGCCTCGCTGGCCCTGGGCAGCAGGATACTCAGTCCGGCAAGCCCAACGCCTGGACGGCTCGACGCGCAGAAGGCATCGATGAGGCCTTCCGCACTGAACTCGTCGGGGACCATATCGACCCTGATCCCGAGGCGTCCTATCGCCTCGGCCGTCTTCGACCCGATTGCGCAGACCTTCATCCCCTTCAGGTCCCTTATGTCCCTGCCTTTCTCCAGGAGCCTGTCCAAAAAGCACCTGAAGGCGCTGGCGCTCGTCAGGACGAGCCAGTCGTACGCGGAAAGCCTCTCTATCGCGGCGTCTGTTTCATTAAAATCCAAAGGGGGGATTATCCGTACCGTGGGGAACTCGAACACTTCGGCGCCGAGGTCCGCAAGGGGTCCGTATTCGTCCGTAAATCCCCTCGTTATGAGTATTCTGTGCCCGAAAAGGGGTTTTTCCTCGTACCATTTGAGTTTTTCCCGCAGCGCGACCACTTTACCGACCACGAGTATGGCAGGCGGCCGTATGTTGTCGTCGAGCGCCGCCTCCGCGATACGGTCGAGGGTCGCGACCACGGTCCGCTGCTCCGGCCTCGTGCCCCAGCGAACCAGCGCTGCGGGCGTCTCTTTGGGCTTGCCGTGCTCTATGAGGCTTTGCGCAATGGTCTTAAGGTTTTTCACGCCCATCAGGAAGACGAGGGTGTCGTTCGAGCCGGCCAGGCCTGCCCACCAACCAGAGGCCCGCGGCTTGGACGCCGCCTCGTTGCCCGTGATGACCGCGAAGGAAGAGGCGTAGTCGCGATGGGTCAGCGGTATGCCCGCGTATGCAGGTACGGCGACCGCGGAGCTTACGCCGGGGACCACCTCGAAGGGCACGCCGGCCCCGGACAGCGCCTCGGCTTCCTCACCGCCCCTGCCGAAGACGAAGGGGTCGCCCCCTTTGAGCCTGCACACTGTCCTGCCTTCCGCCGCGCGGCCGATGAGGATGGCGTTGATCTCGTCCTGGGACATCTCATGGTGGCCGCCCCTCTTGCCAGCGAAGACGAGGTCCGCACCGCGCCGCGCATAGCTCAGTATCTGCGGGTTGATGTGGAAATCGTAGACGACGACGTCCGCTTTTTGCAGGCAGCGCAAACCCTTCAGGGTAAGGAGTCCTATGTCCCCGGGACCTGCGCCGACCAGATATATCTTCCCTTTATTCATATATGCGCCTGGGCCAAATTTAGCACAAGAGTCACATGGTTGCAACCGGCACGGCCAAAAGCGGAAAAAAGAGAAATCGAAGCATCCCCTGTAGTATACTGGGGTTTAGATGAAAGCGACTGTTTGCTTATGCGCGATAGTCGTCAGCCTGTTGTTTATTTCGGGCGGTACGGTGCGCGGAGAGAATGCTTTTTCCCTGGGCTACGGCTTCGCAGCATGGAACCAGGGGAAATCCACGGGCAACATAGAGGGCGGAAAGCGGTACAATTTCGAGCAGGCGAAGTACCTGTACGAACGGCCGATTTTATGGACCGGCCTTGCCCTGATGGTGGAGCCTTTCGCGTCGTACGTGTCGAACCCGAATGCGGGTACCGATTTCGGCGTGGGAGTGGGTTTTAAGTATTACCCCTTCCAAACGCATAAAGACGGTTTCTATCTGATGGGCGGGTCCGGCATGGCGTACAGCACGATCGGCTTCCAAGAGCAGGGGACGCACCTGTTCTTCATAGGCCAGGGAGGTATCGGGTACCGTTCAGGCAGGTTCTTCATAGAAAACCGATTCCGCCATTTTTCAAACGGGGGGACCGCCAGACCCAACTGGTCGGTCAACACGAACATCATCGCGGTGGGGATGTATTTCTAAGCAGTCGTTTGCGTCGCTACTCCACGCGCCTCCAGACGGTAGTCCTGCCGAGAAGGCTTATACCGAGGTAACCCCTCACGAGGAGGCGGCCTTTTGCGTCGAGCCTTATTATGCCTTTGTAACTTTTGCCGTCCGTCGGGTCATAGAGGGTTCCGTCCCTCCAATCAATGCCGTTGAAGCGGAAGCCGCGCACTATGAGCGTCCCGACCTTAGGTATCTCGTACATCTTTGACTCCTGCGCGTCGGGTTTCTTTTCGCCGTTCTCCCTCAGCCAGCAGATCCTGCCGAAATACCTGTTATCCTGTCTGTATATCTCTATATGGGCGTCCTTCTCTGCTACTTCCCATATGCCCAGTATTGCATCGGCCGCCTTGTCGTCGGCCCGGCAGGGTACAGCCGCACCTATGGCAAGTGCGAGAAAAAAGAGAAGGGCAACCCACAGGCCGGACGCCTGTAGCGGGCGGCCGGGAGAACGCACCGTGCGCGTCATGAAGCCCGTCCTTCTGCAACCGCCCGTGCCAGCGCCCTTACAAAGCGCGCGTTCTCGCGCCTCGTGCGCAGCGGTACGCGCAGGTATGCGGTCCCTTCCTGTTCCTTAAAAATATCTATAAGGACGTTCCTTGCGAGAAGCCGCCGGAGCAGGGCGTCGGCAGCCGTTGCGATCGTGACGATAATGAAATTGCAGGCCGTTTCCGTCGCTGCGACCCCTTTTATGCGTGTAAGGTTCGACAGCATGTAGGCCCTTTCGCCTGCGACGAACGCGGCCGTCCTTGCCGGGTATCCGGCATCGCGCATAGACGCCAGCGCGCCGGCCTCGGCGACTATATTCACAGGGCCGGGCCCGATGGCGGCAGCGATGCGGCCGCAGGTCTCGAAGCTCCCTATGGCGTAGCCGAGGCGAAGGCCCGCCAGGGCGTAAAAGAACGAGAAGCTCCTTACGATAACGACATTGGCCGACTGCACGACCTTTGCGACCGGCGAATCGACGGCTGCGAAACCGGCAAGCGCCTCGTCGATGACGAGCATAGCGTGCGAACCGTCAAACGCGCTTATTATTTTTTCCACGAGATGCTTTTCCGCGACCGCTCCGGTCACCATATGCGGGTTGGGCAGGAAAAGGGCGCCGATGTCAGGCGGGCGGGCCGTAAGCGCGTCTGTGCCGAGGGCATACCCCTGGTCCTTCGCAAGCGGGAAGGGGACAATCTCCGTTCCATGACGGCCGGCAAGAAGCTCATAATGCGGCGACAGAGGGGGAGGGACAAGCACTTTGCCCGGCCGGTACGCCGCAAGGATTGCGTCGAGTATTTGCGTCGAGCCATGGCCGAAGAGTATGTTCTCAGGCTCGACATGCTCCCTCGCGGCCAAAAAGCGCCTCAGGCGGCGCGTCCGGGGGTCCGGGTGGCGATGCACGTCCTTGAGGGCCTTCCGCATGGGGTTTCGTGCTTTGAGGGATGGGCCGAGGGGGTTGGACAAAAGCGTAAAGTCCAGAACCGGGCCCTTCGCAGTCTTTTTGAAGTCGTAGGCGTCCATATGTATTATTGGATAGTCTCCGTTGCGCGGTGTCAATCTGAAAGCTTAAGGCTAAGGCGCGCGCGGGCGCCTCAGCACCAGTTATCCGTCTGCGGCTGCGGGAGCTGATATGACTTCAGGTGGTCGATGTACCGGTTGAACCCGTCGTCCCCTTCCTTTTCAAGCTCCTCGATCTTCGGCAGCACCTGGCTCAGGACCGTCCGGTCCTTGACTACGTCGAGGGGATAGCGGTAATAACCGGAGCGCTGAAGGAGTATGTATATCTGCTTCTCCTTCTTTGAGAAGCCAAGGAAGGTATCGAGCGTTTTCAGCATCGACGCCTTCTCCTTGTCGAGGAAGCCGTCGACTTCCATCAGGAGGTTCAGGCTGAAATCGTTCGAGGAGAAATAACTGTGCATCTCGTCGAGGTTCTCGACGAGGAGCCTTATCTCACCCACTATCTCGTCGTCCGACATCGGGATGAATGTCCCCTCCCGCACCATCTTCTGCATGGGCGAGACCGGGTGCATGGCGAACGTCCTCACCCGTATGAAGTGGGGTTTTATCTGGTTCAGCAAGCTTGCAGTCTCGCGGGCGTGCTCCTCGCTCAACGACTTGCCGCCGATGCCCGGCATGATATACTCGGACAACTCCAGCCCTGCGTCCATGACGTGCCTGCCCCCCGTCACTATCTCCTCCTGGGTCAGCCCCTTCTTGATGAGCTGGAGGACGCTGGTCGCACCGCTTTCCATGCCTGCATGGACCCTTGTCAGACCCGCTTCCTTGAGCCGCTTCAGGTCTTCGACGCTCTTGCGCTTGAGCGTTCTTGCCCGGGCGTACGTCGTTATCCTTTCGATCTTCGGGAATTTCTCCCTCAGGTATTCGAGTATTGCAACCACGTCGTCCGTCGGCAGGACAAGGCTGTCCGCATCCTGAAGGAAGACCGAGTCTGATGCGGCCTTGGCCCCTGTACTGGTCCGCCATCGCGTCTATGTCCTTCTTCACTTCCTCGACCGACCTTTTTGAGAATTTCACTCCCTTGTAGGCCGGACAGAAGACGCACTGGTTCCAGGGGCAGTTGCGCGTTACCCTCACGAGCAGGCTGTCTGCCTCGCTCGGCGGTCTTATAACTCCCTGTTCATACATGTTTCGCACCCTTGTCCTCTTTTGGTTTTCCACATATAACATAAACCGTCGGCCCCGCTATGCGCAACTTGCCCGGTATTGCTCGCAGTGGATAATAGGGGATGCTGGGGGTCCGGTTGTCCGGCTTTGAAGCGCGGGCTTATTTACCGCTGTGCCCTGGCGTTCTTCGGAGGGTTTTCCAGGGCTTCTTCTTTGCCTATCAGGATCTTGGAGACTTTGGCGGAGACTACCTTCTCTATCTGCCGCGCCCTCTCGCGTGATATGCTGAAATGGTCCCCTATCTCCTGCAAGGTGATCGGTTCGTCGGTCATGATGCGGTGCTCGAAGATGTAAAGTTCTCTTTCGTTCAGCGCCTTCTTGAACTCATTGATCTTGTGGGAGGCTATCTTTTGCTTCTCCCTCTCCTCGACCAAATCCTCTATGTCGCCGTCAGACCTTACCATGTCCAGCATCGTCTCTTCGCCGTCTTCATAGATAGGCTGGTCGAGGGAGAGGTCGGGCAGGGTAAGCCTCTTTTCCATGTCTTCCACTTCCGCCTGCGTAACGTCCAGATTGTGCGCCAGGAGCTGGGGAGCGGGCAAAAGACCCTTGGCTTCTAGCCTCCTCTTTTCTTTTTCGAGGCCGTAGAAAAGCTTTTTCTGGCTCTCCGTGGTGCCTATCTTCACCAGGCTCCAGTTGTTCCTGATGTACTTCAGGATATAAGCCCTTATCCAGAAAGAGGCGTACGTCGAGAACTTGGTCCCCTTGTAAGGGTTGTATTTCTTCACCGCCTGCATCAGGCCGATATTTCCTTCCTGGATGAGGTCGCGGACGTTCATGTAGGTGTTGTAATAGCCGAGGGCTATCTTCACTACGAGCTTCAGGTTCGACAGTACGAGCAGCCGGGCGGCATCCTTGTCTTTCTCTTTGAATACCTTATCGGCGAGTTTCCTTTCCTCCGCCCTTGTGAGAAGCGGATAGCGCGAGATCTCGTTCAGGTACTGCTTTAGGGGGTCGAAACTGGCGGGAAGGGAGCTTTTCTCCGCCGGCACTTCTTCTCTTTCAATTTTGTCAATCTCATCCATACAGATAAGTTATCATGTCCGCACCGGCCGTTCAACCTAAGAGCCTCACGCACCGGTGTTTCAACGGAGCTTGGAGTGACAGGGGGGCGCTCACGCCGCAATCGCGCGGTGCGCACCCTGCGGGTTCTTCAGAAGGATCGGGGGGTGCTTAGGTCCTTACCGCTCGGGAAAGCAGATGTCCGCGCCTTCAGGCACGTCGCAGTATGGCGTCGCCGGCCGCCCGGGCCCTGTCCCCGCCCCGTTCTGTCCGGCTGTGTTTCTCGTTTTGCAGACCTTCGACATGAGGACCGCCGCCCCGGCTCCCATCGCGCCGCCCAGGAGGAAAGTAACGAGGGCCTTGCCTGCGCGTAACTGTTTTTCCATAGCAACCTCCTCTTTTTTTCTAATGTAAGGCCGCTCCGACAGCGTTGCAACAGAAATGCGAGTCCTTTACGGCCGCTTGCGCCGGGAGGATAGAGTTGCTGAAAGGCGGGGTTTTATGTCCGCCTTTCAGCGAGGAGGGGGAATAGGGGAGGGGGACGTGGTGTTTTGAGCTACGTTAAATGGGTGCTTTTGTAGCGGGCGGACCTGTGGCCGCCATGGCCTGCAGATCGTGGACCCTGTTCATCCAGCCTTTCATATATCGCGCATACCGCTCCGGCCTCATCCTGCCGAGGCGCGAGTACCGCTCGGAGCGCATGCGGAGGTATGTGTCCGTGTCGCCCCCTGAGGTACGGAGTATCTTCCGTGCAGCGGCGGGGCTGTTCATATACGTGTCAAAATGGACGATGGCTAGCCGGGGCGGCAGTGCCTGCGCGCCTGATTCGGCCCATAATTTCGTGTAGATGGCTTCTGCCTGCGTCCGCGACATGTCTTTCACGCTCCCCTGATAGCCGAAGCGCTCGGCAGTCGACTGGCGTATGCCGTACCTGGACGACTCGTTCCCGTCGGCTGCAACATAGCCGCTGCCCTCGTGGTCGAGGACAAAGCGGAGCGCGGCTTGCATAGTGCCGGTCCCCCCGGCCGATAGGGTGTCGATGCCTGTAGCGGTGTTGCGGCCGCTTTGCGGGGCCTGGGCGCCCTGCTTCGGGTGCGGCTGCTCGCTTATCCGGGCCACGCACTTTGCCAGAAGGTTGACAAAGGCGCTCATGCTGTCGGAGGCGGTCACCGGCGGCCGGTCGATTGCCGTCTGGTCAGAATCGCCAAACGGGGAAAATCCGGTAATCGTTATCACTCGGTCTTCTCCAGGTTCTCCATTATGAATGGGGATTTGCAATGAGTGTGCCAGAGAGGGCGGGTGCGACCGGGGGCATCGTTTTAGCGGCCAATGGCAGCACAATCGGGACATACCGCCCGCAGGGAACCCGGCCCCCGGGGCTCCCGGAAAGGAAGGGGCGATCAGGAAGATGACGCAGGCCGTCAGAAAACCGTCGTTTGCCCGCATCGTATGCAAAAATCGTTGGCTGATGGGGTATGGTTCTGCTATAATATAGACTGGCCTCAAGCTTATTCAGGTTTCGCTGAAGCCCTGGAATGGACCAAGGAGTCCTGGTTATGCCGACAAAAGACCGGTTCAGCCTGTCAGCATGGATAGAAGAATCCGTCAGGGACTTTGCGAAATCTCCGGAGAACAGCCTTCGCAATAAGGAGAACGAGCCTGCCTTCGATATGCCGTTAGTCGGTTTTTCGAGCGGGGCCGACCCTTTGTATACAAAGCTCAAAGAGACAATCGGGCCGTTTCTCTGGTCCCCCCTTGAGGCATTCAGCCAGACTTACCCCGATCTCTGGATCACCGCAGATCAGCTTACCGTCATCTCCTGGGTGCTGCCGATGACACGGGCGACGAAGGCGGATACGAGGAAGGAGAAGGTTTACGCATCCGAGCGCTGGTACCGGGCCAGGAGGTTCGGGGAGGAGTTCAACGGGAAGCTCCGAACGCACGTTGCTGCAAAGCTGACGGAGGCCGGCTACCAGGCGGTGGCGCCGCAGAATTCCCCGGCGTGGTCCATGAAAATGTCGGAAAAGTTTGGCATGGCGTCATGCTGGTCGGAGAGGCATGCGGCCTTTGTATCGGGCCTCGGCACGTTCGGCCTCTGCGACGGGCTGATTACCCCGGTGGGTAAGGCTATGCGCTGCGGGTCGGTAGTGGCGCGCCTCACTATACCGCCCACGCAACGGCCTTATGACGATTACCATGCGTACTGCCTCTTCTTTTCCCAGGGCCAGTGCGGCAAATGCATTACCCGCTGCCCGGCCGGCGCAATCTCGGAGAAGGGGCACGACAAGCCGAAGTGCAAGGAATACCTCGAAACCGTCCAGGCGGCCCACGCCAGGGAGGCATATGGCCTGGAGGCATACGGCTGCGGCCTGTGCCAGACGAAGGTGCCGTGCGAGTCGCGTATACCGTCGGTAAAAACGAAGGACGACCCCGCATAGGTCGTATAAAAATACACTAAACCAGCCTTTAAGTTGTTGACACCTGCGCCCCCGTCTTTCTACAATGTGGGAAAAGGGGGGTCGATAATGCATTACGCCTGGATTATAGCGGCTATGGGTTTCCTCGTAACCGTCCTCGCCCACGGGTTCGGCAGGATGTCATATTCCGTTATCCTGCCTTCCATGAAGGACGGGCTTGGCCTCAACTATACCCAATTGGGCTCAATCGCGACGGGTAACTTCATCGGCTACCTGTGCCTTGCCATTATCGGCGGCTTCCTGGCCGCCCGCTTCGGAGTGCGTAAGGTCGTCTTTATCTCACTCGTCGTCATCGGCGTCAGCCTGTTCCTGACGGGGCTGTCAAATTCCTTTGTTTTCGCGTTCTTCATGAGGCTCGTGACAGGCGCGGGAAACGGAGGCAGCTACGTGCCTATTATGGCGCTGCCCGCCGCCTGGTTCATCATGAAGAGAAGGGGGCTCGCAACGGGGATCGTCTCTGCGGGCATCGGAAGCGGCCTGTTCATTTCGGGGATGATGCTGCCCCCCATCATCTCGGCATTTGGGCTCCACGGGTGGCGATATGCCTGGTTCGTCCTTGGCGCTATCGTCTTTGTGCTCGCCTTCGTCTGTTTTGCCTTCCTCCGTGACAACCCCAAAGAAAAAGGCCTGGGGCTGTGCGGCGGGGAAGGGAGGCAGGCAGCGCCGCAGGGACCTAGGGTCACGCTTTTTTCCGCTTTCAGGGACATTGTTGTCGAGCCGGAGATATGGAAGCTGGCCGGGGTCTATTTCATGTACGGCTTCTCCTATATTATCTACCTTACCTTCTTTGTCGCCTACCTTACCAAGGAGATGCAGGTGCCTGCCACGACGGCGGGGCGGATATTCGGGGTGCTGGGCATTTTCAGCATTTTTTGCGGGATTATATACGGATGGCTTTCGGACCTGCTGGGCAGGAGGTACGGCTCCATGCTCGCCTATCTCACCCTGGCCCTTGCCTACCTCGTTTTCGTCTTATGGAAGGATTACTCGGGTTATTACCTTTCGGCGGCAGTGTTCGGGATCGCGGCCTTTTCGATACCGACCATCATGGCTGCGGCAGCAGGCGACGCCGTGGGCGGGAGGCTGGCGCCTGCCGGGCTAGGCTTCATCACACTCTTCTTCGGCATAGGACAGGCGCTTGGACCGTTGATCGGGGGCTATATCAAGGACGCGACGGGCACGTTCACATATGCCTTCCTCCTGTCGCTAGCGGTTCTCTCGCCGGTGCGGGAGGCTCACTTGTGCTCAAGAAGAGGACTAAGACTGCGGAAATAAAGCAAGCGTATGCGCCGCGCTGAGGGGGGAGGCTCCACGGGCTTTGCTCGTGGAGGGGGCGCTGAGCCCCAATCATTGCGCTAGCGGTCTCTCTGCCGGTGCCTGTGGCTCGCTCGTTCTTAAGAAAAAGGTCACGGCCACTTGAGCTTTTCTGGCGAACGGCCCTCGGGTGCATTATATTTCTTTAAATCCGGATCATGGGGCTTGTGCGCCCGTAGACCGATACAGAAAAAGGAGGCAGGGCATGTACAGCGCGAAGGACTACACCAAGTTGATAGGCATGGAGGGTTTCAGCGATACATTACTAAACAACCATTTCACCCTTTACCAGGGTTATGTGACGAACACGAACAAGCTCCTCGACGCATTCGGCCAGCTCAAGGACCTGTCGGCGCCCGATTTCGGCGAGCTTCATCGCAGACTGGGATGGGAATTCAACGGCATGCGCCTGCACGAGTACTACTTCGAGAACCTCGGCGGGAAGGGCGTTGTGAAGGACGGCAAGCTTGCCAAGAAACTGGCCGAGGACTTCGGCAGCCTGGAAGCGTGGGAAAAAGACTTCCGCGCCGTCGGCGGCATGAGAGGCATCGGCTGGGCGGCCCTCTATCAGGACATCACGAACGGCAAGCTCATCAATTTCTGGATAAACGAGCACGACCAGGGCCATCCTTCGAGCTGTAAACTGATACTCATTATGGACGTCTTCGAGCACGCCTTTATGATCGATTACGGCACGAAGAAGGCCGGCTATATCGACGCCTTTTTCAAGAACGTGAACTGGCAGGCGGCCGAAGCACGCATGAAGTAGCGCCTGACGCAAAGAATGAAGCGGGCCGGGGGCGAGCTTGCCTCCCGCCCGAAATCCCTTATCCGCACATCCTTCGGGGCGCACCGCCACTTGAAAAACGGCGGTCGCGGCCCCATATTCAAATTAACATCGTGATATGACTGCACCGCTTGGCTGCTTCTCCCAGAAGGAGCAGCGGGTAGCCGTTAACAGCGCTTTGGAGCCCACCATGGGAGACGTTATCCACATAGAGGGAGAGTCCGGCGAGCGCGAGCCCGTGCCGCCCGCCATCGATACCGATGCAGCCAGTTCTACCATGGCCGCGCAACCGATTGAGATGGCGAACTTCGACGACGTCGTTCATTTCTTTCGCGGCCTGCCGCAACGCGGCCGCATGTCGCTATTCCCCAGGTCACGCAGAGGGTTGGTGCTTGCAGCCGTCCTCTTGTCGGCGGTAGCCGGCGCCGGAGGGGTGGCCGGCCGCCTGAGCGGCTCGCATGCCGCCTGGATAGAAAGGGTGGCCGCAGCCCTGTTCATTATCAACTTTGCCTGGATATCGATGCTTTTCTGGAACGCCGTTGCCGGTTTTTTCAAGCTGTGGTTCGGATGGAAAACGGATGGGATCAAATGGCCGGAAACCCGGACAGAAGGCGGCCCCATCGCAGGCCGCGTAGCGATATTAATGCCGGTACATAATGAAGACCCGGCCAGGGTATACGCGGGCCTTCAGGCCATTTACGAATCGATCGCCCAGACGGGCTTTTCGGGGTCATTCGATTTCTTCATTCTGAGCGATTCGACCAAGCCCGCTACCTGGATGAAGGAAGAGGCGGGCTGGAAGAAGCTCTGCCAGACAGTCGGCGGCAACCCGCGCATCTTCTACAGGAGGCGCAGGAAGAACACAGGCAAGAAGGCGGGCAACATATCCGATTTTTGCCAGCGGTGGGGGTATTGTTACGACTCGATGGTCATCCTCGACGCGGACAGCGTCATGACGGGCGCAACGATTGTAACGCTTGCGCGCCTGATGGAGCTGAACGAGCGCGTCGGCATCATACAGGTGCCTTCATACACCGTGAACCGGGGCACGCTCTTTGCCCGGATCCAGCAGTTCGCCGCCAGGCTTTACGGGCCGATCATTTTCGGCGGGCTTTCCTTCTGGCAGATGGGCGAGGGCAATTACTGGGGACACAACGCGATAATCCGCGTCTCGGCGTTCATGAAAAACTGCGGTCTCCCCAAGCTGCCGGGCAGGCCGCCGCTCGGCGGCTATATCAGGAGCCACGATTTTGTTGAGGCGGCGCTTATGCGCAGGGGCGGCTGGTCCGTACTCTTGTTGCCCGAGCTGAGCGGCAGCTATGAAGAGGCCCCGCCGACCATCCTGGACTACGCCAAGCGTGACTGGCGGTGGTGCCAGGGCAACCTCCAGCACGTGCGTATCCTCCCCGCGCGGGGCCTGCACACGCTTTCGAGGCTGCACCTCGCGATCGGCGTCATGTCCTACGTCTCGTCACTGCTGTGGCTCGCTTTCCTGCTCAGCAGCCTCGTATGCGCGGTCCAGTACCTACACATCAGGACGCTGACGACTTCCCTCGCGATGCAGACCGAGGGGCCGAACGCCTTCCAGGTAGTCCTACTGCTCGCTATGGTCGCCATGCTCGTCGGCCCCAGGCTGCTTAGCATGGGCCTGCTGCTGCGCTACCGTGAGAGGGCCACGGAGTTCGGAGGCATCCGACGCGTCCTGCTGGGGATTGGGCTTGAGACGGTCTTTTCTGCGCTCCTCGCGCCTACGATGATGCTTTTCCAGAGCGGCTTCATCATCAGCACGCTTCTGGAAAGGGACATCGGCTGGAGCAGCCAGCAGCGCGACGACAAGGGCATAAGCCTGCGGGAAGCGGTGCAGGGGCTGTGGGTCCATTGCATTATCGGCATCGCCCTTGCCGTTATCGCCTACAACATATCGGGCATGCTCCTATTCCTCTTCCTGCCCGTCATTGCGGGTTTGGTGCTCTCGATCCCCCTGTCCTGTTTGTCGTCCAGGGGCAGCGTCGGCCAATGGGCCAGGGAACACAAGATGTTCCTCATCCCCGAAGAGCTTGAGCCGCCGGCCGTCCTGGTGCGGCTATCCTCACTCATCTCGAGCTGGCGTCATTCGCTTTAGAAAATGCGTTTTAAATAGTACGTCCGCCGGCGTGCGACTGCGCGTTCAAGGCCGTGTCGCCCAAAAGCCGTAAACGAGATCGACCAGCGCGGCCATTCGGTCGCCGTGAAGCACGTTGGTGATAGAGGCCTGTGCCGTGCCCCCGAGCATGGCGTTGACCTCGTCGGCCGCCCCCGTCTCCGATATAAGGATGGCCGGTATGTCCGTCGCGTAACCGAAGCCCAGCTCGAAAGCGACGCCCGTATCGACGTCGTCGGCTGCGGCTATTATAATGAAACAATCCTCCATCAGGCGGCAGCAGACGGACGCAATGGCCTTGGAATAACGCGTCTTATGTTCCCCTGCGCTTTCCACGTCGGGCGCAAACTCGAAGGGGTCGATGACTTCGGGTGTGGGCGCTCCTTTCTCCAGGTGTTTCTTCTCGACCGCGAAGCGGAAGGATTCGAGAAACCGCGCTTTGAATTCTTTTTGTGGATCGGTAAATGCCGGGTGAGCGAAATAGATCTTCATGGAGCCTGGTCCTCCTGTCGTACAAGGTTTTTGGCTGAAAGCCCTACTTCTGTTGCGCCGTATGCGCCCGCCTCCGGGCCTGCGAGCCGGAACCACTCGACTCCCGGCAGGCGGCGTAAGACCGCGTGCACGGTAGCCCTCAACTGCCCGGTACCCTTGCCGTGGACGATCCTCACGTGGAGTATCCCCCGCTCGCGGCATGCCTCAAGATAATCGGCAATAAGGGTTTTCACCTCGCGCGGGTTGAACGTGTGCAGGTCGAGAAACCCGTCGATGGGATAATCGATCCCGACAGTCTCATCCGCGCGTGTACCGGCCATATTGATAGTATAACCGAGTCGGGGCGTGCGGCAAACGGAAAGTTGTAGCGGGGGGCAGGGTGTTCGTCCAGGCGCTCCCCCCCCCGCCAAAACACGCTTCCATCCTAAGATCGAGTCTTTCATACCCGTACTCTAGCTCACCGTGAGCCGAGGGCCGCCCCAGCCGGCCGCCGCTAACGGAATAAAGAGCATATTCCTTACCTGTCTGAGGGGGAAGGCCGGGGCACGCGCCCGACGTAAGGAGGGAAGGGTCGCGGCTTTGCCGGTGGAGGGGGCGCTGAGTCCCGATAACTGCGGCGGCGGCAAGAGCGGGATATTAAGACGTCATATTTGCCTCTTGCGCGCCTCGTCCGGCGTCCTTCGTTTTTGACTTTTGCAAACACGAGTCGCGGCCCGATGCGGATCAAGGGCGTCGATTCCGGGGCCCGTACCGGCCTTGGAACGTGTGAACGAATCAGGATTTTGGCGCGTGCAGTCGGGAAGAGTTATACATGCGATCCCCTTCTACCTCCCTGTTTTAAAGCTTCACGGAATACTCAACGCCCTCGTCAAGGGGGAGCATGACCGAGACGAAGCCGTTCGCGGGATTACGGACATAGTCCAGATATGGCGCGACTTCGACGATATCCAGATCGTCGGCCAATACTAGGGAACCTTTATGCAGACTGCCCGATACGAGATGCAGCACGTCCAGGTACAGCCCTTTCCACCCGTCAAGGAAGAGCAGATCTATGTTACCGCTTAAATGCTTCAACGTCTGCAGAGCATCACCGGCGCGGATCTCTACCATCGGCGATAGCCCTGCTTCCGCAACATGTTGAGCAGCCTTGGCAACCTTACCGGCATCAAGCTCGGTCCCGACCAGCAATCCGCCGCCGTTATCGCGCAGGGCTGCGGCAAGGTAAATGGCGGAGACGCCGTAGGACGTGCCGAATTCGACGATCCGTTTCGCGGAGATAGAACGGGCCACGCTGTAGAGGAACCTTCCGTTCTCCCTTGAAACGGGTATCAATATGCTGCGGAACATCCTCGCTTGCTCTTCAGGGCCGGCGTTCCTCCAGTCAGGATTGTTCTCTTGAACCTCTTGAATGATCCTGTCATCGCCGGTCTCGGCTAATGTATGCAGGCGGTTGAGGACTTCCTTCACTGCGGGAAGCAGTAACGTGCAATTTTCCTTGTGGGGGTTCGTCATATTTCCTCCTTCTATCGTCTCACCATTAGTAAGCCTGGCATGGGTTGTCCCCGACATTATGTATTATGCTTGGCCGGCCTCCGCGCATCAGTGACCGCTCTCCGCGTCGGGCCATGTGCTTCGATCGGGGCGATGCCCTCGTAAGGACAAGCGCCGACGTGATGGATATCGAGAAACAGGGTGTGAATGAACGCGCAGTTTCCGGACTCAACGTCCGGCCCTATTTCACGCGATCCGCCTTTTGGTAGTGTAACCTATTACGATCTGTGGTAAAATTGCAATTATAGTAAATAAGGATTGATGATAATGCAACGATTCGATTTGGGCCATCTCGAAGTCCTGGAAATCCTCCTAAAGGAAGAGAGTGTTTCCCGCGCCGCGGAGAGACTGAATCTGACGCCTTCGGCTATCAGCCGCTCTTTAGCCAAGATACGCCGGTCCCTTCAGGACGAGGTCTTGGTTCCTTCCGGCAGGAACTTAATCCTGACCCAGCGCGGGCGCGACTTGAAGGATCGCATCAAAAAGATCGTTGACGAGAGCCGCGCGATTCTCTCCCCACAGGTCGATTTCGATGCGGCAACGATGAAAAGGGTTTTCCGGATAAGGACAGGCGGCGATGTCGGGAGCCTCATGGGGGAAAACCTTCTGAAAGCTGTTTCCCAAAAAGCCCCTTTTTCGGCACTCGTCTTCCTCGCCCAAGGTGACGAGGACCAGGAGTCGCTCAGGAATGGCAAGATCGATTGCGATATCGGAGTGCCCGGAGACCTTGGGCCGGAATTTATCAGCCAGACGCTTTTCACCTTTCGCTACGTCTCCGCTTTTATGAAAAAGCTTAGGCCCAAATCCGGGCGGATGTCTCTCGACGCTTTCTGCTCTTATCCGCATATTGTTGTTTCCAGGAGGGGGAAGACGTTCGTTCTCGTCGACGAGGAATTAAGGAAGATGGGAAGAAGACGTTCCGTACTGGGGACCGTTGCAACCTTTCAGGAGGCATTTGTCGTTGCATCTCACATGGAGTGCATTGTTGTCGCGCCTGACGTCTTTGTTTCTCGAATGAAAGGCTACTTTAGGCTATCGTCATCGGAGCTACCTCTTTCCACGCCACCCGTCAGTGTTGCGCTCACCTGGCATCCCCGTTACCAATCAGACCCTGAACACCGCTGGTTCAGAGAGCTTATAAAAGCGTGTCGCGTCAGCGGCGATGCTTCCCGGCGCGAACCGTCACGTAGGGTGGACACGCAGAAATGAGCAACAACTTATTAAAAGTCTCATAATAGTACTTACGTCTTAATATCCCACCCTAGGGACATACCCCCTCGGCGAAATTGACCCGGCTGCATACATATGCTACAACTCTGTGCACGACACTAATGGAAGGAGCCGGAATGGACGAGGATCAGGAAGAGAACGCAGGAGACGGCAAACAAGCTGTTCGGCAAAGGGATCAAGATGGACCCGCCTTACCTGACGTGGAAGGAGTTTGACAGGGACCTGGCGAACGACCTGTCCATGTTCATTACGGGCAATCTTTATTCAAGGAGCGTCCTTACGCTGCCGGAGAGGCAGATGGCCGCCTGCGCGATGCTGGCTGCCTTGGGCGCGGCGTCTGAGCTGCGGCTGCACGTCAATGCGGCTCTCAACGTGGGCTGCGACCCCAGGAAGCTTGCCGAAGTCTTCTTTCAGCTTGCCCCTTACGGCGGTATGCCGAAGGTGAACGAGGCCCTTACGGTCTTCAGGGACGTGCTTAAGGAAAGGGGTGAATGGCCGCTCAAATGAGCGCGCCGGGCCGTGGTGGGTCCGACAATGCCTGCGCAGGCAGTTTCAGGCTGCAAGTCGCCTTTATGAAAAGAATTGAAGATAGGGTGCCGCACCTATGGACATGCTGCGTGTAAGGTAGTAGACTATTCGCCTGATCGAATCCACAATACATCAATAAAACATAGCGAAAGCGAGGAACAGAAGATATGTCGGAAGAAACGGTGGCAACGGGAATGATTGACGACCCTATAGACGAGGTCGCCAGACCGGAGGAGGACTTCGCTGCCCTCTTCGAAAAGGAGAGCAGAATGCCCGGCAGGCTGGAGCCGGGGCAGAAGATCAAGACGACCGTGATAAGCATCTCGGGCGATATGGTTTATGTTGACCTTGGCGGCAAGAGCGAAGGGGTCATCAGTCTCTCCGAGTTCACCAAGGAAGATGGAACGTGCGTCGTTCAGCCGGGGGATGAGGTTGACGCCTTTTTCCTGTCAGTGCAGAACGGCACGAAGCGTCTTACCACCCGCATACGCGGCTATTCCACGCTCGACGTGGCCGGCATCCGCGACGCCTTTAACGCGGGCATGCCCGTTACCGGTAAGGTAAGGGCGGCCGTAAAGGGCGGCTACGATGTATCGGTAGGCGGCGTCAGGTGCTTTTGTCCTTTCTCCCAGATGGACCTGCGGGTGAGCAGGGACGCCGACCAGTACGTGGGCCAGACATTTGCCTTCAAGGTCATCGAGTTCGAGAACGACGGGCGGAACGTAGTCATTTCCCGCCGCGCGCTCCTGGAAGAGGAACGGCAGGCGCGCCTGCAGACCTTCAAGGAAACGCTTACGACGGGCATGGAGCTGACCGGTACAGTCCGGTCGGTCCAGGGCTTTGGCGCGTTCGTCGATCTGGGCGGCATTGACGGTCTCATCCCGGCTAGCGAGATCGGCTGGGACAGGGCCGAGAAGCCTTCGGACGTGCTCTCCGTCGGTCAGGAGGTCACCGTAAGGATCATCGGCCTCGACTGGGATAAGAACCGGCTGACCTTAAGCCTCAAGGCGCTCCAGCCGGACCCGTGGGAGGGCGTTACCGACAGGTACACGGTAGAATCCAAGGTTAAGGGAGTAATCGTACGGCTTGCCCCGTTCGGCGCGTTCGTGAACCTGGAGCCGGGCGTAGACGGCCTGATCCATATCTCGAACTTGGGCGCCGGAAGGCACGTCAACCACCCCAAAGAGATCGTCGAGGTGGGCCAGTGGGTTGAGCCGCAGGTATTGGCCGTAGACCAGGCTAACAAGAAGATATCGCTGACGCTGGAGCAGCCGAAAGAGCAGGTGCCCCTTCCGGAGGTCGGAGAGGTGCTCGAAGGCGTAGTCGAGCGCGTGATGCCCTATGGGATTTTCCTGAAGCTCGACAGCGGCGCAAGCGGACTGATCCCCAATTCGGAGATGGGTACGCCCAAGGGCTCCAACCACAGCCGCATGTTCCCGCCGGGAACGCGGATGCAGGTGGTAGTCATAAACTCCGACAAGCAGACGGGGAAGGTGTCCTTGAGCCGGGGCGCGGTCTCCGACAAGCAGGCGCAGGACGACTTCAAGAAGTATCGTAGTAACACTTCGCGCGGCAAGTCGGACGACGACAGCCAGGCGGGCCTCGGCAGCTTCGGCGAGCTTTTGCAGAGGCACCTGCAGGATAAGAAGTAGATACAGCCGGAAAGAAGCGCCTTTCAGGCCGCCGGCCGGGGCGCGACGAGCGGCTTTAGTCTATCCACCGCACCAGTTCATCGATCCCGTCCCTGGGCGATATGAAGCGGTTTACGGGGTGCGACTCATCGGGATAGCCGATGGCGACCCCGATGACCACGTCCTTGTTCTCAGCGATGTTGAGCGCGTCTTTGACCTCGTCTTCATAGGCTGTTATCAACCCGATGGGGCACGTGGAAAGCCCCATATCCTGGGCGGCAAGCACCAGATAGCCGAGCAGGGCCCCGATATCCACCAGGCGGGCCTGCGAGAAGGCATTATCGATGCAGATAATGGCGGCCACGGGCGCCCCGTAAAAGTTGCAGCTCCCCTCGTTGATATACGTGTTGAAATCGGACCCCACCTCGTCGAGATAGGGCTTCATGCCCTCGAAGGACGCGACGCCGCGCGCGGTAAATACCTGCGCAAGCGGCTTGACATTGCCGGGGCTGCACTGGATTTTCTTCTCTCTGTACGACTTTAGCAGCTTCTTGCTCAACCTCTCCCGCTCCTCATTCATGACTACCGTAATTTCCCAGGGCTGGAGGTTTATAGCAGAAGGCGCCCGGACAGCGAGGCTCAGCAACTCCTCGATCTTCTTCCTCGGCACAGGCTCGCTTCTGAATGCCCGTATGCTCCTGCGCGTTCTTATTATCTCCGAAAGCTCCATAATGTCTCCTTGGTTTTCATCGGTCCGAACATACTATACGCAGGGCGCCCTATGGTGTCAAACGGCGGGCCGGGGGCAGGGCAAAGATCAGGGCAATCTCATCTCCGGGGCAGCGTGTTCCGCTGCCTGTGCCTCACACCCAAGTTAAAGTTTTTGCCGTGGAGTCTTGGGGGTTTTTCGCCTATACCGCCGCTTGACAGAGGTAAGGGATTCTGTTAGTAATGACGTATCACAAGAAAGGGCCAGAGGAATATGATTCGAATAGCAGATTTGTTGTTTCCATCGGGCTGAGGAACATACGGGGGCCCGTGCGGCTTCCGCTCAACACCGTGTTCGCAGCCTCCCCGCCCCAATCCTTGATCCGCCTCCTTTAGGAGTCACGGCGCGGAATGATGCTGCGCCGGATTTCTTATCTCAAGGAGGATTTACCATGAAAGTGAAGCACTGCACAGGTCTTACGATCGCGCTGCTGTTGACGTTTGTTCTCGCGGCAGCCGCGTATGCGGCAACAGACGCAGGCCCGGCCGCACCTTCTGCTGCCGGCGATTATCCCAACGGGGGCTTGCTTGTCTCAACGTGGTGGCTCCAGCAAAATCTGGAGTCGAAGGACCTTGTCGTCATCGACGCGCGGGCAAGCGGCTACGAGGCGTCTCATATCCCGGGCGCCGTGAATCTGGTGCGGGACCGGCTGCGAGAGGGTAACAGGATACGGAGCGTCGGGGAGCTGGAGGAGATACTGACCTCCGCCGGCCTCCGCAGGGATATGAAATTCGTGATCTACGACGACCCGGCCCAGTCCTCCGGGACGGCCGGGTGGCTCTTCTGGCTCTTCGAGTACCTCGGCTGTGCCGATGTGCATGTCCTTGATGGAGGTTTTCCGAAATGGCTTGCGGATGGAGGATCGAAGCAGACAGAGGCCGTCGCGAGGCCGCCGGCCGGGAGGTTCACGGCGGCCCCGAACGACCGCGTCGCCATCCAGGCCCCGCAAATCGCGGCCAAATTGAACGACAAGGGCTTTGCGCTCATCGACGTGCGGACCCCCGAGGAGTTCAACGGCTGGCAGCTTTACGGCGAGCCGCGAGGCGGCCATATCCCTTCGGCGGTCAACATCAATTACCTCTATTTTTACAACCGCGACAGAACCGTCCTGCCGTATAAGGAGATAAGAGAGCTCCTCGAGTCGCGCGGCATCACACCCGACAAGGAAGTCGCGGCTTACTGCGCCGGCGGCGTCCGCAGCGCCAATGTCTATTTTATCTTGCGACTTATGGGATATCCTCGCTGCGCGAGCTATGACGGCGCGATGCGCGAGTGGTCCCGGGACGTCTCGCTCCCCATGGAGAAGCTCGCCAGGTACGAGAAGCTCGTATATCCGGCGTGGGTGAAGGACCTGATCGACAATAAGAACCCTGCCACCTATACAGGCAAGAAATATGTGATCCTCGAGGTCCGTTACATGGGCTTCACGATCTCCGGGCTGGCTTCATCGAAAGAGAGCGGCTTCATACCCGGCGCCGTGTCGATCCATCCTAGCTATGTAGAGAACGGGAAAGACGTCTCGAAATACTATCCCGATTACACCGGCCCGGACGATGCGAAGGTCCTGCCGGGCGCACGGCTATTGTCTGCCTTGGCCGACCTGGGGATTACGAAAGATACCACTGTTGTCGTATACGGCATCGGCAGGATCGTGCCGATGATAGAGACCCGCGTCGCATGGGCGCTGATGTATGCGGGCGTCGAGGACGTCAGGGTGCTGCACGGCGGTTTCGCTGCGTGGTCGGCCGCGGGCTACCCTATCGCAAAGGCTTCCGCCGACCCCGTTCCGGTCAAGAGCTTCGGTGCGGAGACCCCGCTGCATCCAGAGTTTAATGCGACGCCCGACTATGTGCGCTCGGTCTCGGGCGGCCTGAACAAGTCCGCCGTCCTTGTCGACGTGCGCAAGCTTGAGGAATTCGAGGGAAAGACCAACCCGTACCCTTTCTTTACCAGGAAAGGGCGCATTCCGGGCGCCGTGTCGCAGGGCGACTGGGACACCCTGGTGAATACGAAGGATGATACTTTCCGGAGCTATACAGAGCTGCGGGACAAGTGGGCAAGGCTGGGGATCACGCCCGACAGGGAGCCGATTTTCTATTGCGGGACCGGCTGGCGCTCGACGAGCGGTTTCTTCCTGGCGTACCTCATGGGGTTCCAGAAAATGAGAAACTTTGACGGCAGCTTCTATGTGTGGAGCGCCGACCCGGCGAACCCTATCGCCTTCGGCAGCGCGAAATGATTCGCTACCGCACGCGGCCTCGCAATGTCCCGCGTTGAGCCGCTTGCTGTACGGGTCAGGTGAAAATAAAGAAGGCCGGCCGGGTAGAGCGGCCGGCCTTCTTTATGTCAGAGGGGGGGCGGTTTTCCCTGCGCGCCTCCTTCAACAAGCTCCGAATGGGGAAAGGTATGTAGCTTGTTTCGCCATACGTTCCCGATTATAATATCCAATCCTGATCGGCACACGATATAGGGAGGACAGATTATTATGATACGCGCTAAATTATGGCTCAGATGTGCTGCTATGCATGACCCTGTCACTCCAACCCTGGTCGCATCCGCCATCGTCGGCTGGGAGGCCAAAGGGCGCAGGGTCGATCTGACCATCGAGCGGCCTTTCAACGGCGAGGAGCTGCTGCGGCGCATGAAGGGCTGGGTTACGACCGAGCCTGACAAGGTGATTGAGATCGTCAGGCAATACGGTCGCCTCAAGGTCCTTGACGAGAGCGAGCTTGTCGTCGAGCTCGAAGAGCAGGCCGCCTTCGACAGCCTCCAGGCAAAGCTGGCCGAGACATTCGCTGGCGAAGTGGATCTGGAGCTGCGCAAGAAGGGCTGATCCCGGTTTTGCGAAACAGGCTACCCGTTCAGTTGCTTCGAGAGGGCTGCCCCGAAGAGCCCCACGAAGTCCTGCAGGAAATGTATCGTCATAGACGCCACCAGGCTTCCCCTCCACAGGTAGACTAAAGCGAGATACAACCCTATGAAAAAGACGGCCACGACGCCGAGCGCGCCTTCGTAGCCGTGTCCCAGCGAAAAGATGGCCGTGGAGATGAGCACCGCCGCAGCCCGGCTGCGCGTCACCGTTGCCAGCCGCAGTATCAGGTATCCCCTGAAGATCGTCTCTTCGGACACGGCCACGACGACCACCAGTATGAAAGTAAGGACATAGCCCGCAGGCGTGCGGGCAATAAGGGAAGAGGGCACCGGGTGGGCCGGCAGCGTTATACCGGCCGCCTGTATGGCGTGCTGGATAAGAGTGGCCGTAATAGACATGACCAGGAAGAGCCAGAAGCCTATGATCATCTCCCTCCCTATCCGGCCGCCTACCCAGCCGATGCGTTCCCTCGACTCCCCGTTTCTCCAAAGGAAATAGGCTATGAGACACAGGTAAGCCAGGTTATGGATTATCGTCCCGCCCGCAGTGAAGGTGAAATTCGCAGGGATGCGGGCGGCGGCGAGATAGGGGAGCAAGAGCGCCGGAAATATCAGAAAGAGAAAGACAAGCAGCTCGTAGAGGTCCCGCCTTTCGCCCGTCGTCTCGTCTATGTCGCTTCCATTATAGTTATCCACGTGGCCTCCAACCGAATGCGCGCCCGAAAAGCGCACGTCTCCTTCCGGCAGTGCACTTTCCGGCGATTCTTTATGTGGCCGCCATGACAGACCGGCACGGCGCTATTATACTTAATTATAGAACAAAATAACGACCAGGGAGGCGAAAGTGGCCAAATTCATGCAAGTTAAAGAGAAGCTTTTCAACATGGATAACGTTGATTACATCGACTTAGACCACGGCGAAGACCACGGCGTAAGGATATTCTTCAACGGGTCCGGCAGTATAGATTTCGCCGGCGATGGGGCCGACCAGTTGCGGGAGTATCTGAAGGAGCTGGAAGTGGTCGATCGCATGCCGTTCTTTTCCTGACAGTAATCGCAAAACCTGCAAGACGGGAGGCCGGTCCCCCTTCCCCCCACTATCTGATGGGGGGACCGGTCCTGCTTTTATCATGGGCGGGCCGTGTGAGAGGCCGCCCGCTGCAATAAACGACCTTTCGTTACCCTGCTCAATCTGCCGGTCGCCTTAACAGGGCCAACTTGCCTGCCGGGGGTTTCTTCGTTATATTAGTTAGTGATGACCGGCCGGGAAGTCCGGCTAAAGCCGCATTTTTCCGAAAAATATGAACGAGGAGGCAGATAGATGAGCGGGGAGAAACGGGAGTTCAAGACCGAGATCAAGCAGCTTCTCGATCTTATGATACATTCCCTCTATTCGAACAAAGAGGTCTTTTTAAGGGAGCTGATCTCCAACGCGTCGGACGCGATAGACCGTGCCAGATACGAGTCGCTGACGAACGCGGCAGTCCAGGAGGACGACGGGGAGTGGACGATCCGCATAACGGCGGACAAGGAAAAAGGCACGCTGACAGTTAGCGACAACGGAATAGGCATGACGAAAGACGAGGCGGTTGAGGCCCTCGGCACCATAGCGCGCTCCGGCACCCGGGAGTTTATCCAGGCCCTCCAAGGAAAGGACGTTAAGGACAATCCCGAGTTGATAGGCCAGTTCGGGGTGGGTTTTTATTCGTCTTTTATGGTGGCCGACCGGATTACGGTCCTTTCCCGGAAGGCGGGCTCGGGCGGCTCTATGGGCGTCAGGTGGGAATCGACCGGTGACGGCAGCTTCACTTTCGAAGAGGCGGAGAAGAAAGGGAAGGGTACGGACGTCACGCTTCACCTCCGGGAAGACGAGAAGCAGTACCTCGATGAATGGGAGATAAGGGATGTCGTCCATCGCTATTCCGATTTTATCGAACACCCCGTCGTGATGGAGGTCGAGAGGGAGAGGCCGAGCGAGCTGGACAAGTCGAAGACGGTAAAGCTGAAGGAGGACGTAACCCTCAACTCGCGGAAAGCCGTCTGGCTGCGCGATAAATCGGAGATTACGCCCGAGGAATACAACCAGTTCTACAAGCACATATCGCACGACACCGAAGACCCGGTCGAGGTGATACATTACAAGGCCGAGGGTACATCCGAGTTTACCGGCCTGCTTTACATCCCCTCCAAACCGCCGTTCGACATATTCTGGAAAGAGTACAAGATGGGGCCGACGCTTTACGTGAAGCGGGTGCGGATCATGGAGCACTGCGAGGCGCTGCTGCCGCCGTATCTGAGGTTTGTACGGGGTATCGTCGATTCTTCGGACCTTCCCCTCAACATATCGCGCGAGATGCTGCAAAACAACAGACAGGTAGAGATCATCAGGAACAGCATCGTGAAGAAGACGCTCGATACGCTGGCCGACATGAAGAAGGACGAGCCGGAGAAGTACCTCTCTTTCTACAGGCAGTTCGGCGCAGTCCTGAAGGAAGGTATTTATTACGACTTCACTAGGAAGGATGCCATAGCCGACCTGCTTTTCTTTCCCTCTACCAAGGGTGGGAAGGACGATCTGAGGACGCTTCAGGAATACCTGGACGGCATGAAGGATGGGCAGGAATTTATCTATTACATGCCTGCGACGTCTTTCGAAGAGGCGGTGAAATCGCCCTACCTGGAGGCGTTCCGGGCGAAGGATTTCGAGGTCCTCATCATGCCGGACGAGGTGGACAACTTCGTCATGTCAGGTTTTTCGTATAAAGACAAGCAGTTGAGATCGGTCATAGCGGGCGATATCGAGCTCGACAAATCGGAGCGGGAGGAAAAGGAAAAGGCGAGCAGCAAATACCGGAAGCTTATCGATCTCATCAAGGAAGAGCTGGCCGACGACGTGAAGGACGTGCGCTTGTCGGGCAGGCTGAAGGACTCGGCGTGCCTCCTCGTCGGGGAAGAAGGCGGCATCAACCCGCAAATGGAGAGGATGATGAAGGCCATGGGCCAGAGCGTGCCGGACAACAAGAGGATACTCGAGATCAACGGCGACCACCCGCTCTTTGCCGCGATGAACGGCCTGTTCGATAAGGACAAGGAGAGCCCCTTGCTGCACCGTTACGCGAGGCTCCTGTATGACCAGGCGCTCCTTATAGAAGGGTCGAGGCCTAAAGACCCGGCGGCCTTTGCCTCTGCTGTGGCCGACCTGATGACGGAAGGGTTAAAGACCGCCTGACCGGGCTCGGGGGGCCCGAGCAAGGGGGCGATGAAATCGCTGCGCCTGTTTTTTCGGAGGGCCTGTGGGTTACGATTATGACCTTGTGGTGATCGGGGGCGGGGCCGCGGGGCTCGTCGCGTCGAAGCTGGGCGCGGGCCTGGGCAAGAAAGTCGCCATCGTCGAAAAAAGCAGGCTGGGCGGGGAGTGCACCCTTTATGGTTGTGTCCCCAGCAAGGCGCTCATAAAGACAGCCAGGGTCTACAGACAGATGGGGGACCCGGAGGCGGTGGGGCTGGGTTTCGCCGCACGGGGCGCGCCGCCGGCCTCGCCCTATACGACGGACGGCGTTTTCCCCAGGGTGCGCTCGATTATCGAGAGGGTCTACCGGGGCCACAGCCCGGAGGTGTTGGAGCGCCTCGGCATAGAGCTTATCATAGGTTCTCCCCGCTTCCTTGACAGACACCACATCGGGCTGGATAAGCGCGTTGTCTCCGCCCGCAGCTTTATCGTTTGCACCGGCTCCTCTCCGCTCGTGCCCGCCATCCCAGGCATCGATGCAGTACCCTATCTTACGAACGAGACGCTCTTTGGCCTCGACGGGCTGCCTGCCTCGATGGCCGTCCTCGGCGCCGGTCCCATCGGCATGGAGATGGCCCAGGCGTTCGCCTACCTTGGGACGGCGGTAACGGTTATCGAGGCGGGTAACCGGATACTGGCCAGGGAGGACGTCGAGCTTGCCGACCTCCTGGCCGGCCGCATGGTCGGCCACGGCATCGAATTGCTTACCGGGACAAAGGCGGTCGGCGCCAAACGGGACGGTGAAAAGGTCGACATCGCCCTTGAAGACGCATCCGGCGCACGGAGGAGCCTCGTAGTAGAGAAGCTCCTTGTCGCGGTCGGCCGCAGGCCGAATATCGAAGGGCTCGACCTTGAGACCGCAGGGATCGAATATACCCAGAAAGGCATCAAGGCAGACGGCCACATGAGGACGACCGGCCGCAATATCTATACGTGCGGCGACGTGACCGGGCCATACCAGTTCTCCCACATGGCCGAATACCAGGCAAGGATAGCGACGCGCGACGCCCTGATCCCCTTCAAGGCGACTGCCGCATACGACAACTATATCTGGTGCACCTTTACCGACCCGGAGTTCGCCCACGCAGGTCTCACCGAGGAGGAGGCGAGGGCGGGACACACGGGCGTGCGGATATACAAGTGGAAGTTCGCCGATACGGACCGGGGGAAGACTGAAGGCGACGAGTTCGGCATGGCCAAGTTCATCTGCGACCGCAAAGGCATGCTGCTGGGCGCCCACATTCTGGGCGATCGGGCAGGCGAGTTGATCCATGAGGCCCAGATTGCCAGGACCTTCGGCATCCCTTTCCACAAGCTCGACTCCGTTATCCACGTCTATCCGACCCTGACCGATGTCGTGCGCCAGCCCGCCAAAATGGCCCATATCGATAAGCTGCGCAGCAGCCTGCTGATACGCATAGCCAGCCGCCTATTCCGCAAAAAGTGAGGGGCCTGGCTCTTTTTGCGCTATACGCCTGTCTCTCCGGGCCGCGCCTCCTCGATGTACTCCAACTGTACGATCTCGTCGGGCGGCCCGTCGATCACGGCGCCTATCATCAAAAATAGCTAGGCCCCTTTTTGGTCATCCAAATCTCTGGACAGACGCTTTTCACCATGATAAAGTGGGATGCATGGGGAAAACGGTATACACAATTTATCTGTGAGGGGGTTGCAGATGGGGAAGATGGATGTGCATATAGGTGAGATTCTGGCCAGGAACGCGCGCATGTACCCGGACGACCTGGCGCTCGTGGAGAGGACGCCGGCTGTGGGTAAACGCAGCCAGATTACATGGAAGGAATTTAGCGACAGGGCGGATAAGTTCTCGAACGTATTGCGGTCAAAAGGCATCGAAAAGGGCGACAAGGTCGTCCATTTCATGAACAATTCCATCGACTGGCTCGTGGCCTATTTCGGTATAGTGAGGACTGGCGCATGGGTCGTGCCGCTCAATTTCCGGTTTACGGCGGAAGACCTGAAGTATTGCTGCGACGTCGCACAGCCGAAGGCGATGGTATTCGATGAAGAGTTCGCGCCGAGGATAAACGCGGTCAAAGACCAGCTCACGGCGCGGGAATATATCTGTTTGGGCAAGGAGATCCCTTCCTACGCCGAGGATTTCACGAAGCTCGTTAACGCGGCCCCGGCTACGCGCCTTGCCACCGAGATCGAGTTCGACGACCCGTGCGGGCTCTATTTTACGTCCGGGACGACCGGGCAGCCGAAGCCTATCCTGCTTACGCACAAGAACATGGCGTCCGCCTGCATCACGGAGAACGCTCACCACCGCCAGACCAGGAAAGATATGTTTATCCTGATACCGCCGCTGTACCACACAGGGGCAAAGATGCACTGGTTCGGCAGCTTCATCGTGGGCGGCCCCGCAGTCATATTGAAAGGCGTCTCTCCCGAATGGGTGCTGGATGCGGTGAGCGAGGAAGGCGGTACCATCGTGTGGCTCCTAGTGCCGTGGGCGCAGGACATATTGCTGAAACTCGACAGCGGAGAGCTGAAAATATCGAATTACAAGCTCGACCAGTGGCGGCTCATGCACATAGGGGCGCAGCCGGTCCCCGCAAGTCTTATCATGCACTGGCGCAAGTACTTCCCCAAGATGGACTATGACACGAACTTCGGTCTTTCGGAATCGACCGGGCCGGGCTGTGTCCATCTCGGCATGGAGAACACGCACAAGGTCGGAGCTATAGGGGTGCCCGGCTTCAACTGGGAGACCCGCATCGTGGACGAGCAGGGCAACGACGTGCCGAAGGGTGAGCCGGGTGAGCTGATTGTCCGGGGCGACGGGGTGATGAGGGAGTATTACAACAACCCCGAGGCTACGGCCAAGGCGCTGCGCGACGGATGGCTCTACACGGGCGACATGACCCGGTTCGACGAGGACGGCTTTATCTGGATCGTGGACAGGAAGAAAGACGTCATCATCACCGGAGGGGAGAATGTCTTCCCGGTGGAGATCGAAGACTTCCTCCATACGAACCCCAAGGTAAGGGACGCGGCCGTTATCGGCCTGCCCGACGAGCGGCTGGGCGAGATCGTCGTCGCCATCGTGGACTGCGTGCCCGGCAAGGAGATAACGGAGGCAGAGGTCCTCGCGTTCTGCGAGCCGCTGCCTAAGTATAAGAGACCCAGAAAGATTTTCCTGGATGCGGTGCCCAGGAACCCGACAGGCAAGATAGAAAAGCCGAAGCTGCGTAAAAAATACAGCGGGAAAGAAGAGGCGTTCAAAATCTGATTTGACTGAATATTCTTCTTTACTGGAAGAGACGATAAAGTACGAGTTCGGGAACCGGGAGCTCCTATCCCAGGCGATAACGCACGCCTCTTTCGTGAATGACAGGCGGACGCTGGTCAAGTCGGAAAACGAGAAGCTGGAATACCTGGGCGACGCCATCCTCAACTCCGTCATCAGCATATTGCTCTTCCGCAAATACAACGACCAGAACGAAGGCTTCCTGAGCAACGCGAGATCGTGCCTCGTCAGGAGGGGCACGCTCACGGAGATAGCCCGCGCCATCAGCCTCGACGAGCATATGTCTTACGGGAACGGAAAGGCCGTTCTGCCGCATGACTCGAAAGTCCTTTCGAACATGCTGGAGGCACTGATCGGCGCCGTCTATCTCGACGGCGGCATGCGGTCGGCCACGCGCGTGGTAAGGCGGCTCTTCTGGCCCTATTTCGACGAGGTAAAGCTCCAGGAGAAGAGCCCGAAGAACGTGCTTCAGGAGTATTCGCAAAAGAAGTGGGGCATCCTGCCGAAATACCGCATGACAAGAAAAACAAAGGACGGCTTCAGCATCCACGTTTACATCGGCAAGGAGCTGAAGGCGAAAGGCACGGGCAAGAGCAAGCGGCAGGCCGAGCAGAACGCCGCGACCCACCTTTTGAAGCAGATTGAAGTGCAATGATCGCGCCCATTTTTTTGCCGCACCTGGGATGCGGCCGGCGCTGCTCGTATTGCAACCAGGAGCATATAACAGGGGGACAGGCCGAGCCGCTGGAAGAGCGGATCGGCCGGCTCTTCGCCACCCTTTCCGCCCCGGCGGAGGTCGCCTTCTACGGGGGTGACCTGCTGGGCCTGCCGGCCAGGCGGATCGAGTCGGTATTTCAGCTCCTCGACCCATACCGCGACAAAATCGCAGCCATGCGCCTGTCCGTCAGGCCGCGCACCGTATCGCCGGACGTGCTTGCGCTCCTCAAGCGATACAGCGTGCAAACCATAGAGATCGGCGCACCCACGTTCAATGACGATATCCTCCTCCGCCTGAACAGGGGGCATACCGCCGAAGACGTGCGCGCCGCCGTCCGGTTTTTCAGCGGGCAGGGCTTCCGGACGGCCTTGCAGGTGATGGTGGGGCTTCCCGGCGAGACGCCGGCTGACTTGCGGGAGACGGCCGCCAATATTACGGCGCTGACCCCGGCGTTCATACGTATCTATCCCCTCGTCGTCATTGATGGGACGCCTTTATGCGAGGACTTCAGGGAGGGCCGCTTCTCGCCGGATGACCTTAAATCCGCAGTGGCGAAGGCCGCATTTATCTATGTAAGCGCATGGGAGCGGGGCATCAGGACCATAAAGATGGGCCTGACCGAAAATGAAGTCCTCCGTGAGAAGATGGCGGCAGGCCCATTTCATCCCGCCTTCGGCTACCTCGTCAAATCGGAGGCGTTCTGGCTTGCGGTGCTTGCGCGGCATGCCTCGTCAGGCTTTGCTGCGGCGCGCGTCTCGGTTAACCGGCGCGACGTCCCCCATATCACAGGTTACAAACGGGCAAACCTGAAGAGGCTCGCTGCATCGGGGATCGCCCCTGGTTGGACGGAAGGGGAAGGCATCGAAGAAGGCTGTTTCGCGATCGAGTCAGGCGGGAGGATGGTCGAGGGCAGCCTAACGGACGCGCTTTCGGCCCTTACACCCGGATAGCCTTTGAATCTTATTCCCTATTGAGTCCCGAGACGCCCTCGTAGACGACTTCGAGCCCCTTGCACGTATCCACCACGCGCCGGAAAAGGGCCTTCTTGTCGAAGGGGAACACGCGGGCCAGACCTATGAAAAACCTCATCCTGTCGGACGCGCGTATCCGCCGGGGTACGGATGTATTGAGCTGCACAAGCATTGCGAGAATGTCAGCATCAGTCGGCGCGTAAAAGCATATGTCTTCGACGTCGAGGAGCCGGAAGCCGCTGTCGATCACGAAGACATTGCACGCCTTCAGGTCTTTCTGGATGATGCCCGTATCGAAGAGGCGCCCCAGGAAGAGGGCGAGGGAGCCGATAAACGCCCGCCTCCGGCCCGTCTCCATCGCGTCGTAATGCCTGTCGAGAAACCGGTCAAGCTCCTCGCCCTGTCCGCCTAGGTCTTCCATCGCGATGAAGCCGCAGCCGAAGAGCGACGCCTTCTCGACGTAGAACGGCCGGGGCACGACGTCGCCCGTTACGTATTCCAGGGCGACCCAGTTCTCCCATGCCCGCTTAAGCTTGTGTCTGCGGCCGTAGATCTTCCTGATGTGGTCGGCGTGCCTTTCCACCCGCACCTTTTTGTCTTGCTTCAAAAGGGTCGTAAAAGCGCCCTGGCCTTCCTTCTCCCTGCCCCTGACATAGACCCTTCGCCCACGTACCGCGAGCTTCGACGTGTTGGAGAAGGCCCTTCTTTTCTTGCTCTCGACCCACGCGCCCCATTGAGCTTTCAAGGCGGCCTCGACCGCGTTGCGTACGTCCGGCCGCCCGGCGTCCTCGAAAAAGCGCGCCCGCTGCTCTTCTGTCATGTTCTTGTAGACCATGCTCAGCGCTTGGCCGAGGTTCGCGGCGGCGTCGTCCCGGCTCCAGGTGCCGCGTATTTTTGCCTTGTGCAGGTCGATGAGGTATAGCGTGCCGCCGCTCAAAAAGACGTTGTCCAGGTGGAGGTCGTTGTGCCTGATCCGCGTGCCTTCAAGCTGCTTAAGCAGGCGCGCGAGGCCGTGAAGGAGCGCCTCTTTTTCGGCTGTGGCATCATAGAAGGCCGAGCGGAAAGTGCGGCCCTCGACCCATTCCTGTATTATGAAGGAGCCGCCGCCGCCCGTGCCGTATCCGAGGGGGCGTGGCGTGGCTATGCCGCCCGCAAGGATGCGCTTTCCGAGGTAATATTCCTTCCTGCCCCTTGGCATGATGCTGTTGCGCACGAGCCCTGCGATGCCGTGCTCCAGGAAGAACTTGACGAATATCTTCCCGTCGCCGCACGGCCTCGATGCGTAGCCCCTGCGGACGTCCGCCTCCTCGACGATGCCGGCAACGGCGTCATCAAGGCCGGGGTAGTCGTCGTCAAGGGACCATGCGATATTGTTCTTGCGCAGCCGGTGCATTGGGGTATGTTACATCATCCGCAGGGCAAATTAAAGTTTTGGCGCGGCATCCCCGAATATCTTGATCCGTCCGTAGCGGCCGTCGTAGCCGGGGGAGACGCGTACCTTACCCTTCCGCACGAGACCGACGGCTTCGGCGGTAAGCGGAGTCGATAGCCGGGCGATCTCATCCAGGGGCGCGTCCAGAAGTACAGTAAGCTCGCTGCCGATCGACGAAAGGAGCTTTTCGTACATCGCGGCGACGGCTTTCGACGCCGGGCCCTTAGCCGTGACCTCCGCCAGTATCTCGACAAGGGGGATGACCGTCCGGAAGTGCGCGTCCTGTCCGGGCGTGCCGTTTACGGGCCTGTCGGCCAGCAGCTCGACCCTGTGCACCACGCCGACCGTGAGCCGCCTGCCGCAGGCCGGGCACAGGTAGTTGTGCGCTATCGTCTCCGGCGGCGAGAAGCAGATGCCGCACGCAGCGTGGCCGTCGTAATGGTACTTCCCTTCCTCCGGAAAGAACTCTATCGTGCCCGGTGCGCCGCTGCCCGTTGTCAGGGCCTGCCGTATCGCGCCGTACGAGACTTCCGTGTCGAAGATGTTCGCCTCCCTGCCCAGCTTCGACGGCGAGTGGGCGTCCGAGTTGGAGATCAGGGTGAGTCTGTCGAGGGCGCTCACGCGCCGGTTCATTGCCGGGTCGGAGGAAAGCCCCGTCTCTATCGCGGGGACATAGGGCGCGAGGTTGCCGAAGCACTCCTCAAGCGTGTCGAACCCGGATACCGCGCCGAACACCGAGTAATGTGGCGTCCACGCATGGGCCGGGACGAACAGGGCCTCGTCGGAGATGTCGAGGGTCATAGCCAGCAGGTCTGCCGCGTCGAGCTTGAGTATGGGCCTGCCGTCGGATGAGACGCTGCCTATCTTCGAAGGTCGGCGCTCAGGCGCCGGGCGCAGTTCATATCGGGGAAGAACACGAGGCAGTGGACCTTGCGCGTTCTGCCGTCTTTGCGGTAAATGCAGCTTATCTCCGCCGAGACAATGAAAGAGACATCCGACCGACACGCACCCGGCACATCGATTGGCCGCCGCCAGGCGGCCTTAAGGGTAAACAAACCGTTATCGGCGGGCTGGAGCTTTTCCCCAAGCTCCGCGAGCCAGCCGGGATGGGTAGCGTCCCCAGTCGCGACAACGCCGATCCCCTTCATCTGCGCCCACCGCCAAATCCCCTCAGGCGTCATCAGGGGACTGGTAGCCATCGAGTAGTGTGAATGGACGTGTAAATCCGCAATGAAAGTCATGGCGGATTATAGCATAGATGGGGCATGGGGGGTGTTGTGCGTCGGAAATCGTGGGTTTAGGCCGCGCCTAGCGAGAGACCTCGCGCTCCAGCATCTGTTCGATTGCTTTCTTCAGCCTAGGGATTTCATTACGAACAACGTCCCAGACAACCTGATAATCGATGCCGAAGTAACCGTGAATCAGCCGGTCTCTCATGCCTGCCATAGACCGCCATTCAATACCGGGATAGTTCTGCTTCAAGTCAGTGGGGAGCTTCTTGCTGGCTTCGCCTATGATCTCAATGCTTCGCACAAATGCCCGCTTTAGGGTCGTCTCGTCCTTCATAAACTGGCGCTTAGAGACGCCTTTGACTCTTGACGAGACAAAGATTGTCTCGTCAAGTATGTGACGAAGATATTCAGGCGACGAGACGGACATATTCGACCTCTGCAAGTATGTACGGACCGATATAAGGGCTTAAAGACTCCTTTGTGACGACCTCAACCTTTCTTCCCAGCAACTCTTCAAGAAGGAAACATAGGCCCATGAAGTTACTGAATGTTTTTTTTCTTGGCTGGAATTCCACGAGGAAATCAACATCGCTGTGAGGCCGCTGCTCTCCCCTAACGAATGACCCGAAGAGGCCGATGCGCTTTACGCCAAGCTCCTCCAAACGCTCGGTGTTCTTGCTTAACAAGTTTGTTATCTCTTTTTTCGTCTTAATCGCTTTTGACAACTCTCGCTCCTTACCGCTCAATTATAGCAGATTGGATTCAATTGCAATAGGATGATACCCCGGCCCACTCTATGTGAGGCTAAGGTACACCTTGACAAAGGTGCCCCTTAGCCTCACTTTCTTTCGAAGAGACATATATGAATTTAGAGCGTCAGGACCGGACTACTGGCTTTCTGGGGCGTATCGGATTGGGCGGATTGTCGCTTGACGTGCGCTGGGAGCCCAGCCCGCGCGAAGTTGTGGATGAGATGATCAGGATGGCTTCGGTCGGGTCCGGCGACGTCGTTTACGACCTGGGCTGCGGGGACGGCCGCGCTGTCATAGGCGCCGCCAGGAAGACGGGCGCGCGGGGCGTCGGCATCGACCTCGACCCTGTAAGGGTCCGGGAGTCGTGCGAGAACGCCTGCGCCGAGCAGGTGGCCCATCTCGTCCGCTTCGTGAAGGCGGACCTTTTCAAGAGCGAGATCAATGATGCGACCGTGCTTTTCGTTTTTCTTTTCCCGGAGGTCAACCGGAGGCTGCGGCCAAAGTTATTATCCGACCTGAGACCCGGCACGCGGATTGTCTCGTACTGCCACGACATGGAGCGGTGGACGCCCGACCACTGTGTAAGGATAAGGTCGAATTACCTTTACTTGTGGGTCGTCCCGGCGAACATGAGCGGCCGCTGGGAGGGCAGGGTGGAGGCCGACAAAAACGTACCCGGCATACAGCTCGATCTGGAGCAGGAATTTCAGAAGGTGTCGGGGAGGGTGTACCTCGACGGCAAGCTCTTTTTTGTAAGGAGCGCCCCGTTAGACGGCGACAGGTTCCGCTTTGCCGGCCTTGACGGCCCGGCGGGGGCCGTGACGCTGAGCGGCAGCATCAATGGAGACGAGATCAAGGGCATGGTGCGGGACCGTGCGTTCCCCGAGCACATCAGGACGTGGACTGCCAGGCGCAAGGACGCAACACTGGCCTCCCTTGCCCGGTGATTTGACGAGACGGGCAAGCGGGCTGTCCCCGGCCGTCTTGCCTGTGCCTCAAAAAAAAGTTGGAGGTTGATGAATGAAGGACATCAGGGATTATTTCGAAAAGACGGACGGCGTCGGCATCCTGGCAACGGCCGATTTCAGCGGCCAGGTCAACGCGGCCGTCTATGAGCGTCCCAACGTGATGGACGACGAGACGGTTGCTTTCATAATGCCGGACCACCTTACGCATAAAGACCTTACCTCGAACCCCCATGCGTCCTATCTTTTCATGGAAGCGGGCGGCCACGCGAACGGCGTACGGCTCTACCTGACGCGGGTGAAAGAGGAGATGGACAGCGAATCGATCTGCAAGATGCTCGAACAGAAACATTACTCCGTCCCTGACATTGAGAAGAACAACCCCCTGTTCCTCGTTTTCTTCCATATAGACCGCACCAGGAAGCTGGTGGAGGACGGCGAGCGGCCGTAAGCGAAAAGCGTGAAACCTATGTTTAGGGAATGGCGGCTACAGGGGCGGGCGCGACGGTGATATCCATGGCAAAGAGCTTGTTTGCCTCCCTCCCGATCTTTCTTGTAAGAGACCTCGACATATAGCCGAAGACAGGTGCGGTCAGTGCCGGTATCCAGCGCCCGGCCGCCCTTTCGGCCGCCCTCTCGACGATGCGGCTGCCGACGGCCCTCGATATGCCTTTGATTACTTCCGTATTGACCGACTTCATGACAATGGCGGCGCCCATTTTTCTGACGAGCGCCTCGCCTCCGGCCACCCCTACGACATTGCCCAGGATAAGGAGGACCAGCTCGGGCGAGACCGTTTCCTCCTTGTGGTGAAACCCTGCGATGCGGCGGATGAGGCCGATCTGGATGCCCGCCAGCGCTGCAACCTCCGGGATGATGGTCGCCATGCCTATAGGGCCGGGGATGAGGCCGAGGGCGGTGCTGATCTTGAACGCCTTCTTCGCGGCGTTGTCGATCATCTCGTCCGGCGTGCCGGACGCCTCCCCGTCCTCGCTGCGGGACAGGACATTGTCAATTGCCTTTTTGAGCCAGTTGGGTTCAGTCACTGTAATATTCTAATTACCGCCTTGTCTCAGCGTCAAGCGCTTCCCGACATCTTGCTGCAATTGCCACCGCCGCATCGTTTATAATCTCCGCCGACAAATGCGACATTGCGTTACTGATCCCTTTCGCAAAGGCCCCGGCCGACTGCTCGGGAATCTGCTCTGCCGCGCTGTACCGCTTCTGAAATATAACCCTTTCAGCCACGGACGGCTTGTTCGTGTCGAGGAGGGTCATCTCCAGCACGAGGACGGCTTTCCATCCATCCGCCTCTTTCGATTGGAGGAACCGATCGACTATGCCTTCGATCTGGAAGCGCGCCGCATTCTGCCTGGGGCCCGAGAAGACCGCTTTGAACAGGCCGGAGGCGCGGAAATCGCGGGCCATGTAGTCGCCCGTCATGTCGCCGGGGTTGACCCTCCACCTGTTGTACTGGTAAACGGCCAGCCTGTAAACCTCAGGGCTGTAAACCATGGCCGTGTTGTTGAAGCTTTGCGCTACAGAGAACCTGTCTATGCGTACCACCTGGTCCGTCGGGGCAACGGCGCCTTTGAGGGCCGGGGGCGGGTAGTCGAGCGTATACAGGCTCGACTTTGTATGCCGGCCTTGCCCCGGTCGCGCAGCCCGTGAGAAGCATAAGTGCGACGAGGGGGACAACGGCGTAAAGGACGGCAGCTTTCGCCCGCATGCTATTCTCCTTTCGGCGGCTTGCTGAAGATGAGCGCCGAGGGGTCGGCCTTCAACCTGTCTGCAAGCTCCTCCACGGATTCGGCCGTGCGGCGCAGCGTGTCGACCGTAATCTCGACCTCGGTGAGCGCGGAGTCCACCCTCCCCGACGTCCCCTCGACTAAGCTGTCCACCCGTGCGGCCGTCTGCCCGATGTTCACGCGCTCAAGCTCGGCATTGGCCCTGTTTATCACTGCCCTGGCCTCTTTGACGGCGTCCCTGGCGGTTGCGACTGCCTCGTCGAGGGATCCGCCGGCAAGCAACTTGTCCATCTTGTCCGCGGCGTCCGAGAGCTTTGCCATCGCGCTGCCTGCGTCCTGCATGATGTGCTTGACCTGCCGGCTGTTGAAAAATTTGTCAAGAGAGGTGACCGCCCTGGCTATCTGGCGTGATATCCCGGCGAAGTCGATCTCCTTCACCTGTTTCATCATTTCGGTGATGGCGCTCTCTATCTGCTTGATATTGGACGGTGCGGACGGTATGACGGGGTAGGGCGGCTGGAAGGTTGTTGGTTTTACGCCTGCTTCGCCCGGCTTCGTGCGGTCGAGCTCAACGTAGACTATGCCCGTTATGCCGGCGAGCGTCAGTTTTGCCACGACGCCCTGGATGTTGAAATCCTTAACGTCGAGCTTCATGATCACCTCGACAAGCCGCTGGTCGGGCGCCACGCCTATCTTCCGCACCGTGCCGATATCGACGCCCCTGAACTTGACTATCGAATCGACCTGGAGCCCCTGAACGGACTCGTCGAAGTACGTTACGTAAACGGCCCCCGGCTGGAAATACTTGTTAGCGCCGAGCCATATGATGGCTGCGGCCCCCAGGACCATCCCGAGGGTCACGAAGAGGCCGACCAGAAAATAAGCCCTGCGCTGTACCATTTAAGTACGCCGTCCTCCCGGCTCTTCCTTTTCCTCTATCTCGTGGTTAAAAAAATGCCTGACCTGAGAATTAGGCGGCCTATCCCTTAGCGCCTTGGGGTCGCCCTCGGCAATTATACCCCTTTTGCCCTTATCTAGCATAATTATTCTTTGGGCCAGACGGAAGATGGCCTCGAGCTCGTGGCTCACAATTACCATCGTCGTCCCCATACCCCTGTTTATTTTCTGCACCAGATCCTCGACGCCTGCCGAAGTTATCGGGTCGAGGCCGGCGAAGGGTTCGTCGAGGAAGAGCATCCCCGGATCGAGGGCCATGGCCCTTGCGATCCCGGCCCTCTTCCTCATGCCGCCCGAAAGCTCGCCCGGCAGGTGGTCCTCGTAGCCCAAAAGTCCCACCATGGCCAGCTTCTCGCGCACGATGGCCGCGCGCATCTGCTCGTCGAGGTCGGTGAACCCCGACAACGGCAGGTCGATGTTTTCGCCGAGCGTCATCGACCCGAGGAGGCCGCTCGACTGGAAGAGCATACCCGTGTCCCGTCTGACCGGCCGCATCTCGTCGTCGGATGCGCTCGCTATATCGACGCCGCAGATCAGCACGCGGCCGGACGACGGCCTTGCCAGGCCGATCATGTGGCGCAGAAGCGTCGATTTGCCGGAGCCGCTCGCCCCCGCGATGATCACGACCTCGCCGCTGGCTACGTCGAAGCTAACGTTGTCCAGTATGACATCGTCCCCGTAGCGTACGGAAAGACCCTCGACTTCTATCGCTTTTTCGGCGGTTTCGCCCACGCCGGCCCTCACCAGTGCACGTAATTGAATATGACCGCATATGCAGAGTCGGTCACTATGATAAGGAAAAGTCCCGATACGACGGCGGAGGTAGTGGCGTCGCCGACCGCCTGTGCCCCTCCCCTGACCGCGAACCCCCTCTGGCACCCTATGGCGGCGATCAGGATGGCGAAGGTGAAGGATTTGATCACGCCGTTAAATATGTCGGTCGTAGTGATCGCCCACGACGTGTATTGCTCGTATGTATGGAATGTGAGATCGAGGCCGAGGATGCCGACGCACATGCCGCCGACAATAGCGAACAAGTCCGCGAAAAAGGTGAGCAGTGGCACCATGACGGCTGCCGCAATGAGCTTGGGGACGGCAAGGAACCTGATGGGGCTGAACCCCATCGTCGTCAGCGAATCGACCTCTTCGTTCACCACCATAGTGCCTATCTCTGCGGCAAAGGCCGAGCCGGACCTGCCGGCGACCAGGATAGCCGTGATAATGGGGCCGAGCTCCCTGACCATCGCCAGGGCTACCAGGGAGGCGACGTACGCGTTACCCCCGAACTGCTTCAATTGCAGCGAAGACATGAAAGCCATGATCAGACCCATGAGGAAGCTGATGAGGGCGAGTATAGGCAGGCCGTCCACGCCCACTTTTTTCATGTAGACGATGACATCCTTCCATCGGACGGACGACGGGTGCCGGACCGCAAGCGTCACCTCCCAGAGCAGGGTGCCGCCGAAGGTGATAACCTGGCCGACGTCGCCGAAAAGGTGCGCGGTTGTCTCCCCCATCGCCTCGAAGACGTTCCGGTGCTTTACCGGGGGGGACGGGGCGGGCCGGAGGGCATCCCGGTCCAAAAGGTCCATAATGCTCTGGACGCGCTGTGGTATTTTCAGGAATTCGAACGGTATAGAGCGGCGGCGGGCTTCATCCTCCATCTGGAGCAGGAAGAGGGCGGCCGCGCTGTCCGCCTCTTCGAGGCGGCCGAGGTCAGCGACGATATGTCGTGGGTCCTTCGCGAAAAGGGCGGCGGACTGGCGTATGAGTTCATTCAGGTTGTCGAGGCCGATGCGGCCGGTCAGCGCCAGACGAGCTTCTCCCTTGTCTCCGATAGAGATGGATATCGCCCCCCCCTTGCCCTCACTGCCCGTTTGCATGCGGCCTCGCTTACGCGCTTTTGCCGGTTAGCCCCTTGATCTCTTCTATAGTGTACGCGATGCCCTCGGCGAAACCTTGAAGGCTGCAATGGGTCGCGTAATCCATCCCCTCCTCAAATTCATCGATCATCTTGCGCGTCGTATCAAGCTTCTCTTCGAGCAGCTTTAATAGTTCGTCGGTGTCTGTCATTATCCTGTTTCCCCTCCCCCATGCGTCGGGGCCGCGTTAAAGTGGGGCAGGGGGGACCGCCCCCTTCTGCCTCGGTGTTTCCAAGTTTACCACTATCCGCTGGGCATGATTAAATCCGGCTTGCTTAAGACGCCCAGGCCGAGCCGCGGCTTTCGCGCCCGCTCCTTACTTTCCCTTGTCGAGCGCCTTCTTCTCCAGCGCTTCGATCTCGGACAGCGTACTCTTGCGGAACGCCTCGTCCTTTACGGACGGCAGGTTGATCCGCACATTCGCGGCAGCGCCGAGGACTGCCGCCCTGGCGCAGAGCTTTGCCACGACGCCGTCGCTGTACGCATTTTTGTTCCCGTAAGTCATTGCCTCTTTCGCAAGGTCGATCAGGCTGCACGCAGCCCGCGCTGCATCGAGGGGGGCTCGCGTCGCCCCTTTGAGCGCCTCCTGTATGGCTGCCTCCCTTGCCGCGACTTCCGCCTCGCTCGTTTTAGGCATGCGGTATCCCTTTATTACCTGCACGTATGCCTCGGCGTCACGGTCTACGCCTTCGATCAGCGCCCGGCCCAGCTCCGCAGCTTTGCGTTCTATGCCTGCCATACGCTCGTCGAGGGCTGCGTCGTTACCCTTCCTGCCTATGGTCAGGTTGCAGACCATCCGGGAAAGGGCTGCGGACAATGCCCCGGCGAGTGCGGAAACGGAGCCGCCGCCCGGCGTGGCCTCCCCTCCGGCGAGCCGGTCGATATATTCTTTGACGGTCAGGTCCGTCAGCACGGCCGCCCCCTGGCTTCTCCTTTTGATGCGTCGAAAACGACGCGTCCCTTCTTTATCACTTTCTCCACGCAGCTCACGCCGACGTGGTAGGGGATATATCCGTAGGATGGGAATTCCAGGACTACCAGGTCGCCCTGCTTCCCTGCGTCTATGCTGCCGACTCTTGAGGCGAGGCCGAGGGCCGCCGCGCCGTTTATCGTAAAGGCTGTTACCGCCTCCTCGATCGTCATGCCCATGTATAGGACGGCGAGGCTGAAAACAAGCGGGATATTTTCCGAAAAGCAACTCCCGGGGTTCAGGTCCGTCGCCAGCGCCACAGCGCACCCTTCGTCGATCATGAAGCGCGCCCTGGCGTAGGGCTCCTTCAGGCTGAAAGCCGTTGCAGGCAGCAGGACTGCGACCACTCTCTCTCGCGCCATTGCCCGGACCCCTTCGTCGGAGGCGTGGAGCAGGTGGTCTGCGGACGTCGCGCCCAGCTCGGCCGCAAGCTCCGCGCCGCCGAGGCGCGTAATCTCGTCCGCGTGGATCTTGATATTGAGGCCCTGCCGTCGTGCCGCCTTAAGGAGCCGCCTCGACTGCTCTATGCCGAAGACGCCCTTCTCGCAGAAAACGTCGCAGAAGCGGGCGAGCCCGAGGGCGCAAACATGGGACAGCACGTCTGACGCCACATAGTCTATATAGGCGTCCGCATCGCCCATGTATTCTTTCGGCACTGCATGCGCGCCGAGGAAGGTCGGCAGAATGTCTATCGGATGGGCCTTGTCGAGGGCCGCCATGGCCTGAAGCTGTTTTATCTCCGTCGTATGGTCCAGGCCGTAGCCGCTTTTACCTTCACAAGTCGTAACACCGAAGGAGAGCATGTGGTCGAGCCGTCTGGCGCCTTCCGCGATAAGCTCGTCCTCCGTTGCCAGCCGCGTCGCCTCGACCGTCCGGCTGATGCCTCCGCCCCGCTCCATGATCTCCATATAGGAGAGGCCTGAAAGACGCCACGCGAACTCATCCGCCCTGTACCCCGCAAAGAGGAAATGCGTATGGCAGTCGATGAGACCCGGCAGCACCGCCTTGCCTGTCGCGTCTATCACCTCGAAGCCCGAGAGGTCGAGGCCCCGGATGACCTCGTCGGTGCGGCCGACGCGCGTAATTACGCCGTTCTCGATAGAGACGGCCCCGCCGTTTATGACTGCCAGGTCGGACATGGCCCGCCCTGTCTTCGCGGTTTGTCCGCTGCACGTAACGAGCTCGGACGCGTTCTTTATGACTACGTTTCCATCCATTAACTCTTACTCCATACGTGTCTCTAATATTTGGTCGATGCTGAAGCGTTCGAGGCCCATATAAAAGGCGGCGGCGTCGATCAGGGCCGCCATGGGCGCGAGTCCGACGACCTCGCTTCCTACCACGTTGACGCCGTACCGCCTCGCCTCCGACCGCACAAGCTCGACTGCGCGGTGGAGAGGGGTTTTTGCAAAATCGGTCATGTTCATCGAAACCTGTGTGATCCCTCTTTCCGTGAGGTCTACGGCGATGGCCTTGCAGTAACGCAGGCCCCCGCTCGAATTCCTGACGGCCTTCGCTATGGCCGAGGCGATCTCCATATTCGGGGTATCGATGTTGACGTTGAAGGCGACCAGAGGCATGCGGGCGCCTACGGCGACAACGCCCGCCGTCGGATGTGCCCTGGCCTTGCCGTAATCGGGCCTCCACTCGGGCATTTTCAGCTTTTCCGACATCCCTTCGAATTCACCCTTCCTGATAGCCGCCAGATCGCGCCTTGCCGGGTCGGAGGCCGACTCTTCATATAGGAAGACGGGCACGCCGTACTTTTCGGCGAGTGCGCGCCCCACCTCTTTGGAAAGCTCGACCGCCTCTGCCATGGAGACATTGCTGACCGGGATAAACGGTATGACATCGACTGCGCCTATGCGCGGGTGCTGCCCCGAATGCTTGCGTAAATCGATAACTTCCACAGCGACGCCGACGGAGGCGAGAACTGCCGCGGCGACTGCCGGCGGCTCCCCGATGAGTGTGACGACCAGCCTGTTATGGTCTGAGTCCTGCTCGTGGTCGAGGAGCTTTACCCCCTTTTTGCCTCTGAAGGCAGAAAGTATCCTGCGGATCTTCTCCTTGTCCCTTCCTTCGCTGTAATTGGGCACGCATTCGACGATCTTCTTCAAGGCAGGCCCTCCGAAAAGGCCTTGTCAACAAGCGACCGTACCGCGTCCTCGTCGGCAAGATACGGCAGGGTCAGGTGGTCCGCGCCCTTGCCCGCCGTGTTATAGTCTATGGCAGTCTCTATCGAATGGCCGCTTCGCGCCCAGGAGCGTCTCGCGACCCCGCCCATGACGTCCCACGGGATTGCGCTCTTTATGATCTCGTCCACTCTTTCGCTCCCGTCGAGCACGAGGCCGAAGCCGCCGTTTATCGCCTTGCCTATGCCTACGCCGCCGCCGTTATGCAGCGATACGAGACTCATGCCGCGGCTCGCGTTGCCCGCGAAGCACTGGACGGCCATGTCCGCCGTGATGTTGCTGCCGTCCTTGACGCTCGACGTCTCCCTGAAGGGAGAGTCCGCGCCGCCCACGTCGTGGTGGTCGCGGCCGATCATGACAGGCCCTATCTCGCCGCTGCGCACCATCTCGTTGAACTTAAGGGCGATCCGCACCCGCCCTTCCGCGTCCTGGTACAGTATGCGGGCCTGGGTGCCTACGACAAGCTTGTTCTCACCCGCGTCCCTGATCCAGGCGTGGTTGTCCCTGTCCTGGAAGCGCCTCGACGGGTCGATGCAGGACATGGCCGCCCTGTCCGTCTTCACGAGGTCTTCCGGCGAGCCGTTCAAGACCACCCACCTGAAAGGGCCGTACCCGTAATCGAAGAGAAGCGGTCCCATGATATCTTCTACGTATGAAGGGAAGATAAAGCCGTCCAGAGGGTCGGTACCGTTCCTGCAAACTTCCTTTACCTCCGCGTCATAAACGGCCTTCAGGAAGCTGTTCCCGTAATCGAAGAAATATGTCCCCCGGCCGACCAGGGCGCGAATAAGCTCAAAATGGCGCTTGAGGGAGCGATCTACCATTTCCCTGAAGACGGCAGGCTGGGTGGCGAGCAGCTTTGTCCTCTCGTCGAAGGTGAGCCCCTGCGGGCAGTACCCGCCCTCGTATGCTGCATGGCACGAGGTCTGGTCGGAGAGGAGGTCGATATTCACGTTCTGCGCAACCGCGTATTCGAGGAGATCGACTATATTCCCCAGGAAAGCGATGGAGGCCGGTTTCTTCTCCCCGACGGCCGCGCCTGCAAGGCGGAAGGCTTCCGCCGCATCCGTTGCGACCCGGCCGATCCACCCCTGGCTGCGCCTTGTCTCTATCCTCGACGGGTCTATCTCCGCTATAACGGCGACGCCCCGCGCTATCTCCACGGCCTTGCCCTGCGCCCCGCTCATGCCGCCGAGGCCCGAGGATACGAAAAGACAGCCGGTCATATCCTCGTCGCCGGAGGTGGACCGCCGGAGGCGCGTTGCGTTCAGGACCGTTGAATAGGTTCCATGGACGATGCCCTGGGGCCCGATGTACATCCAGCCCCCGGCCGTCATCTGGCCGTAGTTCGATACGCCCAGGGCAGCCGCCCGCTGCCAGTTTTCCTGGTCGTCGAACTCGCCCACCATCAGGCCGTTCGTGATGACTACCCTTGGCGACTGCGGGCCTGACCTGAAAAGGCCGACAGGATGGCCGGACTCGACTACGAGCGTCTGCTCCGCGGTCAGCTTCCGGAGGTAGGCAGTTATCAAGCGGTACTGCATCCAGTTCTGGCATACCTGGCCTGTCTCCCCGTAGGTCACTAGCTCGTAAGGGTAAAGGGCTACGTCGAAGTCAAGGTTGTTGTCGATCATCACCTGAAAGGCCTTGCCCTCTACGCAGTTGCCCCGGTACGACTCGATGGGGTTCCCCCTGATCCTCCCTTCGGGCCTGAAGCGGTACGCGTAGATGCGGCCCCTGGTCAGCAACTCGTCGAGGAATTCCGGGGCGAGCGTCTTGTGCCACTCTTCAGGCACGTACCTGAGGGCGTTGCGCAACGCGAGCACCGTGTCGCTGCGGCTCAAGGTGGGCCTCCTTCTGGGGGCCCTCCGGATGCCTTCGACAAAGGGCGGCATCGGAGGCAGGCCCTCTACGATTGCATCCAGCCTTATAGTCATGGCATCAGATATTGCTCGGTTGGAAACCATATTATACGACTTCTCCCTCTCGGCCTGCACGTGCGCTCATTTATTACTGTATATCACGTTTTGAGGGTAAAATGAACCGGGGAACGGCTTTTGCGGGGGCGGCGTCCGGGGTTTTTCCGGGGACGGACCCAGGGAGTAAGGGCTTGACCGTCCACCCGGCCCGGCGGTTAACGCTTTCGGTATCCTCCCCCACATGGATACCGGTTTCCCACGGACCTGATCCGCCCCGGTGCGCCGCCTTACTAATAAGGTCGGGTGTGCGGCCTCAAGTTTCAAGAGGACCGGACTGAAAAATAGTGTGCAAGGCCGGAAGAGGGTTTATCTTACAAGGCGGGTTCGGTCTTCACGCAACCCCCGGTGTGCATAGGCCGATATCTGCCCTATATTATCGTGAAGGGAAGGGCTGTGAGCCGGTTATGTGGATAGAGACGGACCATAACGGCATGGTAAACCTCGATTACGTGAAGCGGATCGACCTCGCCGGCGACATTCCCAAGAATACCTTCGGCATCTATCTTTTCGACATGCAGGGTAATACCTATCCCATCGTAGACCTGTCGCGCTTCAGGAACATAGGCGTCCTCGAAGGGAAGGAGACGGACCGGGACATACACACGGCCGTCTACGCGTTCTATACCATCGTGAAGAGGCTGATTGCTACCAGGAAGGAGCAGGAGGTACTCACCATCGAGACCGTTTACAGGGAGTTTGCGGCCGAGTGGTACGCCCAGCAGAAGCAGGAGACGGTCCCGTCCGCCGGGAAAGAGAAACCCGAGGAGCGGCCGGCCCCTGTGGAGGGTGAGGAGGCCGCAGGAAGCGAGGAGCAGCCCGTAGAGGAAACGGACAAGGTCCATGCTTTCTCCGACATGAAGCTGCTGCTCGACGCGTATAGCGAGGGCTACGCGCTCAAATTTCAGAGAAAACCGTCGCTGCGCTACGAGAAGGAAGGCAAGATAGCCGTCGAGCTGATCAAGATGTATCCCCTCGATAAGCTAAGGAAAATGCTCGTCTGGTACTTCGAGTCGGACGAAGAGTTCATTACTACCGCAAACTACGATATGAAGACATTCAAAGCCATCCTCGAACGGACCCGGAAGACAGGCAATTCCGAGGGCGAATAGTCTTTCCGGAAGGTCTTTGGCCACGAGCTAAGTATATGATATCTTAAGATATATAGTTCGACGCCCACGCGGATAACGATACTTGAGAGACCATTAAACTAAGTTTTTGCTTGTTTTTCATCCGCGTACAATATATACTGGGACACTTACAACAACTCTGACTCTTGCACCTCTGGCCGACAAAATTAAGGGAAATGTAGTGAGAAGGCAGCGAAAAGAAATACTGATAGTAGTCTCTATCTTCTTTATTACGGCGGTCGCCCTCACTGCGCTCACGCTGAAACGCGCGTCGGCTGAGGACCCGCTGGAGAGAAACGCCGTCCTGGAAAGGGTCGTTGCGCACCTCAAGGGCAAATCCGTGCACATGCACGACGAGAAGCTCAGGGCCATGGTCGATAAGGTATACGATGAATCAATCGAGCACGATATCGATTACCGGCTCGCCCTGGCCGTAATAAAAGTCGAAAGCAATTTCAAGCAGGACGTGATATCGAAAAAAGGGGCGAGGGGCCTTTTCCAGATCAAGCCGTCCCTTGCCAAGTATATCGCCAAAGACGCCGGGGTAGCCTGGGACGGCGCAGACAGCCTCCATGAGCCGGACAAGAACATAAGGCTGGGGATTTACCACTTGTCCCGTCTCGTTGAAGACTTCCGCAGCTTGCCTACCGCGCTCAACGCCTACAATATCGGGACCACCAAGGCCAAGGCCCGGCAGAACGGCAACGGCCAGCCGAAGACCGCCTTCACAAAGCGGGTCCTCAAAGAATATCAAAACAATATAACGATGCTTCCGGAAGTAGAAGGGACGCGGTAAGGCAGACCGTAAGCCTCTGACTTCTTGCGGCCCTTTCACACGTGCGGCGGGGTTTGTGTGTGCGGCCCGGTCCTGTTCCCTATCTGCCGTTTATCTCTTTTCTGTTGATGGGATCGCGACCCCGGGGACCATTGTACTACCGAGACCCGGCAGCGGCACGGTGTCGGGCAGGCCGCCGGGCGCAGGCATAAGCGGCCTTGTCCCTCCGGACGCCACCGCAACTCCGCCATAAGAGCCGGCAACGCGGCTCGTGCCAACCGAGCCGGACGGGTAAGTGCCGCGCAGGATCTCATCCGTCTGCGTTACGACCGGCGCGTAGGGGGCGACCGATAACGGGGACTCCGGCATCGCCATCGCCGGCCCTCCCATGGGGTCGGTTCCCGTGGTCGAGAGCACGGTGCTTCCTGACATGGTGCCGCCGTACTCCGATATACCGCCCGTCCCCATGTATGTATTGCCCGCCGGCGGAGCGGCAGGAGGCATCATGCTTGGAGAGGGGGGTCCTACCGGCGTGGCAGGCGGCGACGGCGGCGAAGTCGGAATGGGCCAGCCGCCTAAGGGGAAAAACCCCTGGGCGGCCGCTTGCGTAGCGAAGGCGATGACGAGCGGCGACAGAAGCATGATAAGGAAAAGTTGCCTACCCCTCATAAGCCCCCTCCAGCATTTTTTGTCAACTACTAAAATATAGGTATGCTTTGACATATGTCAACCCGCCTGCCCATCATCCAATTGATGGTTTTGACTTGACTGAGGGACGGCTTTGATATTATCTATGTATGTCATGACAGAAGCAGAAATAAGCATCGACAACGAAAAGCTCGTAAAGATAATAAGCGACCTTCTGGGAACGGGCGAGCTGGATTTCCTGAAGGTGCTCAGGAAGGCAGACCTGGAAAAATTGGTTGCTTCCATCAGGGACAGGATTGACCGTTCGGCGAATGGACAATAGATTTTATACGGTTACGGCTATCGTGAAAAACAGCCTTCTGTGCCTGCTCTGTGTGGTGTTTTTGCTCTTTGCCTTTCAGGGCTGTAAGAGCAAAACGGCAGCGATGAAGGAAGGCGCCCCTTCCGACAGCGAGATTGCGGCCCAGATCAGGTCCAGAATAGCCGAGACGGGCCTGCAGCCCCCCAGGGTCTTTGCCATCCAGGGCAGGGTAGCGCTTTCCGGCGTAGTGCCCAATCGCGAAGCGAAAGAGAAAATGCTGGCCATTGCTAAGGATACGCCCGATGTCACGAGCGTAAGCGACGACCTGCAAATCAAGAAAATTCAATAGCTCCAGGCAACTACACATAAGGAGGAGGCAATGAAACTTCCCGATTACATAACTTCGGACGAAGTGCGGCGGGTGTGTAAGGAGTCGGGTATCAGGGACTGGACGGCCCTTCCCGAGCCGGAGGCAACGCCGGAAGAGGCGGCCCGGGTCCTCGCGGAGGTGAACACCGGGAAAATGCCCATCGACCCGGAGCAGTTCAGGATGGGCCTGGGTGTGGAGTTGGAGCACGGGACGCGCTTCAAGGACGCGAACGTGACCAACAACCACCCGATTATAACGGGCATGATAGTGCTCGCCCACATGAAGGAATCCCTCGACTACTACATGCTCCTCGACGTTGCGGAGGCCGAGGGCGACCTTACGGCAGCCGTAGCCTCAGGCAATATCGAGAAGATCAAAAAATATTATAGGAAGTTTTCTGCCGCGAGGGCCGTTCTATCGGAGGCGGAAGGCAGGCAGGTGTAGTTCCCCCTGCCCTCCGCTGTTCCTTTACCTGCTAGTGTTTTTCTTCCTTGTGCTCGCCTTGCGGTTTTTTCTGCTCGGGCGGCCGCTTCGGCGGTTGCTGCTTCGGCTGCGCAGGCTTGGCAGGCTGCACCGCCTGAACGGGCTTTACGGGCACAGGCTGCTGCTGTGGCGGCCGCTGTACGGTTTGTTGTGGCGGCCTCTGAGGCTCCGGCTGCCTGACCGGTTGCTGGGCTGCTTCTGCAGGGTGAGGGACCTGCTGCCTCTCGGGTCCTGCCTGGGCAGGCGTTGGCCGCCGTGGGGCAGGCTCCGGACGCACAGGGGCCTGGCCCTCCCGCTGACCCGTCTTCTGGGGCGCAGCCTGCCTGTTCTCCGGCCCCCTTATCTCTTTTTGCTGGAACGATACTTCTGATTTGGGCCGGTTTACCTGTCCGGCAGGCACGATGTAGCTCGTCATCTTCGGCTGCATTACGCGTGCGGCAGGGGCGGGCCTTACCTCTTTTATGGTCCTTACCTGGCGTTCCAGCACTGCTGCGCTTGGCCTTACGCCCTTGACCATGACCTCCCTGTTGTGCTCGATCCTGGCGACGACGCTCGCATGTGGTTTTTCATGGATCACGGCGTTCGTGAAGTTGTACCGCTCCTTCATCGAACCGTAGTTCGCTATCACCCTGTCGCTGACCACCGGAGCGCCATGGTAGTTGTTGACGATCGTTGTGACGTTTATGTTCGTCACCCTTACGCTCCTGTAACTTGCGACGTTATAGAAATTATGCTGCGGGACGAGGACGGCAAGGTTGGCATAGGCGAGGCCGCCTAGCCTGATGTTTATCCCGCCGATCGACACATCCGTGACTACAGTTAATCCGGGCGCCCCCCAGCCATGCCGGCAATAGTAAGGCTCGTGCGGCGCCAGAGGCACCCACCCGACGTACGCGCCGCTCGATATCCACGAGACCCTTCCGGGGTACCAGCCGAAGCCGACCGTCAAAAGAGGCCGTACGGGTATGGGGACGACCACCGGCGGAGCCCAGTACCATGCGTTGCGTGTGAAGACCCAGTTGCCGTAATGATGCGTGACGTAACCGAAAGGCTCTGCCGGTATCCACGTCTGGTCACCGTACCACTCCGTCCACCGCCCCACGGTGAAGGGCGCCCAGCCGGGCGCTACGCTGGTGGGTCTCCAGAACCATCGGTCGGCCCCGTCATAGCGGACCAACTCCCATCTGCCGTTCTCATCGAGGGTATAAGCATCATCATAAAGGGCAGGGGGCAGGTATCCGATGGACTGCCTTTGGCCGGCCTTCGCCGCCCAGAAGCTGTCTCTGCCGGCGTTCCATGCGCTCCAGTCGGGGTCCGGGGCGCCTGCGCCTGAAGCCACCTGGTTCGCATCAGCCAGGATGGAGGGCGAGCCTGCGGCGATATCGTAGCGGGCGTTTGTTGCTGCATGGACGAAGCTGACAGTCCCCCTGAGGGGCACGACCTCCACGGAGTTCTCGCCGACGTAAAAGTCAAAGATGGTTCCGGGGTTCGCTATTACGTAGCCGAACGGGCTGTCTGCCTTGATGACCGTGCTCGGTCCCCTGGCGAAAAAGCGCGCCATGCCGCCTGCAACGTCCGCTTCGGTCACGTCCGGCTCCATGGAGATGAACTGGATCTGGGTGCTGCTGCCGACCCTCACCCACGTACCGTTAGGGGCGGTCAGCTCAGACCTGCCTTCGGTCCCTGAATAAAGGGCATCTCCGGCTGCGAAAGGGACGTCCCTGACCACGGCCACCCAATCGTTGTCCTGCGGGACCCAGCGCAGCAGGTCTCCCTCTACGTGGGAAACCCGTCCCACGACCATGGGTGCGCCCGCCTGGCCCCATGCCGGTACAGCGGCTGCCGCCATCGCGACCATAAGAACGGCGGGCAACAGCTTCCTGAATTTTTCGATCATGCCTGTTTCTCCTCTCCCGGACCGCCCGGTTTTATGTCGTAAGCTCGCGTACCATCTCGCTTTTTTGCGGTCCGTGTGGCCGACAGTATACCCTTTTGCGGGCGCCGTCTCAAGCGGGTTACGCTACCGCCTGCGGCCGTGATAATAGCCGTGATAGCCGCCATAGCCGGCATAGCCGCGATATCCGCGATAGTACGGGCCGCCGTAATACCCGCGTCCCCGGCCGTACCAGCCGTATCCCGGAGCTACGACAACCCCCGGCCCGTATACGGTAGGCGGATAGTAGTAGCCGGGCGCGTAGTACGCGGGTGGAGGGTAGCCTACCATGGGTCCCGGCACGCCTATTCCGACCCCGATGGAAACAGGTGCGGCCGATGCCGCCTGCGGCAATACCGACGCTGCGACGATGATGCCTGCGATTACTGCCATTGCCGATAACCTCATGTTGCGCCTCCTTTGAGCCTTCTATCCCGGTCCCTGCACCGGCCAATATCCGTTACTGCATAGAAAATGCCATATCGGCGATCTTAATAAGTTACTGTAATTGTTATGAATAGTCTGCTGGCTGTCCTTTGGCTGCGACGTTGGTCGACATTAATGTCGAAAATGAGACTTCAGAAGCGACAAGTTTATTCAGGGTGGACGGCCCATGAGCGTGCCCGAGGGCGGCTATTGCGCGAGGGACGGGCGGGTGGCCGGATGAGCGCCGGGCATTGCGAGGACGAGGCAACCGGCAATCACGGGAAAGAGTGTCATGGCCATGAAGGCCTGGGGCATCCCGTAGACGTCGGCAATGCGGCCGACAAGAGGCGCAGCGATGCCTCCCATGGAAACGGAAAGTCCCAGCGTAACGCCGGAGGCGAGGCCAACGCGCGTCGGCAGGAACTTCTGGCCCAGGACGACGAGGGGGCTCATCGACATAAAATGGGCAAAGCCCAGAGGGATCAGGATAAGCATGGCGGCCCACGCCTGGCTCATGAGAATGAATACCGGCAAGAGGGCGGCGGCCCAGCAGAAGGCGAAGAGCGCCACCGGGCGGTAGCCGTACCTGTCTCCCAGCCGCCCGCCGGCGAGCGTGCCGCAAGCGCCTGCCGCCAGGAATACCGTCATGGCCGCGCCTCCCGTCATTTTCGATTTGTGCAGGACGTCGATGAAGTAAAGGGGGAGGAAGGTATTCAGCCCGTAAAAGGCGAATGACCGGAAGAAAACGGCCCCCGTCAGGATGGTGAAAGGCTTCCACGCATCGACTGCATCGACCGTGCCGGGTGCAGGCTTCGAGGCGGTCTTCCCGGTTTGTTCAACGGAGAAGAGGGAGCTGCGCGAGCCGGCGATGGCAATGGCAGCGCAGATCGGAAGGACGGATAAAAGGAGCGTGCCGGTCAGGCCGAAAGAGGCGACAACGAAGGTTGTCATAAGGGGCCCTATGGCGAAGCCGACCTGCCCGCCTACGGCAAAGAGGCTCATGGCGGTCGCCTTCCTGGCGCCCGAAAGATCGTTTACGAGACGGGCGCCCTCGGGATGGAAGGCGGCGATGCCGATGCCGCTGACGGCAACGACGGCCAGCACCAGATGGTAGGTGGGGACGGCGCCCGCAAGGGCCAGGCCGAGACCTGCGAAAAGAATACCGGCGGGCATAAGCCACCGGTTGGGGTATCTGTCGGCGAAATGGCCGAAGAGCGGCTGGACCAGGGAAGAGGATATATTCGTGGCGAAAACGATGGCGGCCGCGCCCGCGTAAGTAAGCCCGTAGGCGCTTATAAGGAAAGGCAGCAGGACTGGGATTGCACCCTGGTTGATGTCCGTTATCGCGTGGGCGGCGGACAGTGTAAGGATAGAGCGGGACTTCATAGGATTTCTCGTTTCTTCTTGCCGGTTTTAGTTTATACGGGTGCCGGACGGACTTATGGTCGGGACGCGGGGATTTGAACCCCGGACCTCTTGCTCCCAAGGCAAGCGCGCTAGCCATGCTGCGCCACGCCCCGTAGGGTTAAGATAGCACAGGGGACCGAATATTATCAAGGTAAGCAAGGGCCGCGAAAAGATCGCGGCCCCCTTATGCGACTATGAAGTCAACAACGTTAAAACTTGTAGCTCAGTGACGCGCCTATGCCGGGCCTGTCCCTCATCTGTGCCTCAGCCGTCAAAAATACTTTCTGCTGCACGATGGGGAACCGCATACCCAGGAAGCCGCCTATGTTGCTTCTCTCTTTCATGTCATCCTGCGATATCGGCGGGTTGAGCGCGAGCTGGCTGTCAGCCTGCCGCCAGTAACCGAAGGGACCGCCGTAGATCGTGACCGCCTTTATCTTGTACTGGGCGGAGACGCCTACGTCCGTCTCCCACTGGTTCCGGGCCACTCCGCTGTAATTGCCGTACATCGTACCCTCGGCGAAAGGCCCGAAGGCGAAATTACCGTTGCGGTACGCCACGCCTTTGAAGCCGAGCGAACCGAATATGTTCGGGCTTGCCCCGAACCGCTGCTGGGTGTCGTAGCTGTGGGCCACCATGTCGGCCCCGCCGAGCCTGCCGTAAACCTCCCAATCCTTCAGAAAGGAGTAATTCCCCTGAAGGTAATACTCATTCGACCGCGTTCCTATCCGGTCGTCGCCCTGCTTCATTTTGGTTTTGTCGAGCATATAGCCCGCGTCGAGCGAGAACTTGCCCGGGTCCGCCAAAGGCTCAGGCGGCCCGAACATCCCCGCCGCCGATGCCGTGCCCGCAAACAACACGGTAATCAAAAAAACTGCCAAAACATTTCGCATCTAAATACCTCCTTCTACGCCGTTGCCCTTCATAGTCGCCAGACGGCTTTGTATACCGTCCGTTTCACGTCTCAAATAAAGCAACATGCGTGCCCGGCTCGAAAAGCCCTGCCGGACCGGAGACATACAGACATATCAGGCGCAGACGCGCCGCCATAATGTGCACAAAAGTGTCGAACCCGGCAGCTATTTGAGAGACAAAAATGTCAGGGGGAGGGGGGAGAGACGGCGAAGCGGGGACGGGGTAGGCGACTACCTATGGGGATTATCGATAGCCCGATTAGGATGACGCTTGGGTCGGTGCCCATATGCTGCGAGGTAAAAAAAACGGACTTCACCTGCTACCCGTGAATCCATTAGGGCTATTAAAGCCAAGGATATAGTTTGAAAGCGAGCGGCATGTAGCAGGATTAACCTAGCCGAGAACCTCAGCGGATATCGGCCCAATGTTTGCCTGTCGGCCGGAGTAACTTAGTTCGTTCAGTCGTCCGGAAATGTATTCGTAGCTGTTGCTCTTAACCTGCAATAGAAATCTGGTCTTCTTCAAACAGCTTGTTGCAGATTAGCTCTTCCTTTGCTGCTTCAGGATTGGGGGTAAACAATAGAATCCTTAAATTCTCCTTAGCCCTAGAGAAGCAAACATAAGCCAGTTTTCTGCTCCTGCCGTACTGGCCCTCGGTCGGGTCACCCGACGTTCTAGGCGTCAGCGTTTTAGTGAAGCTGTAATTATTCCAAGCGGCTTCGGTATCGTCGAATACAACGAGAACATCCTCATATTGTTCGCCCTTTACGCCGTGTTGCGTACTCAACGGCGTATTTTCATTTATGAATTCAACAAAAGGTTCTATTTCGCTGGTGAACATCTTCAAGAAGACGTCTGCCAACCAATCACCTTTGTCACTCGAATATAGATCTGCGTCATATTCCTCCGCTCTTTGGGGACGATCCAAGTGCTCTGATAGTCCATCAGAAATCTTACACAAGTTGTTTTTGCGACAAAACTTTAGAATATCACCTAATGTGCCTTTGCCCCACAGATCGGAAAGCTTTTGCGTAATCTCATTTGACTGCTTTATCATTTCCCCCAAAGTTCGGTCAGCGTTAACGCCCTTTGGATCGAATGCAGGGCTTGACCTTCTTAGGATGTCTATTAGTCGACGTTGATCCCCATCCTTTTGGGCCTGCACTAGGGGGCAGATCACACTTACAAAAGGTTTCAAAAGAAAATGATCGCCTTTTTCGTAATCTTCTTGGGCTGTTGTAGAAGAGAACAGGCCCGTGAAAAGTTTTTGTAGTTCAGGAAACCCGAGCCGCCGGGCAATCATTTGACGAACAAGGAAAAGATGCTTTATATCCGCACGCTGGTCCCAGCCCCAGGTTTTAAGTGCTTCTTCAAAACGTCCGGATGCACGTGTAATTTGATCCTCGGTATATCGTCTCCGTTCGCCTTCAGGTGCTTCAGCCCTTACTAACCTAACAAGAACGGTCCCTTCAATATCAGCGTTTGTTCCTGCCGGAAACTGCTGGATATCTTGTCTAAATGCGTTCAACAAGTCGATCACTTTGCGTGAGCATCGAAAATTCTCTTGTTTTGTGATCCTTACGGAATTAGCGGGGCCAGCAAAGTCACCTGCGCGCTGATCGTATATTTGCTGCATTGGGTCGCCGAAGTATCCGACAATAGGCAATCCATCGTTGCTGCAAAGCTTGTTAAGTGCCTCTACCACGTTTTGAAACGTATCTTGCGCTTCATCGACAAAGATATATGGATACTTCTGACCAACGATCCGGCGAAGAATTTCATTCTCTGATAGCAGGAAAGCAGCTACATCAATAACGTCATCGTGATTCAGCTGGCCTTGGGGGTAGTTACTGAAATTTGTGTCGTTATACTCAAACCGGTTCACGGCATCCAATCTATCCAGATCGTTCTGTAATGATGCGATCCTTTCTCTGGCAGCAACGGCCTTTTTACTTTGACCACCGTTGTCATCCTGTTGTTTCTTCGCAATATGCCCTGGTATTACACATTGACGGAGAGCGTCTCGAATATTTGGTGTAAACTTTTTCACTTCTCCCCATAGGAAGCTGTGGAGCGTCGAGACACAAAACAATTCGTCCCAATCCAAGCGGTCGGAAATAACTTCCACTGCTCGGTTGGTATATGTAATGCAGGCAATCATTTTGTCGTCACGACGAAGGCGCGAACCATCTGTTTCTCTTAGGTGCTTAAGCGCGTTTATCAAAGAAGTGGTTTTTCCCGAGCCTGCTCCAGCAATCATTGAAAAATTCTGCCGCTCGTCCAGACAAATCATGATATCCTTGTCGGCCTTTGTTTCCCGTAGCCCTTGCATCTTGACACCCATCAGATAGTCTCCGCGTCTGTTCTTGCGCACGTCTTGTCTTCAAGCCAACGCAACCCGTCAGAAATATACTGAGGTGTCACCCAGTCCGTTGTTAATGAAGCTATATCAAGCGCGAACTCAGCCTTCTTGAATGACGAGGATTTCGTTGCTTCAAAGACGGCCGTATACTCTTTTTCAAAATCCTGATCGGCAGGAAGGTCAGTTCCCAAATCGATTTTGTTGTCACGGAAGATCTGCATGTTCTGATATGTAAACGTTTCCTCGAACGTACGTCCTAGCATTGGTGTATCAGGGTTGTGCCCCGCGACGGGAGTTGGTTTTTGGAATACAACGAAGCAGCTATCATCTGCCAGGACTTGCTCCTCCGCTTTCAGGTTTGATAGTTCACTCACCTTGGATTTGTTTAGGAAGAATCTAAGGGATGCGTTTGAAGTTACCGCTCCTTCCATGTCAGCCCTGCAAACTTTTCGCTTGTTTAATGGATCAACTGAATCCAGGTCCGTTACAACGAGATAAGGAATACCTAAAAACTCTAAGAGGCTCGCAAAACGGTGCGCATAAGCCCCACCCACCTCCAGTACTGTCAGGTAGTTGCGTTTTAGGCCTCGTGCAGATTTGTCAATCATCTGTGGTAGAAGGAGTTTCTCCACGGTACCCTCGACCAGTACTGCCGCGTCCGCAAAGAATAGATCGCAGTGGGTTAACTTAAGATAACGTTTAAGAAAATCTAGAGTTTCCTTCTCGTCCTCAACAGCACCATCTGCAGAAGATTTGTGGGGCTTGAAGTCCCGTAAGCTAAGAACCTTTGATGCATTAAAAATAACGGCTGTATCGGGGTCTTCTCCGTTCAATGTGCAACGTCGAAAATAACGAACCTTTCTGAACTCAATCGCATCTATGATGTGTGATGAATGCGTAGTGATGCAAAGTTGAGGCACCATATTGATTTCGCCGGCTTCTTCAGATGCCTTCCGGATAATCCCCCAAATGTTCGAAACAAATGTTTGTTGAACCTGAGCGTGCAGGTGCACTTCTGGTTCTTCGATAAAGATGATTTGGCAAAGAGGACGCTTTGCTTCTGTATTCATCCATTGCAGGTGAAAGTGGCTGATTTGTATTGCCATGTAAACGAGGTTCTTGAACCCAAGGCCGTTATAAGCTTCAGGAAGTTCATGATTAAGCGTTTGGTCTATGTAGAGAAGAGATGTGTTGCCCTGCAGCGCCGCCTCTGGGCTCAAAGATGACACGATCCTCATCTGTCTGTCGTTAATAGATGGCACGCCAAGGTTACGAATGACCTCCATTAAGCCCCTGAAGTGTGCGTCGTAGTGTCGATTAAGGTTTTCGTTGTTTTCGTCTATTACGCGGTTCGCTGCTTCGCTTATCTCTGCCTGTTGAAGATTCTTCCTGTAGAACGCCGCAAAAGCGGTGGATAAACGGTTACTACGTCCGACTTCATAGTCATCAATGTTTCTCTGCGCGTCAACAAAGTCGACGCGGATCAAGGATAGAAGAACTCGTTTTCCTTCGTCAGGATCAAGAGGGTGCGTTACCGGCCCAGTCTCGGTATTCTCTATGGCAGAATAACCAAGGGCAAAATGACGATTTAAGTTCCCTTGAAGTGATAGGTAGTGTGAAAGAGTCTTCTGCGGCCCTGCACCTTCCAAGGGTGGAAAAGCAGAGAGATACTCAAACTTCAGCTTTCTTGCATCCTTGACACAGTATTTCAGCCGAACACCAACTTCTTCAAGGTTGGTCGAGACATTTGGTATAAGAGAAAAGACCCGCCCAAATTCGATGTCCGGGTTTATTGAAAACCAAAGATCCATTTCAATTGATGGGAGACTCCCTTCATCCACATCTTCCATTGCGCCAAAGGCGTTTATGGCTGCAATTTTTGAGACGGAAAAGTCGTAGATTTTAAATTCCTGGCGAATTAAGAAAAGGCGAAAAGCTGTAGTGGCTGAAGTTTTTCCACTATTATTCGGCCCGACGAAAACAGTTTCTTCATTTTCAAAGTCAATCTCGACATCCTCCAGCCTACGAAAATTCCTTAGATGCACTTTCTTTATTTTCATGAGAAGTTCTCCTTAGGGAGAGCCTGACGGACGTTCTTCACTCCTTTCACTTCCTGAACCATTGACCTGATCAGGGTGAGGGGGACGACCGTAAATATCGTAACCGTCGGAAATAAATACTTCCGTTCGTCCTCTCTGCTTCTGCCGCTCTGATAATGAGTACCACGGCTAGTGCTGTATGGCAAGAAAAACATCCAGCCCCTCCATTTCAAGAAACAAGCAAGCGCCGGGGGGATATAAGATAGGCGCTAGCAACCCCGAACGGTGCCCGATAACCGCTTGAAGGGGCCGGAGGAAATTCCGATGGATTTCCTGTCGTTTTTCGACGGCACGCGACGCAGCATACTTTTTGTGTATGTGAGGAGCCGCGCCTAGAAAAATGGCGGGAAGGACACGAAACTAACCCGGCCCCCCTTAATGCAGGGCCGAAGCTTCACGAATCCCCCCCGATCATGTATAATAATGAACAGAGAGGCTTAGCGAGGTTTGTATGCTGGTTTTTCCGAAAACTATTGAGCGTCCCGCGCGGTACCTGGGCATCGAGCCCAACAGGTCCGTCAAGGACTTGCGTGACGTGGACGTGCGGTTTGCCCTTTGCTACCCCGACATGTACGAGATCGGCATGTCCTACCTCGGTTTTTTTCTGCTTTACGAGCTTCTCAACAACCTTGAAGGGGTCTGGTGCGAGCGTTGCTTTGCGCCCTGGCGCGATATGGAAGAGTACTTGCGGCAGAGGGGCGAGCCGCTTTCCACGCTCGAATCCCGGACGCCCTTGTCACGGATGGATATCGTAGGGTTTTCCATGACGTACGAGCTAAACGTGACGAACCTTCTCAATATGCTGTCACTGGCGGGCATACCGATCAGGGCCGAAGACCGCGCAACCGGTCCGCTTATCATCGGCGGCGGCCCCCTCATGCTCAACCCTGCGCCTTTCGAGCGGTTCTTCGACTTGATCGTTGTCGGCGAGGCAGAGGAAGTGCTTCCTGAGATCGTCAGGACGGTCAGGGCCATGCGTGGGTCGCCAAGAGACCGGCTGGTCGCAGAAATCGCCCGGCTGGACGGCGTCTACTCCCCCCTTGCCAGGCGGCCCGTAAAAAGGCTCTATATCGAGGACCTGAACGCCTCTTATCACCCGGTCAGGCCGCCCATCCCTATTGTCGGTAGCGTCCACAACCGGCTCAACATTGAGATATCGCGGGGCTGCGGGAACGGGTGCAGGTTTTGCGTCGCAGGGTTCGGGTACAGGCCGTACAGGGAGAGAGAGCTGGGCAGGTTAGGGGAGATCATAGAAGAGGGGCTCGCTGGGACGGGCTTCGAGGAGATCGGCCTGCTTTCCTTAAGCACGGGCGACTACAGCGCGCTCCCCGCCCTGATCGAATATATAAGGAGCAACCACCCCAAAGTCTCCGTCTCGCTTCCTTCCTTGAAAATAGGCAGCATCGCGGAGGAAGAAATCGAGCTTCTGGCGAAGGGCGCGAGGGGCGGGTTCACCTTCGCCCTCGAAGCGTCGACAGTGGGGCTGCGGGACAGACTCAACAAGGACATAGACACGGACATGCTGATGTCCCGCCTCCCGCTTTTGCGGCGGCTCGGATGGAGGAAGGTCAAGCTCTATTTCATGATCGGTTTCCCCTGGGAGGCCGAAGAGGATCTTCTGGCCGTGCGCGACCTTATCAGGCCCTTCGTAAAGTGCGGCATGGAGGTCAACCTGTCCGTCTCGCCCTTTACGCCCAAGCCGCACACGCCCTTCCAATGGCTTACGATGGAGACGGAGGAGGCCCTGCGCGAAAAAGCGCAGATAGTAAGGAGGGCGGCAGCCGGCAGGGGCGTCAAGATAACGATCAGGGACGCGAAGACGGCGCGGGTAGAGGCGCTTATCTCGCGCGGCGACGAACGCCTTGCCCCTCTTTTCGAGGAGCTTCACGCAAAGGGCGTACGCCTGGAGGCATGGACGGAGTTCTTCAATCCGTCCCTTTATGAAGGGTGGCTGGCAGCCGGCGACGGCCTTGAGGCGTCCCTGCTGGGGGCCAGGAAGACCGACCAGGGGCTTCCGTGGGATTTCATTTCCACAGGGGTCGATAAATCTTTCCTGCTTGCCGAGATGGACGCTGCCGAGGCCGGGCGCAAGACGGCAGGCTGCTATTCTTCGTGCGCAGGCTGCGGCATCGGCTGTGCAAGCGGGAGGGCCGGTTCCATTCCCGAAGTCCGCCCGAGTGCTCCTGCACCCGTGGCGGCGTCAGTGCCAGGAGCTGCGCAGGAAGACGGCCCGGCCGCCGGGTTGCCTGCCTTCAGGACGGTCACGATCAGGTACGCCAAGCGCGGCGAGGCGCGGTATATCGGCCACCTGGACACCGTCGATATACTTTTGAGGGCTATCCGCTCGGCAGGCATACGTATGAGGATGCACGGAAAATACCATCCCAAGCCGCGTGTCTCCCTGTCTGCGGCCTTACCGGTCGGCATTGAATCGACCTGCGAGATGATCGAGATGGAGGCCGAAGGGGCGCAGGGCGTGGAGACGGACGCCGGCTTCGCGGAGCGCATAAACGCCCGGCTGCCGGCCGGCATGAGGGTCATGGAGGCAATAAGCGGCCCCATGAACGGCCTTGCCGATTGCGGGTATCTACTCGTCGGAAAAAAGGGCCTCGACGAACAGGTGATAGGGCTGAAAGACGGACCCGAAAAGGCGTTTTACCGGTCTGTCGCCGGGGCGCGCATCAAGGATCTGTGGCTTTCCGGCGATTTCCTGCGGATCGTGAAAGCAGAGAACAGGAGAATAGATGGCATCCGAGCTTATAATAAATTCGACCTTCAGTGAGACGAGGATCGCCTTCCTGGAGAACGGCGCCCTGACCGAGTTCTTCGTTGAGTGGAAGAACGACAGGAGCATCGTGGGCAACGTTTACAAGGGAAGGGTGGTCCGGATACTGCCGGGCATGGACGCGGCCTTTGTCGATATCGGCCTCGAAAAGTCGGCTTTTCTTTATGTTGGAGACATCGTCGCGGACATGATGCTCGAAGAGTTCGAGGAGACGGGCACGCCCCCGGAGGCAGGGGAGCGCATCGAAGGGGTGCTTGAAGAGGGCCAGGAGGTCATTGTACAGGTGTCGAGGGAGCCCATCGGCCAGAAGGGCACCAGGGCGACGTCGCGCATCACGCTTCCGGGCAGGCTCATCGTCCTCATGTCGGCAAGCGAGCATATAGGCGTTTCGCGCAGGATAGAGGACGATGAGGAGCGCAAACGGCTAACGTCGATACTCAAGACCATAGCGCCCAAAGGCTTCGGCCTGATAGCCAGGACCGCGTGCGAGGGCAAAAAAGAGGACGAGCTTACCGCGGACCTCGATTTCCTGCTGCGCATGTGGGAGGGGATACAGGCCAAAGCGAAGAAGGCGAGGGCGCCCGCGCTGCTTCACCGCGACTTGCGGCTCATATTCCGCGTCATAAGGGACCTGCACGCGCACGGGCTGAAACGGATCATCGTCGATGACCCTGTCCTTTATAAAAGGATCGAAGAGTTCCTGAAGGAATACCTGCCCGCGGACCACACCGAGCTGGAGCTGTTCGAAGAGAAAGAGGACATATTCGACTTCTACCGCGTCGAGGTCGATATCTCCAAGCTGACGCAGAAAAAGATCTGGCTGAAGTCGGGCGGTTACATTGTCTTCGATTACACGGAGGCCCTTGCCGTGATCGATGTCAACACGGGGCGGTACCTCGGCAAGAGGGGTCTGGAAGACACGATCCTGAAGACGAACCTGGAAGCGGTCAAGGAGATAGCCTACCAGATACGGCTGAGGAACATGGGCGGCATAATCGTCGTCGATTTCATCGACATGGAGAAGAAGGATTCCAGGGAGACCGTCTTCAAGGCCCTCCTCGACACCCTGAAAAAAGACAGGATAAAGACGTTTGCCTACCCGATCAGCGAGCTTGGGCTCGTCCAGTTGACCCGGAAACGGACGCGGGAGAACGTAGTCACGATGCTGACCGAGCAGTGCCCGGTCTGCGAGGGCTCCGGCTATGTGAAATCGAGGTATACCGTCTGCTACGAGGTGTTGAGAAGGCTGCGCATAATGTGCAGGAAGGGCGACGGCAAGCTGTTCGACGTCCACCTCTCGCCCGAGGTGGCGGGGCTTCTCGTAGAAGAGGAGAAGGCCGCGCTCGAATATCTGGAGAGCAGCTACGGAGTCAAGATCAATATCGTCTCGAAGTCGATGCAGTCCGCGGACAGCTTCGACATAAAGGCTGTAGCGTAAACTAAGGGAGCAAGGCGACGTGTAGGGGCTTTTTCTGCCGTGAAAGACGCATGGCAGGAGGGGCCGGGCAGGAAGGACGGGGACGTGTTCGAAAAAACGCTGCTTTCGCCGGCGAAAGTCAATCTTTACCTTAAGGTAGTGGGGAAAAGACCGGACGGCTACCACGATCTGGTGAGCCTCGTCGATGTCATCTCCCTTTATGATGTCATGCATATCAGAGAGGCCGAAGACGGCGAGGTTACGGTCAAGGACGACCGGGGCCTCCTGCCGGAAGGGCCGGCCAACACGATATACAGGGCGATAATGCTCCTGAAGGAGAGATGCGGCAGGCCCGAAGGGGTCTCCGTCGAGGTTGAAAAGCGCATCCCTCTCGGCAGCGGCCTGGGGGGAGGCAGTGGGAACGCGGCAACGGTCATGAAAGGGCTGGTTGACGCCTGGGGCCTTTCCCTGACGCCCGGGGAGCTTTCCGGGCTGGGCAGGCAGGTGGGGGCCGACGTGCCCCTCTTTTTGTACGGAAAATCGTGCATCATGAAGGGGGTTGGAGAGCGTATAACACCAATAGAATTGCCGAAAATCTGGTACGTTGTGGTCTATCCGGGCGTGGCCATAAGCACCGCCGAGGTCTACCGAGGACTAAGAATCGTGTTGACAAACGACGAAAATGACGATAAAGTTTCCGGGAAATTTTCACAAGTAAGCGAAGTTGCGGATATATTGGAGAATGACCTGGAAGCAGTTGCAGCCTCGATATGTCCGGAAATACAGACAATCAAGGAGCAGCTTAGGGGGGGCGGCGCACTCGGCTCGCTCATGAGCGGGAGCGGGTCCGCCGTTTTTGGTATTTTCGAGGACGAAAGAGGTGCTCGTAAAGCTTCAGAGGAGGTGGGACGTCCAGGCAGTGTCTTCGTAGCTCACAGTGCTTAAGAGGGAGGCGGATATGGAAATCACCGATGTGAAGATCTATCCGGTTAATGAGAAGAAAGTGAAGGCGTATGCATCCGTTATATTTGATGAATGCTTTATTATCAGAGACCTCAAAGTGATCGATGGGGACAGCAAGCTTTTTGTGGCTATGCCTAGTAAGAAAATGAAGGACGGTTCTTACAGGGACACCGTGCACCCACTGAACAGCGATACCCGGCAGAGGATCGAGGCCAGGGTGCTCGACGCGTACGAGAAAGAGATAGGCAAGATCGCCGTCTGATTGTTGGAGCAGGGCCCACATAAGGACCTGGGCGTGTGCTTGAAGAGTTAAAAGCGTAAAAGGCCGAACGTGCAGGAATGAAAGGCTTGAAATATACTGTATACAATCGTTTGGGATCGGATTCACGCGGCAGGAAGGCGGTTCTTCGGGACCGGCATCCGCACATCGAATCCTTCCGACCCGGCGCAATCGTTAGATAAGATTTTCAGGAGGACGGGTTAAAGTGAACAGGCTGAAGATATTCACCGGTAGGGCAAACAGCGAGCTTTCGGAAAGGATATGCGCGTACCTGGAGATAGAGCTGGGTAGGGCAAGCGTAGCGACGTTCAGCGACGGCGAAATCCAGGTGGAGATCGAGGAGTCGGTCAGGGGGATGGACGTATTTTTGATACAGCCTACCTGCCCGCCCGTCAATGAGAATATCATGGAGCTGCTCGTCATGATCGACGCGCTAAAACGGGCGTCGGTGGCGCGCATAAACGTCGTCATCCCGTATTACGGGTACGGACGGCAGGACAGGAAGGTGGCGCCGAGGGCGCCCATCTCGGCGCGGCTTGTGGCGGACTTAATAGAGGTGGCGGGCGCAACTAGGGTGCTTGCCATGGACCTGCACGTGGGACAGATACAGGGCTTTTTCAACATACCCGTCGACCACCTCTATGCAATGCCCGTGCAGCTCGATTATCTTTCCAGCGTCAGCGAGGATTTGGTCATAGTTTCCCCTGACGCGGGCGGTGTCGAGAGGGCGCGCGAGTTCGCAAAACGGGTGAAAGAAAACACGACGATCGCCATCATTGACAAGCGTAGAGAAAAGGCCAATGTTTCCAAGGTGATGCATATTGTCGGAGACGTTAAGGGAAAGGTCGCCATACTGCTCGACGACATGATCGATACGGGAGGCACGATCGTGCAGTCCGCCGAGGCCCTTATAAGGGACGGCGCGACAAGGGTTTATGCCTGCTGCACGCACGCAGTGCTTTCCGGCTCGGCGGTCGAGAGGCTCAATAAGTCACCTATACACGAGCTAGTGATCACCAACACGATCCCTCTTCGGGAGAAGGCAAAGCTTCTCGAAAGGGTCAGGGTGCTCGATGTCTCCCCCATCCTGGCGGAAGCCATCAGGCGCATCCACAATGACGCGTCGGTGAGCTCGTTATTCGTATAATGCAACGAGGAGGATTAGCATCATGGAAGAACTTCGCTTACAGGCTGAGGTAAGAGACGGGAGAGGGAAGGGAGAGGCGCGCAAGCTCAGAAGGGCAGGCTCTATCCCCGCTACCGTTTACGGCAGAGACGTGGAGCCCATCGCCCTTTCGATTTCCGCAAAGGACTGGAGGCGGCTTGAGGCGCACGCCAGGAGCAACGCGGTCATCAGGATGGCCGTGAAAGGCGAGGCGAGCGACGTTGAAAGGCCGGTGATGATAAAGGAAGTGCAGAAGCAGCCGGTGGACCGCACAGTCCTCCATATCGACTTTCTTCAGGTGTCGATGGAAAGGGTCGTGCAGGTCGAAGTGCCCATACATCTCGTCGGTGAGCCGGTCGGCTTCGTAAAAGGCGGCGTGATCGAGCAGCACCTGCGCGCGGTCATGGTCGAAAGTCTTCCCGGCCAGATACCGGAAAAGATCGATATCGATATATCGAACCTCGATATCGGCGACTCCATCCATATACGTGAGATCTCCCTGCCGGGGATCAAGCTCCTCGACAACCCCGACGTCGCTGTTGTCGGCCTGACTCCGCCTGAGGCGGAAGAGGCGCCTGCGGCGGCTGCTGCGGCTGCGCCGGCCGAAGGGGAAGAGGCTGCTGCGCCTGCCAAGGAGAAGGAGGAATAATATTTTTTGTTCCTCATCTGCGGTCTTGGCAATAAGGGAACGGCTTACACAGGCACACGGCACAACGTAGGGTATCTTGTCCTGGACAGGTTTTCGCAAGGAAGCTCGGTCCCCTTCTCGCGGAAAATCGCGGGTTGTACGATAGGCGAGGGGGACGGCTTCCTCCTCGCCAAGCCTGATACATTCATGAACCTCTCCGGCGGACCTGTCTCCACCCTCATGCGGAAGAAAGGGATCGCGCCGGACCGCCTGCTCGTTATCCACGACGACCTCGATATGGAGCTTGCGCGCATCCGCATCAAGCGGGACGGAGGGGACGGCGGGCACAAGGGCGTGCGCTCTATCGCTGAGTCTCTGGGCACGAAAGATTTTTACCGCATGAAAATCGGCATAGGGAGAGACCCGGTGATAGAACCGGAGCACTACGTGCTCTCCCGCTTTGCGCCCGGCGAGCGCGCCAGTCTCTCGGAGGCCCTTGACAGGGCCGCCGATGCCATTCAAGTCTTTCTTACGGATAGTGCCGAGAAAGCGATGAACCTGTTCAATAGGCAGTAAAGAGAGGGCGCATGGGCTTTTCCTGCGGCATCATCGGCCTTCCCAACTCGGGCAAATCGACTATATTCAACGCACTCACGGCGCTTGCCGTAGCGGCGCAGCCCTACCCGTTTTGCACGATAGAGCCGAACGTCGGCATCGTGCCCGTGCCTGACGAGCGATTGTACAGCCTGGCCCGGCTGAGTGCGCCGGAGAAGGTGACGCCGACGACGATTGAGTTCATCGACATAGCAGGCCTAGTCAAAGACGCGCACAAGGGCGAGGGCCTGGGCAACAGGTTCCTCGGCCAGATCAGGGAAGTGGACGCGGTCGCCCACGTAGTCAGGTGCTTCGAAGGCGGCAACGTCCCCCACGTCTACGAGACTGTAGACCCGATAAGGGACGCGGAGATCGTGGAGACGGAAACGATCATCGCTGACCTGGCGATAGTGGAAGAGCGTATCGAAAAGATAGACCGCCTGGCCAGGGTGTCGAAGGAGAAGCACGAGGACCAGCGCTCCGTGCTGGAAGCGGTAAAGGCCGTGCTCTCGGCAGGCCGCTTTATCGACGCAGGCCGCATGACGCCCGAAGATCGCGAGCTGCTGCGCTCCTTCAGCCTTATATGCGCGAAGCCCTTCTTCTACATCGCCAATATCGATGAAACAGCCGTGGGGCGGGAGGCGCCGGACGCGATCGGCCGGTTCGCCGCTCATGCGGGGCGGAAGGTTGTCCCCATCTGCGGGAAGCTGGAAGAAGAGCTTGCCTGCCTGCCCGAAGAGGAACGGGCCGATTTCATGGAGATGTACGGCATGACGGAGGTCGGCATAGAGCGCATTATCAAAGTAGGTTACGACATTTTGGACCTGATCACGTTCTACACGGTCGTCGGCAAGGAACTGCGTGCCTGGACCGTGAAGAAGGAGACGCCTGTTGCAAAGGCGGCAGGCAAAATACACTCCGATATGGAGCGGGGCTTCATAAGAGCCGAGGTCATTCCGTACGCCGACTTCGTGCGCGTCGGCTCCGAGCATGCTGCCAGGGAAAAAGGTCTGGCAAGGGTAGAAGGAAAGGAATATATTGTGCAGGATGGCGACATTCTCCACATCCGCTTCAACGTGTAATCGGGTCTTGACTCCACAATAAATCGAAAGGCGTGTCGGGTATCATGCGAAGATAAAGCAAGGGCGGACAGGATCGCCGGCCTTGAGCAGGTAAGCAAATTTCTTGGAGAAAAAGGACAGGGGGTGGAGGGGCGAGTCTATCCGTTCCAAGTCCAGATACTTCGCGGGGCTGTTCCGCGTGCGATAGAAGCTTCGCCCCCTCCCCCTGTAGACCGTATCAACCCACCCGCGTCATAGGGGTTTTCTCATGCAGGCCCTCCTCTTTTTTTCAAGTAGACAAGGTCGCCGGGGGAGAAGAGGCCGCTTTTCTCCGCCCATGCCAGGATGGAATCCCCCATTTTGCGCGAGTTGTTTGTGCCACTGCTCTCACCTCCGAAGTGCTTGCATTCCGTGAATAGGATAACAGACGATTATGACAGCAATATGGAAGAAATAAGGAAATGCGGACAGGGCGCCGAATAGTCTGTTCTCCGCTAACGCGATCCGTTGTAAAATAATGGATACGGATGCGCCCCTTGGTTTTAGAGCCGATCCCTCGCCGGGTCGTGCTGACCCGGCCGCCCGCGGCGAGAGGTGCATGAGCTTGCGAGTAAGATGATCAAGATCGGAATTACCTATCGGCTCTTTCTCTCGATCCTGGCCGCCACGTGCCTTGCTCTCCTCTCCATGTTTGTCATCGTGGAGTGGAGTCTTTATTCCGGGTTCCTTCAATACCTTCACGACCAGGATCAGGCGCGGCTGGAGCGGCTGATCCTGGTCGTGAAGGAGGCTTATGCCGACCATGGAGGATGGGATTTTCTGAGGGCGGAACCCGGGTCGTGGATAGGCCGCCTGGACCCCCCGGGGGTTCCGGAACCCCCCTTCGAGGGATGGAGGCCGACGCCGGGGCACAACGTCGCCCCGCCGCCTCCGGCATTGCCGGGTCCTCCGCCTGGGTGGAACATCGGCGGCGCTCCTCCTCCACCCCCTCCACCTCACGGCCCCCCAGGACCGCCTTTCATAGTTCTGGACGGAAACCGACAACCGGTGTTCGGGAGTTTGTCGGAGACGGAAAAGGTGAGCCTAAAGCCCATAATACATAATAAAGAGACCGTTGGTTACGTGGGTTTTCACCTGCCGCCGAAACATTTTCTCGACCCCCTGCAACTCCACTTTCTGAGACAGCAGAAATCGGCTCTAGTCGTCTCGGCGCTGGGCCTGATCGTCGCGGTCTGCCTCTTCGCCCTTCCCCTCGCAAGCCGTCTGCTGCGGCCGATAAGGGCGCTGGCAGCAGCCACGCAGCATCTCGCCTCCGGAAAGTACGCTACTCGCGTCCCCGTCTCCTCCTCCGACGAGCTGGGGCAGCTCGCCCGCGCCTTTAACGCGATGGCGCTCACGCTCGAACAGAATGAAAAGGCCCGCCGTTTATGGTTTGCGGACATCTCCCACGAGCTCAGGACCCCGCTGGCCGTCCTGATCGGTGAGACAGAGGGTCTACTGGAAGGCATTCGCGAAATTACACCGGAAGCGGTCCGCTCACTCCACGGCGAAGCGCTTCGGCTTAATCACTTGGTTGACGATCTATACCAACTCGCCCTCCTCGATCTCGGCAAGCTTACCTATCACAAAGAGACCTTCGATCTTACCGGCCTTATTGACAGCGTTATCGAAACGTTCGCCCCGCAGTCCGCCGCCAAAGGTATCGCTTTGAGCCGGGATTTGCCCCAAGCTCCGTGGAAGACGGTCCATGCGGACCGGCAGCGCCTGCGGCAGATGCTTGTGAACCTCTTTGACAACTCCTTGAAATATACCGACCCCGGAGGCGCGATCATGGTCCGGCTCCTCTACACGGACGGAAGGGCTGTAATCGAGCTGGAGGATTCGGCCCCCGGTGTCCCCTGCGGGCAGTTGGAAAGGCTGTTCGACCGGCTCTATCGTGTCGAGGGCTCACGGAGTCGGGCATCGGGTGGGGCTGGCCTGGGCCTTGCAATATGCAAGAGCATCGTAGAAGCCCATGACGGCGCCATCACCGCCCGTCAATCATCTTTAGGAGGCTTGCTGATACGCGTGGTACTTCCCCTTGCTTCGAGGCGGCCGTGAGCGGAGCTATTCTGGTTGTCGAGGACGAGCCGAAACTCGCCAGCCTGCTCGCCGATTATCTCAGGGCCTCGGGTTTCGAGCCCTTCTGCCTTAAGAACGGCGCAGCTGGTCGTGCCGTGGGTGCGCAAGCATCAGCCCGATCTCATCCTGCTTGATCTGATGCTGCCCGGTCGCGACGGCTTGGAGGTCTGTAAAGACATTCGTACCTTTTCGAAGGTGCCCATCATAATTATAACCGCCCGTGTCGAGGAGATCGACCGGCTTCTCGGGCTCGAACTCGGTGCAGACGATTATATCTGCAAGCCTATCAGCCCCCGTGAAGTGATCGCGCGCGTCAAGGCAGTCCTGCGCAGGACCTTCGACGGCCGCACGCCGGCGGCATGCGGACTTCTCCTGGACGAGCTCAATTACGTGGCAACGCTTGATGGCCGCAGACTCGATCTGACTGCCGTGGAGTTCAAGCTGCTCATGGTCCTGACCAATAGCCCCGGACGGATATACAAGCGGGACGAGCTTATGGACGAGATATATCCGGACGGGCGCATCGTGAGCGACCGCACCATCGACAGTCACATCAAGAAGCTGCGTAGAAAGATCGAGAACGTAAACCCCGAGGCGAGACTCATCCACTCACTTTATGGAGTTGGGTACAAATTCGAGATCATCAATAATTGAATTACCTACCTTGAAAATATTTGCTCATCAAAGGCCTGAGGTTGGCGATGGCCTGCGCGTGCAGTTGGCATACGCGCGCCTCGGTCACCCCGAGCGTCATGGCTATCTCCCTCATCTTCATGTCCTGATAGTAATATCGCGCGAGGATCGTCCTTTCTTTCTCCGACAGCTTTTCGAGCTCCTCGGCGAGTATCCTCTTCAACTCGTGCGACTCGGCATGCTCCTCCGGATCCTCGTCATCCTCGCGGACGTAACCGATGACCGTGTCCCTGCTCTCCCCGGCCTCATCGCTCAGGCCTTCTATGCTGACTACGGAGAGGTTGTGGCAGCTTCTCAACATGGAAAGGTAGGGATCTATCTCCATGTTCATTTCCCGAGCCATTTCCTCGTCCTCCGGGCGCCTGCCCATCTCGTGCGCGAGCTTCCTGGAGACTTCTTGTATCTTCTTTGCCTTGGTCCTGGCGCTCCGGGGAAACCAGTCCCTCGACCGCAGCTCGTCTATCATCGCCCCCCTGATCCTCAGATAGGCGAAGGTATTCAGCTTTGCCCCCCTGCCGGGATCATATTTCTCTATTGCCTCCAGGAGGCCGATTATGCCGGCAGAGACGAGGTCGTCCAGGACGTTCTCGTGCTCAGGCCCTTTTGCTGTTTTATATGCAAGGTGTTTGATGACTGGAAGGAACTCCTCGATGATATCTTTTTCGATTTCCGTGTGAATGTGAGAGTTGGCAGAGGTACCCGATACGTGCATGGCTGTCTCCTCGTTATCTTGTTTTCACAAGACCGACCGCCGGGAACAGATTGTTTCTGCACCGGAAGCGGTCAATCGAGGAACAGCCCCGTCCTCACTTGTTCAACCGTTGCGGGAGACTATGCAAGCCGCGCACCACAGCGTACGGATATCGGATGTGCCGGAAAGATCGTGTTTTTCGGACGAGCCGAGTCAGTAAAAGGGGAAATTATTTCCTTCTGGTCGGAAAAAACTTCCCCGAAATCGCCGATGGGTGTTCGAGCTTGTTTCGCCTTATTTGAATCGCCTAACATGACTTCATTTGAAAATATTCACTTTTTATTTTACATTACCACATCTGACCCCACCTAAAGCCGGCTTTGGGTCGTCCGATAATAAAGAGGGGAAAGGGAGAGGATAGAGTTCATGCCCGATAAGCTGACAGGCGTAAGCCCGCTGGATTTTGCCGTGGAGAGGTTGGGGCCGTGCGAGATCCCATCGCCGCACGCGACACAAAGGTACGTATCGGAAAGCCGGCGCGTGCTCTTCCATGGCGACCCGGCGGATTTAAGGCCGTACATCGATGCAGGGCTCGAGCCGCCGGCCATGGAGGCAGCGGGGCCGAGGCAACAGATCTTCTTCAACCCTGCCGGTCTGAAGTGCGGCATACTGACCTGCGGCGGCCTTTGCCCGGGCATCAACGATGTTATCCGCTCGACCGTCCTGAGCCTTTACCATCATTACGGCGTCACCGAGGTCTACGGCTTCATGAACGGTTACGAGGGGCTTACCGCCCGTTACGCGCCCGAGGCGCTCAGGCTTACCCCCCAGATGGTAGCAGACATCAACAGGGTCGGCGGCACGTTCCTCGGCTCTTCGCGCGGTCCGCAGGACGTCGGCGAGATGGTAGATACGCTGGAGCGGCTGGGCATCGGCGTACTATTTACCATAGGGGGCGACGGCACGTTAAGGGGCGCGGGGACCATAAGCGAAGAGATCGAGCGGAGAAGGCTGCGCATATCGGTCATCGGGATCCCGAAGACCATAGATAACGACATCTCATATATAGACCGCTCGTTCGGTTTCTTCACGGCCGGGGCAGAGGCCAGGAAGGCTGTCATGGCCGCCCACAACGAAGCGCGGGGATACAGAAACGGCGTCGCCGTAGTGAAGCTCATGGGGCGCGAAGCGGGCTTCATCGCCGCATACGCCGCGATCACGGCCAGCGAGGTCAATTTTTGTCTCGTCCCCGAGGTCCCGTTTACCATGAACGCTTTTCTCAAGGCACTGAAAGAACGGCTCGTTAACAGGGGCCATGCAGTCGTCGTCGTAGCGGAGGGCGCGGGCCGTAACATCATGTCCGGAGAGGAGGAGCTCGACGCCTCGGGGAACATACGGTACGGCGACGTGGGGATCGTATTGCGCGACCGTATCAAGGACTACTTCAACGAGATAGGCATGACATTGAACCTTAAATATATCGACCCGAGCTACACGATCAGGAGCGTGCTCGCGGAAGCGGACGATTCGGGTTACTGCCTCTTGCTGGGGTTTCAGGCCGTCCACGCAGCCATGAGCGGCAGGACGAACATGGTCGTAGGCCACTGGCGCAACCAGTTTACGCACGTGCCCATCCCGCTCGCGGTGTCGCAGCGCAAGAAGATCGAAGAACACGGATGGCTGTGGGAGAACGTGCTGGCTCTCACCGGACAGCCGAGGAACATGCGATAGCCCGGTACTATGCCCTTTACTACCTTATGAGAGACTGGTGTATGAGCGCAGCCAGGCCCCAGGCAGCGAAGCCGGCGATGAGCGTCACTGCGAGCGACCGCTCCCACTTGAAGCAGATAAACGCCACGAGGTAGAAGGCTATGCTGGGAAGTATGCCCCATAGCGCGCCTTTCGAGAAGACCTGCATGATACCTTTCTCGCCGCTGTTTTCCAGGTAGACCCAGACCAGTACCAGAGCCCCCGCCAACGGCATAGTGGCTATGAGCCCACCTGCTGCGGGCAGCCTCTTCGCTGCGCCTGTGGCCGCGAAGATTACTACGAGGCTGAGGAACGCTTTCAGGATAATTTGCATATGACGGACAATTCCCTACTACTTACGGAAAATCCAGAAAATGAGCGACAGCACGACGCTTATGATTATGCTCGTCGTGAGCGGGAAGTAGAAGGTGAAGTTCTCCCTTTTTACGAGGATGTCGCCCGGCAGCCTGCCTATGAAGGGGATCTTGTTGGCGAGGAGGAGAAGCACCCCGGCGAGGATAATGATTACGCCCAGAATGATAAGCATCTTGCCGACTGCCGGCATCATCTCTTGCGCGTTCCCCCGGTCTGTGCCCCTTTGCCGCCTTTGGCCTTGGGGCCGAACCTCTCGTACTCGCTGAATATGCAGCCGCAGTAAGCCTGCCTGTAAATGCCGAGCTTTGCCGCCTCGTCCTGCCCGTCGCGCCAGCCGGGCCGGAAATCACGGTAGAGGAAGGAGATGCCGTAGCGGGCCGAAAGCTCTGATGCGACTTCCGCAATAACCTCGTGTTTCTGGTAGATGCTGTATAGGAGCGTCGTAGTCACTGCGTCCGCATGCAGCTCCGCCGCCTTCTCAAAAGCGGCAGTCAGCCGCGTCGTGTAGCACGCGAGGCAGCGGTCTTCGCCTGCCGCCAGGGCCGCCCGAAGGAAGGCGGCAATGTCGTACGTCTCGTCCATAATCAAAGGCAGGAGGGCGACCCGGCTGTACTGCACGAGCGCCTCCTGCCTCTTTCGGAACTCCGTGTACGGATGGATATTGGGGTTGTGGAAAAACCCGGTCACATCGGCCCCTTCGTCCCGCAGCGCCCGCAAGGGATAGACCGTGCAGGGGCCGCAACAGATGTGGAGCAGGACCTTCACCCCGTTCTCCTTCCGTGTCTTTTCACTTCTATTTTTTCTTAGCTGCTTTTTTGGCAGCCGGTTTCTTCGCCCTCTTTTCCTCTATCGCAGCCTGGGCGGCAGCCAGTCTGGCGACAGTCACGCGATAAGGCGAGCAGCTTACGTAGTCGAGGCCGGCCCTGTGGCAGAACTTCACGGAGTAAGGCTCGCCCCCGTGCTCCCCGCAGATGCCGATCTTCAGCTTGGGCCGTACCTTCCTGCCAAGCTCGACGCCCATCTCCATTAGTTTGCCTACGCCCGCCTCGTCGAGCCTCTGGAATGGGTCGTAGTCGAGGATGTCCTTTTCGACGTACGGGCGGAGGAATACGCCTGCGTCGTCCCTGCTCATGCCGAACGTCGTCTGGGTCAGGTCGTTCGTGCCGAAGGAGAAGAATTGGGCAAGCTCGGCTATGGCATCGGCGGTGAGGGCGGCCCTGGGTATCTCGATCATGGTGCCGACCATGTATTCGACGGCCATCTTCCGCTCGGCGAACACCTCCTTGGCGACCCGGTCTACAACGTCCTTCTGGAGGCGCAGCTCGCGTACGTCCCCGACCAGAGGTATCATGATCTCCGGCTTTACATCGATCCTTGATTTCTTTACCTCGCAGGCTGCCTCGAATATGGCCCGGGCCTGCATCTCGGTGATCTCGGGGTAGAGTATGCCGAGGCGGCAGCCGCGCAGCCCCAGCATGGGGTTCGCTTCCTGGAGGCTTGCCACCTTCGCCGCGAGCCGGTCGTAGGAGATGCCCATTTTTCCCGCCAGGTCTTTCAGGTCTTTCTCGCCGTGGGGCAGGAACTCGTGGAGGGGCGGGTCGAGCGTCCTTATCGTTACGGGCAGGCCGCGCATCACCTTGAAGAGGCCGGCGAAATCGCCGCGCTGCATAGGCAGGAGCTTTGCGAGCGCCTTCTTGCGGCCCTCCAGGTCCTCGGCGACGATCATCTCCCTGACCGCGTCGATCCGCGCGCCCTCGAAGAACATGTGCTCCGTCCTGCAAAGGCCGATGCCCTCCGCGCCGAAGGCGACGGCGACCTGCGCCTGCCCGGGCTGGTCGGCGTTCGTCCTGATGCCGAGGCGCCTTGCGTCGTCGGCCCACTTCATCAGCGAATCGAAATCTTTGTAAATCTCCGATTGCGATGGCTTCATCGTCTTATCGACAAGGACGCGCAGCACCTCCGACGGTATTGTCTTCACCTCGCCGACGAAGACCTCGCCCGTGCTGCCGTTAATCGAGATGTAATCGCCTTCCTTTATTGTTTTGTCTTTGATCTTTATCGTCTTCGAGTGGTAGCTGATGTCCAGCTCGCCGCAGCCTGCGACGCAGACCTTGCCCATCTGCCTCGCCACGAGCGCGGCGTGACTCGTCATGCCGCCCCGGCTCGTGAGTATGCCTTGGGCTGCGTTCATGCCCCTGATGTCCTCAGGCGACGTCTCTATCCTGACGAGGATGACGCGCTCTCCCCTGGCAGCCAGGGCTTCGGCGTCTTCCGCGTTGTAGACGACCCTGCCAGTAGCCGCGCCCGGCCCTGCGTTAAGGCCCTTTGCGACCAGGCTGCCGTCCTTATACGCCTTCTGTACTTCTTTCGGATCGAAAATGGGCCGCAGTATCTGGTTGAGGCCGTCGGGGCTGACGCGCATCAATGCCTCTTCCTTGTCGATCAGGCGCTCGTGCACCATATCCACGGCGATCTTAAACTCGGCAAAAGATGTCCGCTTGCCGTTCCTCGTCTGGAGCATCCAGAGCTTCCCGCGCTGGATAGTGAACTCGACGTCCTGCATGTCCCTGAAATGGCGTTCGAGGATGGAGCGTATTTTCATGAGTTGCTTATATATCTGCGGCATCTCTTCTTCGAGGCAGGGGACTTTAGCATCGCCCCTCTGCGCCTTGTTGATAGGCTGCGGCGTCCTCGTCCCTGCGACTACGTCCTCGCCCTGGGCGTTCAGCAGGTACTCGCCGGTGAAGACATTGGCGCCGGTCGACGGGTCGCGCGTGAACGCGACGCCCGTGCCTGAATCCTGGCCGATGTTTCCAAAGACCATCGCCTGGACATTGACTGCCGTGCCCCACGACGCGGGTATGTTGTTCAGCTTCCTGTACGTGGCGGCGCGGTCGTTGTTCCAGGATTTGAAGACCGAGCCGATGGAGCCCCACAACTGCTCCAGCGGGTCCTCCGGGAATTCCACGCCGAGCTTCTTCTTAATAAGGGCCTTGAATCTGCCCACCAGATCCTGGAGGTCGTTGACGGTGAATTCCGTGTCGAGCTTGATGCGGCGTTCTTTCTTCTTTGCGTCGATGATCGCCTCGAACGGGTCCTCTTCTTTCTTGCTCTCCGGCTTGAGGCCGAGGACAACGTCGCCGTACATTGCTACAAAGCGGCGGTAGCAGTCCCACGCGAACCATTCGTTGCCGGTAAGCCGGGCAAGGCCCGCGAGCGTCTTCGAATTGAGCCCGAGGTTGAGGACAGTGTCCATCATGCCGGGCATGGAGGCCCTGGCGCCGGACCTGATCGACAGAAGCAGCGGGTTCTTCGTGTCGCCGAAGCGCATCTTCATCTGGTCTTCTACGCGCCGAAGGCCGGCCATAACTTCTTTCTCCAGGCCTTTGGGGAACTTCATCCGCGCTTCGTAGAAGAGCGTGCAGACCTCAGTCGTGATCGTGAACCCCGGCGGTACGGGTATGCCGATATTGACCATCTCGGCGAGGCCCGCGCCTTTGCCGCCGAGGAGGTTTGTTAACTGCCGGTTGCCTTCAGCTTTGCTGCCACCAAAAAAATAAACACGTTTAGCCATTATTACTCCCCTTTTATAATGAAATGGTCCTTATTGCAGCTCTTCGATACGTATTTTGTAAAGATCGCCGAAACGCAAAAACATTTCTTTTATCTTCGTCAGCAGGCCCAGCCGGTTGCTCTTTAGGGCCTCGTCATCCACCATTACGAACACCTTGTCGAAATACGCGTCTATAGTCTCCTTGAATCCGACGAGGATCTTCAAGGCGTCGGCGTATTGACGCCCAGCCATCGCCGCAGCGAAGGCGTCTTTACGCGCCTCGAACAACTCGTAGAGGTCACGTTCCTGCTTCTCGGCCAGAAGCGCGGTATCGATCCTCTTTTCGTCTTTGAGTGTCTTCGTGATATTGTAAACCCTCTTGAAGCCCACCAGGAGCCTGCGGAAGTCTTCTATCGACTCCTGCGTCTCCAGCGCGCGCAATCGCAGGTAGGCGTCATATATATCCGCGCCCAGCGCGGGAAGGACCGCATTCACGAACTCCTGGTTGTGTCCTTCTTCGATCATGAGGAACTTGAACCTCGTAGCGAGGAAATCGGTCAGCGTTTCTTTAAGGGTCTCAGGCGCAACCCTGCCCGGCACATCCGAAAGGGCTGCGTACCCTTCGTCGATGAGAGCGGCGAGGGGCAAATGGTAGCCCTTGTCGATTACGATCTTTATGCTGCCTATCGCCTGTCGGCGCAGGGCGAAGGGGTCGAGGTTGCCCGTAGGGGTTATGCCGACGGAGAAAAAGGCGATCAGGGAATCCATCTTGTCCGCTAAGGCCATGACTGCGCCCAGAGGGGTCTTCGGCAGCGTCGCATCGGTCCCGATCGGGAAGTAGTGCTCCTGTATGGAGGAAGCGACTTCCAGGTCCTCCCCCTGGTGCTCCGCGTAAATCCTGCCCATCGTCCCCTGAAGCTCGGGGAATTCCCCGACCATGCGGGTGAGCAGGTCGGCTTTGAGGAGCATGGCCGCCCTCTCTACCTGCGGCCTGAAGGTGAAGCCAAGCCCGGCCGCGAGCATAAGGCCCAGGCGCTCGGTCCTTTCGGTTTTTTGTTTGAGGCTGCCTAGTTTTTTATGGAACATGACGGCGTCGAGCCGCTCGGCGAGGGCATCGAGGCGCGTAGCCTTGTCTTCATCGAAGAAAAACCGGGCGTCGGCAAGGCGCGCAGCCAGCACCTTCTCGTTCCCCCGCACGACTTCGACCGGGCTCGCAGGTATCGTGTTCGCGAAGAAGATGAAGGCGGCGACGAGCGAGCCGTCTTCGTTCTCTAGCGGGATGTAGCGCTGATGGCCCTTCATCACGTTAACGAGCACCGGCTTGGGCAGCGCCAGGTAACCTTCCTCGAATCTTCCCATGAGACCGTGAGGCTGCTCGGTGATGTACATGATCTCGTCCAAAAGGTCGGCCCCGGCAACGCCCCGGGCGCCAGTCCTTTCCTCTATGGCGCGGATGTCCGCCGCCATCATCGACTTGCGCTCTTCTTCATCGACTATCACGAAAGCCGCGCGCATAGCGTCGAGGTAGGCGGCGGGCTCCTTTATAACGGGGTCACTCTCGGCCAGGAAGCGGTGCCCCTTCGATACGTTGCCGCTTGCGATGCCTGCAACGTTGAAATGTATTATCTCGTGGCCGAAAAGGGCGACTATCCAGTGGATGGGCCTGGCGAACTCGAAGGCCCCGCTGCCCCACCGCATTTTCTTCTGGAAGGGGATCCGCAAAATGGCGTCCGGCAGGAATGCCGCCAGCGCGCTTGCCGTCTCTTTGCCTGTTTCGACTTTCTCGACGCAGAGCAGCTCCGCCGCATCTTTCTTGCCGACCTTCAGCTCCGATACGTCGACCCCTTGGGAGCGTGCAAAGCCAACAGCCGCAGACGTCGGGTTGCCTTTCTCGTCGTATGCGCGCGCCGCCGGCGGGCCGAATTTCACGGTGACCGTCTCTTTCTGCTTATCGGCCACGTCGTCGATGATAAGGGTTATGCGCCGGGGCGTTCCGAAGGCCCTGGCCGCTCCGTGCTCAATGCGCAGCTCCGCGAGGCCGTTTTTCACGAGATTTAGGAGCCCTTCCTTTGCAGGGGCTATAAAGCGCGCGGGCAGCTCTTCGCAGCCTATCTCCAACAGTAGCTGTCTCACCGGGCGCCTCCCGCAAGGAGAGGAAAGCCCATCTCCTGCCTCTTTTTCACGTACGTCTCCGCAGACAGCTTGGCGAGGTTCCTGACCCGGCCGATGTAGTTGGCGCGCTCCGTAACCGAGAGGGCGCCACGCGCGTCGAGCACGTTGAATGCGTGCGAGCACTTCAGGCAGAAGTCGTACCCCGGATAAACAAGCTCCCTTTCCTTGATGAGCTTTTCACCCTCGGCCTCGAAGCTGTCGAAGAGCCTGCGAAGCATCGACGCATCCGCCTCCTCGAAGTTGTATATGGAGTATTCCCTTTCGGGCGCCAGGTAGATGTCTCCATATAAGACCGACTCGTTCCACTTGATCTTATAGACGCTGTCCACGTCCTGCAAGTACATCGCGATGCGCTCGATGCCGTAAGTGATCTCTACGCTTATCGGCGAAAGGTCGATGCCGCCCACCTGCTGAAAATAGGTGAACTGCGTTATCTCCATGCCGTCGAGCCAGACCTCCCAGCCGAGGCCCCATGCGCCGAGGGTGGGCGACTCCCAGTCGTCCTCGACGAAGCGAATGTCGTGGTAGGCCGGGTCTATGCCGAGGCCCATCAAGCTCGACAGGTACATGTCCTGGATATCGAGGGGGGAGGGCTTCATTATGACCTGGAATTGGTAATAATGCTGAAGCCTGTTCGGGTTCTCTCCGTAGCGGCCGTCCGTGGGCCTCCGCGAAGGCTGCACGTACGCGGCCTTCCACGGCTCCGGACCCAGGACCCGCAGGAACGTGGCCGGATGGAAGGTGCCTGCGCCTACCTCCATGTCGTAAGGCTGTTGGAGCACGCACCCTTTGCCTGCCCAGAATTTTTGAAGCTCCAGAATAAGGTGCTGGAAATACATATCAGTCTGCCATCCCTCTAAGCAATCTGTAAGACTTAAGCTCGATATTTAAATGGTAATACGTGAACGCCTCCATCAACTCCCTGGCGTGGCGCTCGAAGCCGGGCGCGCCGGTCTCTTTGGCCTCGCCCTGCGTGTCGGTCAGGGCGGCGAGCCCGGCGAAAAGGCCCGGCGGATATTGCCTGTGCGGCTGCCCCCTTGAGCATGACGGGCAGACCACGCCGCCCCTCTCGTTAGAAAAGGACGTTGCTTCGTCCGGGGCCACGTCTTTTCCGCATTGGATGCACGTCCTGAAATTCGGCATGTATCCAAGGTGATGGAGCATGCGAAGTTGATAATATAATATACGGAAGTATGTAAATTCAAGGTTTTTGACTTCTTCCAGCCCTTCTTTGAGCACCGCAAAGAGCTGCTCGTTGCGCTCTTTTTCTCTGGTCATCTTGTCTACGAACTCGGCGAAGAAGCTGGCGATGCACATCCTTTTTAAGCTCGCGTCGATGCCGGCGTTCGCAGTCAGCAGGTCTGCGCTGTCGATGCGTACGAGCCCGGCGCCCGGCTTTTCGAAGTATTCGATATTCACGCAATTAAACAGCTCCAGGGTATTCATGAACCTTTTCTGGCTTTTCTTGCCCCCTTTGGCGATGCCGGAGAGCTTGCCCGAGCCGAGGGTCAGGAACCGGAGGATTCTGTCGGATTCTCCGAACACCCTGCTTGAGAGGATGATTGCCTGATCCTTGTGGAGAGCCATATAAATATTATTGTGCTCCCGGCTGTCTCATCACTTTGTTGCCGTGGGAATCGACCACTTCCCTCCCGTCCGGCTTGAAGACGAAGAGGCTGTCGGGCAGGGAGACGCCTATCTTGATGGCGGAAAACTCGATCATGTTGACGTTGCCGGTGATCTCGACGATCTTTATCCGCTTCACGATCCCTTTGGCATCGACCCAGATGCGGGCGGATTTCAACATGCCTTCTTTTTTGGGAGCAAGCTCCAGCACCTCCATGTCGTCTTCCCTGACCGACCCTTTAAGGTCGAAGATCGTATCGAGGCGCGCCACGTCGTCCACGAGGTCGAGGAAGCTGCCCTCCAGCTTCTGCCTGTCAACCTTGTCCTTCGTGACGTAGGGCTTGTCGGCCTCTGCCTGCCAGACGGCCGACCCGTCGTACAGGAATACCTTTTCTTTCGGGACCGTATAGCGCCAGACGAAGCCTCTCCCGCGCTTGTAAAAGAAATCCCCCTCCATCTCCCGCTGTCTCTTGAGGGCGGACACGAATATCTGCTGGCGGAAATGGGCCTGCACCGTCGTTATCCCGCTGTATGTTTTTTTCAGGCTGTCGAGCGTCTCGCCGTGGAGCGCACTTGCGCCGAACAGCAAAAGGCAGGCAACCGTGAGGAGAGTCTTTGCCGTTATGATCTTCATCGCTTAAAAACCTCCCTCGGCTTGATCCCCGTGGACGGGCCCACTACGCCTTCGCGCTCCATCCTCTCTATGATACGGGCGGCGCGGTTATAGCCTATCCTGAACCGCCGCTGCACCATGCTTATCGATGCCTCGCCCCTCTCAGAGACGAAGCTGACCGCCTCCTCGTACTTCTCGTCGCTCAGCTCCTCGCCGTCCCCGTTGCCTTCTTCCTGCTCTACCAGGATCTCCTCGTTGTACTGCGGCTGCCCCTGGTTCTTGAGGAACTCGACAATCCTTTTTATCTCCCCCTCCGAAACGAAAGGCCCGTGTATGCGCTGGATCCTTCCCAGTCCGGGGCTCATGAAGAGCATATCGCCCGACCCCAGCAGGCTCTCACCGCCGTTCATGTCTAATATAGTACGTGAATCGACTTTTGATGTCACCTGGAAGGAGATGCGGGCCGGAAAATTGGCCTTGATGATGCCGGTAAGAACATCGACGGAAGGCCGCTGCGTGGCGAGTATAAGGTGTATGCCGGAGGCGCGCGCCATCTGGGCGAGCCTCGCGATATATTCCTCGACTTCCCTGGAGGAGACCATCATCAGGTCGGCAAGCTCGTCTATGACGACCACGATATAGGGCAGCGGGTCGTCGCCCTCCTCCCTGTGCGTCCTCTGGTTGAACTTCTCGATGTTCCGCACGCCCTTCTCGGCCATTAACTGGTAGCGCCTCTCCATCTCGTCGATCAGCCACCGCAGGGCCGTCTTCGCCTTCTTTGCGTCCGTTATGACGGGGAGCAGGAGGTGGGGGATGCCGTCGTAAAAGGACAACTCCAGCATTTTCAGGTCGATCATCATGAAGCGGACTGAAAGGGGCGTAGCCTTGAACAGGATGCTGCATATCATCGTGTTCAAGGAGACGCTCTTGCCGGACCCTGTAGAGCCGGCCACCAGCAGGTGCGGCATCTTGGCCAGGTCGGCAGTGAAGGGTTCCCCGCTTATGCTCTTTCCGAGGGCCAGGGTGAGGAGGCCTTTTGAAGTGGTGAACTCGTCCGACTCGATGATATCCCTCAGGTAGACCGTCTGGCGGGACTTGTTCGGTATCTCGATGCCGACGACGGCCTTCCCCGGAATAGGGGCGATTATCCTGATGGAGACGGCGGAGAGCGCCATGGCGAGGTCGTCCGACAGGTTGGCGATGCGGCTTACCTTGATGCCCGCAGCAGGCTCGAACTCGTACATGGTGATGACCGGGCCGGGCCTGACTTCAAGCACGCGGCCGTCTATGCCGTAGTCCTTAAGCTTCTTCTCCAGTATCCGCGCATTGAGCTGGGCGCTCTCTTTATCGACTTTGACCTCTCCCTTTTCAACGGGGTCGAGGAGCGCGACAGACGGCAGCTTATACGGGCCGATATCTTTAACGAAGTCGAAAAACTCCTGGACGGGTTTCTTCTCCTTCCGCTCCTTCTCCCTCCCTTTCTGCTTTTCTTCTTTCTTCTCTTCCTCCCTCATAGCGTCGTCGATTATCCGGGGGGCAGGGGGCGCGGACGCCTCGGTCTTTTTCCATCTGGCGAAACGCGCGCCGACTATGGAGAAAAGCGGCGCCTGGGCGATGAGGAAGAGCGATATGAGGAAGAGCACTATTGAGAGCAGCAGGCTCCCGAAATAGCTGAACGCATGGAGGAGGCCGCGCCCCAGCAGGTCGCCCACGAAACCCGAGAAGGGTATGGAGACGCCCCTCAGGTGCACGGTGCCTACCGCGATCTGCAAAAGCGACGACAGTGAGAAGAAGAGCAGGATGAAGCCTGCCGCGAGGATGGGCAGGCGGGCGACCGTTTTCTTCCGCAGTAAAATGACGGCGAAGACGAGGATGAACCCGCACAGGGCGTAGCTCATTATACCGAAGAGCTGGATGAGGAAATCGGACGTGTAGGAACCCGCCCTCCCGCAAAAATTCTTCACTGCGCCGCCGGCGGCCACGCTATTGAGGGACGGGTCGAAAGGATAATAGGAGAGGAGGCTGACGAAAATGAAGAGGAAAAGGCCGGCCAGCCCTATTCCTATGATCTCCTTCCTCAGCTCATCCGACATCTCTCAAACCCTCTATCGACCTGCGGACTTTCTCCATAAGCTCCGCTTTATAGGATAAACCTTTTCCTTCTATCGGTATAGGTTTGCCCATACGGATCTCGACGCGCCCCTTCGCGCGGGGCACGGCATGCCCCGGCGGCTGGAGGTTGTACGTACCGACCATGGCAAGCGGGATGATGGGCGCCCCGGCGCGCGCCGCCAGGGAGAACGCGCCCTTCATGAAGGGAAGGAGATGTCCGTCCTTGCTCCTCGTCCCCTCCGGGAAGATGAGCACGCTCGTGCCTTCCGCGAGCTTCGACACTGCCTCTTCAATGGCCTTGAGGGCCTCCCTCGGGTTCTCCCTGTCGATGCTGATGTAGCCCGCTTTTTTTATCGCCCACCCGAACAGGGGGATGCGGAAAAGCTCGCGCTTAGCTACAAACTTGAAGGGCAGGGGCATGGCGGCCAGAAGGACCGGGATATCGAGGCCGCTTGAATGGTTCGACATAAAAAGGAACGGCGGCGCGCCCAGCGACTCCGTGCCTTCGAGGGAGACGGAGACCCCGGCACATGCAAGGATGGTGCGCGCCCATAAGCATGCCATGGCGTGCACCCTGTCGCCCTTACGGTCGAAAGGCGCTATGGCGAGCGCGATGAGGGCGAGGAAGATCGTCGTGAAAACGAGGTTCAGCCGGGAAAGGACGCGTCTCATGCCGCCGCTTGTTCGAAGGCTGCTATGATCTTTTCAACTTCAACCCTGATCGCGGCGTCCGTATCGTACGGAGAGACGCCCAGCTTGTCCGCCTCGATCACCTTCTCGTTATAGCTCATAGAGCCGAGCAGCGGCATGTCGGGAAGGTGCTCCTTTACCATGGCAAGGTCCGCGTCGCCCGCCACCTTATTCGCAACGACAAAGACCCGGCGGATGCCGAGGTCTGCCGCAAGCTCCTTCACCTGGCGGGCCGTCTGGAAGCTCCGCCTGCCCGGCTCGACCACGACGATGAGGGCGTCCATGTAGGCCGTGGTGCCCCTGCCGAGGTGCTCCAGCCCCGCCTCCATATCGACGATGAGGTATTCCTGCCTCTCGACGAAGACGTGGGCGAGCAGGCTCTTGAGCACCACGTTCTCCGGGCAGAAGCAGCCGCCGCCGCCCTGGGGGATGGTGCCGAGGACCATAAGCTTGACGCCCTCTTTGGATAAAGAGAACCGGTCGGGCAGGTCTTCGACCTTCGGATTGAGCGTGAAATACGCCCCATAAGCGCCCTTCTTGGCCCCGGTCCGCTCTTCTATCAGATCGCGCATCTGAGCCAGCGGCTTCATCCGCTGCACGTCTTCTGCGGGTATGCCGATGGCGCTTCCGAGATTGGCGTCGGGGTCTGCGTCAATAGCGAGGACCTTATGGCCGTGAGCGGCAAGCACCCGCGCCATAACGCCCGCCAGCGTCGTCTTGCCCACTCCGCCTTTACCTGATATAGCTACTTTCATGCTAAAAATTACCATTAGCGGGGGTGTGTGTCAACCGTTGGTGGGGTGGGGGAGGGGCCGGGATGGGGCCGTGATCTTTTGGCGCCTTTAGTGTCGTCTTCTCGGGCGCGAGTCCTTTAATACACAGAACGTATCCTCCGGCTCTCTTCCTACAAAACGAACGCGGACAACCCTCCTATCCTTACGTCGGGCAGGTGGCCCGTCGAAAATCTCCCGGCCCTTTTCCAAACTCCCCACTGAGCTATTGCTTTTGTAATTCTTTCAGAAACTTCTGCCTATTTTCATCAGGCATATTTTTGATCATCTTTGATAGGAGATCGTGAAGCTCGGCATCTATAGCAGCGATCACGGTCTTAGAAACCCATTCAACTGGTGATTGTCCCCTAGCTTCCGCAAGTACCTTCAATTGTTGCACGAGTGACACAGGGAGACGAAAGGATATGATTTCCGTATCCTGACTTGTGTTTGCACCCACCTTTGTTTCTTTGATCCCACTGCTGGCTGCCTTCTCATCAAAGAACGCCAATATCATCCCCGAGGCCGTTTTGTCAGCCTTCGTTAGAAGAATCTTTTTCAAGTTGTTTCCGTCACCATCGATCCACTCACGAAGAACTCGTTGAAATGCTGCTGTCGCCCCACGGCCAACAAAACCAAGCCGTCTTGTGCATCCATCAGCAACCGTTTGGTAAAACTTCCTATTCTTACTGACGAGCCTACAAGCCAAAATGTATGCCTTACCTACCGACTCCCCGCCTACGTAATACTCTTTCGTTTTCTTAATGACTCTAAGAATTTCCTCAACAGAGCCCGCGGTCAACATGATGTCCTCCTTAATATTGGTAGATATATAAGAAGGCTATCTTATATATCTTAAATTGTCAAGAAATTGTTCTATCCATCTGGGTGGGCAACGGGCTGGCCAGTGCGGGCGATCATTACTAATTAATGAATTATGGCGTCGCTACGCCCGCATCTCTGCAGTCTTGGAAGTACGTCGGGATGTGTCTTCCGGCCGTGAGGTCTAAAATAACTTTTGCCGCCGCCCAACGGGTGCTCTTTATTCGATTGCGGCGGCAGCGGCCCGGAGGATCGCCTCAAGAAATCGTGATAGGCGCGATTCTGCAGTAGGCGCGAGTCCAGCCGCTGAAAACCGCCTTTCCGTTGTTTCTGCGCTAACGGTCCCCAGCCCCCGCCGGCTTACGCCTGCCCGCCCTCCGTCGATTGTAGCTCGTATTGCAGGAGTTTGCGCTCTTCCGGCGTCGCCAGGACTATCAGGTGCATATCTTTTTCGAGCGCTAGTGTCGCCGGTGGGTTGTATATCCACTTGCCGCCTTCTTTCCTCACTGCGAGAAGGAGCATGTTGCCCATATTCGTGAAGTCCAGGTCTCCGACGAGCCTGCCCATGTATTTCGAGTCTTCAGGCACACGGACCTCTTCCACGCGTAATGCTTGTTCCCTGTCGTGCAGCATCGATTCAAGGAAATCGGTCGCGTGGGGTCTCGTCATGTCGGACGCCATGCGGAGGCCGCCGATGTAGTTGAGGGCGACTACGGTATCTGCGCCCGCGCGCTTTATCTTCTCGATATTCTTCGTGTCGTTGCACCTGCAGACTACGCGCAGGGAAGGGTTCAACTGCTTGGCCGTTAGGGCGATGACGATGTTGTCGTTGTCGGAGTTGGTCGTGGCGAAGAGGCCCTTTGCCTCCCTTATCATCGCTTTCTCGAGCACCTCGTTTTCCGTCGCGTCGCCGACGAGCATCGGGACGTCGATGTTGCGCGTACTCAGGACCTCGAGCTGGGCGGGGTCGGAATCGAGGGCGACTTGCCGCCTCTTCGTCTCATATAGCTCGTGGACTATGTAAAGGCCCACCATGCCGATCCCGCAGACAATATAGTGGCCCTTCAGCTTTTCGATGCGTTTCTCCATGCTTCTCCTCCTGAAGACCTTCCTTACCTCTCCTTCGACCATGTAAGCAGCCAGGGCCGTAAAGAGGTAGAACATCGCGCCGACGCTGACGAAGAGATAGACAATCGAAAAGACTTTGCCGGCCGTCGAGTTGTGGACCCCCACGTGGTCTTCATAGCCGACCGTCGTGAGGGTGGTCACCGTCATGTAAAGGGCGTCGAGAAGGGTAGTGTTCGGTTTCCCGAGAAGCCTGTATCCGATGGTCCCGACGCAGATGATGGCGACGATAATGAGGACCATGCGCTTGACACGGATTTCTTTCCTTCTCGGCTCCCTCTTTCTCATGAATCGTAGTATAACACGGGAGGGCAAAAAAGCAGCCAAAAACGGCAGGCCCACCGAGACAGTACACTGGCCGGATAACTCCGCAATTACGCCATGCCGGACTGGATCCGGCATCCAGTCTTTTTCGCCTGGATTCCGGCGTTCGCCGGAATGACGACCACTGGGCTCAGGGTAAAGTTATTGTTGAAACGATACGCTAGATGATGCGCGCTGCTACTGCGTCGATGAATTCTTCGGTCGTGCGGGGGCGGTCCGGCTGGGGCGTTATTAACGGGGTGAGGTCTTTCGTGGCAATGCCTGCCTCGACGCAGGCAACCACTGCCGCCTCGATCTTGCGGGCAAAGGCGGCCGGCTCTGCGTCGCCGTCGAGCTCTGCGCGCTTTTTGATTGCGCCGGTCCAGGCGAAGATGGACGCCACGGGGTTCGTGCTCGTCGACCTGCCTTTCAGGTGCTCGTAATAATGGCGTCTCACCGTTCCGTGGGCCGCCTCGAACTCGTATTTACCGTCCGGCGAGACGAGCACGGAGGTCATCATGCCGAGGCTGCCGAACCCCGCGGCGATAACGTCGGAGAAGACGTCGCCGTCGTAGTTGCTGACTGCCCAGAGGATGCCTCCCTCCTGCTTCATCATCCGTGCGGCCGCGTCGTCGATGAGCATGTAGCTGTATGCGATGCCTGCCGCGTCGAGGTCGGACTTGCGGACCGCCACCTCTTGCGCGAAGACGTCCCTGAAAAAGGCGTGGTACTTCTTGCTGATCGTGTCCTTCATCGAGAACCAGAGGTCCGTGCCTTCGTCGAGGGCGTAGTTGATGCAGGACTTCGCGAAGGAGCGCACCGACGGCTCCAGGTTGTGTATCGCCATTACGACGCCCGCGCTTTTGAAGTCGTGGACGGGCAGGCGGCTCTCCCGGCCTTCCGAATCGGTGTAAACAAGGTCGACGCGTCCGGGCCGGTCGATCTTCATCTCTACGCCGCTGTAAATGTCTCCGTAAGCGTGTCTGCCGATAATGATCGGTTTTTTCCACGAGCGGACGGCAGGCGCGATGTTGCCGGCGATAATGGGCTTGCGGAACACGGTGCCGTCGAGGACCGAGCGTATCGTCCCGTTCGGCGAAGGCCATGCCTTCTTGAGCCCGTACTCCGTTATGCGCTGCTCGTCGGCCGTGATGGTCGCGCACTTCACGCCTACGCCAAGCCGCCGCACGGCGTTTGCCGCCTCCAGGGTCACCCGGTCGTCCGTGGCGTCGCGCACTTTCATGCCGAGGTCGTAATATTCGAGGGGGATGTCGAAGAACGGCAGGATCAGGCGCTCTTTGACGAGGCCCCAGATGACGCGCGTCATCTCGTCGCCGTCCATTTCGACTATCGGGGTCTTTACCTTAATCTTCGACATATGCAGGGTCTCCCGCGTCTCTGCTGGCCGATACGTAATTGAGCAGGCCGCCCGCAGCGACGATGGCGCGTTGTTTTTCGGAGATCTGGCAGATGCAGGCGAACGTCTCGCCCGTGCGCCCATTCCGCACGATGACCGGCGCACCTTTCGCGACTGCATCGCGCCAGCCGGGGGCCGTAAGCCGGTCGCCCGCCTGCACTTTATCGTAATCTGCCGCGTCGGCGAAGACCATCGGTATTATGCCGAAGTTCACAAGGTTTGCAGCGTGGATGCGCTCGAACGACTTTGCTATGACCGCCTTGACGCCCAGGTACATGGGGCAAAGCGCCGCGTGCTCGCGGCTCGACCCTTGCCCGTAGGAGTCGCCCGCCACGATCACGTTGTGCACTCCGCGGGCCTTGTTCTCCATACAGGTGCCGGCAAAGCCGGGGTCGATGTTCTCGAAGACATAGCGGGCGTACTTCGGGACGTTCGAGCGGAACTTCAGCCGTTCTCCGGCAGGCATGATGTGGTCCGTTGTGATGCGGTCGCCCACTTTTATCACTGCCACGCCGTCCAGGTCGGGAGGCATTGCGCCGTTCTTCGGCGGCTCGCCTATGTTCGGCCCGCGCACGATGGGCGTATCCGCCATCTCCGGCGTAGGGAATACGAACATGGAATCGTCGATCAGGTAGGTTTCCGGCTCCGCGATCTTCGGGTATGGCATGCCGAAGGCCCGCGGATCGGCGAGCTGCCCCGTTACCGCTGCGACTGCTGCTGCCTCCGGGCTTGCCAGGTAGACCTTTGCGTCCTTGGTGCCGGAGCGCCCCTCGAAGTTGCGGTTCGACGTCCTCACGGAGACACCCATGCTCCTGGGCGAGAAGTGATTGCCCACGCAGAAGCCGCAGGCAGATTCCATGAGGCGTCCGCCCGCAGCTATCAGGTCGGCCAGTCCACCGTCCCGCACGAGCATCCGGAGAACCTGGCGGGAGCCCGGCGCGATGCCGAGGCTGACGCGTGGGTGGACCCTGCGCCCTTTGAGGATTGCGGCGGCGACCATAAGGTCATGGTAAGAAGAATTGGTGCACGACCCGATGCAGACCTGATCGACGGGCATGGGGCCGACGTCCGATATCCTGGCTACGTTGCCGGGGCTGTGGGGCAGGCTGACGAGCGGCTCAAGCGCGGACAGATCGATGTCGATGACGCTGTCGTACCGGGCGTCAGCGTCCGGCGCGAGGGGCTGCCAGTCGGCTTCGCGGCCCTGGGCTTTCAGAAAGGCCCGCGTCACTTCGTCTGAAGGGAAGACGGACGTGGTGACGCCCGTCTCCGCGCCCATGTTCGCTACCGTCGCGCGCTGGGGCACGGAAAGGCCCGCTACGCCCGGCCCTCCGTATTCGAGGACCACGCCTACGTTACCTGTCGTCGTGATGATGGAGAGCACCTTGAGCACGATATCTTTTGCCGTCACCCAGTCAGGGAGGCTGCCGGAAAGCCTGACAAGGCAGACTTTTGGGCACGTCAAATAGAATGGGCTGCCCGCCATGGCGAGCGCCACGTCGAGCCCACCTGCGCCGATTGCGACTTGGCCGATGCCCCCGCCCGTCGTCGTGTGGCTGTCTGCGCCGAGGAGCGTGGTGCCCGGCTTGCCGAAGCGCTCCAGGTGGACCTGGTGGCAAATGCCGTTGCCAGCCCGCGAGTAGACGACCCCGAACCGGGCGCAAACGCTTTCCAGGTATAGGTGGTCGTCCGAGTTCTCGAAGCCGACCTGGAGCGTGTTGTGGTCTACGTAATTGACGGAGAGGGCGGTGCGGACGCGGTCCACCCCGAGCGCCTCGAATTGCAGATAGGTCATAGTGCCGGTCGCGTCCTGGGTGAGGGTTTGATCGATTGCTATGCCTATGGTCTGGCCGGGCACATATGCACCGTCTTTCAAATGTGCCTGAAATACTTTCTCTACGATGTTCTTGCCCATATCTCCCTTGCCTTCCGTCCGCCTATTTTACCCTACGATCGGCGCAGAAACAAGGGGGCTTGCGGCCGGCTCGAACGCGTGGCGTCTGAAGATTCTTATATTTTCCGGCTGTCGTAGGCCCAATGAAGGACAGCCTGTCTCTGCCTCTTGCGGCAGCCGAGGTCGCCGGGGCGGCAATTACGGACGATCTGACTTATGTGTCTTTTGATCGCCCTCCACCGCCTGATCTGACGTGCGTCATCGGTGCATCTTCGTCCAATGTAGTACCTGCAATACCACTGGAACCAGCCCCTCGGGTCCTCGTGATAGATCCACCCCCGCTTCCTCCATTCGGAAAGTGGCAATGAAGCGTTCACCCCGAAGAAGTTCAATACCGGGTCGTGGCGCTCATGACACAACTTAGCGCTCTTGAACCATGCCTCCGGGAATTCTTTCCGGCAGTCGGTCATATATTTGCCGCCGAAAACGCCAAGCCGCAGGATCTCGCCGGGCGTCAAATCGGGCGTGAAACCGGGATGGAAGTTCTTGCCTTCCGGTTCGCTCAGGACGTATGTGTAATTGCGCTGCATCGTGTCGTTGACGATAACCTTTCGCATAGTGAGGCAGCCTCCGTCTTCTCCGCGACAGAAAAAGTGATTATATGAAAGGTAACGATTACAGACAGGAAGGGCAATCCATGAAAATCCTGATGACCGGGGGAACGGGTTTTGTCGGCACAAGCCTTGCCGCCCGCTTCGCGAAGGACGGCCATACGGTAACTGTGTTGGAACGTCCCGGCGAGCGGGGCAGAGCGGATTTGCCCGGATTGGTCTTCGTTGAGGCCGACCCGACCCGACGCGGACCCTGGCAGGAGGTCGTCGGCAGGCACGATGCGGCCGTCAACCTTGCCGGGGCGTCCATATTTACGAAGTGGACGCCTGAGCAGAAGAAACTGATAAGAGAGAGCAGGCTCGCGACGACGAGACATCTGGTGGAAGGTATCCCGGCCGAAAAGCCTTTTACCCTGTTCAGCACGTCGGCCGTGGGATACTACGGTTTCCACGAAGACGAGGTACTGACCGAGGAGTCGCCGCCTGGAGACGACTTTCTCGCTACACTGGCAGTCGACTGGGAGGCGGAAGCTCTAAAAGCGCGCGAGAAGGGGGCGAGGGTAGTGACAACCCGGTTCGGTATCGTTCTCGGCCCGAAAGGCGGGGCGATCGGCCAGATGATACCCCTTTTCAGGAAGTTCGTCGGCGGGCCGATAGGCAGCGGGCGCCAATGGTTCTCGTGGATACATATGCATGATTTGACGGAGGCGTTTGCTTTTCTCCTCCTTCATCCCGAAATTACCGGACCGGTGAACCTTTGCGCGCCGAACCCCGTAAGGAACAGGGACCTTGCGCGGGCATTGGGCAAGGCGCTTCACCGCCCATCCTTCCTGCCGGCCCCGGCCTTCATGGTCCGCCTGATTCTGGGAGAATTCGGTTCGGTGGTATTAAAGGGGCAAAGGGTCATTCCGCGCCGCCTGATCAGCAGCGGCTTCGCATTTCGGTATCCGGAAATACAGGAAGCTATTGCGAGTGTAGTATAGGTGAGCGTTAGGCGGCGCGGCCCCGGTGGTCACGCGGCCGGGGTCCTTTCGCGCCTTTTCCGCCGTTTTCTCGGCGCGCCTCCTCGGCGTACTCCAACTGTACAGCCTCGTCGGGCGCCGTCGAAAAACAACGGAAAATCCATCGAAACTACCCCGGCCGAAGCAAGGCCGTAAGCGAGCCATAATCCTTATCATCCTAATCTGCAAATGGTATATACTTCTGACAGAGGTGGGCTATGCAATTGGAAATCGTACTGGAGCCCAGCGAAGAAGGCGGATACGTCGCATCCGTTCCCGCTTTGCCGGGCTGCCTGAGCGAAGGCGACGACATGGAAGATGCGATTAGGAACATAAGAGAAGCTATAGAACTCTACCTGGAGCCGATATAGAGGTTTGACGTGAAGAGCCGCGAAGAAGTCCTGAAGATTCTGGCTGATGCAAAGCCGGAGTTGCAGAAAGAGTTTAAAGTCCGCAGAATAGGCCTTTTCGGATCATACGCCCGCATGGAACAGCGCAAAGACAGCGACGTAGATGTACTCGTTGAAGTCGATCCGTCCATCGGTTTGGACTTTGTGACCCTTGCCGACAGAATTGAAAAGCACCTTGGTCTGCGCACGGAAGTCGTCTCCTCGCGTGCTATAAATACCCGGCATCGAAAACTTATCAAGAAAGATTTGATCTATGTCTGAGCGCCCGCTATCAAGGAAATCTCATTACATTCTTAGCCGATATAGCCCGACATTCTGACTGCCCGGCTCAATCTCCTCGTCCAATGCGCCCTCCAACTTTATGCTGAGAGAATATCTGTCAAGAAACTCGGTGTCGACCTCAGCAGGTCCCAGCATCGTCGCAGCTTGGGCGACGACAGTTGCTGCGGTGTAGTGCTTGCGTTCCCCAGATTCTCGTTTCCCCCGTTCTTCTATAAGTTGGTTTCTCAACTTTTCTGGTAATCGCAGAAGTATTTGGTAGGCAGTTTGAAAGGAACGACCTCGACCTCGGTCATTGATAGGCGCTCCCTTCAAGACTTGCTTAACCTCCTCCTTGATATCATTTGGCTTTAATTTTGACATTTTACCCCTCAATATAAAAAGATTATGTGCGGAAAATAGTACCTTATTGCTGCGTTGTCAACATTTGGAGGCGGTAGGGGGGAAATGTATCCTGCCGGGTCGGTTAATAGGCCGATGAAGATATCAGGGAGACGAAAGAACGATAGACTTCGTCGGGAATTGTTGTGGCTGAGTGGCTAACGCGTCCGAGGTACGCCTCCCCACACACACGTTGTAACTCCGCTGCATTCGTCTGCGCCGCTGGTGATACATCCGCCGTGCGGTCATTCAGTATCACGCCGAGCAGCGGAACACCCCGCTGCGCCAGGTAGTGTACATTGAGCGCCACCTGGTTGAGTATGCCCAGGCGGTTCTCTGCTACGAGCAGTGCCGGGTAGCCCAGATCCGCCGCCAGTTGGGCGAAGGAATAGCCCTCGCGCAGCTCCACGGTTATGCCGCCCGCGCCCTCTACTATCACCAGGTCAGCCCCCCGCTCGCCCGCATGTATCGCGCGTTTGATTTTCTCCGTGTCGATCTCGACGCCTTCCATTCTGGCAGCCAGGTGGGGCGAGACGGGCGCAACCAGCCTGTAAAGGCAGACGTCTTCCACGGCAAGACCCGGGGCCGCAACATCGCGTAGCGCGGTTGCATCGGCGGGGATTAGCCTTCCGTTTCGGTCTTTCTCGCAGCCCGATTCCACGGGCTTGAAGGGCCGGATGATTCTCCCTTCCTCGCGCAGCCGCTTGCAGAGCAGGCAGGTCACATACGTCTTGCCGACTTCCGTGTCCGTGCCCGAGACGAATATCCCGGCTATGCGGCCGTCGGTCCGCCTATCCATTGGCTGCCTCTTCTTTCAGGACGGCGTCCATGGCACAGGCGGCGGAGCGGACGAGGTGCTCGATCTCTGTTTCGGTCGAGGAAAGGGGCGGCATGAAGACAATGATGTCGCCCAGGGGGCGGAGGATCACGCCTTTCTCGCGCACCTTGCTGACAATGCGCTGGCCGATCTTCTTTTCGGGCGGATAAGGCTCTTTCGTTTTTTTGTCCGCGACAATTTCGATGCCTGCCATCAGCCCTTTTTGACGGATGTCTCCGACGTGCGGGAGGTCGCGCAAGGCGGACAACTCTCGGGCCATAGTGCTGGCGAGGCTGCTAACGCGCTCAATGACCGGCTCACCCTCGAAGATGGAGAGCGTGGCGAGCGCGGCTGCGCAGGCGAGCGGGTTTGCAGTATATGAATGGCCGTGGAAAAACGCCTTGAATTCCTCGTAGCGCCCGAGGAAGGTTGCATAGATTTCTTCGGTTGCGAAGGTGGCGGCAAGCGGCAGGTAGCCGCCGGTGAGACCTTTCGCTACGGACATCAGGTCGGGAGAGACGCCTTCCTGATTGCAGGCGAAAAGCGTCCCCGTCCTGCCGAAGCCCGTAGCCACCTCATCGCAGATGAGAAGGACGCCGCATTCGGCAGTCACTTTGCGCAGGCGGCCAAGGTAGCCCTCGGGCATCATGAGCATCCCTGCCGCACCCTGTACCAGCGGTTCGGCGATGAAGGCCGCGAGCCTGTCCGCAAGTCCGCGCACTGTCTCCTCCATCCTGTCCGCGCATGCCATCGCGCACGACGGCCGCTCAAGGCCGTATGGGCAGCGGTAGCAGTGCGGGGTAGGGATGCGGTGCGTCGTAAAAAGGAGGGGCCGGAAAATCTTGTGGAACAGGTCGATGCCGCCCGCCGACACGGCCCCGATTGTATCGCCGTGATAGGCCTCCGTATGGGTCAGGAATTCTTTCTTGGCCGCGGTCCCTTCCCTGAGCTGCCAGTACTGGTACGCCATCTTGATGCAGATCTCCATCGCGGTCGAGCCGTTGTCCGAATAGAAGACCCTGGAGAGGCCGGGCGGCACGAGGGCGACGAGCTTTCCGGCAAGCTCTATCGCGGGGACGTGCGAGAGGCCCAGGAACGTCGAATGGGCGACGCGGTCAAGCTGCGCCCGGACTGCGTCGTCGATCTCCTTCCTGCGGTGGCCGAAGAGATTGACCCACAGCGAAGAAACTCCGTCGAAATAGCGCTGCCCCTTTGTGTCGATGAGATAATTGCCCTCGCCGGACTCGATGACGAGGGGCGCCTCCTTTTCCCAGTCGGCCATCTGCGTGAATGGGTGCCAGACGGCGGATTTATCGAGGCGCTGCAGCTCTTCAGTGCGATCCAATGCCTGCCTCCTTGAAAAGCTCGTCGATGCATTCGGCTGCCGTGCGCACCATCTCCGGCGTGTGAGTTGCCATGAGGGTGAGCCGCAGGCGTCCGCTCCCTTCGGGGACGGAAGGCGGCCGTATGCCGTGGACGAAAAGCCCCCTGTCGTAAAGGGCCGCGGATATGGCCATAGTCTCCTTGTCGCCGCCCGTGACCAGCGGTATGATGGCGCTCGGGCTCGTTATCCGGCGTCCGCGCGCAGACATCCCGGCGGCGAAAAGCTCCTGGTTCTTCCAGAGCCTGCCGGGCAGGTCCGTCCCGGCGCACAGCATTTCAACCGCCTTTATCGCCGCCCCCGCCAGCGCGGGCGGCAGGCCCGTGTTGTAAATAAACGTCCGGCACGTATTGACAAAATAATCGATTATCTTCTCCGATGCGCAGATGTAGGCGCCGTACGTGCCGAGGGCCTTCGAGAGTGTGCCCATCTGCACGTCTATCGCATCGTGCGGCAGGCCGAAATATTCGGCAGAGCCCCGGCCGCGCGGAGGGAGCACGCCGACCGCGTGGGCGTCATCAACGACGAGGACCGCGCCGTACCTGCTTTTCAGGGAGACAAAGTCGGGCAGGGGGGCTACGTCGCCGTCCATGCTGAAGACGCTGTCGGTCACGATGATCTTGCGCCGCGCCTTCGATGTGCGCAGCAGCGATTCCAGGTGGTCTGCATCCGCGTGGCGGTAAATCTGCACCCGGCTTCTGGACAGGCGGCAGCCGTCGATGATGGAAGAGTGGTTCAGCTCGTCGGAAAAGACTACAGCGCCCGGTCCGCCGAGGGTTGCAAGGATACCCATGTTGGCGAGGTACCCGGAGCTGAAGGTCAGGCAGGCCTCCGTGCCTTTCATCCGGGCTAAGGCCGCCTCCAGCTCCGCGTGGACGTCCATGTGGCCGCAGATCAGGCGCGACGCACCCGAGCCCACGCCGTAGCGCGCGGCTGCGGCCGTGAGGGCTCCGACGACCTCCGGGTGGTTGGCCAGGCCCAGGTAATTATTGGAGGCGAAATTGATGAGCTGCTTCCCGTCAATGGAGATGAGCGCGTCCTGGGCCGTCGATAACGGCCGTAGGTACCGGTAACGCCCTTTCTTTTTGAGCGAAGCTATTTCTTTATCGATGTCGGAAAGAAGCATACTTCCTCGCGGCTTGTGCGCCGAAAACAGGGCAAAATATACACCATCGGGGCGGAACAATGCAAGAAGGGCGGCCTGATACGGCGTTTCGGGGCGGTGCTTCCACGTCAAAAGAGAGGCTCCGGGTTTTTTGGCTTGCAGACGATCAGAAATAGCAGGAGAATAGAGGGAGGCCGACAATTCACGGAGGGCGAACATGGCAGTCCCCCATACGGTGAGCAGCTATCTCATCCAGCAGCTACAGGCGCGCGGTGTGCGCCATATCTTCGGCGTGCCGGGCGATTACGTGCTCGGTTTTTTCCACGACCTCGAAGGGAGCGATCTGAAGCTGATAAACACGTGCGACGAGCAGAGCGCCGGTTTTGCCGCAGACGCTTACGCCAGGGTCAGCGGCATGGGCGCGGCTTGCGTCACCTATTGCGTGGGGGGCCTGAAAGTGGCCAACACGACGGCTCAGGCGTTTGCCGAAAAGTCGCCGGTCGTCGTGATCAGCGGAGCACCGGGGAAGAACGAGCGCGTAAAAACGGCCCTGCTGCATCACAGAGTCAAGGACTTCGATACGCAGCTCAAGATATTCGAGCAGATCACCGTGGCCTCCACCGTGATCGACGACGCCCAGACAGCCTGCCGCGAGATCGACCGCGTACTATCCGAGGCGGCGAGGCACAAAAGGCCTGTCTATATAGAGCTGCCGCGCGACATGCTGTCAGCCCGGGTTGAGCCGTACAGGCAGCGGCGCGAGGCGGTAAGGCCGTCCAAAGGAGAGGCACTCGGCGAGGCGCTGGAAGAAGCGGTCGCCATCATAAATGCCGCTAAGCAGCCGCTCATCATAGCGGGGGTGGAGTTGCACAGGTTCGAGCTTCAGGATGCCCTTTTGCAGCTCGTCGAGAAGACGAATATCCCTGTGGCCTCAACGCTCCTTTCCAAGTCGGTAATCCGCGAAAACCACCCGCGCTACATCGGGCTGTACGAGGGGGCCGTGGGGCGCAGGGACGTGCGCAAGTACGTCGAGTCGAGCGATTGCCTTATCCTGCTGGGGGCCCTGCTGACCGATATCGACCTGGGGGCTTTCACGGCCCGCCTGGAACAGGCGCGCTCCATTTACGCCAGCACCGAGAAGCTGCTCGTGCGCTATCACGGGTACGAGGACGTTACGGTGAAGGACTTCGTATCCGGTCTTCTCAAGGCCGATATCCGCCGGAGGGAGGCGGTGGAGATACCCCACCCACCCGCGCTTGAGCGCCGGGCCGCGGTTCCGGGGAGGCAGGTGACAGTTCAGTACCTCTTTCAGAGGTTGAACGCATTTCTGAGCGACAATACGGTCGTTATAGCGGACCCCGGTGACGCCATGTTCGCAGCGGCCGATATGACGATCCATAGCGAAACCGAATTCCTTGCACCGGCGTACTACACCTCTCTCGGTTTCGCCGTGCCTGCGAGCCTTGGTGTGCAGATGGCCCGGCCGGAGCTGCGCCCGCTGGTGCTTGTCGGCGACGGCGCTTTCCAAATGACGGGGATGGAGCTGGGCACGATAGCCAGGTTCAAGCTCAACCCGATCGTCATTGTCCTGAACAATTGCGGCTACGGGACGGAGCGCCCCATGCTCGACGGCGCATTCAACGATATTCCGCTCTGGAATTACAGCCGCATCCCGGACATTCTGGGGGCGGGCAGGGGGTTCGACGTCACAACCGAGGACCAGTTAGAGGCAGCTTTGAGGGAAGCGGGAAAGTGCACGGAGTGTTTCTGCATCCTCGACGTCCACCTGGACCCGGCGGACCAATCCCGCGCCTTGCAGCGGCTCTCACAGGGTCTCGGAAAACGAGTAAAAACAAAACAAAAGGCGTAGTAATCGTCAGCACTCATTAAATCGAAAAAAAATAAAAAATGTATTGACATGCCATATATGTCTGCATTACTATGTGCATAGACACATATAGTACAACGCATCTAAGGAGCGATCATGTCCCTGCCTCACGCGCTTCTCGGCCTCATCCAGTACGGTCCCGCAACGGGCTACGACCTTAAGGCGGCGTTCAATAAGTCGATCTACTTCTTCTGGAACGCCACGCTGCCGCAAATCTACCGGACGCTTGGAAAGATGGAGGCGGAAGGCTGGATCGAATCGACCGTCGAGCACCAGGACGGCAAGCCGAGCCGCAAGGTATACCGCATAAACGAATCTGGGGAAGAAGAGTTCGAGCGCTGGCTGGCTGAAGCCCCCCAGGCGCCGGCCCCGCGCTCGCCCATGTTTGTTAAGGTCTTCTTCGGGGCCCGCCTTCCCCGTAAGCGTTTCCTGGAGCACATCGCCAGGGCAAGGGCGTTCCACGAGCGCCTCCTCGATAAATACAAAAAGGAAATTGAGCCCGAGATGGAACGGCGGGCGCGCGCGATGAATGATGGAGACGACGTCCTGTTCTGGCAGATGACGCTTGATTACGGCCGCAGGCAGTCACAGATGACCGTCGAGTGGTGCGACGCCGTGCTGGAGCGCATGAAGGAAGCGAGAAAAGAGAGGTAAGGGGGCGGTGGAAGCCTTTATCCTGGGTCTTAGCAACGGCGGCATTTGCCTCGCTTATTGCGCCCCGGTCCTCGTGCCCTGCGTCATGGCCGGCGGCGGCGGAGCGGCGGCAAGTACCGGCGTGCTCCTCCGGTTCCTCTGCGGGAGGCTGGCCGGATATCTTATTTTCGGGGTAGCCGCCTGGGCAGTCAGCGCGTCGCTCCTCAAAGACGCCTACAGGGCGCCGGTCATAGGCTTCGCCTACATGGCGATAGCCGTTGCTCTCGTCCTTTACGGCTTCTTCGATATCGGCCGGTGTTCCGGCGTCTCGTGCAGGTGGTCATCCCGCCTGGCGGCTGCCGCCGGCCGCCTGCGCCTTCCAGCCCTCGCGCCCTTCGGCGCCGGGCTGGCTACGGGCTTAAGCCTGTGTCCGCCGTTTTTGCTGGCCGTGGCGGGGTCGGCGGAGAAGGGCAGCCTCCCTTACAGCCTTTTCTTTTTCCTGATGTTCTTTGCAGGTACGTCTCTTGTTCTGATCCCTGCGCCTCTGTTGGGCCTGCTTCGAGTCTATCCGGCCGTGAGAATGGTGGGACGGCTCGCGGCGGGGCTCATGGGCGTCTATTATTTTTTCTCGGGGCTAATAATATTTGCAGGAGGTATTAAGGGGTTATGAAAAACGAAGCACGGCCCGATTTCGCTCCCCAAGTCGTCGAGGCCCGGCCTGCCGGCCGCAGCCCTCTTAAGGCCTTCTTAATCGCCCTGCCCATGATGGTCGTCACGTTCGTTACGATTGCAGGCAGGCACGGCCCTGCCGGGGCGGCGCATGCTGCGTCGGTGGCGATCGCCTTCGTCTTCTTCAACCTCTTGTTTTTCCTGATGGTGTACAAAGGCAGGACGGACCGCTACCGGGCCGTGCTCTTCATAGTCTACGCCGTTGCCTTCGTCATCTCTTTCATTTCTCAGGTGGTCGAGGTGCGCGGGACGATGGCGCTGACCGAGGCGAATATCCTGCGGGCGGAGGCGCCCTTCTGCCACATCGTTATCCCCATGACGCTTATCCCGGCGGCCCTCACGAGGACGCTCATATTCCCCGCGTCGATCATCGGGGGCTTCCACTCCGCCGCCACTATGTTCATTATCTGGATCGGCGCCTCTCTCACGCTCGGCCGCGGCTTTTGCGGGTGGGTCTGCTTCTTCGGCGGCCTGGAAGACGGCTTCTCGCGCATCTTAAAGAAACCCATCTTGCGGTTTGCCGGCGGAATCTGGAGATATCTCCCGTTTGCGGTCCTCCTGATGGTCGTCCTTACCGCCGCAGCCACCCTGTCGCCGACGTACTGCTACTGGCTGTGCCCCTTCAAGGCCGTCACGGAGTACGTGCAGGTCATTTCTCTCAAGACCCTTATACAAACGATCATATTTATCATGCTATTTGCGGGCCTTGTCATAGTACTGCCTTTCCTGACGAAGCGGCGCACGCAGTGCGGACTTTTTTGCCCGTTCGGAGCTTTTCAGTCTTTCACGAACAAGGCGAGTGTGTTCACGATACGGGCGGACAGGGAGAAGTGCGTAAAGTGCGGTCTTTGCACCCGCAATTGCCCTACTTTTTCGATAGACGCGGAAAGCATAGAGGCGGGCGGGAGCAGGATGACATGCATGAAGTGCGGTAAGTGCGTCGATATCTGCCCTAGGGGCGCGCTCTCCTACCATGTGAAGGGTGCGGACCCTTGTGCGCACGGCGGCGCGCAAAGGCTTCTCTTTCTTTACCCGGCCTTTCTCTTCCTTGCGACCATGGGCGGGGGCATGGTGAGGGATGCTGTCTTCAGGGTCATAAAGCTGGTCGCGACCGGGCACATAATCGGGTAAAAAAGGAGGGTAGCGTGAACAGGTTGAAAGCGATACTCGGATATATCTGGGCGGTCCTTGCCGTCTTTATCGTGATCGCCACATTCGTGGGGAATGACTATTTCAGCCGCAAGCTTGCCTCTGCGGCCGGCGTCACCCCGTCCGCGAGGCTTACCGGGGGAGAGGTGGTACGTGTCAGCGATCACGGCACTTATAAGGCGCTCATCCACCGCCCGGTCTTTGATGGCCTGACAGGGGAGCGCTCGGCGGGGTTTATCCAGATCAACTGGGAGGGCACTGGTCTTCCTCCGGTCCTGGAAGAGAAGGTCGAGCTTGACGGCAAAAAACAGGTCCGCCTCATCGTGCAGCTTGATACGCGCACCGGCCGGGCTAAGGCGCGGGAGTATGAAGGGCCGGCAGTCCCGGCGGAGCACGTCTACAGGCTGCCGAAAGGCTGGGCCGTGCGTATCCTGCTTGCCTCCAGGTAGTTACGGGGCCTTATATCAGCATCTTCTATCCGGTCCCGCAAAAGAGACCGGCGCCTCTCCTTAGCCCCTTCCTCTCTATGCCAAGAGAGTTTTCTGCTTCTCCGTATTTGCCCGCCAGCAGGGCGATGTCTACCTCCGTTGGCCTCCGGTAGTAAAAAAGTTGTTGACAAGTACTGGCCATACGTATTAAAACTAACCGCCTAAAGCAAGTCGTCCACAAACCTCTCTGAAACGAATAGGGAACAACACCGGACGGTCAAAAAGTCAGGAGGATGTATCTATGAGATTTTCCAGCGGTCTGAAAGTCTTCGTAATTATGTCGTGCATGGGCCTCGCGTGCCTTGTATTGCCGGGCCTTGCGGCTGCATCGACATATTACGTGGACCCCCAGACAGGCAACGACAGCAATCCGGGGACGAGCCAGGCATCGCCCTGGGCCCACATCCCGGGGGACCCGGCAGGCGGCAGCTTCCCGACAATCAACGGCGGCGACACGATCTACGTCAAGTCGGGCGCGAGCTTCAATCTGACAGGGCAGCTCAGCATCGACAGCGGCCATTACGCGGGCGGCTCCGCATCGGCCCCCATCACAATAGCCCGGCTCGCTTCATGGGGCTCGGGCAACGTCGTTTTTAACGGCGGCGGCGCGGGCCTGGGCCAGTACAGCGCGCTGATCCAGGTTACGAACACGAACTATGTGACGCTGGACGGCGCGAGCGCGCAGGGGTTCGACGTGCAGAACAGCACCAACAGGGGATTCGAGGCGGACGGCCCGTCCGAATCGAACCCGATGCAGGGCCTCAACGTCAAGAACATGAGGGTCTATTCAGCGGCCTCGTATTCATTCTATCTGCATTGCCAGGGTAGTTTTTACATCTACAATGTCGAATGCGACGGAAACTCGCGTGCCAATAACGGCGGTTTTTACACGGGGGACGAGAGCTTCGGCTGCACCCAGGGCGTTTACCAGAATTGCAGCGCCCACAACATCGGAAACGCGCCGGGCACGCAGGAAGGCGGGACGGATGTCAATATGGGGTTCTGGACGACGAACTCCTGGAATATTGCCTACGTCAACTGCAGTGCATGGGCGATCACCGGAAGGGGTTTCGACACGGGCTGCGTCGGCGAGCCGCCGGGACGCTATGCGGACAATATCCTTTATCTCAATTGCGTTGCTACACAGAGCTATTCCGGATTCGGTGCGAACGCGGACGATTACGCCACGGACAACGCGGGTAACCCGAATGCCCGCCAGTACTACGTAAACTGTATCAGCTATGGCAACTATCACGACGGCATGTGGATCTATATGGGGGTAAGCGTATATCTCTACAACTGCGTTTTTGCCCTCAACAACGGCGATGGGATCTATAGCTTCTGTAACCAGGACGGGGACAACGCACCGACCAGGCCGACGCGTATTTACAGCGATAACACGATCTTTTATCAGAACCAGAACGGCACGGGGAATGCGGACCTGCTCCTGGGAAATCCGAGCATCAACGGCAACCCGCTGGCGCCCATGTACGTCGGCGACTACAACGGGTTCGACCAGGGCGGCGGCTCCGAGGCCCTGCTCGCATACAACTATATCGCGCCGATAGCATCCGGCAGCGCGACTATCATTTACAATTACTCTACATCGCCGCCCAATCTGGCTTCCTGGGTAGCCGCAAGCGGTCAGGACAGCCATTCGGGCGACAGCGCTACCAAAGGCTGGCACGCGAACTTCAATAACTCCGCGAACGCGGACTTTACCCTTGGGGGCGGCTCCTCTGCCATCGGTACGGGTCTTAACCTGGCGGCAACGCCGCCGGCCGTGCCGGACAACGTCTTCTCGATTATGCAGAACACGTGGGGCATCGCTCCAGTCGATTTCAACGGAAACGCTCGGCCGTCGTCCGGCGCATGGGACATGGGAGCATTCAATAACGGCTCTGCTGCCCCGGCTAACGGTATGCCCTTAATAAGCACCAGCGGCGGGGCTCCCGGCTCGGCTTCTGCATCGGCCGACCCCGGCAGCGGGTCGGGCGGCGGCGGCGGCGGCGGGTGCTTCATCGCCACTGCGGCCTACGGCAGCTACCTTGCGCCCGAGGTCATGGTGCTGCGGGGCTTCAGGGACAAATACCTGCTTACAAACCCCATCGGCGCGGCGTTCGTCCACATGTACTACCGGCTTTCACCGCCCGTGGCTGAACATATAAGGCGCCACGAGGCGCTCCGCACTTTGACCCGGTACGCGTTGACTCCCATTGTCTACGGAGTGAAATATCCGATGACGCTGCTCTTCCTCTTCCCCGTCGCAATCCCGGCCGCAGCAGGTCTGGCGCGCGGCAGGAAAAGGCACACTAACTAGCCCTCCAAAAGGCCCGTCCGTCCGGCCGGAAGCATTGCCCGAAGGCAGGACGGACGGGCATCTATCATTGGGGCTCAGCGCCCCCTCGCCGGGCAAAGCCCGGCGAGCCTCCCTGCTCGGCGCTTCGCATTCGCTCGCTTTATTACTGCCGCGCTCGGCACTCGCTCCGACAGTAATCGGGGTTAAGCACCCTCTCCACCGGGTATAGCCCGGCGAGCCTCCCTGCTCGGCGCTTCGCATTCGCTCGCTTTATTACTGCCGCGCTCGGCGCTCGCTGCGGCAGTAATCGGGGCTCCACAGACGTTCCCGCTGTGCTTGCACGTCCGCCCTCACTTGATTTGGAGGTGGGCATATATTAGTATACAAGTGCATTTATTCCACCACCGAAGGAACAGCGATGCCGGAAAACGTTAACAAGTGCCCTTTCTCAAAAGCCGGATGCAGGAATTGCCCTATCTACCGGGGAAGGCACAACTACATTGTCCCGCAGGACGGGGAAGAGACGCCCGATCACAAGGTACTGAAGAGACCCGAGTATGACTGGCAGGCGAATTTCAAAGAGGTATTAAAGAGTAAAGAGGAAGACGTCTCCATCGAAGTGTTCGAGACGCGGACGCCGCGGCCGCAGAGGAAGAAGGAGAGCGGCGATGAAAAGAAAGACGGCAGGTACGAGATAGCCCTCACGGTTCTTTACAAAGAGACGGGGGAGAAGAAGAGGGTGACCCTCGACGAGGTGAGTGCGTGGGATTGGGAGAATAAGCAGAAGGTGCGGTCCATCGGGCCATGGCATATATACAGCTTTCAGAGGCTCCTTGAAGTGCTTGCGCGCAAGGCGGAAGAGGGGGAGTCGGAGTTCGAGATAGTAGAGGCGCCGTTCTACATGGGCTGCTGATCATCGCCCGCAACGTCCGTTGCGTTATCCCTGGATAAAGGCATACCCCTTATTGGCTGTTGACATCTTTCCCCACTGCACGTATAGTACACGTATAGAGAGGTGCGAGGTGCAGAAGAAATTGACTATAACCATAGACGAGGAAGTGTACGAGGGTCTGAACAGAACAATCGGCCCGCGTAAGATAAGCAGGTTCATACAGGAATTGGTTCGGCCGCACGTGGTCCGCCCGGACCTGGAGTCATCCTATGCCGACATGGCGAAGGACAAGAAAAGAGAGAAAGAGGCCATGGAATGGGCCGAAGCGACTTTTAAGGATATAGCCCATGAAACGCGGTGAGGTTTGGTGGGTCAATTTTGAACCCTCGATAGGGGGAGAGATCAGGAAGAAGAGGCCGGCTGTTATCGTGAGTAACGATGCCTCGAACAGGTTTCTTAACCGCGTTCAGGTCGTTCCCCTTACCAGCAACGTGGACCGACTATACCCGAGCGAAGCGGCAGTAGCCTTCGAAGGCAAAGAAAGCAAGGGGATGGCGGACCAATTGGCGACCGTCAGCAAGGAAAGGCTTTTCAAGCGGGCAGGCGTCCTGACGGAAGAAGATATGCGCAAGGTTGAGGAAGCGATCAAGGTGCAACTGGGCATTCATTGAAATGGGCCAATAGCACCGGAGGCTGGCTCGATTCAGCTCTCGAATACCACCGTCTTGAATTTCTTTTTGCCTACTTTGAAGGTATATGGCTTGCCCGTGACTACGGGTAGGTGTTCTTTGGTGATTTTGGCGAAGTCGCCGCCGTCGGCTATGTAGACGCCGCCCTGGCCTATCGTGCGCTTGGCTTCGGACGTGGAGCTGAGAAGGCCGGCGTCTTTTAGGATGCCGGGGAGCCAGACGCCGTCTGTTGAGGCTGCCGTCTGTTGTGAGATATTGATCGTTATAGTCTCGACGTTTTCGGGTATCTCCCCCTGCCTGTGGACCTTCTTCCAGTCCTCTTCGGCTGTCGCTGCGGCGTCAGCGTTGTGGAAGCGGGCGGCCATCTCGCGGGCGAAGCACATCTTGGCGTCCATCGGGTGGACGGTCCCTTTCTTTATGCTTTCCTTCAGGGCTTGCAGCTCTTCCAGGGATATATCGCTCAAAAGCTCGTAATAGCGAAACATGAGTTCGTCGGAGATGGCCATGAGCTTGCCGAAAATAACGTCCGGCGGCTCGTCTATGCCCACGTAGTTGCCGTAGCTCTTGCTCATCTTGTTGACGCCGTCGGTGCCTTCGAGGAGCGGGACTGTGAGTACGGCCTGCGGCTCCAGCCCGTAGCCTTTCTGGATCTCCCTGCCGACGAGTAGGTTGAATATCTGGTCGGAGCCGCCGAGCTCGATGTCCGCTTTGAGGGCTACGGAATCATACCCCTGGACGAAGGGGTAGAGGAACTCGTGGACGCTTATGGGCAGGCCTTTCTGGTAGCGGTTCCTGAAGTCGTCGCGCTCCAGCAGGCGTGCGACCGTATATTTGGCGCACAGCCTGATCATGTCGGCTGCGTTCATCGCCTCCATCCATTCGCTGTTGAAGCGTATCTCGGTTTTTTCGGGGTCGAGGATCTTGAAGACCTGCCGTTTGTACGTCTCGGCGTTCTCCATGAGCTGCTCGCGCGAGAGGACTGGCCGCGTCTCTATTCTGCCGGTCGGGTCGCCGATCATGCCCGTGAAGTCGCCGACGAGGAAGATCGCCGTGTGGCCAAGCTCCTGGAACTGTTTTAATTTCTGGAGTACAACCGTGTGTCCGAGGTGCAGGTCGGGAGCGGTCGGGTCCATGCCTAGCTTAACGCGCAGGGGCCTTTTCTCGGCCTTTGCACGGGTCAGTTTCTTTTTCAACTCCTCGACGCTTACGAGCTCAACCGCGCCGCGCCGGATGATCTCCATCTCGCGCTCAAGGTCCATCGCTTATTCCACCCTTTCTCTGATCCTTTCTATCTTCAGGCAGCGCTTCGTGACGGCGTCGATCGTTATCATGGCGCCCTGCACCTCGACCTCGCCCTTCGCCACCTCGTATTTCTGCGGCAACTGCGTAAGGAACCTCTCGATGACCGCCCCTTTGTCCATGCCTATGACGGAATTGAAGGGCCCGGTCATGCCGAGGTCCGTCAGGTAACCCGTGCCCTGGGGCAGCACGACGTTGTCCGACGTCTGCACGTGCGTGTGCGTGCCGACGAGGCAGGCCACCCTGCCGTCTAGATACCAGCCCATCGCGACCTTTTCCGAGGTCGCCTCGGCATGGAAATCGACTATAATGGGCGGCCCGTCGCCTGCGGCGGCCAGGAAGTCGTCCATAGCGCGGAAAGGGCAGTCGAGGGCGCCCATGAACGTCCTGCCCTCGATATTTGCCAGGCGGATCGCTTTGTCGCCTTTGCGGACGATCGTTGTGCCGAAGCCGGGCGCGCCCGGAGGGTAATTCAGGGGTCTGATAACGCGCTGCTCGGCCATCAGGTAGGGGATGACCTCTTTTTTCTTCCAGACGTGGTTGCCTGTCGTTATCGCGTCCACCCCCGACTCTATCATCTCTATGCCGAGGGCAGGGGTGATGCCCAGCCCGCCGGCCATGTTTTCGCCGTTTATGATCTTGAAGTCCGCGCGGGCATCCTTGAGGAATTGCACGGCGGCCAAGCGCCCCGGCTTGCCGATGACGTCGCCCAGGAAGAGAACGGTCAGGACGTTATCGGGCATACTCGACCGCTCTTGTCTCCCGTATGACGACCACCTTGATCTGACCGGGATAGGACAGCTCCGCCTCGACCTTCTTTGCTATGTCCTTCGACAGGAGGAAGATGCCGTCGTCGTTCATCTTGTCGCTGCTCACGACGATCCTGATCTCCCTGCCCGCCTGAATGGCGTATGACTTCTCGACGCCCGAAAAGCTCGACGCGATGCGCTCCAACTCTTCAAGCCGCTTGATGTAGGATTCGAGCATCTCGCGGCGGGCCCCCGGCCTTGCGCCGGAGAGGGCGTCAGCCGCCTGCACGATTATGTCCAGCAGGTTGGCGGGCTCCGTCTCCTCGTGGTGGGCCAGTATGGCGTGGACGATGTCCTCGGGCTCTCCGTATTTCCTGGCGAGGTCTGCGCCTATGGCCGAATGGGACCCTTCTATCTCGTGGTCTACGGCCTTTCCTATATCATGGAGCAGGCCGGCCCGCTTGGCTTCCTGCACGTTGAGCTTAAGCTCGGCCGCTATTATGCCGCAGATGAAGGCCACTTCCAGCGAGTGCTGGTAGACGTTCTGGGAGTAACTGCTTCTGAACTTCAGCCTGCCCAGGAGCTTGACTACCTCCGGGTGGACGTTGTGCACGCCTGCGTCGAATACCGCCTGCTCGCCCGTCGTCTTCAGCTTCTCTTCCAGCTCTTCGGCGACCTTGGTGACGATTTCCTCGATGCGGGCGGGGTGTATCCTGCCGTCCGAGATGAGCCGCTCTATGGCAACGCGGGCTACTTCTCTCCTGATCGGGTTGAAGCAGGAAAGGATTACGGCCTCCGGCGTGTCGTCGATGATGATATCGACGCCTGTAGCCGCCTCCAGGGCCCTTATGTTGCGGCCCTCCCTGCCTATTATGCGTCCCTTCATCTCTTCGTTCGGCAGGGCGACCACGGAGACCGCGTCCTCGGCCACGTACTCTCCCGCATAGCGCTGGATGGCGATGGCCAGTATCTCTTTGGCCTTCTTGTCCGCCCTCTCGCGCGCCTCTTCTTCTATCCTGCGGGCCACCTTGGTCGCCTCGTAGCGCGCCTCGTCCTCCATGGCCTGCATGAGCACCTTCTTGGCTTCATCGGAGCTCATCCCGGCGATTTGCTCCAATTTGTCCCGCTGCTCCTTTATGGTCTTCTCGGCCTCGCCGATCCTGTTCTCCAGGAACCCCTCGCGGTTAACCAGGTGCCTTTCCTTCTTACCGAGGTCCTCTTCCTTCTTGTCGAGGGTCTCCATCTTCCTGTCGATGTTTGATTCTTTCTGGGAGAGGCGCCTTTCCACGTTCTGCAGGTCGCCCTTTTTGGCCTTTACCTCCTGTTCCAGTTCGTTGCGTGCCTGTATGACGATATCCTTTGCCTGGATGGAGGCTTCCCGCTTGACGACATCGGCCTCTTTCTTAGCCTCTTCAAGTATTTGCCGGCCTACCGATTGGTATTCGCCGACCTTCTTTTTTTGGATCAATTTTGACGCGATGTAACCTGCAAGTATACCTGCTATACAGATTACGACTGTGACTATTATATTCAAGGTCCCCCCTTAGAGCTTCCTTTAGGGGGCAGCACGAGGATTATATTGTTTTCGTTAATGGCCGATCTTGAAACTCAACCTCCCAAAAATCAGCGTATTATTTATGTTTATCTCACGTATCCTCGGTACTACCCCTATGAAAAGACCCCGCGAATGCCGTGTAAACGGTAAGAGCTCGAACCTCTCGTTTCAAGTGGGAACCCTTCTGCTGCTTCATGCGTCCCGCAACAAGGCGGGCATGCAGCTCCACAGCAAGTATAAGCCCCCGATAAAGAGGTGTTGGTTCTAAGGTCACCATTCATCACGCACACCGCAGGGAATCTCGACGTTTTCAACCTTTTTCAAAAGTTTTAGGGTTTTATCTTCGACCCTCGCTATCCGGTCCTTAATCTCGATGTAATCGTCGGCCATCTTCATCATGGCCATTATCACGGAGTTCAACGTATTAACTATTCCAAAGTCCTTCGTTACCTGACTGATCTCGCGGTCGACGAGCTCGGCAATCCTCCTGATGCGCTTCTCGTCGTCGCACATGAACGTGAATGCCTGGTTCAGTATAGTTACTTCTACCTTCTGCAAGGTCACGCTTTCATCTTCGGGCCGCTCGTCACTGTCCGGACTGGCGGACGCCCGGTCGGAGCTTGTCAGGCGGGTAAGACCCATTCCGGTCACCAGCTTACGCTTCCATCTTCTGGATCTTGTCCAGAATGCCCTTTACCTTCTGCATGACCATTTCTTTTTCAGTCTCTATCTTGGCAACCAGTGCCTTTAGCTCCCTGTTCTCTGTCTCCAGGGAGGCGACCTTGCCCGCAAGGTCCGCTTTTTCCTCCCTTACACCTGTATACGTCTTAAGGAGGATGTCAATTTTCTCCTCCAGCCTCGCCCAGCTTGTTATCTTCAAATAGCTCTTCCATTACCAATACTTAATCTCTTTTTTGCTCGAAAGTCAAGTACAAAAGGCACGCTTTGATGTACTGATCGAGGTCTCCGTCGAGCACGTTTTCCGCGGCATTGTTGTGTGTCTCGAGTTTTGTCCTGTGGTCTTTGATGAGCTTGTACGGGTGGAGGGTGTAGGAGCGTATCTGGCTTCCCCAGGCGATCTCCTTTTTCTCTTTGTTTAATTGGTTCATCTTTTCGTCCTGCTTCCTCTTCTCAAGCTCGTAAAGCCTGGCCTTGAGGATGGACATGGCGATGGCCTTATTCTTGTGCTGGGAACGCTCGTTCTGGCACTGGACGACGATGCCGCTGGGCAGGTGGGTGATGCGTATAGCCGAATCCGTCCTGTTGACGTGCTGGCCTCCGGGGCCGCTTGCCCGGAAGGTATCGATCTTCAGGTCTTCTTCCTTGATTTCCACCGGGACGTCTTCAGGCAGCTCAGGGTAAGCGTAGACGGACGCGAAAGACGTGTGCCTCCTGGCGGCCGCGTCGAAAGGGGAGATGCGCACCAGGCGATGGATGCCGCTCTCGCACTTCATGTAGCCGTAAGCGTAAGGCCCTGTGACAATGAACGTGACATTCTTGATCCCCGCCTCTTCACCCGCTAAAAGATCGACCACCTGGGTCTCGAACCCCTTCTTTTCCGACCACTTGAGGTACATCCGCAGGAGCATCTCCGCCCAGTCCTGGGCCTCTGTGCCGCCCGCCCCGGCGTTTATATAGATGATGGCGTTCTCTTTATCGTTCTCCCCCGCCAGCATCCGCTCTATCTCGTAGCTGTTCAGCTCGCCGTCTAAGGCCTCGACCCTTCGCTCAAGCTCCGAGACGTCCTCCTGGTCCTCAGTTTCCTTGGCGAAATCGCTCAGGATAAGGATCTCCTCAAGCTCCTTCTCCTTCCCCTCCCAACGGGAAAGCTCGTCCTGGAGCCTGGCCCGCTCCTTGAGCAGCTTCTGGGCCCGCTCCTGGTCCGTCCAGAAATCTTTTTGGGCCAGGGTCTGGTCGTATTCGGCTACGCGCGTCTTGAGGGAAGGGGCGTCAAAGATAACCTCGGAGCGCCGCCATACGCTCGACAAGGACGTCGGTTCGTGCCTTTATGTCGTCAAGCATGATTAATGAATTCCTTCACAGTACCGGCCTTTAATGTTGCCGTACCGTTCTTTTATTCCCTCGCCCCCTGGGGGAGAGGGCGGGGTGAGGGGTGATGTTTGACCTTACTCCTCAGCCTTGGTCAAGTCCTCAAACTTAATATCCAGGCCCAGGATCCCCACTATCTCGCCGGTCTCGTCTGCGATGGGGCCGGAGACGGTTATACAAAGAGCGCCTGTGATCCTCGACGAATAGAGGTCCGTGACCCATATCTTACCCGATTTCAGCGGCTCTATGAACCAATCCCTGCCGGAGAAGTCCTCGTGCAGGTCGATCTTGGCGTACTTTGCTTTATCCACGGCCTGGGTGATGTTCCTCGTGACTTTCACACCCTCGACATTGACTACGTAGCCAAACTGGATGAAAGGATAATCGGAAACGAGCTTGTTGAGCACAAGCTCCTGCCGCTCCGGCGCCATGCTCTTCAGATCGCCCTCCTCGATGCAGCGCTCTATCAGGTGGGCGGCCATGTCGTAGGCGCGCTTCTTTAACGCCTCGAATTCCGAAGGCAGGACGGAGGGCAGGTATATGCGGACCATGTGCTCCATCTCCTCGTCGGAAATGGCCGTCACCCTGCCTTCCTCATATGTCTTCAGGATGCGTTTATTGATCCTCGCCACGCCCGGGTTGCTTTTCTCTATCGCGTTTTGGCCGGTCAGGGCGAAATGGGCGTTGATCCAGTGGGCTATGCCCGCAAGGCCGGACTTGTCCGTTATATTTACCGCTATCGGCCTGTCGAGGATTCTCTTCGTATCGAAGGATGTATAGACCTCCTCGTTCTTCGCGAGGCCGTCGATATGGACGCCCGCCGACGTGGCGTTGAAATCGGAGCCGACGAACGGCTGGTTCCTCGGGATGTGCATTCCCACCTCTTTCTCGAAGTAGTTCCGCACCTCGGTAATCGCCCTCGTGTCCACCCCGTTGTCGTCCCCGATGAGCGAGATATACTCCATCAGGAGTGCCTCGATGGGGGTATTGCCTGTCCGTTCCCCTATGCCCAGTAGCGTGCCGTTCGCGAAGGTGCAGCCGTACAGCCACGCACTCGCCGCTCCCACGACGCCCCTGTAAAAATCGTTATGCCCGTGCCACTCCAGGTACTCGGACGGCACGCCCGCGTCGTCGATCATCGCCCTGATGATCTTCCCTATGGAGCGGGGCAGGGCTGCGCCGGGGTAAGTGACGCCAACGCCCAGGGTGTCGCAGAGGCGAATTTTCACGGGCATCTTCGCCTCTTCGGAGAGCGCCATGAGCGCCTGTGCGAAGGGGACGCAGAAGCCGTGGATGTCGGCCCTTGTCACGTCCTCGAAGTGGCACCTGGGTACGATGCCTGCCTCGAGGGTCGCCTCGACCATCTTTATATATTCGTTGAACACCTGGGAGCGTGTCTTCTTGAACTTGTAGAAGATGTGGTAGTCGGATATGCTCGTGAGCATGCCCGTCTCCTTCAGGCCGAAATCGCGGACAAGCTGTAAATCGTCTATATTGGCGCGAATCCAGCCCGTAATCTCCGGGTAGCGGTAACCCTTTTCAAGGCATTTGGCCACCGCCTCCTTGTCCTTTTCCGTATAGAGGAAGAACTCGGACTGGCGTATTACGCCGTTCGGCCCGGACAGCCTGTGGAGGAAGCTAAAGAGGTCCTCGATCTGCTTTACGGTGAAAGGGGGCCTCGATTGCTGGCCGTCCCTGAAGGTAGTGTCCGTTATAAAGATCTCTTCGGGCGGGTCGATCAACTCTATCTTGTGGTCGAAATTGACCCGCACCATCTCCGAGTACGGAAAGACCCCCTTGAACAGCTCCGGTTTCTCTTCATCCACCAGGGGGAACTGGCTGCTCTTTACGATGTTTTTGAAAATGAAGCCTTTCTTCTTTTTGTTAGGCAATGCTGGTCTCTACTCCTTAGTGATCCGCAGGCGCAGCTCGGCAAGCTGCCTCGGCTTAACGGGCGCGGGCGCACCCGACAGCAGACAGGCGCCTTTCTGCGTCTTAGGGAAGGGGATCACGTCTCTTATGCTTTCCACGTGGAGCAGCATCATGAGTATGCGGTCCACGCCGAAGGCTATGCCGCCGTGCGGAGGCGCGCCCATTTCGAGGGCCTCGAGGAGGAAACCGAACTGCACGACCGCCTCCTCTTCTTTGATGTTGAGGAGCCTGAACATCGCCATCTGCTCGTCTTTCTCGTGTATCCTGATGCTGCCGCCGCCTATCTCTACTCCGTTCAGAACGAGGTCATAGGCCCTTGCCCGCATCGTGTCGTAATCGCCGGAGAAATCCGAGACGCGTCCTTTAGGCGACGTGAACGGGTGGTGCCGGGCAACGTACCTCTTTTCCTCCTCGCTGTATTCGAAGAGCGGGAAATCGACGACCCACAGGAAGCGGTCCTCGTCTTTCCTGATAAGGTCGTACCGTTCGCCGAGATACAAGCGGAACCGCCCCATCATTTCGTTGACCCTGGCGCGTGCGTCGGCCATTATGAAGACAACGTCCCCGTTTTCGAGGGCGAAGGCCGCGTCTATTGCCTGCGTCTCGTTTTCGGTGAGGTATTTTACGATGGGCGAGACGAGCTTGCCTTCGTCTTTACGCATCCAGATGAGGCCGCCGGACCCGAGGGACTTGGCCGTATCGACGGCCGTATCGAGGTCTTTGCGCGAAAGCTGCCTGCCTTTCAGGGCGATGCCCTTTATGGCCCCGCCGGCGTCGACCGTCTTTTTGAAGACACCGAACTGCGTGGACGAAAAGTGCGGCGTCAGGTCTTCCATGGGAAGCTCGAACCGCAAATCAGGCTTGTCCGTCCCGTAGCGCTCCATGGCCTCGCTGAAGTCCATTCGCTGGAATGGGCCGGAAAGCGGCGTTTTCTTTATGGATTCATAAAGGACAGCCATTATGCCTTCGCTCACCGCTATTACGTCGTCCACGTCGACGAAGCTCATCTCCAGGTCGAGCTGGGTGAATTCGGGCTGCCTGTCCGCCCGCAGGTCCTCGTCACGGAAGCAGCGGACTATCTGAAAGTACTTGTCGAACCCGGCCACCATCAATATCTGTTTGAAGAGCTGCGGCGACTGGGGCAGGGCATAGAACTGCCCTATGTTCAGCCTCGACGGCACGATGAAGTCCCTCGCGCCTTCGGGTGTGCTTTTGGTGAGGAACGGCGTCTCTATCTCGTAAAACCCCTCTGTGGTCAGGTAGTTGCGTATCGCCTGGGAGGCCCTGCTGCGCGCAAGAAAACGCTCCTGCACCTGCGGCCTGCGCATATCCAGGTAGCGGTACTTCAGCCTCAGCGACTCGTTCGGCGCTTCCTCGTCGCCTGCCGGCTCGTCGAGCTGGAAGGGCAGGGGCTTGCACGTGTTCAGGACTGAGAAGGATGAGACGAGCACCTCGATCTGCCCGGTGGGGATGTTCGGGTTCTCCGTGCCTTCGGGCCTCGGCGAGACCGTCCCCTTGATGGTGACGACGTATTCCGGTTTGATCTCATGTGCTTGTGCGTGGGCGGAGGGTGCTATCGCAGGCGAGAAGACCACCTGGACGATACCCGTCACGTCACGCAGGTCGAAGAAGATCAGGCCGCCATGGTCGCGCCTTCTGTAGACCCATCCCGCAAGCTCGACAGTCTTTCCCGCATCGGCTGCTGTGAGCACGCCGCAATACACGTTTCTCAAGGTCGGCCCTCCTCTAAAGGCCCTTTATTATAGCCGAAACCGGTCTTCCGGTCAATAAGGCCGCCGGGTGGGGCTGCGTCGTTTAGGCGCGCGCCTGCTCAAAAAATATTTCCTTATGAAAGTCGCAGACTTGCCTTTCAAGTCTCATTCTGTTCGTAAAAAAGTGCTTGACTGATTTTTCCGCTTCTGATAAAAAAGGAACTCCGGGTAAGAGGCGGATAATGAGAAGAACATTTTTAGTCTCCTTTTTTACGCTTTTTGTTCTGGTCATTTTTTCTTCGCAGGGTTATCCGGCCGTCCGGAATAACAGGGACTGGTCGGGGGATCAACATCGAAAGACTTCAAAGAAGCATGGTACGGCTAACAAGTACAGGTCTGCCAGGGCGAAGCACAGCCGCGGCGCCTCGGGCCGCTGGAAGGCGGACCGAAACGCGCCTGTAAAGACCGTAAAGGCGAAAGAGCCCGTAAAGCAAGCCGCTCCCCGGACAATCCCGGCTGTTCAGCCCGCCGCAGGGGAAGACGAGAACGAATACATAGAATACCAGACCAGGAAGGGCGACACTTTCGATAAGCTCGCGAGCCGGTTCAGCGTAGACAAACAGGATATCATCGACCTCAACAAGCTCGCCAGAAAGCGCCTGAAACCCGGAACGACCGTATTCATCCCGAAGGCCGCTGACGACGATGCAGAGGTCCCGATCGCTTTCAGCAACAAGCCGCTCAAGCCCTGGAAGAGCGAGGAGGAGCGCGGTATCCTGGTTAAGGTGGCGAAGAGCTTCGCAGGCGCGCCTTACAGATACGGCGGAGACAGCGTGAGGGGGCTCGATTGCTCGGCCTTTGTCAAAAAAATGTATGAGATCTTCGAGGTCCAACTGCCGCGCAGCGCGAAGGAACAGTACTGCACCGGCACAAGAGTGGAGAAGGACGAGCTGGCCACCGGCGACCTTGTCTTCTTCAGGACCAAGAACCTGGCCCGCTACCCGAGCCACGTGGGCATCTATATCGGCGAGGGCACGTTCATACACGCTTCTTCCGTCTTCAAAAGAGGCGTAAAAGTCGATCATCTCGGCGGCGGTTATTTCGAGAGACACTATATGGGGGCGGTCAGGGTCATGGCGCCGCCGCAATCGGACGATTTTACAGAGGCGACGGACCAGGAGCCGCCGAGGTCTGCGAGTAACCACCGGTAGCCGTCGACCCCGTAGGTCCCGATGTCCGGGTGCGCCTTCGGGGGCGTGAATGCTGAAAGCTAAAAGCGTTTCCACGCTTCTGGTCGTTTTTGCCATCCTGTTTCAATTCCTGGGCTACTACACGCTGATAAAAAAGATCGAGCCGGTGATGTACCAGTTTTACCTGGTAGCCTGGTGGTCGTACATAGTCCTTATCTACGCGATACTGGGCTTTAAGAGACGGTAGCAGGCGCGTACCGGGCAGCAGGCTGTTCCGGCTCGCCGTATTTTCAGCGGGCTTCTGGTGCCTCTTCGAGCTTCTCAACCTGCGGCTGCAAAACTGGTTCTACATCAACGTGACGCCGTACCCCGTCGTCCGGTTCGGCGGGTACTTCCTGGCGTTCGGCACGGTCATCCCGGCTGTCTACCTGACGAACGAGCTTTTCCTGCGCATCCTCCCCGAGGCAAAGTGCACACCGCTTGCAGCCGGGCGCCGGGGCCGTTATGAAATGCCTTTCGGCCTCCTGTTGCTTGTCCTCTGCCTGGTGTTCCCCACGTACTTTTTCGGCCTTGCCTGGGGCTTTTTCGCCCTTGTGGCGGACGGCATAAACTACCGCGCACGACGCGCCTCTTTCCTGCGCGACCTGGAAGAGGGCCGCCTGAAGCCGATGCTCGCGGCCGTGCTGGCGGGCCTTGCCTGCGGCGTGCTGTGGGAATTCTGGAATTACTGGTCCGTCACCAAGTGGGTCTATACGGTCCCATTCTTCGAGAGCGTGAAACTCTTCGAAATGCCCGCCCTGGGTTATGTCGGCTTTGCGGCCTTCGGCATCGAGACGATGGCCTGCGTGACCCTGCTCCAGGGCATCCGACCAGGCAGGCAGCAATTAATGGCCTGCCTTTTAGCCCTTGTCCTTGCCTTCGGCACGTTCTTCCTGATCGACCGCTACACGGTTTTCTCCTATACCGCCCCGGTCAGCGAGCTGTTCTTTATCGACGAGGCAACGCGGGACCGGCTGGAAGCAAAGGGGGTGGAGACGAGCTATGGTATTGATCCGGAAATGCTCGACAAAGACCAGCGGGAAGAGCTGGCCATGATGCACCTTAAGGGCTTGGGACTGGCGAATGTTCAGAAGCTGGACGATCATGGGATCGACAATATTAATGCCCTGGCGTCATTGAGCGAAAGGAGACTGGCGAGCATCCTGGATGAGCCCAACATGCGCCGGGTCAGAGTATATCTGGCAGCGGCGCGGGCCGCCGCCGGGAGGTAGGGGGGCGGGATCTTTCCGCGCCTTTCGCGTCGTTTTCTCGGGTGCGAGTCCAGCCGCACAAAGCAATGGTTTAGCCTTTTTTTCAGCGCAGCGAGACGGCGTTGACATTTAGAACCGCCTGTGTTGGAATACTGGCATGCCGATGAAAGTTAAAAAGAACGTCCGCGACGAGATCAGAAGGCCCGATCCAATCCAGTCTTTCTTCACCGACACGATAGACTGGGTCCGCGAGAACAGGAACCGCTGCATCGCTATCGCGATCATCGCCGTCATTGTCGGCGGCGCAGGGTGGGGCTACGGCTACTATCGGTCCGCCAGGGACGAAAAGGCGCAATTCCTTCTGGCACAGGGGATCAGAAGCTACCAGGAATACGTGGGCAACCCGCAGGGCGACGCGCTTGCCCGAACGGAACGCACCTTCCAGGAGGCGGCCAAGGCCGGCCCGGCAGGCGTGCGGGATATCTCCAGGCTCTACCTCGCCAGGATTGCCTTGCTGAAGGGTTCGAAAGAAGAAGCAAGGCGCCTATATTCTGAAGTGAACAGAAGCGCCTCTAGTGATGTCGTCAAAAAGCTGTCCGACGCAGCCTTGCAGGACCTCGACAAGAAGCCGGAAGGTCCCTAAACCGTAAACCCGCTCACAACCTTTTCAAGTCCCAATGACAGGTTCGCAAGCTCCTGGCTTGCCTGCGCTATCTGTTCCGAGCTGGCCGACGCGTCGCGCGACACGGATGCGATGCCTTCGATGTCCTTGTGGATCTCGTCGGAGCTGGTCGTCATCTCTTCGGTAGCCGAGGCGATCTGCTGCACCATAAGGTGAAGCTGCTCGACGGCTGCCACGATATCGCGCAGGACCCCGCCCGCCTCGTTCGAGAGGTCGACGCCCACGTTGACTTCCTTCGTGATGTTGTCCATGGAAAGGACGGCCCTGCGAACCTCCGCCTGGATGGCGTTTATCATGCCGCCTATCTCTGACGTGGAGTTGCCCGTTCTCTCCGCGAGCTTCCTCACTTCGTCGGCGACCACCGCAAAACCCCTCCCCGCGTCTCCCGCGCGGGCCGCCTCGATCGCCGCGTTAAGGGCGAGCAGGTTCGTCTGGTCCGCTATCTCGTTGATTACATTTATAATTGCGCCTATCTGGTTAGACCGCTCGCCGAGGAGTTTTATCAGCTCCGCCGATTCGCCGAGGGTCTTCGCAATGGCCCTGATTTTCTCTACGGACCTTTCCACTACGCCTTCGCCGTCCCTCGCCATTCCGGCCGTGCCCGTGGCCGAGGTCTCTATCGATGAAGCGTTCCGGGCGATGTCGAGCACTGTCTGTGACATCTCGACGGATGCAGTTGCAACCTGGGTGCTCCTGGTCGCCTGGTCGCCCGCGCCTTTCGACATAAGCTCCGAGCTTGCGTTAAGCTGCTGGCTTGCGGAGGCGATGTTGCCCGCCGCGGTCTTTACTTCGCCGATGATCCGCCGCAGGTTCCCCACCATATTCGACATTGCCTGAAGCAGTTGCCCGGTCTCGTCGGTCGAAGGGTTATCTATGCGGGCCGTAAGGTCGCCTTCGGCTATCCTTTTCGCTACTGCGACGCCTTCGCTCAAAGGGACGGTGATGCTGCTGGACAAGAAGCGGGACAGGAAAAGGGCGAAGAGCAGGACCGAGCCGCCCAGTACGATCAGGAAATAGCGCGTGCGCACGAAAGTGGCTTCCGCCCGTTCGGCATTTTCGACCGCCCGCTGCTGCTGGTAGCGCACCATGTCTTCGGAAGCCGCCGATAAACCCTTCGATATCTCGCGGCTGGCCATCAGCGTATTGGTGGCGTTGCTCATGTTGTTTGTGGTTATCAGCTCGAGCACGCGGTCATGCGCGTTCTGCACGATGCTGAAGTTGTCCTTGATAATGCCCAGGATCTCCTTACCCTTTGGGTTAAGCTCAAGTTTTTCGAGGTCGGCCATGGCCGCGCTGTATGTGTCACGGGCTTCCTTTATTTTTCCCGTGTCCGCCCTGGTTGTTTCGGCGTCATTGGCGAGGGCCGCATTGTACATGTGGTTGTCGATATCGGCTATGGCGTTCCTCATGGTCTGAGCGCCGGCGATCTTGCGGTAGTTGTCCTGCATGATGCGGCCCATGTCGGCGTTCATCATAGTCAGGGACCTTATGCCCGTAATTGTCAGCACCACAAGAAAAAAGATGATCAGGCCGAGTCCGATACGGAGCCTACCAGTGATGCTCATCTCTTTGAGATTGATCGCTTTCCCACAATAGAGCTGAATTTTACTCAGCTTCATGCTATCTCCCCCCAAAAAGGTCGGTATGTTTTGACACCTGGTTCTATTATCGGACGGGAGGGTAAATTGTTAAGTCCATCTGAATTCGTGGATAAAAAATACAGGCCGGGTGTCTCTTATGCCTTTGCGGGTTTACCCGGTTTCTCCGGGTTCCTGATGAATGTGACCGTGAAGGTGCTGCCCGATTTCTGGCAGTCGCCCGTTGCCTGATTATAATGGCAGCGGGTGACGCTGCCGGGGCAGACGTCGGCGTCGGTAGGCAGGTTGGGGCAGCGGGTGCTCTTTACGGAGAGCGCAAAACCGAAGCGCTCGGCGTAATATTTCATCCTGAGCAGGTCTAAGCCTTTACCGCCCGCAAAAAAATCGTAGGGCTGCTTCGAGGCGTATATCTCCGTGTCTTTCGGGTGGAAGAAGCCGTCGAATATATACTGCTGGTTCTCTTCCGAGATGCCGACGCCCGTGTCCGTCACGTGCACCAGCACGTCTTCCTCCCTCTCCTCGATGGAAACGGTTACGCTCCCGCCGTCCGGGGTATTTTCTATCGCGTTCCGCAAGAGGCCGTCGATTACCTCCCTGAGGACGGAAGGCTCGGTGAGGATCCATATGCTTGCGCTCGCGTCGCCCTCGATGCCCACCTGTATGCTCCTGTCGCCGGCGGCGTGCCTGGCCCTTTCCGCAGCCTGCTGCAGGAAGGGGTGAAGGTCGAGGGGCTGGAAGGCATCCGTGGCGCGCGGCACCTGGCCGTCCACCCATTCTCTTACGGTGTCCAGGCACGGGCCTATCTCTGCCGGTATGTCCCCGAAATCGGACAACCGCTCACGGAGCTTGTCTATCTCGCCTACCAGGCTTTCCGCCTCCAGTTCCTGCGACGTGCGGAGGATCTCGTCGGCCTCTCTCTGCATCCGGGAAAGCCGCTCTACGTTCCGCTCCATCGTGTCGAGAAGGGGCGTGACGGTCTCACTGCCGGAGACGCCCTCAAACTTGCGCCTCAATATCCGGATGTTCCCATGGACGACTGCAAGAGGCGTCTTCAGCTCGTGCGAGATGTGGTTTACGGCCTTCGTCTTCGCGCGGTTGAGCTGCTCAAGCTCCCTGTGCGACTCGAGGAAGACCTGCTCGGCGCGCTTTCGCTCGGTCACGTCCCTCAGAAAGATGAGAATGACGGGGTCGTTCTTGAATGTGGTGGCCGCAGCGGAGACCTCGATGAAAAGGATGCCGCCGGAGGCCGTGATCCCTTTGAACTCGTACCTTGGGGGCACCGGCTGACCTTCCATCCTCCGCCTGTGCATCGCCATGACCCGTTGCTTGTCTTCCGGGTGGACTATTATCGTGATAGGCTTGTGGATTACATCCTGCGGGCTTTGATAGCCGAACATCTCCACGAACCGCGAGTTGACGTACTCGTGCATGCCGTCCTTTGTTATGGCGATGCCGTCGTTCGAGTGCTCGATGACCGTCCTGTACCGCTCCTCGCTCTCCGCAAGGGCCTGCTCGGCCTCTTTGCGCGTAGTTATGTCCGTCATCGTGCCTTCGTAGAAGAGGATTTTGCCGTCTTCATCCTTGAAGGCCCGCACGTTTATGGAAACCCAGTGCCCGCTGCCGTCCTTTGCCCTCATCCGGGCTTCGAAGTCGCGCACCGCGTCGTGCTCCTTCAGAAGGGCTATCATATTTCTGTGGCGGTCGGGGTCGATAAAGAGCTGGTCGCGGATGTTGTCGATCGCGCTTATTAGCTTTGCGGGAGAGTCGTAGCCGTGGAGACGGGCGAGGGCGGGGTTTGCACTGACGAACCGGCCGTTGATGCCCGCTTCGAAAATGCCTTCAGTGGCGTTCTCAAAGATATGCCTGTACCTTTGCTCCGCCCACTGCAATGCTTCTTCTATCTGGACCTGTTCTTCCATGCCCTCCCTGTATACGGAGGGCGCCGTTGTACAGCGGCGCCCCCTGTTCGCAAGTATATACGACTCCAGCTATTTGTCAATAGAAACACGGCGTGCATATTCTGGTGAGGCGAGCGTCGCATCGCGCCGTCCGTTTAGGCGATGAGGCCCTTCTTCCAAAGGCCGTTTAGTTTTGTCCGCCCGGCTCGCGCAACGTCGATCCCTGCACTTTTTGCGCGATCTCTCTGCTCAGCCTGGCGAGGGCCCTGCTCATGGCAGCGACCGTCTCGCCGGGGTCCGCGCCCGAGGCTTCCGTTAAACGGGAGGTTGCTATTAGCGATGCGCCCTTTTTCTCTTTCGTGAAGACCATCCATTGGGCGGAAAGGAGCACTTCACCCGGTCCGGCATCGAAGCGGTGGATGTGGAGGGCCACCCTGTAATCCATCGCCGCCCCCTGCTTCCACCAGACGACCGAGAAACGGTCGGGCGGGAGGAGGGCGCACAGGTCTTCCATCAGGACGCGGCCGACGTCCGCCCTCAGGGAGCCGGTCCACAGGTCGAACTCCAGAAGGCGCATCCGGTTCTGCTCGGACCGGGTGACGAGCTGCGGCCGGTCGAGGTAGTCGGGTATCTCGACCGGGCCGATCCCGATAACCACCGGCGCGGCCGGCTGCTCTATTTGCGGACCGGCAGGCGCCGGGTCGGCCGCTTTTGCTGCGACCGAATGGAGCGTGTAGAACTTGGGCGTTGGCGAGCTGCCGCATCCGGCTAGCACGAGAAGGCCAAGGGCCAGGCAGGCTGTCCTTATAAGGATGGGCACGTGTTTCATGGCCTGTCTCCTTTATCGGTTTTCTTTCCCTGCATGATCGCCTCCGGGTGGCGTTGGAGGTAGTCGCTCAAGAACCGCAGCGAGCGCGCCGTTGCCGAGACTTCCTCGAGGGTGGACCCCAGATCGCGGACGAGCGACGAATCTTCGGAGGCGACTTCCTGCGCCGAGGCAAGCGTCTTCTGTGCCTGCTTCATGGCGTCTTCCGCCGCAGTAAGCGTGCTGTCCAGCCTTTCAGGGACGTTCTGCCCCTTGCGGACCAGGTCGCGCAGCTCGCCGGTGCCCTCCTTGATGTTGGCGACTATGGGGTCTATCTGGCTGCCTATCTTGATGACGATCGCCCTCGTCTCCTTCATGCTTTCGCTCATCGATTTCAGGCTCGAAGATACATAAGGCGAGCTTATCAGCTTATCGAGTTTTTCCAGCGCGGACATAGCCTTTGCCGAAAGCTCTTTGACCGGGATTTGCTCCGCCAGGTTGAGCCATTCGTCTATCTCGGAGGCTATGGTTGGTATCTCCGGGTATCGCTTATCGAGCCCCATGATTGTCGCGGGTTTTCCCGGCCAGAAATCGAGGTTTATCACGAGTTGGCCCGTGACGATGCTTTGGGCCTCGAGGCGCGCGCGCAAGCCCTTCTGTATCAGCTCCTCGGTATGCTGTGTGCCTGGCCGGTGGCCGACGTAGACTATCCTGTCCGGGTCGAAGTCGGCGTATACGCAGATGATGAAGGAGAGGTCCTTCGCGTCGTAGCGAAGCTCTATATCCTTTACCGACCCGATGCGGACCCCGCGGAATGTGACGGGACTGCCGACGCTGAGACCCTTGACCGAGCCGTGGAAATACATGACGTTAACGAAGGTCTTCTTGAAGAAACGGCCGGACCCGAAGATTACGACCGCAAGGACGGCCAGTACGACGGCCCCCGCGGTAAAAGCGCCGATCAATGTCTTGCTCGCCGGTTTGCTCATGGTATCTCCCTGCGGCGTGACGCCCCTTGCTGCTGCTTTGGGACGCTCGCCCCGTCCGGTCTTATCTCACGGCCCCTGGTCAGGAAGGTGTGGACGGTGAGGTTATCGCATTCCGCCAGCAGCTTCGCCGGGGGTCCGGACGCTATCATGGTCTTGGCATCGCTGTCGAGGAAGACGGAATCGGTGCCTATGGCAAGTATGCTCGCCAGTTCGTGCGTGACTGCGACTACGGTCGTGCCCAGGCTGTCTTTCAGCCTCGACAATGAGCTGGTCGAGGAGGCTCGCGCTTATCGGGTCGAGCCCCGCCGACGGCTCGTCGAGGAACAGGATTTCCGGGTCGAGGGCCATCGCGCGTGCCAGGCCGGCCCGTTTCTTCATGCCTCCGCTGATCTCTGCCGGGTAGTAGTCCTCGAAACCTGAAAGGCCGACAAGGGCGAGCTTCAGGGAGACTATCTCCTTTACCCGGCCGGGAGACAGCGTGGTGTATTCTTCCAGGGGCAGGGCGATGTTCTCGGCGAGCGTCATCGAGACTCCACAGCGCCCCGCTCTGATAAAGTATGCCCCAGCGGCGCATCATGGCCTCGCGCCGCTCGTCCGGCTCGTTCCAGAAGTTGACGCTCCCGTACAGGACTGACCCTTTCGCGGGCCTCTGGAGGCCGATGAGGTGGCGCATGAGCGTGCTTTTGCCGCAGCCGCTGCCGCCCATTATGATGAAGACGTCACCTTCGTGGACGGTGAACGTGAGGTCCCGCTGCACGACCCTGCTGCCGTAAGCCATGGTCAAGTCCTTTACTACGATCTGTGGGTCCCCTGTGCTCATGTTCCTTTTGCCTTATATCCTCAGCATGTCGCAGACCACGGTGATTATGGCGGTGGCGACGATAATGCTCACTATGCCGGAAACAACGGCCGACGTGGTAGCGCTCCCGACTGCGGATGCGCTGCGGCCGCACTGCACGCCCCGCAGGCAGCCCGCAAGCCCGACGAGGACGCCGAAAACGAGGCCGCTGAAAATGCCTATGCCTACGTTCGTCAGGTTAACCGCAAGCTTTGTCTGGTTCAGGTACTCGAACAGATTTATGTCCAGGCCGGCGACCGCCACGATGAGGCCGCCCAGGATGCCCATGAGGTCTGCGTAGAGCGTCAGGAGCGGCATCATGACCGCCAGGGCGAGCACCCTGGGCAGGACTAGGAAATCGATGGGCGGTATGCCGGACGTCCGAAGGGCGTCTACCTCCTCGTTAACCTGCATGGTGCCGATGGCCGCGGCAAAGGAGGCGCCGGTGCGGCCCGCCATGATGATGCCCGTCATGATGGCGCCCATGGCCCGCACCATCGAGATGCCGACGAGGTTCGCGATATATATCTGCGCGCCGAACATCCTGAGCTGGATGGCGCCGACGAAGGCGAGGATGAGGCCGACCAGGATGGAGATGAGCGATACGATGGGGAGGGCGTCCACGCCGCACTCCTGAATGAACCGCAAAAAGTCATGCCCGCGGAAGCGGGTCTTGCCCTTCAGCATCCTGAAAAAAGCTGCCATCACTTCTCCGAGGAAGCCGAGCGTTTCGGTGACGGCGCTCGCCCCCGCGACGGAGAGTCCGCCCAGGCGCTCCAGGGGCTGCGCAGTCGTCCGGCCGTGTTGGCCCTCCGCGTGCCCCGGGCCCGTCGCAGCGAGCGTCATGAGGCGCCGGACACCGGCAGGCAGGCCGTCCAGGCGCAGCTCTATATTGCGGCTCGCGCAGAAGGCCATGATGTCCCGTAGAAAGGCAAGAAGGCCGCTGTCCCAGCCGGCAAGGCGGGCTGCCTCGAACTCTATCGTATGTATAGAAGGATTATTCGCGATTTCCCGTTTGAGGGCGTCCCGGGGAGGAAGGGAGTTGGATAGCCTCCAATCGCCCGAAAGGGAGAGCGTCAGGGAGTCGGACGAGCCGGAAACGTCGAGACGAGCAACCTTCAGCTCGCGCCCGGGTCTGTCGGATTTCACTTCAATTTTCATCTTCCGGCCGTCCAGCCCTTCAAAGGAACTTCCGTTCTCAACCATCCTGAGTTTATCGGATGTAAACGCCGAAAACTTATGGGCGCCTCCGATAGTACGCTGCCGGTCCCGAAACGGGGACAATCGACTTGCCCGGCCGCCTTCAAAAAATCGACCGGGCCGCTGCCTAACCTGATATAATGGGTATCACGTCCGGACGCAAGGAAGGTGATGACTATGGCAGGCGAAACCGAGATAGTAGCAAGGCTGTTTCTGGCATCGTTTCTCGGAGCGGTTATCGGGCTGGAGAGGGAGGTGCACGGCAGGGAAGCGGGCATAAGGACCTATCTGCTCGTCTCGCTCGGCTCGGCTCTGGCTATGGTCCTTTCCGAGTCCATAGTCTACAAGTATCAGGCGGCGGCCCTGTTTCACATCGGCCTCGACCCTGCGCGCATAGCAGCGCAGGCGATCACCGGCATCGGCTTCCTCGGCGCGGGGGCCATCATACGGTACAGGAACTCAACAAGGGGGCTGACCACCGCGGCTTGCATGTGGGTCGTCTGCTCCGTAGGGCTGGCAGCGGGGGCCGGCTACTATCTTTTCAGCACCGCCGTCTCGGCTATTGCAGTCGGCTCGCTTGTCAGCCTGAAGTCGCTTGAGAGAAGGTTGAAAAGGGACTGGTTCAGGGACCTGCTGATTCTTTCGGACGACGTCGAGGGCCAGCTCGACCGGGTGCATGACGTGCTCGACAGGCACGGCGTCAGGATTAGCAGCTTCGCCCTGAGCAAGAACCGCGAGAGGAAGGAGCTTCTCGTCGAATTCAAGCTCCGTTTCCATACGGTCCAGCCCCTCGATCGGGATATCGTAACATACGTTTCGGGCATCGAAGGCATAAAGCGCGTCGAGCTTCGGTAGGCCGTCCCCGACAGACTCCCCCGGCTTACATTGCGCCGCCCCCAATCCGTGATTACACTATCTTAAATACGTCACATCAATAGAGCGAATAAAACGAAAGGAGAGTTGCGCGATGCCCATGCTCGACGAGAAGAAGTTGAGGGCCTACCATACCAAGCGGAAAGAGTACGTCTGTGCAGTATGCGCTACGGACGAGGAGAAGGCGGACCCGGGTTCCGAAAAGGTGTACGCGGAAGACGTCATCCACGACACCGGTTCCCTTCAGTGCGTGCGGTGTAAGAAGAAGATCGAAAAATAAGGCTTAGGCGTCAGTATTCGTCCAGGTGGTACCATTCCGCGTTTTCAAGCCACTGCTGCGGCCGGGAGACGAAGTCTATTATCTGCTGAAGAATGAAGTAGTGCTTCTTCTCCTCGTCGGCCACCTGGATGAATGACTCGCGCTCGGCGCCGTCCACCTTTGACGCCGATTCGCGGTAGAAGTCCTCGCTCTTCTTTTCTATGTCCTGGGCCTTTTTGTAAAGGTCTATCTCCGACACGCCGATGGACTCAAGGCCGCCTTGCTCCTTCATCGTCACAAATACATTCTTGACGTCCTTGAGCAGGTTTGTCTCAGGCAGGCGCCCGCCCTCGTGCTCCTTCATGCGCTTGAAGAGGTTGTAATGGGCGATCTCCGCGTCCGCGAGCATCGTCATTATCGAGGCGAGGCCCTTGTGCCCGGACAGGCGCGCCCCTTCCCTGTAAAGCTGTTCTCCATCTTTCTCCATCTGCATGGCGTAATCGTACACGTCCATTTTTGCCCCCTTTCGGCCGATGCGGCATCGCGTAGTTTTCTTAATTATAGTGCAGAGGCGCGGATGCGGCAAGGAGACGGGGAGTTGAAATCGGGGCAGGTCGCGGTATAGTATCTATAGGTCATGGTCCAAAATAACAGCGGGCAAAAGGGATATTCGGCGTGGTTCGTCTTCATTGCGGCTGTCTTCACGACGTGCCTCATCACGGCGAACATAATGGCGGTGAAGCTCGTGCGCGTGTGGGGGCTTGTCCTTCCCGCCAGCATAGTGATTTTTCCGCTGAGCTACGTCTTCGGCGACGTCCTCACGGAAGTCTACGGCTACCGGCGGGCGAGGCAGGTGATCTGGCTCGGCTTCTTCTGCAACTTCATTGCCGTTATCGCCATACTGGCAGGACAGGCAATGCCCTCCGCGCCTTTCTGGGACGGCCAGTCTGCCTACGAGCGGATACTCGGCTGCACGCCGAGGATCCTCGCCGCGTCTTTCGCCGCCTACCTCGTGGGCGAGTTTGCAAACTCCTTCGTCCTGGCCAAGATGAAGATAGCGACCGAAGGCCGCTGGCTCTGGACGCGCACGATAGGATCGACCGTCGTGGGGCAGGCCCTCGATTCGACCGTGTTCATAACCATTGCCTTTTATGGTGTGATGCCGCCTGCGGTCCTGGGCTGGACGATCGTTACCCAATGGATGTTCAAGTCGGTCTACGAGGCGGTGGTTACTCCGTTCACCTATTGGATGGTCGGTTTTCTGAAGCGGCACGAGGGGGTCGACGTCTATGACCGTGAGACGCGTTTCAATCCCCTGCTTCTGCTGGAATAAAGGAGGAAGAGATGGCGCAGCTTTTTGAGGCAACGAAGCTCAACAACATAAAGGTAGCGAACAGGTTTGTACGGTCGGCCACGTGGGAAGGCATGGCGACGCCGGAAGGCTATCCTACGGACGCCCTGAAGGATGTTCTCGTCGGGCTCGCGAAAGGCGGCGTGGGCATCATCATATCCGGCCATACGTATGTAAGCCCGGAGGGGCAGGCGGGCAGGTGGCAGCAGGCGATATACAGCGACGACTACATCGGGCCGCTTAAAGGACTGACGGACGCGGTGCACGGTGCGGGCGGAGTAATCATGGCGCAGCTTGCCCATGCGGGGAGCAGGGCCAACAAGGAGCTGACCGGCATGACGGCCAAGGGGCCTTCCGACCTGGCGCCGGACGGGAGCGCTTCATGCGCTATGAGCGCCGATGACTTGCGGCATACGGTAGAAGCCTTCGCGGCAGCGGCGGCCAGGTCGAAGAAAGCCGGCTTTGACGGCGTGCAGGTGCACGCAGCCCACGGCTACATGTTGAGCCAGTTCCTTTCGCCCCGCATTAACAAAAGGCAGGACGGCTATGGCGGCGCCGTAGAGGGCAGGGCGAGGCTTCTCCTGGAGACGGTCGCTGCCGTGCGGGCGGCGGTCGGTCCGGATTTTGCCGTTACCGTCAAGATCAACGCCGAAGACTACGAAGACGGCGGTTTTACCGTCGATGACATGCTTTCCGTTTCTACCATGCTGGAGGCGGGAGGCGTGGACGCGATAGAGATGAGCGGGGGCACGCCGTACGGCGCTTACGGCCCGTCGAGGACGGGGAAGGCGGCCGTTGCGGAGGGAGGGGCCTACTACCTGGCGGCAGCCCGCCGGTACAAAGAGAAGGTCCGGGTGCCGCTGATGCTTGTGGGCGGCATACGGCTCTATGAAGCAGCGGAAAGATTGGTCGCCGACGGGACGGCCGACTATATCGCGCTGAGCCGCCCCCTGATCGCGGAGCCGGACCTGGTGAACCGATGGAGGGAAGGGGACAGGCGGCCGGCGTTCTGCAAGTCGGACAGCCTCTGCTTTAAGCCGGGCTTCGCAGGACAGGGCGTCCACTGCGTGACGAAGAAAAAACGCGCCTAGCCATCGGACGCAGGTGGAAAACCGCCTATTTCCCGGACGGCCCGATGGCATGGGCCGCCAGCTTCTCGATCACCTCGATCATTGCCGAATGGTCCAGGTCTCCCCCTTTCTCGGCAACAAGCGCTGTATAAAGCTGCTGCGCGGTTGCCGTATTGGGAAGGGCCACGCCCAGCTCCCGGCCTGCCTGGAGCGCCAGGTTGAGGTCCTTCTGGTGGAGCCGCACCCTGAATCCCGGTTGAAAATTGCGGTCGATCATCCTCTGGCCGTGGATTTCGAGTATCCTGCTCTGGGCGAAACCGCCGAGAAGGGCTTCCCTGACTTTGGCTACGTCGGCCCCGGCCTTTGAGGCAAAAACCAGCGCCTCGGAGACGGCCTCTATGGTGAGGGCGACGACGATCTGGTTTGCTACCTTGCAGGTCTGGCCGTCGCCGTTGCCGCCGATCCGGACGATATTCTTTCCCACTTTTTCAAAGATCGGCTTGATCTTCTCGAATACCTCTTCCTTGCCGCCGACCATGATCGAAAGCGTCGCGTTCTCGGCGCCGACCTGGCCGCCGGAGACGGGGGCGTCGAGCATCTCCACCCCCTTTGCCGCTAGGCTTTCTGCGAACCTGCGGGTGGCGATGGGTGAGATGGAGCTCATATCGACGACTACGGAGCCGGCACGCACGCCTGCGGCCACTCCGTTTTGACCGAAGATGGCTGCTTCCACGTCGGGCGTGTCGGGCAGCATCAGGATCACGATCTCCGACTTTTCCGCCGCCTCTTTCGCGCTCGCGCACCGCGTTGCGCCCTTGGCCGCAAGCTCCGCGACAGGCGCCTCCATTACGTCGTAGATGAAGAGCGCATGTCCCGCCTTTATCAGATTTGCCGCCATCGGCTTGCCCATGATGCCCAGTCCGACGAATGCTATTTTAGACATTTAAGCGCCTCCTGGTTTATCTCTTTGAGTTAGTTTGCTGTTTTCCTTTCAAATAAGGTTTCAGCCAGTCCAGCCCGTCCTCGGTTTTTCCTGCCGGGCGGTATTCGCAGCCCACGAAGCCCTTGTATCCCGCCTCCTCGATAAACCGGAACATGTTCGGATAGTTGATCTCGCCCGTCCCCGGCTCATGCCTCCCCGGCTCGTCGGCCACCTGGATATGCGCTATCTTCTCGATATTCGCCCGTATCCTCTCGGCCAGGCGCCCTTCCATTACCTGCATATGGAAAACGTCGTACTGGTAAAAGACGTTCGGATGGTCCACCTCTTTACAGAGCGCGAGGAATGCATCTGTAGTGGAGAGATAAAAGCCCGGCATGTCGCGGGTATTGATCGTCTCGACGAGGAGCCTGATCTTCTTTGCGGCAAAGGCTGTAGCCGCGAAGCGTACGTTTCGCACGAGCGTCTGCCGCGCGGTCTGTGCCGGCACGTCGTAAGGCGTCAGTCCCACCAGGAGGTTGACGCGGTCGCAGCCGAGCGCAACTGCGTAATCGATGGCGCGGCCGACCCCGTCTTCGAACTCGCCCACCCTGTCGGGCAGCAGCGCGATGCCCCTCTCGCCTCCTTCCCAGTTGCCTGCGGGAAGGTTGATGAGCACCTGCTCCAGATCGAAGGCGTGCAGCTTGTCAGCGAGTACGTCTTTCTCGTAAGGGTAGGGGAACATATACTCGACCGCCTTGAAGCCGGCCGCCGCCGCCCTCCCGAACCTGTCGAGGAACTCGACTTCGTTAAACATCATGGTGAGATTCGCGCTGAAACGGAGCATGAGCTTACCTCCCTCTCTTTTCTTTTGCGTCTCGCATTGCCCTCCAGACGGATTCCGAATCCAGAGGCAGTTTGTAAAGGCGCGCGCCGATGGCGTCGGCGATGGCGTTGTTGATTGCCGCGGGCGTCGGTATGTTTGGCATCTCGCCGATGCCCTTCGCCCCGAAGGGACCGTGGATGTTGTGTTTCTCGATCATTGTAGATGCTATCTCCGGAATGTCGAGGGACGTTGGGATAAGATAATCTTTCAGCCCAAGGTTTTGTATGACGCCTTTGTCGATCACGACCTTTTCCGTGAGTGCGTAACCGAGGCCCATGCCGATGCCGCCGTCTATCTGACCTTCGAGCAGCATGGGGTTGATCGCCTTGCCGATGTCGAAAGAAGCGACGATTTTTTTAACCTGCGCCTCGCCGGTCCTCGTGTCAACTTCTACCTCCGCCATCTGCGTGGCATAAGTATACACGAAGTAGGGGTTGCCCTGGCCTGTTTTCGGGTCGAGCGTCGCCTTGGGCGGCGTGTACCAGCCCTGTCCCATCATCCTTCTGCCGAGGGCCATGCAGCGGCGGGCCGCCTCTTTGACCTGTAGTCGCATCTCCGGGTTTTCCCTGTCGTAGATCCAGCGGTCTGCTGCGGCGAGCCTGGCGACGGGCGTTTCGAGAAGCTCCGAGGCCGATTGCATCAGCGATTCCTTTATCGGCTGTATTGCAAGCAGTATTGCGTTCCCCATGAGCGTAAGGCAGCGCGAGCCGACAGTAGGCCCCGATTCGGGGGCGCTGTCCGTGTCGGGCGTGATCACCCTGACGTCTTCCAGCGCTACGCCCAGCGCCTCCGCCGCTATCTGTGAGATGCCCGTATGCATGCCCTGGCCCATCTCGACGAGGCCCTGGTAAATGATGACCGAGCCGTCTTCCATGAGGTGCACGTTGGCTGCGCACCCGTCGAAGGAAGTGCCTATGCTCGTCCTGTACCAGCCTATCGCCATGCCGTAGCCGGTACGCTTGTCCGATCCGGCCCCGCCCGCGCGTTCGGCTGCGGCCTTTCTTTTCTCCGGCCATCCGAAGGTCCTGTGGGTCTCTTCCATGGTCTCGCGCAGGCCGACGCTCTGGTCGAGGACCTGGCCTGTGGCTGTGACCGAGCCTAGGGCGAAGGCATTTTTCATCCGCAGGGCGTAAGGGTCCATCTGCAGCATGCCGGCCAGCTCGTCCACGAGCGATTCATGCGCGAAGTTCGCCTGGGGCGCGCCGAAGCCGCGCATTGCGCCCCCATACGGGTGGTTCGTAAAGACGAGGTGGCCCTCGACGGCCACGTTCGGTATCTGGTAGGGGCCGGCGAGCATGATTACCGCGTGGGCATGGACGCCTCCGGCCGGCGGCAGTACCGGCCCCAGCGACGCGTACGCACCCTGCTCGTCGTAGATCGTCCCTGCGAATGCCGTGAACCTGCCGTCTTTCTTTGCGCCGATCTTGCACTTGAGTATCATGGGGTGGCGCTTGCACGTGGAGAGCATGATCTCTTCGCGCGAATATTCCAGGCGCACGGGCCTTCCGCACGTCCAGGCGAGGACAGCGGCCCGCACTGCCGTATCGACGGGCGAGTCTTCCTTGCCGCCGAACCCGCCGCCGGGCGAGACCGCCACGCACCTGACCTTGTTTACGGGGACGCCGAGCACGGGCGCGACGTTCCTCCTTGTTGTGAAGGGCGCCTGCATCGGGCCGTATACCGCCATTGTCCCGTCGCCTCCGGGTACTGCCACGGTGACGTCCGGCTCAAGGTATGCGTGCTCCAGAAAGGGCACCTCATACGTGCGCTCGAGCACTACGTCGGCCTCCCTGAAGCCTGCGTCCACGTCGCCTTTCTGCACTCTCGACGTAGTGATGAGGTTGCCCGCGTCATGGACCTTCGGGGCGTTCGGCGCCAGGGCGTCAACGGGGGAGAAGACGGCCGGCAGCACCTGGTACTCGACTTTTATGAGGCGCAGCGCTTTTATCGCAGTCTTCTCATCTTCCGCGGCGACGAGGGCCACTGCGTCGCCCACGAACCGCACCTTGTCGCCGCAGATGACGGGCTGGTCCGGGGTGATCGCGCCGAAGCCGTTCCTGCCCGGCACGTCTTTGGCGGTAAGCACGGCAACGACGCCCGGCAGGGCTTTCGCTACCGACGTGTCGATCTTCTTTATGAGCGCGTGCGGGTGGGGGCTGCGCAGCACTGCACCGTGGAGCAGGCGCGCGAACTCGAAGTCACCTATATACTTGAACGTGCCCGCAACTTTATCCCGGCCATCCATCCTCAGCATCGATTTGCCGATGACGGAAAATTCGCCCGCTTTCTTCAGACCGTTCCTTCCGGCTTTCTCCTGGCTCATACGTCACCTCGGTCCTTGGGCTTGCGACGCCCAGACTATCGCCTCGAGGATCTTCTGGTAACCGGTGCACCTGCAAAGTATGCCCGATATAGCCTCCAGTATCTGCTCTCTCGTAGGGTTAGGGTTATTATCGAGCAGGACCTTTCCCGCCAGCACCATCGCAGGTGTGCAGAAGCCGCACTGTATGGCCCCTTTTTCGATGAACGCCTTCTGGACTGCGTGCAGCTCGCCCGCCTTTTCGAGACCCTCTATGGTCGTTATGCTCGCCCTGTCGGCCTTCTTTATAGGGACGATGCAGGAGGCGACGAGTACGCCGTTCATGATGACCGAGCACGTCCCGCATTCGCCCGTGCGGCATCCGGCCTTGGTCCCCATCAGCCCCAGCCTGTCGCGCAGCACGTCTACGAGCATCTCACCCGGCTCCGCCTCAATGGCCGTGCTTTTCCCGTTTACGGTCAGCCTCACCTTTTCCTTAGCCATTTTGCCCCTCCGCCCTTTTGAGCGCAGTCTTCAGGGCCCTTTCGACCAGGACCTCGACCATCGCCTGCCGGTATTCCCTGGTGCCCCGGATAAGGCTGCTCCTCGGCTGCGCGGCGGCGGCCGCCTCTCTCGCCGCCTTCTTTATGGCTTCCTCGCCGGCCGGCGCGCCCGAAAGCAGCTTCTCCGCCGCAGTGCAGCGCAGCGGCGTGAGGGCAACGGGGCCGACCGCGATCCTTGCCTTCAGGAACGTGCCTGCCTTAGGGTCTATCGCAACGAACGCCGCCGCCGTAAGGATGGGGAGCACCAGGGCCGCGCGCTTGGCGAGCCTGAAGGCGGCGCTGCCCTCGCTTTTTTTGTGGGCGGCGAAGGCGATCTCCGTCAGCAACTCGCGCGTGCTGTCCACGCGACACTGTCCGACGCCGGTGAAGAGCTTCGTTAGCGGCACCCACCGCTCGCCGCGGCTGCCGACGATGCGGACCTGCGCATCGAGCGCGAGCAGGGGGATCACCGTATCCGCGCCCGGCTGGGCGTTGACGATATTGCCCGCAACGGTCGCCATGTTCCTTATCTGTGGAGAGCCGAGACGCGAGGCGCCTTCGGCCAGTGCAGACCCTTTCTCCCGGACGATCCCGGACGCAGCCACCTCGGCATGTGTTGCGAGGCAGCCTATGTGGACCGTTTCTTTATCTTTCCTGATGTAGCCCAGGCCCTTGATGCGGGTGATATCGACCAGGACCTTTTCGGCCCTTGAGCCGTCCCTGGCCTGCACTACGACATCGGTCCCGCCTGCTATGATCCTGGCCCTGCCCCTGTGCTGCCTAAGTATGTCGAGGGCCTCCTCGACCGTGCGCGGCATCAGGTATTGCTCCCATTCACGTTCTTTGGTGTATGATACGTTCCCCGAGAACTTCATGGCTCGCTCCTTTTCGCACCATTGCCCGCCTCAAAGCCGGTGCGGCTTTTCCTGCTGCTCGCGACCTTAGGCCTAGATCTCTATCGGCCGGAAAATCAGGACAACCGCCATCACGGCGAAGATCATAGCCTCCGCGGCAGGCCCCCAGAACCAGGCCGTAAGGGCCATCACCATCCCAAGCACGTAAGACGCAATCGCGGTCCCCTTCAGGTTTCCCATGCCGCCTACTATAACGACAGCAAAACAAAGGGTGACTACGCGGAAGCCCATGTACGGGTGGACCGTGCTGATCGGCGCGTATAGTACCCCGCCGAGTGCGGCCAGCGCGCTCCCTATCATGAAGACGATTGCGAAATATTTGTCTATGTCGATCCCCAGGCCCTGCACAGCCTCTCTGTCCTGGAGGCCCGCGACTACTATCTTGCCTATAATCGTTTTCTTGAAGAAAAGCGAGAGGCCGATGAATATCAGGAACGACAGGACGATAATGATAACCCTGTAAACCGGTATATCGAAAGAGAGGACGGCCAGGCTCCTGCCGACGGGGTCGTTCAGGGGCAGGGGGCTCGCGCCCCATATCCACTTGATGATATCGACGCCCATAAGCAGGACCGCGTAGCTCGCGATGATGGCGTAGTCTATCGACTTGCCGTAGAGCCTCCTTATGACGAACTTCTCTATGACGTAGCTGACCGGCAGCGACGCGGCGACGGCAAGTATGGCCGCGAGGAGGAAATTGCCTCTTGTCACGTGCATCATCGACACGAGGGCGTAGGCGCCTACGGCATAGACGAGGCCGTGGGCGAAATTGACGATCCTCATGCTGCCGAAGGTCAGCGAGAAGCCTATCGATATAATGTAAAGGATGCCGCCTATCGTCAGTCCGTATGCGATGACTTCGAGCATTACCGCTCCGCCTGTCCCGACGCCTTGCGCTCGCGCCTTGACGTTATAAGGTCCTCGATGTATCCCATCATGCCTTTCCTGAACCTGAAAGCGATTATGAGCAGCGCGAGGCCCATGAACAACTCCCATCGCGTGATGTATTTCGCCAGGTAATTGCTTATGACCATATATGCCGTGCCGCCGGCCACCGGCCCCGACTCCGTGCCCGGCCCGCCTATGAGCGCCGCGAAGATGACCTCCACGTTGCGTGCGGGGTCCATGAAACTCGGGTTGGCGAAACCGTAGTCGAGCACGAAGAGCGCGCCCGCCAGCGCAGACAAGGTCGTCGATATGATAAAAGCGGCCCTTTTATAGAAAAACGTGTTGTAGCCCAAAAAGCGCACCCTGGTTTCGTTTTCCTTTATGCCCGTCAGTATCGCCCCGAAAGCCGAGCGCTTCAGCTTCTGCATCAGGTAATACGAGACTATGAGACAGAACAGGCAGAAGCAGAAAAGGAAATGGACCTCGCCGAAATTGATGAACCCGTACTTGGCGAACGTGAGGGAGACCCCGTCTTCTCCGCCCGTGTACCTTGCGAGAGCGACGAGGACGAGGAAATATCCTATCTGGTTGAAGGCCACGTTGATAAGGGCGAAGGCCGCGCCCTTCACGCGCACGCAGATGGGGCCGAGCAGTAAGCCCACTGCCGCGCCCGCTGCAAGGCCCATGAAGATCGCGAGGAAGGGGTCCGTAGAGATATACTTTGCGGACATCGCGGCCCCGTACGCGCCTGCACCGAGGTAGAGCATATGGCCGAAGGAGATGCGCCCCATGCGGCCGTAAAGCACGTCGAAGCCGAGGACATAGATGCAAAAGATGATAAAATCGGTGACTTTGTTTACGGACGCGAACCACGCGAAGAGGCTGAAGCCTACGATCATGACGGCGAAATTGATCGCCCCCGAATCGTCTATTTTTCTGAATATGCTTTTATCGCCGCCCATGCCTTTTTTTTGCTGCCTCACAACAGCGATTCTATGTACGCCTGGTCCTGTATCATGCCTTTGTCCGATATCTCCCTGAGCACGCTGCCTTCTTTCATGATATATATCCTGTCGGCAAGCTGGGAGACGATAACGAGGTTCTGCTCGACAACTATCATCGAGACGCGCCCCTTCATGTCCGTCAGTATGCGGGAGATGTCGTCGATCACCTTTGCTGCGAGCCCCTCCGTCGGCTCGTCGATCAGAAGCAGCCTGGGGTTGCCCGCAAGCGCCCGGCCTATAAGCAGGATCTGCCTCTCCCCTCCGCTCAGGCCTTTCGCCTTCGAGTCGAGGAGCGTCTTCATCTTTTGCGAGACCGCGAATAGCTTTTCGAGGGATTCGTTGAGGTCCGCCTTCAGAGGGTAGCTCGCAAGCTCCATGTTCTCGCGGACGGTCAGCTCGGCGAAGACACGCTTGTCCTGCCAGACGTACTTGATGCCGAGGCGGGCGACTTTTTCTGGCTTCAAACGGCCGATGGGCCTGCCGTCGAAAATTACGCTGCCCTTTGACGGGTGCATGAACCCGGCCACGGTTTTTAAGAGCGTCGTCTTGCCCGCGCCGTTCCTGCCGACGATGCAGACGAGCTCGCCCTGCTGTGCCTCTACGCTTACGTCGTGGAGCACCTGGGCGCTGCCGTAATGGGCGTCGATGCCCTCGATTTTCAATAGCATACTGCGTCTTCCTTGCCGAAGTAGCACTGCTTGACGGCCGGGTCGCATATCACCGCGTTCGGCTCGCCGCACGTGATGACCTGCCCCTCGTGCATTACATAGAGCCTTTCCACGAGGTCCAGGACCTTCGATATCTTGTGTTCAACGAGCACTATCGTCATCTTGCCCTTAAGTCCCCTGATGATATTGACTATCTCGGTGATCTCCACCATCGAGAGGCCCGCCAGCGGCTCGTCAAGAAGGAGGACAGTCGGGTCCATCGTCATGGCAATGGCAATCTCCAGCTCCCTTTTCTTGCCGTAGGAGAGTTGGGAGACCTTGACGTGCGCCTTGTTGGCTATGCCTATGGCGTCCAGCGCCTCCATGCAGAAGACCGTCTGCGTGCTCCGTGAAAGGGACTTCAGGAAGAACCTGTCCGTGCGCCTGTATGCGCCGTCGAAGCGCACACGGGCGAGGAGCATGTTTTCGAGGACTGTGAGGGTATCGAAGACGGAGACGAGTTGGAACGTCCGGACGATGCCTAAGGCCACGCGCTCGTGCGGCGGGACGCGCGTGATCTCCTTATCAAAGTAATCGATCCGGCCCGACTCCGGTATGAAATAGCCTGTCAGCAGGTTGAAGAAGGTCGATTTGCCAGCGCCGTTCGGGCCGATAACGCCCACTGTCTCATTGCGGCGTATCTCGCAGTCCACGTTGTTGACCGCAACCAGACCGGCAAATTCCTTGGTGATGCCTTTCGTGCGGATTGCTATGTCGGTCATAGACTGCAACTTTCTTTTGTGCGAAAAACCGGGGAAGGGGAGGGCCCCTTCCCCGGTCAGCGTTATCCTACTTGTAACCGAGGCTCTGTAAGGTAGGCAGGTAGTCCTCGCCGGTGTAGGCGCCGATCACCTTCACCAGGTCCTGCTTCTCCTTCCTTTCCTTCGCCCCCTTGCCGATAGTTACGAACGCGCCGTACTTGAAGAGCGCATGACCGTCCGCCCTCCAGGTGCCCGGTCCCTTCATCGAGTCGAATTTCGGGTTCTTCTTGAGCGCCGCAACCACTACCTTGGGATCGACCGACTGGGATACCTCTATGCCCCTGACAAACTCCTTGACCGCGATATAAGCAGCCGCCGCGTAAGGGTCGGGCACGTCGTTATATTCTTTGCGGTACTTGGCGTCGAAGTCCTTCGTCGCTTTGCCGACGACGGGGTCGTCGAATCCCTGCATATTCCAGTACCAGTACATAAGGGAGTAAACGTTCTCAAGCGCCTCGCCGGGTACGCCGCTGCCGAAGACGTTGGTCATCCAGTCGAACCATATCTTGGTCTTCTTATTGAGGCCCAGCTCGTTGGCCTGTTTCAGCACGTTGATCGCATCGACGCCCCACTGGGACATCATGACGATGTCAGGCTTCTTTTCTGCGATCTTCAGGATGTACGAGCTGAAATCCGCAGTGCCGACCGGCGCCTCTATGTAGTCGATCTTGCCGCCGTATTTCTTGACCGCGTCCCTGGCCCCTGCATACTGGTCCCAGCCGAAAGCATAGGCGGGCGCGAAGTGGTAGATGTTCTTGTAGCCCAGCTTGTTGATGATATAGGCAGCGCCCGAGTAACCGATGGAGTAGGCGTCGCCCAGGATGGCGAGGGTCGATTCCGCAAGCTCGTCCTTCTTGAACATATTGATCGGGGAGACGCACGCGGAGAAGAAGACGGTCGGGTTCTTCGCGACTTCCTTGTTGATGGCAGCCGCGATGGGGGCGAACGTCGTTGCGACGAGGCCCTGTATCTTGTCTTCCGTCATCAGCTCCCTGTAACGGCGGATGGCGATGTCGGGCTTCGTTTCGTCGTCCTTCACCACATATTCGAGGGGCAGCTTCTTTCCGCCGTAATTGACGCCGCCTTTCTCGTTTATTTCCTTTACAGCCAGCTTGGCCCCCCGTAGCTGGACCGGGCCGATAGGGGAGGCCGCGCCGGTGAGGCCGAACATAAGGCCGACTTTTATTTTCGTCAGCTTTTCCGCCGAATAGCCCGTGCCGGAGAGAAACGGCAGCAGGAACGTTGCAGCCAGAACGATTGCCACGACCTTCTTGGTGTACATCTGCCCCTCCTTATGGTTTGGTGCCGGCCTGCACCCGTTGCCCCGTAATTTTGTTCTCCTTTCCTATCTCTTTCTGCGCCAGAGGCCGGCCCTGTCTTCCAGCTTTGCCAACTCTTCTTCCACACGGACTACGTGCTCGTACATCTCCGCAGACGCGCGCCCTTCATCCTTCGCCTCGATTGCCTTGAAGATGCGCTCGTGGGCCAGAAGCACGGCGAGGGAGAAACCCGAGTCGGGCTTCATCATGCTTTTCAGATCGCCGAGCAGCGATTCCACGAGGTCGACCACCAGTTCGAGGATGGGGTTGCCCGCAGAAGAGGCGATGATACGGTGAAAATTGAGGTCGTTCTCGGCCAGGTCCACCGAATAGTCGTCCGGCCGGGCGTCCCTGGAGATTCTTATAACCTCGGCCAGCCTGTCAAAATCCGGCTTGCCCATTAGCCGCGCTGCCCTGCCTGCGGCGTAAGGGTCGATGAGCTTCCTTACCTCCGACAGGCTCGCGACGGAAAGGTTCTTGAAGTAGAGGAAATTAGTGAGGACGTCCTTCGTGATACCGGCATCCACTTCGACAATGTACGGGCCTCCCTGGACGCCCTTCCTGACCTCGATAAGCCCCATGTATTCCAGTGCGCGCAGGGCCTCTCTCAATGTCTGCTTGCTCACCTGGAATTCTTCCATGAGCGCGCCTTCGGAGGGCAGCCTGTCGCCCGGAGAGAGCCTGCCTTCCAGGATACGGCCCCGTATCTGAGAGATTATCTGCTGCGAGACCTTATTGAACCTTACGGCACTGAACATCGCTGCACCCGGATAGTGTTGCTCGATTGGTAGAGGGTGAAAACATATATAATGATTGCAAAGATTACGATCAGGCTAATTTATTGTCAAGAAGAATGTTGGACCTGTCAAGGAAGGCGGCTTTTCTCGACGGCACCGGGTTTCCTATATAGACGCGTGCGGATAGAACGGGCACGCGGACTTCCTGCATTCCTTGTTCAGGTCGTGGAACTCGCAGTTAATCGAGGCAGGCCCGGACTCCATCCGGACGCGTAACTCCTCTTCCGAAAAGCGGACGGCCTCCGATATGGCGAGGAAGGAGTTGCGCTTACAGCAGCGCGGCCCGCCGGCCTCTGCGATTATAAGGAGGCTGCGGGCAGTCATCAGGTTCGCAAGCCTCCATTCCTTTTTCGACAGCGGTGTTGCGCCGGTTACCACGCTTACGAATATACCCGTGCCGACCGCCGCGCCGCAATCGCCATAGAACCCGCAGAACCCGCCCAGGACGTGTTCCGCCCGCTGCCGCGCTTTGGCGATCATTGCCTCTTCTGGCCCTGGCGGCCGGACGCGTTGCAGAAGGCGGAAATGAGGACTGCCGGGACGAGGAAATGGTGCTCCGGCCCGTGCATCTTGACGGCGGGATTTTTCATCAGGGTTACAGCCATGCCGAGGGGATTGATGGAAGCGCTTGTTACGGCCAGGCGTTCCGTCGCGTCGCCTGCCGGCAGGGAATGGCATGCGTCGCACACGAAATGACCTTCAACGCATGCGGCCTCGGTGGTGAAAACGCGGCCGCAGAAAACACAGGGAAGCTCGCGCGGGCTACCCGAGTAAACGATCTCTTTTCCGCAGAAAGCGCAGCCGCTCTTATACTCCGCATCCTTGTTTGCCACTTTTTCCCTCTCGAGGCGCCGCTATGTTGTCTATTATAACTCATCCGGCCGCTTATAGAAAAACGGGCAGCCCGTCTGTCTAAATCGCCCGAAGAGCGGGAAGGGAGAAAAATGTCGTGTGAAAATGCTCACAAGCGATCCCTTAAAATCGCCACGCCGGATTTGAGCCATCAATGCGACGGAGGGAAGAAGGGCGCTTGCTTAGCGGCTATAGCGGCCTTTTGGAAAAGGGAAGATTGTGAAATTAGGCGCATGTGTGCGGTAATAAATACAGTCATCGCGGAAGGAGCGGACTGTGGGTCAATAATCTCGCTTACTTGCGATGACGCGGGGTCTACCTAAATTATTTCGTTGACAAAGTATAGATATGTTCGTAAAGTCTATTTTTCGGGGGTGAAGGGGGAGCGGAACTAGGCTCAGCGGCACGGGCTGACCTGCAATGCAGGGGGGCTCCAGTGCCGCTGACCGTTTTTGGGGCGGCCTTATCGTACGTCGGAACCTTTGCGGTGGCCATGCAGCGTCCCGGCAAAGGTTTTTTTGTTGCCCGGAAGACAAAGGCGCGTGCGGGGCGCTTGCGCGGCGTATGGCTTGCACTTATCTTCTTTTCTTGACATGCAATCGGATTTTTCGTATACAGTATACAGTATCGTATTCGGAAGGCGTGTTATTCCTTCGGTACGGTTAATCCAACAAAGGCGGGAGGGGTCATGCAGACATTGGTGCTTGGCGGCACAGGGGCCATGGGCCAGGGGGTGGCCCGTGATCTGATCAAGCAGGAGCAAGTAAAAAGCGTTGTCCTGGGGGACATCGCCATCGACCCGGAAAGGGTGCAGCCGAAACTCCGCGCCAGCGACAAGGTATCACTCAGAAAGGTCGACGTGAACGATCACGCGGGCCTCGTCGCGGCTATCAAAGAAGCCGACGTAGTGATAAACTGCGCAGGGCCGTTCTACAAGACAGCCGTGCCCGTTGCGAAGGCGGCAGTCGAGGCGCGCGTCAACTATATCGATATCTGCGACGATTACCAGGGCACGGAGATCCTTTTCGCCTCCGAGATCGATGCCGCGGCGCGGGATGCGGGGATAACGGTGCTCACGGGCATGGGCTCCGACCCGGGCACGAACAACGTGATCGTCAAATATTACGCGGACCGGTTGGACAGGGTCGATGAAGTCGCTCTTTACTGGGTGGTGGCCATTGCCGACCTCTCCGAGGGCGCGGCCTGGGACCACAGCCTTCACATGATCACGGGCATGGTCCCCCAGTTTCTTGACGGGAAACTGGAGTACGTCGAAGGCGGGACGGGAGAGGAGACCGATACTTTTCTGGAACCCCTCGGCGTGTGCCGGGTCCGTTACGTGGGCCATCCGCAGCCGCTCACCATTCCAAGATATATAAAGGATGTTAAAAGGGTCGTCATAAAAGGCGCACTTATACCCACCTGGGTTGACGACCTCATCAAGGAGCAGAAAGATACCGGGTTTTTGAGCACCGAGCCGGTAGACGTCAAAGGGGTTAAAGTGGTCCCCTATGACCTGACCCTGCGGGTCTGGGGCTCGATCCCGCAAAGCAGGGACAAGGGGCCGGCGGCGTCCGGCCTGAAGGTGATAGTAAAAGGGGACAGGGGGGGCAAGCGCGTTACGTACACGGCCGACATCGTGGGCAGGATGGCGCCGGGAACGGGACTCCCCGCTTCCATTGCCGCGCTGATGATGCGTGCGGGCGACGTAAACGTGAAGGGCGTGGTGGCCCCGGAGGGCTGCATCAACCCGGAGAAATTCCTCGCCGCCCTGATGAGCCGGGGCGCGCGCATACACCAGACGGAGAGCGTTTCGTCAATGCTGGAAATTTAGAGGGCCCGCGTTTCGCGGTCTCGGCAGAAGGGGGTATTCTCTCATGAAAGAAGCCGGAAAACTGAACATCACGAAAAGCCTGGAGTATTTCGAACAGGCAAAGAAGGTGGTGCCGGGCGGTGTGTTGGGAGCGAGAAAGCCTGGCGACTTCATCGAGGGGGAGTACCCGATTTTCCTTGAGTCGGGCAAGGGCGCCCACCTGACGGACGTGGACGGCAACGAATATATCGACTTCCTCTGCGGGTACGGGCCGATCATCCTGGGCTACAGGGAAGACGAGGTCGATGATGCGGTCATCAGTCAGATAAAAGACAAGGGTTTCTGCTTCACCCTGACCCAGAGGCACCAGAATACACTTGCCGAAAAGCTGACCGGGATTGTCCCATCATCGGAAATGAGCATCTTCCTCAAGACGGGCTCCGACGCGACTACGGCAAGCATCCGCATCGCCCGTGCGTACACGGGCAAGCTGAAGGTCATGCGGAGCGGCTACCACGGCTGGCATGACTGGTCGGTAGAGATGAAGGGCGGCATCCCCGCTAAGCTCTATGAGGACGTGCACGAGTTCCATTACAACAACCTCGCGTCCCTCGAAGAGCTGATGGCGAAATACGGCGACCAGACTGCGGCGATCATCATGACGCCGTTCGGCCACGCGCTCCATCAGAAGATGGCGGAGCCGGCGCCGGGCTTCCTCGAAGGGGTGAGGGCGCTTGCAGACAAATACGGGGCCGTGCTCGTCTTCGACGAGGTCCGCACATGTTTCAGGCTCGCCATGGGCGGAGCGCAGGAGCTATACGGCGTAACGCCCGACCTTACCGTGCTCGGTAAAGGCATGGCGAACGGGTACGCGATCAGCGTAGTCACAGGAAAGGCCGATGTGATGATGGCCGCGTCGCAGAAGCTCTTTATATCGAGCACGTTCTTCCCCAACAGCGACGGCTACATCGCGGCCCTGAAGACCATCGAGGTAATGGAGCGCGAAAAGGTGATCGCCGGTATATGGGAGAAGGGCGGCCGGTTCCTGAAGAAAATACAGGCGACCATCGACAAATACGAGACCGGGGCCGAATTGTCCGGCCTGGCGCCGATGTTCTTCGTCACCTTCAAGAAGGACAAGGGAGAAACGCAGAAGGGCAGGCGGACGGACTTCTACACGCAGCTTATCCGGCGGGGGATTTTCCTTACCCCCCACCATCACGGATATATCAGCTACCGCCACACCGAAGACGATCTGAACCAGACGGCGGCAGCCATCGACGAGTCGATGGCGTATATCGCCTCGAAGTACCATTACGAGCCGCTCTAGCAAGGTGCACGCGCGCCTCGGAGAAAGGAAGAGGCGGCGTAGCATATATAACGGAACGGACGCGAGAAGACTCCGGCCTTATTCTCTAGTGAACTATATGCTGCCCGCAGTTCGCCACGATTGTCTGGCCCGTTATTGCGGATGATTCATTGGAGGCCAGAAATACTGCAACTGCCGCTATCTCCGATTCCTCGGCCATCCTGCCGAGGGAATAGTTCGACACGTGGCGGCTGACCAGCTCCTCCATCGTGATACCCATGGCGGCTGCCCTGTTGGTCATGATCGTTCTGATGCGCTCTCCCATGACCCCGGCGGGGCTGATGGCGTTGACGCGAATGCCGAACTGTCCCACCTCCACGGCTAACGTCTCCGTCAATCCTATGATCGCTATCTTGGAAGAGCAGTAGGCGCTCCTGTTGGGGTAGCCTGCGCGGCCGTCCGCGCCCCTGCCGCCCTCTGAAGACATATTGACGATAACGCCGCTTTTTTGCGGGATCATGTACCGCAGAGCCTCGCGGGCGCAGAGCATGGTGCCGGTGACGTTCGTCGCGAGCGTCTCCGTCCATGCGGCTATATCCATCTGCGACACGGGGAGGACAGGTCCCGTAACCGCCGCATTGTTGACGAGGATGTCGATCCTGCCGAAGGCCGCCACCGCTTCATCCACGAGTTTCCGCGCGTCCGCCTCGACGGAGATATCGGCCTTGACCGCCTTTACCCTTGCGCCTGTTGCGGCCAACTCGCCTGCGGTTTGCGCGAGGCGCCCGACGTCCCGCCCGGATATTACGACCGACGCCCCTTCGGACGCGTAGGCGGCCGCTATTGCCCTGCCTATGCCATGTCCCCCGCCCGTCACGATTGCCACCTTGTCGTTCAGTCTCATCATAATGGGTCGCCGCCTCCTTCCCCGAACAAATATTCTTGACAGAAGTTTCCAGTAAGGATACCATACCAGCAACGCACGTTAAAGAAAAAAGCGGATGAACGAAAAGCAGATAGCCGGGAATATCAGGAAGGTAAGGTTGGGCGAGGGGATTTCGCTGGAACGGCTCGCAAAGTCAAGCGGGCTGACGAAAGGCTACCTGTCTAAAATCGAGAATTCCGATAAAGCCCCCCCATTTTCGACGCTCGGTAAAATAGCCCGCGGTCTGGGAGTGGACCTCATGTTACTTATATCGGCGGAAACGCAGGTCCCGAGCGATACGAAGCTGTGCATCGTCCGTGCGGACGAGAGGGAGAACACGACCGCAAAAACAGCGGCGGGGCGCTACGAGTACGACTCCCTCGCGTACAAAAAGACGGGCAAGAACATGGAGCCCTACCTGATTGCCCCGGCCTTCGACGAAGAGGCGGTCTTCTCCCACGAGGGGGAGGAGTTCATGTACGTGCTGGAGGGGACCCACGAGTTTGTTTACGGAGACAAGACGTATACCCTCCGCAAAGGGGACAGCATCTATTTCGATTCGTCCGTCCCGCACAGCGGGAAAAGCGTCGGCAAGAAGAGGGCGAGGGTGCTGGCCGTCATGTATTCATATAAACGGTTATGACGTTGGGACCCACCCGCGTTTCAAACGGGTAGTTTGCGAAAAGGAAACAGGTAGAATCTTAAACACGGGAGGTACGTGATGAACAAGCGTATTGTGGCAATCCAGGTAATGATCGCCCTTCTGGCGTTCTTTGCGATGGCCGTCTGTCCTTTGGCGGCATCCGCTGAAAGCCCCAAGGTGGTCCTCAAGTTCTCCGAATCGACGTTCCCCGCCACGCACAGGATGGCCATGTTGATGGCCGACTGGAGCAAGGAGGTGGAAAAGAGGACTAATGGCAGGGTCAAGGTCGACTTTTTCCCGGGCGGCATTCTCGCTCCGACGACGCAGGTTTACGACAGCGTCCGGAAAGGCATAGCCGACCTGGGGGACACGTTCGTCTCTTACACGAAGGGACGTTTTCCGATGATGGAGACGATCGACCTGCCTTACGGCTACAAGAGCGCGACCCAGGGCAACCACCTGACGAACGCTTTTTACGCAAAGTTCAAGCCGAAGGAGCTCGATGACGCGAAGATCATGTTCTTTTACACGGCCGGTCCGCAGCAGCTTTGCACGAAAAAGCCCATCACGAAGCTGGAAGAGATGAAAGGTTTGAAGATACGCTCCACCGGGTCGAGCGCGAAGATCATCGAGCACCTCGGCGGGGCGCCCGTCGGCATGCCTATGGGCGACGCGTATGACTCCCTGGCGCGCGGCGTCGTAAACGGCGTCGTCGGTCCCCTGGAGATCATGAAGGGGTGGAAGCTCTCCGAGGTCCTGTCCAGCGTAACGCAGTACGGCTCGGCCCACGTGAACGCGGCCATGATCTTCATGAGCAAGAAGAAATGGAACATGATCCCTGCCGAAGACCAGAAAATTATCGAGCAGATCAACACGGAGTGGGTGGAGAAGGCCGCGAAGAACTGGGACGAAGCGGACAAGGAAGGGACGGATGCGCTGCTTGCCAAGGGCGGGAAGATCGTTAACCTTTCAGCGGCTGAGCAGGAGAGATGGCGCGCTAAGCTTAAGCCCATGTCCGACGAGTACATTAAAGAGTCGAATTCGAAGGGTCTGCCGGGCGCAGAGGCGGTCAAGTTCTGCCAGGATTACCTGAAGACCCATTGACGATGGAATGAGACGGGCGTATCTGCGCGCGGTGTAAGTGCGATAGGTAAACGTCAAGTAAAAGAACGGCGCGGCGGGGCAAATGCCGCGTGCGGTGCGCCTGCGTGATTGGAGGCTTCATGGATACCGCATTGGCATACGTCGAGAAAGTGGGCAAGTGGATGCAGGCCGTCTCGTGCGTCGTCCTCACTGGCTTGATGCTCCTTACTACTGCTGATGTAGTCGGCAGGACGTTCGGACATCCGATTATCGGGACCTACGAGCTTGTAGGCCTGGGCGGGGCGCTGGTGCTGGCCTTCGCGATCCCCATTACTTCGTGGATTCGCGGGCATATATACGTCGATACCGTTTACTCCAAGTTCCCGAAGGCTGTCCGCGCCGGGTTCGACATAGTGACGAGGCTCATGGCACTGACCCTCTTCATTCTGATCGGCTGGAACCTTCTCAAACTCGGGTTCGAGCTGCACAGCGCGGGCGAGGTCACACTGACCCGCCACCTGCCGTTCTATCCCGTCGCTTACGCCCTTGCAGTCTGTTGTTTTGTGCAGTGCCTGGTGCTCCTGGCCGACATCGTGAAAGTATCGAGAGGTAAGTATGAGTGAGGTAACGGTCGGTATAATCGGTCTTATCGCGGTCCTTTTGCTTTTCCTTACGGGGATCGAGATGTCGTTCGCCATGATAGCCGTGGGTTTCGTCGGGTTCGGCATCCTTATGTCATGGGAGGCGGCCCTCAACCTGCTCGCTAAAGACTTCTTCGATGTCTTCACGTCGTACAGCCTGACCGTCGTGCCTCTCTTCATATTGATGGGTCAGGTCGCGTTCAACTCAGGCATAGCGAAGAAGCTCTTCGATGCATCTTATAAATTCGTAGGGCATATACCGGGAGGCCTTGCCATTTCCACTGTCGCGGGAGCGACCGCCTTCAAGGCGATATGCGGTTCGACCCCGGCGACGACCGCGACTTTCGCGAGCGTGGCCGTCCCCGAAATGGAGCGCTACGGCTACGACAGGCGGCTCTCGTCGGGCATCGTTGCCACTGTCGGCACGCTGGGCATACTCCTGCCTCCTTCCGTGACGCTCATTATCTTCGGCATTATCTCCGACCAGTCCATCGGGCGGCTCTTCCTCGCCGGCGTCTTTCCGGGCCTGCTTATTGCTTTCTTTTTCGTGATCGTGATTTACGGATGGTGCAAGATCAATCCCGCCGTCGGGCCGAAAGGGCCGGTTTTCTCGTGGGGCGCAAGGCTAAGGGTGCTCCCCGAGGTCGGTTGGGTGGTCGTAGTCTTCCTGCTGATGGTCGGCGGCATCATGCTCGGCTTTTTTACCCCCACGGAGGCGGGCAGCGTAGGCACCTGCTTCGTGCTCCTTTTGACGTTGTTGAAGCGCGACCTAGACCTCAAGGCGTATGTTAAATCGATCATCGAGGCAGTGAGGACGGCGTGCATGGTGCTCCTCCTCGTCATGAGCTCGACGATCCTCGGCCACTTTATAGCCGTCACGAAGATACCGATGCTCTCTGCCGATTGGATCGTCTCCCTGCCGTTCAACCGGGATATCATTGTTGTCCTCATTGCCTTCATCTACTTGCTGGGCGGCTCCTTCATCGACGATCTGGCCTTCATGATCCTGGCGACGCCTATCTTCTTCCCGGCCATCATCAAGCTCGGCTATAACCCCATCTGGTTCAGCATGATCATCGCCATCACGGTGATGATAGGCGTGGTCATACCGCCTGTGGCAGTCTGCGTCTTTATCGTCAAGCAGATAACGAAAATTCCGATGGGGACCATCTACCAGGGCGTGTACCCGTTCCTTATCAGCCTGGTGGTAGGCGGGATACTGCTGTTCATTTTCCCCGGACTGGCTACGTGGCTGCCAACGAAACTAATGGGTCAATAGAAATAGGGGGCCGGGATCTTTTGGCGGCCTTCGCGTCGTTTTCTAGGCGCGGCGTGCTCGACGTACAAAAGAGTACGCCTCCGCCGCGCGCCGTCGAAAACAACGCGAATTCCATCCAAAATCTCCCGGCCCCTTTGAAACCTGTACTGTACCCGCGCTAATTATCTCATCAATTTTGCCGCCGCATCTTGTTGGTTGCGCAGTATCCCACATTGCTCCATAGTATCACCCGCCTTTACCGCCGCCCAAAGCATTGGTTTAGCTTTTTTGCTTTCTCGTTAATCCGCGATAAGTATTCGATCCGCAGTGACTACCTGTGCCCGCCGTGTCCGCCCCCTCCGCCGTGGGAACCGCCGGAGGAAGAACGGCCGCCCGAGGACCCTCCGCCAAAGCCGCCGGAGGAACGGAACGAGCCGGATGAGGGGTGCGACGAGCTGAAGAACGAGCTATGTCCGCCGCTGAAAGCAGGCGCAGAGGGCGCGGCCGAGCGTGTGGCCGACATCGCTACACGGGGCGTACCGTAGGGGCTTGGCTGCGAGAAGGCGCTGCGCGGTACGGAGCCCGCCGTGCCGGGGGAGCGGTACGTGCCCGCAGGGCCTCGCGAGCCGGATGCTCCAGCGGACGATGGAGCGCCCGCCACGCCGCGGGCAGTTGCGAACCCACGGGCCGGAGCAGCCGCGTATGTGGCCGCTGTGCCCGCGAGCCTCGCGGTCGGGTTTACGCGGTAGACCGCATTCGTGCCCGGCCGGACGAAGTGGTTGGAGACGAAGGAGCGGCCGTATGTCCCGTAAGGCCGGTGGAAGTCGCGCAGGACGAAAAAGCCGGGCATCCAGAAGCCGGAATACCAGAAGGGGTAATCCACATACGAGTAAAGGTATGCATAATCGGGGGGCGGAGAGTAATAGGTCAGGACCGGAGGCCCCTGTGAGGCATAGTAGTCGCCGAGGGCCGCAGGGTCCGGGTATGGATAGCCGGGGTTCGCCGACTGGGGCGCGGCGGCGGCGTAAGCGCTGCCGTCATAAGGCCTGTTGATAAGGCCGGCGCTTACGAGCACGGTCTGGAGCCTGTTCATCGCCTCGTCCCTGCCGAAGCCGAGCCTGCCCGAATCCGCCGCTTCTATGACCCCTTGCTGGATCTCGGAGGCGATATCGGGCGTCACAGGATAATCTGCGATCCAGCCGTTTTTGGGGGTGATGGCTATCTCGGAAAGACGGTTCTCGGCTGCCGCCTCGTCGCGCCCGTTGCCCAGGCCGAATGCACTATCGAGGGCGGCCGCCAAGTCGCCTTCCCGCACGAGCGGGGCCGATATGGAAGCGGAAGGCGGGTAGGAAGGGGCTGCCTGTTGTGCGTGAGCGGCGGCGGATGCAAGAAGAAAAATAGAGACTGCCAGAAGTATGGCGCCTGCTGAAAACCTTTTTGAAAAAACCGAGTAGCTCATGCTTCCCGTCCTAATATACCGCCGTACCTTCTTCCCGTCAATGGCCCTTTATTCGGCGGCTATTGTGCCATCTGCAAAACATGATAGCAATATTCGTACCTGCCCCTTCCAGCCATAACTACTTGATATAATTGTCTATGCCAGGCCGGTAGGCTGGACTGTTCGACAAAAACGTCGTCCTTTCGCAGTCAGGATCGACAATCGCTGTCCGTCTAGTGGTATTTTCAGCGGATTGAATTGCGTATGCACGGAGCATAACCGACCATGCCGGGCGTGTTTTGCGCCTGGCATGGTCGGGGTTCGTACTATCTCACCAGGTTCGATAAGACGAGGACCGTCCAATACGGTGATAGCATCAACAATATGATCGATATTATATAGGACGGTATGTAGTAGAGTCCTCCCCTGAACACGGTACCCAGAGGTATGTCCTTGGCCATGCCTGCCACCACGTAACAGCATATGCCTATGGGCGGCATGATCGAGCCCATGGTCGTCACTATGCAGATAACCTGGCCGAACCAGATCGGATCGTAACCGAGCTGCATCACGAGGGGATAAAAGATCGGCAGCGAAACAAGCAGGAAAGCCAGCGCGTCCATCACGCAGCCGCCGATGATGTAGCAAATCAGGATAACCCACAAAAGCATCCAGCCCGGCATGTTGAGGCCGCCTATGATCCCCGCTATCTCGAAGGGCAGCCTCGTCACGGTGAGGAAACGGCCGAATATAACGGCGCCCGCGACGATCATGAAGACCATGCAGGAGATGCGGAGCGTGTCGAGTATCGACGTGATAAAGCCATGCCATGTTATCTTCCTGCGGACGAGACAGATAGCAAGACCGAGCGTCGAGCTTGCGGCTGCGGCCTCGGTGGCTGTTACGACGCCGGTGAAGAGGGCGTACATTATTATGGCGAACAGGATAAGGATGTCGATGATGTCGGGCAGCGCCTTGAAACGTTCTTTCCAGGTGCTCTTTTCCGCGGCGGGGCCCCAGTCGGGGTGGCGCCAGCAGATGTAGAAGACAGTGCACGCGATCAGCACGGTCAGTATGGCGCTCGGTATGACGTTGCCGAAAAAGAGCTTGCCTATCGATTGGCCGGTATAGAGACCGTAGACAACGAGAACGATGCTGGGCGGTATTAGCACCCCGAGCGTCGCCCCTGCGGCAACTGACCCGGCGTTGAGCTGCGGGTGGTATTTGTACTTCCGCATCTCCGGTATAGCCACCGAGCTCATCGTCGCGGCGGTCGCGGTATTGCTGCCGGATATGGCCGAAAAAGCGGCGCAGGCCATGATGGTCGTTATGGCGAGGCCGCCTTTATAGTGGCCGAACCACTTGTACGTGGCGTGATAAAGCCCGTTGTTATAGCCTGCGTAGTGGACGAACTCGCCCACCAGAATGAACATGGGGATGACCGTCAGGCCGTAGTTCGAGAAGATATTCCACATATCGGTGCCGATCAGGCCGAAAGCCGCCTTGAACGACGTTACGTAGGCGACGCCGAGAAATCCTACGATCGCCATCGTGAAGCCGGCGGGTATGCGGAGCAGGAAGAGCACCGCGAACATTACGAGAATGCCGTAAATGCCTATCATAGGGCCGCTCATCGTCTATGCCTCCCGTCCGCTTATTTTCTTTAAGAAATCGACCAGCGCGTTGAAGGAGAGCGCAGCGAAACCCAGGGCACACGCAAAGACGAACGGATAATAAATGATCTTGAGCGTTTCGGAGACCTCGCTTTCGTCGCAGATCTTCATGCCCCATACGTACATCTGCCAGGCGACGATGGCGAAGAATATCGCGACGGCGATATCGGCGATGGTGTCGATAATTTTTGCGAGCACTGCGGGATACTTCTCCGAAAGGATATCCACTACGATGTGGTCCCTTCTTTTCACGGTGTATCCCAGGGCAAAGGAGATGACGATGGCCCCGAGAAAGGAGACGATCTCGTATGTCCCCCTGAAAGGGAAATGGAGGATCCTCAGGAGTACGTTGCCCGTAGCGAGGAGCATAAGGGCAAGCACTGCGATGCCGCCACAAACGAGCAGCACCTTGTTGATTATGACGGTCGCGTAATCGAGATACTTCATGTTACCTCCCCTTGAGCCGGAACCTGCCCGCCGGGCCTTAAAAAAGGCCCCTCAAGCGGCCGGCCCGCTTGTTGCGCGGACGCCTCCCAACGCCCGTTGCTTGCTTTCGCTTGCCGATCCTGTTGCGAGCGGCCTTTGGCCTGCACACTGCTTTCGTGCAGGCCGCGGCCGTTTAAGACTTTTGGATTGACCGGTGCGCTCTTGCCCGCTTACGGCCTACCTGGACTTCTCGTACTTATCTCTCAGCTTATGGATGTCCTGTACGATCTGCTCGCCCGGAAGCCCTTTAGCGGAGACCCTCTTTATGTACTCGTCCATCATAGGCTTCACGAGGACAGGTATCTGCGCCTTATCAGAGGCAGGCAGGTTGATAACCTGGTGGCCGTACTTCTGCTTTGACCACTCGAGGGCTTCCTTGACGTGGTCGTCGACGTATCTGCCCGTCCATTCCGCCTGCTCCCTGCGCATGTCGTCCATCACTTTCTTCACGTCGGCAGGCATCGCGTTCCATTTATCCTTGTTCATGACGACGGCGAAGGTGACGACGAAGAGGTTCGTGTCGGTCGCATACGGGCAGTAGGCCGAGTAGTTGAGGTCTTTGAGGACCTCCATCGAAGAGACAACGCCCTTTACTACGCCTTTCTGCAGGGCCTCGGGCCTTTCCGACTGCGGCATGGCCACGGGGATGGCACCCAGCCTCTTGACGGCCTCAGCGCCCGTACCCGACACGGCAAGCTCCATGCCCTTCAGGTCTTTCAGCGAGCGGACGGGTTTTATCGTCATGAAGTCGGCCGGAGGGCAGGTGAAGACGGTCAGCAGCTTCACCTTGTCGAACTCTTTGGGGTACTTTTCGATGAGGTCGTAGAGGGCGAGGCTTGCGTTCCTGGCGCTGCTGAAACCCATGGGCAGGTCAACCGCCTCGGAAACGGGGAACCGGCCGGGCTGATAGCTCATCGCGAAGTTCCCGATGTCGGCCGTGCCGGTTATCACGCCGTCGAAGATATTCTTCGCCGGCAGGAGGGTCCCGCCGGGGAATGTCTGGATTTTTACCTTCCCGTTGGTCCGTTTCTCGACTTCCTTGGCCCACCTCTCCATCTGAACGCAGGGGAACGTGGTCGATGGCGGGAAATTGGCGTAGGTGAGCGTGATCTTGCTTTGGCAACGGGCCTGCTGAGGCGCGGCAAGTGCCATGACAAGAAAGAGCGCAAGGCATACCACGACGCCGAGATAGAATCTCTTCATTATAATTACCCCCTATATTTTATTAACCGGTCATGGCGGCCCAAAAAGGAAGGCCCGACGACCCTTTCGTATCCGGCTTCTCTTTGCCGGTTCTACGTGCGCTTTACCTGGCTCGGGTCGAACTCCCCGTCCAGAAGCTCCACCAGTACGCCTGCCATCTCGCTTGGCTTCTGTATAAAGGCGTATCGGTTTCCGAAAAGCTCCCTAGGCTTTTCGTCTATCAGTTTCGCTCCCTTGGCCTTGAGCTCTTCCAACGCGGTCTCGAGGTTATCGACGCGGTACGAAATGAGGAACGCGCCGTCACCCCTTTGTTCTATAAACTTGGCTACATCACAATCCCGGCTCGTAGGCTCCATGAACTCTATCGCCACCCCGCCGACGTAATAACGCGCCACTTTGATGTGCTCGGAGTCGGCTACGTACTCGAGGTCCGGCTTCATACCAAGGTTTTCGCTGTATATGCGCTTTGTCTTTTCCAGGTCGGCTACGGCGAAGCATATGTGGTCGATCTTCTGGACCTGCATTGGATTCAGCCCTTTTTACCCTTTCGCTCTATCGCAGCTAAGACCTTGTCCGGGGTGAGCGGGTACTCCGTGATCGGCGCCCCTATGGCGTTGCAGACGGCCGAGACGTAAGCCTGTGCCGCAGACATGGCGATAGACATGCCTGCCTCCTTGGCGCCGTAAGGCCCGGCGGGGTCGTTGCTCTCGACGATGATCGAGTTGATCTTCGGCATGTCGGGGGCAAGCGGCACCCCGTAGTCCATCTGGTCCGGATTGAGGCACCTCCCACGGTCAAAGACATGGAATTCAGTCAGCATGCCGCCCTGTCCGCCCATCGCAAGGCCGCCTTCGAACTGCCCTTCCACGATCTTCGGGTTGAGGGCGCGCCCCACGTCCTGCGCGGCCCAGGCCTCTATAACATCCACAAGTCCCGTTTCCGGGTCCACTTTCACCTCGACGATAGTCGTGCCGAAGGAGAAGGCCTCGCTGAGCTGCCCGACCGGGTTATCTACCCACTCGCGCCTCGGGTCGACTTTGGGCCAGTAAGAGCCTTCGCCGGCTATCGACTCACCCTTGGAAAGGGCCATGCGGACTGCCTTGGTAAAGGGTATCGACCTTTCCGGCTCTCCCTTTACGAAGATCTTCCTTCCCCTGGCGGCGAGGTCTTCCGGCTTCGACTCAAGGGCGCGCGCCGCGAACTTGAAAAGCTTCTCTTTCGCGTCCTTCGCCGCGAGCCTCACCGCGTTGCCGCCGACGAAGGTCTCGCACATTGAGTACGAGCCGGGGTCGCTCGGCGTCACCTCGGTATCCGCGCTGATGAGGCTGTATGTCTTCGGGCAGTATCCCCAGCTCTTCGGCCGCGATCTGGACGAGCATGTTCTCATTGCCCTGCCCGTTGTCAACGACACCCGATATGACCGTGGCGCCGCCGTCCTCGTTGAATTTGATAAAGGCGGAAGAGCCGCCCCTTATGCCCATGGGAAAGCCCGTCTGGACCGAGTTGCACCCTATGCCGATACCATGGAAGGGCGGGAGCTTGCCCCACTTCTCCTTCCAGCCGGCGGCGTCGCACGCGCGCTCGATGGTCTCCGTCATGGCGCAGCTCACGACGAGCGATTTCGTAGGGGTGTAGTCGCCGGCCTGGCGCGCGTTCCTGATCCTGATCTCGGCGGGGTCGATGCCCATTTCCTCGCCGATCATATCGAGCTGCAAATCGACGCCGGAGGCGAAGGCGCGTCCGTGCGTCCTGTACATGCCCCTTATCGGCTTGTTCGTGAAGACGCGGTAGCCGTTGTAGCGGACGTTTTCCATCCGGTACGCCTGCTCCATGCAGAGGAATGGCACGCTCGTGGCGATAGGCCCCGTGCTGGAATAAGCGCCTCCGTCCATGTGGCAGGTGAGGTCCCTCGCTACGACGCGGCCTTCCCGGTCCACGCCCGTTTTTATCTTCACGATCATGCCGTGGGCCTGGCGCGTCGCAACCGTATTTTCTTCTCTCGTGTAAGCGAGCTTCACCGGTACGCCGGCTTTGCGGGCAAGGAGCGCGCAGATTACGTCGGCGGGCGATATCTCCGACCTGCCGCCGAAGGCCCCGCCGATCGTGATTTTTCTTACCCTGACCTTGTTGAGGGGCATCCGCAGGCAGTTTGAAAGGGGCTTCGCCTTCAGGTGAGGGCCGGCGTTCGGCATCCATATCTCGAGGTTGCCCGAGCTGTCGAAGGAGGCGACGACCGCGTACGGCTCGGCCTGGAAATAAGACTCCTCCGGAGCGTTGAACGTATCCTCCCTGACAAGATAGGAAGCGGAAAAACCCTTATCGACGTCGCCCACGTCTATCTTGACGTGTACGTTGATGTTGCCGGGGTTCGTGTCATGTATGAGGACCGCGCCCGGCTTGATCGCTTCTTCAATCGTGAAGACGGCGGGCAGCTCCTCGTATTCGACTTTTATAAGCTTCAGGGCTTCGAGCGCCGTGTCTTCGTCTATTGCCGCGACTGCGGCAACCTCTTCCCCTATGAAGCGGACCTTGTCGGCTGGCAGGAACGCCTGGTCCTGCGTATAGCGGAAGACGCCCCACTTCTCGCCTGTGCTGTCAGCCGATGTCACGATAGAGCGTACGCCGGGCAGCCGCTCGGCCTTCGACGTATCGACGCTGACGATGCGGGCGTGGGCATGAGGGGAGCGGAGTACTTTGCCTACGAGCATGCGGGGCAGAGAGAGGTCCGCGGAAAAGAGGGCCTCGCCCGTCGCTTTTGCCGCAGTATCGACCCTTCCGCCCTCGCTCTTCCCTATGATAGAGAGTTCTTCCATAATTTCGCTACTTACCTCCGCCGGCCTTGGCGGACGCAGCCTTGACTGCTTCGACGATTTTCGTATAGCCGGTGCAGCGGCAGACGTTGCCGGAAAGGGCCATCTGTATTTCTTCTTCCGTCGGGTCCGGGTTCTTGTCGAGGAACGCCTTGGCCGTCAGGATCATTCCGGGCGTGCAGAAACCGCATTGTATCGCGTGGTGGGCGACGAACGCCTCCTGCAGGGGGTGGAGCGCTCCTTTTTTGCCGAGCCCTTCTATCGTCGTAACCTCCCTGCCTTCCGCTTCCGCCGCAAGGAGCAGGCAGGAACGCACCGGCAGGCCGTCGAGGAGTACCGTGCAGGTCCCGCAGGCGCCGCGGCCGCAGCTTTCCTTGGCACCCGTCAGGTGCAGCTCTTCGCGCAGTGCTTCAAGAAGCGTCAGATGGGGGACGATCAGTAAAGAATAATCCTCGCCGTTAACCCGCAGCTTCACCATTATTTTCTCTGACTTGGCCATCACGCACCCGCCCCTGAGATAGCGCCCAGCGCATCATCGATGGCCCGGCGCGCCGCCACCTTCGCCATTTTTCTCCTGTAATCAGCGGGGAGGGGGAGGTTGTCTATCACCTTTGCGGCTTTGAGCGCGCAGGCCGCAGCCGCCTCGCGGTCCGCTTCCGCAGGCGCGCGCCCTTTAAGAATGGAGGCCGCCTCCTCGACTATCACGGGGGCCGGACCGGCAGCGCCGACGACAAGGCGCGCCCGGTCGATCACACCCTTAGCAGAGAGAGAGACGAAGGCCGCAGCAGCGGCGAAGGGATAATCGAGCCCTGTGCGCATCCGCAGTTTTTTATAGGCAGCGGCGTAATGCCCGTGCTGCACGGGGATGATAACCTGGGTGAGAAGCTCGTCGTCTTCCACTGCAAACGGCTGGTTCCCTTTGCCGGAAAAAAGCTCCGATACGGGGGCTGTCCTGGACGAGCCGAGTTTTTTCAGCACGGCCTTGGCGTCGAAGGCGATGAGGACCGGCGCCAGGTCGCCCTGGTAGACGGAGAGGCACCGGGTTGCGCCTTTTTGCGCGAGGCAGGCTTTCCCGCCTTGTTTCAGGCATGCAGGCGCAGCGTCGCGGACCAGCTCCGACTGGTTACGTAAGAGGCACCTCGTATCCTGAAGGATATTGCCCCCGATAGTTGCGATGTTGCGGATGGGCGAGGCGGCGACCAGACCGGCCGAGACTGCCAGGGCGCCGAAAAGCAAGCCGACATCCGGGTCCTCCGCGATGTCCCGCAGGCTCGTCCCGGCGGATATGACAAGCTCGTTCTTCTTTTTTTTGATGCCCTTCAACTCCGGCACGTTCTTGAGGCTCATCAGGTAGCGCGGGGCAACGAGCCTCTGCCGCAGACGGCTCACGATGTCTGTCCCGCCGGCGCTCATGCACACGCTTCCCTTGTGGTCGTGCAGCATCTGCAGAGCCTCTTTCACTTTCCCCGGCGATAGGTATTGGAAAGGGGGCAGTCTCATTGTTTGTCGGCCCCTCTATCGTTTATATTCACTGTCGGCCTCTCGTATATTCTGAAATCTTTCAACACAATGGACGGTCATTGGCGGTAAGCCGTCCGCGAATAAGCCCCCCGGCCTCACCGCTCATTGCAACGAAGACTCACTCGCCCGTCCGTTGCCACCATTTTATATCGTTTAAATTCTCTTGACAAGAAACCGCCGTCTTAACTATACTGGACAAGGGGACGGTATACAGTATACATACCCTCGCACCATGAACAGAATGATACGAATAATAGCATGATTGTGTCAACCGAAAAATTGGGGTAAAGCGAAAATTTTTTCTGCGCGGGAAAGGCCGGCTTTGGGATTATCCCGTAGGAGGACGGCATGGACGTTTTCAGGAATATGACGATGCTCTCGCTGGAGCAGGCCACCGTATTGCCATATCTGAGCTACAGGCTCGCAATGGACGGCATGCGTGTTATCAGGCTGGAGCACCCGGTATTCGGTGACCCGAACCGGCAGATCGGCGATAACAGGCTCGGCGAAGAGAAGATGAACGCTTATTTCCTTACGATAAACGCGGGAAAGAAAGCCGTTACCCTCAACCTGGGATCGCCGGAAGGGCGGAAGCTGCTCAAGGAAATGATCGTGAAGATGAACGTCGATATCTTCGCGACGAACCAGCTCCCGCGCAACTACGAAAAGCTCGGCGTAGACTACGAATCGCTCAAAGCGGTCAAGCCGGACCTCATCTGGATGGGCCTCACGGGCTTCGGGCCGGAAAGCAACGAGGCGGCTTACGATCCCATCCTCCAGGCGAGAGGGGGCCTGATGGAGCTTACGGGGAATGCGGGCGGGGACCCGCAGGTCCTCGGTATCCCGCTTCCGGACATGGGGACGAGCGAGCACGGTTACGGCCTGATTATGAAGGCGCTTTGCAAGCGGGCGCTGACAGGAGAGGGCGAGAGGATCGACGTTTCGATGTTCATGTCCACCACGTCCTGGCTCACGGTGGCCTTGGGCCTAGCCAAGTCCTTCGGCACGAAGGTGACGCGCAGAGGCAATACGCACGAGTTCTTTTCCCCCGTTTCAGTCTACGAAACGAAAGACGGATACGTCTACATAGCGGTAGGGAACGACCGCCAGTGGGTTTCCTTCACGCAATTACCGGGCTTCGAGAAGCTGGCGCGGCCCGAATACGAGAAGAACAAGGGCAGGATCGCGGACGTAATAAGCCTGAACGAGCAGATAAACAGTTGTACGCGCACCCGTACCACCGACGATATAATCGAGGTTTTCAACAAGGCGACCATTCCCATATCGAGGGTCAACACGATAAAAGACGTCATGGAGGACACGCTGGTTTCGAAGTCGATGCTCACCGCCACGGACCCTGTGACCGGCACGAAGATATGGATGGCGCCGCCGCCGCACATGACCGCGTTCCTCACAGAGAACAGCCGGACAATGTCGTTCCCGCCGAGGTTCGGTGAGCATAACGCTGAGATTTACGGGAAGGTGCTGGGATATTCCGATGAACAGATCAAAGAGATGAAAAATAAAGAGGTCATCTGAGGCGGATCGCTCATTGGCTGTGTCAGGGCTCGCAGAGAAGATAATAGCGGGCGATGAAAAAAGCGCCGCCCGTCTCATCACGCTGATCGAGAACGGGTCGAGGGAGGGTTACGTTGAGCTCTCCCGTCTCTTCGGCCATACGGGCAGGGCCCATATAATAGGCATCACAGGGCCGCCCGGTGCGGGTAAGAGCACCGTAACGGGCGGACTGGCCGTGGCTTTCGCCGGGCAGGGAAAGAGGGTGGGTGTCGTAGCGGTTGACCCCACGAGCATTGCGGGCGCAGGCGCGCTCCTGGCCGACCGGCTACGGATGAAAGGCGCGGAGAAACTGGGCGTTTTTATAAGGTCGATGGCGCACAGGGGTTACCCCGGCGGACTTGCGAGGGCAGCGGCAGGTGCGGTATATGTCCTGGAGGCCCTGGGTAAGGAGAGAGTCCTGGTTGAAAGCATGGGGGCCGGGCAGGGCGAGAAGGCCCTTTCTTACCTGTGCGATACGATGATCGTCCTTTTTACGCCTGAGTACGGCGACGAGGTCCAATTGTTGAAGGCGGGTCTTCTGGAGGTTGGCGATATTATCGTAGTCAATAAGACCGATATCGCGGGGGCGGAGAGTGCGAAAGCCACCATCGCCTCCATACTGGCCGCAGGCTCGGACGGCTGGCTGCCCCCGGTAATGAGCACGCGGGCAGACCGGGGCGAGGGCATTACAGACCTTGCGGGTGAAATCGACAGGCACTGGCGCTTCCTCGCGGAAGAAGGACGGAGAAAGAAGCGCAGAGAGGAGAGGACTGCCGCCTTCACTATGGACCTTCTAAAGGAAGAGGTCTGGCAGCGTGCAGGCGCGGCGGTCCGGGACGATAAGGTCTGCATGGAGATAGCCGGGGAGGCCGTCGAGAGGAAGCGGGACCCTTACGGCGCGGTCGAGAGCATTGTCGAAAAGGTCGTGTTCAGGATAGAAAAATAGGCCGAAGCTCCGCATGGGCGGGTGCAGGCGGGGCAGGGTGGTTCCCCTTGAAAGGACGCCCGGACATTTGAGATAATGGAGGCCGGCGGGACTAACCGGGAGGAGGTTGCGAATGGACTTCAGGCTGACCGAAGAGCAGGAATTTTTCAAAAAGATGGTCACCGATACGGTCGACCGTATGATCGTGCCGAAGGCGCGGGAGATCGACGAGAAAGACGAGTTCCCCATGGAGCTGTGGCGTGAGTTCGGGAAGCTCGGCTACCTGGGCCTGCGCTATCCCGAAGAGATAGGGGGCATGAACGCGGACCCTGTCACCGCTATGATCTTTTACGAGCAGATAGCGCGCGCATCGGTCGGCTTCGCCCAGAGCGCAATCATGAATATCCTGATGGGCACCTATTTCATTTACCGCTTCGGCTCCGACGCAATCAAAGAACGCTGCCTGTATCCGGCAATGCGGGGCGAGAAGGTGGCCACCATGTGCTTCACCGAGGACCAGTCGGGGTCCGACCTCGCGGCAACGCGGACTACGGCTGTCAAAGAGGGAAATGAATGGGTGATTAACGGTACCAAAATGTGGATCACGAACGGCCCTATCGCAGACATGGCTACGGTCCTCGCGACTACGGACGTCAAGCTGGGGAACAAGGGACTCAACTTCTTCCTCGTCGAGAAAGGGACGCCGGGGTTTGCAGCAGGACAGGTGATCGATAAGCTCGGGTGCAGGGGCACGATCACGGGCGAGCTGGTTTTCGACAACGTGAGGGTGCCGGAAGAGAACCTGTTGGGCGAGGAGATCAACAAAGGGGTCGAGTACCTGGGCGAGATCCTCGACGAGGTACGGACCATGACGGGCGCGATGGCGATCGGTATCGCCCAGGCGGCCTACGACGAGGGACTCGAATACGCAAGGAAGCGCGTCGCCTTCGGGAAGCCCATCGGCAGCTATCAGCTCATCAGGGCCAAGTTCGCCGATATGGCTACCGAGATGGAGGCGAGCAGGTTGTTGGTCTACAGCGCGGCATGGCGTATAAAGGAAAAGCTGTCCAGCCGCAAGGAAGCAGCCATGGCCAAGATGTTTGCCACGGAAACGTGCTGCAAGGTGGTCGATGAGGTAACGCGCATCTGGGGCGCCAACGGTTTCGCCCGCGAGTACGACCCCCAGCGCCACTTCAGGGACGCCCGGTTCCTGCTGTACGGCGGCGGGACGCACGAGATTATCAAGGACTTCCTGGGCAGGCTGATTATAGGCAAGTCGTGATGCTTTTTCTTCCTTTTTATGAGGGGGTGGCTCCGCCGGCTTTGCCGGTGGAGGGGGCGACGCGAGCCCCAGTAATTGCCGGCGGCGGTACGCACGAGATCATAAAGGACTTCCTGGGCAGGCTGATAATAGGAAAGACGTGATCTGTTAACGGAGGTATCGGAAATGAATGTAGTCGTTCTGGCAAAGCAGGTGCCCGACGCGGAAGCGGCCATAGAGATAAAGGGCGACGGTGCAAAGCTCGAGATCGAGCAGAAGTTCGCTACGAGCATATTCGACGAGTTCGCCCTCGAAGAGGCCCTGCGGATAAGAGAGCGCCTCGGCGGGCGCGTGCTGGTCATAACCCTGGGCGCAGGCAAGGCGACGGAGGTGCTCAGGACCGGCATTGCCATGGGGGCGGACGCCGCCCTGCTCCTGGAGAACGCGGCTTTCCTCGACGGCGACGGCTATTCGACCGCGCTGGCCCTCTCGAAAGCGGTGGCGAAGGAGCCGTACGACATCGTATTGTGCGGCAGGCAGGCCGTTGACGACGACAGGGGCGAGGTCGGGCCCATGGTCGCGCAGTTCCTGGGGCTCCCTCACGTCGGCGCAGTCGTGAAGCTCGATATCGGCGAAGGGAAGGCGGTTGCAGAATCGCTCACGGAAAGCGGGAGGGAAGTCATCGAGGTTTCCCTGCCCGCAGTCATTACCGTACAGAAAGGTCTGAACCAGCCGCGCGTAGCGCCGATCACGGGTGTCATGAAGGCGATGAAGGCCCAGATACCGAAGATAGGGCCGGAAGACCTGGGGCTGGAGAGCGATGCGGTGGGCCTCGCCGGGTCGAAGGTGCGGGTAAAACGCTACCTTGCCCCGAAGAAAAGGCCGCCCGTTAAGATCATAGGCGGGGAAGCGGCAGAGGCCGCGGCAGAGGCGGTAAAGATCCTCGCCGACGTAGAACGGGTCATTTAGGGGGAGCCATGGAGACTATCCTTGTATTTGTGGAGACTAAGGGCGACGAGGCAAAAAAGGCTTCCCTGGAGGTTTTGAGCGAGGGCCGCCGGCTTGCGCAATCCGGCCGGTTTAAGGTCGAGGCCGCAGTGCTGGGCCCACTTTCCGGAAAGCTTGCAGAAAAGCTGCTCGCATTAACGGAGACGCTCGTCCATATCGACGACCCCCTGCTTGAGTCATACACGCCGGAAGCTTATGCGGCAGCCTTTGCAGGTTATGCCAAGGAAGCCAACCCTAAAATAATAGTTGCGGGCGCGACGCAGACAGGGCGCGATTTCCTGCCGAGGGTCGCAGTGCTCCTCGGCTGCGGCATAGTGTCCGACGTAACGGCCGCAGCATGGGACACAGACCCGATGAGCTTCGTGCGGCCCATTTACGGCGGCAAGGTGCTCACGGAAGTCTCACCTGCCGCCTATCCCGTTATCGTGACCACCAGGCCGAACACGTTCCCGGTCGCTGAGGCCGCCGGTGGAGCGGGCACCCTCATAGAGAAACAGGCAGGGCTCGACGCAAGTGCGATGCACACGAAGGTGCTTCGGGTTGAGCAGAAGCAGGCGGGCAAGGTCGATCTCACCGAGGCCGATACGATAGTGTCAGGCGGCAGGGGTCTGAAGGCCCCCGAAAACTTTGCCCTTATCGAGGAGCTTGCGGCTGTGCTCGGGGGGACGGTCGGCGCGACGAGGTCGGTCGTCGACGCGGGCTGGCGCGACGTGGAAGACCAGGTGGGCAAGAGCGGCAAGACCGTATCGCCCAAGCTGTACATTGCTATCGGCATATCGGGCGCAATCCATCATATAATGGGCATGGATACGTCGAAGCTGGTCCTTGCCGTAAACAGGGACCCGAACGCCATCATCTTCCAGTATGCCAATTACGGGATCGTGGGAGACTTGTTCGATGTAGTGCCTGCGATGACCGCGGAGCTTAAAAAGAGGACCGGCGGATAACGATGTCTGAAGATAAAATGGATGTGGTGATCGTCGGCGGAGGGCTTGCGGGTCTTTGCGCCGCCTACCGCCTGCTTGAAGCAGGCAGACAGGTCATACTCCTGGAACGGGGCGATACGTGCGGGAGCAAGAACGTTACAGGAGGCAGGATTTACGTAGCGCCGTTGCGCAAGTATATCCCCGCGATCCTCAAAGAAGCGCCTTTCGAGCGGCCGGTCGTCAGGGAGATAGTGACGCTCCTCGACGAGGGCGCGTCCGTGCAGGTCGAGCACACAAACGACAAATGGAAGAAACCGCCGTACATGAGCTACACGGTCCTTCGCGCGACCTTCGACAACTGGCTTTCCGAGAAGGTCATGGAGAAGGGAGGGTTCGTCATCCCGAAGCGGAAGGTGGACGGGCTGCTCTTCGAGGACGGCCGCGTAGCAGGCGTCAGGATCGGCGACGAGGAGATACCGGCGAATATAGTGATCGCCGCGGACGGGGCGCTTTCCTTCATGGCGGAAAAGGCGGGCCTGCGGAAAGACCTCGAGCCTGCCGATTACGCCGTAGCGATCAAAGAGGTATACAAGCTCGAGCCCGGCAGGATCGAGGAGCGTTTCGGCCTCGAAGAGGGCGAGGGCGCGGCCGGCCTTTACGCGGGGTCGGTTACCAAAGGCATGTTCGGCGGGGGATTTCTCTACACGAACAGGGAGAGCATCTCCGCCGGCATCGTCGTAGGGATAGGCTCTTTTCTGAAAAATGCGGGCGATGCCGAGATGCACCGCCTGATCGACGGCTTTACGGCAAGACCGGAAGTAGCGCGCTTCCTTAAAGGCGGCGAGCTTAAGGAATATTCGGCCCATATCATCTCCGAGGCGGGGTACGGCGGCCTGACGAAGCTTTACACGGGCGGGATGCTCATTGCGGGGGACGCCGCGGGCCTGGCCCTCAATATGGGGCTTACGGTGAGGGGCATGGATTTCGCGGTGGCCTCCGGCGTCATCGCCGCAGAGGCTGCGGATGAGGCGCTGTCGAAGGGTGACTTCTCGGCCGGGGCGCTTTCGGTCTATGAGCAGAAATTGAAGGAGAGCTTCGTCCTCAAAGATATGGAGACGTTCCGCCATTCCGGTGAGGTACTGGAAAACCCACGGTTCTTAAGCGTCTACCCGCGGTTCCTCTGCGAGCTGTTCGAGGAGCTCTTTACTATAGGGGAGGGGCCGAAGGGGTCCCTTTACAAGACAGCCAAGGCGGTAAACAAACGGTATATCAGCGCGTTTCAGGGGTTCAAAGACTTTCTGGCACTGAGGCGGATGTGATGAAGGTTGAAGAGAAGCTGGCGCTCGACGCCATCAAAAACGACAAAGAGAGCCATATCAAGCTGGATAAGGAGATTTGCGCCCGGTGCAAGGAGAGGTATTGCATCCGCATCTGCCCGGGCCATCTCTATTCGGTGAACGAGGATACGCAGGAGATAGTCGTCGAATACGCAGGATGCCTGGAGTGCGGCACGTGCAAGATCGCCTGTGTGCACAAAGCCATTACCTGGGAATATCCCAGAGGAGAATGCGGCGTCCAGTATCGCTGCGGATAGACGGGAGGTAGCCGGTGGCGCAGAAGCAAGGAGTCAAAACGGTCAAGCCGCTTAAGGGCATCAAGGCGGTCGGCAAGCCGCGCCCCATCGGGGAGACGGCCTACGCTTCGCTGCGGGAGGCGATCGTAAAAGGTGACCTTTATCCGGGCCAGAGGCTTGTTGAGAATACTCTTTCAGGCCAGATGAAGATCAGCCGCATCCCCGTCAGGGAGGCCTTTCGCAAATTGGAGCAGGACGGCCTGGTGGAAAGGCTGGAGAAGGGCGGCTTCGTCGTGAAGGACCTCTCGGCGGAAGAGATAGAGGAAACCTTCGGGATACGGGCGGTGATCGAAAGCTACGCAGCGGGCCTTGCGACGGCGCGCATGAACGGGTCGACAATCGCGCGGATGGAGGCTGCCCTGGACGGATACAGGGAGGCATTGAAGCGCGGCGACACGACGAGGATGACGCAGTTCAACGACAGCCTGGACGAGATCATTTTCAATGCCTCGGGGAGCAAGACGCTTTGCGCCCTCATAGGCAATTTCCGGGACTTCATCTCGCGGTACAGGAGGCGCCTGCTTAACTGCACGGAGAACGCGGCCGCCTCCCTCGCGGAGCACGAAAAGATAGTCCAGGCTATGAAGGAACGGGACCCTCAAAACGTTGAAATACTGGTCAGAAGGCACCTTCTCCGGGGGATGGAAATAGTCCTGAAAGATATGTCCGTAAAGGGAAATTGATGATTAATCGTATCGGAAGTTACATTTCTTGTGATTTTTTGATTTGTATACAGTATACTCGGTAGCGGCAGGTGCTGCGGGAGGGGAAGTTGGAGAGCAAGAAACCCATTAAGGTATTGATTGCCAAGCCGGGACTGGACGGGCACGACAGGGGCGCAAGGGTGGTTGCCCTGGCCCTCAAGGAAGCGGGCATGGAGGTAGTTTATACGGGCCTGCACAGGACCGTCGATCAGATCGTGAGGATAGCGATCCAGGAGGACGTGGACGTTATCGGCCTCTCGATCATGAGCGGCGCCCATATCCCCATCGTGCAAAAGCTCATGAAAGCGGTGGACAAAGAGGGGATAGGCGACAAGATGGTCCTTGTCGGGGGCGTGATACCCAACCTCGACATCGGGCGGCTAAAAGGCCTCGGCGTTTCCGGCGTCTTTCCGGGCGGCACCCGTTTTTCCGAAATCGTGGAGTTTATCCGCGACAACGCGAAGCGGGGTTAGGATGTGTTGCCTCTTCCTTTTTATGAAGGGGAGGCTCTACGAGCTTTGCTCGTGGAGGGGGCGACGCAAGCCCCATTAAGGAGGCGAGATGGGAGTTGCAAAATACACAAAGGACGGGAAGGACCAGATAACGGACGTGACGCTCCAGTCGGGTATCCACGTTAAGCCGGTTTACGGTCCCGAAGACCTGGAGCGGATAGGTTTTTCATATGAAAAAGACCTGGCCGACCCCGGCCGGTATCCGTTCACGCGGGGCATCCACCCGCAGGGCTTCAGGAGCAGGGCCTGGACGACGCGCCAGTATACGGGTTTCGGCACGCCAGCCGAGACGAACGAGCGGTTCAAGCTGATGATCTCGCACGGGCAGACGGGGCTCAACGTGGCCTTCGACCTCCCCACGCAGATGGGCTACGACTCGGACGACCCTATGTCCGAGGGCGAGGTGGGCCGCGTGGGCATGGCGGTCGATTCGCTCCGTGACTTCGAGGTAGCCTTCAACCAGATCGACCTTGCGCGCATCGGGTCCGGCCTCACGATAAATGCGGTCGCCTCGATCATGCTTGCCATGTACCAGGCGGTCGCCGAGAAGTTCGGTTACAGCCCGGCCGTTATCTCCGCCACGCCGCAGAACGACATATTGAAGGAGATGATCGGCAGGGGCTCGTGGATTTTCCCCGTGGAGCCCGCAGTCAAGCTGATCGGCGACACCATCGAGTACTCGATGAACGTCCTGCCCAGGACTAACCCGGTGAGCGTGTGCGGATACCATATCAGGGAATCCGGGGCTACGCCCGCGCAGGAGATCGCGTGCGCCGTCCTGATCGCGAACGCCTACATTGATAACGTGCTGGCGAGGGGGTACGAGGCGGACGATTTCGTCGGCCGCTTCTCCTTCAACCTGAACGTCTTCGGCAACCTGTGGGAGCAGGTGGCGAAGTTCAGGGCGGCGAGGAAAATGTGGGCAAGGAACCTGAAAGAGAAATACGGCGTAAAGAAAGATTCGAACATGTATCTCCGGGGCCTCTTCGGGGGCGGGGGTTACGGCCTCACGAAGGCGCAGCCCGAGAACAACATCATGCGGGGCGCCTATTACGCCCTGGCCGCGGCCCTGTCGGGCGCACAGACTATCGCCCTTTGCAGCTATGACGAGGCTTACACCATTCCCACGCCCCATTCGGCCATCATCTCGCTGCGCACGCTCCAGCTTCTGATGGACGAGATAGGGCTGCGCGATACGGTGGACCCGCTCGCAGGCAGCTACTTCATCGAGACGCTGACGAAAGAGATGGAGCAAAAGATCGAAGAAGAGATGGCCAGCATAGAGAAAGTGGGGGGCATCGTGCAGGCGGTCGCAACGGGTTACATCCAGAGGCTCGTGGCTGCGCAGGCATACGACTTCGAGAAGGGCATCCAGTCCGGAGAGCTTCTAAAGGTCGGAGTCAACATCCACACGGAAGGAGAATCACAGGACGTTGAGCTGCATGAATACAATACGGAGTCGGCGAACAAGCAGATAGAGGACCTGAAAGAGGTCAGGCGCGGCAGGAGCAGCCGGGACGTCGCGAAGACGCTCGGTGATCTGGAAAAGGCCACAAAGGAAGGGAAGAACGTCATGCCTTTCCTCGTGGAGTGCTGCAAGGCCTACGCAACGGTTGGTGAAATGACGGGTGTTTTTCGCAACATTTTCGGCGAGTTCGACGAGCCGAGCCTGTTTTAGAAAAACCCGTCCGGTCAATTTCTCGTGGAGGGGAGTTATCATGGGAAAGACATTCATGCCGGTTCAGAAGACCGAGAAGGAGTTGCTCGCCTTTCAGCTTGAGGGCTTGAAGTGGACGGTGCAGCACGCATTTAAGGGGTCTCCGTTTTACAGGAAAAAATTAGAGGACGCCGGTGTCAGGCCGGAGCAGATCAAGACGCTGGACGACTTGAAGCGCTTGCCTTTTACTACGGCCAACGACCTCAAGGCGGGGTATCCTTTCCCGCTCCTTTCCGTTCCGATGGAGGACGTTGTCAGGATACACGCGTCCTCGGGCACTACGGGTAAGCGCAAGGTGCTTGCCTATACTGCGCGCGACATCGATGACTGGGCCAATTTTTTTGCGCGCTGCTATGAGATGGCCGGGCTGACTGCGGCGGACAGCGTGCAGATCGCCGTCGGTTACGGCGTGTGGACGGCCGGGGTCGGGTTCCAGGCAGGGTGCGAGCGCTTCGGAGCGATGGCGATACCCATAGGACCGGGGAACATCGACCTGCAATGCGAGTTCCTCGTCGATTTCAAGACCACCGTGCTCTGCTGCACCGCGTCTATGGGTCTGCTCATGGCGGAAGAGGTCGAGAAGAGGGGCATCAAGGATAAGATCAACCTCAAGAAAGTCATTTTCGGCTCGGAGCGGTCGAGCGACTCAATGCGGGCGAAGATCAGGGAAATGCTCGGCGTACAGGATATATTCGACATCCCAGGGATGACCGAGCTTTACGGTCCGGGCACGGGCCTCGATTGCGTCCATCACACGGGCATTCACTACTGGGCCGACTACTACATAGCGGAGTTCCTCGACCCTGAGACACTGGAGCCGGTGCCGGAAGGCGAAATCGGCGAGCTCGTCGTCACCACCCTGCGGAAAGAGGCCGCGCCCCTGATCAGGTACAGGACGAGGGACCTGACGAGGGCCATACCGGGGACCTGTCCCTGCGGCTCGATCCTGCCGAGGCACGACCGCTTCCTGGGCCGCTCGGACGATATGTTCATCATAAGGGCCGTCAACGTTTATCCCGGCCAGATCGACCACGTGCTTTCGGGCATCCCCGGCATAGGCAGCGAATTTCAGGTGCACCTGAAGAGGGCCGGCGACGGAAAGGATTACATGACCATCAAGGTCGAGAGGGGAAAAGGCGCCTCTCCCGGCGGAGACGCCGCATGCAAGAAAGCGGTCGAGGCGCTGGTCAAGAAGCAGATCATGGTGAGCTGCGAGTGCGAGATCTGCGGCTACGGCGAGCTTCCGAGGTCCGAAAGAAAGACTAAGAGGGTATTCGACACTAGAGAGGATTAGGCCGGGGTCTGGCGATATTGGGCAAATTGCCGTTCCGGCCGGACGGAAGGAGAGGGGACTAACATGCTTCGGTTCGAGTATTTTAAACCCGCTTCCATTTCGGAGGCGCTCGATCTAATGGGGCGATTCAGCGGCGACGCTGCATACATAGCGGGCGGCACTGACGTGATGGTGCTCCTCAGGCAGAAGAGACTTTCCGTGAAGGCGCTGACGTCGCTCAGGAGCATAAAGGAGTTGTCCGTGCTGAACGGGCTTTCCATCGGCGCCTGCGTGACTCACAGGGAGATCCAAAAGAACGAGCACGCTCAGAAGCGCCTCTCGGCCCTCCACGACGCTGTGTGCAACGTAGGGTCGACGCAGATAAGGAACGTGGCTACCATCGGAGGCAATATCTGCAATGCCGCGCCTTCGGCCGACACTGCCTGCCCGCTTCTCGTGTTGGACGCGGAAGGGGTCATAGTGGGACCCGAAGGCGAGCGGCGCGTAAGCCTCGATGATTTTTTCCTGGGACCGGGCATGACAGTGCTGAAGAGGGGCGAGATCCTTAAAGAGCTGCGTGTGCCGGAGACAGACGACTATACAGGGTCGGCGTATATAAGGCAGGCGAGGAGAAACGCCGTGGACCTGCCCATCGCAGCCGTCGCCGTGCGGCTCACCCTGGACAGGACGGACGTTCGCTGCAAGGACATGCTATGCAGCATGGCGCCTGCCTCCGAGATACTCTCCCATTTCGGTGACGAGGAGGTGCGCTGCAAGGACATACGCATAGCAATGGCCGCAGTTGCGCCCCGTCCTCTGAGGGCGAGAAAAGCTGAAGATATGCTCAAGGGCCGCGTTCTCTCCGACGAGGCCGTTGCCGCCGCGGCGCAGGTCGCGGCATCCGAATCGTCGCCGATAGACGACGTACGGGGAGACGCGTGGTATCGCAGGGAACTGGTGGAAGTCCTAGTGCGGAGAGCGATCATGAAGTCCCTCGACCGGGTCTTGCGGCCGGACGAGATGGTTTATCCTGACAGGCTCTGGTAAGGGTGAAAGGATGAAGAAAGAAATTTCATTTGTTCTGAACGGCGAGACCGTCGGGACGGAGGTGGAACCCCACTGGACCCTCCTCTATCTATTGCGGGAGGTTATGGGTCTTAAAGGGACGAAGGAAGGGTGCGGCCATGGTGAATGCGGGGCCTGTACGGTGATCGTCGATGGGAAAGCGGTCAATTCCTGCCTTTTCCCCGCGATAGAGGCGGGAGGGTGCAGCGTGAAGACCATCGAGGGCCTGACGGCGAAAGACGGCAGCCTCCATCCGCTCCAGGTAGCCTTCATCGAGCACGGGGCCGTTCAGTGCGGCTTCTGCTCGCCAGGGATGATCATGTCTGCTTATGCCTTGCTGGATGAGAATGTCCGGCCTACCGATGATGAGATCAAGGAGGGCATAGAAGGCAATCTGTGCAGATGTACGGGGTACGTTCAAATTATTGAGGCCATTAAGTCCGCCGTGGGAGGTGGATGATGGAGCTGACTGCCGTAGGAAAAAGGATATCCAAGAAGGACGCGCCGGCCAAAGTGACGGGTGAGGCCTCCTACATCCAGGACCTGGCACTGCCCGGAATGCTCTACGGAAAGATATTATACAGTCGTTATCCCCACGCGCGTATAAAACGCATAGATACTTCCCGGGCGGAGAATCTTCCGGGCGTGAAAGCGGTCATCACGGGCGCCTCGGTCCCGCCTTTCAAGATGGGCGTCTATAAGGACAACCCGCCGCTCAAGAAGGACAAGGTCTGTTCTCTGAGGGATGAGATTGCCGCGGTCGCCGCGACGGACCCGGAGATTGCCGAAGACGCCCTCGACCTGATCGAGGTCGAGTACGAGGAGCTGCCTGCCGTCTTCGACCCTCTTGAGGCGATGAAAGAAGGCGCGCCCCTGATACACGAAGACCACCTGGGCGGCAAAGAGAAGAAGCCCACCAATATCCTCAACCTGCCCTGGCGGCTGGTTTCCGGCGACGTTGAGGCGGCGAAGAAAGAGGCGGCCTTCATAGTGGAAGGCTCGTACAGCACGCAATGGGTTACCCACTGCTGCATGGGCACCAGCGGGTGCATCGCCCAGTTCGACTCTACTAAGAACCTTACGATGTACAGCAACACGCAGATACCATCCCTGGCGCAGAAGGATTTCATGGAGGCGCTCGGCGTCTTCGGCCTGAAAGGCAAGCGGGTCAGGGTCATCCAGACCACCATAGGAGGTGGTTTCGGGAGCAAGCTGGACACCTACGCTTATGAATATATCGCGATACTACTGGCCATGGCTGCCAGGCGGCCGGTTAAGATCGTCTTCACGCGGGAAGAGGAGTTCCTGGCTACGTCGCCCAGGCAGCCCACGATCACCCGCATCTCGCAAGGTTGCACCAAAGAAGGAAAGCTACTCTTCAGGGACATGGAGATGATCCTCGACAACGGGGCCTATACGTCATGGGGGGCGACGACGCCGTCGGTCATGATGATGCCCATCTCCTCGCTATATAAAGTGCCGAACATCAAATATATCGCCAAGTGTGTTTATACGAACAATACGTATAGCCAGGCCATGAGAGGTTACGGCAACCCCCAGGCAACGTTCGCCATCGAGTCTTCCCTCGAAGAGCTTGCGGAGAAGGCGGGGATTGAACCTTACGATTTCAGGCTGAAGAACGCGAACGAGCCCGGAGAGTTTACGCCCCAGAAGCTGAAGATCACCACCTGCGGCATGAAGGAATGCATGTCGGAGGTCAAAAGCAGGCTGGGCTGGAGCGGGAAGCGCAAGGCCAAGGAAGGAAGAGGTTTCGGCATGGCCACCCTCATCCACGTCGGCGGGGGAGCGAGGGTCTACAAGTCAGACGGGTGCGGCACGATCATCAAGATGGACGACTACTGCAAGGTGGACGTCTTCACCGGCTCGTCGGACATAGGCCAGGGGTCGGACACGATCATCGCCCAGATCGTCGCGGAGGTGCTCGGCATCTCGACGGACGACGTGAACGTGATCAACAATGATACGGACGTTTGCCCATGGGACGTGGGCGTCCATGCGAGCCGTACCACGTTCGTCGGCGGCAACTCGGCGCTGGGCGCGGCTATGAAGATCAAGCAGCAGATCCTTGAAGCGGCCGCCGAGGCGTTGAACGAAGACCCGTCGGGGCTGGAGCTGGCGCCCGGCCTCATTTACGCGAGACACAATAAAGAAAAGAACATCTCCCTAGCCAAAATCCTGCGGAACGCGCACTACATGTCGGGCGGCAAGATGCTCATGGCGGAATATTTTTACGACCCGCCGAACGAGTGCCTCGACCGGGAGCTTAAAGGGAACCTCTCCGTCACCTACGCCTATGGCGCGCACGGCGTCGAGGTCGAGGTCGACAAGGAGACGGGCAGGGTCAAGGTCATCAATTACGTGGCAGCCCACGACGTCGGCAAGGCCCTCAACCCGATGCTCCTCGAAGGGCAGATATCGGGAGGCGGCGCTATGGGCCTCGGCTACGCCCTTTCGGAGAAGATGGTCTACAAAGACGGCAGGCTGATGAACCCGAATTACCTGGATTACAAGATCCTTACGGCGAGGGACATACCGCCCATGCAGGCGGTCATAGTCGAGACGGACGAGAAGGATGGTCCGTTCGGGGCGAAAGGTATAGGCGAGCCGGGCCTGGTGCCGACTGCGCCGGCAATCGCGAACGCCGTGTACGACGCGATAGGCGTGAGGATAAGGGACCTGCCCATAACCCCGGAAAAAGTGCTCGCTGCGCTTAAGGCAAAAGAAAAGGAAGGGGGAGCGGCGTGAAGAAGGATGATAAGCATTACCGGCTGGGCTGCGATATCGGCGGGACGTTCACGGACTTCGTCCTTCTGGACGACGAAACCGGCGAGATAAGGACGAGCAAATGCCTTACGACGCCGAGGGACCCGTCGGACGCGGTGGAGCAGGGCATAAGGACATTGGAGAAAGACGTCGCCGGCTTCGTGCCGAAGCTCAACGAGCTTATCCACGGCACCACGCTCGTCATCAACTCCATAATCGAACGGAAAGGCGCCAGGACGGCCCTTATTACGACGAAGGGCTTTCGGGACGTGCTGGAGATCGGCCGTGAGATACGCTATGCCCCTTATGACATCTTCGCGGAGTTCCCGGAGCCGCTGATACCGAGGAGGTTCCGCTTCGAGGTGGACGAAAGAGTGCGCAGCGACGGCACCGTGCTCAAGGCGATGAAGGTCCAGGAGGCGAGACGCCTGGTAAAATCCTTGCCTGCCCTCGGCATAGAATCGGTTGCCGTCTGCCTGCTCAATTCCTTCGAGAACCCCGCCCACGAGCTGACTCTCAAGCGGATCCTCGAAGAGGAGATGCCCGGCGTCCCGATATCGATCTCCTACGAAGTCCTTCCGCAGATAAAGGAATACGAGAGGACGAGCACCACGGTCACGAACGCCTACGTCAAGCCGCTGACCGGCAAGTACCTGTCAAAGCTCCAGGGCAAGCTGGAATCGATCGGCTTCCGTGGGAAGCTCTTCATAATGCTCTCTTCCGGCGGCGTCACGTCCGTCGAGACGGCCGCCCGGTTCCCGGTCCGCATCATCGAGTCAGGGCCCACGGCTGCGGTTATAGCGGGCCAGTATTACGGGAAGCACTTCGATATCCCTGAGATGTTCTGCTTCGACATGGGCGGCACGACCGCGAAGTCATGCCTGATACAGAAAGGCGTCGCAGGCGTTGTGCCGACGTTCGAGGTGGGCCGCGTGCAGCGTTTCATGAAGGGGAGCGGCCTCACGATACAGGTGCCGGTCGTAGACCTCATGGAGATAGGCGCGGGCGGCGGGAGCATCGCGAAAGTGAGCAAAATGGGGACGCTCCAGGTGGGGCCGGAAAGCTCCAGCGCGGACCCCGGACCCGTCTGCTACGGCAGGGGCGGCGTCGATCCGTGCGTCACGGACGCAGACCTTCTGCTCGGCTACCTCGACGAGAATTATTTCCTCGGCGGCGAGATGAAGCTCGACAAGGAGGCTGCCAGGCGCGCCGTAATGGAGCGCATAGCCGGGCCCCTCGAGGTTTCGTACGTGAAGGCCGTCTGGGGTATTCACGACGTCATAAACGAGACGATGGCAGCCGCCGCAAAGACGCACATCGCGGAGAAGGGCGGCAACCCGAAGATAGTGACCATCGCTGCCTTCGGCGGCGCGGGCCCGGTGCACGCGTATGGCCTGGCTCAAAAGCTGGGAGCGCCGCGCCTGCTGGTCCCACCGAACGCGGGCGTCGGCTCCGCGCTCGGCTTTTTCACCGCGCCCCGCGCGTTCGACCTGCTGAGGAGCCACAAGGTTGCGCTCGCCGAAGCAAAGTTCGAGGAGATAGAGGCTATTTTCAAAGCGTTGGAAGGGGAAGCCGCCGCTACGCTGCAAAAGGACGGCCCGGGCGCGTCGATCCGCTTCGAGAGGTCGCTCGATATGCGCTTTGTCGGCCAGGGCGCGGAGACCAATGTGCCCATCCCCGCAAAGCCTTTCCCCGATATGCAGAGGGCCGAGGTGCGCCGGCTCTTCGACCAGGTTTACGAGAAGCTGTACGGCAGGACGTATCCCGACTCCGAGATCGAGTTCATCAACTTCAAGGTGAGGGCAGTGCTGCCGGAGAAGCTGCTGCAACTGCCGAAGCTGACAAAGAAGAAAGGCCAGCACCTTGAAGCTGCGATCAAGGGCACGCGCAAGGCGTACTCGCCGGTCGCCAATGACTTCATCCCCCACACCGTTTATGACCGTTACAAGCTCTTCCCCGGCGCTCTTTTCCGGGGCCCGGCCATCATCGAGGAGAGGGAATCGACTCTCATTGTGGGCGAGAATGCGCTGGTGCGGACGGACGAGTTCGGGTTCCTTCGAGTCGACCTTAAGGAGGCGTGAAATGGCGTCTTTCGATCCGATTACGCTGGAAATACTCTGGCGAAGGCTGATATCGATAGTGGATGAAGCGGACGGCACGGTCGCCCGCACGGCTTTTTCGAGCCTGCTGCGCGACGCGCACGATTACACTTGCATGTTCACCGACCGCAAAGGGCGCGAGCTTGCGCAGGGGAGCTTTGCGACGCCGGGCCAGTCGGGCGCGATGGCGCTGGGGATCAAGAACCTGGTGATGCGCACGCCGGTCAGCGAGTATAAGCCGGGCGACGTTTTCATAACGAACGACCCGTGGGCGCTTGCGGGCCACCTGAACGACGTCTGCGTCATGAGTCCGATATTCTACGAGCACAAGGTCGTCGCCTTTACCGCGTGCGTTTTCCATCATTCCGATATCGGCGGCCGCGTCTCGTCGGACAACCACGACGTTTTCGAAGAGGGCCTTTTCATCCCTCTCGTAAAGCTGTATGACGGCGGCGTCCTTAACGAGTCGGTGATGGAAATGATCCGGTGGAACGTCCGGACCCCCGATGAAGTGATAGGCGACATACGGTCGCAGATTGCGGCCAACCACGTGTGCGCCGACAAAGTAGGCCGGATGCTCAGGGAGAACCACCTGTCCGACCTGGACGACCTTGCGGACGAGATCATCGGCCGAACGGAAAAGAGCATGCGGGAAGAGATCGCCAAAGTCCCGGACGGGCTCTACCGGGCTGAAGGCATCGTGGAGCAGACGAAAGGCAGCGGCGACGTCGTCATAAAAGCCGCAGTAAGGGTGAAGGGGAGCGACATCAGCGTTGACCTCTCCGGCTCCTCGCCGCAGGTCAACTGGGGCGGCAACGTAGTGTTCAACTTTACCTATGCGTATGTCTTTATGGCGATGAAGAGCATGTTCGGTCCCGACATCCCGAATAACGACGGGTGCGCGAAGCCTCTCCACCTTACGGCGCCGGAAGGGAGCGTCGTCAATTGCCGCTTCCCTGCGGCGGTCGCAGCCCGGCTCGTGATAGGCCACTTCCTCACGGAGATCATTTACAGGGCATTGTCCTCCGCCATGCCGTCCAAGGTGATAGCGGCGAGCGGAGGCACTCCTGCGGTAATGAACGTCTTCTACGGAAAGAGGAACAACGGCAGGCCGTGGCACTCGGTAGTCATAAGGGGCGGCGGCATGGGCGCCGGCAGCTCGAACGACGGCAATTACGTGTACATATTCCCGGCGAACGGCGCGGGCACCCCGGTGGAGATTTTCGAGAGCGATACGCCCCTGATCGTCGAGAGAAGGGAGCTTCTATCCGACTCCGCAGGGCCGGGAAGGATGAAGGGCGGTCTTGGCAAGAGGATCGTCTTCAAAGTCCCCAACGATGCCTACGCGCCCGTGCCTCCCGTGAACCTCGGGATGCAGTCGGGGCGGTACGTCTATCCGCCGGAGGGCCTTTTCGGAGGGCGTCCCGGAGCGCGCGCGCGGTTTCTGGTGAATACCACCCCCGGCAACCCTTACGGCCTCACGCAGCTTGTCCCCGGCGACGTTGTAACGATAGACGCGCCCGGCGGCGGCGGTTACGGGGAGCCGTTCGAGAGAGACCCGGAGATGGTGGAGAGCGACGTAGCGGAAGGTTATGTCTCCGTCGAAGCAGCAAAGAGCGAGTACGGGGTGGTAATCGACCCTGTCTCGATGAAAGCAGACGTCAAGGCCACCAGAGCGCTGCGCGGCCGGAAAAGGCCGCGCAAGTGAAAATCCAAAATAATATGGTATATATAGTGAGCGAATGACATCCATGTACCCCAACCTTTTCAATCTGATACTTTCGTTCGGACCCAGGCTCGTCTATACTGCGGGCATGCCGGATTTAGCCGGCAAGGCGCCGCCGGGCGTGCATTTTGAATCGTGCGTCAACGAGCAGGCGGCATACGAGATGGCCCTTGCCGGGTCGTATGCCGCGAAAAAGACCGCCTGCCTCTTCTCCGTCGAAGGCCTTTACGATGCGCTCGACCCGCTTATGAGCTCTGCTTATACGGGCGTGAAGGGCGCCTTCGTCGTGGTCTGCGTCAAGGAGGGGCCCCTGGATGCGACGCCCCTCGGACCGTTCTCGAAGCTCCCCATCCTGGTGTCGGACGGGACGGCCCGCGACCTGTCGTCCGCCCTGTCGTTTGCGTTCGACCTGTCGGCGAGATACGAGATGCCCTGCATTGTCGAGACACTCCCGCCTGAAGGCATCACGCGGCGGAAGGCGGCGGCGGCTGACGGGGCTTCCGCTTTCGTGAAAGACACGGGGCGGTGGGCCGCAATACCGAAATTCAGGTACCAGCTCCATAAGGCGTTGAATGCAAAGATAGAGCGCATTCGCGACGAGTTCGAGACGTACGCCGGGAACGTGATGAACGTCAGAGGGACGCAAGGCGTGCTGACACACCGGGCCTGCACTGAAGAGATGTCACAAAACGCGAGCGTCCTTTCCCTTGGGTCGGTCTTCCCGCTGCCCGTCCGCCTTGTGTCGCAATTTGCTGCTGACATGAAACGAGTGCAGGTCATCGAAGGGGCTTATCCGGGCATTGAGGTGCAATTGCGCATGGGCGGAATTGATGGGCGGCTCTGCAAAGGCACACCGGCGCGTGCCGAAAAAGGCGAGAGGCCGGCATCAGGCGGGAAGCTTTCGGGCCTTACCGTCATCAGGGACCGTCTCGGTCCGGCATCGTCGATAAACATCGCCCATGGCATGGCAAAAGCGGGGGCCAGGAATATCCTTGCAGTTACCGACGCGGGCTCCTTCCTCCATTCGGGCCTGGCCGCGTTCGTCAACACGATCTATAACGGATCGGACTACCTGCTCGCAATAAAGACGAACGGTATGGAAAAGACGGTCTCGGATGCGCTCCGGGGCTTCGGCTTCGAGCATATCGTGCGGCTGGCGTCGTCCGGCGACATCGGGAAATACAAGCGCGAGGCACGCCTTACCGTGCTTCTGCACGAAGGTGATTTATGAAACGGCCGTCAAAGTGGGAGATTGTCTGCTCGGGCGTAGGCGGAAGGGGCGTGCTCCTCGCGTCGGCGGTCCTTATAGAGACAGCTACCGCCGCGGGATACCACGCGATGGCTTCCGATGAGCTGGGCATGAGCCAGAGGGGCGGCTCGGTCGTCTCGATGTTGAAGATCGGCACTTTCCGCAGCCCCTTCGTGGGCAGGGAAAACGCGGACGCCCTCCTTTCCTTCGAAGAGAGTGAATTTTACCGCAACCTGACTTTCCTGAGGAGAGGCGGCCTTGCGATTATCAACTCCGCGGGGCGTGAGATGCCTCCAACGGTCCGCGCCCTGCTTGAGTCAAGAGATATAGAGTGGCACTTCGTCGACGCGGACGCCATCGCGAACCGCCACGGCGCTATACAGGCCTCCAACATGGCGATGCTCGGCTTCTTCTCGCACTTCGCCTTCGGCCCGTATGTCTTCGAGAATATCCTCGGCGCAATCGGGCGCAAAGTCCCGGCCAGGCTCTTCGAGATGAACCGGGCGGTATGTGAGGAAGGAAGGAGCGAGGCCGGGCGCGCGGCAGCGCGGCGTGGGGTGAGGGTATGAGCAAGACAGAAGTTATGATCGGAAACCAGGCGATAGCCCTCGGTCTCGTAGAGGCCGGGCTGGAGGTCGCGTCGGCTTATCCGGGCACACCCAGCTCGGAGATACTGCCGGCCGTGGTCGATTTCAAGAAACGCTTCAACAGGGAGATTCACACAGAGTGGTCCGTCAACGAGCGGGTTGCCATGGAGGTTGCCTACGGGGCCGCGATGGCCGGCAAGAAGGTTGCCTGCATGATGAAACAGGTTGGGCTGAATGTGGCCTTTACCCCGTTTATAAAGGGCAGGGACGTAAAGATCAAAGGTGGGTTGGTCGTCATCTCCTGCGACGACCCGGGACCGCAGTCGTCCCAGACCGAGCAGGATTCCCGGCTTATCGCCATGCTGTTCGGCTTTCCCGTATTCGACGTCTCCTCTCCCGAAGACGCGCGCCTGCTGGCAGCCTATGCGCTGGACTATTCAGTCCGGACGCACAGGCCCGTCGTGCTCAGGTCTACCCACCGGGTCAGCCACGCGAGGGAGGCAATCAGCCTCGACGCCCCCGTTGCCGGAGGCGCTATCGACGAGGGCGTGAAGATGTCCGGCGGTAAAAAGCTGGGCGTCATTTCTTCGGGCATGGGATATAACGTCGCGATGGACGTGCTTCAGGAGCTCGGGCTCGAAAAAAGCGTTTCGCTTTACAAGGCGGCGCAGATATATCCTTGCCAACCCGGCCTGCTCCGTTTCGCGGAGTCGGTGGACAGCATCCTCATCCTTGAGGAGACGGACGAGGTGCTGGAGGCGCTCGTAGCGGGCCGCACGAAGGTCTTGGGCAGGTCTACGGGCCATGTTCCCAGCCAGGGCGAGCTTACCTACGACGTAGTGCGTGCCATAGTGCAGGACGTTGCGCGGGAGACGGGCTTGAAGGCGCGCGGGTTCTCCGCCGACGACTCGATAGAAACTGCTGTGAGCAGCGTGCCGTTCCCGCCCCGTCCTCCCAAGCTCTGTGCGGGCTGTCCCCACAGGTCCTCCTTTTACGCAATGCGGCGGGCGTTCCCCAAGGCCATATTTCCGGGAGACATCGGCTGCTATACCCTTGGAACATCGCAGGGGGCAGTCGATACGTGCGTCGACATGGGCGGCAGCATAAGCCTTGCCTCAGGATTCTTCGAAACCTACGACCAGGACGGCGAGGAGATGCCGATCCTTGCCACTATCGGCGATTCCACATTCTTCCACGCTGCGCTTCCACTGATCTACGGCGCGGCGCATACGGGCAAGCGGTTCATCGCAGTTATCCTGGATAACGGCACGACGGCGATGACCGGGATGCAACCGACGCCGGGGAGCGGAATGCGGGCCGACGGCAAGAGCGAGTATCGCGTTTCAATCGAAGAAACGGTGCGGGGACTGGGCGTCGAGTTCATCCGGACAATCGACCCGTACGATACGCCTCTCATGATAAAAACCCTCAAAGAGGCGCAGGACTATATGCGATCGAAGGGCAGGGGGCCGGCCGCCGTCATCGCGCGCCACCCGTGCCTGCTGTTTTCGAAGGCGGGCAAAGCTGCCTACTACGACGACCTCGACCTGAGCGCAACGTGCAACGGTTGCAAAATATGCGTAAAGCTGTTCGATTGTCCCGGCCTCATCTTCGACGAGGAAGCAAAGAAGGTCAAACGGGACGAGGGGCTTTGCGTCAACTGCGGGATGTGCCTTTTCGTCTGCCCGCAGAAGAAGAAGGATGGCGGGCGCCCGGTCAAAAGGCAGGCGGGCGCAAAGTAGCGTGATGTTTTTGTATTGAAAAGGGGTAATGAAAGAGGAGGCTGTATGAAAACTGTGATGTCATTGATTGCGGCTTTATGCTTCGTTTTTGCCTGTTTTCTGACGGGTGCCGGGGCCGTCCATGCGCAGGCCGTGTTCAAGGTCGGTGTTGTGGACACGTACACCGGGCCGGCGACGACCTACACGGAAGACGTGCTCGACGGCATTAAGCTGGGTGCCGCCCATGTGAACGCGAAGGGCGGGATACTAGGCAGGAAGGTCGAGATCATAAGGCGGGACGACAAGTTCAAACCTGATATCGCCCTCGAGATGACCAAGGACCTCGTGATGCGGGAGAAGGTCGATATCATCATGGGATCGACGAACTCCGGCGGCGCCCTGGCCATGTCCGAGTTTGCGAAGAAGGAAAAGATAGCCTTCATCGTAACCGATGCGAAGAGCGACAAGATCACGGGCGAGAGAGGCAACCGCTACGTCTTCAACACTAACGAGAACACGGCCATGATCGGCAGGGCCGCGGCGCTCGCCCTCTCCAAGAAGCCCTACACGAAGTTCTGGATCATGGGTGAGGACTACGAGTTCGGCCATGCGTGCGCAGAGGCCCTGTGGAGCCACCTCAAGACGCTCAAGCCGCAAGTGCAGCTCCTCGGACAATCCTGGAGGAAGGTCGGCGAGACCGACCTGGCCCCTTACATGACGCTCGCTTTGCAGTCGAAGCCGGACTGTATCATCAGCGCGGCGGGCGGCGGGGGGATCGTCAACTTCCTGAAGGCCGTCAAGGCCATGGGACTGGAGAAGAAGATACCCATATACCAGCACTACGCTACCGACCTGCTTGCCCTGCGGCCGCTCGGCATGGATGCGCCCGAGGGCGTGATGGGCAGCTCGAGCTATCACTTCTACTATCCGAATATCCCGGACAACAAGGCCTTCGTCGATGAGTTCATGAGGGTTTACAAGAGACAGCCCGGGTCCACGGCGTTTTACGGCTATGTGGCCGTCCAGTTGATGGCAAAGGCGTACCAGAAGGCAGGCAAGGTCGATACCGAGAAGTTCATCGACGCCATGGAAGGTTTGACCGTTGACAGCCCTATAGGGAACATCCAGATGCGGGCCTGCGACCACCAGTTGATCCTCCCGATGTATTACGGGGTGACGAAGAAGACGAAATCCTATCCGTTCCTCATAGGGTCGGACTTTCTCACAGTGGCAGGCAAGGATTATTTGCCTGGCTGTGATGAGATTATGAAGCAGCGCGCCGGCAAGTAAGCGATCGGCGGGTTCATATACCCGCCGCTTTGGGCAAAGACGTTTTTCCGGCTTATATGGGGCCGGGGCGATTTTCGACCTATGAAATCGCTCCGGCCTTTGGACCTGTTGGCCTCTGGGAGTATGGGTATGGCGGTACGCAGCCGGCTTTTCTGGACATGCAAAGATATATCCGATAGAATGTCCGAAACATAACAGACAGTTGCCGGGGGTGCAACTGAATTCGTAGTGAAGAGGGGCAAATCATGCGAAAAAGTATGGTTGTTGGACTGGTTCTTGGATTATCGGTCGGGCTTCTTTCTGCCGCTTCGTTTTGCTTTGCGGCCGGGCCGATCAAGGTCGGGATCGTCGATACGTATTCCGGGCCGGCCACGAGCTTCACGCAGGATGTCCTCGACGGCTTCAAGCTGGCCGTAGAAAAGATCAACGCCAAAGGCGGGGTGTTGGGCAGGAAGATCGAGTACATGACGCGCGATGAGAAATTCAAGCCCGACATCGGACTCGCAATGGCGAAAGATCTCGTGATGAAGGAGAAAGTTGACATACTGATGGGCACTATCAACAGCGGTACGGCGCTTGCCGTCTCCGATTTCGCCAAGAAGGAGAAGGTACCCTTCTTCGTTACGTTCGCGAAAAGCGATAAGATCATCGGCGAGAAGGGACACCGGTACGTCTTCAACATGAACGAAAACACACTGATGGCGGGGAAGGCCGCCGCCCTCATGCTTGCCAAGAAGCCGTATGTGAAGTACTGGATAGCGGGCGATGACTATGAATACGGCCACGCTATCGCTGACGGCGTGTGGAACCACCTGAAGAAGCTAAAGCCCAACGTACAGCTCGTGGGCCAGTCCTGGTGGAAGGTCGGCGAGGCCGATTTTACTCCTTACATCACGCAGATCATGGCCGCAAAACCCGATTTCCTCATTGTCGCGACGGGCGGGTCGGGCATGGTGAACTTCCAGAAGGCGGCCAAGGCAACGGGCTTGAGCCAGAAGGTGCCTTTCTACCAGCATACGGCCAACGAGCACTCCACGCTCATGGCGCAGGGGCCGAATGCACCCGAAGGCGCCTTCGGCACGTCGAACTACCTTTTTTATTACCCGGATACGCCTGCCAACAGGGCCTTCGCTTCAGACTTCCAGAAGGCTTACAGCAGGTATCCGCGCATCGGCGCGCTTTACGGATACATGACTGCGGAGTTCATAGCGGAGGGGTTCAAGAAGGCGGGAAAAGTGGACACGGAGCGGTTTGTCAAGGCTCTCGAAGGTATGACGGTCGACAGCCCGGTCGGTCCCCTGACGATGCGGGCCTGCGACCACCAGCTTGAGCTGCCTATGTACTGGGGCGTTACCAAGAAAGATCCCAAGTACCCCGATTTCCTCATCTCGGCCGAAAACCAGGTGATCCCCGCAAAGGATTACATGTCGAGCTGCGAAGAGGTACTCAAAGACCGGAAGAAATAGCCGCGCAGAAAAGCCTGAACGGTTGCCCGCAGGGACTTTAGCCTGCGGGCAGCTATATCTCTGCTGCTTCGCATAGCGAGCTTTGCAAGTAATGCCGCCTTTTGTGCGACATATGAAAGCGCCTCCCCCCCTTGTCTGCCGGCCTGCTTCATTTTTTAGCTCCCGTGTAACCTTTCAAGGGTCGGCTACGATAGCTAAGGGGGGGTACGGGTAGCGAAGGCGCGGCATATTCCTTCGGCGGCATGTATGCAGCCGGCTGCCGGCCGGGGTTGTGCCGGTTATGATAAAAGTGGTATATTTGCTATCGGAATGGGCGCTTCGCGCCCCCTGATTTAAGATTGTGAGGACCATGTGAACGAGGTATTCGAAAGAAAGGTGCTGGGGACCGGGCGTAGGAGGGTGTGGCGCATATGCGTGGCGCTGGCCGTGATTCTCGCCGTAATCCTGACGTATGCAATTGTCGCTAAAAGCAAGCAGGGAGCGTTGCGGGCCGCGCAAGCGGCCGCCGGGGTGCGGGGCCTACCCGTAGCAGCGACGGCTGCGCGGGAAGGCGACATGAACGTATACATCAACGGGCTTGGCTCGGTAACGCCCCTTTATACCGTTACCGTCAAGAGCCGTGTGGACGGCCAGCTCATGGACGTTTCCTTCAAGGAGGGTCAGGTAGTCAAGAAGGGCGACCTCCTTGCCACAATCGACCCTCGACCCTTTCAGGTGCAGTTGGACCAGGCGGAAGGCCAGCTTGTGCGTGACGAGGCGCTCATGAGAAACGCGAAGGTGGACCTCGACCGTTACGATACGCTCTGGAAACAGGACTCGATACCCAAGCAGCAGCTCGATACGCAGGTGGAGCTTGTGCGCCAGTATGAAGGCGCGATCAAGACCGACAGGGCCGCGATCGATAACGCGAAGCTCCAGCTTATTTACAGCCGCATCTGCTCGCCCATCGACGGCAGGGTAGGCTTAAGGCTCGTCGATCCGGGCAATATGGTCCACGCCACCGACGCGGGCGGGCTCCTCGTGATTACGCAGCTCCAGCCGATTACCGTTATCTTCCCGGTGCCGGAGGACAGTCTCCCGCCCGTGCTCAAGAAGCTCCATTCGGGCGAGAAGATGCCGGTGGACGCGTACGACCGGTCCCAGTCGAAAAAGATAACGAGCGGCACCCTCCTGACCGTTGACAACCAGATTGACCCGACAACAGGGACAGTGCGCCTCAAGGCGGTCTTCGACAACAAAGACAACTCGCTCTTTCCCAACCAGTTCGTCAACGCCAAGCTCCTGGTGGATACGCTTCGGTCCGTTGTCATCGTGCCTTCGGCCGCTATCCAGAGGGGCTCGCAGGGCATATTCGTATACGTGGCAAAACCCGACCGTACGGTAGAGATAAGGCCGGTTACCATCATGGAGGTACAGGGCGGCGAGGCGGCGATATCAAAGGGGCTCAAGGTCGGCGAGCTCGTCGTTGTCGACGGCGCGGAGAGGCTGCGGGATGGCTCGAAGATAGACCTTAAAGGCCAGGCTGCCGGCAGCAGCGGGAGTCGGAGCACACCTTGAACCTCTCCCGGCCTTTTATTCTCCGGCCGGTAGCAACTGCGCTGCTGATGGTCGCAATTTTTCTCGCCGGTGCGGTCGCGTATCATCAGTTGCCCGTATCGGCGCTTCCGCAGGTCGATTACCCCACCATCCAGGTGCGCACGTTCTACCCCGGCGCAAGCCCCGACGTGATGGCGTCGTCCGTGACTGCCCCGCTGGAACGGCAGTTCGGCCAGATGCCGGGCCTCACCCTGATGACCTCTACGAGCTCTCAGGGCAGCTCGATAGTCACGCTGCAGTTCACCCTCGAGCTGGCCCTCGACGTGGCCGAGCAGCAGGTACAGGCGGCCATTAACGCGGCGTACAGTTTCCTGCCGTCCGATTTGCCGGTCCCGCCCGTCTACAGCAAGATAAACCCCGCCGATGCACCGATATTGACACTGGCCCTGACGTCGAAGACCGTGCCGCTTCCGCAGATCGAAGACCTTGCCGACACGAGGTTCGCGCAGAAGATCTCGCAGTTGCCGGGCGTCGGCCTCGTCAGCATAAGCGGTGGACAGCGGCCGGCCGTTCGCATCCACGTCAACCCGACTGCCCTGGCCGCTTACAACCTGACCTTGGAGGACGTGCGCAGCGCCCTGGCTGCCGCTAACGTGAACCAGGCGAAAGGGAGCTTCGACGGTCCGCGCCAGTCTTACATCATAGGGGCGAACGACCAGTTGTTCACCGCCAAAGAATACAAGCCGCTCATCATTACCTACCGTAACGGCGCTCCCGTCACGCTTTCCGACGTCGCCGAGGCGGTGGACGACTCAGAGAACGTGCAGATGGCCGCATGGATGAACGAGATGCCGGCGGTCATTCTCAATATCCAGAGGCAGCCGGGCGCGAACGTCATACAGGTGGTGGACCGGATCAAGACGCTGCTGCCGCAGCTTAGAAGCTCCCTGCCTTCGTCCGTACAGGTTTCGATTTTGACCGACAGGACGACTACGATCCGCGCGTCCGTCAGGGACGTCCAGTTCGAGCTTCTCCTTGCCGTCGCCCTCGTCGTCCTGGTGATTTTCCTCTTTCTGCGGAACGTGTCCGCTACGATCATACCTAGCGTCGCGGTGCCGCTGTCGCTCGTCGGCTCGTTCGGCGTCATGTACCTTCTGGGGTTCAGCCTCAACAACCTTTCGCTTATGGCCCTCACCATCTCGACGGGCTTTGTCGTGGATGACGCCATCGTCATGATCGAGAACATCGCGCGCTACATAGAGCAGGGCGAGACGCCGCTCAAGGCGGCGCTGCTCGGGGCCAAGCAGATAGGCTTCACGATCCTGTCGCTGACCGTATCGCTGATCGCCGTCCTTATCCCGCTGCTTTTCATGAGCGACATTGTGGGCAGGCTCTTCCGCGAGTTCGCCGTTACCCTGGGCGTAACGATCCTGATTTCCGCTGTTGTCTCCCTGACCCTTACCCCGATGATGTGCGCGCGGCTGCTGAAGCATACGCCGGAGAAGGAGCAGGGCCGCTTTTTCCGGAAGTCAGGGGAAGTCTTCGACAGGACGGTCGCCTTCTACGGCAGGACGCTGAGCTGGGTGCTCAAGCACCAGCAGGCGACGCTAGTGGTGGCGGTCGGCACCCTCGTCCTTACGATCGTCTTGTATATATTAGTGCCGAAGGGTTTTTTCCCCGTTGAGGACACCGGGCTTATAACTGGTATATCCGAGGCCTCCCAGACCGTATCGTTCCCTGCGATGACCAAGTACCAGCAGGCGCTCAGCCACATTATCCTTCAGGACCCTGCGGTAGATAGCCTTTCGTCGTTCATCGGCGTAGACGGCACGAACCCGACGCTCAACACGGGCAGGATACTCATCAACCTGAAGCCGCTGGACGTGCGGAAAGTGAGCGCGACGGACGTGATACGGCGCCTCCAGCCGCAGCTTGAGAGGGTCGAGGGCATTACCCTTTATATGCAGCCGGCACAGGACCTCTCTGTCGATGCGCGCGTCAGCCGGACGCAATTCCAATACACCCTGGAAGACCCGGACTCGAAGGAGCTTTACACATACGCCCCGAAGCTCGTCGAGGCCCTGCGCCGCCGGCCCGAGCTGAGAGACGTCAGCAGCGACCAGCAGGATAAGGGGCTTCAGCTCAATGTCGATATCGACAGGAGCACTGCGTCGCGCCTCGGTATAATGCCATCGGTTATCGACAATACGCTTTACGACGCATACGGCCAGCGCATGGTCTCCACTATATTCACGCAGCTCAACCAGTACCGAGTCATACTGGGCGTAAAACCGGACTACAAGGCGAACCCCGGCGAGCTGGGCAATATCTATATAAGGGGCAGCGGAGGGACCGAGGTGCCTCTCGCCGCCATGACCCAGACGTCGGTGGGGACGGGGCCGCTTTTGATCAGCCGGCAGGGGCAGTTCCCATCGGTCACGATCTCCTTCGACCTCCAACGCGGCTCCTCCCTCGGCAACGCGGTCGATGCCGTACAGTCGTCCGCTGCCCGGTTGCAGCTACCGCCAAGCATAAGCGGCAGCTTCCAGGGCACGGCCCAGGCGTTCCGTTCGTCCCTGGTGCACGAGCCCATCCTGATACTCGCGGCCCTCGTGACCGTGTACATCGTGCTCGGCGTGCTGTATGAGAGCTACATTCACCCGATCACGATACTTTCGACGCTGCCTTCCGCGGGCGTCGGCGCCATTTTTGCGCTCCTCCTCTGCCGCACCGATTTCAGCGTCATTGCGCTTATCGGCATCATCCTCCTTATAGGCATCGTGAAGAAGAACGGCATCATGATGGTGGACTTTGCCCTTGAGGCGGAACGAAAACAAAAGAAAAGCCCGCATGATGCTATTTACCAGGCCTGCCTCCTGCGCTTCCGGCCGATAATGATGACGACGATGGCTGCCCTCCTCGGCGCGCTGCCGCTGGCCGTGGGCAGAGGCGTCGGGTCGGAGCTTCGCCATCCTCTCGGTATCTCGATAGTGGGCGGGCTCGTCATCAGCCAGATCCTTACCCTCTACACGACACCCGTTATCTATCTATGGTTCGACCGGCTTGCCAGGCGCTTCAGGAGAGGCGGCGCCGGCGAGCAGAACGGTATGGAAGATATCGAAGGCGAGCAGAACGATCCTGAAGATGTCGGGTAGGCCATGAACATCTCTTCTACCTTTATTGGAAGGCCCGTTGCCACTACGCTTTTGACCATAGGGCTTGTCCTGGCCGGGGCCGTGGCTTTCTACATGCTGCCCGTCTCTCCCCTGCCTGCGGTCGATTTCCCTACAATCTTCGTGGCGGCCACGCTGCCCGGCGCGGACCCGGAGACGATGGCGACATCGGTGGCCACCCCCCTGGAACGCCAGTTGGGCCGCATAGCGGGCGTCACGGAGATGACTTCGGTGAGTAACCGGGGGGCGACGAGCATCACGCTGCAATTCGACCTCGACCGGAATATAAACGGCGCGGCCCGCGACGTCCAGGCGGCGATCAACGCGGCCAGGAGCTACCTGCCGCCGAACCTGCCGAGCCAGCCGACGTACCGTAAAGTCAACCCGTCGGACGCGCCCGTACTCATCGTGGCCCTTACGTCGGACCATGTCCCTGCCTCGAAGATGTACGACGCGGCTTCCAGCATCATGATGCAGAAGCTTTCCCAGGTGCCCGGCGTGGGCCAGGTGTTCGTGGGCGGCGGCGCGCTGCCCGCCGTGCGGGTGGACCTGAACCCGACCGCCCTGAACCGGTACGGCATCGGGCTGGCCGACGTGCGCGGCGTCTTGCAGCAGACGAGCGTCAACCAGCCGAGGGGGCAGATATCGAACAAGGAGCAAGCCTGGGACATCCATACAAACGACCAGCTTACAAAGGCCGCCGATTATATGCCCGTGATCGTCGCGTACCGGTCCGGGGCCGCGGTGCGCCTGCCCGATGTGGGCACCGTGCAGGATTCCGTGGAGGACGTAAGGACGGGCGGGTTCGTCAACGGCAAGCGCGCCGTCATGGTGGTGATATTCCGCCAGCCGAACGCGAACATCATCGACACCGTGGACAGCGTTAAAGCGATCCTGCCGCAGCTTCAGGCCTCTCTCCCGGGAGGGATCGATTTCTCCATAATTCAGGACCGCACCCCGCCGATCAGGGGCTCGCTGCGGGACGTGGAGATCAGCCTGTTGATCTCCTTCGGCCTCGTTATTTTAGTCGTCTTCGTTTTCCTTCGCAACCTGCGCTCGACGATCATCCCTGCCGTAGCAGTCGCCGCTTCGCTCGTCGGCACCTTCGGCGTCATGTACGTTTTCGGCTATAACCTCGATAACCTGTCTCTGATGGCCCTTACCATAGCCACCGGGTTTGTGGTGGACGACGCCATCGTCGTGCTGGAGAACGTCACTCGCCACATCGAGCAGGGCGTTAAGCCGAGGGTGGCGGCGCTGATAGGCTCGAAGGAAATCGGGTTCACCGTCCTCTCCATGAGCCTCTCGCTGGTCGCGGTCTTTATCCCCATCCTTATGATGGGCGGCATGGTGGGCCGGCTCTTCCGTGAGTTTGCCGTAACGCTTTCGGCGGCAATTCTGGTGTCGATGGCCGTATCGCTGACGACCACATCGATGATGTGCGCCACGGTGCTCCGGAGCGGTAAGGACGTCGGGCACGGCCGCGCATACGAGATAAGCGAAAACACCTTCAATTGGCTCCGCCGCAAGTACGAAGTGAGCCTCCGCTGGGCGCTGGGCCACGCCCGGCTGATGCTCATAGTGATGGGCATGACGGTGGCCACGAGCATCTTTCTTTTCATCGTGCTTCCGAAAGGCTTTTTCCCGGAGCAGGACATCGGCCGTATCTCCGGCACCATTCAGGCGGACCAGGATATATCATACCAGTCGATGATAGGAAAACTGACGCAGGTCCTGGACATCATCCGCACCGACCCGGAAGTCGATATGGTCGGAGGCTATACGGGCAGTGGAGGAGGCGGCGGTACTGCCGCCAACACGGCTAACATGTTCATCACCTTGAAGCCTTTTGCGCAGCGCAAAGTGACAGTGGGGACGGTGATCGCCCGCCTGCGCAAGAAGCTCGCCCGGATACCGGGGGCGCCCGTCTATCTCGTGCCCGTCCAGGACCTCCGAATCGGCGGCCGGCGGAGCAACGCCATGTACCAGTTCACGCTATGGGGCGACAACCTCGGCGACCTCGTCTCCTACGCGCCTAGGGTCTACCAGCGGATTCGGACACTGCCCGCCCTTGTCGATGTGAACAGCGACCAGCAGAACAAGGGGTTGGAGGCTACCCTCGTCATTGACCGCGATACCGCGTCCAGGATGGGGATTACGGCCCAGGCGATAGACGACGTTCTCTATGACGCGTTCGGGCAGCGGCAGGTGTCGATAACGTATACGCAGCTCAACCAGTACCACGTGGTGATGGGGGTCGGCCCCCAGTATTGGCAGCGGCCCGAGACGCTGCACGACATATACGTCCGCGGGTCGTCCGGAAACATGGTGCCTATTTCCGCTTTTACGCATTTCGAGAGGCGCGCTACGTCGCTCGCAGTCAACCACCAGGGACAATACCCCTCGGTAACGATCTCCTTCAACGTCGCCCCGGGTAAGTCTCTGGGCGAGGCCGTGCAGCAGATCGAGGACGCCACGCGCAAGGTAGGCATACCGGCGAGCGTCAGGGGCAACTTCATGGGCACCGCCCAGGCGTTCCAGGCCTCGCTGGCCAATGAACCCTTACTGATCCTGGCCGCACTCGTGACCGTCTACATCGTGCTCGGCATCCTTTACGAGAGCCTTGTCCACCCGCTCACCATCCTGTCCACGCTGCCGTCCGCCGGCGTCGGCGCAATGCTCGCGCTGCTGGTGTTCAGGACCGACCTGACGATCATCGCCTTCATAGGGATTATCCTGCTCATAGGCATCGTTAAGAAGAACGGTATAATGATGGTGGACTTCGCCATAGACGCGGAGCGCAGGCAGGGCATGGAGCCCATCGACGCTATCTACCAGGCGTGCCTTTTGCGGTTCAGGCCCATCATGATGACGACCATGGCCGCATTGCTTGGGGCTGTGCCGCTTGCGGTCGGGGCGGGTGTAGGGGCCGAGTTGCGCCGCCCGTTGGGCATATCGATCGTGGGGGGACTTATTTTCAGCCAGTTGCTGACGCTATACACGACGCCGGCTATGTACCTCATCCTCGACCGTTTCCGCTTGAGGCTGAGGGCACTCCGCGCGCGGGGCTTCAGAGGGCGGTTTACAAGAGGGGGCCGGGGGGGCGTCAGCATTACAAGAGGTGAAGTCGATGATACGCGATAAGAGAATAAAGACTACAAGAGAGACACGCGCCCGAATGGTGCGGCAGGCGGGGGCGTTTGTGCTCGTTTTGCTCTTCGGTCTGGCTTCGTGCACTGTGGGGCCGGACTACGTAAGGCCGACGGCGCCGATGCAGGAGACGTTCAAGGAGATGGATGGATGGAAGCAGGCGGAGCCGAGAGAAGACCTGCTGCGCGGCAAGTGGTGGGAGATATTCACTAACTCTGAGTTGTCCGCTCTGCAAGACCAGGTGGATATCACTAACCAGAACATCGCGAGTGCCGCGGCGAACTTCCGGCAGGCCGTCGCTCTCGTGGCGGTAGCCCGGGCCTCCTATTTCCCCACGGCGAGTATTAGCCCCGCCGCCACGCGGCTCTACCGCTCGACGGGTACGGCATCAGCGAGCGCCTCGGCCGCATCCAGCACGACCGCCGCCGACGTCAACATCTATTCCCTTCCGGCTACCGCCTCGTGGGTGCCCGACGTCTGGGGCCTCGTGCGGCGCAATGTCGAGTCGAACCGCGCAAGCGCCCAGGCGAGCGCCGCTCTCCTTGAGAACGTCCGCTTAAGCGCGCATGCGCAGGTCGCCCAGGACTATTTCCAGCTCCGCACGCTGGACGCGCAAAAGGCGATCCTCCACGAGACCGTGGAGGCGTATCGCAAGACCCTGCAGCTCACAGAGAACAAGTACAACTCCGGCGTGTCGTCGAGGGCCGATGTGCTCCAGGCGGAAACCCAGCTCAAGACGACCATCGCCCAGGAGATAGACGTGGGCGTCCAGCGCGCCCAGTTGGAGCACGCCATTGCGCTGCTGACGGGCAGGCCGCCCGCCAACTTCTCGATCCCCTTCTCGCCTATCTCCGCGCTGCCGCCCCCCGTGCCCGTCGGCGTGCCTTCCGCACTGCTTGAGAGAAGGCCGGACGTGGCGACCGCCGAGAGGAACATGGCTGCGGCGAACGCGCAGATCGGCGTCGCAGTCGCAGCCTACTATCCCGCGCTGACCATCGGCGGGTCCGGGGGCTTCCTGAGCACGGACCTGTCGCAATGGCTCACGTGGCCCATGCGTTTCTGGTCCGTCGGCCCCGCAGTCTCGCAGCTCGTTTATGACGGCGGCCTGAGGAAGGCCCGGACCGCGCAGGCGAGGGCCGCATACGACGCAACGGTCGCGACGTACCGGCAGACCGTGCTCACGGCCTTCCAGGAGGTCGAGGATAACCTTGCCGCCCTGCGGATACTGGAGCAGGAGGCGGCCGTGCAGGACGAGGCGGTCAAGGCGGCCGAGCAGTCGCTCGCGATCATCACGAACCAATACAAGCAGGGGACGGTAGCCTACGTCAGCGTGATCGTGGCGCAGACGACGGTGTTGAGCAACAGGATAACCGCAATGAATATACTGGGGCGGAGGATGACGGCGGCGGTGTTGTTGATCGAAGCGATGGGCGGCAGTTGGGACGCGGGGCAGCTACCAAAGGTATAGGTGGGTGTGGCGGCGTCTGGCGCGCATCTTTGGCGTAGCGCTTCGGTCCGCGACGCTTCGACGTACAAAAAAGTACGCCTTCGCGCCTCGAACCTCGCGCTTCACCAAATTTGCATCGCCATACTTGCCGCTATAGATCGACCTGTCTAAAGACTAACAAATACAATTAACTGTGGCACATCGTTAAAGTAACTTATAAGGGTCTGTCTTGATTCGGTGAGGGACTCGGTGGTTGCTTATTTTTCTGTTTCCGTTCACTCAAACCCTGCATGAGGACGAAGAAGACGGGGACGAAGGGGATGGCTAGGAGGGTGGAGGCGCACATACCGCCGAAGACGACGGTGCCGATGGCCCTCTGGCTCACTGCGCCCGCGCCGAAGGCGAAAAGGAGTGGGGCGACGCCAAGGATGAAGGCGAAAGAGGTCATGACGATGGGGCGGAAGCGGCGGTCCGTCGCTTCTATGGCGGCCTCCTTGACGGACAAGCCTTCCTTCCGGAGGTCGCGGGCGAACTCTACGACAAGGATGGCATTTTTGCTCGCAAGGGCGATCATCAGGACCAGGCCGATCTGCGTGTAGATGTTGTTGTCGTAGCCTCTGACGATGAGGCCGAGAAGGACGCCGACGAGCGCCATGGGGACGGCAAGGAGCACGGCCGCAGGGGAGGTCCAGCTTTCGTAAAGCGCGGCCAGCACCATAAAAACGAGCACGACGGAGAGGGCGTAAATGAAATAGGGCTCGTAGCCGACCTTTTTCTCCTGATAGGAAGTGGCCGTCCATTCATAAGAAAAGCCGGAGGGCAGGGCATGTCCCGCGATCTGCTCCATGCTCGTGATCGCCTGGCCCGAGCTGAAGCCGGTAGCGGCAGAGCCGAAAACGGAGGCGGCAGGGTACAGGTTGTAGCGGGTTATCAGCTCCGACCCCATCGTGCGCCGCGCCTGGAGGATGCTGCCCAGCGGCACCATCTGCCCCTGCGCGTTCCTCGTGTAAAGGTTGCCTATATCATCGACCGTTTTACGGTACGGGTCGTTCGCCTGTATGTATACCTGGTATATCTGGTTGAATTTGTTGAAGAGGTTGACGAACGAGGAGCCGACGTAACCGGTCAGGGTCTGGAAGACGTTCCCCAGAGGGACGTTGAACGCCTGTGCCTTGGTCCTGTCTATATCGAGGTATATCTGCGGGCTGTGGGCGTCGAAGGTAGTCGTAAGACCCTGAAGCCCCGCTGTCTTGTTGCCTGCCCCGACAAAGGAGGCGGTGGCGTCCTGTAAGGCCTCAAGTCCCGCGTTCCCCCTGTCTTCGACCATGATCTGGAAGCCCCCTGATTGTCCGAGCCCCCTGATCGGCGGCGGCACTACGACGAAGGCGACTGCGTCCTTTATCCCCGCCAGGTCGCGGTTGAGACCGGAAATAATAGCATCCTGGTTCAGGCGGCGACCTCGTTTGCTCCAATCCTCGTAAACGACGAAGACGGTGATGTCGGTGGAGACATTAGCGCTGTCCAGGACGGAGTAGCCGCCTATATCGACCCAGCTCGCGACGCCGGGCGTCTTGTGCAGTATGGCCTCTATCTGAGCGGAGACGCGCTGCAGCCTCGGCTGCGAGGCGGCGTCCGGCAAGCGGGCCAGGAGGATGGCGTAGCCCTGGTCTTCGGTGGGGAGAAAACCTGTCGGGCGCCGGGTGAAGGCGAAGAAGGCGACTGCGATGACAAGGCCGAAGATTACGACGGAGAGGACCGGCCGGCCGACCATCCGCCTCACCATGCCCATATAGGGGCGCCTCATCCCCTCGTACATCCTCGTGAAACCCCTATTGAACCAGTTCGGCGGCTTCTGCTTCCTTTGGCGCAGCCAGAGTGCGCACTGGGCGGGCTTCAGCGTCAGCGCGTTGATGGCGCTGATGACCGAGGTGGCCGCGATGACCAGCGCGAACTGCTTGAAAATCTGGCCGGTGATGCCGGGCAGGAAGGCTGCCGGCAGGAATACCGAGACAAGGGCCATGGTGATGCCCATGATGGGGCCCGTAAGCTCGCTCATGGCCTTGACCGCCGCGTCCCGGGGCGAAAGCCCCTTCTCGATGTAGTACGAGCTGTTCTCGACGATCACGATGGCGTCGTCAACAACGATCCCGATGGCCAGCACCAGCGCGAAAAGCGTCATCAGGTTGATCGTGAAGCCGAGGGCTATCATCGCCCCGAAAGCGCCTACGATCGTGACGGGCACCGTAGTCGCGGGGACGAGGAGGGCCCTGAAATTCTGCAGGAAGACCATGATGACGAGGAGGACCAGTATGCCTGCCTCGATGAGCGTCTCGTACACCTTCGACACGGACTCCCGGACGAATTTCGTCGTATCGAAGTGTATGCCGTATTTCAGCCCCTCCGGGAAGTCCTTGCTCATCGAGTCCACCATCTTGTAGACGCTGTCCGCCACGGCTATGGCGTTCGCCTCCGGCAGCGCGAAGACAACGATCTCCGCGGACTTCTTGCCTCGGGCGCTGCTGTAGACGGCGTACGTTTGCTGGCCCAGCTCCACGTGACCGAGGTCCCGGATGCGGACGATCTGGGCGCTGGGGCCGCTGGTGTCGCTCTTCACTATGATGTCTTCGAACTGTCTCGCGTCCGAAAGCCTGCCGAGGCTGTTGATCGTAAGCTGAAACGCCTGCTCGTTGGCCGTCGGCGGCGCGCCGATCTGCCCTGCGGTAAGCTGTACGTTCTGGTCGCCTACGGCATTGAGGACGTCGGCGGCTGTCAGGTTGAACTGCCTGAGCCTGTTGGGGTCGAGCCAGACGCGCATACTGTACTGGCCCGCGCCGAAGACCCTCACCAGGCCAATGCCGGGCAGCCTCGCAAGGGGGTACTGCATGTTGATCTGGCCGTAATTGGACAGAAAGGCTTCATCGTAGTGGTTGTCTTCTGAATAGAGGCTCACGACCAAAAGAATATTCGTCGAGACCTTCTTAACGCTGACGCCCTGTAAGGTAACGCTGCCGGGGAGCTGTGCCAGGGCGGTGCTTACCGCGTTCTGCACGAGGGTGAGCGACTTGTCGAGGTCGGTCCCGATGTCGAACGTTACTGTCAGCGTGTAGGAGCCGTCGCTTCCGCTGGTGGAGAGCATGTAAATGGAGCGCTCCACGCCGTTGACTGCCTGCTCCAGGGGCACACCTATCGTCTCCGCGACGACGGAGGCGCTCGCTCCGGGATACCTCGTCGTCACCTGTATGGTAGGCGGGGTGATGGGCGGATACTGCTCCACGGGAAGCCGGATATAGCTTATGACGCCGATGATGATGGTAATGACGGCGAGGACGTTCGCCAGAATGGGGCGGTCGATGAAAAATGTGGAGATCACGGCTGGCGCCCGCCCGCCTTTTGCGGCGTCACTTTACGGCCGGGGATCGCCTTCTGAAGGCCGCTGGTGACGACCCACTCCTGGATGGCTAGGCCCTTCGCTATGGCCCTCATGCCGTCAACTTCCGTACCTACCGTGACGTACCTGCGCTCCACGGTATTGTCCGCATCGACGACGAGCAGGAAGAAGCCCCGCTGGTCGGAGCCGACGGCTTCCTGCGGCACAAGGAGCGCCTTTTTCTGCGACAGTGGGACGCGGACCCTGGCGTAGGCGCCTGCGGCCAGAAGTCCTTCCGGGTTGGGGAAGATGCCGCGCATCTGCAATGTCCCTGACGTAGCCGTCATGCTGATGGAAGCGAAGTCGAGCACTCCCTTGTAGGGGTAGCCCCGCTCGCTCATGGTGCCTATCAGGACGGGCCACTTTTCGGCCCGTGCCTTTCCCGGCCTCCAGCGTGCGCCGGTGAGCCGGGCCAGGTCGGATTCGCTGATCGTAAAGTACGTATATATGGGGTCGATCTTGTTGACCGTCGTCAGCACCGTCACCTCGCTCGACCCTACGAGGTTTCCGGGATCGACCAGCCTCCTGTCCACCCTGCCGTCGAAGGGTGAGCGCACTTCCGTATATTCCAGGTTAAGGGCGGCCAGGTCGCGGGCGGCCCGCGCGCTCAGCAGGTTGGCCCTGGCGGAGTCCCTCTGGAACCGCCAGTTATCTACGTCCGACTGGGCTGCCGCCTTGCGAAGAAAAAGCTCCGAGTAGCGGTTGAACTGGGCGGTGGCGTATTCGAGCCTGCGCGGTCTGAAACGATATGGAAGCCTCTGCCTGCGCCAGGGCGTCCCGATAGGTGTTTTGCTGTATCACGAAAAGGAGCTGCCCAACGTGCACGAACTGGCCGTCCTGGAAGAGGACCTTCTCGAGGTAGCCGGCTACGCGTGCGCGGAGCTGGACGGTCAGGATGGCCTGGGTGCTGCCTGTCGTTTCGATGTAATCGGTGATGAGGCGCTCGACCGGCTGGACGACCGTGACGGCCGGTGGCGGGGGAGGGGGCGGCGGTTTTCCTTTGCATGACGGCAGGAGGGCCGCGCAGAGAAGCACGGCAGCGGCCCAGACGATAGCCCGGCGGCCCCGCGCCCGCTGCGTCCGATTGTCTCCGGTGTATGCCTGCCTCATGTTTTTCATGGATGTTCCCGTCCCCTTGTGTTCTGCCAACGGGTGCTGCATCGCCTCCTGCCTTACCAGTCGGGCGGCCTCACGAGCAGGCGCTCTTTTTCGGGTACCGGCGGCGGCATATATGACGCAAATTCGAGCAAGTGTCCCCAGTTAGTCCGCTTCGCCATCGCCTGCGTGACCTCGGCAGGCACAATGTCCTTGCCTTCCCTTATCTCCCAGCCGCCTCCCAGGGCCCGGTATATCGCGACGAGGTTGGTCGCCACGGCGCCGAGCGTCGTTACGAAATTATCCTGCTCGGTCAAGAGCGACTGCGAGCTGACGATTACCGTCGTGAAATCGGTCGTCCCAAATGTATACTGGTGGCTGCCCAGCTCGAGCGACCGCTGGGCCGCGCTCGTGCTGCTCGCGAGCAGCTCCGCCCTTTCCTGCGACCTTAAATAGGCCACGATCGCGTCCTCCACGTTCTGCTGGGCCGTAAGGACCGTGTTCTGATAAGTAGTAAGCAACTCCTGAAAGCGCGCGTCCTGAAGGCGCACATTGTTGGTAAGCTGGCCGTAGTTGAGCACGTTCCAGGTGATGCCCGGCCCGACTACCCAGTTCCTGCTGCCCCACTGGAATGTCTCACCGAGGCTCGACCGGCCGATGTTGGTGGATAGGAAGCCGAAGTCCCCGGAGAGGGCGAAGGCGGGATAGAGATACGAGCGGGCGACGCCTATTTGAGCGCACTGCGCCATCGCGCGGTACTCGGCGCCGCGTATGTCGGGCCGCCTCCTTATGAGGTCTGCCGGGATGCCGACGGTGACCTGCACAGGGGGGACCGGTATGCCCGACGAGCCGGACAGCTCCTGCGTCAGGTTTGAGGGGGGAACCCCCAAAAGGATACTCAGGGCGTGTTTCGCCTGCTGGAGCTGGATCTGGAACGACGGGACCGTAGCCTGCGTTTCTTTGAGCTGGGTCGTAGCCTGCGCGACTTCCCTGTCTGTAGCAGTGCCGAATTCCCGGCGCGCCTCGACCACCTTTAGGTTCTGGACCTGGGTATCGACGTTCTTGAGCGCGATCTCGATGCGCTTTTCGAACATCCGTATCGTTATGTAATTCGTTGCGACGTCGGCCGTGAGGGAGACGATGGCGTTGTCGTAGTCTGCCACGCTTGCCAGAAGGCTCGCATCGGCCGACTCGACGCCCCGCCGGAACTTGCCCCAGAAGTCGATCTCCCAGTTGCCGCCGACCCCTATCTGGTCCTGCCAGTAGGTGCCGATAGCGTTGCTCAGAAAGGTGCCGAAAGTGGAATGGCTGCTCAGGCCATTATACTGGAGGGCGGCGTTCACCTGCTGTTGTTGCGGATAGAGCTGGCCCACCGCTATGCCGAGCTGCGCCCTTGCCTCTAAGATCCTGACCCCTGCGACGCGCAACTGAAGGTTCTGGCGGTAGGCGGTCTCGATAAGCCTGTCGAGCACGGGGTCATTGAATACCCGCCACCATGCCCTGTAATCGGCCGGGCCTACCGCCACCCGCTCCCCGTCCGCCTCATTCCAGGCTTGGGCCAAAGGCACCGGGGGGCGGACGTAGTCGGGTCCCACCTTGGCGCAGGCACCCGCCAGCAGGAGAAGAATGGGCAGTATGGCCAAGGCGGTGCCGGGGTATGCTTTACGAGTCTCGAGCCTCCCCAGACAACCGCCGTTTTCCAAGGAATTACCCGCCTTTTTTCAATTAAATCAGTGAGGGCCTGATCGATACGAGCGCCTATAAATAAGTTTAAGCCGTGGTTGCGGGAAAGCAAGGCAAATCCGCCGTTGTAGGCAATTAAGTAGACATCACCGCCCGGCTATGATATAAATATAAGTGAAGCGTATCGCTTTCTTTTGACTACCCGGGAAAAAGGTCGGTTTTTTGATGCGGCGTCTGTGGAGATGGCTAATCCCCCACATCCGGGTCTGCCTAATTCCCGTTACCATACTGCTCGTGCCCCATACGAAGGGGAAACCCAGAAAAGTCAGGGTACCGACCCTGGCCGTATATGCTTGCTTTGTCCTGGCGGTTGTCGGCTTCGGCTGTCTGGTCCAACTGGCTGCCCAGGCGCAATCGTACTACACAGCCCGCCTCAAGCTGCGGGTGCAGTTCCGCCAGATGCAATCCTCCCTCGATGCCCTGAAAAACAGCGAGGACGAAATGCGCGGGCTCCTGGCGCTGCGGCCTACTGCCTCCAAAGCGGCAGCCGGGCCCGAGGCCACCGGCGACATGATCGATATGAACGAGCTTACAAAAGAGGTGCGCCGGGCGATAGATTCGATATCGGACTTGAAGGATTATGTCAGGATTAAGCGCGATGCTTTTTATGCGACGCCGGCGGGTCTGCCGGTCATGGGCCCCATCACCTCGTTTTTCGGGCCCCGGTCATCGAATGACGGCGGCCGGCGCATATCGGCCTTCCACCACGGTATGGACATAAAGGCTGTAACCGGTACTCCGGTACACGTGACCGCGGACGGGGTGGTCAGTTTTTCGGGTCAGTTGAAGGGTAGCGGCAACATCGTCGTCGTTGAGCACGGTATGGGCTACAGTACCGCTTACGCGCACGGTTGCGCGAATCTGGTTAAGGTGGGACAGCGCGTAAAGCGCGGGGACGTCATAGTATCGTCAGGTTCTACGGGCCGCAGCACGGGACCGCACGTTCATTACGAAGTTTGGAAGGACGGCAGCCAGATCGATCCGTTGTCACTCATGACCAGGAGGTGATCGATGTTTGCAAGTCGTCAGCCGGCAATTGATACCATGATCGGGGCGGGCAGTTTTGTCAGGGGCGAGGTTACGTCGAAGGGGACCGTACGGATAGACGGGACGTTCGAAGGGCGCGTAAGGGCGGACTGGGTTATCGTAGGCGAATCGGGAGTCATCATGGGCGCCGTCGCGTGCAGGGGCATGATCGTGGGAGGTAAGGTCGAGGGGACAGCCCACGCGGGTGAGCTGGTGGACATCAAGACAACGGGCGCTTTCTCCGGCGATATATATTCGCCGCGGCTGGCCGTCTCTGAGGGCGGCCTGTTCGAAGGCCATTCGTACATGAACAAGACCAGGGAAGCGGAGAACAGGGGCGTTCTCCCCTTCGCAGCCGAGAAGTAGGCAGGCGGAGCCGGCGGCGGCAGAGTAGTAATCATGTTTCGGTACGCTCTTGCTGCGCGAGAAGCTCCAGGACGGCCTTGTTCCATCCCTCGGGGCCTACGCCGTCCGCCTTTGCGAAACCCCTGTTTTCGAGATCCGGGTCGTAAGTCCCGTCAGGCCTCCGGACGATTACCGGCCTGTCCACCACCCGGAGCATCGGCAGGTCTGTGGGGCCGTCCCCCAGGGCGGCAAAGGTTGTTCGATCCGTCGTCTTTTTGAAAAGGGCGCAGAGCAGGGAGACCGCCTTTCCCTTGTCGTTTCCCCCCGTCAAGTGAAAGGGCCCCCGGCCGGATACGTGCAAGCCGGTGCGCCGGGCGGCTTCCGTAACCCTTGCCTGCGCCCTTCCGTTGCCTTCCAGGTAGAACGGCTCGTCAAATTCCCGCTCTTTTGCCATTACCGCCTCTTCGGGTGGAAGTCCGGTCGCAGCGGCTATCTCAATCGCGGACATGTCCCCGTAACCCGTCACGCGCAATCCGTCTTCCCGAAACGCGGCCAGCGCCGAGCGCAGCCTGGCGTACGGCGCGCCCAGCCGTATTATTTCATAGCCGCCAACTGTTTCTACGGGATCCGCCGCCTGCGGCGCGATTGTCCGCAAACCTGCGAAGGCGGCGGCCGTGAAATAGCCTTCCGGCACGTAAACCGCACCCCCGTTTTCGGCAATGAAGGGATCGTGGTTGCCGAGCCTTATTCTGTAGCTCTCTATCTCGCGCCTCGTCTTGCTTGAGCAGATGACCATGGGGACAAACGTGCGCCGCACAGCCTCAAGGGCCGGTGCAGCGGGCAGGAACGAATAGGCGGCATCGAGCAGCGTCCCGTCGAGGTCCGTGAAGATTACGAGGCCCACAGGTATTAAATTAGGCCGCGTCAGGAGGCACGGCAACTTCCCGACCACCATTGACCCCAATCTCGCCGGTCCTTATATTGACTTAGGCGCTTCCTTTGCGCTCGTCATCTTATATGTGGGGGAGGAGTGGGCGACTTCTACCAGTCCGGGACGATTGCCACGTTCCACAGACTGGGCGGTCCGACATCCCTGGCCGCGGAAGCGCACCTCGAGGCGTGTGCGCGGGAGCGCGGCATGGCCCTGGTTCTGCCTTCCCTCTACAAAGAGCTGAATGCACCGGCCCTGAAGAAGATCGTGGAGGAGTTGGGCCGTGTAAAATATCTGCGGCAGATTATCGTCACTCTGGGGCCTGCATCTGCGGAAGAATTCAGGCACGCGCTCGAATATTTCTCCGTCCTGCCCCAGGAACACAGGGTTATCTGGAACAACGGGCCCGCAGTTAGCGAGATATACCGCGAGGTAGAGGCGCGGGGCATCCGCACGGGGGCGCCTGGCAAAGGAAGGTCCGTCTGGCTGGCCCTGGGCTACGTTATGTCCGGTCCCGACGTGCACGCCATAGCGCTCCACGACTGCGATATCGTCGGGTATGAAAGCGGCCTGCTCGCCCGTCTTTGCTTCCCGGTGACGAGCCCGAGCCTCGACTACGACTTCTGCAAAGGGTTTTACTCAAGGGTGACGGACAGGATGCACGGCAGGGTAACGCGTCTGCTCATGACGCCTCTCATCAGGAGCCTCCAAAGGATACTCGGCTACCTGCCGATGCTCGTCTATCTCGACAGCTTCAGGTACGTGCTGTCGGGAGAAGTAGCTATGGACAGCGATTTAGCCCGCATCAGCAGCATACCTTCGGATTGGGGCTTCGAGGTGGGGGTGCTCGCCGAAGCTTACCGTAACACATCGCTGAGGCGCATATGCCAGGTAGACATTGCCGAGGCCTACGAGCATAAACACCAGGAGCTTTCGAAGGACGACCCGTCAAAGGGCCTGCACAAGATGGCCGTCGATGTCTGCAAGTCGGTTCTGCGCACGATAATATCGGAAGGGATCGTCTTTCAGGGCCGGTTCTTCAAGACCCTTCTGGCCACCTACCGGAAGACCGCCGGAGATATGCTGAAAAGATATGAGGACGACGCCTCCATGAACGCCCTGGAATTCGACCGGCTTCAGGAATCCCTGGCGGTCGAAACGTTCGCGGACTCCATAACCGAGGCGGCGGACGAGATCATGGGAGACCCGCCGGGTACGACTATGATCGAAAGCTGGGACAGGGTGACGTCCGCGATGCCCGGCATACTCGGTAAAATAAGGGCCGCCGTAGAGGCGGACAACAGGTGAGGCAGCCGGTCCTCCGGGGAAGCGGGCCCATCGGCCGGAAGAAGTGATGAAGAACGGTGTCCTGTGTGAAGAAGCACTGAAAAAGGTGCAGGAGATAGGCCATGCCGACATAGTGGTCGGTATACCGAGTTACAACAATGCAGGCACTATACGCCATGTCGTCGATACAGTCCGTGCCGGGCTTGCCGTCCATTACCCGGTTGCCAGATCGGTGATCGTAAACGCAGACGGCGGCTCTGTGGACGGGACACCCGGTCTGGTGGAACAGGCGCGCGCGGAAGAGGCGGACCCGGCGCCCGGCCTGCCCGGGACCTTCACGATGTCCACGCAGTATCAGGGCATACCGGGGAAGGGGAGTGCGGTAAGGACGATCCTTGAAGTCGCGTACGACCTCGGGGTGTCGGCCTGCGCGGTGGTCGATGCGGACTTGCGGAGCATCATCCCCGAATGGATAGAGCTCCTGATAGGTCCGGTGATGGACGGCGGCTTCGATTATGTAGCGCCTCTTTACAGGAGGCACAAATACGACGGCACCATCACGAACAGCATCGTCTATCCCTTGACCAGGGCGCTCTACGGGAAATGCGTGCGGCAGCCCATAGGCGGCGATTTCGGCTTCTCGGGCCGCCTCGCGCGGTTCTATCTGTCAAAGGGCGATGTGTGGGAATCGAACGTGGCCCGCTTCGGGATAGACGTATGGGTAACGACTACGGCCATTGTCGAGGGCTTCCGGGTTTGTCAGTCGTTCCTGGGGTCGAAGGTACACGACCCGAAGGACCCCGGCGCCCATCTCTCGACGATGCTCTACCAGGTCGTCGGCGCTGCTTTCGATCTGATGGAGACCTACGCGAGCGTCTGGAAAGAGGTTGTGGCCGCAGAACAGGTGCAGACGTTCGGCGTCGTCCGCGAGACGTCCGTCGAACCCCTGGCGGTCAACGTACGGGCCATGATAGAGAGGTTTAGGCTTGGTGCGCAGGAACTTGCCGACCTGTGGCAGATGATCCTCGGTAAAGAGATAGTATCGTCCCTCAGGCGGCTGGCGTCTCTGGATGAGAAAGAGTTTTCTCTGCCCGACGACCTGTGGACCGAGATCGTTTACAGGTCGGCGATCAGCGACCACCGCAAGGTCATTAATAAGGAGCACCTGTTGAAGTCGCTTACAACCCTGTATATGGGCAGGACGGCTTCTTTCGTGATCGATACGCGCGATGACGATATCGCCGCGGTTGAAGAGAGGATAGAGCGGCTCTGCCTGGCCTTCGAGGAGAAGAAGCCCTTCCTCGTAAGCAATTGGGAGCCGAATGGGGAGGTGTCCTCATGCACGAAGCAGGATCGGGGATGATGGAGATGGGCGCAGTGTTCTACAGGAGGCTCATAGAGTTCCTGCCGAACCTCCTGGTTGCCCTCGTCCTTTTTGCGGCGGGCCTGGCCCTTGCAAAGCTCCTGGCCTTCATCGCCCTTCGGGCCTTCAGGGCCGTTAACGTTGACAGGTTCTGGGACAACGCGGGCATCAGGGAGGTCCTTGCGCGTGGAGGGGTCAGAAGGCCCGTCTCTGCCGAGCTGGCCCGCCTCGTCTCCTGGCTGACCGTCCTTATCTTCGCAGTAATGGCGCTGAACGTTCTCCACGTGGCGGTAATCGACGCCGTACTCGGCCGGTTCTTCCTTTACCTGCCGAATGTCTTTGCCGCCCTGCTCATACTGACGGCCGGCCTGGTCCTGGGTAATTTCCTGTCCAGGGCCATACTCATCACACTGGTCAACAGCGGTGTGCGTGAGGCGCGGCTCCTGGCGCGGGCGGCGCGCGTAGCGATAGTCGTTTTTGCCGTCACGATGGCCCTGGAGCAGCTCGACATAGGTAGATTCTCCGTGCTGATCGCTTTCGCCATCATATTCGGCGGCGTCGTCCTCGCGCTCGCCCTGGCCTTCGGGTTTGCAGCGCAGCCGTATATCAAGGCGTACCTTTCGAAGAAAATCGGAGAGGGAAGGGAGGAAGGTGAGGACCATATCGATCCCCTGTAACACGACGTGCACCGCGCCGGCGCATGCTCGTTCCCTTGCATCGCGGCGTTACATAGGATATGTTTTAAAAAGGCCATATGCGAAGCACGAACGGTATGGGCGAAAAACAGTTCTCCTTCTACACCATCATGGCGCTGGTGATCCTCCTCGCTTACCTCTGCTATCGCATCCTGCTGCCCTTCCTTACCCCCTTGAGCTGGGCGGTCGTTTTCTGCATAGTTTTCTTTCCCGTTTACCAGGTAATACTCAGGTTCGTCCGTCTCCGGTCACTGGCCTCAACGTTGACCGTCATCCTCGTCTGCATCCTTATCCTCGGTCCGTTTTCCTATTTCGCCTACATCCTGACGGTCGAGCTGGCGAGCATATCCACCGGGCCGATAGAAATGAAGTCGGTCGCGGACCTTTTCAACCATCCGGTCGTAAGGCAAGTAACGGACAAGATACTCTCCTTCTCCGGTGTGAGCCAGGCCGAGTTCCAGGCGTCGGTCCTCTCCGGCCTTGCCTCCTTCGGAAAGCGGGTGCTCGAATATGTGCCCGGCAGGCTGGGCGACGTTATGGGAGTGGGCTTCAACTTCCTGCTTATGATCTTCTCTCTCTTTTTCTTCTTCCAGGACGGCCCCTATCTCCTGGGCCGCCTGAGCGATTATCTGCCCTTTTCGAAGCCGCACAGGGAAAGGCTGACGAAGCAGGTAAAAGACATCGTCATCTCTACGATATACGGGGGGATAGTGGTGGGCCTGGCGTTGGGCTGCGTCGGGTCGTTGTCCTTCGCCCTCGTGGGTCTTCACGCACCCGGCATCTGGGGGATGGCTATAGCGATCTCTTCGTTCGTTCCTATCGTGGGATCGGCCGTCGTCTGGATACCGGCGATACTCTGGCTCCTTTTCCATGCAGCGTTCTCGAAGGCGATCATCCTCTTTCTGGTAGCGACTTTCGCAACCGCTGTGATAGACAATATCATAAGGCCCGTCATCATCGGCAACCGGCTGAGGATGCCGCTTCTCGCCATATTCTTCGGAGCCCTGGGCGGAGTGGGAGCTGTTCGGACTCATAGGCCTGGTTATGGGGCCGCTCGTCCTGGCAGTCTTCATCTCCATAATAGACATATTCAGGCACGAGGAGGGGAAGGATGACTAACGGCGCGCGGGTGATCGCAGTGCCCGTCCTTGTCACATCTGCCGCGTCATTCGCGCTCCTCGCCGTAAGGGCTGCCATGGTCAGGTGTTTCAAAAAGTGGGCCGGCGGGGCCGAGGGCCGGTTGAACCTCTACAAGCCCGTCTGGCAGGCGCTGTCGATACCGTCCGTATACTGGTGCATCGCTGCGGGCCTTTACCTCGGCATGGCCGTCTCCGACCTGCCGGACAAGTACGTCTTCTACGTGACCCGGGCGATATACGTGATCCTGGTGCTCTCTGTGAGCCTCGCGGTGGCGAACATGGTCAGCGGGGTCTTCGCCGCCGAAGTCGAGAAGCTGGGCATTCCCATCTCTGCAACAGGCCTGGCCGGCGCGGTGCTGAAAGGAGCGATTATCATCACGGGCGCCGTAATCATCCTCGGCATGCTCGGCATCTCCATAGCCCCGCTCCTTACTGCAATGGGCGTCGGCGGCCTTGCCGTGGCCCTCGCACTCCAGGATACGCTGGCGAACCTCTTCGCGGGTTTCCACCTGCTTGTCGAGAAGTCGATACGGGTGGGCGACTTCGTAAAGCTCGAGTCGGGGCAGGAAGGGTGCGTGGAGGACATCACCTGGCGGACTGCAAGGGTAAAGACGCCGGCCAACAACATGGTCGTGATACCGAACAAGAAGCTGGCCCAGAGTGTAGTTGTCAACTACTCGCTTCCCGCGGAAGAAATGTGGATCTCGCTGGCCGTTCACGTGCCCTACGGGGCCGATTACGATAAGGTCGAGTCCCTGCTCGTCGAAGAGGCGAAGAAGGCGGCGGCGGAGCTGCCGGGGCTCGTTGAGGGGCAGGTCCCTTCCGTCAGCTTCGACTCCGCTGAGAGCTGGGTCGAGTGCTCGCTCAATCTCTCGGTGAAGCGGTTTATTGACCAGTACGGCGTAAAAAGCGCGTTGCGAAGACGCATCCTCCGAAGGCTTTCCATTGAGGGAATAGAAACAGTGTTCCCCACAAAGACGGTTTATGTGAAGGAGGCCCGCGATGGAAGGACAGGTACCTCCGTTCGATTTCCAGCAGACGATCAGCATCCTCAAGTCGACGGGAAAGAAAGCCAGTAATGCGCGCGAGCTTAGGGAAGGCATCTCCTTAGCAAGCGACGTAGCTATCTTCCACCACACCTATCAGTATTTCCTGAAAGGGCACGTGCTCGAATACACCAACGACTTCGCCCACTGGGCGGGTGAGAGCCTCGAAGAGAGCATCCTCTCCGAGCACCTGTCGAACATCGACCCTTACAGCTTTAAATCGATCGGCGATGTGCGCAAGGAGCTGCTGCGCGTCATCGACAGGTACCTGGAGCAATTTCCGGAGCCGAGGACGGTGATGCCCGGCGAGGAGTTCTATTTCAACGAATCGGTCTCATTCATATTTTTCGAGGGGGTGAGGGTACGTAATCTAGCCGAGTTCCTCATGGCCCTGAAATACGTCGATCGGGGGTGCGTCTATTTTCACTTCTACGAGGCCAGGAGCCGCATTAACGCGGAGACGGACGACTTCTCGAAATGGTTCGAGGAAGGCCTGGGCAAGGTGGGGCTTGCCCGGAAGGTGAGGTCGATAGACCCATTCATGCACAGCATCGAGGGCATCAGGGAGATCATCAGCGATCTTGTCGAGCGTGAGCTCAAGAGCGACATGGAAGGGGGCATATCATGATATCCCGTTATGCCGGCATTGCGCCAAAAGGCGACCTGCTGCTCATCAGAAGGCTGTGCGAAAAATTCAACGGCAAGCGGTTCCTCCACGTAAACTCGACGCGCGAGGGGGGCGGCGTAGCCGAAATATTACAGAGGATGGTGCCGCTCCTCGACGGCATGGGCATCGAAGCCAAATGGGAGGTCATCGAGGGCGACCCCTTCTTCTTCGAGATCACGAAAAAGATCCACAACGCCCTGCAGGGCAACAGCGAGAATATTACGGAGGCCATGTGGGAGCATTACTTCGAGGTAAGCAAGCGTAACTCCGAAACATTGGACCTGGAGGCCGACCTGGTGCTCATACACGACCCGCAGCCGGCGCCTCTTATTGAGTTCCGGAAAGGGGGACACTGGGTCTGGCGATGCCACATCGACGTGTCGGAGCCGCAAAAGGTGATATTCGATTTCCTCAGCTTCTATGCACGGAAATATGAGAGCGCCGTCTTTTCCATCCCCAGGTTCTCGAAGGCCCTTGGCATCGACGAGTTCATCATACCGCCTTCGATCGACCCGGTGAGCGAGAAAAACAGGGAGCTGACGCAGCAGGAGATCGATGAGACCCTCGACAGGTTCGGCATAGGCACGGACAGGCCCATACTCCTGCAAGTGTCTAGGTTCGACCGCTTCAAAGACCCGACGGGCGTGATCCAGGCGTACCGCATGGTGAAAAAATACAACGACTGCATCCTCATCCTGGCAGGCAGCCCGGCAAGCGACGACCCTGAGGGCGGGCAGGTGCTGGCAGAGGTGAGGGAATACGGGAAAGGGGACCCGGACCTGCGCATACTCCTTCTGCCGCCGTTCAGCGACAAGGACATCAACGCGCTTCAGCGCGCGGCCGACGTGATCCTCCAGAAATCGCTTCGTGAGGGCTTCGGACTGACCGTGTCGGAGGCGATGTGGAAGGGGAGGCCCGTAGTCGGCGGGGCGGCCGGCGGGATACCCTTACAGATCATCCACGGGGTCACGGGGTTCCTCGTCTATTCCATAGAGGGCGCCGCCTTCCGCATCCGCCAGTTGCTGAACGACCCGGAGATGGGAAGGTCGATAGGCACGGCGGGGAGGGAGTACGTAAGGAATAATTTCCTCATTACAAGGCAGATGCGCGATTATCTGTCCGTATGGTATTTCCTCGACCAGGGTAGACAGAATGTACTGCGCGTTTAACGCGCAGTACATTCTTTTCGTTAAGGTGCGGCTCCGGTATATACCGCAAGACAAGGATCCCGGCCTCTTTTACTCGTCTAATAACTAGTTACTTTGGCTGTATAATTAGTTATAATCTTTACGATTTGATTCACGGAATCCTATACTATCTCTATCAGAAGCGCCTTATCCGCAAGATCAGGAGGCGTGCTTTGCCTACGCACCTCGGTCTTATCCTGGACGGCAACCGCCGTTACGCCAGGGAGATGCGGCTCGATGACGTTGCCGACGGCCACAGGGAAGGGGCCCGGCGGCTTGACGATGTGCTTCAATGGTGCGCAGACCTGGGCGTCAGGATCGTCACGATCTGGGTGCTTTCACCCGAGAATACCAACAGGAGCAAGGACGAGGTCGACTCCCTCTACGCAATTATCAGGGAGAAGATGGAGGACCTGAGCCACAACCCCGTCATAGCGAAGAACAGGTTCAGGATAAAGGCGTTCGGCAAGCTGGACGGCCTGCCGGCCGATCTCCAGGAGGCCATATCGCGGTGCGAGGCGTCGACCGGAAAGTTCGACCGGCATATGCTGAATATCGCCGTCGGGTACGGCGGCAGGGAAGAGATCGTTGAAGCGGCCAAGAAGGCGCTGATGGATAAAAAGGCGTCGTCCGTGCAGGAGCTTATCGAAGGCCTGAGCGTGGAGGATATCGCAAATAATCTATATACGTGCGGTATCCCGGACCCCGACCTTATCATCAGGACGAGCGGCGAGGTACGCCTCTCGGGCTTCCTGCTCTGGCAGAGCGCTTACAGCGAGTTCTATTTTTGCGACGCCTTATGGCCGCTTTTCAGGAAGATCGATTTCCTGAGGGCAATCAGGAGTTATCAGCACAGGAACAGGAGATTCGGAAAGTGATTGCCCTTGGGCAAACTATGGCCGCCGGGACGGGCCGGGGAGCGGCGGCGCGCGCATGAGTGAAGACCAGGAGAAATCACTGTTTCAGTTCCGGACCGTAAAGATATTGCTCGCGGTCCTGGCCGCACTTCTGATCGGCCTCGTGTTCTACATATACCTGGAAGGGGTCTGGAGGGACGTATTCCACTTCTTCAGGTATTTCTTCGAGGGCAGGAAGCTGAAGGCATTCCTTGCCTCGTTCGGCCCGTATTCGGCGCTGGCGTTTACGGTCCTCCAGATAGTCCAGGTCGTCGTGGCCCCGATACCGGGGGAGGTTACGGGCTTCGTGGGCGGCCTTCTCTTCGGCAAGCTGTACGGGACGCTCCTTTCAACGGTCGGCTTGACCATCGGCGCGCTCCTCGCCTTTTACTTTGCCCGTTCCCTCGGCTCGGACTTCGTCCGCAAGATAGTCAAGCAGGAATATTTCGACCGCTTCGATTCCTTCATGTCCTCGCACAAGGCGCGGAACATAACGTTCGTCCTTTTCATCATACCGGGCTTCCCCAAGGACTCCCTCTGCTACCTTCTCGGCCTTACGCGGATGCGGTACCTCGATTTGATACTTATGAACGTTTTCGGCCGCCTGCCCGGCACCTTCCTTCTATGCATGCAGGGTGACGCGATCAGGAACGGCAAGTTCGCCTCGTTCTGGGTGATCTTCGGCGGCAGTCTCGTCCTTTCGACCTGCCTCTATTTCGGGAGAGACGCGGTTGTCCGCCTTCTTGGCTCGCTCAAGGGGCTTTTTAGACCAAAAGAAGGGCAATAAGGACGGCGAGGGCCAGCCGGTAATAGGCGAAGACGTCGAGAGAGTGCTTCCGCAGGTAACCGATCAGGAACTTCAGGCTCGCCACCCCAAAAACAAAAGCGGAGAGAAGACCGGCAAGGTAAAGGGAAAGCTGCTGCCCGCCGAGAACCACGTGGCGGGCCTCGTAGAGGGAGATGCCGAGCACGATAGGGATGGAAAGGAGGAACGAGAAATCGACCGCGTCGCTCCTCTTGAGGCCGAGGAGCATGGCGGCCGTTATGGTTATGCCGCTCCTCGATATGCCGGGCACCAGGGCTATGGCCTGGGCAATGCCGATGATAAAGGCGAGGCCATACGAGATATCGCCCTCGCCGCCCGCTTTTGTCCTGTGCACCCGTTCTGCAATCAGCATGAGCAATGAGACGGCTGTCAGGGTGAAAATGACTATGTAGGGAGCACGAAGCTGCTTCTCTATAATATCCTTGAAAAGCAACCCCAGGATCGCTGCAGGTATCGTCCCCACGACGAGCTTCGGTATCAGGCAGTATCGTAAGGCCCCCTGCTGCGCCATGTGGAAGTCGTCGCCTATAATGTTCACGAGGCGCCGCGCATAGACTGCCAGCAGGGCCAGCAGCGTGCCGAAGTGGAGCATCACGTCATAAGTGATGCCATGGACGTTCCCCTCATCGATCTTGAAGATCCAGGGCACCACTACGAGGTGTGCGCTGGAGCTTATGGGTAGAAATTCCGTAACGCCCTGGATGGCGCCCATTACTACGCTCTCGACTGTCGTCATCTGGTTTCCCCCGGCGGATGGAAGTTGAACCCGACTTCTATGAGGTCCGTGTTGAGCGAAGCGGGGATGGGCGGCAAAGAGTCTATGGAGCGGAGCGCCCTGGAGATCGATTCGTCGTATGCCCTGTTACCCGACCGTTGCTCGATCGTCCAGTCCGTGATGCGGCCGTCCCGCCTGATCTTTATGGAGACGACCGTCAAGAGCCCCTTGCCCAGCGTGATGTTAGGGGAGTGCCAGCTTTCCTGGATCTTCTCCCAGATGTCCGCGTAGTACTTTTGAAGGACCGGATCTACAGGGCCGGAAGCCATTCCCGCCCCCTGGATGCCGGGCATTCTTCCGGGTGGGCCGTCCTTCTTGCCGGCAATATCGATGTACTGGCGCGACTTAAGCTCCCTGATCCGCTGGTCCAGGGTCCTTACCTCGTCTTTCGTAAGGGGCGCATCCTTCTTCTTGACGACCGGCGCAAGGGATTTCTCCTTCGGCCTGGCGACGACCCTTTCCTTCTCTGCGGGTTTTTTCGGCTCCGGTTTCTTTATGTTCTTTACGGGCTCCGGCGGTGCTTTTACAGGCGCAGCCGGGGCCGCCTTGGGAATGCTCGCACCTAGGTCTCCGACGAGGTTTACCGAGTAATAGGACATGTCCGGCCTTTTGAACGATTTCTTGAGGGGTATACTGAAGGCACCGATGAGGAAGACGTGGAAGATCGCCGAGGCGATCAGCATCTTATACCAGTTTTCTTCTCTCATGTCCCGTTAAGGGGGCGTGTGACGATGTTGACCTTCTCCACCCCTGCCTCCCTGATGATGCCCATGCAGGAGACGACAAAACCGTATGGGACCGAGCTGTCGGCTTTCAGGAAGATCTCCTTGTCGGCCTTGTTGGTAAAGAGCAGCTCCATCGCGGTCTTGAGATCTTTCACATCGATCGTCCTGTTATTGAGTATGAGCACCTGGTTCTTGGTGATCGTTATCACCTGGACGTCTTCCTTGGAGGGAAGGGGCTTGGAAGTAACCTTCGGGAGGTTGATCGGAAGCCCCTGCTGCATCATGGGCGCGGCGATCATGAAGACGATCAGCAGCACGAGCATGACATCGACCAGGGGGATGATGTTGATCTCCGAGAGAACGCCTTTCGTATGTTTGGGCCCGGTCATCATCGGCTGATAAGATTGATAATACAGTGGGAGGCGCTTTCCATCTTCACGGAGACGCCCCTAAGTCTGTTGATCAGGTAATTGTATGCTAAGACCGCCGGGATGGCGGTCGCGAGTCCGAGTGCGGTCGTTATCAGGGCCTCGCTGATACCCGGCGCCACGACGGCGAGGCTCGTGGTGCCCCTTACGCCTATCTCCCGGAAGGAATCCATGATGCCCCATACGGTGCCGAACAACCCGATAAAGGGGGCCGTGTTGGCCGTAGTGGCAAGGAAGGCGAGGCGCTTTTCCAATCTCTCCGTCTCTTCCGACACCGCTACCCTCAGCACGCCCTCCACCGCAGGAAGGGTGTCGGCGCTCAGCTTTGTGGAATTCTCCTTCTCTCTGATCGTCACCTCTTTGTAGGACGCGATCAGGAGCTTGTAGAAGGGGCTGTCCGGGTCCTCGGCGTACATAGCGGCAAGCCGCTTGAATGAGTCGCTGTCCCTCGCCACCTGGAGGAACTTCATGCCCTCCCTCTCCGCTGCGCTCAACTGGCGCCATTTAAAGAAAATGATCGTCCAGGAGACTACGGAGAAGAAGAGCAGGATGAGGACCACTGCTCTTGCGACGGGCCCGGCCGAGAGGACGAGACCCGTTAAACCGCCTGTATACACGTTTATGTCTGAGATTCCCATAATGTTCTATGATATCTTAACGCCTCTTGATTGTAAAGAAAAAACCCCCTGGGGGGGCCCAGGGGGAAAGGGGAGTAATTATGAGAAGTTGCAGATTAATGGGCCTAGCGTTGCCGGCAACTGACTTTGTGCAATTAAGCACTTGCCCGGCCGGCCAAATCCTTGAATTTCCGGACTTGGACCCGCTTGCGTATGCGGCCTGTCTTAACGGCCCTTCACCTATCAGCGGCGCGTTGTGAATTGCGTTACATACGCTTTGTATACAATATTACTTTTCGGAATGGCTGTCAAGAAGAAATTTATATTTTTCGAACGAACTGTTTTTACTATGAAAACAGGCCCTTGAAAAAAGGGCTCCGATTGGCTCCGGCCGGTCGGCCAGGGGTCTCTTCGGGCCTGCCTGCCGACGAAGGTTCCGTTAGGCGCCGTGCCGGCGCGGGTGTTATAATATCATTGCGGCCGGAAATACCTTGTATACCGAGGGAACGCCTGGCTGCTTGCGACCCGAAACATATAGAGCGTCGAAAGGAGGACCGCATGAAGATAGCTGCGATAGTGGGCAGCCCCAGGGGTATGAAGGGCGCGACGGGCAGCCTGATGAAACTCGTCCTGCAGGGGTCGGAGGAGGCAGGGGCGTCTATCGAGGTCTTTGCCATAAAGGGGCAGGAGGTGAAGCCGTGCAAGGCATGCGATACCTGCCACAAAGTGGGCTCGTGCCCCCAGAAGGATTCGTTCGGCGCGATAAAGAAGGCAGTCGATGAGGCGGATGGTATAATCCTCGCGACGCCGAATTATATATCCCACGTGAGCGCGCAGTTGAAAACCTTCATCGACCGCTGCTGCGGTGCGGTCCACCTTCAGGGGTTCGAGGGGAAATACGGCGCTGCCGTCGTGACATCAGGGGGAGGGGACGAGGCGCCCATCGCCGAGTACATCAACCAGTTCCTTGCGGTGTGCGGGGCTGTCCCGGTAGGCTCCGTCTGGGCGACCATGGGACAAATAGAAGGACACAACTTCCCTGCCGGGACGCGCGAGAAGGCGCTTGAGCTGGGAGGTAAGCTCGTAGCGGCCTGGGAAGCGCAAGAAGGCTCTCCGGATTACGCCTGGCTTACCCTCAAGTTCAAAGAGCGCATGAGGTCGCTGGTGACGTGGCGCAAGGAAGAGTGGCCTTACGAGTACGAGCACTGGAAGGCGCACAAAGGGGTGAAGGAGGACCGGCGGGTGAAATGAGGGTGCTCCTGATATCGGCGAACCGGACCGAGATTAACATGCGGGCCCTGCCGCTCGGTCTCGGTTGCGTGGCAGCGGCGCTTGACGCGGCGGGGCATGAGGTGCAGACCCTCGACCTCCTGGGCGTGCAGGACGTACAGGCCGCCATTGGCGCAGCCGTGAAAGAATTGTCCCCGGGTGCGGTCGGTATATCGCTGCGCAACATCGACGATCAAAACATGTCCTCTCCCCGCTACTTCATGGAAGAGGCCAATGCAGTCATCGACTGTGTGAAATCTCTTACGTCCGCCCCCGTGATATTGGGGGGCGCGGGCTACAGCATTTTTCCGGAAGGCGCGCTGGAACGCTCGCGCGCGGACATGGGCATCTGCGGCGAGGGGGAGGAGGCACTCCGGCTGCTCCTCGAAAGAATAGAACACGGGCAACCGCTCGAAGGCACGCCCGGCCTCTATCTAAAAAAGAGGGGGCTTCAGGCCCCGCGAGTTTTCGTTCGCGACCTTGACACGCTGCCTTTGCCTGGTCCGGGCCTGCTGCCGTTGACCGGGGCCGGCGAGACTGCAATACCGGTGCAGACGCGGCGCGGCTGCCCCCTTGGCTGCTCATACTGCTCGACCGCCTCCATCGAGGGGCGGGCAGTACGCAAAAGGTCGCCTGCTAAGGTCGTGGAATGGATCGCCGGGTGGGCGGCCGCAGGCGGCCGCAGGTTCTATTTCGTGGACAACACATTCAACCTGCCTGTCTCGTATGCGCGCCTCCTATGCAGCGAGCTGATCGCCGCTTCCCTTGGCGTTTCATGGACGGCTATTGTCTATCCCTGGCGGCTGGACGAGGAGCTGGCCGGTCTCATGGCGCAGGCGGGGTGCAGCGACGCGGCCGTCGGGTTCGAGAGCGGGTGCCAGAAGATGCTGAAAAGCATGAACAAGCGGTTCGATCTGCGCGACGTTGCCCGGACGCGTGAGGCCTTGCGCAAATCCGGCATCAAGTGCATGGGGTTTGTCCTCCTCGGGGGTCCCGGAGAGACGCGCGATTCTGTGAAGGAAAGCCTTGCCTTCGCCGATTCCCTCGAATTAGAAGCGTTGAAGATTACAATTGGCGTCCGCATTTATCCGGGCACGCAACTGGCGGACCAGGCAGTAAGGGAAAGGGTCGTCCTTGCCTGCAACGACCTTCTCGTACCCAGTTTCTACATGTCGCCGGGCCTCGAAGAATGGACCAGGCAGGCCGTGGCCGACTATGCCCGGACCAGGCCCAACTGGATAGTCGATTAACAACCTTCGGCAGTGGAAAAGAAGCCCTGGAATTTATCCTTCGTCCGCCAGCCCTTCGCCGTTCGGCTGCGGCTTTTCCCGCCCGGTATCGAGAAGGTGCGTCGGCAGGAAAAAGATCGTGGCAATAAGGGTCGGCACTACGGCGCTCGCGATGACCGTTGCAACGAGAAAAGAGTATTGTCCCCGCGTCACGATCCCGTGGGAGAGGCCGAAGAGCGCCGAGATCGTCCCGAACGTCAGCCCCGTAGACATGAGAAGGGTGTAATACCAGCGCTCGTTGTGGTCCTGTCTGAACGGCCGGACCACAGGGTAAAGGCCGAAGATTTTGGAGAAGACTTTGGCAGCCAGCAGTGCGAGGAAGACGAGGGGCGCGGAAACGAGGGCCCCGATGGAGACGAGCATACCCGCCCGGAGGAAGTAGAAGGGCGTCAGAAAACCTATGGTAAGCGTCCTCATGCGGCGTATCCAGAGGTCGTCCTTTGCCGCCCTGGACGCAAGCACCATGCCCCCGATGTAGGCCGGGAGGACACCTTCATTGCCTGCCCAGAGGGCAAGCGCCCCCAGACCGAATAGGACCAGGAGCACCCATTTGGCCCGTATGGCGGCCGTGCGGTAGGCATAAATGCGCGTCAGCAGGCCCGTTACGGAAGGAAGGAAGGCCAGGACGACAGCGCTGACGGCTACAAACACGAGCGTCCTGTAGGTAAACGGCGCGAATAGCAGGCCGAGGGCGATGACCGTGCCAAGGTCGTTTACAAAGCAGGCGCCCAGGATGCCTTTGCCGAATTCCGTCTTGTTAAGGCCCGTCTCCAGCATGACCGCGTAGACGACCGCCATGGAAGTGGTAGAAAGGGCGACGCCGCACAGGAGGCTCGGTCGTAACTCCCAGCCGAGCAGGTAGTGGGCGAGCGCGGCGCAGCCGAAAAACGGCGCAAGAAAACCGACGAGGCCGACCACGGACACCTCTTTTACCTTCGACCGCAGCGCGTCCGGCTCCAGCTCCGCACCTGCCAGGAACGTCAGCAGGATGGCCCCGGAGGAAGCGAGGAACCGCAGCCACTCGACGTTCATATCGAACGCGTCTGCCTTTGCGAACAGCCCCGCCAGGCCGCCTGCCGCAACGCCTACGCAAATCTCGACGAGGGCAATTGAAATGCGCAGGTGATAAGCGATAATTGCCGCGATAACTGCAAGGCCCAGCCAGACCGAGGCGATGACAAAAATGTGCTCCATGATGAAGCCTCCTCAACGATAGATTGGCCAGGATGAAGGCAACAAAAAACCCGTCGTGCGACGGGTCGGGAACAGCCGGAGACGACCCCACCGAGGCACGCGCCTTCATGGTAGGAGTCATCAGCCTGGCCTAAAGGCAGTTACGAGGGGACTCCATCCCCAAACTGACAAATAGCTTAACGGAGACTGTGTGACAAATCAATACTTCTTCGGGTAAAGCCCCGGCCGGTCCCGAAAGGGCGGCCTTATGGATTCAGACCGCCAGTTGCCGGAGGTTGTCCCGCAGATCGCCAATGGCTTCCCGCAACTCCGCGCTTCGCCCCGTCGATTGCGATAGCAGGGCGTCTATGTCGGAAAGCTGGTCCCGTACGTATTCCAGGCCGCGGTCCCGCATCTCATCGATGGTCTTGTTGATCCGCACTTCCCATTGATAGGCGAGGCGCGACAGGTGCATCTGCACTATCTGCGGCACCTTCCGCAGAAAGCGCCTCTCGAATACAGGCCTGAACAGGGGCGTAGGGATGACGAACCAGAGGGCATCCAGGTGAAAGTCGAATACCTTGGTAAAGGCGATGTCGGGATTGGCCGGCTCGGCGACGCTGATCTCCCATATGGGAGGCGTGAGCGTCACACCCAAAACGGCTTCGATGTTCCTGTCGAGGAGGTTCCGGAATAGGTCCAGGGACCGTAAGATGGACGCGCGGGCCTTATCGAGCGTCCCGAAGAAGTGGCGATGCTCTTTTTGCGACAGGGCCGCAAGCTCACTCGTCAGGGTCTCTTCGAGCCATTCCTCATACCTTCGGGTGAGCTTCCACAGGCCGCCCTTCCATGCGGGCATCTCAGCAGCCAGGGCGGCAACGAGCCTGCGCGTCAGCTCCGGCCTCCTGGATTCGAGCCGGGCCGCGATAACGCCCCTCGTCTCTCGCTCGTTTTCGCGCGCCACAGCGAACAACTCCGCCCTGACGAGCTCGTAATTGAGCTTTTCGGTAAGGATCAGCTTCCTTGCAGCTTCGCGTTCCCCGTCCGCTTTCAGTGACGCCAGCAGGGCAAGGTCGAGGTAGCCGATGGAGGTCCTGGCCAGCAAGGCAATTTTGTGCAGCAGGATGCTTTTCTGCTCCTCCCGGCGATTGTCTGAGAGCGCTCGCAAAATGGCATCGATGCGGCCTTTCAGTAAGTCCGTGCGGCTCACCGTCGAATACGTGTAGACGGGAAGCTCGCGGCCGATCTCCCTCAGGAGCGTCTTATTGAAGAACGCAATGACCTCCGCTTGCTGTTCCGGCGAGAGAAGGTCGACCTTCGTGAGGAGCAGGATGACGTTCGGGCTGTGGCCCGTCAGACTCTCTGACGAGGTCTATATCGCTCTCGGAAAGGGGGCGTTCCGCGCTGACTGCCGCGATGGCCGCTCCCGCCTCCGGCAGCCACCTGCGCGACGTCCCGGTGTTATGCCTGAAGGCGCTCCCCAGGCCGGGGGTATCGACGAGCCGCAGCCCCGGATAGCGCCCGAGGGCGGGTAGGCCGATATCGACGACCTCAACGTCCTTTTCGTTCGCAGGGTTCTTTCCTTCCGATATGTAGTCCGCTATCTCGTCGAGCGGCGCCCGGACCGTGGTGCCATCGAAGCGTGTCACGACCGCGCCCGGTTCTTGATCGTAGTAAAGTCGTGTGATGACCGTGGTTACCGGGATTACGCCGACGGGCAGGACCTCATGGCCGATGAGGCTGTTGATGAAGGAGCTTTTGCCGGCTTTGAACTGACCCAGGACCGCAACGTCTATATATTCGTCCCGGCTGAAGAGCTTCCCGCACGCGTCCAACTGGGGGGCGAGGGAGGCAATATTGAAGCGGAGTCCTATTTCGCGGGCGCGGTCGAGGATTGCGCGCGATGCGGCCCTGGCGGGGTCAGGTCGAGCGGTTTTCTCTTCCATGATGCTCCTCCGGGTGGCCTCCGGCGGAAGCATACCGGCGCACCGTCCGCTCCCGCAAGAGGTGGGATAATCAGGAGTCATCAGCCCCTCTTGCGGGGCGGTTACGGCGAACCCCATCGCCTGAAAAAAAATATACCTGTAAGCGGCCGCAATATCAAGAAGGGGCTTTCGACAGCGCAGCCCGCACGGCCTTTACCAGCTTCAGGCGTCTTTCTTCGCTGTCGCGTATGTGGCGCGACAGCTCAATCTGCACGCCCCTGCCGGTGCGGCAGCGGTTGCAAATATTGGTCGGCTCTGTTCCCGGAAACTGATGGCCGTCAGTCGCAGCCTCGAAGCCGGTTGCGCGTAGCGATGCTGCTACACGGGCCTTGAGGCCTTCGTCAAGGCCGCCGAGGAGTATCGCCTCGTCATAGCCTGTATAGCCGTGGACCGCGACAACCGAATCGCAGGCTGCCAAAAGGTCAAGGCACGAATGCTCGTCGAAGCGGTGGCTCGTTATGTGGAGCACACTGTTGCCCTGATGCTTGATGCCTTCAAAGAGATATAGATTGAATTCATTGCCCGCGATGGCTGCTGCGATGTGCGCGGTCTGCGGCTCTATGCCGCCTCCGTGCGGGGCGATGACCGCTATTGGCGACGGCCGCCGGAGGACGGTGATCCTGTAGTCCGCGCCTTCTTTTTCATGGGCTGCGAGGTCCGCATAATCGCGGTACTTATCGCTGTGCATCGCAACGCCTGCCGCGAGAGGCCCCTTTACCGCTTGCCCTTGTAGCCGAACCTCTCCTCGAATATGGGGGCGATCAGGTTGTCCACGGGCGCGTAGTCGTCCGTAATGACTATCGAGTGCCGCTTGGTCATGAGGTCCTTCATCAGTGCGTCCGAGACAAGGACCGATTTCGCTTTGTTGTGGTTCCCCTGTTTCAGCCAGGCGTCGAACTTCTTCATGTCCCGTCCGCCCTTTGTCGCGGCCACGATGAATGTGCTGATGCGTAGCTTCTCGAACTCGGGGCTGATGGAGAAGAGGTAGACGTTCTCAGGGCCGAAGACCTCTCCGAGCGTTCTTATGTAAGAAGGGAGAAAGGCCCCTTTCTGGAAGTTGTCTATGATGTTCGACATCAGGATGCCGTTCTCGTTCATAATAGAGTCGAGCTGTTTTATGAACTCTTTCGTGGTCAGGTGATAGGGTATTGAAATGTCATTAAACGCGTCCGTCATGATTACGTCGTACTTCTCCTTGCAGTTCATGACGTACCACCGCCCGTCCGTGTTGAACGTCCGGATGCGCGTATCCCTGTGGAGGCCGAATTGGTTGTAGACGACGTTGGTGACCTCGGGGTCTATCTCCACTACGTCGACGTGCGACTTCGGAAAAGTCTTCTCCATATAGCGGGGGAACGTGTAGCCGCCGCCACCTATGGACAGGGTGCTGAAGTTGCTTTGCGGCTCGTACATCCATTTGAGGATCTCGCCGTATATCCGCTCGTACTCGTACTCTATGTGCAGGGGATCTGCAAGGTTTACGTAAGAGTGGATGAGGTGGTCGAGTATCAGCGCCTCGACGGGGGTTGTCTTGTCCCTGCCTTTCGTCTTTGTCACCTTGATCGTGTAGTAGTCGCTCTCCTTGTAAAAATACGTGGGGAAATTAACCGGCATCCTGTACGCCCACATGTAGATGGGCGCCAGCGAGACGGCGCAGAGGACGACGATCGCGGTGAACAGGACTTTGCGCGTGAAGAGGCGGCCTGCAAAAAGGGCGGCGAGGATAAGGATGACGCCCATCGTGAAAATGATGTTCCGCGTGCCCATCCACGAGATAAGCAGGAACCCCGTTGCAAAGGTACCTATGATGGCTCCGAGCGTCGAGAACGCGTAAATCTTTCCTATGACGTTGCCTGCCTTATTGAGGCTCTGGAGGGTGAGCCTGACAACGACGGGCGATATCGTGCCGAGTATGCAGCCGGGTATGAAGAAGATGATCGCTGTAACCGTGAAGATGCGCCACATGAGAGAGAAGGGGAAAGGGTAGGCGGCGACCATGTTCGTTAGCGGTATGATGCACAGGGCTGCGATGCCCGAAAGCAGAAGGAGCAGGCCCAGCGTGCTCCTGCGCGGGTAGCGGTCCACGAGCTTGCCGCCGATGTAAGCGCCTATGCTGATGCCGGTCAGAATGACCCCGATGATGCTCGTCCACGTATAGAGGGAGACGCCGACGAAAGGCGCCAGGATGCGGCCGGCGACCATCTCGATGACGAGCGAGCAAAAGCTGGCGATAAAGGTAACGATATACGCTTCGAGCAGGCTCATGGGAAAAACACCTCGCGTCAGTGATTAACGGATGCGATTATTTTGTGTAGATCAGGCGCGATTTGTCAATTTATTATTGAGTGTTTGTGAAGGGAGCCACCAACCTGACTCCAGGGAAATAAGTCTGATACCTCGACGCGTCCCTCGTAATCAAGGCCATTCCTGCCACTGCCGCGTGGGCCCCTATGAAAAAGTCGGGAAGAGGCGAGGTCTTCTTTCCGCCCGATTGGCGGTATTTCAGAAAGCACTTGCCGGCCAGAAAGGCAGCGTCCCAAGGCAGAGGGTCGCGCCGGAACAACTCTCTCCTCAAAATATTTTCCAGGTCTTCAATCCTATCGAATCCTATCGATACCTCGGCATAGATTATGGGATTGATAACCAGGATACCGCCCCACTCCTCTACTGCCTTGGCCGACCAGGACGCCCAGTGCTTGTCTTCAGTAACGATGTCGAGAATAACGTTGCTGTCTACGAGAGCCTCCAACTCATCCCCTCGTGAGTTTCATGATCTTGTCTGTGCTGAGGCGCGTGGTGGCCCTGCCCCTCATCTTTTTCACAAGGAGATGACGCCGGGCCGGCTTATCGATCCTTGTAAGGCAAACCTTTCCATCAGGCTGTAGCTCGAATTCCACTTCCGAACTCGCGCGTATTCCCAGTTTATCCCTTATTTCTAGCGGAATCGTCACCTGCCCTTTCGACGTAACCCTCATCGCCAACCTCCTAGGTATTACTCTTACTTGATAATTAATATAGCAGTGGCAGAGTCGTTTGTCACTACCTTTCGATGGCAAGGGAAAGACCCCGGCCCCCATTACAGGATGCAGCGCACTTTGTGGCCCGGCGCTTTTTCTACAACCGGTATTTCTCCTTCCCTGCATGCCTCCATGACATGGGGACACCTGGACGCGAAGCGGCATCCGGAAGGCGGATTGACGGGAGAGGTCGGCTCGCCGGTGATGGCCTTCAGGCCGTGCCGTTTTTCCGGGTCGAGGGAAGGGATGGAAGAGAAAAGCGCGTGAGTATACGGGTGCATCGGGTGCTCGAAAAGCTCCTCCGTCGTGGCCTCCTCCATGATCTTCCCGATGTACATCACCGCGATCCTGTCCGATATGTGGCGGACGACGGAAAGGTCGTGCGCAACGAACAGGTAGGAGAGGGAAAAACGCTCCTGCAGGTCTTCCAGCAGGTTGATGATCTGCGCCTGGATGGAGACGTCGAGGGCGGATACAGGCTCGTCGCAGACAAGAAACGACGGGTTGACGGCAAGGGCGCGGGCAATACCGATGCGCTGCCTTTGCCCGCCCGAGAACTCGTGGGGGTAGCGGGACGCGGCCGAGGCGGGCAGGCCGACGATATCGAAAAGCTCGGCCACCCTTTTTTCGTCCCGGCCCTCGCCCATGACGACTAGGCCCTCGCCGACTATATCGGCGACCGTCATCCTTGGGTCCAGGGAGCCGAAGGGGTCTTGGAATACCATCTGGACCTTCTGCCTGTAGTCTTTGAGCGCCTTGCGCGGCAGGTGGGCGATGTCGCCGCCCTCGAAAAGTATCTGCCCGGCCGTGGGATGGAGGAGCCTGACCACGCATTTGCCCACTGTCGTTTTGCCGCAGCCCGACTCACCGACGAGGCCAAGCGTCTGTCCCCTGTCGAGGCCGAGGTCTACGCCGTCAACGGCCTTTACGTAGCCGGATACGCGCCGCAGCAGGCCCTCGCGCACGGGGAAGTACATTTTCAGGTCCTGGACTTCGAGCATCATGACGCACCGCCTTCCGGCGCGCGCACCCAGCAGGCCGCCCTGTGGCCCGGCGCAACCTCGACCAGCGGCGGGTCCTCGACCCTGCACCTTTCACGGACGAGGGGGCAGCGCGTATGGAACCTGCACCCCGGCGGGAAGGCGAGGGCGGAAGGCACCGTGCCGGGTATCGTGTAGAGCCGCTTGCCTTTATTCGTCCTCCCCGGCAGGCTCTTGAAAAGCCCTTCCGTGTAAGGATGGACGAAGGAGGCGAAGATGGAGGCGCAAGGCCCGTATTCTGCTATCCTGCCCGCGTACATGACTGCGACGTCGTCGGCCATCTCGGCGACGATGCCGAGGTCGTGCGTAATGAGCAGCACGGCCGCCCCCGTCTCGCTCTGCATGTCTTTTATCAGCCGCAGGATGCCTGCCTGGATCGTCACGTCGAGGGCGGTCGTCGGCTCGTCGGCTATCAGGAGCGCGGGCTTGAGGCAGAGCGCCATGGCTATCATCACCCGCTGCTTCATACCCCCGGACAGTTGGTGCGGGTATTCGGACATCCTTTGGGCTGCCGCCGGTATGCCGACTTTCGCAAGGTAGTCGACGGCGATGTCGCGCGCCTCCTTGCTGCCCATCCCGGTATGGACACGGACCGCCTCCATCACCTGCGACCCTATAGTGAATACGGGGTTGAGGCTCGTCATCGGCTCCTGAAAGATCATCGAAGCCAGCCTGCCCCTGATGTCGCGCATCTCGATCTCTGAGCACATAGTTATGTCCGTGCCTGCAAGATGAATGGCGCCTCCGACGATCTTGCCTTGCGGCCCCGGCACGAGGCGGAGGACGGAGAGGGCGGTGACCGATTTCCCGCAGCCCGATTCGCCGACCAGGCCGAGTGTCCCGGCCTTGCCGACGGACAGGGAGATACGGTCCACGGCCCTGGCTGTTCCCTCGTCCGTGAAAAAGTAAGTTTGCAGGTCTTCTATGCGCAGTACTTCTTCCACGTCAGTCCTTCCTCAGGCGCGGGTCCAGGGCGTCCCGCAGGCTGTCGGCAAAGAGGTTGAAAGAGAGCACCAGGAGGAACAGGAAGATAGATGCCCCTCCGATGTTCCACCAGATGCCGTTCGGGATTTCCCTGTCCGCCGTCATGAGCATCCTGCCCCAGCTCCCCGTTCCCGGCTCCGCTCCGACCCCGATGTATGTCAGCACCGCCTCCGACATGACGAGGCCGGAGAAATCGAGGGTCATCTCGATAATCACGAGGTACATGACGTTAGGCAATATGTGGCGGAAGAGGATCCTGAGATCGCTTGCGCCCAGGGCGCGGGCGGCCTCCACGTATTCCATATTCTTTACCTTGAGCGTCTCGCCCCGGATGAGCCGGCAGAGGCCAACCCACGAGGTGACGCCAAGGGCGATGCACAACTGCCATAGCCCCCTCTCCATGACCATGAGCATGGCGATAAGGAGCAATATACCAGGAATGGAGGCGAGCACCTGGTAGACGTACTGTATCGCGTCGTCGATCACTCCGCCGTAATATCCGGCGAACAGGCCCAGAAGCACCGCGAAAAAGGCCGCCAGCACGGAAGGGACGATGCCTATTATGAAGGCGGTCCGCACGCCTTTGAACGCATTATAAAGCACGTCCTCGCCCAGGTTGTTCGTCCCGAGGAGATGGCGGCTCTTGAGGGGGAACTCCTGCCGGTTCAATACGCCCGTAGTCGCCATGGGCGGCGAGTAGGACTTTTCGACAGGCTTCTGAAATATGGCGTCGAGGGCGGTCCTGTCCCAGCGCAGACCCGCAGCCGTATGGTGCGGCACAGGCACTACGTCGATCAGGGCGACCAGCGCAAAAAGGCAGACGACCGCGAAGGCGGCCTTGGCCAGCGTGTCCCTCCGTATCCTTCGCGCCGCTATCTTTAAATGCGATTCCTTCACGCAGCTACCCTCATTCGAACTTGATCCTCGGGTCTACCAGCGTATAGCTGATATCCGTCAAAATGGAGAACATGATATAAAATAGCGAATAGATGTAGACGAGCGTCCGTATGACCGGGTAATCGGCGTTGCTGATGGCGTTGAGCATCATGTTCCCCATGCCCGGTATGCCGAAATACATCTCCAGGAGCAGGCTGCCCTGGATGAGGAACGGCAGCGAGAGCACCGTTACCGTCAGGATGGGGATCATCGCGTTCTTCAGTACGTGCTTGAAGAGTATCTTCTCCTCGCTCAAGCCCTTGGCCATAGCCGTCCTCACATAGTCCGCCCGCACCTCGTTGAGCATGACGGTCCTGTAGAAGCGCAGGTTCCCGCCCAGGCCGGCGGCGATCGCCAGGATCACCGGCAGGAGCAGGAATTTCCACGCCCCGAGGCCGAACTCATAGCCGTAGATCGGGAAATATTTCAAGAGGACGGCCAGGATGTACTGGCCGAAAATGATGTAGTTGAGTATGACTATGCTCATGAGGATGACGCAGACAAAGAGGGCCACCCGGTCGAGGTACGTGCCCCGGTAATAGGCCACAAAGAGCGCCAGGGGCAGGGTTATCAGGATCGACAGGACAAAGGCCGGGATGGTCAGCGTAAGGGACGGGCCTATCTTTTCTTTGAGCAGGCTGCTCATCTTCTCGTGCAGGTAATCGGACTGAGGGAACTGGAAAAGAACCAGCTCGCGCATCTGGTCCCAGAACTGGCTGTCGAAGGGATGCGTGCGGCCGTCCTTTCCCTGCTGAAGGTTGAAGAACATCGGCTTGTCCATCCCGTGGTTGTGTATCCAGCTTTTCACCTGTACTTCGGTCGGGTTCTTGCCGAGCTGCTTCCTGGCTATCGCGTCGGGCGACGCGAAGACGCTGAACAGGAAGAATGTGACGAGGCAGACCCCGATCACCGTGGGGACGGCGAGCAAAAGTCTTCGGAGAATGTAAGCGGCCAATTACTTCCTCCTCTGTCTGCGCTTGATAAATACGGCGGGCAGCGCGAGGGCCAGCAGGATAGCGGCAGCGTAAATGAGGACCCTGTAGTTGGGCCTGTCCTCTGCGCGCCAGTAAGCCGATCTCGCCTCCGGGTCGATGCGCAGGTACTTCTTATAGTTGCCCGTGATGCTGTGGTTCTTGCCGTTCTTGTACCAGGAGTGGCGCAGCACGTATGAGGGCGTATGCACGTTGAATATCCAGGGACACTCCTCGACCGCTATTGCCACCATCTGTCTTATTATAGCAAGCCTCTCCGGGCCGTCGTCCATTGCTTTCATCTTTTCGTAGAGCCGGTTGTACTCCGGGCTGGAGAATGCCGCGTGGTTCGGGTTCGGGGGGTGGTTGGGGCCATAAAGTAACTGGAGGAAGTTCTCCGGGTCGGGGTAGTCGGCCACCCAGCCCGACGAGGCGATCTGGAAGGTCCCCTTGATCGTCCTTTCGAGATACTGGGAGAACGTGTTGACCTGCAATTTTATCCTGATGCCGAGCTGCTCGAAGCAGCGCATGTCGAAGGTCGCCTGCTCGCGGGCGCGGGCCGAATCCGCCCCGATATCGTAGGTAAGCTCCAACTGCTTACCCGTGCGCGGGTCGATGCCGCCGGGATAGCCTGCCTTTACCATAAGCTCCCTGGCCTTCTCCAGGTCATGGGTCTTATACGGGTTCTTTAAGGACGGGTCGTAGCCGAAGACGCCCGGGGGCAGGGGGCCCTGCGCGTTGATCGCGCGGCCGTTCAGGTATATCTGGTTGAACAGGTCGCTGTCGTACGAAAGCGAGAGTGCCTGCCGCAGGTACTTGTTTTTCCCGAGCAGAGGGTCGCGCATGTTGAAGGCGATGTAGTAGACATCCAGGTCGCTCCCTATCTCCAGGCTGATGCCTTTTTTGATGAAGCTTTCCGAAAGGTCTAGCTGCCTCGTGATGACCCTGTCGAACTGCTCCTGCGGGATGCCGGAGGCGTCGAGGTATCCCTGGAGGAAGAGGAGCCAGACGGGCTGGGTCGTCGGTATGATCGTGTAAAAGATCTCGTTTGTCAGGGGGAGCTTCCTGCCGGCGTCCTCGAGCAGCCCTTTTTCCCTGTCGCCGGGTGCGCCTGTCGAGGGGTAATATTCGGTCCTGAAAGTCGGGTTTTTCTCCAGCACGATCCGGTGCTGCCGCTTCCATGACTTGAGCCTGTATGCGCCGGTGCCCACGGGGTGGCGGGAGAAGCCGTCGCGCCCCGGCGCGTTGTAATATTCGACCGCCTCATAAGGCACGGGTGCTGTATAGGTCATGGCCATGACGTATATAAAGGCAGGATAGGGCTCCGTAAGGGTGACTTTGAGCGTCCGGTCGTCGGGCGCCTCCAGACCCTTTACGTTCATGGAATAATCGGCCTTGCCCGCCTTTACGGACCTCTTGAAAAAGTCGTCGATGCCCTCGATCTTGCCGGCCACCAGCCAGAACCCCGTGGACTGGACCCGCGGGTCGGCAAGCCTCTTGATGGAATAGATGACATCATTCGCTGTCACGCGGCGCCCCTTGCCGTTCGGAAAGCACGGGTCGTCCTGGAAATAGATATCGTCGCGCAGCCTGAATGTGTACTCCATCCGGGCGACTTTCTTTGCTACGCCGTTTTCCGTCACGTCCTCGTTAAAAATGCGCTTTTCCGGGTAGCCGGCAGCCAGCGACGGCTCGACCTTGTAGGGCCTGTCGAGGTAGCTGTTCTGGTAGAGGGCGTCGTAGATCTGGTTCGTTATCTCGCCTGACGTTACGTCGGACACCTGCGCAGGGTCGAGAGTACGGGGGTCTTCGGCCAGGGCGGTGTACAGGGCCTGTCCTGCGGAAGCGGCCGGATAGGGGTTGTTGCCGCAGGCGGACAGGCAGGCAACCAGTGCTATAACGGCAACGAGTGCGCGGCAAGGCGCAGTCCACCGTCTGCCCCGGCATGCACATATGTTCTGATTTCCATGTTTGAAGGCTGTTGATACAGGCATTCGGTCAACGTGTATTTTATCAGATGGGCACAGTTAAGTCCATAGAAGCGAGAGAGAAAGCGGGGCGATGGAGACGCGTATCACGATAAGGGCCTTCGCGCCTTTCCGCGCAGGCAAAATGATTTTATCATTGACAAGCGAGCCTATATTGTTGTTTTTGATTTTTTGCGAGGATAGACAGGCTTGGGGGACATGATGAAGAAATCAGCGCTTATCGTTATGCTCTTTGCGTGTATTGTTCTCGTCTGCGGGTGCAGCGCGGGCAAGGTGAACGGCCTGGTCGATCAGGCTATCGACAGCTACAAGAAGGGCGACACGGACAGGTACCGGGACTTGGTGCTGCAAGCCTACGCGGAGAACCCGACCGACCCCTTCGTTATCAATAACATGGGCGTCCTTGCGGAGTTTGAGGGCAATATGCTCTCGGCAAGGGACTATTATTGGCTTGCATGGCAGAGGGCAGGCTCACTCACGGTGGTGACTACGAACGGGGGCGGTTTCATAGGAAGACCGCTCAAGGACTTGGTGTGGGCCAATTACGAGAGAATAATGCGTTCACGTTGATCAGCCCACAGGCCGCATCGAGCAGCATATCTCGCTGATCTTGCGTGAGAGAAACTCTGCGAGGGCTTTGTCCTTTTTGACCCAGATGCCCACCTCGGTAATTTTGTCGTTTATCTCAGCGACGACAACTTTTATCTTAAATTTTTTGAGTCTGGCCTCGATCACGCCGCCGTCCTGGGCGGGCGTCCTCGCGCTCTTGACGATCTCGATATCGAGGGCCAAAAGTGCGGTGAAGGAGAGGTCCCACGCCTGCTCGAAGGGTATATCCAAAGCATCGTAGGAATCGGCCTTCTTGATATCCTTTTGCAGCTCCGCGCCCTTGAGAGCCAGCCCGGCCCCGCCGAAAGCGGCAGTGGCCAAGGGGGCGGTCAACAGGGCGCACCCGTGGAGTCCGGCCAGGGCGATGCAGAGTAGCGGCAACATGACGAGGCGGAAAATCGCGCTGGGCGTCGGCCGGTGCACACATTCAATCTAATCCCCGCAAGGCAAGAAGCAAGCAACATCAAGAGGCGCCGGACGGTCCATCGCGCTTCGATTGACAACGGACTGCCGATGGTCTTATTCTAGTGCCCGATGTCGAAACGAACAGAACGAGCGAGGAGCGCGCTATGAAAAGGAGATATATAAGGACGTCCATCCTTTTGGCGATAGCCGCCGTTGTCGCCATTGTTGGAATTTGCGGCGCACAAAATACCACTCAAAACTGGAGTAAAAAAATGTCCTATCCTCCATTGCAGGCAACGATAAGCACGACGAGGGGCGATATCAGGCTGAACCTGTTCCCCGACAAGACGCCGCTGACCGTCCTTAGCTTCGTAAACCTGGCGAAGCGCGGCTTCTATGACGGCCTTACCTTCCACAGGGTGATACCAGACTTCATGATCCAGGGGGGAGACCCCGTGGGAAACGGGACCGGCGGGCCGGGCTACGAGTTCAAAGACGAATTTTCGAGCGAGCTGCGCCACAGGCGGCCGGGCATCCTCTCTATGGCCAACTCGGGCCCCAACACGAACGGCAGCCAGTTCTTCATCACCCACGTCGCGACCCCGTGGCTTGACAACAAGCACACCGTCTTCGGCCAGGTCGTCGGCCAGCAGGACCAGGACGTCGTCAACAGCATAGCCGCAGGCGACAAGATCGATTCCATTACAATCAAAGGCGACTACTCGAAGCTGGCCGAAGACTACAAGGACCAGCTCGCCGAGTGGAACGGCATACTCGATAAAAGGGGCTAAATCGGCCGTAGACGTTGGCACCCGGAAGACGGATTATAGGGCAAGCAAGCTCTTCCTTGACGCAGGCGCAGACAGTGGCTAGGCTCTCTTAATGAGAAGAGGCACGTTTGCCCGGGTAGCCGCAATAATCTTCGTCCAGGCGATCCTGCCCGGCTTCGAAAGAGAGGCGGCCGGACAGAACAAGTAGCCGGCCCGTATGCCTATTCCTGCACTCCGAATTCGACGCGGCTTCTTTTGACGCCTTTCTTTTCGGGCGGATTGAGAGGGTTTGTCTCGGCGACGATCAGCCGGTCGGGCGCTATCTCGCGGCGGGCGAGGGCCGTGCGCACGTTCACGGCCCGTTCGAGGGCCAGACTGCGGCAATCCTGCTCCGTAACCGTGATGCTTTTACGCAGGATATCCTCCATCTGGGCGGCCGGCAGGGACTTGTCAAAACCCAGGACGTTCTTCGGCTTATCTATCTTCGCGGCATGATACGCCTTTTCAAGGTATTTCGTGTACTCGGCCGGTGTCACGTCGGTCCGCCGCAGAGCGCCGGGGCCTTGCGCCCCGCCGGGGGTCTCCTTCAGCTTCTGCTCGCGGAGGAGGTCGAGGAAACGCTGCTGCTTCAGGGCCTCCCGGTCGGCGTCCACGTCAGAATAGCCGGATACGCTGGTCCGCATCTTTGGCCTTGCGCCCATCGCCTTGGCTATCAGGTCGAGTTTTTTGCCGGCCGCCGGCGGGACGTCGGGGCTGCCGTAGTCGAACTCGACCCAGCCGAGGTCCTTCTCGGAGGAGCCGATGAGCGAGGCCAGGAACGAGAACGGCGATGTGACTATCTTTTCGAGGACGTTCTTGACCGCGCCCAATACGGCGCTGCCGAAGGCGAAGTGCGGGCTCGAAAGATCGCCGCTGACCGGGATATCGAGGTTGATGTTGCCTTCCCGGTCCCGCAATATCGAGATAACGATCCGGATGGGCAGGTCGATAACCGGACGGCTCTGGACGTGCTGCCCCAGGTCAAACAGGCCCAGGCCCACCCGGTTGCTTGCTGTGGACTGCTTGTTGGCAAGGGAGTATTTGGCGTTGAGCGTCAGCGTGCCCCTCTGTATCGTGTACCCGACGAAGTGGGACGAGTAGGGCGACATGGAGGTCAGGTCGAGGCCGCTCACCGTGGCCGTGATGTCCGCGTGGGTTTCGGGCTGGAACAGGTCGACGTTGCCCGTGACTCGCACGGGGGCGTAGTTGTTGATCTGCCCCTTTATGTCGATACGGGCGGGTGCGCCGGTCTTTGACGATAGGCCTGAGACGCCGCCGGTCATATGCGTGACCCGCGCCGAGTAAGGCGGCTTGATGTACCGGTCGGAGAAGTCGGCCACGCCTTCTTTGAGCGTGACGCGCCCGATCTCTACACGGCCGAGAGTGCTTTTCGAGGAGGCCTGCGGTTGCTCCTCCGGGGCCTGCCCTGCCTTCTGCGTCGGCCTGAGATCACCCTTCTTGCCTGGCGCCGGCTTCATGATTTGCTGGACGTTCAGCGTGCCGTCCTCATTGATGGCGAGGCGCATATAGAAACCGGCAAGGGCAAGCTCCTGCGCGCGGACGGAAAGCGGGCCCGTCGAGGCCGCGAGGTCCTCCGTTGATAGTGATTTCCATGCAACCAGCCTGTTGCCCGTGCCCGCGTCGGTACAGGAGAAGGCCGTAGACGAAACGCGGCCCGCGTAGGCGAGGGAAAGACCGGAGGCCTCTTGCCACCGTGCCGAAAGGCGTCCCACGGCCGATAGGGCGCCACCCTCGATGACAATACTCGTGCCCTGCGGCATGTAGGACTGGAAAGGCGCGAGCGGGACATTGCGCACCGTCGTGTCCACAGCCGCGAAAACGGGGTTAACGCCCGCCCGGCCGCTAATCGATACCCGACCCTTGTGCGGCGTATCGAAAGAGAACGAAAGATCGGCCTGCCGGTCCTTTTCTGACGAAAAGTTGGTCAGGCGCAGCTCGACGGCATCGAGGATTGTCGTGAACGGCTTGACGGGCACCCTGTCCGTGATACTGACGCGGCCGCCGTTCAGGGTAAGCTCGTCCACCCGGAGTTTCGCGGGTATGGCTTCGGGCGCCTGTTCCTGACCCTTGGCCTGCTGTCCTGTAGAAACGAGTGATAGAACGTTGATGTTGCCCTGGGCGTCCCTTGCCAGAGTGAGATCGGGGGAGGCCAGCGCCAGACGGGCGATATTGACGTCCATGGAGAACAGCTCCGCATGCGCAAGGGACATCTCCAGGCGCGGCAGCCGCAGGACCGGGGCCCCGTCTTTGCCGTCAACCGAAAAGTCCCTGAGGGCCGTACGTCCCGTGATGTAAAGGGTGGGCGGATTCGATTCGTGCAGCATGTAAGACGCGGTGATATCGAGGTCGAGGAACCCCGATACGCGCCCTATACGGGCGGAAAGCGGCAGGTAGGAGAGGTAACGGGCGATATCGACGCTCGTCGCCGTGACGCGCACGTCCGTTTGCAGCGATTTGGCGAACGGTTTCGTCTCACCCCCGATATCGTAGTGCCCGCCGTCGATGTCCGCGCGGAAGAGGGGATGGATGTAAACGTCGGCATAGTACGGAATGTTCGAGATAAACGGGACATTGACGGCCATGTTGCGTACAGTGTGTCCCGTCCCGTTCGGCATGTCGCTGAAATCGACGCTGCCGCCTGCAATTTGGACGTTGCTTACGGAGAACCGGGTCGGCTTTCCGGTCGTCTTCAGAAGGTCCTGAAAATTGTACGAGCCGTCTGCGAGCCGGACCACGCTCAGGGAGGGTCCATCGATGCGTACCGCATTCAGCACGATAGCGCGCCTGAAGATCGAGGCGAACATTTTGAAGCTGACGTAGACCTGATCGATGGAGGCGAAGACGGATTTCCCCGAGGGGTCGGATATGCGGACGCCGCTTGCGGCCGCGTGAAGGGTATAAGGGTTGAGGCGCAGCCGCTCGATCCTTACCTGCCGGTGCATCGATTTCGTTAGTTGCGAGGCGAGGACGGGTTTGAGCGCGAGCGGGGCGACGAGAAAACCGAGGACCGTATAACCGGCGACTACGACGGCCGCCCAAAACAGTATCCGCCCCACGCGCGTACGCCATAATCTTTTCGCGAAGGCGGCGACGGCCATAAAGTATTATGGCAACGGGCCGGCAGGTCGGCAAGCGCCCCGCCGCCGGTTTCCAACGGGCAGCGCCTGTGGTAGCCTATTCCGATGCGTAAAAACCTGCTCGATATCTATGGGCGGCTCCTGGGTGCCTTCGGTCCCCGCCACTGGTGGCCGGGTGATTCGGGACTGGAAGTCATGGTCGGCGCCGTCCTCACACAGAACACGGCCTGGCGGAATGTCGAGAAGGCCGTTGCCAACATGAAGGGCAGGGGGCTTATGGAGATGGACGCCCTTCACGCCATCGGCGAGGAGGAGCTTGCGGAGGTCATACGCCCGGCAGGGTTCTACAGGCTTAAATCGAAGCGCCTGAAAGCCCTCATCACCGATTTCCACGCGCGCTACGGCGGTTATATCGAAAACACGCGGAACGAGGCGACTGCGGTTTTGCGAGAGCGGCTGCTCGCGGTAAACGGCATAGGCCCGGAAACGGCTGACAGCATACTGCTTTACGCGTTCGACCGCCCGGTTTTCGTCGTCGATGCGTATGCGGTGCGCTTTCTGGCGGCCCACGGGTTGTACAAAGGCAAAGATTACGACGACGTGCAAAGATTTTTCATAAAAAACCTCCCGGAAGACGTGCACCTTTTCAACGAGTACCACGCCCTGATCGTTTGCCTGGGCCAGCGCCATTGCAAAAAGAAGCCGGAATGCGCCGGCTGCCCCCTCGCAGACGGAAAAAGGCGCTTACCCGGAGCCTGAAACCCCCTTTCCGCCATGCCCATCGTCCGCGATAATCGAATAGGCGTTTACAAATGGCCGCGCAATCGATTACTATAATATTACCGCTGAGTATCAGCGGCAATAAAGCAAAGCGCAGCGGGCAATGACTATATGCGTGGTTGACGGTCAGGGCGGCAAAATAGGGAGCATCATCATCTCCAGGCTGAAGGAAAGGCTCAAGGAGAATATAGAGATCATCGCCCTGGGTACGAACTCCGCGGCCACACAGAACATGATGAAGGCGAGGGCAAACCGGGGCGCCTCCGGCGAGAATGCGATTGTCTCGACCGTCAGGAAGGCGGATATTATTATAGGGACCATGAACATACTCATGGCCAACTCCATGCTCGGGGAGTTGACGCCCCTTGTAGCCAGGGCGATAGCGGAATCGGGCGCCTCGAAGTTCGTGCTTCCGGTCACGCAGGAAAACGTGACTGTGGTAGGCAGGAATGAGATGTCGATACCCCAGTTGGTCGGCCTGCTGGTTGACCTGGTGGAGAAGGAGACGGAAAGATGTGTGAAGTAAAGGTATTTAAGAAGACAAACGGAGATGAGACGCTGCTCCTCAAGGACGTCTACCTTATCGAGGAGGAGCAGGACGGGCTGCGGTTCGAAACGATCTTCGGCGAGCAAAAGGTCTACGAGGCGGAAATAGTTTCTGTCTCGCTTTCCGAGAACAAGGTAGTGATAAGAGAGAAGGGACCCTCGGCTCTTTCTTGAGGTCCTGGGCGCGAAAACGGTGAGGAGCTGTTCCGCGTTTTTCCGGCCGCATTCGGGACATTTAACAGCTTTGCCCTTCTCGATTCGGCTTACAGGGGCCGTTACCGTGAATTCCTTGCTGCATCCACGGCATTTAAAATCATAGACAGGCATAGGCCCTCCTTTGGAATTCGGTATGGAGGCGATATATTTTAATGTAGGTATAAACATCAGGGAGTCAAACACCGTGTGGGAAGATTTTCTGAAATCGTTTATCCCTCTATTCTTTGCCCTTGACGCGCTGGGCGTCCTGCCGCTCTATGCGCGTTTTTCGGCGGACCTCACCGATAGGCAGAAGGCCCACGTCCTCCGCGATTCCATCATAACGGCGTTTCTCATCACCCTGGCCTTTATAGTCATCGGCAACGGGATACTCCACTACCTCAACATATCGATCCACGACTTTCAGATCGCGGGCGGCGTCATCCTCTTCATCATCTCCACGAAAGACCTGCTGGGCGGCAAGACGGAAGACATGGCGGGCCAGGAGGACCTTTTTGCGGTAGTGCCGCTGGGCGTGCCCCTTCTCGCCGGCCCGGCCCTGCTGACCACCTCGCTCATCGTGTACAACACCTTCGGCTTCATCTACGTAATTGTCTCCGTCCTGCTGAACATGCTGATCGCGGCGATACTTTTCAAGTATTCGCTGAAGATACTCCGCTTCATCAGCAGGAGGTGGATAGAGGCAATGGCGAGGGTGTTTGTCCTCCTGTTGGCAAGTATAGCTATTATGTTTATACGTACGGGCCTGCAAGGCGCAATGGCCATAAAGTAATGAAGTAGTGCTGTTTAATACGCTATGGTGAACTGGCGAAACTTACCCGTCGGCTCTTGCCATTGCACGTCTACTCCGGTCACGTGGGCGCTGTCCGGGCCGCGCCGGCACCAGGCGATCAGTTGCTCGACTTGCGCCTCGTCGCCCTCGCATACAACCTCTACCGACCCGTCCGGCAGGTTGCGTACGGTGCCCGCAAGGCGCAGCTCGTCCGCTTTCAGCTTCGTATACCGCCGGAAGAAGACGCCCTGGACCCCCCCTGTTACTCTGACTTTGGCTCTTCGTATCATCAGTTTTTCTTTTGAAAGGCGCGCTTTTGTATTATAATTAGGTAGCACGGCAGTCTCTCAAAATCAACTCAATTCGGGCGGAGGCAGGGATGTTCAGGGTAGGAGTTGACATAGGGTCTGTTAGCGTGAATCTGGTCGTGCTTGACGAAAGCGGCAACATCATCGAAGACCGGTATCTGCGCCACAGAGGAAAGCCCGTCAATACGGCGGCGGCGGTTCTTGAAGAGATTCAGGCCAAGTATGATAACGCCATCGAGTTCGCCGCAGTCACGGGGACCGGCGGCAAGGTGTTCGCTTCGCTCGTCGGCGCGTCTTTTACTAACGAGATTATCGCCCTAACTAAGGCTTTTCATCACCTTTTCCCGCATGTAGGAAGCGCCATAGACATCGGCGGGGAAGACTCCAAGTTCATCATATTCGAGATGGACGGGCAGCGCAAACGGCTGCGCGTGAAGGACTTTTCGATGAACACCCTTTGCGCGGCCGGCACGGGCTCCTTCCTGGACCAGCAGGCGACCCGCCTCGGCTTCACCATAGAGGAGTTCGCGCAGGCCGCCCTGAAGTCGGAGAAGCCGCCCAGGATCGCAGGGCGGTGCACGGTTTTCGCCAAGTCCGACATGATCCACCTGCAGCAGATAGCTACACCCGATTACGAGCTGGTCGCCGGGCTCTGCTTCGCACTGGCCCGCAACTTTAAAAGCAACATAGCGAAAGGCAAGGAGATAAAGAAGCCCCTGGCGTTCATAGGCGGGGTCGCGGCGAACGCAGGCATGAGGCGGGCGATAGAGGAGGTCTTCTCCATCGAGGGCGAGTTGATCGTGCCCGACCGTTTTGCCTCCATGGGCGCCCTCGGCGCCGTTTTCGCCGTCCTGGACGACCCGCAGTTGAAAGTGCAGTTCCTGGGCATTGGGAAGGTGAAGGAGTACCTTGCCAGGCAGGAAGAGGCCGAGGCGCACGAGCCGCTTGCCATATCGGAGGCGAACCTGCACGTCGCCTATAAAGTAACGCGACCTGAAAAGAAGGTGCGCGCCTATCTCGGCGTGGACGTCGGCTCTATCAGCACGAACCTCGTCCTCATTGACGAGGAGAAGAACGTAATGGCGAAAAGATACCTCATGACGGAGGGGCGCCCTCTGGAGGCCGTCAAGCGCGGCCTTGCTGAGATAGGTCCCGAAATCGGGGACCTCGTCGAGATAGTGGGCGTGGCCACTACAGGGTCCGGCCGCTACCTGACTGCGGACTTCATAGGCGCCGACCTTGTCCGGAATGAGATAACCGCCCAGGCGGAGGCGGCCATTTCCATCGACCCGGAGGTCGATACGATTTTTGAGATCGGCGGGCAGGACTCCAAATATATCAGCATCGACAACGGCGTGATCGTCGATTTCGAGATGAACAAGGCATGCGCGGCAGGCACCGGCTCGTTCCTTGAAGAGCAGGCGGAGAGGCTGGGTATCTCGATAAAGGACGAGTTCTCCGCGCTTGCCTTCCAGTCCAGGGGCCCGACGAAGATGGGCGAGAGGTGCACCGTCTTTATCGAGTCGGACGTTATGCACCACCAGCAATCGGGGTCGAAGACGGACGATATCGTTGCCGGCCTTTGCTATTCGATAGTGCTCAATTATCTCAACAAGGTCGTAGGCGACAGGCGCGTCGGCAAAAAGATATTCTTCCAGGGAGGTACCGCTTTCAACAAGGGCGTAGTTGCTGCCTTCGAGAAGGTGTGCGGCAAGCCCATCACCGTGCCCTCCCACCATGACGTGACCGGCGCCATAGGCGCGGCGATACTCGCCATGAAGGAAAAGACCTGGGAGAAAAGCGGCTTCAAGGGGTTCGACCTGAGCAAGAGGCGGTACGACATCGACACCTTCGAGTGCAAAGGATGCGAGAACCTTTGCGAGATCAGAAAAGTAACGTGCGAGGGCGAGACGCCGCTTTATTACGGCAGCAGGTGCGAGAAGTACGACGTGGTGAGGCGGACAAAGCTTGCCACGGGGAAGGACCTCTTCAAGCTCAGGGGAGACCTGCTCCACGACACGTACAAGGGGACGGTCGACGGGGAAGTCATCGGCATACCCAAGATACTCAATATGCACGAGCTGCTTCCCTTCTGGCGCAGCTTTTTGACGGAACTAGGTTTTTCGGTTGTTCTCTCGGATTCGACGAACACGAAGATTATCAAAGAAGGCGTCGAGAACATCATCGTCGAATCGTGTTTCCCTATCAAGCTCGCGCACGGCCATATACTCAACATGATGGACAAGGGGATCAAGCGGCTCTTCATGCCGAGCATCATAAGCCTCAGGAAACAGTCGGAAGGGGTGCTGAACAGTTTTGCGTGCCCCTACGCGCAGTCCCTGCCGTACACTTCCAGGGCCTCCATCGATTTTGAAAGCGTTGGCGTAAAGGTGCACTCCCCCGTCGTCTATTTCGGCAGGGGGCCGAAGGTGGCCTTAGACAACCTGACCGTGTTCGGGAAGACCCTGGGGAAATCGAAAAAGGCAGTCGAGGCTGCGTTTTCGGTGGCCAACGAAGTGCAGGACCGTTTTTACCGGACATGCCTCGACGAGGGGTCCGATTTTCTCGCTTCCTTAAAGCCGGGCGAGAAGGTGATGGTACTCGTCGGCAGGCCGTACAACAGCATGGACCCGGGCGCCAGCCTGAACGTGCACAAGAAGCTTTCCGACCTGGGCGTAGCCTCCATCCCCATCGACATGCTTCCCCTAGACGTGGTGGAGGAGGACGAAGACCTGAAGGACATGTACTGGGGTTACGGACAGAAGATCCTGAGGGCAGCCAAGATCATCAGGTCGAACCCCAACCTTTACGCGATATATATCACCAACTTCGGGTGCGGACCCGACTCCTTCATCACCCATTTCTTCAAGAAGGTCATGGAGGGCAAGCCATTCCTTCAACTGGAAATCGACGAGCACAGCGGCGACGCGGGCATAATCACGCGCCTCGAGGCGTTCCTCGACAGCATCAAGAACGCGAGGGTCGACCTCAAGCCGGAGAAGCATTCCGTCTCTTCATTCAAGGGGGACGGCCGCCGGAAGATATACATCCCTTTCATGTCGGACCATTCCATTCCCTTCGCCGGGGCGTTCCGGGCCTGCGGAGTCGATGCCGAGGTGATGGGCGAGTCCGACGAAGAGACCGTGCGGATCGGCCGCAAGTTTACGCTCGGTAAGGAGTGCTTCCCGTGTATCCTCACGACGGGCGACATGCTCAAAACAAGCAAGAGGCCCGATTTCGACCCGGACAGGAGCGCCTTTTTCATGCCGTCCGGCAGCGGCCCGTGCCGCTTCGGCCAGTATCACCGGTTCCATCGGATGGTGCTCTCCGAGCACGGCTTCGATAATGTGCCCATCTATTCGCCAAACCAGGACGACCGGCTCTACCAGGAGCTGGACATCATGGGCGGCAGGTTCTCGCGGCTCGGCTGGAGGGCCATACTCGCTACGGATTTCCTCGTCAAGATGATGCACCAGACGCGTCCTTACGAGTCGCTAAAGGGGGAGACCGATCGTGTCTACGCGGGTGCGCTGCGCGGCGTCGAACAGGCCATAGAGGCGGGCGGGGACGCGGTGTACGGGGCGCTGGAGGATGCGGCGGATGCCTTCCTCGCCGTCGGAAAGACAGGCGCGGAGAAGCCGGTCGTGGGGATCGTCGGCGAGATCTACATACGCTCTAACAGGTTCAGCAACAACGACCTCGTCCGGAAGGTCGAAGAATTCGGAGGCGAGACGTGGCTTGCGCCCATCTCCGAATGGATCACATACGTCAATTACATGGGCAAGAAGAAGAGCCAGCACCGCAGGGGCCTGTCGAATTTCGTCCACATTGCGCTGGCCGAATACATCCAGAAGAAAGACGAGCACCGGATGGAGAGGATATTCGAGCGCTACCTGAGACAGGGCAGGGAGCCGAAGATTGCGCACGTCCTGAATCAGGCGATGCCATATATAGACGAGAGCTTCGAAGGAGAGGCCATACTGAGCATCGGCAAGAGCATTGAGTTCATCGCCAGGGGGGCCAGCGGCCTGATCAACGCGATGCCCTTCACCTGTATGCCGGGGACGGTCTCCAGCGCGATCCTGAAGCTGATCCAGAATAAGTACGACGTGCCGGTCATTAACGTGGCCTACGACGGCCAGGGCGAATCGAATATTACGACCCGGCTTGAAGCGTTTATGCACCAGGTAACCGAATACTCCAGAAAGTAGTGGGGCCGGGACCTTTTGGCGGCCTTCGCGCCGTTTCCTCGGCGCGGCGTGCTCACGTACCGACTACGTACGCTGCGCCGCGCGCCTTCGAAAAGCAACGCGAATTCCACCAAAATCTCCCGGCCCATGAAGGTCTTTACTCTATTCATTACTTACCTCCCTGTTGCGAGTGATATCTCCACGTTACCATACGCTCTTCACTGCTGGTATCCCTGCACGGGCCCGAAAAAAATGTTAAAATATTTACGGAGCTAAAAGTCTCTTGCTTGGTAATCTATTCTGGTCGATATCGATCATCATCGCACTTATAGTGCTGAACGGGCTCTTCTCCCTCGGCGAATTCGCCATAATCTCCGCCAGAAAGAGCAAGATCAAGGAAATGGTCAAGGAGGGCAAAGAGAAGAAGGCGGAAACCCTCCTCCGGATGCGTGAAAAGCCGGAGAACTTCCTTTCGCTCGTCCAGATCGGGATCACCCTTGTCGGCACGCTGGCGGCCGGGATCGGCGGCATTATCGCGGTGACGTACGTACGTCCCGTTGTCACGGGCATTCCTTACCTCGCAGAGGCATCGGAGACAGTCCCCCTTCTCGTCGTTGTCATACCGCTTACCTACGTTACCATCGTGGCCGGAGAGTTGCTGCCGAAATATATAGGCATCAATTACCGGGAGCGGGCCGCGATGCGCATCCTGCCTCTGTTCGAGCTATTATCGAAAATCCTTGCAGGCCCTGTATGGGTACTCAATGTGTCGGCGGGAGCGCTCACGCGGCTTTTGGGCCTCAAGAAGATTGACGAGGTAATCGGCGAGGAAGAGATCAAGGTGCTGCTGGAGGAAGGCAGGCTCCAGGGGGTTTTCGACCGGACCGAAGAGGAGATGATCCACAGCGTCTTCGAGTTTGCGGACCGCTCGGCAAAAGAGATCATGGTGCCGCGTCCGAACGTCTATGCCGTCGATATCGAGAAGACGCAGGACGAGAACGTGCGGTACATAGTCGAGAACCAATTTTCCAGGTACCCGGTCTACCGGGACCACATCGACAGGATACTGGGCATCGTCCACCAGAAGGACGTCATGAGAACGCTATGGGTCGGTAAGCCCCTCGAGCTGGAAAAGATACTGAAAAAGCCTTATTTCGTCCCCGATACAATCAAAATCAGCACGCTTTTCAAGGACATGCAAAAACGGCACGTGCAGCTCGCAATCGTTGTGGACGAATACGGGACTACAGTCGGAATCGTGACCCTCGAAGATATCATGGAAGAGGTTTTCGGAGAGATCATGGATGAGACGGATGAGGAGATACGGCTCGAAAGAAACAAGGATGGGTCGACTACGGTAGACGGCTCATACTCCGTCCGGGACCTCAACAATGCGCTGAACCTGGACCTTCCCGAATCTCCCGACTACGAGACGATCGGGGGTTTTATCCTGTCGAACATCCAGGGTATCGCCAGGGGAGGTGAGATAGTCCGTGTCGGAAGCTACAATCTGACGGTGGTCGGTATCAGTGGAAGAAGGATCACGAAGATAAAGATAGAAAAAGCGGCAGGCCGGGCCAAGGCCTGACGGACGAACATCTCAGGCGTCCGCGTGCTCCTCCTTTGCGGCTTCGGGCTGTCCCTCCTGCGCCTGCTGCCCTTCCTGTTCCTGCTGTTCTTCCCCGCCGCCGCCCTTGCCACGCACGACCTTTCCGTGCCTGAGTGCCATTTTCTCTGCGGCCTTGTCTTTACGTTTCATTTCTTTCTGGCGTTTTAAGAAGCTGTGTTGGCTTCGTTTTGCCATGCATTCTCCTCCCTTTTTAAGCCCCGCCGGATAACTGCCGGTCCCCCAAAGTTCCGGGAAGGCGGCAGGGCGCCACGCGCTTCCGGAATACCTGGATTATGGCCCTAATACGATCTTTTGTCAAGAAGGATGGCGCATTTCGCGCCCGTCTCGCCCGAATTTGCGTGCCGGTCCGGCAAGGGCGGCCCCGGCCCACCCCCCCCTTGAACTGGGGCGGCTTGTTGGGTTTTATTATTAGCACCCGGTATGAAGGATAAGGAGTCGATATATCACGTCTTTAATGACCTTGCCAACTTCATGAAGAAGGAGCGGCCGCAGGTTCAGGAAGCGGAAGTGGTTCCTCCTGCATCCGATCCGGCGCCGCCACCGCCCGAGCTGCCTGACGACGGGGTTGCTTTCGTCGAGGCAATGAAGGGTGTCAAGAAGGTAGAGCCCAGGCAGAAGAGGGTGGCGCGCCCGAAAAAGGATGATGCGCCGGCACGCCCTGCCGGGGGACCGACCATGGATGAGGTCCTCAGCGAGGCGTTTCCTCTCAATGTGGTCAACCTGCCCGAGTACATGGAGGGCTATATGGAAGGCACTAGCCCGCTGGTTTTGGAGAAGCTGCGCGGCGGCGCCTTCTCCGTACAGAAGACTCTCGACCTTCACGGCTTCAACTCGGCCGATGCGTCCGAGGAGTTTCACAGCTTCCTCGAGGGGGCCGTGCAGTCGGGGCTCCGGTGTGTCACAGTCATTCACGGCAGGGGGCTGAAGTCGCGGCGCGGCCCGGTTCTTAAAGAAAAGCTTAAAGAGTGGCTCGTCCGGGCCATTCACCGCAAATGGGTGGTCGCCTTCGCAAGCTCGGGCATGAGGGCCGGCGGGCCGGGGGCCACCACGATACTCCTCAGGGCGCGGGCACAGAAGAAAAAACTTCACATAATCGGATAGAAGCGCCCGCCGTAATGATTCTGCTTTAAAATATAGGGTCTATCTGTTATAAGAATGAGGGCGCGGCCACATTCAAGGCCGCCGGCCCTGGCGGAGGGTGTCCGGACTCGGAGACCAAAGAGCTGCTTGAGGGGGACCGAATGAAGAAGGTTGCAATAATAGGCTTGGGGAACATGGGGGAGGCGATAGCGCGCGCCTTGATTGCAGCGGGCGCGAGCAAGCAGAATATTATCGCTTACGATATAAAGCCGGAGCGGATGAAGGCCGTAGTCGACGCCCTGAAGATAACGGCTGCGAAGGACCCGGCTGACGCGGCGGCGCGCAGCGACTATATCATAATCGGTGTGAAGCCGCAGGACGCGAAGACTGCGATAAGCGCCATTGCGCCGGGGCTCGGCAAGTCGCGCATTATTATCTCGATCATGGCCGGGATCACCACGTCGAGCATAGCGTCGATGCTGGACAAGCCCGCAAAGATCGTCAGGGTCATGCCGAACATCGCTGTTGCGGTCCGCCAGGGCGCGCTTGGAATGGCGGCGAATTACCTGCTTTCCCGCGACGAACTGGAGGGCGTCGCCAGCCTGCTTACGCCTCTCGGACTCGTCGTGGAGGTCACGGAAGAGCAGATGGATGCAGTTACTGCCCTCAGCGGCAGCGGCCCCGCTTTCTTCCTCGCCTTCCTCGAAGCCGTTGTGGACGGCGGAGTGCGCATGGGGCTTCCGAGGGATAAGGCGTATGCGCTCGCGTTCCAGACGATCAAGGGGACGGTCGCCATGCTGGAGAAGGAGGGGACACACCCGGCCGTCTTAAGGGAGAGGGTCACGTCGCCAGGCGGCACTACCGCGGCGGGGCTGGTCGTGCTCGATGAAAAAGGATTCAGGGGCACGGTGGTGAGGGCGCTGGAGGCTGCTCAGACCCGCGCGAAGGAGGCTCTCCAGGTATATGGACAACGAATACCTCAGCCAGCGACAGCAGATGGTACAACTGCTCATTCAGCGCGGGATAAAAGACCAGAGGGTGCTCGACGCTTTCAGGAAGGTCCCCCGCCACCTGTTCCTCGATGAGGCGCTTCGGCCTCAGGGCTATAGCGATTACCCTCTGCCGATAGGCGAGAAGCAGACGATATCCCAGCCGTATATGGTCGCAATAATGACGGAATCGCTCCAGCTTACGGGGAGCGAAAGCGTGCTTGAGGTAGGAACGGGCTCGGGATACCAGGCGGCCATACTTGCCGAGCTGGCGGACATGGTCTTTACGATCGAGCGCATTCCGGCCCTTGCGAAAAGGGCTCGGAAGGTGCTCGATCAGGCTCAAATATCCGAACGTGGTCGTGCGCGTCGGCGACGGCACGGAGGGATGGCGGGACGAGGCGCCTTTCGACGCTATAATCGTGACTGCGGCTGCCCCCGACGCCCCCGACCCGCTTTTGAAGCAACTCGCCTCAGGAGGCCGCCTCGTCATGCCTATAGGCGACGAGAACATGCAGGAGCTGATGGTTTATATCAAGGAAGGTGAGGACCGCTACCGCGAGGAGAACTACGGCGGTTGCAGGTTCGTCAAGCTGATCGGCGCGCACGGCTGGAGCGAGTAGGCGCGTCCCGCTATTAACCTGCCCCGCAAAAAGGGAGCCGGGTGGCACGGCGAGATCGTGCCGGCGGACTGCCCGTCAGATCGTTCTCCGCCTCCCGAAGATAAGGGAGATGACGAAGAGGACGAGGAAGATGATGAAAAGCACCTTGGCGATGCCTGCGGCTGTCCCGGCGATGCCGCCAAACCCGAGGATGCCCGCTATTATCGCAATGATCAGGAAAATAATCGCCCATGTCAGCATAATTCACGCACCTCCTCACGTGCCGGAAAACCCTTTCCCCGCCCTCGCTTCCGAGCTTTCTCCTACTTGTTCGTGGTCGTGGTCTCGGTTGTCGTAGTCTTTTCCTGAGTGCGCATCGAGCTTTCACTTGCTCCCTGAGCGGGTGCACTCTGGGATGACATCGTCGCGCCGCTGCCCGTCTTGGTCCCGGCAGTTGCGGGCGCAGCCCCCGCCATCCGCAGGTTGGTCCTTACCGATTTCACGCCCTTCGTATCCTGTGCGTACTGGATGACGCGCTGCTCGGCAGACCTGCTGGGCACCATGCCGCTCAGCGTGACGTTCCCCTGGTAAGAGCTTACGTCGATGGCGAACGTCTTAAGCTCGGGGTCTTTCACGATCTTGCCCTTAATATCGCCGGTGATGACAGTGTCGTCGAGCGACTGGCCCGCGGTCTTGCCGGTGAAATGGCTGCACCCGGCGAAAGCGATCGATACAAACGCCAGCACGGCAAATAAAAGAAACGCCTTCTTCATGACTGTGTGCCTCCTGAGTGTTTTAGGTGTTGAACTCCGACCATGTCTGCCTTGCTGCGGTTTTTCTGCGCCCTGCACATGGTGTCAATATAAGTATGCTTCGATTGCTGTCAAGAGCGGTTCGGAGGCCCCAAAAAAAGAGACGCGCGAAGGGCCGAGGCCCGGTTTACCTGGAAAATCTTCCCCTATGCTAGTTGACAATCCCCCTCCCCGTTCCCAGATTAGTTTATGTAAGGTTCTTTCGTGTCCCTTAGTCGGGCGTTATCCGAAGACTATCCATTCTCTTATCCACCTTGCCTCACCGGACGGGCTTACGGCGGAAGCCCATCTTAAGGGCGGAAAAGGAGTTCTTTTCGATCTCCCGCTTCCGTATAGCAAGGTCAGCAAGGCAAACGCGGTTGTTAGGGGCAACCGCCCAAGTACCAGCAAGGGGCAGATAAACAAATGCGTCAAGGGAGGGGACAATGAAGATAGGCGTCTTGCTCTTTATCTTTCTATGCCTGGCCGCCTGCGCGGCCCCGCAGGCCCCGAGCGTCGCCAGCATGGGCCTGCCTGCAAGGACCGTCCAGCCCGAGTACAGGCTAAACCCCGGGGACATCCTGGACGTCAAGTTCTTCTACAACCCGGAGCTTAACGAGACGATCATGGTCCGCCCGGACGGGAGGATCTCCTTACAGCTCGCAAACGAGGTAATGGCCGCAGGCCTGACCCCGGAGGAGCTGCGTAAGTCCCTCGCCTCCCGCTACTCGAAGGAGATCAACAAACCCGAGGTGAGCGTCATCGTCCGCTCCTTCTCCATGCAGCGGGTCTACGTGGACGGAGAGGTCTTCCGTCCCGGCATGCTGCCCCTGGCAGGCCCTGTGACCGTCCATCAGGCCATAGCGGCGGCAGGCGGGTTCAGGGATACCGCCAGGAGGACGGACGTCATCATAGTAAGGCAGGTGGCCGGCAAGCCCGTCCCCCTGAAGGTCAACATGGAAGACGTACTGAAGAACGAAGACCCATCCCAGGATATCCTGCTCGCCCCCTTCGACATCGTCTACGTACCGCGGTCCGGCGTCGCCGAGGTCAACAAGTTCGTAGACCTCTACCTGAGGAGGAACATACCGATAGGGGCAGGCATAGGGGCAGGCTGGACGCTCGGAGGCACGCCATGAACGACAACACCGGCAGCGTAAGAGACATACTGACCGTCCTCTTCAAGCACAAACAGAAGATCATCATAACCTTCTTCGCCGTAGTGGCCGCAGTCACCATAGGCACCTTCCTTATCTCCCCCACTTACGAGGCAAAGTCCTCCCTTTTAGTCAAGTTCGGCAGGGAGTACCTCTATACGCCTGAGGTAGGGGAAGGCAGGCCCACCCCCATGGCCTCCGGCCAGGAGGAGCTTCTCAACTCGGAAGTGCAGATACTAATGAACCACGACATCATAGGCAAGGTGCTTGCCTCCCTGGGGATACAGAACGTATACCCGGGCCTGTCCGCCTTCTCGGGGGTAGCCAAGACGGATGCAGCCATCAACCAGTTCAAGAGGTCCCTGATCGTAGAGCCGGTCAAGAAGTCGAACGTCATCCAGGTCTCCTTCCAGCACCATAACCCGGAGATCTGCGCCAAGGCGGTCAACCTCCTGGTCGATAACTTCAGGGAGAAGCACCTTCAGATATACGCGGACCCCAAGTCCTCCTTCCTTGCCGAGCAGTTGTCGGGGTACAGGGAGAAGCTCACCCAGGCGGAAGGCAAGCTCGAGGGGTTCAAGCAGAGATACGGGGTTTACTCGTTAGACGAGCAAAGGGGCATGCTCTTAAAGCAAAGGCTGGAGGCGGACAGCTCGGATAAGGACGCGGAGAACCGCATGGGGGAGATTGCAAGGAAGATAGCCTCCCTCCAGTCCCAGATGCGCACGATAGACAGGAACGTGCCCGTCTCGTCGGAAGAGCCCCGCTTCAGGGTAGTGGACGACGCCAACGCCCACCTGCTTACCTTAAGGATGAAGGAGCAGGAGCTTCTGGAGAAGTATAAGGAGGACAACAGGCTGGTCGTCAACGTAAGGAAGGAGATAGCGATACTCGAGAACTTCCTGAAGAAAGAGAAGCAGAACCAGGTCCCGAAAATAATAACGGGCAAGAACCCCGTCTACGACGACGCGGAGAGGGAGATAGTAAAGGCAAAGGGCGACCTTGCAGCCCTGGAATCCAGAAGGTCTTCCCTAAAGGTGCAGATGTCGCTTATAGAGAGGGGCCTGCGTGAGCTGGATGCCCGGAGCACGGAGTTGTCCACCTTGAAGCGCGACGTAGAGGTCAGCGAGAAGAACTTCCAGATATACAGGGAAAGGGCCGAAGAGGCCCGCATAGCGGATGCCATGAACCGGCAGAAGATGGCGAACGTCTCCGTCATCCAGGAAGCCTCCGTCCCCACCGAGCCCATAAAGCCCCGCATGGGATACAACTTCATGCTCGCCCTGGTAATAGGCTCCATATCAGGGCTCGGCCTGGCTTTCTTCTCCGAGTATGCAGGCCAGCACCTCTCGACCCCCCAGATAGCTGAGAAAAGATTGGAGCTGCCGGTCTTGGGGAGCATAGAGAATAAGGGGTAGGAAGGGATAGAGCGCAAAGAATGGCAGAGAACCAGGGGTATGGGGTAGGCGGTCAGGGGAGGCCGCTGTTGTGAAATGCGAAGGGATGAGTAGGGTCGATATCCGCACATAGGGAGGAGCAACCCATGAGCAAGATCTATGAAGCGTTGGAGCAGGCACAGAGGGAAAAGAAGGTGTTGGAACAGGTGCAGACGGCGCCCGTCTTAGAGGCCCCGGAGGCCGTTCCTATCGCGGAAGGGACGCAGGAGTCCGATATCTATTCGTTTGAAATGGAGATGGAGGAGGAGATGCTCCATCTCTACCATACGATAGAATCGCTTCTTCCCAACAGGAAGAAGAAGGTGCTCCAGTTCATCGGCTCCAGCGAAGGCGAAGGCACTTCGACGATAACGCGCGAATTCGCGCGTGTCGCGATGATCGCCCTCGGCCAGACCGTGCTTCTTCTCGACGCGGACCGTCACAACCCGACCCAGCACTTTTTCTGCAACGTGTCGCCCGATTATTGCCTGGATGACATCGTGCAGGGACAGGACAACCCGGAGAGGGCGCTTTACCGGGTAGGCGACTCGAACTTATTTGTCAGCCTTATCTCGCGCAACTCGAATGCGAGCATGAATGTTTTCGATTCCTCTAATTTCGAGAAGACCTGGAGCGCCCTCAAAGACCGGTTCGACCTGATCCTTGTCGATTCACCACCGGCCACCGTCTCGTCGGACGGTTTCTCCATTTTCAAAAAAGCCGACGGCGTAGTGATCGTGGTCGAGGCGGACAAGACAAGGTGGCCGGTCGTGCAGAGCGTGAAGGAAAGGATCACGCAGCACGGCGGCAACGTGCTCGGGTTGGTCCTCAATAAACGGAGATATTACATCCCGGAGCTTATTTACAAGAGATTGTAAGTTTAGGCGGCTGCGCCTGAGGCGCACCTTCGACCTCGCGCTTCGCCCTCCGGGACTCCGAATTGGCGGAGAGGGTGACGGGAAGAACTGAGAAACTCCTGGACCGGCAGGTAGACAGCATAGCGGTTGTGCGGATGCTGAGTGGCCTGGGTGACATGCTGTGCCTGGTGCCTGCCCTCCGCGCGCTGCGCACCGCGCTGCCGGAGGCGCACGTAAGCCTGATCGGTCTTCCATCCTCCAAAGAATTCGTGACGAGGTTCGATTGTTATATAGACGAGCTGGTGGAATCTCCCGGTTGCCCCGGTATCCCCGAAGCGAGGACGCAGATAGGTAAGCTGCCCTCTTTCTTCGCTGCGATGCAGGAGCGCCGTTTCGATCTGGCTTTGCAGCTCCACGGCGACGGGACGATCACGAACCTTTTCACGGTGATGCTGGGCGCGTGCCTTAACGGAGGGTTCTTCGTACCGGGCCGTTTCTGCCCTGACACAAAGCGCTTCCTTCCTTACCGGGAGGACGAGTCCGAAGCGACCAGGTACTTGCGGCTCCTGTCGCTCCTCGGCATACCTCCCATGGGCGAGGGCCTGGAATTCCCCTTGCGGAAGGAAGACCGGGAGGCGCTTTCGCTCGTGCCGGAGGCGCGGAAGCTGGAGCCCGGTGCTTACGTATGCGTGCACCCCGGCGCCCATGAGCAGGGGCGCCGCTGGCCGCCCGAGTTGTTTGCGCGCGTGGCCGACGCAGTTTACGGACTCGGTTTCCCTATCGTGCTGACGGGTTATGGGCCCGAGAGGTCACTCACCAGGAAAGTGGCGGCCGCGATGGAGTCGAAGCCCCTCGATCTGGCAGGCCGTACGACGCTCGGCGCCCTCGCCGTGCTGCTTTCGAACGCCCGCCTGCTGGTTTGCAACGATACAGGCGTATCCCACCTCGCTGCAGCTTTGCGCGTGCCGAGCGTCGTGATCTTTACGGGGTCCGACCCTGCGAGATGGGCTCCGTCCGACAGCCGCCTGCATCGGGCAGTCAACGCATGTCCCCAGGGAGGCGACGGCGGGATAGCGGCCGGGAGGCGCGGGGTGCGGCATCATGCAGGCATCAAAAAAGTCTTTGCGGCCGTGGAAGACCTGCTGTGCCGGGGAAAATGCGAGCTGGACGCAGAGCCGCCCAGTACAAGGGCGCCGCTCTACGGGGCCATAGGGTAGTTTTAACAGCATGCCGCCGGTCGATCGGCTTCTGGCATTTTTACCTGACCCATACGAGGAGATAGCCTTCTTGCCTCCTGCCCTGACTCTCCTGCGAAGCTCGCTGCCCTTTGCGCGCATCATCGTTATGGCGCCTCACGGCGCCGCAGCCGGTCTTCCAGCCGTAGACGCCGTAATCGAGAGGGGAGATAGAGACGAAGGCTCATACATCGCGATGATAGCCGCTCTTTCCTGCGACGCCGCCATTATCTTTACCGGTCCCGGCCGGTCTCCCCATCCGGACGCATACAGGTGCTACCTCGCCGGCATACCATTGCGCATAGGCGAATCGTGCGAGTTTGCCGGCGCCGTTCTTTCTCGCTGGATAAAACCCGTGCCGGCCGCAGACCCCACCGGCCGCTACGTAGCGCTTGCCGGGAAAGCAACCGATATCATCAAAAGGATGGCGGCATGAGACAACTACGCGCGCTCACATGGCATGTTCACGGAAGCTACCTCTTTTATCTGGTACATACGCCGCACCAATTTTTCGTGCCCGTCAAGCCGGGCAAGCCGGAGGGCTACGGCGGCTGCGCGAAAGGTTTTGATTGGCCGGACAACGTCACGGAAGTCCCCGCCGAAGACGTGAAGGATCTCGACCTGGACTGTGTTATTTTCCAGTCCCGAAAGAATTACCTCGAAGACCAGTACGATATATTGAGCGAGGGCCAGAGGACGGGCCCGCGTATCTACATAGAGCACGACCCGCCCCGCAGCCACCCGACGGACACGAAGCACATAGTCGATGACCCGGACGTACTCCTCGTCCACGTCACCCACTTCAACCGCCTCATGTGGGACAGCGGCAGGACGAGAACGCGCGTTATCGAGCACGGCGTCCCCGAGCCGCACGCGAGCTATACCGGTGAAATCGAGCGGGGTATCGTTGTAGTCAACGGCATCACGAAGAGGGAGAGGAGGGTAGGGGCCGACGTCTTCCAGGAGGTGCGCGCCCGCGTGCCGCTGGAGCTTGTCGGAATGGGCTCCGAGGAGGCGGGCGGGCTGGGCGAGGTAGGACACGCCGAGCTTCCGGGGTTCGCTGCGCGCCATCGCTTTTTCTTCAATCCCATACGTTACACGAGCCTCGGGCTTGCCGTCTGCGAAGCGATGATGTTGGGCATGCCCGTAATCGGCCTGGCAACGACGGAGATGGCCAAGGTCGTGCAGAACGGGGTGTCGGGCTACGTCGATACGGACGTGCAGGCGCTCATCGCTAAGATGCAGGAGCTGCTGCGCAGACCCGATGAGGCCAGAAGGCTGGGCGCCAACGCCCGCCGCTTCGCACAGGAGCATTTCGGCATGGGGCGTTTCACCGCCGATTGGGATTCGACGCTGAAGGCCATCGTAAACGGTCGCAGCGAGGCGGCCGGGAGGGCCGCCGCGTAATCTCTATGACAACCCGGTCATAAGGAAGCCGTCGAGCTTGTAAGGAAAACAAAAGCGGCAGGGGCCGCAACTTTTCTCAGCGGAGGCGATGTGCAGTCACTTAAAGACAAGATCATCATAGTCACAGGCGGCGGGCGCGGGCTGGGCGCCGCTATCTGCCGCAACCTGGCGCAGGCCGATGCGGTGGTCGTTGTAGCGGATATCGGCTGGTCCTACGCCCAGGCCGTAGCCGAGGAGCTTCAATCGAAGGGCGGGCGCGTGGAGCCGATGAGGCTCGACGTAGGACGCGAGGAGCAGGTGCAGGCCGCGATAAGCTCAACCGTAGAGAAATACGGCAGGATCGATGCGCTTATCAACAATGCAGGCACCGACGTCACGCAGTCCATCGAGGAGATGGCCGTTTCAGACTGGGACCGGATCCTTTCAACAAACCTGAGGGGCCCTTTCCTGACGTCGAAAGCGGTTTTCCCGATCATGCGGGGGCAGGGAAGCGGGTACATAATCAACGTGGCGTCGACCGCGGCCAAGAGGGCATGGGCGAACGCCTCGGCCTATCACGCGAGCAAGTGGGGACTTCTCGGTTTTACCCACGCCCTGCATGTGGAGGCCAGGCTGTACAATATCAAGGTGTCGGCCCTCGTCGTCGGAGGGATGCGCACGCCGTTTCTCCTGGAGCGTTTTCCGGATATCGATATCAACAACCTTCAGGACCCGGACAATGTAGCGGAGATCGTCCACTTCCTGCTCTTGCAGCCGGAAGGCAGCGTGCTGCCCGAAGTGATGGTGCTTCCCATGCGGGAGACGTCGTGGCCATAGAAAGCCCCGGAGGGCAGTCGTGGGCATAAAAGCCGTCTTCCTCGATAAGGACGGCACGCTCATCGAGAACGTCCCGTACAACGTGGACCCGGCGCGCATCCGCTTTGCCAAGGGTGCGGCCTTTTGCCTGCGGCTCCTCCACGAATCGGGCTACAGTGTAGTCGTCGTGTCTAACCAGTCGGGTGTGGCGAAGGGGCTCTTTCCGGAGAGCGCGCTGCAGGGGGTCAGGCAGCGCCTGGAGCAAATGTGCTCCCGCATCGAAGTCCCGCTCCTCGACGTCTGCTTCTGCCCCCATCACCCGGAGGGCATCGTATCCAATTATTCGGTTTCCTGTTTTTGCCGCAAGCCCGCGCCCGGCCTCATATTGCACGCGGCACGCGCACACGGGATCGACCTTGCCTCCTCCTGGCTGATAGGCGACATACTCAACGATATAGCAGCCGGCCGCAGGGCCGGGTGCAGGACTATTCTCGTGAATAACGGCAGCGAGACTGAATGGGAGCTGACGGAAAACAGGACCCCCGATTATTTTGTCGACGACCTGGCGGAAGCGGCCCTTGTCATCATTGCACGCGACAGGGACGGTACGGGCCACGCAAGGCACGGGGCGGCGTGACGGGCGGGCAGGAACACGCAGTAAACGCATCGTGGGATAAAGCCGCGCGGGTCCTCTGCGTCCGGCTCGACTCAATCGGCGACGTCCTCATGACTACGCCTGCCGTCCGCGCCCTCAAAGAATCACTGCCCGGCCGCAGGCTCTTTTTCCTGACGTCTTCAAACGGGGCGGAAGCGGCGCGCCTTGTCCCCGAAATCGACGAAGTAATTATCTACGATGCACCCTGGATGAAGGCTACGCCGGGCCGGAGCGAAAGCTCGACCGACCATGCTGCAATCGAGCAGCTTCGCGGTCTCGGCCTCGACGGAGCCGCGATCTTTACCGTCTACAGCCAGAACCCATTGCCTGCCGCCCTTTTGTGCTACCTGGCCGATATCCCGCTCAGACTGGCCTATTGCCGCGAGAACCCGTACCAGCTCCTGACGGACCACATACCTGAAAACGAGCCGGGGTCGGTCCGTGGCAATGGAGGCGCGGAAAGCGCGGGCCTTCCGGAAACGGAGACGGCCGGGGGTGTCCGCCACGAGGTGCGCAGGCAGCTCGACCTTGTGGCGTATGCGGGCTGCAGGACGGAGAATGAAAGGCTGTCGCTCAAGGTGCCGGACGGGGCAGTGAGCTACGTTGGCGGACTCCTCGAAGAAGCGGGCATCGAAGGCAGGCCGTTTGTCGTTGTCCATCCGGGCGCTACGGCCCCGTCGCGTCGTTATCCGCCGGGGAGCTTCATCGACGCCTGCCGGGCATTGTCCGCCGAGACGGACCTGCCGATTGTCTTTACGGGCGATGAATCGGAGGTGCCGCTCGTCGACGCCATCCGGGGGTGCCTCGGCGCCCGCACGTGGTCTCTTGCCGGCCGCCTCGACCTTTCGGGGCTCGCCGCGCTTATCGGGTCTGCCGCGCTTCTGATCTCGAATAACACGGGTCCGGCCCACGTGGCTGCGGCCCTCGGTACCCCCGTAGTCAGCCTTTACGCGCTTACCAACCCGCAGCACGCACCCTGGAGGGTGCCAAGCAAAGTGCTATTTCACGACGTCCCCTGCAAGTACTGCTATAAGAGCGTCTGTCCACGCGGGACGAACGAGTGCCTGGGTCTCGTAGCCCCGCAGGACGCAGTCCGAGCCGCCCTGGAGCTGCTGGCCCCTTGCTTACACTAGGCATAAACGCGGCCTTCCATGACTCGTCAGCCGCCGCAGTGGTCGACGGCCGGCTGATCGCGGCAGCGGAAGAGGAACGGTTCAGCCGGATCAAGCACGGCAAGCGGCCGGTGCCGTTCTCGGCTTACGAGCTTCCGTTCAACGCCATCGATTACTGCCTCCGCGAAGCGGATGCCACCCTCGCGGACGTAGACCATTTCGCTTACTCGTATGACCCGTACCTGCGCCTCAAGAAGAAGAGCGCAGGTACGGCCCTCAAGCTGCCTCTGGAGCCCTCAATCCGGCCCATCGACCCCGAATGGGAGTCCGCATGGGACCCCCTCTTTCTCTCCTATATCGTCAATGCGCCCCGCCATCTGGTAGGCGGATTTCCTCATCACCTTTCCTTGCGCTTCAGGGAGATGAAGACAATCGATCCGTCCCGCTGGCATTTTGTCGACCATCACCTTTCCCATGCGGCGAGCGCGTTCTTCGTCTCGCCTTTCGAGGAAGCGGCGATACTCACCATCGACGGCAGAGGAGAGAAAGCGACGACCACCTACGGGCTGGGCAAGGGGAGCCGCATCGAGCCGCTAGGGCAGGTAGTCATGCCCCATTCCCTCGGCCTTCTTTACGAGCAAGTCACATCACACCTCGGTTTTCTCCATTCGTCGGACGAGTATAAGGTCATGGCGCTGGTCTCCCTTGGCCGGCCGCGCTTCCTGGGCGCTTTCAGGGAAGCGATCCGCGTCGGCGAGGAAGGCCGCTATTCCATCGACACGAGCAGGCTATGGAGCCGGCTCGGGCCTGCCCGCGCCCCTGAAGAGAAACTCCAGCAGCGCCACTATGACATAGCCCATTCGATGCAGGTCGCCATGGAGGATGCGGTACTGGAGATCGCGCGGTGGCTTCAGCGTGCGACCGGGGCGGCCGACCTTTGCATGGCGGGCGGCGTAGCCCTCAACTGCGTCCTCAACAGCTCCATCAGGGACAGGGGGCCGTTCAGATCGCATCTGGATACAGCCCGCTGCGGGTGATGCAGGCACGGCGCTCGGCGCTGCGCTCGTCGTTGATTTGCGGGAGGGAAAGGGGGAACGGGCGTCGCCGATGCAGGACGTCTATCTGGGTCCGGAGTACTCGGCAGCGGAGATCGAAGCCTGCCTGCGCGCCGCGGGCCTTTCCGCGTCGAGGCCGGATGACATTGCGGCTGCTGCTGCCCGCCTGCTGGAGGAGGATAAGGTCCTCGGGTGGTTCCAGGGGCGGATGGAGTTCGGGCCGCGCGCCCTCGGCAGCCGCTCGATACTGGCTTCTCCGCGCAGGGCGGACATGCAGCAAAGACTCAACTGGATCAAGGAGCGGGAAGACTTCAGGCCGCTCGCGCCTGTTGTCATGGAGGAAGAGGCCCATGAATGGTTCTGTACCGGCGGCGTCGCCTCTCCGTTTATGCTTTTCGTGCACGATGTTCCGCCTGAAAAGGCGGCCCTGATACCGGCAGTCTGCCACGTAGATAATTCTGCAAGGATCCAGACGGTGAGCCGCAGCCAGAACCCTCTTTATTACGACCTGCTGGCCGCCTTCCGGTCGCGCACGGGCATTCCCATCCTCGTCAACACGTCCTTCAATACCCGCACCCGGCCGATTGTCTGTACGCCGACTGACGCCCTTGAATGTTTTTTTACCTCGCCGATCGATGCCCTCGCCATCGGCCCGTTCCTGTTAAGGAAAGATGGATATTGAGGTTTCCGTAATAGTGCCCACCCTCGGCCGTGCCGGTCTTCTCGGCCGCTGCCTGGCCGCCCTGTCTGAGCAGGATTTCGATAAGTCCCGCTACGAAGTAGTTGTGGCGGACGACGGCAGAAGCGGGCAGACCAGGCGGGCCGTCGAAGAGTATGCGGACCGGATGGATATACGGTACGTCGAAGTCGCCGGGAGGCACGGACCGGCCGCAGCGAGAAACGCCGGACTTCGCATGTCGAGAGGGGAGATTATCGCCTTTACCGATGACGACTGCATCCCGTCGCCCGGCTGGCTGACGGCGGGCGCGGCCGCCTTCGTCGACGGCGTAGCGGGCGCAGCAGGCAAGACAGTGGTGCCGCTTCCGGCCAGGCCGACGGACTACGAGATGAATGCCTCGCACCTCGCCCGCGCCCGGTTCGTCACGGCCAATTCCTTTTACAGGAAAGCCGTCCTCGTTGCAGCAGGCGGGTTCGACGAAGAGTTCACGTCCGCCTGGCGCGAGGACAGCGAACTGCATTTCAGACTTCTCGCAGGGGGCGAGCGTCTCGTACAAGCACGAGGCGCCGTCGTCGTTCATCCCGTCCGGCCTGCCCGGTGGGGCGTCAGCATCAGCCAGCAGAGGAAGAGCATGTTCAACGCCCTCCTTTACAAGAAGCACCCGGCCCTCTACAGGACCTACATCAGTCCGGTCCATCCCTGGCATTACTATGCCGTCGTGCTGATTTTAATCCTATCGGCCGCATGTGCCGCGGCCGGGTTTCGAGCTGGCGCAACCGCGGCAGGCATTGCGTGGCTCTTCGGCACCTTCCGCTTTTGCAGCCAGAGGCTGCGGGGTGTTTCGCACAGCCCGCTCCATGTGCTCGAAATAGCCGTTACATCTATCATCATACCGCCCGTCTGCATCTTCTGGCGTCTGGCAGGGGCTATCAGGTACCGGGTATTCTTTCTATAAACGCAAAACGGATCGAATGGATTGCCCCGCTGCCCGCCTATCTCCAGGTCGAGCCGGCCGGCGTATGCAACCTCCGCTGTGAGATGTGCGCGATACGGGTGAGGCGGGACAACAGGCCCGCGGGCCGGGCGTATATGCGGCCCGATCTGTTCCGGCGGATTGTCGATGCCACGCCGGGCATCGACCGCCTGCACCTTCAGGGCCTGGGCGAGCCTCTCCTCAACCCCCATTTCTCTGAGATGGTCTCATACGCTGCTTCGAAAGGGGTCGAGGTGACGGCAAGCTCGAACCTCATGCTCGTGGACAGAGAACGGGCCCTTGAGATAGTCGAAAGCGGTCTGCAATGCCTGCATGTCTCCGTGGACGGGGCGTCCGCCCCCATCTATGAATCGATAAGGAAGGGCGCTTCCTTCAGCAAACTCGTCGGCAACGTCCGGTTGGTTATGGGCGCGAAGGAAAGGACGTCCTCACGCTTCCCTTCGATGCGCATGACGGTCGTTCTTATGCGCCGCAACCTTGCCGAGCTTGCCCGACTCGTGAAGCTCGCCTCCGATCTGGGCATGGAGCAGGTCTTCGTCCAGCGTCTTTGTCATTCCTTCCGGGAGGCGGCGCTGCCGGCCCATTACGCGCCTATGCGCGCCCATGTCGAAAGAGAGGACGTTGCCGGTGTCCGGCGGGAGACGGTAGCCGAGCGGTTCGAGGAGGCCCGCGCCACAGCCGCATGGCTTGGCGTCGAGCTTCGCCTTCCACGCTTACCCGATGAAGGGCCGGCAGGGGAACAGGCAGGGCAGGGCGCGTGCGACTGGCCGGAGACGGGCATCTACATCAGCTATCAGGGGTGCGTCATGCCGTGCTGCATGGTAGGGACGCCCGACAGGGTCAATTTCGGAAGAACAAAGGGATACGATATCGCCCGCATATGGAACGGCCGCGCATGCACCGATTTCCGCCTGCGCCTCGCATCCCGCAACCCACCGGAAATATGCAAGTCCTGCTCAATTCACTGCGGTACCTTCTAGACGGCAGCCGGGTCCCGGCTGTACGTTGTCATGATAGGGCAGATGAGGGCCCTCTCCGTCTCGACGCCGCTTCTTTCTCCATCCTCTTCCGCGAGCTCGGGACCCTCCCTGGGGCTATGGAGAGGGGCTGAAGTGGCGGCCCTTCGCACGTACGATTACGCCCGCCCCGTGCTCGACGTGGGGTGCGGCGACGGGCTCGTGACGTCGCTCGTCATGAAGCGGGTCGATATAGGCTGCGATCCGTTCAGCGAGGCAATAGGCCGGGCAGCCGGATCGGGCCTTTACGAGAGGATCGAGCGGCGCCCGGTTGAGGCCGCCCATCTTCCGGACGGGAGCCTTTGCACGGTGCTATGCAATTCCGTCCTTGAGCACGTAAGCTCGCTGGACACGGTGCTGCGGGCGATATCGAGGACGCTGGCGCCAGGCGGCCGCCTCGTTTTCACCGCACCTACTGCCGAGTTCAACAGGTGGCTTGCACTGCCTTCCTCCCGTTACGCCGCCTGGCGCAACCGGCGCCTCGTACACTTGAATCTGTTGACTGCGGGTGAATGGGCCGACCGCCTGGCCGTGTGGGGCCTCGACGTTGTTTCTGTTCGGCCGTATCTCAGGCGGGCGCTCGTAGCAGTGTGGGACGCCATAGACCTGGCCGAGCAAATCCGGGTGGCCGGGAGGCGGCCGGCCGGGCTTGCGTGGCGCGGCCTGCCCACCGGCCTGCACATGCGCATCGCGCGCTTTGCGTCCCGCGTGGACCTCTCATCCGGCCCGCCCGGAGGGGGGCACCTGATAATCGCGGTAAAGAGACCGTAGGAGAATTTATGGCCATTGTTGACGTACTGCTGCCTACCTGTGACCGCCTCGAATCGCTGATCATGACCCTGTCGGGCCTTGCCGCGCAGTCGGTAAAGGACATCCATCTCGTAGTGAGCGATCAGGGCCGCGCTCCGGCTGCGGAGTCGCCTGTCGTGCAGTCTTTGCTGCGCGTCATAAGGGCGGGTTCGCCGGATGCCCATGTTGAATGGTTCCGCAGGGCGCCGTCCCTCGGCATAGCCGAGCAGCGGGACTTCCTGCTCAAACAGTCATACGCCGAGCACGTGCTATATCTCGACGATGACGTGCTGATGTCCCCGTGGGTGCTGAAGACGCTGCTGCAAACACTGGAATCGGAGGGCTGCGCTTTTGTCGGCGCTTTCCCTGCGGGCCTTTCCTACGCAGGCGACGTGCGGCCCGGCCAGCAGCGCATCGATTACTGGTCGGGCCCGGTCAGCCCTGAGGCAGTCGATCCCGGATCAGGCGAGTGGGAGCGATGGCACCTCCACCGCGCAGCCAATCTCCACCACGTCTGCCAATCGATCCCGCCGGGACAGGTGCGTCTCTACAAGGTAGCGTGGATTGCATCGTGCATCCTGTACGACCGGCAAAAGCTCCTCGACGTCGGCGGCTTCTCTTTCTGGGATCGCCTCCCCAGGTACCATTCGGGCGAGGAGGTGCTCGTGCAAAATTTGCTCATGCGCCGCTGGGGCGGCTGCGCGATAGCCCCTTCGGGTACATACTATTCGGAGCTTCCCTCGACGGTGCTGAACGACAAGGGGACCGTGGACGGTCACGCCCTGGAGTTGCTGCCCGAGATGATACGAAAATATGCGGGGTAAACGGACACAGCCGCTTCTGGGGCGCCTCTCCGATGTGCGGAAGGTCGCCGTGCTGCGCGCCTCCCGCATAGGTGATTTCATCTGCGCAACCCCTGCCTTCCGGGCGCTCCGCGCGGCATTGCCGAAGGCGGAGATCACGCTCGTCGGCATGCCTTTCGTCGCTCCCCTGGTCGAACGGTGCCCCTGCATCGACCGCTTTGTCCCATTTCCGGGGTTCCCCGGCATGGCCGAGCAGCTCTTCGACGCCCGCGCGGCCCTCGGCAGCCTTGAGCAATTGCAGGCCGATAAGTTCGACCTCGCTGTCCAGATGCATGGGACGGGCGTTTATTCCAACACGTTCGCTTTGATGCTGGGCGCCCGGTCCACTGCGGGTTTCGTGCGGAAGGGCGACGGACCGGGAAGGCTCGATGCGGCGCTCGCCATGCCGGACACGGGGAGCGAGACCGAGCGCCTTCTCGCGCTGACGCGTTTCCTGGGCGCACCTCACGTGGACCCCGCATGCGAATTCCCGCTGCTGGGAGAGGACCGGTCGGCAGCGATGCGGCTCCTTGGAGACGCCCCGCCGCCCCTTATAGGCGTGCACCTTTACGCAAGAAAGAGAGAGAAGCAGTGGCGCGTGGAGCGCTTTGCGGCAGCGGCGGCTGAGGTCCGCCGGCGTCACGGGGGGACGGTCGTGCTCGTCGGTCAGGGTGAGACGCATACCGCCGCGCAGGTTTTTGCGGAATGTGCCGGTTTTCGGCTTGTCGATGCGACCTGCCGGACCTCGCTTCCCGTGCTCGGGGCGGTCATAGAGCGCCTCGCGGTCCTCCTGACGAATGACTCGGGTCCGGCCCATATCGCATACGCGCTCGGTGTGCCGTCCGTCACGATCTTCGGGGAGACGGACCCGAAAAGGTGGGGACCGCCGGCTAATGGACCGTTCCGCGCAATCGTGCGCGACCTGCCGTGCAGGCCGTGTTCAGAAAACGGCTGTCACTCGCGGTACGCCTGCCTGCGGGGCATATCTATCGAACAGGTAGTGGATGCCGCAAGCGAGGTGATAAAGGCATGATGATGCCCGAAGAGGTGCGCAAGATTGCGGTGCTCAGGGCAAACGGCCTGGGAGACTTCCTTTTTGCGCTGCCTGCGCTCGAATCGCTCCGGGCTGCCTTCCCCCAGGCCGAGATAGTGCTGCTGGGCCTCCCGTGGCACGTGTCTTTCCTGGAGGGCAGGCAGTCGCCCGTGGACCGCGTAGTCGTGGTTCCGCCGGCAAAAGGCATACGCGAGGAGGCCGGGCTTAGCCAGAACGAAGGCGTACTGTCCGCCTTCTTTGCCGCCATGGAGGAAGAGCGGTTCGACATCGCCTTCCAGATGCACGGGGGAGGCAGGTATTCAAACCCGTTCGTGACGCGCCTGAAGGCGCGCTTTTCCGTGGGTTTGCGCGCGCCGGACGCACCGCCGCTCGACCTCTGGGTGCCTTACGTTTATTTCCAGCCGGAGATATTGCGCTACCTGGAAGTTGCGCGTCTGGCCGGGGCACAGGCTGTAACGCACGAGCCTGCCCTTGCGGTAACGGAGGCGGACATCAGCGAGTACGATGTCCGCAGTCGGCGGCGCGGGCGGAGCAATCGCCGCCATAGTGCCGGGCGGGGGCGACGGCCGCAGGCGCTGGCCGCAGGAGAAGCTTGCAGCAGTGGGCGACTGGCTTGCCGCCCAGGGCTTGCGGATCGTCATTCCCGGCGTAGCGTCCGAGAGAAAAATAATCGAAGGTGTTGCCGGACGCATGACGCATACGCCGGAGCAACTCTGCGACCGCCTCTCGCTCAAGGGATTGACGGGCCTGCTGTCGCGTTGCGTGCTCGTCGTCGGGAACGACAGCGGCCCTCTGCATTTGGCGCACGCAGTCGGGACGCCGACCGTCGGCATCTATTGGTGCGGGAACGTCTTTACTGCCGGCCCGGTGACAAGGGCGCGCCACCGTCCCGTGCTTTGCTGGCGGCTCGAATGTCCGGTCTGCGGGGTCAACTGCATCAAAGGGAAATGCGACCACCATGAATCCTTCGTGGCCGACGTCCCTGTGGACGAAGTGCTGGGCGCGGCCTCCGGGCTGCTCGATACTTACGGACTGACGGCTCCCCCGGATAGGGTGACGCGGACTTCGATCTCGCGCAGCTCGTGGGGTTGAAGGATTGCGCACGTCCCGTTGGAGAGGGCGGTTTCGAGGTCATAGGGTACGTTCGTGCATGGCTCCAGTATGAGCACGTAATGGTCCTGCCAGCCGCCATAGCTTGCGAAGACCCAGACATAGGGTAACCGGCCGCTGTCGAACGAAAACCTTAACGTCCGGCCGGTCCGGCTGTTTTTGAGACCGCACCACGGCCCTTCGAGCCCGGTTGTATAGAAGAACTCGCGGCTTCCCGCTTCCCGCCCCGGAACCACGTCGAGGCGCACTTCTTTTCCGTCCGCTCCGCACGCCATGGGAAAGCGCGTCTTTTCCGATCTTCCGATGATCGTGCTGAAGCCGATGTCAACCGGCTCTACCATGCAGGGCGGCAGCAATATCTCGTCGCCCGGCTCTACGGCGAGGGCAGGGTGGAGCTTGAGAAGAAATGGCAGCGCCTCTCCTGAAAGGTTCTGAAGCCGATAGCCGACTGTCAGTCCCTCCGCAGTTACGGCTATTCTTTTCTCGCACGCCGCAGGCAGAGTAGAGCAGTCACAGGCAAGCCTGACTTCGGAGTCGGAGCTTTCCGTGACGCGCCAGTTGCGGCTCCACAGCTCCCCGTGGTCTGCGAGATTGCGTCCCCGGAACGCCCCGCCCGCGTCGTTCGGAAAGACCTCGTCCCATCCCCCGCTCCAGTTCTCGTCGAAAGACGCCCCCACTGAAAGCTCTCTCGTCTCCCTCATTGTACCGGTCCGGGTGCCACAGCCAGTCTTTGCCCGTCTCCAGGTCGGTTATCTGATCGACCCTTGCGCCCAAATCCGGCCGCACGACTACTTTAACGCCGCTGCTTGTCAGTAGCATATGGTCCATGGGCCTCTCGTTTTTTGCGTTCGATTTATTCAGCGGGGGATGATAAGGACGGGCACGTGCACCGACCTGTGAACTACGCCGAAAGGTGACGCTGCCGAGAAGGGCGGCAGATAAAGTGCTCTTTCCATGCGACCCCATAACGATCAGGTCTGCGCCCGCGCGTTTTGCTTCCGCCACGATCTCCTCGACGGGGTGGCCGTACCTGACGGTCATGGTCGTAGAGATACCCTTCGCAGCGCCGTGCGCCTCGATCTCCTTCATGTCCGTCTCCGCAGCCTCTCGGAGGTAATCTTCCAGGGGCTCGACGATGTGCCTGGGGGTTGCGTTTGCAGGCATGGCGGGTTTTCCGACGATGACCTCCCTGTCGATGACGGAGAGGAGCATTACCGTGCCGCCTGTAAGTGCTGCCAGGTCATAAGCGTAAAAGGCCGCTTTCCGCGCAGTCTTCGAGCCGTCCGTTGCAGCCAGGATCTTATTGAGCATGCGCACCTCTTCTCCTTTCGACCAAGTATAGTTCCGGACGGGCCTATCGTCAACCGGCAAGGTATGGTGCGTGGGCCGCAGCCGGGTGCGTTCGACCTGCCCTTCGTTGCAGCGGGCCGCCCCGGTGCTTACTTTACTCTTGTTAAAAATCCGCCCTATCGGGTAGAATGGAGGGAGAAAATGAAAGATATGACGACCCCTCACAAGAGGATGCAGGAGCTTTGCGATTGCTTCGCGGAGACGGACCCTCTCGCCGAGATGGCCCTTGTCCGGAAAGAAGCCGACAAGGAGGAAGCGGCCCTCAAATGGCTGGCCCTGGCCATCCTCCACGGCATCGACCGCCATGCGAAGAAAATCTCCCTGAAGAAGTACGCGGACGGGCGTGTGGAGGCGGAGGCGGAATACGAAGACGGCGAGCTGCCTTCACCCGGCGCGGACATCGGGGAGAGGGTGATACAGGCCATGAGGCAGGTGACGCATATCGAGGGCAAGAAGGGAGAGATAACCCTTGCCGTGGGCATCAGGGATTCGAGCATCGAGCTCCTCGCCAAAGTCGATAAAGAGAGCGACTACGAGAAGATAACGCTGAAATTCGGGAAATAGAGAGGGAAAGGCGCGCATGAAAATCGTTGCATTCAACGGGTCGCCCAGGAAAGGCGGGAATGTGGAAACCCTTCTGTGGGAAGCCCTCAGGCCGATAGAGTATGCGGGCCACGACGTCGCGAAGGTGAACCTGAACGAGTTGAGCATAAGGCCGTGCCAGGACTGCGGCGGGTGCGAGAAAACAGGCATTTGCGTGCAGAAGGACGACATGACGGCAGTAGCGGACGCGATACGCGCGGCAGACCGCATCATACTCGCCTCTCCGATTTTCTTCTTCGGACTCTCTGCCCAGACAAAGACGATGGTGGACAGGTGCCAGTCCTTCTGGTGCGAGCGGTATGTCCTGAAGCGGTCGATCTCCGGCGGGCCGGACGGCAGGAAGGGGCTGCTTATACTCGTGGGCGGCATGAAGAAGGAAATCGGCGTGACATGCTCGGGCGAGACGGCGAAGGCTTTTTTCAGGACGATAAGCGTGCCGGAGCACGAGACGATCAGCTTCCTCGGCATAGACCAGAAAGGCGCGATCTGCGGACACCCGACCGCCTTTGACGACGCCTACCGCGCCGGGCGCAGGCTCGTCGGGCTGGAAGGGGGTTAAAGGAAGTGGGGCAGGGGACCGGTCGCGAAGCAGCCGTAAAAGACAGCCATATACGAATCTGCCTGGAGCATGACGTAGAGTCCCCAGCGGCGACGGGCCTTGAGACGCTCAACCTTATCGGCGGCCTGCCCGGTTTTTCAGTATCCGATATAGACACGACAGCGCAGTTCCTCGGCAAGACCCTGGCATTGCCGCTTCTTATCGCCCCCATAACGGGCGGGGGCAGCCTTTCTTTAGAGATCAACCGGAACCTTGCAACAGCCGCAAGTCGCTGCGGCATAGCCATGGCTGTCGGGTCGCAGCGGCCGATGATGGAGAAGTCCGCCGCACCGGAATCTTATCTGGTCCGGGAGTGGGCGCCCGGGATACCGCTCCTCGCCAACCTGAGCCTCCTCCATGCACGCAACGGCAGGGACTACCTCATTGAAGCCGTCGAGTCTATAAAAGCGGACGGAATAATCCTTTACGTCAACCCGCTGCACGAGCTGCTGCAGGCAGACGGGCAGACCGATTTCACCCATGGCCTGGAGGCCCTGGACGAGGCCGTCGAAGAATTTCCTTACCCCGTCTTCCTCAAGGAAGTGGGCAGCGGATTGCCGGAAACGGTCGTTCGATGGGCTTCGGCAAGGAAAATAGCCGGTATAGACGTTGCGGGTCTCGGCGGGACGAATTGGGCGAAGATCGAGGGGATAATGCGGGGCAAAGATTCCAGCCCGTACGAGACACTGGGGACGTGCACGAGAGACGCCATTATGGATGCGGCTAAATGGCTGCGGGACGACCAGTGCCTCATAGGGGGCGGCGGCGTGCGGACAGGCATCGACATGGCGAAGGCCCTAGCCCTCGGCGCAAACTTTACGTCTATGGCGCTTCCCTTTTTGAAGTGGGCGAGCGTATCTGCGGAGAGGGTAGCCGAAGGCATTGCGCGCCTCAGGGAAGAGCTTACAGTCGCACTCTGGTTCACGGGGTCGAAGAACATAGGGGAGCTGAAGGGGAAGGTGCGTCTTCCAACGCCGTTTTTTGCTTGAAATCACACCTTCATTGCTTCATCATTAAGAAGCGCAAGATACGGCGCGGCTGGAAGCAGGACTGACTTAAGGAGGCATTATGGGCGTTGTTGTAGAAGATTTTCGCGAGGGCGTGCTGACGCTGACGTTGAACCGGCCGGACAAGAAAAACGCAATGAGCCTGGAGCTTCTGGAGGCGCTCTTCCACTCCCTCACAAAGGCCCGGAAGGAAGGGGCGTCCATAGTAGTCATAAGGGGCGCGGGCAATACATTTTGCGCAGGCGGCGACGTGATAGAGTTCAGGGACAGCCCCACGCCTGCGGTGCAGGTAGACGCGATGGCCGATTACCTGAACCGGAGCATCCTCCTTATCCGCAACATCCCGGCCATAGTGATAGCGGTGGTAGAGGGCCTTGCCGTCGGCGCGGGCCTGAGTCTGGCGCTTGCCTGCGACCTCACTCTTGCGGAGTCGAAGACAGTCCTGAATATGGGGTACAGGCGGATAGGCCTGACGCCCGACGGCGGCGCCAGCATTTTCCTGCCCCGCCTTGTAGGCATGAAGAAGTTCAGCGAGCTTTACTTTACGTCACGCAACGTAGCCATGGAGGAGGCAAAGACGCTCGGACTCGTCAATTTCACGGCGGAAGCAAAGGACCTTGAGAAAGAGCTGGCCGCGCTTATCGATGGGCTGAAAGCGATGCCTATGGAGACAACCCGCAACCTGAAGGAGCTGGTGAACAAGGCCGTCCTTTCGGGGCTGTCCACCCATCTCGATAAAGAGCGGCTATACGTCTCCCGTTTCTCGGCCGAGCCTGCCTTCCAGGAAAGGCTAAAGAAACTCTTCAAGAAAGGATAGGGCGCGCGAAGATGGAGCAGGACCCGAAGGCAGACGGGCGGGCGGCGGAGCCGCCCTGGGGGCGCTGGGTCGTCATCGGGGAAGGCGACGCCTTCAAGGTAAAGAAGATAGAGGTCCTGCCCGGCGAGCGCCTGAGCTACCAGAAACACTCCAGGAGACAGGAGCACTGGTACGTTGTCTCGGGAAAGGCGCGCGTCATCCTGGACGGCGCGGAGCACCTCCTCGACGCGGGCGGCTCCATCGATATAGGCAGGGGCGCGCTCCACAGGATCGAAAACCCGGGCAGAGAGACGGTCGTGGTTATAGAGGTGCAGACCGGGGAATACTTCGGGGAAGACGACGTAGTCCGCATCGAAGACGACTACGGAAGGATCTAAAAGACGCGCACGGCCGTCTTTCGCTTCCCGATTTGCGCTATTTTTTCATTTTCTGCTTTTTTTCTTGACAAACCCTATCATATCGTATTACAACGTAGATACAAAATTAAAATTGTTTCAAGAAGACGACACGCCGCACTCGTTAGCGCGTGCGGGTCATGTGTGCAATCTCGGTACTCGGGCAAATCGGGCGAGGCGCCTTTATGAGGATTGTTTACACAAACCTGAAAGAGAATGACGCGGGCAGAGAGCGCAGCGTCAGGCAGCTTCAGGTAGATACAGGCGGAAGCAGGTCCGTCCCGCAGAAAACGGCGCGGGAGACGCTCACTCTCGTACGGCGGATAGACGTGCCGCCGGAACGCGTCACTGTCCCTGCGGAAGGGGCGGCGCCCGCCGCGAGGCCGGTCCTGCGCGAAGGCGTAGCCGTCTTGCGGGCCGCACTAATCAAGAAGTTCATCGATGTTAAAGCGTTCGGCGCCGCTAAGAGCGCCGGTTTCTGCGTCACCGTCTGAAAGAACCGATTCTTAATCCCCCAAAATTACAATAAAGCGCCTGACATCTGTCCGGGACCGGGGCAGGTTGACAAGGCTCACCCATGACCCTACACTTTAGTGTATTGTCGCCCCTGTCAAGGCTGTGTCGGAAAGTTGAAAGATTTATCATCCAAGCGACATATCAGACTGGTTATGCCGGAATACGCCCAGAAAGAGCGAACGGACGTCGAGGCGGCGCCGAAGAGCACCCTTAGCGTGCTCGACGGCGTGGCTGTTGTCGTGGGCATGGTCGTCGGGGCAGGCATCTTCAAAACGCCCTCCATCGTCGCCGCCCAGTGCGGCAGTGTCGGCGCCGTCCTGCTCCTGTGGCTGGCGGGCGGGGCGGTCTCCCTTGTCGGGGCGCTCTGCTATGCGGAGCTGACTTCGACATATCCCCATCCAGGCGGCGATTACCACTATCTCGGGCGCTCCTATGGAAGCGTCCCGGCCTTCCTCTTTGCCTGGTCGCGCATCACCGTCATACAGACGGGCTCCATCGCCCTCCATGCCTTCCTCCTTGGCGATTACGCATCGGAGGTGCTGAGGATAGGGCCTTATTCATCGTCCATCTATGCCGTGGGCGCCCTGGTGCTCCTGACGGCCGTCAATATCACGGGGATGAGGCAGGGCAAGTGGACACAGAACGTCCTGACCGGGCTGATAGTGCTCGGGCTTTTTTCTGTGGTCGCGTTCGGCCTCGCGTCTGGTCCGGGCCGCCCCGAGGCCCCTCCCGTGCAGCAGGCGACGACGGCAAGCGGCATCGGCGTCGCTATGATTTTTGTCCTTTTGACGTACGGCGGGTGGAACGAGATAGCCTACCTCTCGTCGGAGGTGAGAAAGGCCAGAAAGAACATGGTACGCGTGCTCATGCTGGGCGTAGCCGCAGTCACGTTCATATACCTTGCGGTCAACTACGCCTTCATTAGCTCCCTCGGCCTGGGCGCCACTGCTTCGTCGGGCGCAGTCGCGGTGGAGGTGATGCGCCGCGTGCTGGGAGGACCGGGGGTAACGTATATGAGCCTGCTCGTCGTATTCACGGTCCTGTCCAGCATGAACGCGGTAATAATAACGGGGTCGCGGACGAACTATGCCTTCGGCCGGGACTACTCCCTTTTTTCCTTCATGGGCAATTGGGACGAGAAGGGGAATACGCCGGTGAATGCGTTGATCTTCCAGAGCGCAATCGCCCTTGGCCTGATTCTGCTCGGCACGGGCACGAGGAACGGGTTCGTCACGATGGTGGAGTACACCGCCCCTGTTTTCTGGTTCTTCTTCCTGCTGGTAGGTGTCTCCGTGTTTGTGCTGCGGGTTAAGGAGCGGGCAGTGGTGCGGCCGTTCAGGACGCCCCTCTACCCCTTCACACCGCTCCTGTTTTGCGGCGCCTGCCTTTACATGCTTTATTCGAGCCTTGCATATACGGGGAGGGGCGCTATAGTGGGAGTAATCATGCTGCTCACGGGCATCCCCGTCTTCCTCGTGAGGCGACAGCGGGTGGTTGCGGCCTCTTAGACCTGCCGCGCGCCGTGCTTGCTGCCCTCGTCCTTGAAGTGCGGGGTCATCTGCCTCTTGATCGGCGTATTCGTTTTTTCCTGTATGTCCCTGAGTAACGAGAGTTGGTCCGGGAGCACCAGGGTGAAGGCGTGGCCGCCTTTGCCCATGCGCGCGGTCCTTCCGATCCTGTGTACGTAGTGCAGGTCGTCCTGGGGGACGTCGTAGTTGATGACCGCCTCCACGTTGTCCACATCTATGCCCCGAGCCGCCACGTCCGTAGCAACGAGCACGCGCAACAGCTTCTTGCGGAACTTCGACATTGCCTTGTCTCGACGGGCCTGCGTCATATCGCCGTGCAGGCTGTCGACCAGGTAGCCCCTGCTCTGCAAGTCTTTCACGATCTGGTCAACCCGTCTCTTAGTATTACAGAAGACGAGGGAGGAGTTCGGGGTGTATGTGTCGATCAGGCGGCAGAGCATTTCCAGCTTCATCCACGGCTTGACCTCGAAAAATGCCTGGCTCACTTCCGGGACGGTCATATGGTCGCCCGATACGTTGACCACCAGGGGGTCCCTCTGGAACTTGTTCGCGATGTCCCTGACGGAATCAGGCATCGTCGCGGAAAAGAGGAGCGTTTGGCGATCGTCGGGCATGGCCCATAGGATCGTCTTCATATCGTCGACGAAGCCCATGTCGAGCATCCTGTCCGCCTCATCGAGGACGACCGTACGCACGGTCTCCATCCGGATCGTTCCCCGGTTCATGTGGTCCATGATGCGGCCCGGCGTGCCGACGACTATCCTTGCGCCTTTTTTAAGGCCTTCGAGCTGCTTGTATATGGGCTGGCCCCCGTAGACAGGGACTATGCGGACGTCCTTCCTGTATTTCGCAAGGCGCATAAGCTCTTCTGCGACCTGCACGGCCAGCTCCCGCGTAGGACAGAGGACGACGGCCTCGAGTCCGTTCCCTTTTCGCTGCATCGATTCTATAATCGGCAGGCCGAAGGCGAGCGTTTTGCCCGTGCCCGTGCGTGCCTGTCCTATGATGTCCCTCCCCTCCGTGATAGGGGACATAGATCCGGACTGGATCGGTGTAAGCTCTTCAAATCCCATGTCGTCGATTGCTTTCTGCAGCTCCTTCGATAACTGGAGTCTCTTCGAATCTCGTTTTCTCCATACGTCTCCTTGTAAAGTCCGCGGCCGCTTCAGGCCTGCCCGGCAATCGATCGTTTGAGAAAATCGAGCAAGACGGGAAAGCGAAAGAGGCTTACGTGGCAGTTACATTATACCACAAACCGTTGGGATATTCAGTCTTTATCGGACCTGCCGGTGCACCACCCGCGCATTTTGCGGGTGGTGCACCGGAAAAAGGTGCAGTAAGCGGCCATAACGGGACCACTTGACCTTTCGGGCGCGAGCAGGTAGTTTTTTATAATGGTCACCGGCATGCAGGCACAACCCCATGACACGGAGACGGGCGCGCAGGCGCCCGCTTTCTGGTTCGTCGTCTCCGGCTTCAAGCTGCTTGTCGTAGCGGGCGACGGCCCGGGTTCCGTGCCGTTCGCGAAAAACCTCGACGCGTGGGGGCTGGCTCCTTCCCCGGTCCAGGCCTTGGGGACCTTGCGCGGAGCTGCGTGCTACGTCGCGGAGGTTGACGAGAATACCGACGCGCCGCAAGGCTGCGTCTTCGAGGGTTTGCGGTCTCTCTTCGGCGTCCTGGATGAAGATGTCTTCAAACGGGCTATGGCTGCCGTCCACCTCACGGAATGGGACAGAACGAGCCGTTTTTGCGGCCGCTGCGGGGCGCCGACTGCCCCGGTGAAAGAAGAGCGCGCAAAATTGTGCACGCGCTGCGGAAAAACCATCTTCCCGCGCATTTCTCCCGCCATCATCGTATGCATTGAGCGAGGCGACGAGATATTACTTGCCAGGTCTTCCCGCTTCGCCCAGGGTTTTTACAGCGTGCTGGCCGGTTTCGTCGAGGCCGGGGAGTCGCTGGAGGAGACGGTCAGGCGGGAGGTCGAAGAGGAGACGGGGATCATAGTTACGGATATCCGCTACTTCGGGAGCCAGCCCTGGCCGTTCCCGGACAGCCTGATGCTCGGTTTTACCGCCCGCTATGAATCAGGGGATTTGCGCATCGACGGCAAGGAAATAGTCGATGCAGGCTGGTTCCGCGTCGATAACCTGCCGGAGCTGCCGGGGAAGATCAGCATAGCAAGGCGGCTGATCGACTGGTTCATCGACCACCACCAAACAATTACTGGGGCTCAGCGCCCCCTCCACGAGCAAAGCTCGTAGAGCCTCCCCTCTCGGCGCGGCGCTTACGCTTGCTTTATGACCCTGCTGCTTGCAGCCGAGTCATTTAATCCTTATCCAGAGGGAACGTCAGCATGCCGCCCAGGTAGGCGACTACCAGGATAGCGGGGGCCTGAGCTACAACCAGACAAAGATAGATGATGCCGCCCGCCGATGCGACGTCGGGCACGGACGGCGTGCATGCCCGCCAGAAAATGACGATTGCGAGGTCGATTGCCGCCGCGAAGGAAACGTACTGCTTTACCCTGACGGGGCGCATGGGCCTGGCCATGTAGTTGATCGTCCACGTTGCGAAACCCGTCAGGATGCCTGCCGGCATGAATACCAGGGCCCCGAGAAGGCAGTAGAACGCGGTCGTATCGAACGTTGTATTTCCCGTTGCCGTATATAAGAGTGAGAAGAAGGCGGCAGACAGGGAAAACACGATAGGGAAATGGACTGTCGCGGGGTGGGGGTGGCGGCGCAGCATCGGCCAGCGTTTCAATACGGCCGATACCAGGGGCGGCAGAGGCGGGAGGGCGGCGGCCTCGGGACCGGCCGGTTTCTCTACAAATCTGCCGACCTGCGGATACCGGTCGAGCACGTCCGGGCCATGAGGTGCTGCCGCGAGGTCCGCTGTCAGGTCGCACCCGGCGCTGTGCCTTGCCATGTGCCTGCCTGCCGGCCAGAGCCGGCTGCCCGTCACGTCGACGACGCGGCCGCCGGCAGCAATATAGGCCCGGCGACCTTCTTTGCCGTCGAGGGGCTGTAGAGTCGCAGCATCGAATTCTTTTTCCATTCGTCTTTAAATTGTGATCGTTTCATCGGCAATTTGCAAGGTCAAACTTCCGGACGATACTTTATATCTTACATTAACGTTTGGCTATAACATAATGTAATAATAGATGTATATCTGCGGAAGTAAGTGAATCAAAAGTCTGGCGGGCAGGGGCCGGTTGTGCTTAATAGGGGCATTCTTGCGCGGAGGAAAAAAATAGCCGTGGCGCAGAAAATAGTGGAACAACTCGCTGGACGCTGGTAATATACTACGGGGGTTCTAAAATCTGCTTAATCGGATAGGTTGAATGGGCCGGTAAGCGGGCGATCCCGTTCGGGGTCAGCCCGAAATCTGCTCGCGGTTTTCACACGGAAACGACTCAACAACGAAAGGGGGAAAACATGAAAAAGTTGTGGCTTCTTGCTTTGGTATCAGGCTTTCTTTTTTGCCTTCTTCTCGGCTCGCAGGCGATAGCTCAGGAAAAAACGATCGTCCTGAAGTATTCGAACTTCTTCCCCGCGCCTCACACGAACAGCGTCCTCTCGGACCAGTGGTGCAAAGAAGTAGAGAAGCGGACCCACGGCAGGGTGAAGATAAATTACTATCCCGGCGCCGTGCTTACGCCGGCCGCGCAGACCTATGACAGTGTAGTCAAGGGCATCGCGGACATAGGCTTGAGCTGCCAGGCTTACACGCGCGGCAAGTTCCCGCTGACTGAGGCTGTCGACCTTCCGTTGGGCTACAAGAGCGGATACGCGGCGACGAAGATGATCAATGCATTTTATGCCAAGTTTAAACCGAAGGAATACGACGAGACCCACGTGCTCTACCTGCACGCCCACGGTCCCGGCATAGTGCATACAAAGAAGCCCGTCAACAAGCTGGAGGATATGAAGGGTCTTAAGATCAGGTCGACCGGCCTGTCTGCGAAACTGGCGCAGGCGCTGGGCGCGGCCCCGGTCGGTATGCCCATGACCGAGTCGTACGACTCTCTGTCGAAAGGCGTGGCTGACGGTATCCTTTGCCCGGAAGAGGCGCTGGAAGGCTTCAAACTGGGTGAGGTGATAGCCTACACGACGGAAGATTATCCGGCCGCTTACTCGACGGCCTTCTTCGTAGTCATGAACAAGGCCAAGTGGAACAGCCTGCCCAAGGACATCCAGGGCATTATCGAGCAGGTCAATACGGAATGGATAGAAAAGACGGGGAAGAACTGGGACGCGATCGACAAATCCGGCCATGTCTTCGCCGAGAAGCACGGCGTGAAACGCATTCCCCTGTCAGCGGCAGAAGGCGCCCGCTGGGCAGCGGCTGCAAGGCCTTTGCTGGATGAGTATGTGAAGTCGATGAAGGCGAAGAACCTGCCGGGGGATCAGGTCCTTAGCTTTTGCCTGGATTTCCTGAAATCTCACTGATAGTAAATCAAGGGGCCGGGACATCCGGCCCCTTGATTTTTCTCGCCGCTTCTTTGCTTGACAATCTGTCCGCTTACCCCTACAATGAAGAATACTATGTCATGCCTAGGGCCGCGTGCACGAGTATTGAGGTTTGCTGTCTGGCCTGTCCTGGCGGCGGCGCTCTGCTTCTCTTCACCATGCCTGGCCGCGCTCTCGGACACTGTTTCCGAGGCTACACTCTCCAACGGTCTCAAGGTCATCCTCGCAGAGAACCATAAGGTCCCCCTCGTCACGTTCCAGGTATGGTACAGGGTAGGGTCGAGGAACGAGGTGTTCGGGAAGACCGGCCTTTCCCACATGCTCGAGCACATGATGTTCAAAGGCACCGAAAAAACCGGAGCCGAAGAGTTCTCCCGCATCATCGCGCAGAACGGGGGCAACGATAACGCCTTCACTTCGCATGATTACACGGCCTATTTCGAGAATATGAGCTCCGACAGGATAGCCATCCCGATAGCGCTCGAATCGGACAGGATGCACAACCTCGTCCTCCGCGAGCAGGACTTCAAGCCGGAGCGGTCCGTCGTCATGGAAGAGCGGCGGATGAGGACTGACGACAACCCGAAGGCCGTGCTCGGGGAGCAGCTTCATGCAGCCGCCTTCGTCCTACAGCCCTACCACTGGCCCGTCATAGGGTGGATGCAGGACATCGTCAGGTACACCCTTGATGACCTCAAGGCTCATTACAAGACCTATTACGTCCCCGCCAACGCCTTTATAGTGATCGCGGGCGACTTCAAAAAGGAAAAAGTGCTCCCCCTGCTGGAAGGGGCCTTCGGGCCGATCAAGCCCGGTATCGCGCCCGACCAGAAAAAAGACATCGAGGAGCCGCAGGCGGGCGAGCGCAGGATAATCGTAAGAAAAGAGGCCCAGCTCGCTTCCGTTGTAAAAGCCTTCCATGTGCCGAACGTGAAGGACCCGGACAGCTATGCCCTCGAGGTGGCGGCGGCGCTGCTTTCTGCCGGCGAAAGCTCCAGGCTCCAGCGCTCCCTCGTGCGTGAGAAGCACCTGGCCCTTTCCGTTTCGGCGGACAACGATATCGTCTCCAAAGACCCGAGCCTTTTCTCCGTATCCGCGGACGTATTGCCGGGCGTTGACATCGATATGGTCGAAAAGGCACTCACGAGCGAGATAGAGCTTCTGCAGAAAGGGATTGTAGACGAGCGCGAGCTTCAAAAGGCAAAAAACCAGTTGGAGGCGGGGTTCACGTTCGAGCAGGACTCGCTTTTCGCACAGGGGATGCTGCTTGCTTCATACGAGATAGTCTCTTCGTGGCGCGACCTCGACCGTTACGTCCCTAACATCCGGGCGGTCACGGCGAAAGACGTGCAAAGAGTGGCGCGTAAGTACCTCGTGCCCGACAACTGCGTAAGCGCCCGCCTAATCCCCATACCGTCGGCCGAGCAGAAGCCGGTGCCGCCGGGGTCCCCGATGAAGGGGCAGATCGAGCGATAGGTGTAATCATGTCCGTATCTGCGAAGAAATCGGTTCTCCTTGTGCTTGCGGTCGTCTTCTTCGTCTGCGCGGCGATGGGGACTGCCGTGGCGCTGCCCCCCGTGCAAAGGAGCGTGCTCGATAACGGGCTGGTACTCCTCGTCTCGGAAGAACACTCCCTTCCGTTCGTTACGATAAGCCTTATGATAAAATCCGGCGCGAAGGACGACCCGGAAGGCCGGGAGGGACTTGCGGACGTTACTGCGTCGTGCCTCCTTTTAGGCGCTGCCGGCCGCTCGCTGAAGCAGATCAACGAGGAGCTCGATTTTCTGGGCGCCCAGATGGGAGCCGACGCGGCCAGGGATTATTCGATCGTCAGCCTTAAGGTGCTCAGAAAGGACCTGGAGGCTGCGTTTCCCATCTTCATGGATATAGTCATGAAGCCGACTTTCCCGGCCGACGAGGTCAAGAAGGAAATGGCGCGCGCCGTGGCGGCCATACGCGCTTCTGAGGACCGGCCGACCGTAGTGGCTGACCGGGCCTTTATGAAAGCCCTTTACACGGGCGGCCCTTATGGCCACCCACGGGAGGGCACGGTAAAATCGGTTTCGGGGATAGGAAGGGGCATGATGGAGTCCTTTCACCGTGCCCATTACAACCCCAATAACGCAATCTTCGTCGCTGTAGGCGACATCGACGCGGCCACCGTAAAGGGATATCTGGTCCCGAGTCTCCGGAAATGGCCGAAAGGAGGCCCGGCGACGCAGCCGATAAAGGTGGCGTTCGCCGAACGAAAAGAGACGATCAGGATCAATAAACCCGTCACCCAGTCGAGCATCGTTATCGGCGGCGGCGGGTTGAGCCGGGAAAACCCGGACTATTACGCTGCTCTGGTAGCGAACTATATCCTCGGCGGGGGCGGGCTCACCTCGCGTTTAATGGAAGATATCAGGATAAAAAAAGGGCTCGTGTACTCGGTAGGTAGTATGTTTGAGGGAAGAAAATATCCGGGTCCTTTCCAGGTTTATCTCCAGACGAAGAACCAATCGGCCAGGGACGCGATCAAGGCCGTGATGGAAGAGCTGGAGCGCATACGGTCCGGCCCGGTCTCCGAGAAAGAGCTCGATGAGGCGAAAAAATATCTGGTCGGCAGTTTCCCCCAGAGGTTCAGCACTCAAGGCAGGATCGCCTCTTTCTTCGCCCAGGTTGAATATTTCGGCCTCGGCCTCGATTACGCAGAGAGGTACCCGTCCATTATCAACGCGATCACGCGCGAGGACATTCAGCGGGTGGCAAACAAGTACATTCAACCCGACAAGGCGCTTACAGTTATCGTCGCGGACCTCAAAGAGGCGGGACTCGAATAACGGGAGGCGACCGCTCCCGTACAAAAAGACAAAGGAGGCTTCCATGAAGGTCAGTGTTGATAAGGAAGCGTGCGTGGGGGACGAGACGTGCGTCTCTATTTGCCCTGAGGTCTTTGAGATGGACGGCGACGTAGCGGTTACCAAGATGGAAGATGTGCCGGCGGAGCTTCAGGGCTCCTGCCAGGAAGCGGCCGACGCCTGCCCTGTAGAAGCAATCATAATAGAATAAGCAATCGGTTATTGCCCTCGGTTTGTATCAAACGGGCCACGGGGCTTTCGCCCGGCGGGCTGCGCTGGTGCTGTGGCCGGGCTTCCCGCTTTTAATTCAAGTATCTTCATTCCCCTCCGACAGAGCGCAGCAATCTGCCTTCTGATGCGTCTTCGCTTTATTTCGAGAATCTTGATTACCGCACTTGACGACCTATATTAAAACTAGGCTTTTCATAATCATCATCATGTTGCGGAGGTGAAGGGATGAGACTGTTCTGCAAGCGTATGCTGATTTCCTACCTCGTAGTGGCCGTGTTCGTCATAGGTATGGCGCAGAGCGCCGGAGCGGGATTCACTCCCTCCCAGCTTGCCGGCGTCTCCACGCAGAGCAGGGAGGCCGACTTACAGCGCGTCCGGTCCTTCCTCGAAATGAAAGTGGTTGCGGACAAGTTCGTCCAGCTCGGTTTCAGCCCCATGGAGGTACAATCCCGCCTCTCGACGCTGACTGACGAGCAGTTGCATCGGATAGCACTCAAAGTGGACGATATCAAAGTGGGCGGCGACGGCGGGACCGCTGTAATCATTATCCTGATTATCGTGGTCCTGGCCCTCATTATACTTCGCCTGCTCAGGTTGATATAGCGGGCCGGTAGAAGAGAGTACAAGCCGTTGCCTGCGGTGAGGCCGGGCCGGATAAACACGTGCTCCGGGCCGGCCGCCGACCGGCAGGCGTATGAGCGAAGGAGGCGGCTATGCTTTACTGGGCGGTAGTTTTTCTCGTAGTTGCGATCATCGCCGGCATATTCGGATTTACCGGAATTGCGGGCACTTCCATATGGATAGCTAAGATCCTGTTCTTCGTTTTCATTATACTTTTCATCGTCTCTTTGCTGTTCGGGAGGCGGACGCCTATGCCGCCCGTATAAGAAGACGGGAAGGTAACGATTTACAGGGACATTGCCGGCGCGGAGGCTTCGTGTACATCCATCTGACGCTTCAACCCCTGATAACACTGATAGCCGGGATATTGATCCTCCTTATTCCAAGGCTCCTTAGCTTCATAGTCGCCGTTTACCTGATTGTGACCGGCGTGCTCGGGCTGGTCCGGTGACGGCGGCGCAGGCGCAATAATTTTGCGCCTCGCGCGGGTTGTGATAAACTGAAAGCAAGGAGGCTTCAGATGACAGGTGAAGAAGGATACACGGTCGTAGGGTCGGAGCATTACATAGCCTACAGGGGGCACGTCGCCATGTCGCGGGCGATCTTCTTTGCGCTGGGGTGCGTGCTGGGGGCTGGGGCCGCGCTGCTTTTGACGCCGCAGTCCGGGTACAGGACCAGGCGGCAGCTACAGGAGGCGTCGCACGAGACGAAGGAGAGAGTAGGCTCCGCTTACGGGCGGCTGCTGGGCATGATGGGCGCTACGCTGGACCGGGGCAGGGACTTGGTCAGGGAGCAGAAACCGCTTCTGGCCGCCGCGATAGACGCGGGCAGGGCAGCGTACGAAAAGGAAAAGTCGGAAATGAACGCCCGCAAGGGCTAAGACGAAACCCCTGGAACGAGGTGGGCCGGGGGTTTCGTTACCTGAGATAAGGGGCCCACTGCCGCGCCACTGCCGTAATGTAGCCCTTGGGCACGCTCTTGACGATGCGGTTATGGCCGGGCAGAAGCACCTTTACGTCGAGGCCGCCGAGTCTGGTTAGCGATGCGGCGAGCGCTCCGGCGTCGGCGCCGTGAAGGTCGAACCGCCCGATGCTGTTATCCGCGTAAACGACGTCGCCCGGAATCAAAATACCGTTCACAGCGTCCCACAGCGCTATTCCGCCGGCCGAGTGGCCGGGTATGTGCAGGACAGTCCATGTCCCTCCGTCCAGGTTCAGCTCGTCGCCTTCCTTGAGATATCTATCGACCTTGAACTTGAAATCCCCTTCTTTGAGGCGGTACTGCATCTGGCACATCTGCTTGAACATGTCCATGCCGTAGACGGTCCTGTCGTCGCCCGCCTCCAGCGGCCCCGCCTCGTTCTCGTGCACCCAGACCTCAGCTTTTGGCATGGCGTCCAGCAGCTCCTTGAGGCAGCCGATATGGTCCAGGTGGGTATGGGTCATGATTATCCGCTTTATATCCGTGGGCTTCACGCCATCGGCGGCGATCTCTTTCAGCTTGTACGCTCCGTGGCCCATCAGCCCTGCATCGACAAGCGAAAGGTCGTCCGACCCCGGCTTACCGATCAGGTAAACATGGGCATCGGGTATCATCTCGTCGCGGCCGGGTATCATGAAAAGCGATTCGGTTATTTTCGTCATGCGGTTTTAATTCCTCCAGTGATCATTACCATAATCCATTCGTGCCCCGTTTTCAAGAATCAGCCGTAATTGCCTTTTGGCTTGACGGCGGGGTCCGCCCTTTACATAGAAGCGGAAAATAGTTATTTTTGTAGAAAGGGTGTTGTCCGGCCCGAATAATTGTTGCCGGGCGGCTACGGAGCGGTTAAATTTCCTGAAGGGAGGGGTGGCGGGGATGACAATCAACGAGGTGTTTCTCGGCATAATAACGGCGGCGGTCGTTGTGATCGTAATCTTCGTGGTGCGGTTAGCCACGAAGCTGTCGGAAACGGCAGCATCGGTTGAAGAATTCCTGGAAACAACGGACCGGACCCTTAAAGGGGTCGCAGGAGAGGTCAACGAGAGCCTTAGGAGCTTTCGGGTCATTACAGACACCGTGGGCGGCACGGCAGGCGACGTGAAGGCCCTTACCGGGTCGTTCAAGGATGCAGGGAAGGCCGTGCTGGAAGTGGCGGACAGCGTGCGGGATATAGGCAAGGCCGTCCAGGGCCTTGGGTCGGAAACAGTGGCGTCGGTGTGCGGCCTGCGGGCTGGGCTCAAGACGGGTTTCGAGACCTTCGTCAAGAACCTGCTCAAGCCGGAGTAGCGTTCGCTTACGGGTGACGCGGCAACATACAACATGCAGCGCAAACGCAAAGGAGGAAGAGCATGAAGTACGAGGAGAGCGAATTGGAGTCGAGCAGCGGATCGTGGTTTCTGGCGTTCATACTCGGTGGATTGCTCGGGGCGGCCGCGGCCCTGCTCTTCGCGCCCAAGTCGGGGCGCCAGACGAGGGAGCATATCAAGGACATAGCCCAGGATGCAAAGGAGAAGGCCGGCGGTTACTATGACCAGGCCAAGGGACGTATCTCTACGGCCATGCAGAAAGGGGCCGAGGTATTCCAGCAGAAGAAAGAGGAGGTAAAATCGGAAGTGGCTGAAGGATTGAGGTAGGAGTCGGAGATTATCCTATTATCAGGCCGATCAGCGTCATGATGAGCCATTGAAAGAACGAGATCAGGGGATCCAGGACGCCGAGGTAGAGGAGCGCTATGATGACGAAGAACCCGTAAGGCTCCAGCCTTGCAAGCGTATACTGGAAATTCCTTGATGAGAAGCCCATCAGGATCTTCGATCCGTCGAGAGGCGGTATCGGGATCAGGTTAAAAGAAGCAAGCATGATGTTTATCTGTGCCAGGTATTGAAGCCCCCTCGACATGGGGCTGAACAGGCTGAAGTGCACTGTTGACAGCACGAGCATCGCGAGAAAAGCGAGCAGTATGTTGGCCACGATGCCTGCGGCCGAGACGAATATGAGGCCCCTCCTGTAGTTCCTCAGATTGTTGAAGTTCACAGGGACGGGCTTCGCCCAGCCGAAACCGAACACAAACAACATGATCGTTCCGATGGGGTCCAGGTGGCGCATCGGGTTGAAGCTAAGCCTGCCGAGCCACCGGGCCGTGGAGTCGCCCATTTTGTCCGCGACCCAGCCGTGGGCCATTTCATGGATGATGACGGAATAGAGCAGCGGGATGACCAGCAGTATAAACGTTGCCGGGTCGCTGAAAAGGAGGCGGAGTAGGCCCATAGGGGCCTATTATCACACAAAACCCCCCAAATATCAAGACATTGAGCGGCAATTGTGGCCCTCTCCCTCTGGGGGTGAGTGGTATCTGCTTAATGGATTATCTTCCCCGTCCGGCTTATGACGATCTGCTGGATGGGGATCTCTTTGCCTGCGCGCAGTAAGGCGGTTTTTATAAGGGCGGGCAGGCGGGAGCAGCAGGGGACCTCCATTTCGACGACGGTAATGCTGCGGATGCCGGCGGTCTTGAAAATATCCGTGAACTTCGACGTATACTCCGCGACGTCGTCGAACTTGGGGCAGCCGAGCATGACCGCCTTCCCGGGCAGCAGGTCCCTGTGGAAGCCCGCGTAGGCCAGCGGCGTGCAATCGGCTGCGACGAGCAGGTCCGCCCCTTTGAGGAAGGCGGCGTCTGCGGGGATGAGCTTTATCTGCACCGGCCAGTGGCCGAGCGCAGAAGGCAGCTCTTCGGCGGCGCCGCCCCGCCCGGAGGCGACCTCCTGCCTTACGCCGGTAAGCATCGATGAAGGGAAGACCCGGACATCGCTCGACGGACACCCGCAGGGCATGGCGGCCGCAGGCCCGGCAGCGCCTGCGGCAACTGCGGCCGTTGCCCTGGCGTGCTCTTCGACGGCCTGCGCGTCGAAGACTTCTGACTCCCGTTCCGTTACCTTTAACGCCCCTTCAGGACATTCGCCCAGGCAGGCGCCCAGGCCGTCGCAGTAATTATCGGACACGAGCCGCGCCTTGCCGTCGACTATCGCAAGCGCGCCCTCCGCGCACGCGCTGACGCACTCTCCGCACCCGGTACAGCGGTCCTCGTCTATCTCGATAATCTTTCTTTGAACCTTCATTCTCTTTTTTTCTCCTTGCGGTGGAGGTTGCACAGCAGCCCTCCGGGGGGCGGCCGCAGCCGGCCCCTCGCGCAGCGCGGCCAGCTCCGGCCCTATCTCGCCCAGGCAGGCGGCAGCGTGTTCGCAGTAGGCAGCGCATCCGAAATCGATCCTGGGGTTCGCCACTATTTGGTGGCAGCCCTTGCAGCGCCTTGTCGTCTCGTCCTTGAAGAATTCGACGGCTCGGCCGCAAGCAGGGCAGGCGATCTCGTAAATGTCGCCCGGCTTCCAGTAGCGCATGTCCTGTCCTGGGCATTTCATCCTAATTTCTCCTTACCGAGTCAAGCGCCTTACCCTAATATCGCCTTCAGGTCTCCCTCCGCTGTCCCGATAGGCTTTATATCATAGTTCTTGACCAGCAGATCGAGGACGTTGGGGGAGAGGAAGGCGGGTAATGACGGCCCGAGGCGCATGTTCTTAATGCCGAGATAGAGCAGCGTCAGAAGAATGGCAACGGCCTTCTGCTCGTACCACGAGAGAACGAACGAGAGGGGCAGGTCGTTCACGCCGATGCCGAACGCGTCCGCCAGAGCCTGGGCGATCCTGATCGCCGAATAGGCGTCGTTGCACTGGCCTACGTCGAGCAGCCTGGGGATGCCGCCGATATCGCCCAGATCCTTGTCGAAGAAACGGAACTTGCCGCAGGCGAGCGTGAGGACCACACAGTCCTTCGGCACCTTCTCGACGAACTCCGTATAGTAGTTGCGCCCCGGCTTCGCGCCGTCGCAGCCTGCGACGAGGAAGAAGCGGCGGATTTGCTTGCCCTTGACCGCCTCTATCACCTTTCCGGCTACGCCCATTACCGTCTCGTGCCCGAAGCCGGTCATTACGGACTTGCCGTTTTTGTCTTCGGTGAAGCCCGGCATAGCGAGCGCCTTCTGGATCAGGGCGGTGAAATCCCTGCTCTCGAGGTGCTGGACGCCCGGCCAGCCCACCGGGCCGCGCGTAAAGATATTGTCCTGATATGCCTGCTGCACGCGCATCAGGCAGTTAGTGGTGAGCAGGATCGCGCCGGGGAACTGCGGGAATTCCTTCATCTGGTTCTGCCATGCAGTCCCGAAGTGGCCGTAGAAATGGGGGTACTTCTTCAATTCGGGATAACCGTGGGTGGGGAGCATCTCGCCGTGGGTATAGACGTAGATGCCTTTGCCCTCGCTCTGCTTGAGCACCTCTTCGAGGTCCTTCAGGTCGTGGCCGGAGACGAGGATCGCATGGCCTTTCCTGCGTGCCGAGCGGCACGCGCGTAGGCACAGGGTTGCCGTAGACGCCCGTATTGGCAGCGTCGAGGACTTCCATAGTCCGCAAGTTAACCTGGCCGCATTTGAGTACGAGGCCGACCCATTCGTTGACTCCCATCGCCGCGTCGTTGCGCGCGATCGCTGCAAGCGCCTCATGGATGAACGCGGGGATCGCATCGTCCTTCTTACCAAGTATCGCCGCATGCTCGGCGTAGGCGGATATCCCTTTAAGGCCGAACAGGAGCGTATGCTGGAGCGACCGGATGTCGCGGTCGCTCGACGGCCCGGACATCAGCCGCAAGTCCTCGCCCTGCTTCACCATCTCGGCTTTCGGTCGATGCGGGTTTCAGGGTCGCGCAGCTTTCGGAGAAATCCGTCTTTCCGCCCGCCGCCGCCACTTTCCCGCTTGAGCCTGTCCCTCAGATGGACGGCCTCGCGCACGTAGTCGACGAACCTTTCCGCGTCGTAGTTGACGTTGGTAAGCGTCGAAAAAAGCGCGTTGAAGGTGAATATGTTGACGTCGTTATCTACAACGCCTACTTTTCTGCCTTCCACGGCAAACAGGGCCAGGCCCTTCAGCGCCTCGACGAGCAGGTCCTGGAGGCTGGCTATCTCATGGGATTTGCCGCACACGCCCATCACCGTGCATCCTTCACCCTTGGCGGTTTGCTCACACTGGTAACAAAACATATATTCCCCCTTTCATTGAATTTTCACGAGCTTAGTATAGTTATTGTAAACATCGCGGTTCTAAAAGACCTTGATGCAGGTCAAGGATTCGCGTAAAGGGCGGCTGCGCTTGTGCACGGCCGGCGACCTGTGGTAAAAACGGTTTATGGATATCGTGTCCTTTATCGCCAACGTGCCGCTCTTCCAGGGTCTTCCGGACGGCCAGATAGAGAAGATAGCCGGTATCGCCGAAAGCCGGAAGTACAGGCGCGGCGAGGCCGTTTTTTCCGACGGAGACCCGGCGGACGGGTTTTACATACCCATGACGGGGCGGGTGAAGATATTCAAGCTGTCGGCGGACGGCAGGGAGCAGGTTTTACACATTATGGGGTTTCAGGAACCTTTCGGCGAGGTGCCCGTCTTTGCGGGCGGCAGGTTCCCGGCCCACGCACAGGCCATCGAGGAAAGCCGTCTCCTCTTCCTTCCCGGCGCCGCGTTCATCGGCCTCATAAGGGAGGACCCGTCATTCGCAATGAATATGCTGGCGCTGCTTTCCCAGCGCCTCAGGCAGTTTGCCGGGCTTGTCGAGCAACTCTCTCTCAGGGAGGCGCCCGGCAGGCTCGCTTCCTATCTTATTTACCTGAGCGACCGCGATAACGGCGCCGCCATAGTGCAGCTCGACATACCGAAGGCGCTCCTTGCCAACGTGCTCGGGACGATGCCAGAGACGGTTTCCCGCACACTCGGCAAGATGACGAGCGACGCGATCATAGAGGTAGACGGGCGAAGAATCAAAATACTCGACAGGGGTAAGCTGGAAGCCCTTTCGTCCGGCACCGGCTCGCTGCACTGACCTGTCGCAGACTGTCGCACTGAATGGAGGAGAAAGAATGCTTTATGCGTTCGAGGGAAGGCGGCCTTTCATAGGGGAGGGGACGTATGTAAGCGAGACTGCGGCCGTCATAGGCGACGTCAGGACCGGGAAAGACTGCTATATCGGCCACGGAGCGATAATCAGGGCCGATTACGGTGTTATCGAGATAGGCGACGGGACCGCGATAGAAGAAGGCGTTATAGTCCACGCGCCCCCGCTGGGGTCCTGCCGGATAGGGGCGCACGTGATCGTCGGTCACGGCGCGATCATTCACGCGACGAGCGTGGGCGAATCGTGCGCCATAGGCATGGGCGCGATATTGAGCCTGGCGGTTGATGTCGGGGCCGGGACGGTCGTGGCGGAAGGGGCAGTTGTCGTGCAGGGCGGGAAGATACCGCCTTCAGTCGTCGTCGCGGGAAACCCCGCGAAAAGGCTGCGCGAGGTGAGGGAGACTGAAAAGGAATTCTGGAAGGGCGCAGTCGAGTCGGTACATGGGCCTTGCCGCAAAATACCTGAAAGGGGCTATGAAGCGCGTAGACGCGCCTTGACGTTACACCAGACCAATTGGCTCTCCCTTGCCGCTTCCGCGCGGGTTGTGGTAAATTACTGACATGTCAGAGCAGAAATTTCTTGGATGCACCGAGCGGGCGGGGAAGATTACGCCCTTCTACGTGGTGGAGCTTTCCGAGCAGGCGCAGGAAATGGAGGCGCGTGGCGAGAATATCGTCCACATGGAGATAGGGGAGCCAGATTTCACAACGCCTCCTTCGATAAGGCAGGCGGGGGTGAGGGCCATCGAAGAAGGGCGCACCTTCTATTCTCACAGCCTGGGCCTTCCCGCCCTGCGCGAGCGCATTGCCGCCCATTACCAGGAATCCTACGGCGTCCGGGTGCCTGCGGACAGGATCATCATAACGAACGGCACGTCCGGCGCATTTTTTCTTTTGTGCGCCGTCCTGCTTGACGCGAGCAGGAACCTCCTCGTCTCGGACCCCGGCTACCCCTGCTATCGCAATTTCGGCACGCTCTTCGACGCGCGCGTCATTTCGCTTCCCGTCTCCGAGGAGACGCGGTTTGAGGTTACGCCCGCGCAGATCGAAGCGTGCGGGGCTGAGCCCCATATGCTGATGATATGCAGCCCCTCGAACCCGACAGGGAGTATCTACAGCGCGGAGTCATTGTCGCGCCTTGCCGCCTCGGTTGCTGCAAAGGGCGACTGCCTCGCCGTCGACGAGATTTATTCGGGACTTACGTATGACGGGAAATTCCCGTCGGCCCTCACCGTATCGGACGAGATTGTATTGATCGACGGTTTCTCGAAGTCATTTGCCATGACGGGCTGGCGGCTCGGCTGGCTCGTGGTGCCCCCGTGGCTCGTGCGTCCGATACAGAAGGTGGCGCAGAACGTCTTTATATCCGCGTCTACGATAGCCCAATATGCGGCACTCGACGCCTTCGATGCCGTTTCCGACATCGAGGCGATGAAAGATACCTACCGTGAAAGGCGGGCTTTCCTCTACCCGAAGCTTAAAGAGCTTGGTTTCGACGTTCGGGCCTGGCCTGAGGGCGCCTTTTATATCTATGCCGGCATCGAGAGGTGGCGGCTCGACAGCATGGAGTTCGTCCAAAGAGCGCTTAAAGAGGCAAAAGTGGCCATTACACCGGGCTACGACTTCGGCGCATACCGGGCGGGCGCGCACGTGCGCTTCTCATATGCCAACAGGCTCGATATGCTTCAGGATGGGTGCGAAAGGCTCTCGGTCTGGCTGCGTGGCCTCTGATAATCCCGGAACCCGGACGTCGTCAAAAGATGTAAGGACCGGCTTCCTGTTGGCGCTCTTCATTTTTCTGCCCGTCGCCGCCTATTCTTCGGAAAGCAATTTCGAGATCGTTGTTCATCCCTCGGAGATTGCCGAGGCAGGACACGCGGATATCGACCTGCACAGCAATATGGCGATCAGCGGCACTACGCGGAAGGTTGACGGCGTCCTGCCCAACCAGCACGTGCTCAATGAAAGCCTTGAGGTCGCCTACGGCTTTTCGTCGTGGTTCGAGTGCGCATTATATAGTGCGGCGACCGTGCAGCCCGGCATGGACGGCCAGTGGGTCGGGGAGCGCATCTTCCCACGCGTGCGCGCGCCGGAGAGTTGGGGCCTGCCCGTGGGCCTGGGCTTCGGGACCGCAGTCACGTACCAGCGCCGCGCCTTTTCCGAGGACAAGGTTACCCTCGACATCGTCCCTATCATCGACAAGCGGTTTGGCCGGTGGTATTTCGCAGCCAACCCGGAGTTTGTCCATGCCATCAGCGGCAAGAACACCTATCGCGGCTTCGAGTTCAGCCAAGGCTTCAAGGGTAGCTACGACGTCGTGCCGAAGGTAGCCCTTGGCTTCGAGTACTACTCTTTCTTCGGGCCGCTACAAAGCTTTGATGCGGGCCGTGACCAGCAGCACCAGCTTTTCTCCGTTATCGACCTGGGGCTGGTGCCTTCATGGGACCTCAATTTCGGCGCGGGCGTGGGTCTCACCCATGCGTCCGACGGCCTCGTTCTCAAAATGATCATCGGCCGGAAATTCTAAGGTTTAAATACCTGCAACGAGACTGAATCATTGTAGTTTGTTTTTTGTTGACAATACCTCGAAGGTCGAAGAGAATGATGGAAGCAGGAGGCGGATTTCGGCCCTAAAAGGAGGAGCGCGAAGGACAACATGGTTTATAAAGACGGCGGCATACACGGACGGCTCCTTTTGCTCGTTGTCGCCGCGACGCTGCATTGCGCAGTTGCCCTTTGGGCGCTGCCTGCCGATGCGCAATCCGATAGTCTCGCCATCGATCAAGGTCCCATAACAGAGACCTACATCTCACCCCCCCATGGCTCAGCCGAGCCGCCCGCGGCCCCGGCTTATAACCTCCTTGACGAAATCAAGCGCGCCCAGGCGTTTCTGCAGAACAGGAGCGTAGGATACGTTAAGCAGTACGGAAAGAGGAAGGTCACCATCGTAGATAGAAGAGGGAGGAAGAAGCTGAGGCTGCGTTTTACGACTACCGTGGCGCCCAACTTCCTCCTTGCCGTGGAAAACCTTCACGAGCGGGAGTTGCGCGCCGTGATGGTGACTGACAAGGGCTGCACCACCGACGGTTTTCAGGTCACTCGGCTAAAGAATAACGGCGTTGCCTCCAGGTTCCAGGTCCACTACCCGGAGGACATGGCAGTCCTGGCCATCCGCACGGTCGTCCACGGCCGCTACGGCGGCTATGAGGAGGTAGTCTACACACCGTACAGCCCGGAGATCGACACGCCCGAGGTCCGGCGCGCGGGCTACGACTACCTGCTGGACCAGATCGGACTCGCCCTCGCCGACCTGGAGAGACGGCAGGTCAGGCTTCCTGCGCTCGGCGCGCTCCTCTATTCGGACCAGCTCCCGGATGTCGTTTTCGTACTGTCGGTCATAGAGCACATGGACCCGGAGCGCTTCAAATCGTGTGCCGCCGGGCAGGAGGACGCCCTCATACGCGAGGTGCTGACGGTCCTGGGGGCCAATGCTGAAAATGCATACGCCTACAGCAAGTCCCCGGCGGGAGCTAGGGGCCTTTTCCAATTCATGCCCGCCACCTACGAAAGACTGCGCAGGAAGTACCCGGCTGCCGCCCTCAACAGGGATTTCGTGCAGGGAAGCAATGACCATGTGAACGCGGCCAAGGCATCGCTCCTTCTTTTCGATTCCGACCTGTCCGACCTGTCGAGAAAGCTTCTCGTCTCTGCCCGCAACGACATGGAGGCGGTAGGCAGGATGCTGGCTGCGTCATACAACTGCGGGCCGGGGAGGGTACGGAAGTCGGCCAGGGAATGCAATAACTCGTGGACGTGCAGACTGCCCGAGGAAACACGCACATATCTGCGAAAGTTCGACAGGGTCTGGGAGAAGCGCAAGAGCCTGCCATAGGGGCTGGATCTTTTCGCGCCATGCGCCTGTCCCTCCTTTCTTAAAACAGCAGGATAGGTTAAATTATTGGCATGGAACACCATGTCTTCGGCCCGGTGCCGTCGAGAAGGCTTGGCTTTTCGCTCGGCGTAGACCTGATACCGCACAAACATTGCACATTCGACTGCATTTACTGCCAGATAGGCAGGACAACGCACAAGGAGACGGAGCGGCGCAGCTTTGCCGACCCGGACCTCGTTGTGCGGCAGGTGATGGAGAAAGTGGAAGAGGGCAGGGCGATCGACTTTATAAGCCTTTCGGGGTCGGGGGAGCCTTCCCTGAGCGCGGACATGGGCTTGATAATAAAGGAGCTTAAACGGAGGATCGCCATACCGGTCGCCCTTATCACGAACGGCTCGCTTCTCTTCAGGGATGACGTGAGGCGCGAGGCCTCGCTTGCAGACCTCGTCCTTCCGTCGCTGGACGCTGCTTCCGAAGATATCTTCCAGGAGATCAACCGTCCCCACGCGGACCTCTCCCTCGCGCATTTGCTTTCCGGCCTGAAGGCATTCCGCAAGAGCTATAAAGGAAAAATATGGCTCGAGGTAATGCTCATAAAGGACATTAACGATGATTCGCAACGTATCGACTTATTTAAGCAATTAATATCAGGAGTCGGGGCGGATAAGGTCCAGCTCAACACCGTGACGCGTCCGCCGGCGGAAAGTACGGCGACGCCGGTAGAGGGCCGGAAGCTCGCAGCCGTTGCCCGGCGCATCGGCCCCGCCTGCGAGGTGATAGCAGCCTTTGACAGAGAGGCCCGCACGCCCGGCCGGGGCGCCTGGCAGGCCTCCGTGATAGAGACGCTGAAGCGCAGGTCCCTCTCCCTGGAGGATATCGTCCGGACAACCGGTGTTTCGCGCGATACGGCGAAGGCCGGGCTCCGGGAACTTGCCAGGGAGGGGCGGATAAAAGTCGTCAGGGTCAGCCGGAAATGGTTTTACACCGTACCCGAAGGCGACGGCACGTAGGCGGCTGCCGCTTGATTTCCTGTTGACAAAAACTGCGTCGGAAATTATCATAAGTCTTCGCGCAACAAGGTAAGGGTCGGATACAGCCGCGTAAAAAAGCATAAAAGCGGGACTAAAGAGAGGGGACGATGAAAATTCAGAGGGCGATCATAAGCGTATCGAACAAAGCAGGGCTTGCCGAGCTTGCGCCATTTCTCAAGGGCCTGGGCGTAGAGATCATATCGACCGGGGGCACCAGGAAGTACCTCGACGAGCTGAAAGTCAACCCGAAGGACATAAGCGAACACACGGGTTTCCCGGAGATCATGGACGGCAGGGTGAAGACGCTCCACCCGAAGGTCCACGGCGGCATCCTCAACATCAGGGATAAAAAGGAACACCAGGACGCCAAGAAGGCCCTGGATATCAAGGACATAGACATGATCGTCGTCAACCTCTATCCGTTCAAAGAGGTGGTGGCCAAGGGCTGCACCTTCGAAGAGGCGATAGAGAACATCGACATCGGCGGCCCGTCGATGATCAGGGCGGCAGCCAAGAACTATAAGTATGTGACGGTTGTGACGGACCCGGCCGATTATGCCAAAGTAATCGAGAACATCAAGGCTAACGACGGAGGTACCACGGAAGAGATGCGGTTCTACCTGGCGAAAAAGGTCTTCTTTCTTACCTCCGATTACGACAAAGCCATATACGACTACCTGAGCCGCCAGAAAGGTTAAAAAAGGGGAAAGCCATGCGGATACTCGTGATAGGCAGCGGGGGCAGGGAGCATGCCCTTGTCTGGAAGCTCTCACAGTCTCCAAAGGTAAGCGAGATTTTCTGCGCCCCCGGCAACGGGGGGATCTCGAGCATCGCCGCAGTAGTCGATACCGCGGTGACCGATGCGCCGGGGCTTCTCGCATTTGCGCGTAAGGAGCGCATAGACCTTGCTGTCGTCGGACCGGAAGCCGCCCTGGCAGCCGGTGTCGTTGACGTCTTCGAGGCTGCGGGCGTACCCATCTTCGGCCCGTGCCAGGCCGCGTCGCGCATCGAGACGAGCAAGGTATTTTCGAAAAGGCTCATGGAGAAATACGGGATACCGACCGCTGCGTTCAAGGTTTTCACGTCGTACGAGGCGGTGCATGCCCACATCAAAAACCTTTCCCCGCCCTATGTAATCAAGGCGGACGGGATTTGCGCAGGGAAGGGCGCCTACGTGATCGACAGCGCCGAAGAAGCGGAGAAGGCCCTGAAAGAGCTTTTTATCGACCGCATCCACGGCGAGGCCGGCGACAGGGTGATCGTCGAGGGCTTCCTGCCCGGCATCGAAGCATCTTATCTTGCGCTGTGCGACGGTACCTCCGTCGTAGCCTTGCCGCCCTCCCAGGACCACAAGGCGCTCATGGACGGCGACAAGGGGCCTAACACGGGCGGCATGGGGGCATATACGCCGGTGCCTTTCGTAAGCGCGGACCTGGCGGCCCGGATAGACACGTCCGTAATGAAAAAGACGGTGGACGGCCTGAAGGCTGAGGGCATACCGTACAAAGGCGTCCTTTATGCGGGCCTCATGCTGGGGGACGGAAAACCCGGCGTCCTCGAATTCAACGCGCGATTCGGCGACCCGGAGACGCAGCCGATATTATTCAGGATGGAGAGCGACCTGCTGCCTGTCGTGGCCGCCTGCGCGGAAGGCGACCTCACGAAAGCGGCGCCCATGACGTGGAAGAAGGGCGTTGCCGTGTGCGTTGTGATGGCCTCCGGCGGCTACCCGGAAAAGCCCGAAAAGGGCAAGCTTATCAACGGATTGGCCGACGTGGATGGCCAAAAAGACGTTTTCGTCTTCCACGCGGGGACAACGCGCAAAGGCAATGATTATTATACGTCCGGCGGCCGGGTGCTCGGTGTGACTGCCCTCGGCGACAACTACGCAGACGCAATAGATCGGGCCTATGGGGCCGTCTCCTGTATCCGCTTCGAGGGGATGCAGTACCGGAAGGATATCGGTAAAAAGGCGCTCGGTAAGGTGTAACCGCTCGGCATTACAGAAATAACTGCAAGGAGAGGATAATGGCGAAAGAATACAGGGTAGGAGTAATACCGGGCGACGGGACAGGGCCGGAGGTCGTAGCCGAAGGGATCAAGGTGCTCGACGCAGTAGCGCGTAAGTTCGGCTTCGCGCTGAAATACAAGTATTACGACCTCGGAGGCGAGCGTTACCTGAAGACCGGGGATACCCTGCCCGCCGGCGCCGTTGCCGACCTGAAAACACAGCAGGCCTTGTTTCTAGGGGCCATAGGCCACCCGGACGTCGCGCCCGGTATCCTGGAGAAGCAGATATTATTGCAGATACGGTTCGACATGGACCAGTATATCAACCTGCGGCCCGTAAAGCTGTACGAGGGCGTCGAGTCGCCGCTCAAAGACAAGGGACCGGCAGACATAGATTTCGTCGTTGTCCGCGAGAACACGGAAGGACTTTACAGCGGGGCCGGCGGCGTGCTCAAAAAAGGCACGCCCGACGAGGTGGCAGTACAGGAGTCGATCAATACGCGTAAGGGCGTCGAGAGGTGCATCCGCTTCGCCTTCGACCTCGCAAGAAAGCGCAACAAAGGGAAAAAGGTGACCCTGTGCGGTAAGACGAACGTCCTCACGTATGCGTTCAACCTCTGGGAGCGTGCTTTTTACGAAGTGGCGAAGGAATACCCGGATATAAAAACGGACTATGCGCACGTTGACGCGACGGTTATGTGGATGGTGAAGAACCCGGAATGGTTCGACGTAATCGTGACGGACAACCTGTTCGGCGACATTATAACGGACCTGGGTGCTATGGTGCAGGGCGGGCTTGGCATTGCCTGCGGAGGGAACATCAACCCTGCCGGCGTCTCCATGTTCGAGCCTATAGGCGGCTCGGCCCCGAAATATACGGGCCTCAACGTGATAAACCCCATCGCCGCGATCTTTGCGGCAGGCATGATGCTCGACTACCTCGGGGAGTCGGACGCCGCAGACGCCGTAGAGGCGGCTGTTGCCAAGGCCCTGAAAAACGATCTCAAGTCGGTCGATGCTGGCAAGATGGGTATGGGTACGCGGGAGGTCGGGGACCTTATCGTCCGTTATCTCGGTCAGACTGTTCTTTCATCTCCCTGAGTTTTTTGCTCAGGGTATTTCTGTTTATGCCTAAAAGGCGGGCGGCACGGACTACGTTGTCGTCCGTCATTTTCATTGCCGCCGTGATGAAGATCCGCTCCATCATCGTCTGCACGTTCTGCAATATATTATCCTTGTCGTTCACCTTCGATATGAGGAGCTTCTCGACAATATTCTCCAGCTTCCCCTCGACCTGCTTATAGAGGCGGTTAATATCCGGGGCGCTTACAGACTGCTCTTTGGGAGGGGACGTAGTCAACTGTCGCCTTCTAAGGCCGGGGAAGGATAATGTTCTTTAGCCTTCGTCCCGGCGGGTGTCATATTGAATGGTTCTGATAAGAGATATTATGTTAACTTGGACCACCTTTGATCAATTTGATGATTTCCTCGATCTTCCGGTCCGTTATTGAGTACTTGACTGTCGATCCGAACCGTTCGTTTTGCACTATCCCCTTCGTCCGCAAGAGAGACAGGTGCTGCGACACGGTAGACTGCGGGAGTTCGAGGCTCCCCCAGATCGTGCTGACGGACATATCCTTCCCGAGCAGCTTCTCGATGATCCTGATCCTTACCGGATGGCCGATGGTCTTAAGGATATCGGCCCACTTGTTGTAACGTTTATCTTCCATGCGATGCATTATGTTATTAAAAGTCTTTAAGGCTGTCAATCAAAATTGCGCGTGCAACGAAATGAAGAAGCAAGTTCTCTTACCATGGCGCTCCGTGGCAGATAGGACTTATGTACTACGGGCGGCTGAGCTGCGCGATTGGGCCTTCTCAGACACCAGCTTGCGTACCTCATCGGGCTTCAGGAAGCGCCACTCACCAGGCTTTAGCTCTGAGAGCGTGACGGGGCCGATGCGGACCCGGCGGAGCCGCAGCACATAGTGTGCGAGCCCTTCTGCGAGTTTTCTGATATGGTGGTATTTCCCTTGCCCCACGACAATCCTGTACCACGTGTTCTTTTCGGCCTTTTTAAACGGCGTAATCGCCTTGACTGCGTAGATTACGCGGTCTACCCGAAGGCCGGAAACAGCCCGCTTTATTTCTTCGGGCGTAAGAACGCCCGAGAGCTTCACCTGATATTCCTTCTCAACGTTGTATCGAGGGTGCATGATATGGTTCGCGAAATCGCCGTCATCCGTGAAGATCATGAGGCCTTCGGAGGCGTAGTCGAGCCTTCCCACGGGAAAGAGCGACCCAGGCAGCATTATCAGGCTCCGCGCGAGGAGCCTTTTTTTGCCTCCACTGTCGGCGAGGTCCGAGAGATAGCCGGCGGGCTTATATAAAAGGACGTAACGGCGCTTTGCCGAGGAGCTGACAGGCTCGTTGTCCAGCCACACGACATGGACTTCGGGATTGACCGGATGGGCCGGGTCCGTCACCACGACCCTGTTCACCTTCACTCTGCCGGACCTGACGATGTCTTCCGACTTCCGCCGTGACGCAACGCCTGCCTGGGCCAGAAACTTCGCGAGCCGCTCAGTAGCCATTAAGGTATAATCTCCGGGCCGGACAGGCTTACCATATCGCCCTCAAACCGGCGGCAACACTTTCAGGGGTCACCATGCAGGCACTCTCCATGTGCAGCTTCTCGAAATAACTGACATCCGACGCATTGACGGGCGGCAGGAACCGCCTGGCGACGATGCGCCCGTTCACGCGGAAATGGTCCTCTCCCTCGGGCGCCGAGAATACCGAGAGGTTGAAGCCGCCGATGTTCTCGCCGTCCAGGTAGGCCAGCACCTTGTTGAACCCTTGGCCGAAGTCCGCCCAGTCCTGGCCGCCGAGGGCCAAGAGCGAAGGCTCCCGAAAAACGCAGCCGATATCCATATTAGCTTTCGGCGCGAAAGGCGCGTACCAGAAAACCGAGCCGCTCCTTCCTATAGCCCTCTCACCCAGACGTGTCTCCTCTTCTTCCAGGGCCTCCCAATAGACCGTTTTTTGCGCTGCCGCGAACCCGGCGCTTCTCTTTATCATCAGCCTCTGGTAATTAGTCGCGTGCTCGCCGGCTATTCCCTGCACGTGCGGGTGCACGAGGCTTCCGCCCGACATGGGCATGTAGTTGCAGTTAACCGATAAATACCGGGCGGCGGGGTCCTTCTCCCGCACGGTCCTGAAGGCTCGGAGGAGCGCTTCTATGGCGCTGACCACGCACCCCTTTGCGGCGAGCGTCGCCATATCGACGTAATGCTCCTTACACATAATGGCGACCAGGGAATACTTGCCGAAGGCCAGCAGGTTCGGTATGATCCGCACCTCGCCGTCAACGAGCTGCTCGCTGCCGTACATCGCCGGGTTGAGGCGCGCAGTCATCGTGGAAGCGTTTTCCTCACAAAACGGACATTTCGCCGCGATCGACGCACTGACCAGGGGCCCGACGTCGAAGCGCGGCATCCTCCTGGGCGGAAAATTCATTAAGCGCGCCGTCAGACCGGTCAACGGGTCCCAACGGATCTCCGATTTGGCCTCGAAGGGCTCGAAATCGTGGAAAGGATCAAGGTACGTGCTCGACTCAATCAGTCTTTTGAACTCAATCATCTGCTCGCTCCTGCAAAAGCTGTATCATTATCTCATAAGACCTGCCAGCAGGTCGATCAATGCATAGAACCGCGCTATAAGAGCGTCACCCGCAACTGCGTAAAGAAATGCCCCGGCGGAGAGAAAGGGACCGAAAGGGATCGCGTACTTTATCCCTTCCCCTTCGGCAAGCATCATAGGGATGCCGACCAGACACCCTATGACCGAGCCGCCGACGAGGGAGAATAAGACACCCTTCATCCCGCAAAAGGCGCCGATCATGCCGAGGAGCCATATATCTCCGCCCCCCATGCCCTCCCCTTTCCGCAAAAGCTCGTACGATTTCTTGATCGCGTAAATGAGGCCGCAGCCGAGGAGCGCCCCTACAACTGCATGCACGAAGCCCAGAGAGGGCCTCAGAGGCGAAAACGCGAGGCCGAGGCCGAGGCCGCCCAAGCTCAGCCGGTACGGGATTATCCGGAAATCGATATCGATGAATGATATTACGACCAGAAGGCACGAGAAGGCAAGCAGGGCGGGCAGCTCGACGGAAATGCCGGCGACCCGGAAGCAAAGCAGGAATATCCCGCCGGTTAACAGCTCCACGAGGGGGTAGCGGGCCGATATCGGCCGGCCGCACTTCCTGCAGCGTCCCTTCAGCATCAGGTAGCTGACGAGGGGCACGTTATCGTAAGGGGCTATGGGCGCCTCGCAGGCAGGGCACCTGGAGCCCGGGTGCACGATGGACGCCTCCCTCGGTATGCGATGAATGCAGACGTTAAGGAAGCTGCCCACGATGGTCCCCAGGGCGAAAAACAACACGTCTGCGACCGGATGGAAGGGTGCTTCGCTCATCGGATTATATTATGCATATATTTTTTCGCCTGCCGATAATTATTCTATCAGACGGGGCTATTTTATCAATGCCAAAGCAGCGGCGCGCCTATCCGGCGCCGTGCGGAACGTATACAGTCAACACCACCGCCGTGGCGTAAAAAGCTGTATGAAACCACACACATTTTATATGCATCCTACGGATGCGCGGGCGGGGTTATTCCCTTGACAAGAGGCCGATCAATCGGTTAGTCTATACGACAGACGGGCCCATAGCTCAGTTGGTAGAGCCACCGGCTCATAACCGGTAGGCCCCTGGTTCGAGGCCAGGTGGGCCCAAAAAAGAGACTCGTGAATGGTAAAGATTCTAACGATACTTATATAGCAGTGCCAAAAAGGGGTGAGCAGAAATGCCACCCCTTTTAAATTTCTGGGAGGGAGTACATTGAACGAAGAATTAGAAACCCTCTGCCAGGTGCAGAAAATCGACACCAAGATCATCGAGAACGAGAAGAAGAGGGCCATCGGACCGCAGCGGATTGAGGAGATGCAGACCGAGTTGACCCGGACCAGGGAGAAGATCGCCAAAGAGAAAGAGATCGTGGAGGAGCTCGAAAAGGAAAGAAGGAAGAAAGAGATCGAGCTCGAAGCCGAAAAGGCGCAGGTCAAGAAGGTCGAAGCGAAGCTCCACGAAGTGAAGACCAACAAGGAATACCAGGCGATCCTCAAGGAGATCGAGGCGGCAAGGACGGCCAACGACAAGACGGAAGAAGACATAATACTCCTCATGGAACGGATAGAGGAGCTGAAGAAGGACAGCCAGTCCTCCCAGAAAGAGCTGACAAAAAGGGAGCAGGAGGTTGCCCAGGAGGTCGGTGAACTCGAGAAAGAGATCAAGGCGGCCGACGCCATAATCGAAAAGCTCCGGGGCGAGCGTGAGAGGCTGCTGGTCGACATAAACGACGAGATCAAAGAGCGATACAACGTGCTGATCGAGAAGAGGGCCGGCATCGCCGTTGTCAATGTAAAGCACGGCACCTGCCTGGGGTGCTACATGAATATCCCGCCGCAGTTGTTCATAGAGGTCATGAAGAACAGCAGGATCATCACGTGCCCGAGCTGCAACAGGATCTTCTACTTCCAGGAAGACGAATGAGGGAGTGGCACATCTACATCGATGGGGCCTCGCTGGGGAACCCCGGCCTGTCCGGCGCAGGTATAGTTGCCTTCGATGAAGAGAACAACGAGGTATGGAGGGAGAGCGTCCACCTCGGCACGATGACGAACAACATGGCCGAGTACGAGGCGCTTGTCCGCGCCCTGCGCAAAGTCGAAGACAGCAATACCCTGCCCGTCCATGTATATACCGATTCGCAGCTTGTGGCAAACCAGGTACTCGGCAAATACAAGATCAAGAACGAAAGGCTCAAGGTTTACCTGGAGGAGGCGCACCGCCTCATCAGGAAACTCTCCCATTTTTCGGTAAAATATATCCCGAGAGAAGGAAACAGGATTGCGGACAAGCTTGCGAAAGATGCGGCTGCGAGAGGGGTAGACGCATGGTCGCGGGGTGCGAGCCCCGAGGAAAGTCCGGGCATCAAAGGGCAGGATGGTCCCTAACGGGGACCGGGAGCAATCCCAGGGAAAGTGCAACAGAAAATATACCGCCTCTTCGGGGGTAAGGGTGAAATGGCGGGGTAAGAGCCCACCGGCATTTAGGCGACTAAATGGCCTGGTAAACCCCATCCGATGCAAGGCCAAAAAGGGGACCGTGCGCAAGCGCGGTGAGGATGGCCCGTCCTCTAACCCAGGTAGGCCGCTCGAGGTCCGGTTGTTCGGACCCTAGAGAAATGACCGTGGACCGCCTCATGCGGTAACAGAACCCGGCTTATAGTCTACCCCTCTCCTTTTTTTTGGTCCCCTCCCCTCTTCGCTTTTTTAAAGATCCATCTCCTGCCAAACGTTAGCCCGGGCCTTTCCGCAGCGCCCGCTGGTTGACAAAAATGCGTCCCGTACGCATTGTTATTTTTAGGGCATCCCTCCGGGCGCTTCGGTCGCCCCTTCATGTGAACAGCTTCAACGCGCCTCCCTAAGGACCGCCCGTCATCCGGCATCGAGGGCAACCGGCGGCAGGGGAATTTACCCTTCCGACACTCTTTATTCGCGAATAAGACGAGGAGGCGCCATGCGTCCTAAAAACGGAACCATCGTGCTTCTATGGGCCGTGCTTGCGGTCCTGTCCCTTGTTTCGGGCCTACGCATAGCTTGCGCGGCGACGGGGTATGCGGACACCGCCACGGCAAGCGGAAGCAGCACCCAGCAGTCAGGGGGCCAAGGCGGCAGGGAGGGCGACCCCACTTACTACGTCGATCCCGTCTCCGGCTCCGACGCCAACCTTGGCACCTCACAGGCACAGGCGTGGCAGCACATACCAGGCTCGTACAGCAACGACAACAGCGGCTACCTCACCGCGACGGGCTGGACGACAATCAAGGCCGGAGACGTCATCAAGGTAAAATCGGGCACGACGATCACGAACAAGCTCGTCGTAAGCTCCGATTGGTACGCACAGGGTACGTCCTCGGCCCCGATAACGATTACAGTAGATACGTCATCATGGGGGACGGGCGGCCCGGTAATATTCGACGGCGCCAACCAGACCCTGGCCAACTACGACCCCATGTTCTTCGTGTGGAAGCGTGATTACATAGTGGTGGACGGAGTGAAGGCGGGCGGGTTCGTGATCCAGAATTCGAAATCGAGGGGCTTCCAGGCAACGGGCGATAGCGAGAGCACGAAGATGGAGGGCCTTGTTGTCAGGAACATGAAGCTTTTCAATAACGTCGAGTTCAACGTGAACGTGCAGTGCAACGATTCATTTACTTTCCAGAACATCGAGATAGACGGGAACCACCAGAACGGCAGCCTGTCCAGCGGCTTCATGATAGGGGACAACACCTACGGGTGCTCCAACGGGCAGGTAATCAACTGCCAGTCGTACAATAACGGCGACGTGGCGGGCACCAGCACCGGCTACACGAACACGTGGATCGGCTTCTGGCTCACGAACAGCACAAACGTTACGTATACGGGCTGCACATCGCACGACAACAAGGGCAACGGCTTCGACGTGGGCGTAGTAGGCAGCCCGGCATCAGTTCTCACCGACATGATCAAGTACGTGAACTGCGATTCCTATAACAACTCGAACGGGTACGCGTCGCACGTGGGCGACATCGCGGGCACGATCAGGTATTGGTACATCAACTCCTTCGCCAGGACAAACGGCATAGGCTTCTACATCTACAACGGCGCAACCACGTCGATCTACAACTGCCTGACGACGGGGAACACGTGGGGCGTTTACATCGATGCCCCGGCCTACACGAACAGGCAGACCGTAGTCGATCTGAGGAACACCATCTTATACGGCAACAGCAGGGCAAACGCTAATACAACCTATCCCTGGGACCTGTGGACCCAGCACACTGAGGGTCTTGCGCTGACGTCCGATTATAACGACTTCGAGCAGCTTGAGCCCGGTGGGCAGATTACCTATAACACGTGCGCAGCCTGGGACGGCGCTGATGTATATGACGTATACTTCTACGACTCGACCAGCGCGCCCGGCTCGACGACAAGGACCTGGTATAAAAATCACGGGCAGGATGCCCATTCGGTTTGCAGCGTAGATAACAGGTACGCAGAGTTCGTAAACCCTGCGACACCCGACTACCACCTGACCTCCGCCAGCAGCCTTATAGGCCAGGCCGTAGTCATAAACAACTCACTCATACCGGAGATATATAAAGACCGGGACGGCAATACCCGCCCCACGGCAGGCCCCTGGGACATAGGCCCTTACCAGTATGTCTCGCCGGCCTGCACGTACTCGATCTCGCCGAACGGCGCCTCGTTCACGGCGCAGGCCGGCACGGGCAGCCTTTCGGTGACTACTCAAACCGGCTGCACGTGGACGGCGGCCAGCAACGATTCATGGATCAGGATAACATCCGGGGCAAGCGGGGGCGGGTCCGGCACTGTCAAGTACAGCGTAACGGCCAACACCGGCGCAAGCAGCAGGTCGGGCTCCATCACGGCAGCCGGGCAAACGTTCTCAGTCAGCCAGGCCGGGCAGCCGCCGAAGGTCTCCGTATCGCCGGCGTCCATCAACTTCGGACAGGTGGGCGTAGGCAAGTCCACGTCGGGGCTTGTGAGGGTCGCCAATACGGGTGTAGGCACGCTGACCGTCGGCCCCATATCGATCGGCGGTACGAACCCCGGGGATTTCAACTGGTCGAGCAGTTGCTCGACACTTACATCTGCCAAGTCGTGCAATATCAACATGACGTTCAACCCCAAACAGACAGGCACGCGGCGCGCGACCCTGTCGGTATCATCGAACGACCCGGCGACCCCGACGGTTAACGTAACGCTTTCGGGCGCCGGAAAATAGGGCGGCCCGGATTTACCGGCCCGGACGCCCGCTATGAGAGGCGAACCAGGCTATGACGAGTGGGACGCGATCCATTTGCGGACGCGCTCTTCGAGCAGGGCGAGCGGCAGCGGACCGTCATCGAGCAGTGCGTTGTGAAAAGTCCTGATGGAGAACCGCTCGCCGAGTGAGCGTTCTGCAAGAGTGCGCAGTTCCCTGATCTTCAGCTCGCCGATCTTGTAGCTCAGGGCCTGGCCCGGCCAGACGATGTAACGGTCCACCTCGACGGCGATATCCTGCTCCGTCTTGGCTGTATTCCCGCTTACGTAATCGATGGCCCTCTGCCTCGACCAGCCTAGCTGGTGCATGCCGGTATCGACCACCAGCCGGCAGGCGCGCCACATCTCGTACGTCAGTTGGCCGAACCGCGAATACGGGTCCGTGTAAAACCCCATTTCGGTCCCGAGGCTTTCAGCGTAAAGGCCCCATCCTTCCGTATAGGCGTTGTATCCGGCGTTGCGGCGGAAATCGGGCAGGTGCTGTTGCTCCTGGGCCCTTGCGATCTGCAGGTGGTGTCCCGGAACGCCTTCGTGGAGCGTTAGCGCCTCCATCTCGTAACGCGGCCGCATGTCGAGCTTGTACGTGTTGACCATGACGTAGCCCGCCCTCGACCCGTCGGATGCCCCCGGAAAATACATGGCCGTGGTCTGGCTCGGGGCCTCGTAGTCCGGAAAAGCGCGCACGCCGTAGGGGGTCCGGGGCAGCTCGGCGAAGAGGCCCGGCAATTCCGCGTCGGCCCGCTTCGCGATGGCCCGGTAGGCAGTCACAAGGTCGTCGGCCTGCGAGAAATAGAAGCGGGGGTCGGAGCGCAGGAAGGCGACGAACTCCGCAAGGTTCCCCTTGAACCCTGCCTGCCCGATGGCCGCCTCCATGGAAGCACGGATGCGCGCAACTTCCTTAAGCCCGATTTCGTGGATTTGCGCAGCGGTCAGGTCCGTAGTGGTATGCTCGCGGACCGATTGATCGTAATAGGCTTGACCGTCGGGGAGCGTCGTCGCCGCGATAGGACGGTCGCCGGCCGGCAGGTAGCGTGCTGTCACGAAATCCCGGAAGCGGGCCAGTGCAGGCAAGACGCCCTGTTGTATAGCCTTCAGGGCGGCGGACCGCAGCTCCGCGCGCTCTGTTTCCCCAATTTGCCCTGCCACATTCCCGAAGGGAGTAAAAAGGATGCTTTTCTCCGCATCATCGACGAGCTGGCCCCCGATCTGGTCGGGTACGCCACGCAACGGCACAGCCGGCTGCACCCACCCCGTCTCGATGCCGCGCAAGAGTAGCGCCTCGGCCTGTTCGAGATACCGGGGAAAAGCGTTCAGGCGGGCGACATAATTGCGGTAATCGGCGGCGTTGCGGAAGGGCGTTACGGACATCAACTGCGGGAGCATCAGGTGCGGTCCCCATATCTGGTTCAGCACCATGACAGGCGGGAACCTGTGCGATGCGACCGCCTGCTCCAGTTCCCATAAAAGCAGATCGAGAGAGATCGCGTCCTGCTCCGAAAGCGCCTGCCTGTCGAAGGCGCGGGCGCGCTCATGCATGGCGCGCTCGTCGGCCCGCTGGCGCTCTACGGCCTCCCATGACATGTCCTGGAGCCGGTCGTTATACCGGTTGTCGCCGGTCCAGGTAGATAGCTCCGGAAACTCGCGGAGGCGCCATTCCCAGTATTCCCGTTCAAATGCATCGAATTCCGTCATAGACCACCTTAGAATGGTTTTATGTGAAGACAGCTACCTGTCACATATAAGTATAATTCACAAAGGACCCGGTACGCGTTTTTTCTGCCCGGCGCAAGCCTTAGTGGTTGAATTATCTTCTTTTTCATCTAAGTATCGCATAATTACATGCCAAGAGTACGTATAATCTTGATTGGTTTATGCAGGATATGTTATAGAATTCACAAGTTGACCGCTAAGGGGTAAACCATGAGCAATTTTCTTGATAATCTTTCGATACGCATCATGGAAAAGGAAGACCTGGACGCTATCGTAAACATCGACACGAAGGTGCTGGGAGAGACGCGCAGGGATTACTGGCTGACGAAGATCGTCAAACAGGCGGAATCGAGGCCGCACGACGCCTCTCTTGTGGCCGAGATAGACAACAAGGTCGTGGGCTTCATACTCGGAGAAGTGAGCGGGTGGGAGTTCAAGGTGCCTAACAACATCGGCTGGGTCGACACAATAGGCATCGACCCCGATTACCAGAACCGGGGCATTGCGAAACAGCTTGCAAACAGTTGTGTAGAAAATCTTATGAAGTACGGCGTCGATACGATCTACACCCTCGTCAACTGGAACGACTGGGACCTTCTCCAGTTCTTTCACGCGATGGGTTTCTCGAGGGGTGACATGATAAACCTGGTGCTCAAGGTTTAGAAGTGTCCGCCGTTCTTTAAAGCCCGGCCCTGGCCGTCCGCGTCTTTTGTTTCTTGCTGTGACCCGTATCCTTAACGCTTGCCGGCCGGGTCTTCGCTTTCCCCTTCTTCACCTTTTTTGCGGCATGGTAAGAGGCGACCTTTGCGCCCTTAACGCTCGCGGGCTGCTTCTTCATCTCGGGCTTTGCCTCCCCCCTGGCTTTGGGGCGGACGGAGCTTTTCCTTGACGCGCTCGTCTCCTTCAACGCCGCGGGCTCGATGCCGTATTTGGCGCGTATCTTCGCAAGGGCGATCTCCTCGCGGCCGCCCTCGTACCCTTCCCTTCCCTCGGAGAGTGCCGCCACCCGCATCACGTCAGGCTGCTTTGCGACCTGTATTACCTCAGGCTGCTTCTCCTGCGGCTCGCTCGCATCTGCTCGGTGGCCTGGCCTCGGGCTGCGCATTGGGTTCCGGCTGTGCTTTCGCCTCGGACTCGGTTGTTTTATCCGGCTGCGCCGCGTTTTCCCCGCCTGTCGTATCGCGCGCCGTTTCCATCGCGCGCCGTGAGCCGTAAAAACTGGGGATGTAGACGACAGCGCCCACTTTCGCCTTTATCTCCCGGTCGCACGTATTGACGAGCAGGAGGTCGTCGAAACTTACGTCATGTTTGCCCATGACGTCGACGAGTTTGTCCTTCTTCTTGAACGTGTACATCTGTACCCGCTTGACCCTCTTCTCCGCCCGCATGGACGCGGTGAGGGACGCACGGAACCTGTCTTTCGGGGTGGACTCGGGGAGATTGATCGTATACGTCGCGACGTCGGGCGGCGTCACGTTCGTCAGAAGCTCGGGGTTGAGGCTCCTGAGCGACTCTACGTCGGTCCATGCAGCCCGCGCCAGCACGTCTAGAGGGATGCCGCCCGGCACCCCTTCGCTTGCGAACCTGACCGGCTCGTCGTAATTTAAACCCGTGAAGCCGAACTTCTCCGGGCTTTTGGCGACAAGGGCCGCAGCGAGGAGCCTGGGTATATATTCCCGCGTCTCCTTCGGCAGTGTATTATATTTCATCAGCTCGAAGAAATCGCTTGTCTGGTACATCTCGATCGTTCTCTCGATCCTCTTCTCGCCTGCGTTGTAAGCGGCAGCGGCAAGGTTCCACGAGCCGAACTGGTTGAAGAGGTCCCTCAAATAGAGGGCGGCGGCTATCGTCGATTTCTCCGGGTCCCTCCGCTCGTCCACCCAGTGGTTGACGCGCAGCCCATACCGCCCGCCCGTCTCGTAAATGAACTGCCAGGGACCGCACGCCTTCGCCGAGGAATATGCCTTCGGGTTGAATCCGCTCTCTATCATTGCGACGTAAACGAGGTCTTCCGGCAGCCCGTGCCTGCGCATGATCTCCTTGATCATGGGGATATACCGGCGCGAGCGGCGCAGCCAGTTGGTGAAAACCTTCTTCTTCTCCGTCATATAGTACCGGACGAAGTATTGGACTGCGTCGTTAAGCACGATGGGGATGTCGAACTGCTTTAGGTAGTCGTCGGTGAGCAGCGGGGTCAGGTCTGCGTCGGTATCGCTTTTCCTGTAGAGGGAATAGGGGTCTGACGCCAGGTCCGTGCCGTCTGCGCGTAGGACCGACCTGTCCCCTTCCCTGCCCGTCTTGTTATCATAAGTTTTTTTTACGGATGTTTTTTGCCGGCCGCTCTTTGCAGCCTTGGGCTGCGTGCCGCTATCGGCGTCCTGCGAGGCTGCCTGATCGTCCGATGCTGCAACTTCCGTCGGCCTTGCGTAATGGGAGCCGGTCGAGCATCCGCTCGCGAAAAAGCAAAAAACGGCCCATAGCAGGACCGCACAACCAGTAGTTATATAAAGCCGTATAGGCGCCATTCGTCGCAATGCTTCCTGATAATAGAAGCGAATTGGCTCCCTGTCAATAAAAAAGTGTATTTATATCGCTGAGAAGCGGCTTTAAGTGATGCTACTGTGCCGGCTTCATATCTTTGTGACAGTTTTGACAGGGCTGGAAATTGTTATCATGGTGGCAGGCGGTAAAGCACCATTGGACTTCCGGCGCGGGCTGCGATTTGATTTGCGCCTTGTTCGGAGGCAGGGCGTGGGGCTGGTGGCAATTCGTGCACTCCGGGACCGCTTTCGCCTCCTTCGACGAGTGCGGAACGTAGACGTGGGGGTTTATCTTCTCGCCGCTCGGCGCAGCATACGCGGCCGGAGCGCCCGCGAGCTTATCATAAGGCCCATGACACTTGAGACAGGCTTCTTTCGCCGTAGCGCCGGTTGCCGGTGCGGTCTGGGCAAACAGAGGCATGGCGCCGCTTTTCAGATAAGCGAAAAAGGCCACAACCGACAGGCACAGTACGATAAAGGCCACGCGGGCCGCGCTCTTCATGATATCCCTCCGGTAAATCAAAGAATGCTCTCGCCTATCCTGCCTTTTCAGCCGCCGCGTTCCTTCCTGCTATATAACCCTGGCATGTGGCCCTTGCAAGGCCGTGCTCGCTGAAACCCCCTGCGGATTCACCCCCGCAGTAAAGGCCTGGGATGACGCGGCCGGACATCTCCTGCACCTGGCACTTTGCATTTATCCTCAATCCGGCGCGCGTGTCATGGACTACCGGCGTTGCCCATGCGGCATAAAACGGCGGCTTCGCGATTTTATATTTGGGCGTCGGTTTGCCGAAATCTTCGTCCTTTCCGGCATCGACGAACGAGTTGTACCTGGCGACCGTCGCCTCAAGACTTGCGGGCGGCATCGGCACGCGCTGGTACTTCATGACTATCTTCGATGCAAGCTCCGGAATCGAGCTTGCGCTGAAAAAGAACCCTGCGTCGATATCGACCTGCGGCGGCTTCGGGTTCCATCGCTCCCTGGCAACGGCGTCCGCGTCGAAGATCGCCCAGATGGGGCCTCCGCCGTTTTTTCCGTCCCCTATCCCGGCGAGGGCCGCGTTTAAGAAGTTGGGCGGGTCGTACTTGATGTTTTTAGCGTTCAGGTAGCTGCCGTGCACGTAAGGCTCGACCTGCCCCCGGCTGTTGGCCTGGAACTGGCCCGCAGTCTCGTCGTAGAAGCGCTTCCCGATCATGTTCACCAGAATGGCGTCCTGCCAGTTCGCGACGCGCAGGCCCGTTGCGCGGGCGAGCTTGAAGACCGCGCTGCCCGGGAACCACTGGAGGTTGGCGTAATTGTACTGGCAGCCGATGGTGCCCGGCTTGGCGATCGGCGGGCCGAACTCCCCGACCTGGTTGTAAAGGCCCCAGAGGGAGGCGCCTATCGCCATTGCGGCCAACTCCCCGCTGGCGTCCTGGTCCGTCCACGGCATCCCTGCGAGGCCGCAGTATTCCTCCGTGAGGCGCGGGTCGAACATGCGGCGGAAATTGACGTTCCCCGTAGAGCCACCCGTCGCTATGATGACGGCCTTTCGCGCGCGGATGTTGATCTTCCTGCCCTTGTTGTCCACCATGATGCCGAGCACCCGCCCCTCATCAGGCCCTTTGCGGTAGATCGCCGTCATCCTGTGGTTCAGCAGTATCTCGACGCCCGCCCTTTTCGCCGCAACCTCCAGAGGACGCATGAGCCCGTTGCCTGTCGTGGTGGTGGCCTGGATGGTCGGGTCCACCGGCTTGCCCGTCTGGACCATGGGCCAGCCCATTGCCGCCGCGTGCATCTCCCTCAGGACGGAATTGCCTATCGAGTTACCACCGGCATTATCGGGCGGCTTGTTTATAAAGACTACCCCGTGGTCTACGAGCCATTCGTAGGTGGGCGCACTGTTATCCGCGAAGGCCCGGATGATCTCGCGGTCGTTGTACCTGTAGTCGGGGAAGCCGTTTGATTGGACTATGGACCAGTCGGTCAGGTCCTGGAAGAGAAGGTCCGGTGAATCCTTGATGCCGGCCTTCTTCTGTGCGCTCGTACCTCCCCCTAGAGGGACGTTGCCTGCGCTCGTTATGGCGTGGCCGCCTATATCGAAGTTCGCCTCGACGACGATGACCTTCGCGCCTGCCTCGCGTGCAACGATGGCAGCGGGAAGCCCCATTGCCCCTGACCCTATGACTACAACGTCCGCCTCGCGGTCCCACTTGGCGGGGGGCTTGGGAGCGGCGGCGGCCAGTGCGGGGGTGCTTCCCGCAGTGAGCCCCCCTCCCAATGCAGCGGCCGCTGCACCTCCGAACGCAGTCCGTTTCAAGAATTGACGCCGGCTGATGCCATCTGTTTTTCTTGCGGTCATCCGACATGGCAACCCTCCCTTATTATATTTTTCTCTATTGCCTGTTTTCCGGTGACGCTCGTTTTACGCGTAACTAATAAAATCTATTACGGGGCAGGCGCAGGGGCAAGCTTTTTTCCGGTGAGCTGCCTGTAGCCCCTGGCGAAGTCTGCGGCGGACATTCTCTTGCGGTTCTCTATCTGCATGTCTTCTATGACGACGGAGCCGCTCCCTGCCGCGACTTCTATGCCTTCCGGAGAAACCGATACGATAGTGCCGGGCCCCGCCTCGCGCGGATAGGCGCCGGCCGGGATTTTGGCCCTGTAAACCTTCAACATCCTGCCGTCCAGGAACGTATAAGCGGTGGGCCACAGCACGAACGCCCTGACCTGCCGCAAGACCTCATCGGCTGCGGCGTTCCAGTCGATCAGCCCCATCTCTTTTGTGACCATGGACGTGTAAGTCGCCTGCCCCTCGTCCTGGGGCACGGCCCCTGCCATGCCTTGCGCCATCATCTTCTCCACGACGGGAGGCAATATCTCCCCGGCCCGCAAAGACAGGCGCACCGAGAGGGCGGCCATGTCCTCATCCCGCCCTATGGGTGTCTTCTCCTGGTAGAGTATGTCGCCCGCGTCCATGCGCTCCGTCATGGCGATGATTGTGATGCCGGTCTCTGCGTCACCGTTCCGCACGGCCCACTGCATGGGCGACGGGCCCCGGTATTTCGGCAGGAGCGACGGGTGCACGTTTATGGCCCCTGCCGAGGGCGCATCGAGGAACCACCTTGGGATGATGAGGCCAAACGAGACGACCACCAGGAGGTCGGGCCGCTGGTCCGCGAGCAGCCTGGCCTCGTCGTCCTTAAAAGAGCCTATCTCGGCGAGGGGCAGGCCCGCGGAAAGAGCCGCCTGCTTCACGTCATTGTCGTCCAGCAGGTATCCCCTGCCTTTCGGCTTTGCCTTTTTTGTAACGACCAGGGAAATCGATGAGCGCAAGGCGCGGAGCGCCGGCACGGAAAAGCCCGACGACCCGAAGAAAAAGAGCTTCACTTTTTCTCCTTGCCATACTCCCGTTTGAAAAGCTGTTTCTTGATAGGGCTTAGGTGGTCGATGAAGAGGATGCCGTCGAGGTGCTCGACTTCATGCTGTACCGCCCTTGCGAGCAGGCCGGTGCATTCGACCTCGAATCTCCTGCCTTCGAGGTTTTCCCCCGACACGATGGCCTTACCGGCCCTTTTGACCGACTCGTAGAAACCGGGGACAGAGAGGCAGCCCTCCTCGGCCGTCTCCTCGCCTTCCAACCCCAGAATCCGGGGGTTGATGATGACGACGGGGATACTCTCCTTCTCCGTGCCCGTCTCCAGGGCGATGACGCGCAGGCAGACGCCCACCTGGTTGGCAGCGAGCCCGACACCGTTCGCGGCGGCCATGGTATCGACCATGTCGTCGCAAAGGGTGCGGATCTCCTCGGTGATAGAGTCGACGTCTTGAGCGACGCGCCTGAGGACATCGTCCGGGTGCGTCTTAATCGTTCGGATCACACACTATTTTAGAATGGCGGGGGTGGATAGTCAAGAGTGGAGCGGTGGGAAGGGCATTGTAGAGGCCACCATCAACGTCATCAACGCCGTGGTATAATAAAACCTTGACGCCAAGAGAGATACACGCCCGGTCGATCCTTTCGAAGTCCGGCATACCCGGCATTGCTTACTGCGTCAACCCGTACGTCGGCTGCGCTCACGCCTGTTCTTATTGCTACGCCACGTTCATGCGCCGCTTTACGGGGCACAAGGAGCCGTGGGGCGCATTCCTCGACGTCAAGGTTAACGCCGCGGCCCTTCTCGCCAGGCAAATCCGCAGGGCGGCTGGAGGCACTGTCCTCTTAAGCTCGGTCACCGACTGCTATCAACCCGCCGAGCGCCAGTTTCGACTGACGCGCGCGTGTCTTGAAGTGCTGGCTGACGGCCCACTCCCTGTCGAAGTCCTCACCAAGTCGCCCCTCGTCCTGCGCGACCTCGACGTCCTGAAGAAGTTCCGCTCCCTCGACGTAGGCATCACCATTACGACGGACAATGACGCAGTAAGGCGCATATTCGAGCCGTCCGCGCCGCCTGTAAAGTCCCGGGCCAAGGCCCTCGAAAGACTGCACGGCGAGGGCATATCGACGTATGTATTTATCGGCCCCATGCTGCCCCTCGACCCGGAAAGGCTGGCCGAAATGATACGCCCACACGTTGACAGCGTCCTGATCGACAGGATGAACTACCCCTTCAAGACAGCCGCCATTTACAAGCAACATAAGCTCACGCAATGGCTTGACGGCTCGTACGTTTCACAGATGGTGGATCGGCTCCGGCACGCCCTTGCGGATAAGAACGTGACCTGCTGCTAGTCCCCGTGCCTTGAAACCGGCCTTCGCCCGCTATATACTCCAACTAAAAGGGGATTACGCATGAATTGGCGGACTACATTACGGACGGTTTTGGGTTTGTCGGCGTTGCTCGTTCTCTTTGTATGGCACGGGGCAGCGCATAGCCAGACGGCCGGCGCGGGGGCCGAAGGCCGCGCAAAGGGGCAGACCGGTATGGATTGGAGACATTTCAAGAAACCGAGCGACGCGGAGTTGAAGAAGATGCTTACGCCCCTGCAATACGAGGTGACGCAGAAAGAGGGCACCGAGCCGCCGTTCCAGAATGAATACGACAAGAACTATAAGGAAGGCATATACGTCGATATCGTCTCGGGCGAGCCCCTGTTCAGCTCCCTCGACAAGTTCGACTCGCACACCGGCTGGCCGAGCTTCACCAGGCCGCTCGACCCGGCCAATATCGTGGAGACGCCCGAAAGGCACTTTGTAATCGAGAGACGCATCGAGGTGCGGAGCAAGCACGCAGGCTCGCACCTGGGCCACGTCTTCAAAGACGGTCCGCCGCCCACGGGCCTGCGCTACTGCATGAACTCAGCAGCCCTGCGCTTCATTCCGAAAGATGATTTAGTTAAGGATGGTTACGGCGAATACTTAAAGTTGTTTCGGAAGTAATTGACAGCCCCTACAGACCCAGGAACGCCTTCTGGATAAGTTCGGAATCCCGCAACTCCCGGCCCTTGCCCTCCAGCACAACCTTGCCCGTCTGGATAACATAGGCCCGGTCCGCTATGTCGAGCGCCGCCTCGACGTCCTGCTCGACCAGCAGCACTGTCACCCCGTTCTTCCGTATCTCCCCGATGACCTCGAATATCTTGTCCACCAGGATAGGCGCAATCCCCCACGAAGGCTCGTCCAGCATGAGCAGCTTCGGCCTGCTCATCAGCCCCCGCCCGATAGCCACCATCTGCTGCTCGCCGCCGGAGAGCGTCTTCGCCTTTTGCGACGCCCGCTCCTTCAGTATGGGGAATATCGAATAGACGTAGTCCATCCGCTCCGCTACCTCTTTCTTGTCGGAGACGAGGTAGGCGCCGAGGAGCAGGTTCTTATAAACGCTCAGGGAGGGGAACAGACGCCGACCTTCCGGCACGTGGGAGACGCCCAGGGCCACGATCTTGTGCGCGTCGAGGCGCGTGATGTCCCGCCCCTCGAAGGTCACCTTTCCGGAGGCAGGGTGGACGATCCCGCTGACGCCTTTAAGGATCGTCGATTTCCCGTTGCCGTTTCCGCCGATGAGCGCAACGATCTCCCCCTGTTCCACGTGGAAGGAGACCGAATCTACGACCTTGACGCCGCTATACGACAGGTCTACGCGCTCTACGCTCAGCATACTTCACTCCAAGATACGCCTTTATCACTTTTTCGTCCTTTACGATCTCCGATGGAGGGCCTTCCGCTATCTTCCGGCCGTAGTCGAGGACGACCACCTTGTCCGCAACGGGCATGATGCCTTCCATCACGTGCTCGACGAGCAGGAGCGTCATGCCGAGGCTTTTCAAACGTCCCATAAGCTCGGTCGTTTCTCGCACCTCGCCGATATTGAGCCCTGCCATAATCTCGTCAAGCAGCAGTATCTCCGGCCCCGTGGCGAAGGCGCGCGCCACTTCCAGGCGCTTCTGCTCGGATATTGTGAGCGAGCCGGCCTGTCTGCCGAGCCTTGCGGAGAAGCCGAAAAGCTCCGCGACCTCCCCTGCCCTGTTTGCGGCTGCCTTTGTTTTGTCGTACTTCAGGAATGCGCCTATCATGATGTTTTCGAGGACGCTCATTTCCTTGAATATCCGCACGATCTGGAAGGTCCGTCCGATGCCCTTCCTGCACGCTGTCTCCGGCGTGTCGTTCGTGATCTCTTCGCCCCGGAAGAGTATGCGGCCGGCGCTTGCCCGGTAGAAGCAGGAAATGCAGTTGAAGAGCGTTGACTTGCCCGCCCCGTTCGGGCCGATCAGCCCTATGACGTCGCCTTTCTCGACCGAGAACGAGATGTCCTGGTTCGCAGCCAGGCCGCCGAAGCGCTTCGTCACGCCTTCCAGGCGCAGTATCTCGCTCATCGGGCGCCTCGCGTGAAAAGGCCGAAAAGGCCCTGCGGCCTCAGAATGGCGAGTACTATCATCAACGCCGAATAGAGCATCAGGTCGATCCCTTGCCCCTCACTGCCCAGGTAGACGCGCGTCAGCTCGATAAGGGGTATGAAGACAAAGGAGCCTATGACCGGCCCCATCAGCTTGCCCAGGCCGCCGATGAGGGAGATGATGCACAGGTCGATCGATATCATCAACCCGAAGGTGCTCGGCGGGTCTATGTAGAGCACGTACTGGGCGTAAAAAGTGCCGCAGACCGACGTAAGCACCGCCGAAAGGCAAAACGCGTACATCTTGTATTTCTGGATATTTATACCGACGCTCCGCGCACCGTCCGGGTCGTCCTTGATTGCCCGCAGGTAGTATCCCAGCCTGCTGTGCTCCACCCGGAAGGCAACGCCGATAGCCGCCAGGAGTATCGCGAGCATGATGTAGTAATACGGAATCTTTGTTGCGTGGAACTCGAAATTGGCGAAAGACTGCGGAAGGATGGGCATGTAAACGCCGACTGCGGCGCCGACGAAATCCCACACCATGAAAAGGCCCATCATGATCTCGCCCACCGCGATGGTCGCTATGGCGAAGTAATGGCCTTTCAGTCTGAAGCACGGATAGCCGACGACTACGGCGAGCACCAGTGACGCGATGCAGCCCACGCCCATGCCTATCCACGGCGAGAGCCCCGCCTTCGTCAGAAGGATGGCCGACGCGTATGCGCCCACACCGAAAAACGCCGCGTTGCCGAAAGACACCTGTCCCGCGTAGCCGCCTATGATGTTCCAGCCGATGCTCATTACGGCGTACATCATTATCATGATGAGCAGATGTCTCGGGAATGGGTTGCGGAAGAAAACGGGAAAGGCTATGAGCGCTGCGACAAAAAGAAGGAACAGGGAAATACTCTTCTTCATCGTCCCCTCACGCCTTGCCCAGAAGCCCCTGCGGTCTCGCCACAACGACGGCGAGGTAGAGGGCGAGGACGACAACGAATTTGATCGACGGAGCGAACAGGTACCCGCTCATGACTTCAACGAGGCCGACGATCACGCCCGCAATGAAGGCCCCGACTACGCTGCCGAAGCCGCCGAGCGCCACCACGACGAACGCTATAAGGCCGAAATTACCGCCCACCTCCGGAAATGTGTAATAAAAGCTCGAAAGGAGGCCCCCCGCCACGCCCACGCTCGCTATACCGATGCCCCAGGCCAGAGCAAACATGCGGTCGCTGTTGATGCCCATGAGGCGGGCCGCCTCCTTGTCCTCGGCAACGGCCTCAAGGGCCATGCCCAGGCGGGTCCTTTTCATAAAAAGGTAGATAAGGCCGTTGCAGACGATGGCGCCCACTGCCGCCACTATCTGCGGCACGCCGATATAGACGCCCGAGACGTGGATGCTGCCGCTGAGCACGGAATGCGGGATGGCCCTGTAGTCGGCCTTCCAGAGGAACTGGGCCAAGCCCCGAAGGAATATGAGGATGCCGAACGTGACAAATATCTGCGAAAGCATCGGGGCGTTGATGATCTTTCTGATGAGCAGGTAATAGGTGATCACCCCTAAGCCGAAGAGCGCTACGGTAACGGCGGGCAGCGAATAAAGCGGGTCGAGACCGAGCAGCGCGAAAGCCCAGTAAGCCAGGTACATGGCGACCATGAGGTATTCGCCGTGGGCGAAGTTGACGATATCCATCACGCCGAATATCATCGTGAGACCCACGGCGATCAGTGCGTAAAGAAGGCCGATCAGCAGCCCGCTGACCAAGGTTTGCGCGAATATCTCCATTTACGCGTTCTTACCTCTTGTCCCACTTCGGGAAGGGCCACACTACGTCCTTCGTGGCAAGGTCGAAGGGCCACACAGTATAGTATTTCTCGCCCTGGACCTGGACGATGATGCCCCTGCCCAACATATTCTGGTGCGTCTGGGGGTCGAACTTTACACCGTTCCACGGCATGATGAGCTGGTCTGCCTTCAGGTTCGTCTCGAGGAGGGCCTTCTTGATCTTGGCGGGGTCCGTAGAACCGGCCCTGTTGATCGCGTCCGCCAGTACGATCATAGCCGTAAAGGCGCGCGACGACGAGCCGTCCATCGGCTTACCGGTCCGTTTCTGGAACATCTCCGCCACCGTCTTCAGCATCGGCTTCTTGGCGCCGAGGTCGAGCGCCCAGACTTCGCGGGAGAAGAAGTAATTCGCGTCCTTGCCGAGGGATTTCACGAACTCCGGGTCGATGTGGCCCGCGTCGTTGCCGATGATCGCGTCGGGCGTAAAATTAAGCTCTTTAAACGTTTTGACGGAAAGGATGGCGTCGGCCACGTAAGACGTCTGCAATACGACCTTCGCGTTGAAGCCTTTGAGCCTCTGGATCTCGCTCGTAAGCTGCGTGCTCTTTGCGGGGTACGTCACGAGGCCCGCTATCTTGTAGTTGTACTGCTTGGCGAACTTTTCCTCGAATTTTGTCGTGTCGGTGCCGAAAAGCGTGTTCTCGTTGAAGAGTGATACGGGCCCGGTCTCGACGCCCTTTTTCTTTTTAACGTCATTGAGGAACTGGAAGAAGTTCTCCGCGAAGAGCTGGTCGCTGGGGGTCGTCCTGAAGAACCACTGGAAGCCCCTCTCCGTCAGGGTGGGCGACGTGGAGTCGCCGTTGACGAAAGGCACGCCGTACCGCTCTGCCGCCTGGCTTGCCGTGGCCGTGACTGCGCTGTGATATGCGCCGATGAGGGCAACGACCTTTTCCTGCGTGATCAGCCGCTCCGCTTCGGCCATGCCAACATCGGGCTTAGCCTGGTGGTCGCCGGAGACAATTACGATCTTTGCCCCTCCGAGGTTGGGAAGCCCGGCAGTCTTGGCGAGCGGCATATTCAGGTTGTACTTGTTATTGATGATCTCCGCCGCGAGCTTCACCCCTTCCAGCAGCACCTGGCCGGTCGAGGCGGCAGGGCCGGTCAGAGGGTATATGACGCCGATCCTAATCTCTTTTTCGGCGGCCAGGCCGGATGCGGCAAGGCATAGGACGAATGAAAAGAGGCATAAACCGGCTATCGCTTTTCTCATGTCAACCCCCTATTGTTTTATAAAGAGAGGTCATGTAATTTCCCCTCGCGTGCTTCAGCGCTATCGCCTCATCGGGCGTTATGCGGTCGAACATCACCTTGTCCTTCGGTCTCAGGTGGGCCAGGCGGTCCATGTCTGCGGATGCGACCACCCCTGCCCTTGCGTAGCCGCCCATCGTCTTCTCAAAAAGCCCGATGATCGGCCGGCCGTCCGGCGGCACCTGCACAGTCCCGGGCAGCAGCCCTTCCGATACGATTCCGCCCGTTTCCTCCTGCGTGAACGCCATCGGCTCCCCGTCGAGCCGGATGCCCGTCCTGTTCGATTTCGCAGAGACAGAGTACCACAGATTCTTCTCGATATTACAGAATTTATCGATGGAGTCCCGGGTGAGCAGGTCCTTTTCAGGGCCGTCGAGGAGGCGCAGCACGTGGGGCGGCGCCATGAGAGGCAGGTTCTGTGCAGGGACGGACTTAGCCGCCACGCGCCTGCATGCAGCCAGGCCGATGCGGTCTCCTTTTATAAGCGGTCTGCCCGATAGGCCGCCGAACATGCATTCGAGGTTCGTCGAGCGGCTTCCCATCACGGCAGGCAGGTCCATGGCGCCCGCGAACCCTACGTAATACCTGAAGCCTTCGAGCACCTGGGCCACCCTCAACACGCTGCCCGCCTTAACGTCGAACGCAGCCCACGGCGGAGCGGGAGCGCCGTCCATGAAGGCCGCCACCCGCGCGCCCGTTACGGCCACGGTCGCACTTTGCGAAAATGCGATGGAGAACTCCGTGCCGAAGACCTCTATAGCGGGCGTGCCGGGCCGGATTTTCCAGCAGGACGTTGAGGGCCGCGAAGGCCAAGCCGTCGAGGGCCGGGGAGCGTGGGACGCCTATATGGGCAAGGCCGGACCTTCCCTCATCGACAATGATAGAGAGCCATCCGGGGTTGACGACCTTTATCTCAGCCGCCATCACACCCTCACGAAGCGCACCCGGTCGCCCATCGAAAAGAGGCTGTGGGGCGGCCTTTCCGTATCGAAGGCCCTGATGCGCGTCTTTCCTATGATCCTCCAGCCGCCGGGCGAGTCGAAGGTGTAGATGCCCGTCTGGAGCTGGGCGATGCCTACGGAGCCTTCCGGCACTTTCACGCGGGGCGCTTCGAGCCTCGGGACGAAAAGCTTCTTGTCGAGAGGGCCGAGATATGGGAAACCCGGCAGGAACCCCACCGCGAAGACCGTATAGACGGCTGACGTGTGGCATTCTATGACCTCGTCTTCCGTCAGGCCGGAATAGGCGCAGACCGAGTCCATATCAGCGCCCCATTCTCCGCCGTAGGAGACGGGGACTTCGTGTATTTTCGGCTCCTTACACGCGGACGCCGCCATCTCGGCCTGCTTTTCCCGCAGGATTGCGGCCAGTTTCCCGAAGCTTACGCGGTTATTGTCGAAAATAAGCAGGCAGGTCGTGAAGGATGGGATTATGTCGGTGACGCCCGGAAGCGCGGCCGTGCTCAGGTAGAGATACGCGTTGCGCACAAGTTCGTGGATCTCAAGCGTTACTTCGCTGCCGAATACCAGGCGGAGTCCGTCCTCTCCGTAAGGCAGTATGTCCATGCCGTCATATCGTCAGCCGGGACAACGGCTCCACGGCTATGCCATGCTCGTCCATGAGGGTCCGGATCCTTCCGGCGGCGCTGATGCTCTCCGCATTGTCGCCGTGGATGCAAAGCGTATCGACCTCCATGTCGATCCACTTGCCGCCTGCGCTCTCTACGCCTTTCCTGGAGGCCATCGTAACGGCCCTTAGCGCTATCGCCTCCGGGTCCTTCAGCACGGCCCCCTTGTGCTGGCGCCCCATCAACTCGCCTTCGTCCGTATAGGCCCTGTCAGGGAACGCCTCCAGCGCGACCCGCAGCCCCTTTGCCGCTGCCGCCTTCTTCAGCGCCCCGCCCCTCGCCGTGCCGAGGGTGACGAAGATCACGCCCTTGAACGCCTTATCCATGGCAGCGGCCAGACCGAGCAGCTCGTCCTCCCGCCTTACCATGTCATTGTAAAGCGCGCCGTGGAGCTTGATGTGCTGGAGAGGCAACCCGGCCGCGTCGAGGAAGCCTTTAAGGGCGCCTACCTGGTAAAGGACATAATTGATAAGCTCGCGCCCGCTCATCTGCATCGACCTGCGGCCGAAGCCCGTCATGTCAGGGTATCCCGGATGGGCGCCCACCATTACGCCGTGGGCGGCGCAGAGCGCCACCGTGTCCGCCATCCAGTTGGGGTCCGAGGCGTGAAATCCGCAGGCGAGGTTGGCGCTCGTGATATGGCGCACCGCCTCCGCGTCGTTCCCGATGCGGTAAGCGCCGAAGGATTCGCCCATGTCGCAATTAAGGTCGATGGCCACGAACCAATATTAACACAGTGAGCGGCTGCCGGACAAGGAATTCCGCAGGCGATGGCACGCCGGCCGCGGGGTTTTACTATTGGGCGGGTGAATCCTCCGCGCCTTTCAAAATGATTATCTCGATCCGCCTGTTGACTGCCCGGTTGCGGGGCGAGTCGTTCGCTGCTATCGGGCGGTATTCGGCGTATCCGGAGACGGAGATGCGGTCCGCCGGGAAGCGGTGCTTCTCTATGAGATAGCGGACGACCTCGGTGGCCCTCCGCGCGGAAAGCTCCCAGTTCGATTTGAACTCCATGTTCTTGATCGGCACGTTATCCGTATGCCCCTCGATCCTGACGTGCCTTTTGGTCTTTTCCAGCGTGGGGGCGATCATTTTCAGCGCCTCCTTTGCCGTTTCCTTCAGCCTCCGCCCTGCCCTCGTCGAAGAAGGCCGTATCCATTGCGCGGATGACCGTGCCCCTCTCGTCCTTGAAGACGGACACCTTGTGGGCTTCGCCTTTCCCGCCGGCAAGCGCCGCCAACTCGTCCTCGAGCTCGCGCTCGATGTCCGTAGAGGGTTTTTGCCCTGCGGCAACGCCCGCCTGGACGGCGGCGGCTTTTTCTGTCTTGCCCCCGCTGAATATGGTCTTCAACTCGCTGGAGAGGTCCTGGTACTTCCGGGCGTCCTGCTTCGAAAAGGTATAGAGCATGATGAAAAAGGCAAGGAGGAGGGTTATGAGGTCCGCATAGGTAATGAGCCACCTGTCCAGGTTCTCCCGGTCATCTTCCCTGTGCCTTCTTGACAGGTTCATGCTGCCTCGCGCGACCGCAGGTCGGGAAGGAGGAATGAAAGGAGTTTCATCTTTATGACTCGCGGGTTGTCACCCATAGCGAGGGAGACTACCCCCTCGCTTATGATCTCCAGGTAGACCGCCTCGTCCTGGTGCTTTGCCCTGAGCTTATCGGCTATGGGCAGGTAGACGAGGTTGGCCATCGCCACGCCCCAGAGCGTGGCGATAAATGCGCCGGCTATGGCAGAGGCCATGTGGGAGGTATCTTCCATGCTGCTCAGTGCGTGTATAAGGCCGAGGACCGTGCCCATTATGCCGAGGGTCGGCGAGAAGCCGCCCAGTTTCTGGAAGAAAGCGGAGCCCATCTTGTGGCGCTCGTGCATATAGGACATCTCTATCTCGAGGATTTCCCTGATCTTCGTCGTCTCGAAGCCGTCCACTGCGAGCTGGATTGCCTTGCGCAAAAAAGCGTCGGGGATATGGGTGATGTCTTTCTCCAGGCTCAGAAGTCCGTTCCTGCGTGATTTCTGAGACAGCTTGTAGATAAGGTCGATGAGCTGCCTGGGGTCGAGGGTCTGATGGAAAAGGACGATCTTCAGGAGCTTCGGCAGGTTGCGTAGCTGATTGAACGATGTGGTGATGATGGACGCGCCGACGGTCCCCACGATAACGAGGATGATGGCAGGGGCCTGGATAAGCGCGGATAGGTGGCCGCCTTCCATCGTAAATGAGACGAGGACCGCCCCGATTCCAAGCACCAGTCCGACAATAGTCGCTAAGTCCATAGCTCTGTCCCGGGCCGGCCGCGCATCATGAAGGCATCTGGCGCATCCTCAGACCTTCCCTCTCTTTTGAGAAGACGTAGCCGACGATCGCGTCCTGATCTTCCTCGCTTATGGCGGCAAAACCTACGGCTGTCTCCCAGCCTTCCTCGCCCTGATTGTTGCACGGGTCGCTCCGAACCACCTTCCCCAGGGCCTTCACCCGGTATCCGGGACGAACGGGCAGACCCACGCCCATTTCCAGGTAGGCGCCTTGCTCAAGGCGCGCGGGAGAGCGGAACATCAGCCCGGACCCGCTTATCGTCACGTCTTCGTATGCGCTTTCGAAAGTCGATTGCCTCTGCGACAAAAGATCGATTACCGCATCCAGTTTCTTCTCGATGGCCTTAAGGGAGGCGTGCATCTCGCTCTTGCCCGGCAGGACGGCTCCGTCTTCGCCCACGGGCGCCTCATGCCGGCCGAACAGGACGTCCGATTGCATGAGGCTCTTTTGGAGCGCGACCGTCTCAGGGTAAGCCACTTCCCTGAATTGCACCGGAAGGCGGTCGTTTATCCTGAAGAACTGGCGTCTCTCAATCCCGCCGGAAGCCATCGCGCATCATCTCCATGAAACAATCCGCCATGATCGGATCGAACTGCTTTCCTTTGCACCTTTCAATCTCCGCCAGTGTCTCTTCGTGCGTCCGGCCCTTCCTGTACGGCCTATCGGTGGTCATGGCGTCGTACGTGTCGCAGACCGCGATCAGACGTGAAGAGAAGGGTATGGCATTGCCCGAGAGCCCGTCCGGGTAGCCGGCCCCGTCGAACCTCTCGTGGTGGTGGCGCGTTATCAGCGCCTCGTTCGACAATATGTCGAAGCGGCTTATTATCTGCTCTCCGTAAGCGGAGTGGCTCTTCATGAGGTCGTATTCCTCAGTGCTTAGCGGGCCGTTTTTGAGAAGTATGGAATCCGGGATGCCGACTTTCCCTACGTCGTGTACGGGCGCGACAACGCGCACAACGTCTTTCTCGTAGTCGCCGGCGCCGAGGCAGTCCGCCAGGGCAAGGCACATCTGGGCGACCCGCCCGCAATGGCCCTCGGTGTACATATCGCGCCTGTTGATTGCAACGATGAGAGAGGTAAGAGTATGAAGCACGCTTTCGAAGAGACTCTCGTAAAGAAGCTTGTTCTCTATCTGCGTCGATGCCTTGTCCGCGATTACTTTGAGGAAATTGATGTCGTCAGGGCCGAAGGCGCTTTTCTTCGAGCGCCCGTTTGACCTGCCCGCCATCATCAGGGCGCCTACCCACTCCCCCTTTATTATCAGCGCCAGGAACGCCATGTTGTTCCGCAGGAAGTGCCTTTTGCCGGAACGGACCTGCTCCACCAGCTCCGGCGTAACGGCGATCTTCTTCTCCACTACTGCGTCCGCGCCTGGAGCGGTCTCCACACGATATAGGATAAGCTCCCGGTTCTCGTGGTCCATTATGTAATAGCCGCACGCGTTCGAGCCGAGCACTTCGTTGATCATGCGGACGGTCTTTTCGTAGACGTCGTCGAATATGCTCATCGAGTTGAACGTGCTCGATATGTGGTGCATCTTCGTAAGCTCGGTTATCTTCGCCTGAAGCTGCCGGTTGAGCAGCTCTGATTTTCTTGCCGTCCTCGAGGCCTGAAACTGCGTTGTTCTTCTCGATCAGCAGGTCCCTCTGCTTGCGCACCCGCATTATGCCGAGGAGAAGCTTGTCTATGGAGAAGGGCTTCATGATGAAATCGCTTGCGCCCCTCTTCATCGCCTCTATGATAAGGTCCGGGTCGTTGTAGCCCGTGATCATGACGACCGAGATAGTGGGGTCCTGGAGCCGGATCGTATCGAGCAGCGAGATGCCGTCCGTGTCAGGCAGCCTGACGTCGAGTATGGCGATCTCGATCTGCCTCTCTGCGAGGACGTCAATGGCCTCCTTGCCGGTGTACGCCTTGTAAACCTCGCAGTCGTACGGAGCAAGGAAATCCGACAGGAGCCGAATGATGTCCGGACTATCGTCTACCAGAAGGATCCGTGAGCCTTCAATCATGACTTCTACCCGCTTTCGTTATTGGCCGTTATACCTCGGCCGGTTCCACAGACCGCGTGCCGGCCGCAATCTCTTCCAGTTTTTTGTCGACAAGGCGCGATACCTGCTCGTCGTTCAGCCATTGCCTGTACTTGGAAATCTCTACATAAAAGTTCTTGAGCTTATCGAAGAGCTGGCTGTTCGCCTTCTTCAGCATGATCTTGTCTTTGACGTTCTTGATTACCACCATCAGCTCTTCGATCCTGAAAGGTTTCACCAGGTAATCGAACGCGCCCGCCTTGACGGCCTCGATGGCTGTGTCGAGAGAGGCATAACCCGTTATAATGATGAACTCCGTCATGCTTTCCGTTGCGCCGATCTGCCGGATCAGCTCGATGCCCGTCATCCCGGGCATGTTCAGGTCCGTGATGACCAGGTCGTAAGGCGTCTCCCGATATTTCAGGAGCGCTTCCTTCCCGTCCCCTGCCCCGTCGGCGGCGCAGCCCTCTTCCTTAAGGTATTCCTCAAGGATAGTCCTGATCTCGATGTTGTCATCGACAATCAGTATGCTGAAGTTGTCATCTTTTTTGGCCATGCTTTTTCAGCCGCTCCGTCATTTTTTCGCCGATTCTCTTGAAAAGGACCCTCTTCATGCCCTCTTCAGAAATATTTACTTTATCTTCCGCCTGTGTCGCATCACTCGCCTTTCCGGCACGGTTCACCTTCGTCTTCATATTCTTCATATATGTTTTTATTACGTTATTTATCTGGTAGTCGCTTACAGTCATCACAGTTATCCCGTATTCATCTTATCGGTTCAGGAGTTTAAAAACTTAAGGTTATTTCTTACGTAGATGAGCCGAAAAATACGGGAAGCGGAGGGAATGGAAAACTGGCGCGGTACTTCTGCACGGCGTTCCTGTTTTTTGAAAACTCGTCCATTTTCAACAGGAGCATGCGCCTCTCTTGCTCGAGGCGCGATAGAATGTCAGCCTCCGTCTGGAGGCACTCATTTATTTCTTCAAGTGACAGGTCGGGGGTCCTTTCAGCCGTCTGCATCTCCATGAACAGCTTGTTCCTTTCCATGAGCAGGTCGATAAGCTTGTCCCGGTCCTGCTCTTCCAGGGCCGCGCGGCTCAGCCGGATGAAATTCTTCTCTATCTCGCGCCCCGGCGCGGTTATCGATCTTCGCATTTCCGCCTGGCCTTGAGAGCGACATTATGCAGGAAAACCGAAGAGCTGATGTACATTCGGTCTGCCAGCCTCGCGCGTATCTTTTTCATATTGGCGTCAGCGACGTCCCTGACAAAACCCCTGGCGTCGAGACGACCTTCTTTTTCCCTGGGCCCCCTGCCTTCGTCCATGCATATTTATATGCAAGTGTCATACCGACATGCCCCGAGCTTGGCTTAAAGAGGCCGCCTGCCTCAACTTTTTTTCCGTCTGGTAGGCTTCAGCGAAGCCTTCCGTGATAGTCGCAAGGATCGTTTTGCATTCGTCGAGAGTGGCGGTGTCGAGGCTTGAGTGCACCTCCTGAAGCCTCCGCATCACGTACTGGTACAGCATGGAAAGGTTCCGGGGGATCTCTCCCAGCGACATATCGAGCGAGCCGCGGAGGAGCTGGATGGCCTGGACGATGCGGGTCAGCTCCTGGTATTTCTTCTCGTACTTCTTCTCTGTTATGAGTACCTTAACTTCCTCGATCCGCTCGATCAGGGTCCTCAATGCCTTGAGGAGGACCTTCCCCTTGTCATGTTCGTCCGTCATCATGCTGGCAGTTGCGTAAGCGCTATAAGGGTTCATATGCCTCTATAAAGAGTGGACGATGAGCTGCTATTGCTCGTGTTGGTCATTGAGTTAACCATGTCAGTGAGAAATGTCTTGGTGTTGTTGGAATTCTCGATGACGACCTCCAGGTTGTTATACTCTGTCTGTAGGGCAGTAGCCTGCTGGGCGCATCGCTGGTCCACCTGGGTGAGCTGGTCATTTATCGATGTGATCTTGTCGCTAATGGACGTTTGCAGGGACGTCAGTGACCCTGTGGTAGGATCCACGTACCCATTCAGGTTAGTGTAAAGAGAGGCGCTGATCGACTTTATCGCGTTGATCACCTCTGTCGGGTTGGCGGACAGGGCGGCCGAGAACGTAGTGGAGTCGAGGCTGATAGTGCCATCCGTGCTCCCGTCCGTGCCGAACGTGATGCCGATGGAGGCGGGCGTGGTATAGGTCGAGTTGCCGCTGATGTTTCCCAGCAGCGTCGTGTTTATCGAGTTCTTTACGGCAGCCAGCGTCGGGTTCGCCATGAGCACGTTCGACGTCGAGGACGAAGAAGAAGTCGACGAACTGGCGGTGTTCTGGCCGTTTATGTATGTCAGGACACTGTTTATGTCCGAGACGAGCGTGTTGGCGTCCGTGGTGACGGCCGACGTGTCCTGCGTGATGGAGAGCGTTATCGGGCTGCTCGAAGCGTTTGTTCCCGTCAGGTTAAGGGTGACGCCGGGGATTGCCCCGGTCACGGTGTTCGAGGCAGAGGTCACCGCATACCCGTCTATGGTCAGCTCCGCTTCCTTCCCGTCCTGTATCGGGTTCGCAATCTGGCCGTTGGAAAGCAGACCTAGCGATTCCGCCACAGTCGAGCCGGTCCCGTCCGCTATCGTTATGCTGGACGACCCGGCGCCGGACGCCTGGATCGTCATGTACGTCTCGCCCGAGGCCGTCAGGAGCGAGGCGTTAACCCCGGCGCCCGAGCTGTTGATGTTATTGACGATATCGGAGAGTGTATCGGTCGATGCGATAGAAACGGTCGTGCCGTTGATCAACAGGTTGCCCGAAATGCCGAGGGCCGTGCTGCTTGATGAATACTGGCCAGAGGCTATCTTTTCCTCCTGCGCAAGCTGAGAGACTACTATGGAATACGTTCCCGCCGCCAACGTACCCGTGCCCGTCGAGGCGCTCAGCACGTTCGACGGCGTGACGCTCGCGTCGCTGCACGACAGCGAGCCGGTGAACGCCTGGTAGCCGGTGTCTGTATTAAGATTGTTGGTGTTGATGTAATTCGTGAGCGCGGAGAGGGTCGTGTTGAAAGACTGCCATGCAGACAGAAGGTTCTGCTCCGTAGTCAGGTCGTCGTTAAGCGGTTGTTCCGCAGCCGTTTTCTGGTCCGCCGTTATCTCCGATACGAGGGTCTGCCAGTCGGTATTGCTCACTATGCCCGTAAGGTTTACCGACGGGGACGTAGTAGACGTAGTCGATGAGGTCGTTGACATCTTTTATGCCCTCCTTCGGACCTTACTAGTGCAAATTCCGAGCCGCATACATTGAAATTGCTCTTTCTTCACGCCTCTTCTTTCAGTTTAAAGAGCCCCCTCCCTCGAAGGGAGGGGGCAAGCACGGTTTCCCCGATTACTGGCCTTTTATCAGGGAGAGAATCTCCTGCGGGATCTGGTTGGCCTGCGAGAGCATAGCCACGCCCGCCTGGGTTGCGATCTGGTACTTCGTGAAGGACGACATGGACGATGCGTAGTCGGTGTCTTTGATGGTCGATTCGGCGGACTGGGTGTTCGTATCCATCGTCTGCAGGTTGGCAGTCGCGTAGCTCAGCTGGTTTTGGGCGTTGCCGACGCTGCTCTCTGCGCTGCTCAGCGTGCTGAGTGCGCTTGTGATCGTTCCCATGTAAGTACCCGCATCGGTCTGGCTTGTGAGGTCACCCGTTATACCGAGGGCCGCAGTGCCGACCTGGTTCAGCGTCAGCGAAACCTGGTTAGCCGTGTTGGCCACATCGCCCACCTGAAACTTCATGTTGGCGGCGCCGGGGGTTACGGTGAAGGTCAAGCCCGTCATGTTGGCAACGTTAGCGCCGACCGTCAGCTTGATCCCGAGGGAGCTGAAATTCAGCGTCGTCGTGTTCGAGCCGGTGGGCGTTGTGAAGTCGATCTTCTGTGAGTCGCCCGTGGCCGCATTGGTCAGAGTCACTGCAGTCGCGGTCGCCGTTACGGTGTAGTTCGCTGCAGCGGTTCCGCTCCAACCCGAGACGTCGCTGCTCACGTAGCCGGTGGCTGCCGTAGCCGTGCCCGATGCCACGTTGCCGGAGCCGAAGACGGCGCTCCCGCCGTAAGTCGTACTCTGGTTGATGTTGTTGATCTCAGTTTCCAAGGCTTGTCTCTCGCTGTCCAGGGAGGTAAGGTTGGATCCGTTGTTCGCGGAAGACGCCTCGGTGGCGAGCTGCTGCAACTGAGTAAGGATGTTGCCGATCTGCTGCATGGCCCCCTGCGCCACCTGGAGCATTGCCGAGCCCTGGTTGGCGTTGTTGGTGGCCGTCTGCAGGGCCGCGTCGCTTACGCCGAGAGAGAAAGCAATGGCGTATCCCGCCGGGTCGTCGCCGGCGCTATTGAGCTTAGAGCCGCTCGAAAGCTGCTCCGTTGCCTTTGACTCTCCTGCCGTATTGACTGACAGCCAGTTTTGCGTAATCAATGAAGAAACGTTCGTGTTGAGTGTTAAAGACATTTTGAAACCTCCATGTTTTAGTTTTTATTCGGCGTCGTGCCTTGGTCGGAAGGATCTGATTTTCTCACCTCCTTTCCTTCCATGACAATGTTATCGACAGGTAGTGAAGATACTTAAGGGGGGAATCGGAAAAAAAACCGGTTAAGCTTTTTTTACTAGCGGGGCCGAGATGGGATATCCTTCGTTAGGCAGGACCACTTGCAGGAAGCGGCCTTTCTCCGTGTTGATGAGCAGTGGGGAGCGCAGGTTGGCGTAAACCGTCTCGTTTTCGCGCCTTGCGATGCAGAGGACCGCGACCCGGTCGACGTCCTTGTCCGTCAGACTGAGGGCGGCCAGCGTGTCGTCTTCGATATCGAACGTGTATTCTTCGACTACATGGTAAGGGTTGACCACAACAAAAGCTATCTCCGACTGAAGGGACTTGAGAAGCCGGAAGGGCGAATCTGCGCCGAAGGGGTCCTGAAGGGCGTAGTCCTCCAACTCTTCGAACCCGATTACCTTCCCTTTGAGGTGGATCCCGCCTGTAGCCGTCATTCTATTACCTTCCTTATTTCATCCATACTGCCGAGCGCCGATTGCTTGTTGGCCTCTTTTATCTCTCCCAGGAGCTCCTCTCTTATAATGGTATAGCCCTGAGGCGCCTCTATACCGAGCCGCAGCCTGCCTTTGTCGGCCTCCAGCGCGACTACACGTATGTCGCCCCCCTTTCCCCTTATAAGGATCGACTGGTGTTTTTTTCTGGATAGTACGAGCATTCGTTCCCTTCCCTATGAACTAGGGCAGGTAGTTGAGTATGGTAAGGCTCGAGGCCTTGGACATCGTGTAAATCGCAGCCTGGTAGGCCGTCGAGAGCGTCGTATAGTCAGAGACGGCCTGCGCCATGTCTACACCGACCAGATTCGAGGACGTTGTGGAGAGCGCCGTGTCCGTATTCGAGTTTGTCGTCAGGAGGCTGCTTATGCTGTTTGCATAAGAACCCACATAGGACAGGTTACCCGTCGTCAAACTCACGCAATTGCCGATATTATTGAGGTCTGTCTGTATGCCTGTGGTATTATTGTTCGTCAGGTCGGTTTGGAACTGGCTCAAGGTGGTGAAGATGTTTACGCTCTGGCCGTCGACGGTGCCGTTGAAGATGGTGTTCCCCGATATGCCGGCGGCCATCGTGGAGGATGAATCGACCGCCACCTGGCCCACCTGGCTGGAACCGACGAACGTGCCATCCGATTGGTAAGGCGCGGTCCCTGCGTCTTCTCCGCCGAATATATACGTGTCCCCGACCTTCGTGTTACCCACGGTCACGAGCTCGTCGATCATGCTGCCAACCTCGCTGGCGGCTGACGTCCTGGTGGTCGCGTCTTGCGTGTCGGAGGCCATCTGCTCTGCCAGTTGCTCCGCGCTCGTCAGTACGTTGCTTACCGTGTTGAGAGAGTTCTGGTAATAGCCGCTCAAGGTCTGGAGGCTCGTCAGGTTGCTCTTATACTGGGTGTTCTGGCTTTGCTCGGCCAGTACTTCGAGGTTCTGGGCGTAAGCCGACGGGTCGTCGGAAGGAGCGATGACCTTTTCGCCCGACGATATCTCCTGGGTCGCCTGGTCCATCTGCGACTTCAGGTTCATCAGCGTGCTCGCATAAGTCTGGAACTGGAAGCTATCACCTACTCTCATGACGTGGTCACCCCCACGGACTGCAATAGCGAATTAAGCATCGTCTGCGCGAGCGTATAGAGACGCGCGGAAGCCTGGTAAGCATTCTGGTACAGAATCATGTTCGTCATTTCCTCGTCTATCGATACGCCCGATTCCTGAGATTGCTGCTGCTGGAGCGATGTCAGGGCGCTCTGGTTGTACGTGGCGAGGTCTGTAGCGTTAGTCGTCGCCTGGCCTACTCCGGAAACCACGCCCGCCTCGTAAGCGACCCAGGTGAAACCGGACAGGCCCAGCGTCCCGGTTACTGAAGACGCCGCCGAGGTCGACGGCACCGTGAGACTGCCGTTCACGACAGATACGCTGCTCAGGGCAGGAGGCGCGCTACCGTTTCCGGTAGGGCTGAGCAGCAACTGATATGTGCCGGAATTGTTCTGAAAAACGGAGGCAGTCAGGCCCGTCGTACTCTGGTAGCGGTTTATCGCGTTTGCCTCGTCGTTAAGCGACTGGCCCGCCTGGAACGTGATATCTACCCCGCCCGGAAGCTCAAGCTGATCCGGGTTATCGGTCGATAGCGCCTGGCTCGGAGAGTTTTGTGTCCATGACGACGGGACGGCAACGGTGGCGCTCAGCACGAGCTTGTAGCCGGACGATGCCTGGACGACCTGCGCCGTTACGCCCGTACTGGAGGCTGCGGAGTTAACTGCGGCAGCGATGTCGTTGAGCGAGTCCCCGGCGTGCAAAGTGACGCCCACTCCGTTGACGGCAAGGGTAGCGTCCGACGTCAGGCCGACACTAGTCGAGGCTGAAGCGAATACGCCGGAGTCGATCGCGCTTCCTCCCATGAGGGGCTCGCTTTCAAGAGAGGCGATCCTGGCTGCAACGTCATTGTCCGTCGTGTCCGTCGTGGAAGAGCTTGCCATAATATTCTGTGTCTGGGCCGTGCCCGAGGCGTCCACGATCTGGCTGGACAGGCTAATGCCGCTCGCGTAGTTTGAAGTATCGCTGCACTGAAAAAAAGGTACGCCCGCACTGTCGTTGCCCTGCTCGTGGAAGTAATTGACGTTCTGCGCGATAGACTGGGCTAAAGAGTTCAGATTCGACAGGTATCCGGGGATGGTGGAGTCGCGCGCAGTCAGCGCGGCGCCCAATGAACCGCCCGATATCTGGTCCGTTATATCTATTGAATCGTCGGAGGGCCCTTGCCACACAACGGAGGTCATCCCGGATGCCTCCTGCCCCGGTGTCAGGTTGTAGGAGGCCGTGCCGTCGACGAGGGTCGTTCCTTTCGATGTAAGGACGCCTACCATATTAGTCGAGCTGTCCGAGTAATAGCTGATGTTCATGTAGCCGGACAACTGCTGGAGGAGCTGGTTCCTCTGGTCTACGTAGTCGTTTGCCGTGGATGTTCCAGTGGAAGACTGACTTATCAGCGAGTTGAGAGAGGCTATTTGCGACGTAATCCCGTTTATCTCGTCAATCTGGCTGCTCACCTCGCCGTTCAGGTTCGTCTGCAAGCCGGAAAGGTCGGAAGACATCGTGTTGAAGGTCGAGCAAAGCATTTGTCCACTGGACGCCACGGCCTGTTTATCGGACGTGTTGGTCGGGTCCGTGGACAGGGTGCTCCAGGAGTTGAAGAAGTTCGTTAAATTGGTGGACAGATTGGAATTGCTTTCATCGAAGACGCTCTGGATCTGCGTCAGGTACTGCTCGGAGACCTGCTGCTCCTGGACGTCGCTGTTCTTACTCGTGATCGCGTCCTGCAGGTTCTGGTCCAAATAGCTCTTGATCCCCTGCACGCTGACGCCGTTGCCCATGAGGCCCACGGATGAGGCGGTAGGATCGGCCTCGGTCAACTCCACCTGCTGCCTGGAGTAACCCGGCGTATCGACGTTGGAAACGTTGTGCGAGACGGTCTGTATGGCCGTCTGGCTCGCGTTTAGTCCGCTGTTCGCGATATTGAGTATTGATGCTATCGACACTATACCTGCCTCGACACCATCACGGATATGGTCCTGCCCTTCTGGTAGGAAGTCCTGTTAATGAATTCGACGACCTTTTCCAGAGATGATTTGACGTGGTCCATGGAAAACGAGAGGAGGCGCATGTTCTTGTCGAGCGCCGTCCGGACCTCTCTGACCTTGCCCTGGATTTTGTCGGCGAGCGGCCCCGGCGCTTCTTGGGGGCCGTGGCCGTTGTCGGGTGAGGCAAGGAGCTTTTCCTTCTCGGTCTCGATGTACTCGAGCCGCTTCAGTATCTCTTCTTTCCTGTTGTTCTCGCGCACTATGCCTTCCAGGGAAAAGGAGATTATGGCGTCCCTCTCTGCGGTGAGCGCCTTGAGGAAATCACCCAGAGCGGAAAGCTCCTGTTGTTCCAGACCTGTCAGCCCTTCACGTTCCATATCACAGTGTCTCGTCCAGCAGGTTGCTCTTGATCATGGCGCGTGCAACCAACTTGCCGCTCGCGTTGTAAGTCCCTGATTCGATTGCCTGCTTAACCCTTGCGACCTTTTCCTCGTCAACGTCGGGGAGCGCCGCCGCCTGCGCGGTCAGGTTCGCCACCCCGCCCTTCCAGCCGGAGAGCTCGACTTTGTCCCCGGAGTCGGTGACGGTCTGCGAGCCGTCGCTGCCTGCGCCTTTTCCGCCGTTGGTGGAGGAAGGCTTTGTAAGGTTGTTAAGCAGGACTACTTGTTTATTGTTATCAATCTTCATAGATAAATACCTCCTGCTTATTTATGTTCGCCGTTTCCACTGAAAACTTTAGCATCGTTCCTTGTCAGGTATCGTGTTATAACCTCTTTTATGCCTATGCCCTTTTTGGCCATGAATTCGGACGCCTTTTCATAAAAAATCGACATTTCGGTCTCTTCCGTGTAGCTCTTCTGCGTGAAGCTGGCTGTCTTGCCCATTTCCTTCAGCATGCTGAATATAAAGTAGGACTCGAAACCCTCCGCCGCCTTTTCCATCGATTTCTTCCTCTCGGGGCTGATGCTTACGGGTTTCAATCCCAGGTCGGAAGGGTCGGTCTTTATCGCGCTATCCATACCGGACACCTCAAATGACTTCCAGCTCGGCGGTAAGCGCGCCGGCCGCTTTTATGGTCTGGAGGATGATTATGACGTCTCTCGTCGAAACCCCTATTGCGTTAAGGGCGTTGACGAGCTCCCTTATGCTCGTCCCTTCCTCCATGTAATACCAATGCCCCTTGTCCTCTTCCACCCGCAGCTCGGTCTCGGGCGTGACTACCGTCTGTCCGCCCCTCGAGAAAGGAAGGGGTTGGCTCACGTTCTTCGTCTCCTTGATCTGGACGCTTATATTGCCGTGCGATATGGCCACCGACGCGATCTTCACGTCTTCACCGATCACGACGGTGCCTGTTTTTTCGTCCACGACGATCTTTGCCTGGTACTCGAGCTTGATGTCGAGGTTTTCCACGATGGACAGGAAGGAGACCGGGTCTTCCCGCACTCCTCGGGCACGGAAAGGACGACCGTACCGCCATCCTTTGACACCGCGCAGCCGGAGAAACGGCCGTTGATGCGCTCGGCTAGCTTGCGAGCGTTCGTGAAATCGGCCTTCTTGAGGCTGATCGTCAGCGTCTCGCCTTTCATGGCCGGATACTCGATCTCCCGCTCGACTATAGCGCCGTTCGTGATTCTGCCGACGGTCGGGTGGTTCTTAGAAACCGAGGCGGCGGCTCCGGCTGCCGCAAAGCCTCCGACTGTGATTGCTCCCTGGGCGATTGCGTAGACCTGGCCGTCCGTCCCTTTGAGCTGGGTCATAAGCAGCACCCCGCCCTCCAGGCTCATCGCGTCCCCGGCGGAAGAGACCGTCGCATCGATCTTGTTGCCCGCTTTCGCGAAAGCGGGCAGCTCGGCCGTTACCATGACCGCGGCCACGTTATTGACCTTGGTGGCCGTAGGGTCGACCGTTATCCCCATTTTTTCCAACATGTTGGCGAGGGATTGTGTGGTGAAGATCGTCTGCACCTTATCGCCTGTGCGTTTTAGCCCCACCACGAGGCCGTAGCCGATAAGCATGTTGGGCCTCACGCCGTTGATGTACGCGATGTCCTTGATCCTCGCAGAGAGGCAATCGCGCGGTGAGGCCGCGACGAGGGCGAGGCCGCAGAGGGCGGCGGCGAAGAGCGCACGAAGCCCGTGCGACCGTCCTGCCCGACCGATTTTCCCGTTTTCTGACTTACCCACGCTGCGCCTCCAATGCATGCCTTCCCGTCAGAAGGGCCATACGAAATCGAACAGCCTCGCGCCCCAGCCCGGTCTCTGTTTCTCTGCGAGCACACCTATGCCCGTATAAATGACCTTCGCGTCGGCTACCTGGGTGGATGATATCGTATTGTTGAAGGCGATGTCCTTCGGTCTCACTACGCCCTGGAGGAGTATCTCCTTCTTCTCGTTGTTCACGTATATCTCACGCTTGCCCTCGATGGCGAGGTTGCCGTTGGGCATCACGTCCATCACCCTGGCCGTTATGGTTGCCGACAACGAGCCCTGGCGCGTCGTCTGCCCCGTCCCCGTGAAATCATTGTTGGGCGTGTTCGTGTTGATGATGTTGCCCAGGTTTTTCCACGGGCCGGTGGCATGGTTCTCCATGCCGAAGAGGCCGCTGACCTGGGCGACGGTCTGCGATTTCCTCGTCGTCGCCGTAGTGGCGCTCTCGGATGCCTGGGAGACCTCGACGATATTGACCGTCAGGACGTCACCCACGTTGCGCGCCTTCTGGTCGGCGAAAAGTCCGCTCATCCTTCCCTGCGCCACGGCCCCGTTGTTCGCGTCCGGAAAGACGGGTTTCGGGGGCGTTGCCTTGAAAGTCTTCGAGATGGTCTGGGGCTCGTTAGCTATCTTCGAGGGCTCTATGGAGATGCAGCCTCCGAGGAAAAGCAGGCAGACGGCTGTTACGGACGATATCGCTTCTCTCTTCAAAACTCCACCGCCACGGAATTATTTCCAGTTACTTTGCCGACGAGCCTCTTTGCCGCCCTGGCTTTTTATCTTAATAAGGTCGCCCAGCTTACCTTTTTCCAGGGCAGTGCCCTTCCCCTGGACGGTCAGCCTCTTGTTCTCCGCCGTTACGTTGACCGCCTCTCCCTTTTGCACCGCCACGGCGGACTCCAGGACCTGCGTCGTAAGGACGGCGCCGGCCGCTATCTCTTTCTTTGCTCCCTTGCCCACTACGTCGTCTACCCCGACCGGATAGTTGGCAGTCGCTCCGTTCAGGTAGCTCTCCCTTATCGACAAATCTGCAAGGTGGATGACGTCCCCCTTACCTATGTTGCGCTTGGTGATATAGAGCGATCGCTTGACGAGCACCCGAAACGGCACGTATACACTCGCGTCCTTGCCGTTCCTGCTCTCTATGGCCACCATGCAAATGCCGTCGCCGCCCATGTCGGGCACCTTGCTGAAACCGATGTTTTTAACGGGCACGTCCCCCTGGGCCTGCGGAGGCAGGCCGGAAAACGTGACCTTGACCTCGTTGTCCCGGTATATCTGCTTAACGAAAGCGGTCACTTCCGACTCTACGGTCCCCGCCTGGAGCCCCTGTGCGAAAAGAAGGCCCGCGACGAGAAGAAGGGCCGGAAGAAAGACCCCCTTACGACTGCCTGACATTATTCGAGATCTGTAGCATCTGGTCGGCCGCCTGGATTGCCTTTGAGTTGGCTTCATATGCCCTCTGTCCTATAATGAGGTTGATCATCTCCTGCATGACGTTGACGTTAGACAGCTCAAGGTACCCCTGAAGGACCGTACCGAATCCGTTCTGGCCGGGCGTCCCCGACAGGGCGGCCCCGCTGGCGTCCGTCGGTTGGTAGAGGTTCTTGCCTATTGCGTTCAATCCGGCGACGTTCGGGAAGGTCCAGAGGTTGAGAGTGCCAATCTGCTGGAGCGCCGTCTGATTCTGCGACTGCACGGAGACGGTGCCGTCATTCGCTATGGTGACGGCCGTGGCCGTCTGGGGAACAGTGATGCTCGGGTCGAGGAGATATCCGTCAGACGTGCATATCCTGCCCTCGGCGTCCTGCTGGAACGAGCCGGCCTTGGTATAGGCAAGCTCGCCCGATGGCAACTGGATCTGCAGGAAGCCGCTCCCCTCGATAGCGAGGTCGAGCTGGTTCCCCGTCTGCTGGTAATCCCCCTGGGTGAATTGCTTCTGGACGGCGGCCAGCTTCGCACCGTGCCCTATTTGGATGCCGGTCGGAACCTGGTTGCCCTGCTCGGTCTTCGTGCCCATGAGACGCATCGTCTGGTACATCAGGTCCTGGAACGTGGCCCTGCTTGCCTTGAATGCGGTCGTATTGACGTTCGCGATATTGTTCGCGATCACGTCGAGGTTCGTCTGCTGCACATTCATGCCTGTGCTGGCGGTCCACAAAGCCCTTAGCATAACTCCTCCTAGAATTTTCCCAGATCGATCAGCTTTCCAAGCATGTCGCTCGACGACTGGTCCACCTTTGCATACGATTCGTAGGCCCTCAACACGGTAATGATCTGCACCATCGACTTCATTACATCGACATTCGACGACTCGTAAGCGCCCTGGTGCAGGACGTAATGCTCCGCCGGGGTCTCCTGGTTACTGGGGTTCGCATTCACGAAGAGACTTCCCCCTGTGCTTTTCAGGTCCTGCTTGTTCTGGAAGTCAGCTATCTTCAGCCTGTCCACGAAAAGCTTATCGACGTAGACTGAGCCGTCGCCTCCGATCCTGACGTCCTTGCCGCCCCCCGGGACGGTGATATCGCCGCCGCCCTGGCTCTGAACTGAGTTCCCGTCGTGCGTGACGAGCCTTCCCGTGGCGTCGAGCTGGAACTGGCCGTTCCTCGTGTACATCGTCCCACCCTGCGTCGTCACCGCGAAAAAGCCGTTCCCCTCCAGGCCCAGATCGAGAGGGTTCCCACTATTGATGAGGGGCCCGTCAGAAAACTGTGTATAGGAAGTGGGAATATTGACATAGTTCACCGGCACCTGGTCGGGCTCCGTGCCATCATCAAGGGTGGTAGTCGCGAAGGCCGCCTCTATGCTCTTGTAGCCTGGAGTAAGGGCGTTTGCCACATTATTGGCGATGATGTCGAGCTTCTTTTCGCTCGCTGTCTTTCCGCTTAGTGTGGTGAAGATGCCGGTCAACATACCATCGCTTATGCAATAGTCATACCGCTGCCATAAGCGTGGTGTACCGGCGGAATTGCGGGTCTGTGCGGCGGGCTAGAACGGAATTTTTTTCCGCCTGAGCAATTTTTTCATACCGTAATCTCAAAACCCTCGTTCAGGCTGCCGGTTTCCTTCGACGGGGCCTCGTCCCTTTCTTCCGAAGGGGGGTGCTCGTGCCGGTCGGGCGCCCTGCGCCCGTCGTTATCCCGAACAGGGCCTTTGTACCGCTTGAGGAAGGGCGGGCCGTGCCTGCCGGGCATTGCCCATTCCCTGCCTATGCCCTGTACCGTAACGATGGAATCGGCCGAAAAACTCTTAAAGTCCATCGGTCCTCCTTCAGTTATTCCCGGCGGTCCTCTCTAATTCCCTTCTGTCCGCGCCGGAGAATACCTTTTTAAGCTCCAGGAGTATAAGGAGCCTGTTATCCAGCTTGCCCACCCCTTCGATGTAGTCCGACTCTATGCCTGCCACCATCGGCGGGGGCGGCTCCACGGTGCTCTCCGAGACCCTCAGGACCTCCGAGACCGAATCGACGACGAAGCCAAGCACCATAGCGTCCAGCTCGACGACGATTATCCTGGTCGATTTGTCGTAGGCCCTGCCTTCGAAGCCGAGCCGCTTGCGCAGGTCGACGATGGGTATGATCTTTCCCCTCAGGTTGATCACGCCCTCCACGAAGGACGGCGCGTTCGGTATGCGGGTTATGTCGATCATCTTGTTTATTTCCTGGACCTTAAGTATATCGACCGCAAACTCCTCATTTTCGAGCTTGAACGTCACGAGCTGCAGGATTTTTCCTTCGTTCATCGCCTACCCTCCTTCCGGGTATATATTCTCCCGCTACGCGATCTTCCTGAACGCGTTCTTATGCAGGGAGATATGATCGATCAGGGCGGACATGTCGAGGATGAGGATCGCCTTGCCGTCCCCCCTTATCGTTGCGCCGCCCACGCCCTTCACGTTGCCGAGGAACGTCCCGAGAGGTTTTATGACAACCTCTTCCTGCCCCTCGACCGCACGGGCCTTGATGCCTATCGCCCTGTCGCCGACGTTGCAGATGACGACGTACTTGTCCTCCGCTTCCTCCGCCCGCGGCACGTCCGCGAAGACGTCCGCCAGGTCGACCACCGGGATCACCCTGTCCCTCAGGACGATTACCTCTTTCCTTTCTACCGACTTTATCAACCCCTCGTCCAGCTTGACCAGCTCGGTGACGGTGTTGAGGGGTATCGCGAACAGCTCGTCGAACACCCTTACTATAAGGGCCCGCATTATTGCGAGCGTCAGGGGCAGCCGCAGGGTCAGGCGCGTCCAGCGGCCCTCTTCCGAGTCGATGGAGACCTGGCCGTTCATTTTTTCGACGTTGTTCCTTACAACGTCCATGCCGACGCCCCTGCCCGAGACGCTGGTTACCGAGGCGGCCGTGCTCAGTCCGGCGGCGAAGACGAGGCCCATGGCCTCCCGCGCCGACAGCGTGGCAATCTCGGCCTCGGTTATCAGCCCTTTCTCGCGGGCCTTCTTCTTGACGGCCTCGACGTCTATGCCCTTGCCGTCGTCGAATATCTCCACCAGGACATTGTTGCCTTCGTTGTATGCCTTAAGCGTAAGCTGCCCTTTTCCCCGCTTGCCTTTCTTCTCCCTCTCCTCGGGCCTCTCGATGCCGTGGTCGATCGAGTTCCTGATAATATGTATGAGGGGGTCGTGAAGGGCCTCGATCAGGGAGCGGTCCAGCTCCGTCTCCTCGCCCTCCATCTCCAGCTCGATGTCCTTGTCGAACTCGCCGCCCAGGTCCCTCACGAGCCTCGGGACTTTGTTGAAAAGCTTGCTTATCGGCACGAGCCTTGCCCGCATGACCGCGAGCTGCAGCTCGTTCGTGACCAGCTCCATGTAGTTCGTTATGTCGGCCAGACTGTCTGCGAGGTTGTTCCTGGCTTCGCTCTTCTTGACCGTGTTATTGAGCAGGATCAGCCTGTTCTTGCCGAGCACCAGCTCCCCCGCGAGGTTCATCAGCTCGTCCAGCTTTTTGACCTCTATCCGGATGGTGCTTTCTTCCTTGTGCATGCCGGTCTTCTGCTTCTTCAGGTAGCCATTAAGCTGCCCCTGGGTCATGACTTTGTCTTCGAGGAGCAACTGGCCGAGTTTTTCGTCTCTCCCGCCCTCCTGCTTGTTCAGGGCGACGTGAAGGTCGTCCACTTCGATAACGCTGTCCTGGACGAGGATTTTTCCCAGCTTCTGCTTGTCGGGGTTCTTCAGTGCCTCCAGCCTCTCTGTTACGGCTGCGGTATCGCTCTTCTCCGAGCCCGTTTCCTTTATCTCTTCGAGGAGCGCCCTGATCAGGTCGAGTGACTCAAGAGAGGCGTTAGTCACGTCCTGCAGGGGCTTAAGGTTGCCTTTCCTCACCAGGCCCAGGACATCTTCCAGCTTGTGCGAGAGGGTGGAGAGCGTGTCGAACCCGAGAAAGCTGGACGTGCCCTTTATCGTGTGGACCGCCCTGAAGATGCTGTTGATCAGCTCTTCGTCGGGATTGTTCTCGATGGCGACGACGTCCTGGATGGCCTTCTCCGCAAGCTCGTTCGCCTCGACGATGAACTCCTCTATGATCTCCCGCATTTCGTCTTTATCGGATATGCTTTCTTCCATCAGGCGCCTCCGCCCAAAAGACTTTCGACCTTATCCAAAAGGAACTCCGGCTTTATAGGTTTCGTAAGGAACAGGTTGATGCCCGCACCGTACGCTTCTTCCCTCAGCTCGTCGTCGCTCGTCGTCGTCAGCATGATTACAGGCACATCCAGGTTGTAGTAACCGCTTCTCAGGCTCTTCACAAAGGAGATGCCGTCCATGTTAGGCATGTTCAGGTCCACTATTACAAGGTCTATCTCTGACCCGCTCAGCTTTTCCATTGCGTCGATACCGTCTTCCGCTTCTTCGGTAATGTAGCTATTGCGCTTGAGCGTATACCCCAGTAATTTTCTTATCGTCGGAGAATCGTCAACAATCAGGATCTTTTTCATAGTCATCCCTTTTGATAGGCGATCGTGCCGGGAAATATCAAAGGCTTGAAGCCCCTGGATATATTGTGAAGGGTCTCGGCATGGCCAATGGTGAGATACCCCCCGGGCTTCAGGCACTGGTAAAGGTTATCAATCACCTTCTTTTTCCCCCTATCGTCGAAGTATATGAGTACATTTCTGCAAAACACTATGTCCATCTCCCTATATTTTCGGTAAGATTCGGAATCCATTAAGTTCAGGAAATCGACGCTGACGTACTTCTTCACCTTGTCCGAAAGGGTGTACGCGCCATTTTTCTGGGTGAAGTATCTATCGAGTATCGCCCGGTCCGTATTCCTCACGCTGTAATTGTTGAAGACTGCCCTTTTGGCCGAGGCGAGCGCCTTCGAGCTTATGTCCGTCCCGTAGACGTGGAAGGGCACGTTCCTGCCCGTCCGCGCGCACGCCTCCATCATCAGTATGGCGAGCGTGTACGGTTCTTCGCCGGTGGAGCAGCCGGCGCTCCAGATGCGCACGGTGCCCGGGGGCTTGTGGCCGTTCATGAAGCTTTTCTCAATGACCGTGGTGAAGGCATAAAGCTGAGGCATGTTCCGGAAAAAGCTGGTCTCGTTGGTGGTGACGAGGTCGAAGAGAGACGTCAGCTCCCGGCTCGTCTTTAGGCCGCCGTACTTCAGGTAATAATGGTACTCCTCGAAGGATGAGAGGCCGAGCTCGTCGATCCGGTTCGCCAGCCTGCTCTCGAGTAGATAGGCCTTGTTCTCGGCGAAGTAAATGCCGGTCTTCTCGTAGACGAAGTCTCTCAGGAGTATGAATTCCCGGTCTGTCAGCATAAACCCCCGGCCCGGGATAGGCGCTCCAGCGCGATTACAGCCGCCGCCCTTACGTCCTCGTCGATGCTCTTAGTGAAGGGCCGGATGCGCGGGATGGCCCTCCTCTCGCCGATTGCCGATAACGCCTTGAGTCCGCCTATCTTAATGAGGTTGTTTTTGTCCTTCAGGCAGTCCGCAAAAACCGCGAAGAGCGAAGCGTCCCTGAAGGCGCCCAGCGCCGCCAGGGCGTGATACCTGGTCCATAGCGGCTGGAGAGGGTCTGTGAGCATCCTCAGGAGCACGTCCTTGAAACCTTTCAGCCTCCTCTCTCCTATCACCTTTAGCATCTCGTCCGGCACGTTGCCGCCATCCAGCATCGCTCTGAAGAGGTCGAGGTACCGCTCGTCCTCCACGTAGTTGCCGACGACGCTCACGGCCACCTGCCGCACCTTATCGTCGCCGTCGTTGAGGAGCGTCTTCAGGAAGGAAAAGTTCGTGCCGCCGTCCAGGTACCCCGTGACTGCCAGATACGTCCTTTTGTCCTGTGTGGTGCCTTCGTTGACGAACCGGTCTATCGTCGAAACGGCCGTTTCCCGGTCTATCCTGATCAGCGCGGCCAATGCCCTGACCCGCACGTCCGCATAGCCGTTATTAGCAATGCGCAGCACGTCCGGCGCCAGCTCGCGTATGGTCAGGTCTCCTGCAATGGCTACCGCTTCCGCCTGTATGTGGCCGTCCGCGTCACGCATCGCCTCGCTTATGATGACGTTGCCGCTCCCGTTGGCGATCCTCCCCAACTGCTTCATGATCTCCCTCTTGGCGGCGAGCGGCGAGGAGCGGAAGACACCAAGGAGCAGGCCCTCGCCTATGTGGCAGCGGGCCGCCCCGCATGCCCTGATGACCGGCAGCCGGTACTCCTCAACAGAGAGATATTCCTCTATTTCCGGACCCCATACTTCACGCATGTCCGTAAAGAGGTCGAGGATATGGCCGTATTCTCCCCCGTCCGGCTCCATATCCTTCAGGATGTCGAGCAACGCCCGCACGGAATCCGGGTGTTTGAAATAGGCCAGAAGGTCGACGATTTTCGTAGACTTCCCTTTCTGCTGTTTAATGAGGTCGAGCAGTTGCTGCAAGAGCGTCTCGCCCATGAGCCCGGTCAGCTTGCCGAATATCCGGCCGTCCCCGTGCTCCATGACGATCCTCACGACCGTGCGCTTCTTGTCCGGGTCGAGGCCGCCGATGAAGCCGACTATCTCATCGACTATCCTCTCGTCGTCAAAACTCATGAGGGCTTCGCAGGCAGCAAGCGAAAGCTCTTCGCTCCGGTTCTTGAAGACGTCCATAAGAGAAGGCACCGCCCGCCTGCTGCCTATTCTTGCCAGGCTGTAAATCGCCGAGAAGGCGGCCCATTCCTCCTCCTGAAGGACTTCGAGAAGCACGTTTACCGCCATCGGGTCGTCGAACTCGCCGAGGGCGACGACGGCTGCGTTCTTCACGTTTTCGTTTTCCTCATGCGCCATCTCGACAAGGTGAGGAAGGGACAGGGGATTTTTAAGGCTCTGCAAGACCTCGCACCCGTAGACCCTGACGTCCTCGTGCTCGCTGTAAAGAAGCCCGATCACCGGCTCTATGGCGTGATTTCCTATCTTGCGCAGGGTGTCGAGCACGTCCATCCGCAGGGCAGTTTTCTTGCCGTAGAGGAGGAGCGCCAGGGCCTCCACCAGCTCCCTGCTCGGCGCCGACGCCGCTTTTTCCAGAATACCGGCCCTTTCGAAGTCGTCGGAGCTTTCGAGCCGGGCGATCATCCTGTCGAGCGTGGCCGATCCACCTTTCCTTGCTCCCCTATCCCCCATCGGCTTTTCCCTCATAATATCCTGATTATTTCCTCCGGTATGCGCTCCGTCGGCAGCACCGCATCGGCAAGATGGGCGTTAACGACGGCCTTGGGCATACCGTAGACCACGCACGTCTCCTCGTCCTGGGCAATCACGTAACCACCCTTCGATTTCAGCTCCTTCATGCCGGCCAGGCCGTCGGTGCCCATTCCGGTGAGGATCAGTCCGGCGCAGCTCGATTCATAGGCCTCGGCCGTCGAGCGCATAAGAAGGTCCACGGAGGGGCGGTAAATATAAGAGCCGTCCACGACCAGGTGCACGGTCGTTCGCTCTCCCTTCCTTTTCAGCGTGATATGCGTGTCTCCCGGCGAAACCAGGGCGACTCCGGGCTCCAGGACCTCTCCGTCCTCGGCCTCCTTGACGCGGATGCGGGACGTCCTGTCCAGCCTCTCAGCAAAATACTGCGTGAACGTCCGGGGCATATGTTGGGCGATAACGATAGGGACGGGAAAATCATCCGGCAGGTGGGAGAGTATATACTGGAGGACGGGCGGTCCGCCGGTGGACGCGCCGATGGAGAGGATTTCCCGCCCGGTGCGCACGCGCCTGGGTGCGGGCTCAGGTTCCGGGACCGGACGTCCCTGGGCGGAAGCGAGAAGGCGCAGCTTGATCCCGCTCCTGGAAACGTTCTTAACTTTGCTGATAAGCTCCCTCTCCTTGTCGGCCAGCGACCAGTTGGAGAAGTCCTTTGTAACGAAATCGCAGGCCCCGAGGTTAAGGGCCTCCATGGTTATATCTGCATGATCGCGCGAGAGCGAGTCTGAGCATGATGATCGGAACGGGGTTGTTTGCCATGATATGCTTGAGGGCGTCTATCCCGTTCATAACGGGCATGGCGACGTCCATCGTGACAACGGCGGGCTTGAGCTGTTCGATCTTCTCTATGGCATCAAGACCGTTCGCGGCGACCCCTACCACGCGGATGTTCGGGTCCTTTTCGAGGATCTTCGATACGATCCGCGTCATCACCCTCGAATCATCGACCACTAGTACATCTATCATCCGTCCTCGCTGCGCAGGTATGTACCTCGCCTCCGGTGCCATCGAGACCGACATTGCACGATCCGTACCAGGGAGCCGCGCTATGGTTTCTCATGTATCTTGCGGTCCCGCGTCACGGGCACCCGGAGAATATTTCCTATGACCCGGAAAATTCTTCTCGGGTCCGTCCATCGATGTTATCGGAAAGGCGCGAGCCGCACTTTAGGGCGCTCGGCACTTCCGCCTCCGCCCGGTGGACCGAATTGCTCTTTATCGTCCGGGCCGGGCGTGGTAGCATTGATAAGCTTTCCAGACCCCTTGCTAAAGGAGGCAACCGCAATGAAACGAATGATGGCCGTTGGAGCACTCTGCGCAGTCTTCTTCTTCGGGCAGGCAGTAGCGGCGCCCATAGCCAGGCACCTCATCGATGCAGTTCCCCCGGAGTCCGTATTGATACATCTCGACGAATGGTTTGCCGCGCATCCCCCGAAAGAAGGGACGACATCGCGCGGGGATACGGTTTTCGAGTCGCCGCGAAGCAGCGCGGTCATGACGACGAACCGTGACACCAGGGGCCTGGGCAGGCACATCCACACGACGGTGGACGAGTTAATCTACGTGTTCAAAGGCAACGGGGAGATGTACATCAACGGCAAATGGGTCCCGGTCAAGGCGGGGGACTTCCATGCCTGCCCGCGCGGTGTGGCCCACGCGACCCGCGCCGTAGCAGGCAGCGAGCTCCAATATATCTCCATCTTTACGCCTTCGCAACCGAAAGGAACGAACGACAGGGTGATGATCGATTAAATATTGGCATGCATATGAAGAAGATTCTTTTAATATTACTCGTGCTCGTGGCCGCTCCCCTTCTTTTCGGTTGCCGGGGCGGCGGCCTTCTTAAGCCGCGAGCTGGGCTCCCGCGCAAAGGACGTTCAATTCGGCGGGGGCCATAAGAACGGTAAAGCGCCCATAATCTTCGACACCACGCCCTTCGACGCGAGCAAGGCGGACCTGCCCCCGCATTACAACGGCCACGACATCACGGTGGTTTACGCCTCGTTCGAGTCCGGGCAGCACACCCGGCATGAGGCGACGCAGCCGGGGCCGGGGCAGCATGGAGGCAGCGCCGGGGAAAGCGAGCACGGCGACCTGTACGCCTTCAGGGTGAGCATCGCGGCCGGTCCTCCGGGCAACCATCTCTGGTATGATGCGGACCACGGCCTCTTTAAGGTCCGCATCCGGGTAGAGCCCTGTTTTGACGCGGAGGGAAACATAGAGACGGAAAACTTTGCCCTCGTCGTTGTCGGCTACCACCACGAAGCGAAAGGGCGCGCACCTGCGCAGGAGGCGACGAGGTGGATCCTGTGGGAAGTTTCCGGCACTGACGGTCAGTCGCTTGGAAAAAAGATAGAGGGGGACAGGTCGGGGGTATATATAAGCTTGCATGGGAAGACGTCAACGGACGAGCCGCCTTTGCCGAAGGACATTTCGGTGCTCCTGGTCTGCGCGCCCCGGGCATCCGCGGAGGGCCTTTCGATAGGCCCGGGTCTCTCACCTACTATTCCCGGGAACGGCTTCGGCCATTATTACCTGGTATCCGACCTGCTGGAGGCTCTGGGTCTATGATTACGCCACCGGCCGCGTCTTCTTGAAAGAGCAGATAACACCCTACCGTTTAGCCCCCGGTCCCGAAAAGTAGTCTTGCCTTTATTCCCTCGTCCGTGTTTATATGGAGGTGTGGAATCGAAGGCGGAATTACGGGGTCGAGCGCTCACGTTCCTTTCTCTTCTGTGGGTCCTCTGGTTCATGAACATCGGCATGAGGGCCATTTTTTCGCCCTTATTGCCGATAATCGAGGATGAGTTCGCCATCACGCACGCCCGCGCGAGCAGCATCTTCATGTTCCAATCGATCGGCTACGGTGTCTCCATCTTCTTCGCGGGCATGTTTGCCGGGGCTTTCGGCTACAAGAGGTCGATCATCCTTTGCCTTTGCGTTGCTGCGTCCGTCTGCTTCCTGGTGCCCTTTGCACGCTCCATCTCGATGCTTTACGTGCTTGCCTGCGTATCAGGCGCGGCAGCGGGTGTGTACCTGCCGGCCGCCCTGCCGCTCATCACCGATTATTTCGGTGAAAGGCATTGGGGCAAATCGATAGCGATCCACGATTCCGCCGCGTCCTTCAGCATAGTCGCCACCCCGCTCATCGCCCTTTCCATCCTTCACTTTCTGCCGTGGAGGGGGATATTCATCGTCTTCGGGTTCGTCATCTGCACCTGTGCCGTTCCCTTCCTCATCGCAGGCCGTGAAGTGAAAGTCGTCCGGCCCACCGCCCGTGTCCACGCGGAGCTTTTCAAACAGCGCTCGCTATGGATCATGGCGGCCCTCTGGATTTGCGCGTCGGGCGCATATTGGGGAGTTTACTTCACTATCCCACTTTTCCTGACCAAAGAGCTTTCCTTGAGCGTCGCCTACGCGAGCACTACCCTCGGCCTCTCCAGGCTCGGAGGGATTGGGGTGGCCATTCTCTGCGGCGTGCTGGTGGACAGGTTCAGCCTGAAGAAGATCACTTTCGTCATGATGCTCCTTACCGGCCTGATGACTATAGCAGTGGGGGTCTCCTCCGCCGGCATGGTCGGCGTTGCCCTTTTTTTTCAGGTGATTTTCGTTACGGGATTTTTTCCGGTTGGACTGGTTTCGATAGCCAGGGTATTCAACACCAGCATGAGGAGCATGGCTACGGGGGTGGTGCTTACTTTCAGCCTGTTCGCAGGCAGCGGCCTGGGCTCTTACCTGTTGGGCCTCTCAGGCGACCTGGTCGGCTTCCGGGTCGGCTATATAGCCTTGGGCTGCCTGGTCGCCCTGTCGAGCTTCCTTCCATTTTACATGAAAGAGCTTCCTTAAGAAGCGCCCTTCCCTACATACGACCGTTCCCCCTTAAAGTGCTTCTCCATCGCGGGCCTCAGGTTGGTAACCGCCTGCGCGTGTATCTGGCAGACCCGCGCCTCCGTGACGCCTAAGGTCTTGGCGATCTCCTTCATGTTCATGTCTTCGTGGTAATAGAGCGTAAGGACCATCTTCTGGCGTTCCGAAAGCCTGTCAATCTCCTGGCCGAGTATCCTCTCAAGCTCGTAGAACTCGGCGTACTTTTCGGGGCTTTCATCGTCTTCGAGGACGTAGCCGATGACCTTGTCCCGGCTCTCCCCCACCGCCTCGCTCATGTCTTCGATGCTAACTACGGAGAGGTTGCCGCAGCTCCTTATCATTGAAAGGTAGGAGTCGAGGTCCATGTTCATCTCCCGGGCCATTTCCTCCTCATCCGGGTACCTCCCCATCTCGTGCTCGAGCTTCCTTGACACTTCCTGGATTTTTCGCGCCTTGGCCCTTGCGCTTCGGGGGAACCAGTCCCTGGAGCGAAGCTCGTCTATCATCGCCCCTCTGATCCGAAGGTAGGCGAAGGTGTTCAGCTTCGCCCCCCTGCTCGGGTCGTACTTCTCCATTACCTCAAGGAGCCCGATGATGCCCGCGGAGACGAGGTCGTCAACGAAGTTGTCGTTTTCAAACCCCCTCGCCATCTTGTAGGCGAGGTGCTTGATGACGGGCAGGAACTCCTCTATTACTTTCTCCCGCTGGTCCTTGTCTGCCTTTGCGTAGGCTTTTGGAATCATCACTTTACCAACCTGTTGCATATATTTGTAAGCGCTTTCGTTGCAGCGGCCTGGGGGAAAGCCTCCGCCCAGAGCCTCTGCTTCCTCGTCGCCGCGCTTATGTTGGAGTCCACGGGTATGTACCCGTAGAAGTCGAGATAGACGTCGAGGAACCGGTCCGCAACCGTCACGATCTTGTTGAATATTGACAGCGCTTCTTTCTCGTCGCGCACCAGGTTCGCAATTATGTTGAAGTTCTTGCGCCCGGTCCTGCCTCGAAGCGCCTTTATCACAGCGTATGAATCCGTAAAGCTCGCCGGGTCCGGCGTGACGACTATGAAGATATCGTCGGCTATGGCGTTGAAATACATCACGTTCGACGAAAGCCCGGCGGACGTGTCGATTATGAGGAAGTCGTGATCGGGCAGCTCCCTGAAGGACGAAAGAAGGATCTGCCTTTCCTCGATGCTCAGGTTGGAAAGCTCCGCGACGCCGGATGTCGCCGGGATGACCTTTATGCCGAACGGCCCCTCCACGACAACGTCCGCGATGACCTTCTTCCCTTCTATAAGGTCCCTCACGTTGACCTTTGGGACCAGGCCCAGCATCACGTCGATATTACCGAGGGAGAGGTCCGCATCGAATATGTACGCGCTCTCGCCCATACCGGTCAGCAAATAAGCCATGTTGGACACGATGGACGACTTTCCGACGCCCCCTTTTCCGCTGGTCACCGCTACGATCCGTCTCCGTCTGCTCATCACGCCTGCCTGGGATAATGACTGCATCGTTTATCGCTCCTCAATGCCCTTATGTCGCTTCCGTCGCCTATTGGTCGCTCATCTTAACAACGCCCACGGACTGCACTCTTATTTGCGGCGGGATCTCGTTGTGCGATATCACGGTGATCCCCTGGATATGCCTTTCAAGGAACCTCCGCAGCTTCCCGCGTATGATCGGGTGCACCAGCAGTATCGGCTGGACGCTCTTGAGCATCGCTTTCCTCGACTCTTCGCCGATTTTTTCGACGAGCTTCTGCCCGAAGCCCAGGTCGAGGGCCAGGATGCCGCCGTCGTCGGACGCCTGGAGACGGGCGATCACCTTTTCCTCCAGGCTCTTCTCCATCAGCATTATGTTTAGTACGCCGTCCGTCAGGTAAGGCTTTAATATGCTCCGGGCCATCTTCTGCCGGACGTATTCCGTTATGATGTCCGGGTCCTTGATGGTGCCGCAGGAGTCCGCTATTGCCTCCAGGACGGTTACGAGGTCCCTGATCGACACTTGCTCCCGCAGGAGGTTCTGGAGGACCTTCTGTATGACGCCCATGCTCACCTGGTTCTGATTGATCTCCTCCATAACTTTCTGATGCGTCGAGGAGATAGAATCCAGGAGCTTCTGCGTCTCCCGGCGGGAGAGCAGCTCCGCCGCGTTGTTCCTCACTATCTCCGTCAGGTGCGTGGCGACGATAGTCGGGTGGTCCACGATGGTCAGGCCCTCTGCGACGTACTTCTCGCGGTCCTTCTCCTTGATCCAGTAAGCCTCAAGGTTGAAGACCGGCTCCCTCGTAGGTACGCCGTCCACATGCTTTTCGTTGCCTTCGGGGCTCATGGCAAGGACGTGGCCGAGAAGCAGCTCGCCCTTCCCGACTTCTATGCCCTTCATGTGGATCACATACTCGGTCGGCTTTAGCTGTAGGTTATCTTTCAGCTTCATGGGAGGAACGACTATACCCAGCTCCAGGGCCATCTGCTTCCTTATGGCCCGTATTTTGTCGAGCAACTCCCCACCGTGCTCGGCATCGACCAAGGGGATAAGGGCGTAGCCGATCTCCAGCTCCAAAAGCTCGATGGGCTGCACCGTTTCTTCCTTTTCTGTAGGCTCTTTCTTCGGTGCGGGGAGCGCTGCCGCCTCTTCTTTCTTGGCTTTGTTAATGGCGTAGCTCGCCGCGAAGGTGACTGTCGAAAGGGCCATAAAGGGCATCAAAGGCATGCCCGGCGCAAGGCCGAGGGAAAGGATGATCGCAGAGGCGAGGACTATCGCCTTCGGCTGCATGACGATCTGGCTTATCATGTCTTTGCCGAGGTTTGAATCGCTCGCCGCCCTTGTCACGATTATGCCGGCCGCCGTAGATGTAAGGAGGGCGGGTATCTGGCTGACAAGGCCCTCGCCTATTGTCAGGATCGTATAGTTAGCCAGGGCGTCTCCAATGCCCATGCCTTTCTGGAGCACGCCGATGGCGAAGCCGCCGAGGATATTGACGAATATGATGATGATGCCGGCTATGGCGTCTCCCCTTACGAACTTGCTCGCGCCGTCCATCGAGCCGTAAAAGTCGGCCTCCATCGCGATGCCTTCCCTTCTCTTCCTGGCCGTAACGTCGTCGATAAGCCCGGCGTTGAGGTCCGCGTCTATGCTCATCTGCTTACCCGGCATGGCGTCCAGGGTGAAACGGGCGGCCACCTCGGCGACCCTCCCTGCGCCCTTCGTGATAACGACGAAATTGATGATTACCAGGATCAGGAAGACGACGCACCCGACCACGTAGTTGCCGCCTATGATGAATGCGCCGAACGCCTTGATGAGCCGTCCTGCGGCCTGCGGCCCTTCATCGCCATGCAGGAGTATCAGCCTGGTCGAGGCGATGTTGAGGGAAAGCCTGAAGAGCGTCGTAATGAGAAGCACGGAAGGAAAAACCGAGAAGTCCAGCGGCCTGCGTATATACATCCCTACAAAGATGACGAGCAGGGAGATTGATATGCTCAAGGTGAGGAACATATCGGCTAGAAAGGGGGTTAGCGGAACGAGCATGATGAGAATGACAAAAACTATGCTTACGGCGATTACGACGTCGCCCTTGTCCCGTATCTTGCTGACGATCGTTTCCATCAGATTGCCACCCTGTTCCTTTGTTTATAGACCTGTGCAAGAAGCTCGGCTACGATCACGTAGAACTTCTCCGGGATGTAATCCCCGACTTTTATCGTGTAAAAAAGCGCCCGTGCGACAGGCTTGTTCTCTATGATCATCACCCCGGCCGACCTGGCGGTCTGTTTTATCCGCTCCGCCACGAACCCCCCGCCCTTTGCTACGACCCTCGGGGCGGGCATCTGCTTCGAGATGTACTGTATGGCGATGGCGAGGCTCGTCGGGTTGGCCAGGACAAAGTCGGCCTTCTTCACGTCCTCTATCATCCTTCTGCGCGCCGCGTCCCTCTGGATGCTCCTGATCCTCGACTTGACGAGCGGGCTGCCCTCTCTCTCCTTATATTCCTCTTTGATCTCCTGCCGCGTCATCATCAGGTCTTTCCTCTGCTGCCACCTCTGCCTCGCGTAATCGAGCCCGGCAAGGAAGAGGAAAGTGGCCCCCAGCTTCATGGTCAGGCCGAAGGCCGAGCGACCGACAAAGCGGAGTATCGCCCCCGTCTCCTGACCGCTCAGTGAGAGTATCGCGGGCATCTCCCGTGTGAACAGGGAATAGACGAAATATGTGAGGACGACTATCTTGATGACCGATTTGATCATCTCGAAAAACGACCTTTGCGAAAAAAGCCGCTTTATCCCCTTAAGGGGGTCGAGCGTCTCCAGTTTCGGCGTAAGCGCCTCGAAGCTGAACATAAACCCTGTCTGGATGAACCCGGAGAAAAGACCGAGGGCGATAAGCAGGGCGAAGACAGGCACAACCATGAAAAGCCACTGCGAGAGGGCGAAGGATAAGATGCCCTGCACGCTCGATATCGTAATGTCGGCGTTAGCGCCCCGGATGTAATGGCTGTAAACGGTGAACATCTTGTCGAAGCCCCGGGACATCGAATAGTAAAGGAAGACCGTCATGAAGATGATGACGAAGCAGGAGGCGAGCTCCGGGGACTGCGCGACCTGTCCTTTCTTGCGCGCGTCCTGAAGCCTTTTATCGGTGGGTTGCTCTGTCTTCTCCTGGAACGTCTCAGGCATGTTAAGCCTCTTATCTCCCTATATCATCAGCTTCATAAGCTTGAGCATCTCACCGTCCATCCCCCTGAACGCCGTCGCTATGACCGGGACGATCAGGTTCAGCGAGAGGGCGAGCACGGTGAGCGTGATCAGAATCTTAATGGAAGCACCTTCGACGAAGACGTTTACCTGCGGCACGAGGCGCGCGAGCACGCCCAGCGCCAGCTCGACGAGGAAAAGCGTCACGATGACCGGAGCCCCGATCTTCAGGGCCGCTCCGAAGAGCTTGCCCGTAGCGTCGATCATATACTCGAAAAGTCCGGGCCGCATGATGACCGCGCCCGGCGGAACGTATTTCAGGCTCGTCGATATGCCTTTCAAAACGATATGGTGGCCGTCTATGGCGAGGAATATCATTATGGCGAGGAGGTTCTTCAACTGCTCGATCACAGAGGTCTGCACGTTCATCGTCATGTCGAGGGACCGGGCGAACGACATGCCCGACTGCATCGAGATTACCTCACCTGCCGCGCTCACCATGGCGAAGATTATTTTGACCATGAACCCCACGGAGAGGCCGATAAGCATCTCCTTGCCTATAGCTATCAGGAGCAGGAAGGCGTCCCCGCCCATATCGGGTATCGGCACCGTCTTGAACAGCAGGAAGGCGATCAGGAGGGAAAGCGCCGCCTTGTAGACAATCGATATGCTCTTCGACTCGAAAAGGGGCAGCAGCCAGATCATGGACACTACCCGGAAGAAGACGAGGATGAACCTCTGGACGTCGAGGCCTAAGTCGATCACGCCTACCTCACATACACCGGTATGTTCGAAATGATGCCGGTGGTGAACGATACGAGCTGGTGCAGCATCCACGGCGACAGGAACATAAGGCAGGCCATAATGGCAAGCACCTTGGGGACGAACGCCAGGCTCATCTCGTGTATCTGCGTCGCAGCCTGGAAAATGCTGACGGCCAGACCGACGACGAGGGCCACGCCGAGCAAGGGGGCGGTGAGTAGGAACGACGTTTTCAACATGTCCCTGAATATCTGGACGATCAGGTCCTGGCTCATTCCATCCCCCTATAAGAATCCTTTGATGAGTGAGCCTGTAAGCAGGTTCCACCCGTCAACCAGCACGAACAGCATTAACTTGAACGGCAATGATATGAATACCGGCGGCAACATCATCATACCCGCGGAAAGCAGGATACTGGCTACCACCATATCTATCACCAGGAAAGGTATGTACAGAAGAAAACCTATCTGGAAGGCCCTCTTCAGCTCGCTGATCGCGAACGCCGGCACTATGACCCTGAAAGGCACGTCTTTCTCGTTTGCCGGCCGCTGCAAGCCGCCTATGTTCATGAAGAGCGCCAGGTCCTTCTCTTTGGTGAACTTCAACATGAACTTGCCCATTTCCTGCGACGAGCGGCCGAGGAACTCTTCGTAGCCGATCTTATCGCTCATGAACGGGGCGAACGCCGCTTCGTTGATGCGGGTGTACGTCGGCGCCATCACGAAGAATGTCAGGAACAGCGAAAGGCCGACAATGATCTGGTTCGGCGGGAGCTGCGGTACGCCCATCGCCTGCCGCAAAAACGAAAGTACTATGACGATCCTCGTGAACGAGCTCATCAATAGAAGGATCGCGGGGGCAAAGGTCAGGATGGTAAGGACGATGACGATGTTGAGAAGGTTCTTGTTCCCCTGGGCCCCGATAAGAGAGCCGAAGAGGTCGGATTTGGTCGGTCCCGCGGAAGCGGCGGCCGCCTTTGCTTGATGCGCTTTCGCGTAGCAGACGCAGGGCAGGCCGATCAGGCAGACCATTACGATGACAAGGAGGACTGCTTTCATCATCCTGCGGTCTCCGCGTTCTGCCATTCCGCCAGGAGGGCTATCTCTTTGTCCCCGACGCCGATTACGAGGACGCGGTTGTGCACCTCGACGACCGAGACGAACTTCCTGTAGCCGAGATGGATCGTTTCCGTCTTCTGCAGCCCGTATCGATGTCCCCTGGGCTTCAGGTTGAGGTTAAGCTTCTCCCGCCATTTGCCCATGTAGCGATAACAGACCAGAGCGGCGAAAACCATGGCCGCCAAGGCAAAGAACATCTTGAGAGCGCTAAAGTATATGCTTTCCATCAGCCCAGCTTCTGGACCCTTTCTTTCGGGGTCACTATCTCGAGCACCCTGACGCCCAGCCGCTCGTTCGCCACTACGATCTCTCCTTTCCCGACGAGCTTCTCGTTCACGTAGATGTCGGCTGACTCACCGGCCAGCCTGTTCAGCTCGACGATCGATCCTCTGCCCACGGAAAGCAGCTCGCCTATAGGCATCTTCGTCCTTCCTATCTCCACAGAGATCTCGACCAGGATGTCGAGCAGACTGTCGATGCTCATCTCGCGGCCTTCTCCGTTGCCGGACTGTTTTTCTTCAGCGAATTGCTCCATCACTTCCACCTCTCAATAAACTATCTGCTCGATCCTGACTGCCTTGCTGCCCTTATGGATGCCCATGCTGCCTCTGAGCTTCGTCTTGTTTCCGATGCGAACGTCGATGGGCTCGTCCACGGGCGTATCGGTCACGATCAGGCTGTCTTTTTTGATCTTCAGGAACTCCTCGACGGTGAGCTTCTTCTTGCCGAGAACGGCCCTCAGGTTGAGGGGCACCTCCTTCACGCGGTCGCGCAGTTTCTGCATCCACTTCTGCCTCATCTCCAGGTCTTCGCGCGAGGGCGTCGTCAGAAGGTGGTCCTTTATCGTATCGAGTATCCCGTAAGGTATGCAGACCTTCATCCAACCGGCTATGTCGGCTATCTCTATGGAGAACTCCGTCATAACAATCGTCTCTTCCATCGAGACCATTGTGACGTAATTGGGGTTTATCTCCGACCTCGAATAACTGCATCTTATCTCGTAGACCGGCTCCCAGGCGCGCTCCATTTCCGTGCAGACGATATCGACCAGCTTCTTTATGACGTTAAACTCAATCTTGGTGAACTCCCTGCCCTCTATTTTCGGCGCCGTTACGCTGCTTCCGCCGAATACCGTCTCGAGGACGCAGAAGATCAGCTTCGTGTCGAAGATGACGATGAAGAAGCCCTTGAGGTTGTCCGTCGTGACGATGTTCATATTCGTGGGCAGCGGGAGCGTCTTGATGAACTCGCCGTATTCGAGGTACTGCGACGGGCCGACGTTTATCTCGACTTCTCTCTCGAGGAACAGCGTGAGAGCGGACCGCAGGGACTTCGACACCCGGTCGTTTATGAAGTCCAGAGAAATCAGCTTCTCCTTCCTGACCTTCGTGTACTTTGCGAAATCGAGGAGTTGCGCGGTGGCCGGCACGCGCACCGCTTCCGTTGCGGCCTGTCCCTCTGCCTCCGCCTCCATTTCCTCAGTCCCCGTCTCCACGTCTCCTTCGGAGATCCCCTTGAGAAGGGCGTCGATTTCTTCCTGGGAAAGTAATTGCTCCACGTTAATCGCTCCTACTGCATGACGATGTCGGTTATGTAGACCGCTTTTAGACCGTTGTCCGCAAAGAGCCGGTCGGCAGTCGTGAAGAGTTCCTTTTTTATCGCGTTCCGCCCGGTCACGTCGATGAATGTCTCAGGTGTCTTGCTGCCCAGCACGCCCAGCATGACGTCGCGGATGACAGGCGTGATCTTCTTTGCGTGCTCCACTCCCTTTTCGTTTTTCAGCTCGAGGGCAACCGAGATCTTGACGTATTTGGAGGAATCGCCGGAGACATTGATGATGAAAGGCTCCAATGAGACGATGGGACCTACCTCGACCTTTTCATTCTTCTTCTCGGCCTTCTCTTTCGAGGCATGCGCCAGCGCGTTCTTTCCGTAGAAGTAGTACCCACAGGCGCCTGCGATCCCCAGCGCTGCGAGCACGATTATGAGCATCTTGATGAGCCCTTTCTTCCCTTTCGCGGGCTTTTCGGTTGCTTCGGGCGCTGCCTTTTCCTGTGTCTCTGCTTCAGCCATTTACCATCCTCCTTGGGACACGAAACAGCAATATGTATGCCAGTGCGCTTAGATCGTTGTAAACCCGCTCTATTAAAGGGGATATGGACGATGAGACGCGGCGCGGTCCGTGCTTCCGAGGCCTTTCAGGTGTTGGTGTTGGGAGCGACTTCCGTCACTTTCTTGACATGCGTGACTTGCGGGATAGGAAGATACTTGGGGGACATGCGTGACGCGTGCAGGCAAAATAAAGGGGGGCGGACGGGCCTATGCCCACCCGCCCCCCTTACCGTGGTTGTTACGTGGTCTTCATGTTCATCAGGGTCTGGAGTAACTCGTCGGTCGTCGTTATGACTTTCGAGTTGGCCTCGTAGCCGCTCTGCGCGATAATCATCTGTGAGAACTGGGTCGCGAGGTCCACATTCGATTCCTCAAGGGAGTTCGCGCTGATCTTCCCCATGCCGTCCGCTCCGGGCACCGAGGTGTAGGCGTCTCCGGAGCTTAGCGTCGCAGAGTAGAGGTTGCCGCCGTCCGAAGAAAGGCCCTGCGGGTCGCTGAAGTCAGCAAGGGTTAGCTGGTATAGCTTCAGGCTCTGGCCGTTGTCGTAGCTTCCCGATATGACGCCGTCCTGGCTTACGGAGATGCTCTGGAGCACGCCCGGCGCGTAGCCGTCCTGGCTCTGATAGACCGTGTTAGAGGAGGTAGTCGACGAGTACTGCGTTGTCGAGCCTTCGCCTGAGGCCGAACCTAACACGAGGTTCACCACCTGTCCCGTCTGCGCGCCGGCAAAGTTGAAGGTCGTAGGCTGGGCCGCCCCGCCGGCTATCAAAGTGCCGCTGCTGTTGAACGTGAGGGTCCCAGAACCGCCCGACGTGATGGAATCGCCGCTCTGCGGTTCCACGTACCAGTCCCACGTGGCGCCCGAGGAGTTCGAGTCGTCTTTCCTGAAATAGGCTGTGACGACGTGAGCTGTTCCGAGGGAATCATAGACCGTTATCGAAGATGAATAATTAGACGTGGCCGACATTGAGCTCGCCGAAGTGGCGTCGAAGCCACCGATGGCCAAAGCAGTGGCGCCGCTCCCGCTGACTGTGACCGTACCGGTGCTGCCCGTACTCGTACCGGCATTCCAGCTCAACCCGGAAAGCGTGAGGCTGAGCCCCGTATCGGTCCCGCCCGTCGCGACCAGGTCGCTCACGGTCCCGTTAGCGGCCGTCCCGGTAAGCGTCGTCCCGTCCGGCATCTGGATCGAGATAGGGTAGCTGCCGTTTACCGCTGCGCCCGTAACGGTGATCGTATATGTGCCCGCCCCGGGCGAGTCGCCCGTCGCAGCAGCCGCCTCAGTGACGACGCCGCTTTCGGCGAACGACGGACTGTACGACAGCGTGCCGAAAGTCAGGCTGAGCCCTGTATCGACCGAAGTGCCGCTCCCGTCCGCCTTCGTATTGCCGACGAAATCGCTTACGCTCTGGTCGGCCGTCGCGGAGCCATAGACCGTAGAGCCGTCGGGTAGGGTGAGCGCGATGGGATAAGAGCCGTCGGTCGCGGCGCCAGTGACGGAAACGCTGTAATTGCCCGACGTAGGATAATGTCCGCTCGCTGCCGCGATGTTGGTGACAAGAGACCCGCTCGTAATACTCGCGCTGCCCGCCCACGCGGAGCCTGCGTCGAGATTGACGACCATATCGATCGTCGACGAGGGCTTCGGCTCGCTCGGCTGCTGCGATATGACGATGTTGCCGTCTACGCCATAGGCCGTGCCTGTCGACTGGTCGATGCTCTTTCCCTGGACGTAATCGCCCGCGTCGTCGACCAAGTCGCCGTTCTTGTCGAGCGTGAAGCTGCCCGCCCTCGTATAGTACGGAGTATCACTGTCGGGCTTATTCACGATGAAGAACCCCTGCCCGCCGATGGCGAGGTCGGTGCTGGAGTTTGTCGTCTCGAAGGACCCCTGCGAGAAGTCCGTATTTACCGACTCCAGAGCGGCGCCCCTGCCTACCTGGGAGGTGCCGTTTGCGCCCACGATGGTCTGGTAGAGCAGGTCCTCGAACTGGGCGCCCTGTGACTTGTAGCCGACCGTGTTCACGTTGGATATGTTATTACTTATGACATCCAGCGCGTCCGAATTCGCCAGAAGTCCGCTTATGCCTGAATAGAGTGAACTGAGCATGGTATCCTCCTCTCCTCCTATTGGACTATCTGATTTATGCTGCTCGTAGCGTAGGCCGTGCCGTCGCTTGCGACGAGGGACGTGCCCGACGTGCCGCCCTGGATCGCCGATATGACCCGGTAGACGTTGTAATTGCATGTAGTGGATACGCCCTTAGTCGTCTGGCTGGCGCTCACGATCGTATAGTTTCCGTCCGTGTCGCTATATGTCGGCGTATCGGTGGAGCTGAACGTCTTGGTCGTCTCGTTGCCTGACGAATCCTTCAGCGTAAGGCTGAGGCTGTCATAGCTCCCGGTCGGGCTCAGCGTGACCTTGTCGCCCTCGGAGATCGATGTGCTGCTTACCTGCATGTAGTCCCCTATCGTGGAAGCCCACTGCCCCATACTGCTGTTCTGGAGGCTGCTCACGAGGTTGCTGAAGTCCGTCTGCATCTGCGTGATCGCCTGTGTCGATGTGAGCTGGCACATCTCCTGTACGAAGCTGTTCGTGTCCGTGGGATCCAAGGGGTCCTGGTTCTGGAGCTGGGTCATCAGGATCTGCAGGAAATCGTTCTGGCTGAGAGTGGCGTTGCTGGAACTCGTTGCGGTATTCGTTGTGTTGGCGGTGTTCGTCGAGGAAGCTACCGTTGACATTTGTTTCCTCCTTTACGCGAATGTCTCAAGAAACGCACCGAAAGTAGCGCTTGGCTGCCTTCGGGGCGTAAAACTCCTTTGCCTTGCCTCTTGCTGCTTTCCCTTCTGATCGGGTGTTCCGTATGCGTTGGGGTCGATCACGATCTGCGCGCGTACGTCCTGGCTGTCGAGGTGCTGCATGATGGTGTCCTTCTGCGATTGCAGCAGGCCGATCATCCCCTGGTCCGAGGACCTGACGTCTACGGTTATGCTCTGGCCGAGGTCTTTAAGACCCAGGACGAGGCTCTCGTTATTATCGAGGGTGAGCCTGACGGTCAGGTCGTGTGAGCCGCTTCTGCCCGCGAGCTGCTCGATGACCTTGTCGAACCTCTCGATGCTGCCCGACACATTGGCCGTTCCCGGCGACGTCTGTTCCTGTGCGGACACGCTCGTTGCGGAGCTGCCGTTGTCGGGGGTCAGTGGGTAAACGTCACGGTCAGCCGATTTTTCCTTGCCGGTCCCGTTGCCGTCCGATCCTGTCCCGCCGCCCGCATCCATCGTGGTCGCCAACTCTTTGACCACCGTCAGCGCCTGGCCGTTTATATTCTGCACGCTATTTATCGTCAGCGTAACGTTGTTTTTAGCTGTGTCGTTTTCTTTGATGGCGGTGGAGACCGTCACCATCCCGGGGGCGGCAGTCCGTTCGTCCTGGGGCGGTGACTTTTGCGCGGCCGCGGCTGCATACGCCGCGACGTCCGTCTCCTCCGGCTGGGTCCCGCCGAACCGGCCTCTACAGCGCCTGAGGCAGACTTACCGGCAAGACCCGTCCGGCCCTGGGACACAAGGAGGCTCGCGCTTGTCGCATTGCCCTGGGCCTGCTCCGTCTCGCCCTGCGTCCGGCCTTCGGCCTGTCCGCCCACTGCTACGGCCCCGTTCTGCGCAGCCCCGGCCGCCTCGAGGGCGGCGAAGAGCAGGAGACCGAGGGCCTGGAGGATCGATTGGCCGTCCTGCTTCGATTTATCGCCGGCCGCCGTTGCGTCCGCCGTCTGAGATGCCGCCGCCGCGTCCGCTGCCGTTTTATCGTCGCCGGTGTCTTCGTCCGTTGTCGTGCCTGACGTCTCTGCGGTCCCTGCGCTATCCTTCATAACGAGCGCAAGCAATCCCATAAGGAGGTTTTGCAGGTCCGGGTTTGTGCTGCTTCCGCTCTTTACTGTGTCCGAAGCTTTTCCCTGCGCCGTCCCGGTTGCCCCTGCGCCGTTTGAGGCAGCGCTCGCCCTCGCACGTACGTCCGATGTTTCCGTGACGCCGCTTGTGACATTTTTTGCCGAAGCCGACTGGAGCGCTTCGAAGAGGTCGCTGCCGCCCTTGCCGACAAGGGCGGCCAGTAGCTCGGCGAGGTCGAAGGGCGTCTTCGCCCCATTGGCATCCGAGGCGGAGGTTGCAGCGGCGTTGCCGCCTTCACTGACTGCCTTGCTGAGCAGATCGGCGAAGAGTCCTCCCGCGCCCGACGAAGAGAATGCCTGGCTCGTCGCAGTGGTTGTCTCGACGTTGGCTGCTGCATTGATCAGACTCATGAGGGTCTGTTCCATAACTGCTTCTTAAACAAGAAGCGTGCCACGTGCAACAAAGCCCTGTCTGTGCGGGAAAACGGAGCAGCGCGCCTGTTTCCGGAAAGCGCGGCTGTGGAAAAATATTCCGAGCGGGGAAGAATTTTCCGCCTGCATTTCAGAGAGTTGCGAGTTTGGAGATGGGGATGTCTACCGGAGCAGGGCGCCCGCGTTTTGAGGGTCCGAGGAACGCGCAGCCATGGCGTCCATGATCTTTTGTTCTTTCCTGGCAATGACTTTTTTTGCGGCCCGATATGCCTTGACCTTCAGTTTCTCGAGCACTTTAACCTCGACCATGAGGCCCAAAAGCTCCGCCCTGAGCACATCGACCCGCGCTTCTTTGTTTGCTTTTTCCTTGAGGGCCGCGGCCTTCTGCATATCGAGGTAGCGTACCGACCCGAGGAACATGGAGAACTCTTCACCCTTTACGCAGCACGATTCCATTTCTTCGTAGTGTTTGGATATCTGCCTGCTTATGGAGCTTGCCTCTTGCTGGAGCGCCACCGCCTCTGCGGCCGTTATCTCCATCTCCCGCTGCTTGTGCTCCGCGAGCTTTTCCTTCACTTCTATCAACCTGTCGAAACGGAAATGGAAGCTAGGCACAGAAAAGGATCCTCATACTGTCCATCGTATTCTCAAGCGTGGCCCTCTCGTCGGCTTTCTGCCTCAGGAAGAGCCTAACTTTCTCCATCATGGAAAGCGCGTAGTCTATTCTTTTGTTGCTGCCGGAAACATAGGCCCCTATATTGACGAGGTCCTCGGCCCTCTCATACTCCGACAGGATCTCGATCAACTTGCCCGCATAGCCCGTCTGCTCGGCCGGAACGATGTCCTTCATTATACGGCTGATGCTTTTCAGCACGTCAACCGCCGGATACTGGTTCTCGTTTGCCAGCTTCCTCGACAGCACGATATGGCCGTCCAGGATCGATCTGGCAGCATCGGCTATAGGGTCGTCCAGGTCGTCACCCTCGACCAGTACTGTGTAGATGGCCGTCATGGTACCCTGCCCTTCCCCGTTTCCCGCCCTCTCCAGTAGTTTTGCAAGCAGGGAAAATACGCTCGGCGGATAGCCTTTCGACGTAGGAGGCTCGCCTATGGCCAGCCCTATCTCCCTCTGAGCCATCGCGAAGCGCGTAAGCGAGTCCATGAGAAGGAGCACGTCGTTTCCCCGGTCCCGGAAATATTCCGCCAGGGCGATGGTCAGGAAGGCGGCCCTTACCCTTATGACGGGGGGTTGGTCCGAGGTTGCGACAACGACTATTGAGTGGCCGGCGCCGTCCTGAAGGTCTTTCTCGATGAATTCCCGTACCTCCCTGCCCCGTTCTCCTATGAGCCCTATGACGTTGACCTGTGCCTCCGTATGGCGAGCCACCATGCCGAGGAGCACGCTCTTGCCGACTCCCGACCCTGCGAAGATGCCCATCCTCTGGCCCTTGCCGCATGTGAGCAAGCCGTTGATGCTCCTCACTCCCATGTCGAGGGGCTCACGGATGCGCCGCTTTTTCATCGGGTTGGTGGTGTCCTGGTGGATCGGTACGGATTCGACGGCGTCCAGCGGCCCTTTCCCGTCCATGGGGTTGCCCAGCCCGTCGATGACGCGGCCCAGCAGCCCACTTCCTGCGCGGGCGCTCACCGTGCTTTTTCTCGCCAGTATTCTCGATCCTATGCCTATGCCCCGTAAGTCGCCGAGGGGCATGAGCATCGTTTTCCCGTCCCTGAAACCGACCACCTCCGCGTGGATGGGCGCTGAATCGTCCAGGGGATAAATCAGGGCGGAGTCGCCCACGGACGACAGCGGGCCTTTGCCCTCTATAACGAGGCCGACCACCTGGCTTACCCTTCCATATATCCTGTAGGGATATATGCCGGCGAGCTTCCCTTTTACGTCTTCCAGGAGGCCCTCATGCGTCGACATAGCCCACCAGCGCGTTTCTCAGCTCTTCGATTTGGGAGGCGATCCTCCCGTCTATGTCGCCCAGGGACGTCTCTATCACGAACCCCGGCTCCTTGAGCGCGTCGTCGCTAATCACCCTTACGTTGGCCTGGTTGATGCCTTCTATATGCTTGAGGTCCTCATTCCTTACCCGTATTATGATCTCGCCCCTTTCCTCACACGCCTGAAGCGCCTTCCTCATCATCCCTACCATAAGATCTCTGTTCGCCTCGCATTCCTTCAGGACGAGCGACTCAGCGAAGAGGAGCGCCAGCTCGACCGCCAGCTTTTCGTACTTCTCTTCGAGGGTCTTCTTGAACGATGTCAATTCGTTCAATTGCTTTTCCAGCCTCTTTGCGACCAGCTCGGCCCGCCTCATGCCCATCTCGTGACCGGCCTTTTCGCCCTCCACGTACGCGTCGTCGAAGACCTTCCTGGCCTGTTCCTCGACGGTTAAGGGCTGCTCTTCCGGCTCTTCTTCAACGGCTTCCGCCTCCTCCGGATTGAAAAGGGCCACGAACGGTCTTTCGGCCCGCTTCTTCCTTTCCTGGGAGAGGTCGTCGAAGTTGAAGGGTGCGGAATGCCTACACGAATCTCTCATTGCCCCTCACGAGCATAATCTTGCCTTCGGATTCGAGGTTCTTCGCTACCATGGCTATCTTGGCCTGCGCCCGCTCAACGTCGGAGAGACGGACGGGGCCCATTGCTTCCATGTCTTCCTTCAGCATACCGGAGGCCCTTTCCGACATGTTCTTGTATATCTTTTCCGTGATCGCGTCGGATGCGCCTTTGAGCGCCAGAGCCAGCTCTTCGGTGGTGACTTCCTTCAACAGCGTCTGCATGCCGCGGTCTTCGATCCTCAGGATGTCCTCGAAGGTGAACATGAGCATCCTTATCTTTTCGGCGAGGGCCGCGTCGTGCTCCTCGATCTTCGTCAGCAGCTCCGTTTCTATCTTCCTGTCCATCTGGTTGATTATGCCGGCCACCGCCTCTACACCCCCGAGCTGCTTGCCTTCCACGGTGCCGGAAGTTTCGAGCTGTTCCCTTAGAACGTTCTCTACGTCCTTGATGATCTTCCTGTCCACCTTTTCGAGATACGCCATCCGGGTGAGGACGTCGTAGTGGACTTTGTCGGGAAGATGGCTGACAAGCTCATGCGCCTTCTTGACGTTGAGCATCGACAGGACCAGGGCGATGGTCTGGGGGTGCTCCCCACGCAGCACGTTGGCGAGCATTTTTGCATCAGCGGTCCTCAGGAACTCACCCGGCATCGATTTCCTCGCCTCTATATTGCCGAGGAACATCTCCGCCTTTTCTATCCCCAGGCTCCTCTGCACGAGCAGCTTGAATTTGTCTTCCATGCCGATCATATTCTTCTTCGTCAAATCGGCCCTCTTCGTGAACTCGTCGTGGACCTTGTGGACGACTTCGCCGGGTATGATGCGGAGCTTGGATATCTCCTGCCCTACCGCCTCTATATCTTCGTCGTCGAGGTCCTTTATAATCTCCTTCGAGAGATCCTCGTCCATTGTAAGCAAAAGTATTGCAGCCTTTTTTACTCCCGAAAGGTCTTCAGCAGCTTCCATCACGCATTCTCCTTTACCCATTCATGAATTATCGAGCCGACGAGTGCCTTATCTTTGAGCGCTTCGGAGAGCGCCGGTTGCGCCTTTTCCACGGCCGGTATTGCGGCGGCGGCAACAGCGCCTGCGACCGGGGCCTTTACATAGACGTCTTTGACATGAACAGCGCCAGGGCCGCCCTTGCCCTTCATGGCGCCGAACATGGGCCTCAGCGCGAACATGAAGACACAGAGCACTATCACCAGGTAGAACACATATTTCCCCAGGCCGAGCGCCAGCTCTTTGTTCTCGGGTTTCAGCAGGGTCTTCTCCTCGGGAATGACCTCCACTTCAAAGGGCATATTGAGGACCTCGACCTTGTCGCCCCTCTCGTCGTTGAGGCCGGCCGCCCTTGCCACTATATTCTTGATGTTGCTCAGCTCCTGCGGCGTCCTCGGTATGTACTTCAGCTCTTCGCCGTTCTTTCCCTTCACCTTTTCATATTTTCCGTCTACCAGTACGGCGAGGGATATCCGCTTTATGTCACCGAAGGGCTCGACGATCTTCCGCACCGATTTGCTGACCTCGTAGCCCGTCTGTGTGTCCTCGCGCTCGGTTTCGCTTATCGTCGAAGAAGACTCCTCGTGTTGTTTATGGTCTTTCTGCGTCTTTGCAGCCGCAGCCGCGAGACTTGCCGCTGCCCCCGGCACCCCGCCGGCCTTGGGCTTGCCGTTGACTGATTTTTCTCTCGTCTTCTTTTCCTGCGTCACAACTTTTTTGTCGGGGGCGTATTCTTCCTCCATCCTCTCTACTTTGCGGAGGTTGAGATCGACGCTCGCCCGGACGATCGACCTGCTGCTCATCAGCACCGTCTGGAGCATCGAGGCGACCGAATCCTCTATCTTCTTTTCCACGCTTTTCTGCAGCTCGTACTGCTGCCCGGAAAGCACCAGTCCGGAGTCGCCTTCGCCGCTCTTATGGAGTACCTTACCGGAAGAGTCAATGACGACTACGTTGTCCGCCTTGAGTCCCTCTATGCTGCCCGCAACGAGCTGCACGACGGCGGCCACCTGTTCCCTGGAAAGGTCCCTGCCCGGCTTCAGCTTCAGGAACACCGAGGCCGTGACCTCTTTTTCCCTCTCCGTGAAAAGCGACTTCTCCGGTATAGCTATGTGTATGCGGGAGGCCTTCACCTCGGGCATCTGGTTGATGGTCCTGGTCAGCTCTCCCTGTATGGCCCTCTTATAGTTGACGGTCTGCATGAACTCGGTCATGCCGTAATTCGTCTTGTCGAAAAGCTCCAGGCCCACCCCTCCTCCGCCCGGAAGCGCGTTCTGGGAGGCGAGGACCAGCCTGACGTCGGACAGCTTTTCCTTGGGCACGGAAACGGTCGTCCCGCTGGCGCCCAGCTTATAGGGTATCTTCTGCTCCTTCAGCCTCGACACTACGTTGGAGGCGTCTTCGGTAGTCAACCCTATGAAAAGCGGCTGATACTCTTCCCGTTCGATGAAGGAAAGGCCGATGACGGCAGCACCTATGCCGCCGAGCAGAAGCATAACGTAAAGGTAGAGCTTGTTTTTCGGTATGGTCTTCAGATGACCCCTGATATTATCGAAAACCGTATCCACCTTTTACACCTGCATCCTCATGATCTCCTGATAGGCATCGATTATTTTGTTCCGGATCTGCATCATCATCTGGAACGTGAGGTCTGCCTTCTGAACGGAGATCATGGTGTTATGGACGTCCTGGCTCTCCATTTTCACCAGTTTTTCCGTCTGGACGCCGGCTTCCTTTTCAAGCTCCGAAACCTTGTCGATGGACTCTTTCAGTATGTCTGAAAAGGAAGTTTCCGCTTTCTGCGCCTTGGCGGTCTGCTGCTTCGAGAAGTCGTCCAATACGAGCTTTTCTACCTTCATGGCGTCTCCTACTGGCCTATCTCCAAAGACTTCATGAACATCTGCTTAACGCTTCCCGCCACGTTGACGTTGGCCTCGTAGGCCCTCGTCGCCGACACCATGTCGGACATCTCTTCCATCACGTTTACGTTGGGCATGGAGACATAGCCGTCTTTATCCGCGTGGGGATGGAAGGGGTCGTAAGTCCGCTCGAAGGGCCTCTGGCTCTCGATTACCTGGTCGACCTTAACGCCCTCGAGCTTCTTCTCTAAAACCGAGCCGAACGTGCTGCCTTCCGATACGTCGCTGGTGGCGAAGACGACCTCTTTCTTCCTGAACGGCCCGCCTTCGTCGCTCTTCGTCGAGTTTACGTTCGCCAGGTTCGTGGCGATGGCCTCCATCCTGGTCCTCTGCGCCCTCATGCCGGACGAGCTTATACGCAGGATCTCGAGCATATCCATGCTACTTCCTCCCCTCGTTGATCGCGTAACGAATCATCGAGAATCTCTTGTTTATGAGCTGGACCAGGGAATTGAACATCAAAGTATTTTCCGTCATTTTGACGATCTGGCCTTCGATAACCACCGTATTATCATCCACTGCGCTGCTTCCCGCGCCTTCCGTCTTTTCGCCTACCCGGATTGCGCTTCCCGTGCTGTCGTCGGCAAGCCTGTCCAGCTCCGTCTTGAAGTCCAGCTCCCTCTCTTTGTACCCCGGCGTCTCGACATTGGCGATGTTGGTCGCCAGCACCCTCTGATAGAAGGCCCTGATGTCGAGTGCTTTTTCGATCAGGTCGATCATGCCCATGGTCGCTCCCGTTTAAGGCACTGCGAGACCGAGGTCCCGGTATTCCCTTATCTTGTTCCTCAGCGTCCTGGACGTTATTCCCAGGACGGAGGCGGCCTTGGTCCTGTTCCCGTTCACCGTCTTTAAGGCCTCCAGGATAAGCTTCATCTCCATCTGCCTGACTGAGCCGACCGTCTCTATCTGCGAGGGCTGCACCTGGGCCCTCTCGTCGCCCGGCTCCTGGAGGTGCGCCAGCTTGATGACCCTGTAGTCGGAAAGGATGCACGCCCGCGCTATCACGTTCTCGAGCTCGCGCACGTTGCCTCTCCACCGGCGCGAGATCAGGTGCGACATCGCCTCTTCTTCGATGCGCGTGTCTGCGCCTCGGGCGTATTTCTTCAATAGGTTGGCTGCAAGCTCCGGTATGTCCTCCCTTCTTTCGCGCAGAGGCGGCACCGTGATGGGGAAGACGTTCAGCCTGTAATAAAGGTCTTCGCGGAACTTGCCCTCTTCGACGAGCTGCGTGAGGTTCCTGTTCGTCGTCGCGATTACCTTTACATCGACCTTCCTGGGCAGTTTCCCGCCGATTACCTCGACCTCCCTTTCCTGAAGCGCGCGGAGGAGTTTTGCCTGGAGCCTGAGGTCCATCTCAGTGACCTCGTCCAGGAGGATGGTGCCCTTGTCCGCAAGCTCGAACTTGCCTGGCTTCCGCGCAATCGCGCCCGTAAAGGCGCCCTTCTCGTATCCGAAAAGCTCGCTTTCCAGAAGGTTTTCCGGCAGTGCCGCGCAGTTTACGGCCACGAAAGGCATATCTACCCGGTCGCTGTTTTCGTGGATATATCTGGAGATCAGCTCTTTGCCTACTCCGCTCTCACCCGCGACGAGGACAGTTGCGTCCGAGCGCGCAACCTGCTGCGCCCGCACGAGCAGGTCCTTCATGATCCTGGAGACGCAGACGATCCGCCCGCTTTCGAGCCCGAGGGCGCGTTGCACGACTTCATAGAGCGTGTCCGTATCGAAGGGCTTCTGTATGTAGTCGAACGCCCCTTCCTTGATCGCGTTTACCGCGTGCTGGACAGTACCGTAAGCGGTTATAACTATAACGGGAAGGGAGCAGTGCTCCTTTTTTATGCGCCCCAGCAGGTCGATCCCGTTGACATAGGGCATCTTTACGTCGGTGATGACGAGGTCGCAAACCGATTTCTTCATGGACTCCATGGCGACCCTTCCGTCCTCAGCCGCGCAGACGTCATAGCCTGCCTTGGAAAGCGCCTCGGTTAGGGCCATGCGCATGTGGTAATCGTCATCGACAACAAGGATATTTCTCATGACTGTCCTTTGGGAAGGTAGACGGTGAAGGTCGATCCCTTCCCTTCCGCCGACTCCACCTCTATGTAGCCGTCGTGCGCCTTCACGATGTTGTGCGCTATGAAAAGGCCGAGGCCCACGCCTTTGTCTTTCGTCGTGAAGAAGGGGTTGAATATGCTCCTTCTGGTCTCCTCGTCCATCCCCACGCCGTTATCCGCAAGGGCAACCGACGCGTATGCCCCTTCCTCTCTTATCGCAACGTCGAGGGAGCCGTTCTCCGGCAGGGCCTCGAAGGCGTTGCTTATAAAGTTCATGAGCGCCAGCTTCAGAAGGTCCGGGTCGAACCAGGTCTTCTCGTCGAATTCGCTCGCAAAACCTATCCTGATGTTCTTTTTGACGACGGAGATGCCCATGAAATCGAGCGTCTCTTTCACTATGGCGGAAAGCAGCGCTTCCCTCCGGACGAGGGTTTTGGGCCGCGTGTACGAAAGGATGTTGTTGATTATCCTGTCGATGGTGTTGACGCCGAAGATCACCGAATTGACATATTCCCTTTCCTTGTCGCCGACCTCGCCCCTGAGTATCATGGAAAGGAAGAGCTGCATCGACCCAAGGGGGTTCTTTATCTCGTGGGCGATCCTTGCGGCCATCTCCCCCATTGCCCGGAGCCTCTCGTCCCTCTCGGAACGCTCCTTCATCCTTTGGATTTCGCTTACGTCTTCCAGGACGATCACGTCCTTGCCGGCCGAGCCGTTCGTCAGGCCGCTTTTCCGCCACCGGAAGAAGCCCTTGCCGTTTTTGACCTCCCCTATGAGCGAACCCGCCCGGTTGAGCTGGCCGGAAAGCTCGGCCCATCCGAATTTTTCAGCCTCCCTGTTGGTGAAAAGGACCGACTCGCCCTTCTGCACGACGACCCCTACAGGCAGCGAGTTGAGGATGTTGTAAAAGTATTCCTTAGCCTTCTCCAGCTCTTTATTCTTCTCGTTGACCTCTTCGTTGAGGCGTTTTATCCGCTCTTCCAGCACGAGGTAATAACCGCTGAGTGAGTCGGATGCCTTTACGAATTCCTGGAACGCATTCTTGAGCAGTTGTGTCTCTGAAGATTGCATGAAGGCTTCCTAAGCAAAACGCGTACCAAAATTCAGGTTTGAGGGGACTTGCTTGAAATGAAAGGAGATTTGCGGGAAACGGCGGGCGGGCTCCAGATGGTTCCGTCACGGTTTTGACAGGGGGTAGACAATTATAGGCGTACCCTCCCGCCATGCCTTGTCGCAATACGGGTTTCGCCTTCCTGTTGCTGTGCCAACCAGGAAGTGGTATCACAATAAGGGATGGACAACGCCAGGTGTTAGTTGCCGGCATAAAGGAGATACGAATGAAGATTCATGCGACAGTTGCTGGAATTCTCGACCGGGCGCAGGAGGGCCGCGCCCCAGGCAGGGCGGAGTGCGCTTTTCTTCTGGAATTGCCGGAAAGGTCGTTCGAGGCGGCCGTCTTACGCGCCGTGGGTGATTCGGTAACCAGGCGACGGTTCGACAATGGAGGCATTGTCCTTGCCCAGATCGGCATCGAGATCGCGGCTTGTCCTGGCAAGTGTAAGTTTTGCAGTTTCGGCGAGGGTCACACTGTATTTGAGCCGAGCGTTATGACGGACGAGGACGTTTTACATAGGGCCGGCGAGTTGACGGCCTCCGGAGACCTCTACGCCCTTTTCCTGATGACGATGCACACGTTCGACTTTGAGCGGCTGATCCGCGTCGTGCGGAGCGTGCGTGAGCGCATCCCCCGGGAAACGGGGATTGTGGTCAACATCGGCGACTTCGATCAAGCCCAGGCGCGCGACCTGAAAGCGGCGGGCGTAGACGGGGCTTATCATGTTTGCCGCTTGCGGGAAGGCATCGACACGTCGCTCGACCCCGAGCGGAGAAAGGCGACTATGCGGACCATCAAGGACGCCGGGTTGGACTTTTACTACTGCTGCGAGCCGATAGGACCGGAACATACCACAGAGGAACTCATAGAGCAGATGTTCGTCGGGATCGAATACGGATGCGTCCAGCACGCCGCAATGAGGCGAGTCTATATTCCGTCGGCCCCGCTGTCTCCGTACGGCCAGATTTCGGAACTGAGGCTGGCGCAGGTAACAGCCGTGATTGCCATGGCGACCCTGGCATGTTCCGAAACGAGATGCATCGGGGTCCATGAGCCCAACCTGTTGGGCATCACCGCCGGGGCGAACACGGTCTTCGCGGAGACCGGGGCCAACCCCAGAGACACGGAGAAGGATACTGCCGGGCATCGCGGGCTGGACATCCGGGACTGCAAAACTATGCTGCACGAAGCCGGATTCGAGAACATTCTGACTTCACCGGGGAAACGGGTCAGCCTGACCGACGTCTATCGTTTGTGACACATTTGCGGCATGGCCGGGGAGTTTCTTCTTTTTGTCTGGATTTAATCCGCGATGCCCAGTCTTTTCATCTTTTCTATCAGCGTAGTCCTGTTCATGCTGAGGATTTGGGCGGCCTTGCTTTTGACGCCGTTCGTCTCGTCGAGCGCTTTTAATATGAGGTTCTGCTCGAACTCGGAGACGAGCGTATCGTAGCCGCGGGCGAGGTCGAATCCCGTCTGCTCCCTCTTCTGCTGCGGGAGGTAAAATTTCTCCGGCAGGTCCTCGATCTTGATGATGCCGCTCTTCCTCAGGACAACGAGCCGCTCCACCAGGTTCTGCAGCTCCCGCACGTTCCCGGGATAGTCGTAATCGAGCAGGACCTCCATGGTCTCGTCGGAAAAACCATCGACGGCGCCGTTGTTCATGGCGTTCGACCTTTCGAGAAAATGGGCATACAGCAGGGGGACGTCCTGCTTGCGCTCGCGCAGGGGCGGGATGTGGATGGGGACGACGTTGAGCCTGTAATACAGGTCGTCCCTGAATTTGCCCTCCCTTACCATCCCGTCCAGGTCGCGGTTCGTGGCAGCGATGATGCGCAGGTCCACGTCGATTGTCTTATTCCCGCCTATGCGCTCGAAGGTCCTCTCCTGTATGGCGCGCAGCAGCTTGACCTGGAGGCTGGAGCTCATGTCGCCTATCTCGTCCAGGAAGATCGTCCCGCCGTCGGCCAGCTCGAACCTGCCGAGGCGCGTGGCGACCGCACCCGTGAAGGCGCCCTTCTCGTAGCCGAAAAGCTCGCTTTCGAGCAGGGTCTCAGGGATGGCGCCGCAGTTGACTACGACAAGGGGCTTATCCCTCCTGGAAGAATTGAAGTGGATGGCCCTTGCCACAAGCTCCTTGCCTACCCCGCTTTCCCCGGTAACCAGCACGGTCGCGTTCGTGTCGGCCACCTTCTCAATAAGCTCGAAGACCTTCTGCATGCTCAGGCTCACGCCTATCATGTTCTCGAACTTGTATTTGTCTTTGAGGAAGCTGCGGAGCATGGTGTTCTCGCGGATCACGCGGCTTTCCGAGAACCGCCTCAGCAGGTTCGCCTTGGAGGTGAGCTTTTTCGGTATGCTGTCCCCGGCAAGCAGCTTCGCGTACTGCATGGCCGACTCGACGATCGCAAGCACGTCTTCCGACTTAAACGGCTTGCTGATGTAATCGAAGGCGCCGCAGCGCATTGCGGCCACTGCCGTTTCCAGGCTGGCGTACCCCGTGATTACGATACCAAGGGTGTTGAGATACTCTTTCTGAATGAAATTGATGATTTGAAGCCCATCGATCTTCGGCATCTTGATATCGGTGATCAGGACGTCGTAGCCGTTGTTCTTCAGGGCAGGCAGCGCATTGATCGCGTCGGCGAAAGGGTCTACCTCGTAACCCTTCGCCCTCAGGAACTCGCTGAGGGTGTCCAGGATGCCCTGTTCATCATCAACGATTATTATCCGGCCTTTTTCCATTAACGCCTCTCGCGTCGATCAGCACATTGTTGAGCATATCCCATGACCTGTCTTTATCTGTCTTTCCTTTGGCCTTGGGAGAGCTTCCGATCGTATAAACGGTCTTCTCACTGTCCCGCTGTACGTCGATCACGGGAGGGGGCGCCGGTGCCGGGCCGCCTGTCTGCCCATCGCGGCCCTCACCGGCCAGCGCCGGGCCGAAGGGGCCGACGACGCCAGGGCAACGAGCAACGACGCAACCTGCCACGTCCTGCTGCGACACACCATTCCTACCTCCTTGTGACACGGCAAAAGCTGCCGGGTCAACTCCCATATTCTTTTCCCACATTGAAAGAAAGATTGCAACACATATTCGATGGCGGAACGTCGATGGTTCGACAACGGGGCAGCGGCTTACGATACCTTCCCTTTCCCGGTCAGCCCGTCTATTCGAACGAAAAATCCAGGTTGAACGGCTCGTCCACTCCATTATTGACGGAGAAGGTGAAAGGCAGCGTGATTATCGGAACGCTCGTGATGAAGTTTGTTTCGACGCCCTGCCCTACTACGACCATAGGGATGGATGCCTTCAGGTTTATATCGCTCTTCTCGAACTCCTTCCGAGCCTGGCCGGAGACGATATTGGTAAGCTCGCCTATGGCGTCGACGACTTCAGCCGATATGGCGGACACATTGTCGCCCATAAGGCTGTTGAAGACGAAAAGCGCCCCTTTCTCTTTGAAACAGAGGGCAATCGTCCCTTTTTTGTCCCCCACCATGGACATGATGCCCGTCACGTCGGCAGATGTCGTCCTCTGTTGCTTAAGGCTCGGTTTTCCCAGGAGCAGGTCGATATTGAGCATGGTCTTGAAGACCGTTTGGGTGGCTGCGACGAAAGGGTTGATAAACTTGACGTCCATTTTCTCCTCCAGCGGGGCTACCCCCCGGCTTGGCCAAGGTCCGCACCCGGCCCTTCCCCGGCCGGATCGGACGTATAATTACGGCGTCTCAACGGATTATCGCTACGGACTGCCAAAACTTAAGGAACTGCGGGGGCTCGCTGGGCGCACCGGGCCACGACCCCCGCTCATGCGATCTCGCCTTTAAGGTATTGCCGCCTTACCGCTTCGGGAAATTTCTCTATGGCATACCGCAGCATCGTCCTCGGCATGCGTCTGCAATAGGTCTTCAGAAAGGCTTCCTCGGCCTCGCGGTCCTGCTTGCCGACCTCCCTGAGCATCCATCCTGCCGCTTTGTGTATCAGGTCGGACCGGTCGTCGAGGAGCAGGCGCGCTATATCGAGGGTATCCGCATACTCTCCCCTGCGCACAAAATAAAAGGTGGCTATGATGGCGATCCGCCTTTCCCAGAGGAGCTTTGAGGCGGCCAGGCGGCGAAGGATGTCGCGACTTCCGCAACCGGCCAGATGCGCCCCCACGATCCTCGGCGCGGAAACGTCTACGAGGTCCCAGTTATTGATGAACTTTGTATTCGCAAGGTATGCGCGGAATATGGACTCCTTTATGTCCCCGTCCGCCTTTTCGTACGCGCTGCACATGACGATCAGGGCGAGGAGCCTCGCCTCGTGAATGGGCGACCGGAGGAGCCTCAACGTTTCGGGAAGACCCACTTGGCCGAGCCGGGCGGCGAGTTTCCTTACCTGGGGCACGGTGATGCCGAGAAAAGGGTCGCCCTCCGCGTATTCACCCGGGCCTGTCTTGAAATATCTCTGCATGGCCCCGGCCCTTTCCGGGTCGCCTAGGGCCCGCAGCATCTCAACGATTTCCGGGGCGCCGGCCACTCCGCCCTTTCTCATTCCACTCTCCATGAGCAGCTTCCAGCCAGGTGGTAGTATCCCACGGAGCGGACCGGGGGCGCAACGCGTCCGCGCATGACTTGTCCGCAAAGTCGCTGCCGACATGCCTTTTAGGCCGCAGGTCTGTATTGACTTTGATTCGGTGTTCATTATACTATAAGGAAAAAGGGCGGTTAGCTCAGATGGTTAGAGCGCTGGTCTCACATACCAGAGGTCGCAGGTTCGACTCCTGTACTGCCCACCACTAATCTTTCCCGAGGGGACCATGTCCGGACATAGCAAGTGGAGCACCATTAAGCACAAGAAGGGCGCCGCTGATGCCCGGCGGGGCAAGATCTTTACCAAGATTATCAAAGAGATTACCACCGCTGCAAGGACGGGCGGCGGGGACGCAGAGGCCAACCCCCGTCTCCGGGTTGCCGTGCTCAAGGCAAAGTCGGAGAATATGACCAAGGAGAACATTGAAAGGGCGATAAAACGCGGCGCGGCCGCCCAGGAAGGCGGCGAGATGTACGAAGAGTACACCTACGAGGGCTATGGGCCCAGCGGCGTGGCCATACTCGTCGAAACGCTCACCGACAACAAGAACAGGACCACGGCGGAGATACGCCACATCTTCTCGCGCTATAACGGGAACCTCGGCGAGGCGGGCAGCGTGGCCTGGATATTCAGTAAAAAGGGTTACCTTTCCTTTGAGAGACAGGCTGTGGACGTGGACAAGATAATGGAAGTGGCCCTGGAAGCGGGCGCAGAAGACGTTACCGAAGATGAAGACGTCGTGGAGGTATTTACCGACGCCGCCAGCTTCGAGTCCGTCAAGAAGGTCTTCGACCAGAACAACCTGAAATACAGCGTCGCCCAGATCGACATGGTTCCCCAGACCTCCGTAAAGCTCGAAGGGAAACCCGCCGAGACCATGCTTAAGCTCATGGAAATCCTGGAAGATTCGGACGACGTGCAGGACGTACACGCCAACTTCGATATATCGACCAAGGAGATGGAGAGGCTCAGCCAGTAAGGCGCTTTTTCTAAACGCCTCACCAGCCGCCTGCAAAATTCCTTTTTTCCGACCTTTCGCGCGTTAACCTATTAGCTCTTTCCCGCGCCTCACTGCGAGACTGCTTTGCGTTTAAGCCCTCTCGATCTGGCGGGTTGCTCCTGTGCAGGGCTCGGCTGACTTACCTGCTGGGCGGCCTGTTGGGTGGCAGTTGTGCGCTCCACCAGGTCCAGCACCTCGTCCCGTACGCCCATGGAGTTAACTTCCGTACACGCGTTACCCTGCCATGTCCATGAATAGATCGTATTCTTCCAGTTGATTTTCAGCGAGCCGGCCCCATCGCCTATCATTCCGGATGCCTGTACCGTCTCGTTCGGAAAGCTGCACCCTGAATGAGGGTCGCGTGCAATCGTGTTGGCCCCTTCAAGTGAGTTGCCCGTGGCCTCGAGGTCGAAGGAGTAATACCATTTCTGCGTGGTGCCGTTGGCCAGCTTCTCCGGAGAGCTCGCCGTCGATCTTTATCCTCCGTCCCTCTACCGATACGGTGTATATGTTGCCTCCCCTGCTTTTCCACGGCCCAGCGAGGGAAAGTAGTTTCTCCTTCTCTTCCTGCATCACTTCGAGGCTGTAGACCTTGTTCCGCATGGCTGAGGCATTAGGCGCGTTGGGCGCCGCCGCCACATAGAGCAGATAGTTCTGGCTCGCCTCGCCGTACATCTCCGCCCTCTCCTGGACCATGCCCAACCTGAAATAATAGTCCGCGTTCCAGGGCGCGGCCAGTACCGCCTGCTCCATCTCGACGGCGGCGGCGGCATAGGCGCCGGTCCCTCCCATCCGCACCTTGGTATCCCCCCTCGTCATCGAGCGGACGGCCTCCTCGGGAAGCGCTGGGGCCGGTTTCATTGCCCTGACCACTTTTATTATCTTCTCCCTGATCTGCCGGTCGCCGGGGTAAACAGTGTCACGCACGATCCGGCACTCGGTCGCCTGATCGCCGCCTTCGGCCGAAACGGTCACTGTGACCGCCGCACCTTTTGCCCCCCTCAACGTCCTGACGATGCCCGCGAGCTCCATATTCTGAGTCGGCTGCCCCTCGACCTTTACGATCCGGTTGCCGGCCCGGACCCCAGCCTTATATGCGGGTGACTGCCCGGAAATGGAGACAACGGACGGGAAGCCGTCTTTGATGGCTATCTGCACCCCTATCCCTACTACCTCGGGTTCGTAGCGCTTTATGTCCTTAAGGGCTTCAAGGAGACGCGCAAGGGCGACGTCCGGACGGTTTTGGGATCCCGCCTGGTCAGCAGCGGATATGGCCGCCTCGATCCGCGCGAGGCGCGCGGCCTCTGCCTTTATCCGGGCCTCCTGCCTGGCCTGTTCTTCGCGCTTTCGCACCTCTTCTTCACGCTTCCTGGCCTCCTCCTGCACGTGCAGGGCGGCTTGCCGCCTCTCCCTCGCCTGCTCTCGCGCCGCGATCTCCTCGGTCGTAGGTCCACAGCCTGCGATCGCCACCGGCAACAGAAAAACGAGCAGGCACAAGAGCGAAATCGCCTTCCGTGCGCCCGTCCGCGCAACCGTAGTCTCCTTATGGAATACTTTCGGTCCCTCTCCTAAAGCTGAGTAATGCTTCATTATACGCCTCCACAAAGGACACCAAAACGATCCGATTTCGCGGGCCTGTTGCCTCACCCGGTGTCCGGTTGCACCTATTTTCAGCCGGTTCCCGGATACTTGTCAAGCATTTTCGTGGGGGGATGAAAGACTTTATTTCTTGTCTTCGAACAGGCCTGACGCCCCGTGGGCTTTCCCGTGGTGCTGCAGCCCTAAGTGTTCGTACGCCTTTTCGGACGCCTTCCTGCCCTGCGATGTCCTGATCACAAGGCCCGTCTTCAAGAGATAGGGCTCAACCACCTCCAGAAGCACGTCCGTCTCCAACTGGAGAGTTGCCGCAAGGGCCTCTATGCCCGCCGGGCCGCCTTTATAATTGAAGATGATCACTTTGAGCAGCTTCCTGTCCAGCTCGCTTAAGCCCTGCTCGTCGATGCCTTCGAGCGACAGGGCCTCGATGGCAACGGCCTTCGTGATAACGCCCTTCGCCCTTACCTGGGCGTAGTCGCGGACGCGCTTCAACAGCCTGTTGGCCACCCTTGGCGTGCCCCTCGACCTCCTGGCTATCTCGTACGCCCCGTCTTCGTGGACGGGTATCTGCAGGATAACGGCCGACCGCTTGACAATGCGCACAAGGTCCGGCTCTTCGTAAAAATCGAGGTCCCGCACGATGCCGAACCGCTCGCGCAGAGGCGACGACAGGAGCCCGGCCCTTGTCGTGGCCCCTATGAGCGTGAACCTCTCCAGCCGGTACCTGTGTGTCCGGGCGTGGACGCCGCGGTCGAATATGAAGTCCACTGCGAAGTCTTCCATGGCCGGGTAAAGGAACTCCTCCACGATCTTCGGTATCCGGTGTATCTCGTCGATGAAGAAGATGTCCCCCTTCTCCATATTGGTAAGCAGGCCCATCAGGTCCCCGCCTTTCTCAAGGGCCGGCCCCGAAGAGGTGATGATCTTCGTGTTCATCTCGTTGGCGATGATGTGGGCGAGCGTGGTCTTTCCCAGGCCCGGCGGCCCGTTTAAAAGGATATGCTCCAGCGCCTCTCCTCTCTTGAGCGCCGCCTCTATCGCTATCTTCAGGGTCTCGACGGCCTTATCCTGCCCGACGTATTCGGTCAGCGCCTTCGGCCGCAGGCTCAGGAAATCTTCGTCGGCCGCATCTTCCTTTTCCGCGACGGTGAGTTTATCCGACTCGTCCTCTATCATTTCTTCTGGCCCCTGTAGACCTCTTCGAAGAGCTCCTCGGACGTCGCTATCGAAGGCGCCCTTTTCATGGCCTCTTCTATCATCTTCCTTGCCTCGAGCGGCTTATGGCCCAACTGCGTTGTAAGCACCATCTCGACCTCGGTTTTGAAGTCTTCCGGCACTTCGGCGGGCAGCTCCTCTTGCGGTATGAGGGCGTATTTGGCCGCCTTGCCTTTGAGAGTGGCTATGATCTTCTCCGCCTTCCTCTCGCCTATTCCTTTCAATTGACGCAGGTCCCTCACGGACTTTTCTTCTATCGACCGCGCGATCTCCCGCACTGGCCTCGTTAGCGCCCTGATCGCGGCCGAAGGACCGATGTCCTCCACCGATATGAACAGCTCGAAGAACTCCTTGTCAAGCTCCGTCCTGAAACCGACGAGCACGGGCTTGGGCTGCCTCTCCGTCTGGTTGAACGAGATGTAGAGCTTCAGGGCCTCGTCCGCCTTCACCGTGCGCCTGATCTCGCTCATCACGTAGGCGGGGATCAGCACCTCGTAGCCGGTCCCCCCGACCAGAAGCATGATCCTGTCCGCATACAGCCTTTTGAGCACCCCTTCAAGGTAGGATATCATTTTTCCCCCGGTAGCTCCTGTAAAAAACCGTCAACGCTACGGCGAGCGCGTCTGCAGCGTGAAAGGATTTGACCTGCCCGACGCCGAGCGCCCTTTTTGTAACCTCCCGGACCTGCACCTTGGCCGCATTGCCGTAGCCCGCAAGCGCGTTCTTTATCTCCCTGGGCGTCACCTCGATAACGCGGGTGCCCCTCTGGGAGCCGGCCAGGTAAACGACGGCCATGACACCGCCGAGCGTCAGGCCCGCTTTCGGATAGCGCACGAGAGAAAATATGTTCTCCACGGCTACGACCTCCGGCTTAAGGGCGTCCATCAGTTGACCGAGGTCGCTGTGGATCTGGAAGAACCGCTCCGCAACGTGGGACCGGGGCGAAGTCGTTATAGCCCCGCACCTCACCAGCGAAACAGAACCCCGGCCGCAGGTGATAGCCCCGAAACCCGTGTTTGCCAATCCTGGATCTATACCGAGAATAACCATAAGTCAGTATATGGTTTCTCATAATACGCCGGCGAGTGCAATCAAAATTTCCCGGGCGTTTGCGATTGATGGTGTAAACGGGTTTTGGGGGACCGGCGTCGGCTACGAGAGGGTAACGCGCTTTACCTCTCCGCTCTCCCCGGGGAGGCTCACTTCTTTACCATTGTAGAACAGCTTGACGCCTCCGACGTTGCCGATGAGGACGTCGAACTTCTCGTTGGCGTTCAGCACGACCACCTCTTCCGGATTGAGCGTAAACTCCTTCCGCTCCGTGCCGTCGATTACGATGGCCAGCCACGTCCGTTCCTGGCATGCGATCATCAGCTTCTTGGGCGCAAGGACCAGCTTGTCCTGTCTCTTGTCATAGACGGCTTCCGAGCGGTCCTGCCCGGCGACGGTCTGGTAGCCCTCCTCGCCGGCCTGCGCAGCGGCCTTCTGGTCCTGCGGCTGGCCCGCCACTGTCTGCGCGCCAGCCGCTGCACCATCCTGCTGGTTCGCCGCAGCCGCTGCCTGCTCGGCAGCCGCCTGCGGCGCTCCCTTCAATGCCTGTTGCTGCGGTTGCTGCACGACATGGTGCGGCGTCCGGACGTTCATAAAAATAAGGAAGCCGAGCAGCACTGCGCCCGTTATCCCAATGCTTACTACCCTCTTCCTCAGGCCCTGGCTCATAGGTATGGCCACGCGCCCCTTCGGCGCATCCTTCTGCCTGGCCTGATCTGCTTCCGCTTCAGGGGCCGCAAGCTCGGCCCGCACGAGGTCCAGCACATTCAGGAACGTCGCATACTGAATGATGTATCCTCTGATGTAAACCTGATGCGGCAACCTTCTCCAGTCGCCGTTCTCGATTGCGTCCAATTTTCCCTTGCTTATGAAGAGGCGGGCGGCCACCTGCTCGATGGTGAGTCCTTTTTCCTCACGAGCATTTTTTAAAACCTGGCCGATATTACCAAGGTCCAAAGGCATAATCTTCTACCTCCATACCTTCAAGAGTCTCCAACGACTCGTTGAGAAACATTCTATAAGATATGTTTGTCCGTGTCACCAAAAAACTTTGCATATCACCCATTTTTTCGATAGCTTATGGTCCCTCCGGGGGCGATGACGTCGAGCGAGACTCCGCCGTCGCCGACCTCCGTGCGTCCGACCACGCGCGCCTCGATGCCGAATTTTCCGGATATATCAATGATTGCAGCACTAACGACCGGCTCGCATACTATCTCGATGCGGTGCCCCATGTTGAATACCCTGTACATTTCTCTCTCGGACAAACCCGTCTGCTCCCTGACAAACGCGAAAACCGGCGGCACCGGGAAGAGATTGTCTTTCACGTATTTGATGTTTTCCCCGAAAGACAGGCATTTCGTCTGCCCCCCGCCCGTGTTGTGGAAGACGGCCGAGATCGCATTCCTGTAACGGCCGATTATCTCCCGGAGGACCGGCGCGTACGTGCGCGTCGGGGAAAGGAGTGCCTCGCAGACAGTCATCGGCGTCCCCGGCAGGGCGTCGTCAATGTCCCATTTGCCCGTGTAGGCAATGCCTGCGATCTCCGGCGCGTACGTCTCGGGGAATTCCTCACGGTACTTTCCGGCGAGGACCTCGTGGCGCATGGCGGTGAAGCCGTTGCTGCCTACTCCTGAGTTGTACGTCTCTTCATATACGGCCCGGCCGCTCGACGCGAGCCCCACGATATCGTGGCCGCACGCGACCCGGCTGCAATCGACGAAGTCTGCCCGCGCCATGCGCACGGCCATTGTCGAATCGACTATGATGGTCCTGACCAGGTCGCCCACGTCCGCCGTCTCGCCGCCGCAGCCGTGGATATCTATCCCATAGCCTTTCAGCTTCTGCGCGAGCATCTCGTAGCCGGTCACAATCGCCTCGATCACCTCGCCGGGGACCAGCTTTGCATTCCGCCCTATCGTATTGGAGAGTGCGAAGGGACCGCTTGCCCCCACGCAGGCCAGGTCGTCCAGGTTCATCACCAGCGAGTCCTGGGCAATACCATAAAATATGGAGGCGTCCTTGTGGCGGCGGTAATGCATATAGGCGACCGCCGCCTTCGTGCCCGCCCCATCCGCGTGAAGCAGAAGACAATGGTCGGGAGAGCCTCCCAGAACGTCGGGCACGGCCTTGCAAAAAGCCCCTGGGAAAAGGCCCGGATCGACCGCCTTTATTGCCGCCTTCACGTCTGCCTTGCCTGCCGAAACTCCCCGGTCTTCATAGGTTATCATAGCGTGCCCGTTCTCTCCTTGGACCGTATTTACCGAAACACATATTTGCGACCGCAATATTCTATCAGAAAAATGGAAGCAGCGAAAATCCGGCCTTGTGAAAAAGCCATACAAATTTTCTTGACAACACCTAATACGCGTGACATACTAACCCAGGTTTACGTTTTTGCCGTAATGAAGGCCGCAAAGACGAACGTCCTTTGCGGTTTTTTTTATTGCGTTTCGTAACCTTTCAATCTATGAAAGGAGGTGTTCGGGGATGCCTAGGGGAACCGTAAAATGGTTTAACGACTCGAAGGGCTTCGGATTTATTGCCCGGGAAGACGGCGAAGATGTTTTTGTTCATCACACGTCGATCAGCGGCAGCGGGTTCAAATCCCTGACCGAGGGTCAGGCGGTTGAGTTCGATATCGAAAAGACGCCGAAGGGTTTGCGCGCCACAAACGTAGTGCCTGTCTAAGCCTGCCGGATAAAGGCCCTCGTCCAGAGGGCCTTTGCTTTTTTTTGCAACTATTCCAGACAAAAATAGTCGCACGCATGTTATAGTGTACCAGGCGCTCACGCGTGCCGGCCGGGTCTTCGCAAAGGCCCGCAAACAGGACTCTTCGATGGGAGGGTATGATGGAGCAGCGTTTCTATCTGTGCACCGGTCCCGGCAAAAAAGAGTATTTCACACTCCCGCCCGGATGGGAGGTGACCCACTTCGTCGAAAGCCCGCCCGCTGAGGCCGCGCCGGTCAATGAGATGGCGCTGGCCGCGCTGACAAAGCCTGTCGGCTCGAAGCCGTTGCGGGAGGCCTGCGCCGGGTCGAAGAAATTCGCCGTCATCATCGACGACGGCACGCGCCCTACCCCGGTGGCCGGCATACTCAGCGTCCTGCTGCCGGCCCTTCTCGACGCAGGAATACCGAGGGATAGCGTCACGATAGTTGTCGCCCTCGGCACCCACGTGCCCCTCGACCCGAAAGAGCTGGAGCACAGAGTCGGGAAAGAGACCGTCTCCTCTTACCGCATAGTCCAGCACAACGCAAGCCAGGCGGACCTCGTCCCCATCGCCATACCGGGCGACGCCAGACAGCTAAAGATAAACCCGGTAGTAGCAGGGGCAGATTTCAAGATCAGCCTCAGTTCCATACTGCCCCACCCCATGGCCGGTTTCGGCGGAGGGCCCAAGATCCTCATGCCGGGCGTCTGCAACTTCGACTTCATCATGGCCCACCACATGAAGAACACGGTGGACCCGGGGGCAAGAGCAGGGAGGACGAAGGGCAACCCCTTCCATGAAGATTGCATGAAGGTCGCCCATGCCATCGGCCTCGATTTTTCCATCAACTGCGTCTATAACCAGGAGGGGGAAATCATCGGCATAATCGGCGGCAGCCTGGACGGCGCCTTCGAGGCGGCGTGCGCAGTCTGCGCGGAGAAGCTCGGCCACCCCTTTCCCGGCAAGGTCGATATCACGATCGCGTCTACTTACCCCCACACGCACGGCCACCAGTTTGCAAAGGGCTTAAGCGCGCCGGACTTGATCACCAGGCAGACGGGCGCCATCCTGTTGGTCGCGCCACTCGTGCACCCGGTGCCCGATTTCTTCACTTCGGCATTCAGAAGCGTGGCGGAGAAATGCGCGGGCGCGGACCCGGCCGGATACATAAGGGAGACAATGTCCGCCGGACGCCCCTTTCTTACGGATAAGGCCGTTGAATTCAACATGGCAATGTCGTGTTTCTTCCTCCGTGAAAAGGTCCGCACGGTCCTAGTCTCGACCATGATATCACCCGAGGAGGCGGCAGCTATGGGCCTCGAGCATGCACCCACGCTTGCCGAAGGCTTGCAGCGGCTCGCGGCCTCCTACCCGAAGGCGGAAGTCGCAGTACTGCCATCAGGCGGCCTCGTCATCCCCATCGTCGACTGGCAGTAGTTACTGAAAGGAGGAAGAATTGAGACAGGCGAAGGTAATAGTTATCAACGTGAAAGACAATGTGGCGACCGCCCTCGACGGCCTCGAAAAAGGGGCGACCGTCTCCGTAGAGCTGAAAGGGGGCGTTGAAGATATCCAGCTTGTGTCGGACGTGCCGAAGGGCCATAAGCTCGCACTGAGGCCGATCAAGAAGGGCGAGGCGGTCATAAAATACGGCGAGACCATCGGGCGGGCCGTATCGAAGGTTGCGCGGGGCGAGCACGTCCATGTCCACAACCTCGTCAGCGGGCCGAAAGGAGGCGCGCGATGACGACGACCTTCCAGGGTTATAAACGAAGCGACGGCCGTGCGGGGACGCGGAACCACGTGCTCGTTATCCCGAGCGTCGGCTGCTCGCAGGTATGCGCCCAGTCGATTGCCAGGGGATTCAAGGGCGTCGTCTGCCTGCCCAATATCTTCGGGTGCGGCCAGATGGGCGAGGATCGGGCTATCGTCCGACGGACGCTTTCGGGCTTCGGCATGAACCCCAACGTCTTTTCCGTCCTCGTCGTCGGGAACGGCTGCGAAGAATTGTCCGCCCAGGAGCTTGGCGGCGATATCGCAAAGGCCGGCAAACCGGTCGAGACGCTCGTCATCCAGGAGGCGGGCGGCACGCGCAAGACAACGGCGCAGGGCAGGAAGATCGTTGCCGGCATGCTTCGCAAGGCAGCCGCCCTTAAACGGCGGCCGATACCTGCGGGCGAGCTGCTCCTCGGGACGGAATGCGGAGGGTCCGATTACAGACTCCGGCCTGGCGTCGAACCCCGCCCTCGGCTTCGCGAGCGACATGCTGATTGCGGAAGGCGGCTCGGTGATCCTTTCCGAGACGCCGGAGATCATCGGCGCGGAGCACATTCTGGCGGCCAGGGCGCGGACAAAGAAGGTGGCGAGGCAGATCGTCGAAGCGGTCGCGTGGTGGGAACGGAGAACTCTTGCGTCGGGCCAGAACATCAGGCAGAGCAACCCCGCGCCCGGCAACATCGCGGGCGGCATCACGACCCTGGAAGAAAAATCGCTCGGCTGCATCTACAAGGCAGGGACCGCCCGGCTCGAAGAGCTGGTCGCCTACGCCTCGCGGCCGTCAAAGAAGGGCCTCATCTATATGGACACCCCGGCCCATGACATCGAGCAGCTTACCGGGATGGTCGCAGGCGGCGCCCAGATAGTCGCGTTCACGACAGGCAGGGGCACACCCTGCGGATCGCCGATTTCGCCGGTCATCAAGATAACGGCTAACCACCAGACCTTCCTTGCCATGCGCGATAATATGGACATGGACATGGACAGGCTCCTCCAGGGAAAGGAGACGCCGGCCCACGCAGGGAAACGCATCTTCGACGAGATCATCGCCGTAGCATCGGGCAAGCTGACTAAGGCAGAAAAGCTCGGACAGAGGGACTTTGCCGTCTTTAAGATGAACCCGGACATTTGATTAGCGGCGGCCATTGTTTTTTTTAACAGCCTGAGGCCGGAGAGATTTTCGTGGGTAATGCGTAGAACCGGAGAGCGCGCGCCCGGAGCGTACACATTTGGTACGTGAGGACGCTGCGCCGACGGGTCGCCCGCATTTGCCGCGAAAAGATCCCGGCCGCCCCTACCCCGCAAGTTGACAATCACTAGAACGTACCAATATTAATCTCATTGCAAGACCAATGAGAAAGGTCCTGATCGTAACCCACGACTTTCCCGGTGGCGGCGGGCTTCGTCTGGACAAATTCGCCCACCGCCTGCCCGCGCTCGGCTACGAGCCTGTGATCCTGACTGTCAGGACAGGCCGGCAGCGCGAATTGCCCCTGTCCGGCCCAAAGTCCAACGGCCTGCGCGTTGAGCGTACGCTCTGCATGCGCAAGTCCCCCTTCCGCGTGTTCTCAAAGCTCTTCCACTCGTGGGCCATGACCGTATATTTCGAAAGCCTCTTCTTCATCCCCGACCTCTACGTGACGTGGCTGCCGAGCGCCCTCATAAAGGGCTGCCGCATGATACGAAAAGAGGCTATCGACCTCGTCCTGACCACGTCGCCCCCGGAAAGCATACATATAACAGGCATGCTTCTCGCCAGGCTGACGGGCGTCCGCTGGATCGCCGATTTCCAGGACCTCTGGACGACGAAGAAGGTCGTCTACCGGCCCCCTACCCCGCTGCACGACCTCATAGTCAAAAGGATGGAGCGCCTCGTCTACGACAGGTGCGACCACATCATCGCGAACACCATGGGCAATGAGCGCGTCTACCGGGAGTCTTTCGGCATCGACGCAAGCAAGATAACGGTGATACCAAACGGCTACGACGGCAGGGAAAGGGCCGTGCCTATGACCGCCAGGACGGATGAATTCACCGTCGGTTACATGGGATACTTCGACAAGAGGGGCTTCCCGTGGAAGGAGTTTATCCTTGCGCTGAAGCGGCTGGCCGGCGCGCCCCCGCATCCCCGGATCAAGCTCCACATATGCGGCCCGGTATCGCTCCAGGCAAGGAATTTCATCCAGAGTGAGGGGATGGCGGACCGGGTCATCGTCCACGGCAACCTGCCCCACGCCGATGCGTTCGAGATCGTCGGCAGGTGCGACATGCTGCTCCTTCTGATGTTCGAGACCCCGTACAGCAAGGCAATTGTCCCTCATAAGCTCTATTATTATCTCGCCATGGCGAAACCCGTCCTGGCAATCGCCGAAGAAAACGGCGACGTGGACGACATCATAAAAAAGACAAGGACGGGTGTGACGATACCGGCCTGCCGCATAGGCGGAGGTGGAAGGCGCATTGGCCGCAGCATATGCCCATGGCAGGAGAGCGGCACGCTCCCGTATGCCCCGGAGATTGCGGAGATAGAGAAATTCGACTACGCCAACCTGTCCCGGACGCTTAAGGAGACGATGGACCGGGTGCTTTCGGCCGGTACGCCATGACCAGACAAAAATGGATTAAAAGCCTTTTTGACGCCTGCCCGACGCTCCGGATACCGTCCGTAGTCAGGACGAGCCTGATGCGGAGGCTCGCGCCTGTGCTCGCCTCGATTGACGGCGGGTGGATTCTCGACGTGGGCGCAAAGTACGCGCCCTACAGGCGCCTCATAAAAAGCACCCGCTACGTTACGCTCGATATCTGCGGCGAGGCAAGGCCCGATATCTGCTGCGACCTCCACGATATTGCGGCCGCAAATGGCTCATTCGATACAGTGCTGGCCCTCGAAGTCCTCGAACATCTGCGCGAGCCGCAAAAAGCAATCGCCGAGATCCACAGGGTCCTCAAACCTGGAGGCGTCTTTATCGCCTCTACCCGTTTCATTTACCGTTACCATCCCGACCCGTTCGATTACTACAGGTACACGCCCGATTCCCTGAATGCCCTCTGCTCGGCCTTTTCGGAGGTTCGCGTGGAACCTCATGGAAACGGATTTCAGGCGGCATGGCATATCGCCAATAACGACTACAGGCCGTCGCGGGTCGCACTCAACCTGTTGAACCCGCTTTTTGCGAGGCTCGGTCCGGCCAGCGCCGCCTTCCCCCTCGGCTACATCGTCAGGGCGGTAAAATAACGTCCGTTACCTCCCAGGCACCAGCTCCACCTTGATCCATCCCTGCTGCCGCTCGTCGAAGGACTTGTACGCGTCGGAGGCGGACGTCAGGGGCTCTACGTTGGTGAGCATCTTCGAGGGGTCTATGGTGTTGTTCTGCACCAGCTCCAGGAGCTTGGGGATATACTTACGATGGTTGCAGTTCCCCATGTTCACCGTAAGGTTCTTGTTCATCGCCTCACCCATCGGGAATGCGCGCAGCGGCTGCGGATAGACCCCGATGACCGAGAGAGTGCCCGCTTTTGCGAGCGCCTCTACCGCCCACGTAAGCGCGAGCGAAGGAGCGTCGCCCGGCACCCACGTCCGGCCCTGGGGGTGCGTCTCCGGCGCGATCTCGCTCAATTCCCGCGTGAACTCGGCCTCGTCCGCCTGGGCCTTCGACGCCGCCGGGCCCTGATGGGGTCGCTGCGCGTCGACGCCGACCGCGTCTATGGCCCTGTCCACGCCGATGCCTCCCGTCAGATCGCGTATCACCTGCACAGGGTCTTCTTCCTCGAAATTGATGATCTCCGCGCCCTGGTTCAGGGCCATCTGCAGGCGGCAGGGTACATGGTCTATCGCGAATATCCGGCCGGCGTCCATGAGCAGCGCGCTCGCTATGGCGAACTGGCCGATGGGCCCGCACCCGAAGACGGCCACTGTATCGCCCGGCTCGATCTGTGCGATGTCAGCGCCGAAATACCCCGTAGGGAATATGTCGGAGAGCATGATCGCCTGCCTGTCCTCGATGCCGTTGTGCATCTTTACGAGCCCGACGTTCGCGTAAGGGACTCTGGCAAACTCCGCCTGCAAGCCGTTGAACGGCCCCGATTCCTGCGGCCCCCCGAAGAAGGCGGTGCCGGCGAGCCTGCCGTTCGGGTTGGCGTTGTCGCATTGCGAGTAATAGCTGTCCCGGCAGTACGAGCAATAGCCACAGGCGATAGTGGATGGTATTATAACCCTGTCGCCCTTCTTCATGTTTCTGACCCCCGGCCCGAAGTCTTCAACGATGCCCACGCCCTCGTGCCCCAGGATAGTCCCCGGTTTCATGTGGCCCAGCGTCCCTCTTACCATGTGCAGGTCGGTCCCGCAGATGGCGGAAGCCGTGAGGCGCACGATGGCGTCCGTCGGCTGCTCGATCTTCGGGTCCGGCACGTTTTCGACCTGTATGTCTCCTATCCCTTCAAAAACCATTGCCTTCATTGATTGCCTCCTTCACGAAAAGCGGCGCTCATCGCCGCCCTTTTTTGTTACGCCTAATGTATGTACCCTGCTTCAGGCAGACAAGATCAGCGGGAAGCGGAGGCGGAGGCACCTCCGGCGCGACGGCATCTCTTATAATTATTACGCAGGTTCTTTCGTCAGCAGATCTGGTGCGTACCGCAGGAGAGTATCTGGTAATCGCGGCTTTTGTTCCTGAAGATCGTAGTGCCTTTCAGGCCCATCCGGTGGGCCTGGACGTAGATGTCGAGCACCTCGTCCGGCGTGGCCGTCTCGGGCAGGTTGATGGTCTTCGACACAGCGTTGTCCACGTGCTCCTGGAAGGCCCGCTGTATCCGCAGGTGGTCGATGGGGGCTACCTGGTAAGCCTTGCGGAAAAGCCTGTCCATAGCGTTCGCGGCGTCGGGCCGGCCCTTGATACTGCGCCACAGCGGGTCGTCCACGTGCACTTCTATCCCGCCGAGGATCAGCCTGCTGTACGCCACATCGTAGATCGGCTCTATGCCGCTCGACGTATTTGCGATAATGCTCAGTGTGCCGGTAGGGGCCACCGTGGTCGTGGTTGCGTTCCGCTGGGGGAGGCCCTTATTGTCCCACACGCTCCCCTTAAAATTAGGGAACGGGCCGCGCTCCCCCGCAAGCTCACCGGACGCTGCCTTCGACTCCGCCTGGATGAATTCCATTATTTTGCCGCCCAGCTTTTCGGCCTCATCCGAGTCGTACCGTATGCCGAGACGGATCAGCAGGTGCGCAAAACCCATGACGCCTAAGCCGATCTTCCTGTTCGACCTCGTAATGGCGGCGATCTCTTCTGCCGGATAGACGCTCGCGTCAATCACGTTGTCGAGGAACCGCACGCCGAGGTGCGTCAGCCGCTTTAGCCTGTCCCAATCCACGTCCCCGTCTCTTTCCATCTTAGCCAGGTCGATAGACCCAAGGCAGCATGATTCATAGGGCAGAAGCGGCTGCTCTCCGCAGGGGTTGGTGGCGGCAATCTCTCCTATGCGGGGCGTGGGGTTAGCCTTATTGACCGTATCGATAAAGATCACTCCGGGCTCGCCGGAGGACCAGGCGGATTCCGCAATCAACATCAGGAGTCCTCGTGCGTCTACCTTCGTCGATTCCTTGCCGGTCCTGGGATTAACGAGAGGGAATGCGCGGCCCGCCTCGAATGCCTGCATGAATTCGTCCGTCACGGCGACGGACAGGTTGAAGTTGGTAAGCTCCGCCGGGTCCTTCTTGACCGTTATGAACTCCTCTATGTCGGGATGGTCGATACTGAGCACTCCCATGTTGGCGCCCCGCCTCGTCCCGCCCTGCTTCATGACGCCGGTCGCGCAATTAAAGACCCTTATAAAGGAGACCGGACCGCTCGCCACCCCCGTCGTGGACCTCACCACGTCGTTCTTCGGCCTGAGGCGGGAGAAGGAAAAACCGGTGCCGCCGCCTGTCTGGTGGATCCTGGCGGTCAGCTTTACCTGGTCGAAGATCGAGTCGAGGGAGTCTTCAACGGGCAGGACAAAGCATGCGGCAAGCTGCCCCAGGGGGCGGCCTGCGTTCATGAGCGTCGGGGAATTTGGCAGGAATTCGAGATCTGCCATCATCCGGTAAAAAGCGTCGCTCATCTCGCGGCGCCGCCCGGACGGATAGCCGTCCTCGACAGCGGCCACGTGCTCCGCGACACGGCGGAAGAGGCCGTCCGGCGTCTCGACCGGCTCCCCTGTCTCGTCCTTGACGAGGTACCTTTTACTAAGGACTAGCAGCGCGTTCTCGTCGAGCGTTACCATGTCCGCTCCTTCGGGTGCCCCTGAAGGTAACATAAGGCCGGTCTCCAGACCACGTAAAGTGGACGACTGTTCAGGCCGCAGCCGGTCCTATCCCATGCGCTTTGAGGATCGACATTGTCTTGTCGTATGTTTCCGCGATAAGGGCCATGCAGGGCCTTTTGTCGGCATTCGACCCCAGGATATCGTCGCACTTCGCGCTCCCGTAAGGGCCTTGCACCTTCTCCCTGAACCAATCGACAAGCTCGCTCAGCATGAGGGGCATCTTTTCTTTGGGGGATTCGCCGTCTTCGCCCTTGCCTGCAACGAGGGATATAAGGCACGCCCCGCCCGACAGGGCCCCGCACATCTCGCCCGAGTACCCGATACCGTAGCAGAGGCCGCCCATGGCCCTTACGAGGTCGGGGTTTTCCCGCCCCATCTCCCTCAGCATGAGGATGGCCATCACCTGGCTGCAACAGTAGCCTTTATGCGTAAGGACCATGATGTCCATTTCTCTTCCGCTGAGATTGATAACGCGCTCCATCGGAACGGCTCCTTTATTTGTCTTCCAGCATTTTTTCGGCCAGCGCCATCTTCCCGACTGCGTTCTCCTCGCTCACGAGGGGACGCTGGCAGGAGGGGCAGGCAGGGATGTCCGCAGCGAAGGTCTCGTCCAGGTACGCCAGTTTCACGGTGGCCCACTCCAGGGCCTTACGGCACCGGGCGCAGAGCCAATCGATTTTCTCGTCCCTGGGCCCGGCCGGCATGTTGAGCCCTTCCAGTATCTCCATACGATGGGAGTAGGCGCACAGGGCCCTGTACCCGTCCCCCTCCCTCGCGTATTCAACCCAGAACGTCGTTTTTTCCGCCTTCCGATAGGCCAGGCGACGCTCCCCCGAGCCGTTTGCGAAGAAATTCCCTGTCTCCTGGGCGTATGCCAGGACCATTACGACGTCTTCCCGCCTTATGCCTCTTTTCTCGATGACTTCCGAGACGCTCGCATCAATCGTTATCGATATCCCTTCGTCCAAGGGCTCCCTCCCTCTCGCCGCGATAAGTATTATAAAAAGATAACATTAATGAAGGCAAGGGCTTATTTTTTTGTTGACCAAAGAGCTTATATGAATTAGAATTCGAAGGAGTTGTTGTAATACTACACTATGGAAAGGTCCTTGATGGAAGACGACCCTGGCGGTCCTACTTGGTTTGGTCGGAGCGAAGCCGCTCCTCCTCAGCACTACGGGAAGATTCGTTAGCCTTCTTATCTCCCCCTGAGCCCGGGCGGCATCAGGGGAAAACTCTCCTCATTCGCTCCTAAGACAGATAAGCAACAGACGCTGAAGTAAAGAACATTTTCCCGGCCGGTTAAGTTCCTTTCCGGCAAGGGGTTTCATTGTTCATGCCTGTCTCGGGGTCCGTCGCGCACCCGGGGAAGAGCGGAGGCTGCAAAACGAACAAGGGCGTATTTACCAACCTCTCGAATAAGTCCAGGCGCGACCCTCAAGCGGCCAATAATCACCGCAATACCCCGGAGGATGAACGCCGCCTCATCGACCTTTGCGTAGTGCCTGTATCCGAGGCCGTAAAGGTCCTTGGGACGACCCCGGGGGGCCTCAATAGCGAAGAGGCCGAACGCCGGCTGGACGAATACGGGCCCAACGAGCTTTCCCACACACGGCACGTCGGTTTTTTTGCAGACATTCTCCATCGCTGCAAAAGCCCCCTGGTTATCCAGCTTCTGGTTATAGCCGTTGTTTCCGGCGTCATCGGCGAGATCAGGTCGTCTTTCATCGTCGGCGCGATGGTCCTTCTCAGCGTAGGCCTTTCCTACGTCCTTGACAACCGCTCGAACCGTGCCGTCGAGTCCCTTGGGAAACGCGTGCAGTCACGGACCGTCGTACTCAGAGACGGGGCTGCGGTGGAGATAAGGATATCCGAGGTCGTGCCCGGCGACGTGGTGCTACTCCAGGCAGGGTCGCTCATCCCCGGAGACCTGCGCCTCTTCTGGACGAAAGACTTTTTTGTCAGCCAATCGGCCCTCTCCGGCGAGTCGATGGCGGTGGAAAAAACAGCGGACGCCGAAGACGTCCCGCGCCACTCCGCCCTGGAGCTGCCGAACGCCTGTTTTCTCGGCACCACGGCCACCAGCGGCTCCGCCCGGGGGCTTGTGATAAACACCGGGGCGCACACTATCTTCGGGGCTATCTCCGAGCGGCTGGCGGGGGAGAGGGAAGAAACTAGCTTCGACCAGGGCGTCCGTTCCTTTACCTGGCTCATGATCAGGTACATGACCGTCCTGGTCTGCGCCGTCTTCTTCATCGTCGGCATGACCAAGGGCGATTGGCTGGAAGCCCTTCTCTTCGGCCTTTCGGTCGCGGTCGGCCTTACCCCCGAGATGTTGCCCATGATCGTAACGGTGAACCTGGCCAAGGGCGCCCTCGCCATGGCTAAGGAAAAGGTCATCGTCAAACGCCTTCCTTCGATCCAGAACTTCGGCGCCATCGACATCCTCTGCACCGACAAGACGGGTACTCTCACCCAGGACAAGGTCGTGCTGGAGCGCAGCGTCGACATCATCGGCCATCCGAGCACCGACGTGCTGACCTACGCGTACCTGAACAGCTATTACCAGACGGGCCTTCGCAATCTGATCGACCGCGCCGTGCTCGAGCACGCGGACCTCGACGTGGAGCGGGACTGCACCCTCGTGGACGAGCTGCCGTTCGACTTTCAGCGTCGCCGTATGTCGGTCGTCGTCGATTACGAGGGCGACAACGTCCTCATCTGCAAAGGGGCCGTAGAGGAAATCTACGCATGCTGCACCCACTACCAGATCGGCGATGAGGTGTACCCTCTGATCCCAATGATCCGGGCAGACCTGTTCGAGGAGGTCGACAGGCTCAACACGGACGGCTTCCGGGTGCTGGGCATCGCATACCGTGAGTTTCCCAGGGACAAGAGCATTTTCACGGCCGGCGACGAATCGGCGATGATCCTCCTCGGGTATATCGCATTTTTCGACCCTCCGAAATCCGAGGCCGCGGAAGCGCTGGACCTTTTGAGCCAGGCAGGCGTAAAAGTGAAGGTGCTGACCGGGGACAACTATCTGGTCACGCAAAAGGTGTGCAGGGACGTCGACCTTTTGGCAGAGACCATCATTACAGGCGGGGAGCTATCCGCCATGTCGGCAGAGGACTTCTCCAGGACCGTGCGGGAGACCGATGTCTTCGTCAAGCTTACCCCGACGCAAAAGGAGGAGATCGTCCGCAACCTCAGGTCTAACGGGCACGTTGTAGGGTTCCTGGGAGACGGGATCAACGATGCGCCGGCCCTCCGGGCGGCAGACGTAGGCATATCAGTCGACTCGGCAGTCGATGTCGCCAAGGAGTCGGCGGACATCGTGCTTCTTGAGAAAAGCCTGCTGATTCTCGCCGAGGGCATCATCGAAGGCCGGAAGGTCTTTGCCAACATAGTGAAATACATACGGATGGGAGCAAGTTCTAACTTCGGGAACATGTTCAGCGTAGTCGGCGCCAGCTACCTCTTGCCCTTCCTGCCCATGCTGCCCATACAGGTGCTTCTGAACAACCTGCTCTACGATTTTTCCCAGACCGGCATACCGACAGACAGCGTTGACCCCGAGCAGATCACAAAACCACTCAAGTGGAACATAGCCAATATAAAACGCTTCATGGTGTTCATAGGGCCGGTTAGCTCGATCTTCGACTACGCGACCTTTGCCCTGATGTGGTTCTTTTTCGGGTGCCGGGGCTATGCAGGCGCGGGGCCTTTGGCGGGCGAGGCCGCCGCGAGGCTTTTCCATACGGGATGGTTCGTGGAATCCCTTCTGACCCAGACGCTGATAGTCCACATCATCAGGACCCGCCGGATACCCTTTATAGGCAGCCACGCGTCCATGCCGATGACCTTCATGACGATCCTCGTGATGGCTATCGGCGCCTGGCTGCCCTATTCGTCGTTCGCGCCTACCTTGGGGTTTGTGCCTTTGCCGCCTATTTATTGGGCATGGATCGCTTTCTTCCTCTTTTCGTACGCCACCCTGACGCACCTCGTCAAAACGTGGTTCTTTAAACGGTACGGAGGTTATTGATTATGGACACCCTTCTCGACGCACTTCAGGAAGGCAGGCTGATCGAGCTGCCCGACAATGACAAGGATGACGCCCTGCGCGTCCTCGCCCACATCCTCGAAGCAATCCCGTCAGTGCCCTCCGGGACCGATGTGGTGGGACTGGTAATGTCGAGGGAGACCTCGTTCAACACGTCAATCGGAAAAGGCTGGGCATGCCCGCACGCGCGGGTGCCCTTCGAAGAAGACTTGATGTGCGTTGTGGGCTGGAGCCCGACAGGGATCGATTACGGCGCTCCCGACGGCGTCCCGGTCTCTGTCATCGCCATGTATCTCGTGCCCGCGAACCAGCGGAACCACTACCTGAGAGAGGTCTCCATGCTGGCCAAGGCCCTCACGGCCTATGAAGGGGCTGAGAAGTGGCGCTCTGTCAAGGAGTTGAACGAGGTCCGGGACGACCTCCTCGATCTCATAAGCTCCGCGAAGGAAACGGCCGGGCCCGACACCAGGGCGAGGATGATCCAGCTCCAGGCCAGGGCCACTGTCGCGGAAGAGGTAGCGCCTGATTTGTCGAGCCTTCTGATCGAGCCCCTGACCCTGGTGACTGCCCCAGGCATGAAATACGTGGTCCTTGCCCAGAACCCCGGTCTCGTGGAATCCCTCGATTCCGCACCCGGCCTCATCGAAGCGCTTGCGTCCAACGGCGTTTATGAAAACGGAGGGTGGCGCGTAGTGAGCCGGGGAACCGTCGTCTACCAGGCCGACCGTGTGGTGTACGATTGCCTCGCGATACGGGTAGCTATCTCAAAGGCAGCGCAAAAAAAATAACGAGCCTCAGGGCCGCTCCACAGCCCCTCAACCCTGGATTCCGGCTTCCGCCGGAATGGCGGAAGTAAATAGCCGCCCTACAATTACTTCCCACCCGCAGTTGCTGCAATTGGCCCTCGGTCCAATTGCAGCCGTGGTCGGAGGAGCCGCATGGAGGATGCTTCATGTGCGGATGCAATGGGAGCCTTGCCGCCCGGAGGCGTACGCAGGTACGTCGTAGGGCGCAAGGCGAACAGTGCGCCGCAGAGGGAGTATCCTCCATGCGGCGAGTCCAAACCCCGCCACAACATCCGCCTTTGCCTTTATCACCACCAACCACCCGGTAGTTAGTAGTACACCCTCATCCTCATCCCGTAGACCTGCACCGGCCCCCTGTCTTTGTTGTAGGCAGGGTTCCAGATGTACTGGAAGTCGGGGCTTATCTGCACGTACCTGCCTACCTGTATCCTGTAGTAGGCCTCCGTCACCTGCTCCAGGCCGTAGTTCAGCGTCCCGTCCCCTACGAGCATGCCTATGCCTCCCTGCTGGAGGTAGTGCTGATGGGAGGACGTGATGCCGTTCAGGCCGAAGGCCAGACCTGCCTGGTCCTCCTGCCTGCCCCAGTTCTTGCCGCTTATCTGGACGCCTGTGCTTGCGTGCCTGTCGGATTCGGTATAGGACCAGTTGGAGTTATTCCCGTTGGCCCAGCCGAACCTTGCAAAGATGCCCGTGTCCCCGTCATTGGCAAGGGGCTGCTCTATGTTTAAGCCGAAGCCGTACTTGACGTGGCCGGGCCGCCCGTTGAGGGTGGTGTCGGGTACGTTACCTGTTAATGCACCTAAGGCGATGGCGTCCCTGTAGTCGCCCATCCTCCCTTCGTTCCTGAAGGCTAAAAGGCGGACTACGGGGCCCTTCTCCCAGTGCGCCAGGTCAAGCTCCATCTGGTCCCCTCTGGCCTTGGAGATATTATTGTCCAGGTTCATGCCGTTTCTGGATGTAGGCTCCTGGTAGCTTCCTAAGATAAGCCTCCACGTGGGATGGACAAGAGCGGCGGAGAAGCCTATGGAGTATCCCCTTGTATCGGATGCATAGTCCCAGGCCGTATTAAATAAAAAGTCGTAGTTCATGAACTGCGTGCGGCCGTTATTGGCATAGCGGTTCTGGTCGAAGTCGTCCGTAGGGGCGAGCTTGCCTGCCTTTATCTCTATGCGGTCCGCAGCCTGGCTACCCGGTATCTGGTCCATGCCCCTCTCTACCGGGTCCGTCACGGCATTCGATAAGGGGATGACGTATCTGGCATAGAGGCGGGCAAGGTAGGGCTCCTGGCCTAAATTGGCAGGCCCTGCCCTTATGACGTCCGCATTACTGAAACCGCCCAAACCAATGCCGTTGCTTATGCCCGACCCCCGAAACATCTCGAAGTCACCGTATGCCTGGAGTGAAGGTGTTATCTGGGAGCCTAAATAGAGGCCGTAGACATGGGTCAACTGTTGCTTGAAGCTATGATCGAAGATGAAGCTCTTGTCTCCCGTGTACGGGCTATGGAAGGAAGGGGAGTTCTGGTAGACCCCGTTTACCTGTGCGCCTAAGAGCTGGGGGAACCAGGGGGGAAGGGAGGACTGGGGGTCGGCGGCGCGCACGAGGCCGGGAGCCGCCAGCGCCGCGAGGGCGCCCAGGGCCAGAATGAACAAGCCTGTCTTCCGGCGAATGCAGAATCGCACTTCCACGTCTCCTTCTGTTGCGGGCGGACGGCATATCTCACAGACTTGAACGGCACGCCGATAAGCGGCATGCTGCCCGCAGGTTGATCGCTGATACCAGCAAATTCATATTTTGTTTCTATGGCTGGAGCCAGTCAGAAGAGTGGTTTGGGGAATACATGATACGATCCTCTCCCGGAGGAGACGCTATCCGGACCGGGAGTGGTCGGAACTCTCAGAGGGTCCGACGACACCCGGAAGCTGCAGCATGTCCACCGCTCCAACCGAGTTGTATATGACCGCCAGGGTCGTCTTCCATTGCGCACACACCTTCCTACCCAAATTTTCTTAAACTTAAACCCCTTTACCCGTCATGTCAATTAAAAAATCGCCGCGCGCCGGGCGCATCTAATTACAAACCTCGCACAGTCGCTAAAGGCACATGAGCCTATCCTGCGCAGCCTTCCCTTGATTCTTCCACCGCAGTATGATACTAATAACCTAGTTATACTTTGATGGCAATGGAGGTTTCATAGAGTGCTCTATCTAAGCAAAATGTCGATCTGATCGATTGCGTGGAGGTCCGTGCGACCTTCAATGAGCCCCTCCACCTTCCCCGCCCGGCGCCGATAGGGCCGTCCATAGCCTACGGCCGGGAAGTCGAAGGTCGGAAGGCAAAAACAGGTAATCGAGAAAGACAATAGAACGGCGGCGTGCCCGTGCTGAACGGAAGCGCGTACGGGCGGCCTGTAAGCTAAAGAACAGGGGTGATGGAATGGCCGCAAAGCCGAAAGTGCGCTCCCCGGACAAAACAACCGGGCTTAGCGCGACAATGCAGGAAGAGCTGGGCCTGGTCTCCACCGCCTGTATTGAATGCGACCTCTGCCGGAAAGAGTGCGCCTTCCTCAAGAAACACGGCAAACCCAAAGAGATAGCGGACCGGTACGACCCCGCCTTGCGGAAAGAGGACCTGGCCCTGCCCTTCGAATGCAGCCTCTGCGGCCTCTGCACCGCGGTCTGCCCGGCGAAGATCGACCCGGCGCGCCTCTTTTTGGAGATGCGCAGAGAGGCCGTGAGGCAGGGTAGAGGCGACTATCCGGAGCACGCCGTCCTGAAGGGATACGAAAGGCGCGGCACTTCCCGCAAGTATTCGTATTATGCGCTCCCGGCAGGCTGCGATACGGTCTTCTTTCCCGGCTGCACGCTCGCCGGCACACGCTCCGAAAAGGTCAAGCTCGTCTACAAGCGCCTGAAAGAAAAGCTCCCATCCATCGGCATAGTGCTCGATTGCTGTATGAAACCCTCTCACGACCTCGGCAGAGAGGACCATTTCAACGCCATGTTCGCGGAGATGAGGGGCTACCTCGCCGCGCATGGCGTTACGCGCGTCATCGTCGCTTGCCCGAACTGCTATAGGATGTTCGTCCGCTACGGCACGGGTCTTTCGATCCGGAGCCTATATGAAGTGCTCGCCGAAGACTGCGGCGACGGGGGGCGCGCCGGGCTGACCGGAGAGGCAGTCACCGTGCACGACCCGTGTGCAGTGCGGTTCGATGAGGAGATGCACAGGTCGGTCCGAAAGCTGATCGGGAACAAAGGCCGGGCAATCATGGAGATGGAGCACACCGGCAGCCGGACCTTTTGCTGCGGCGAAGGCGGGGCGGTCGGCGCCCTTGCTCCCGAGCTTGCGGCGGTCTGGGGCAGGCGGCGACGGACCGAAGCCGTCGGAAAAAAAGTCATCACTTACTGCGCGGGCTGCGCAAATATGCTCTCGAAGCTCGCCCCTGCTGCGCATATCCTCGATATCCTCTGGGATGACGGGCCCGATCCCGACGGCAGAGCGAAGGTAGCAAAGCCTCCCCTCACCTATTGGAAGCGGCTCAGGCTGAAGAAATGGTTCAAGGAGAACGTACCCGCCGCGGTCTCCAGGGAGCGCACCTTCACGGGTAAGGAGCCGCAGAAGAAAGGCGGCATGGCAAAGCTCCTTTTGTTCGTGCTCTTTGTGGCGGCAGCCATTGCAGTAGTAAAGACCGCCGGCCTCTCCCGATACCTGGACCAGCAAACCCTCCGCAACCTGATAGCAGGGTATGGCGCCCTCGCGCCCGTCATTTATGTAATCATCTACGCGGTAGCCCCCGCCCTTTTCCTGCCGGGGACGCCCATCACTGTCGTCGGAGGCATCATCTTCGGGCCGTTCTGGGGCGTCATTTATGCGATAATCGGCGCTACGGCGGGCGCCTGCGTCGCCTTCCTCGTCTCCCGCTACCTCGCGCGCGAATGGGTGGCGCAGCACCTCAGTAGTCCCAGGTGGAAGAGGCTCGACGAGGGGGTGGAGAAACACGGATGGAAGGTCGTCGCCTTCACGCGCCTGGTCCCGATTTTTCCGTTCAACCTCCTCAACTATGCATTCGGGCTGACCAGCATCGGCTTCCGCCAATATGCAATCGCCACCTTTTTCTGCATGTTGCCCGCCTGCATCGCGTTTATCGTTTTTTCCAGCTCTCTCCTCGACCTTGCGCGCGGCAAGGTCTCCCTCACGTTTATCATCGGCCTCGTCCTTATCGTCCTCGTCTCGGTGCTGCCCCTGCTCTACAGGCGCTACAAGGCAAAGCACGGAAAGGACGACCTTGTATGAGAGCCGTGCAGATACCCGACAAAAAGACAAAACCAAGTCACCAGGAGGAACAAGTATGAAGAAACACTTTTTCGTATGGGCCCTGGCCGTCGCCCTGCTCGCGGCGTTTACGGCGATACCCGCGTTCTCACAGGAGACAGGCCCCACGCCAAACAACCCGCTCGTCATCGATATGAAAGCCCGTAGCGTCTCCGTCCTCGCCCAGGTCAACGGAAAGTACCTCGTTCAGACGACCCGGCACGGGGTAGTCTTCAAGGGAGGGTCGAATGGGGGCAAATCGGTCTTTGCCGCCTTTGCGGAACCGAAGCCCTTTTACGACGCCCTCGTGAAGCTCGGCCTGACGCCGGGGAACAACGTGACGTGGGACAACAAAGAGAAGACCCACGTCCAGGGGGACAGGCTCGACGTCTTCGTGACGTGGAAAGGCGCGCCGAAGGTCTACCGCATCGACGAGGCGATCAAGGACAGCAGCGGCAAGCCGCTCGTTATCCGTTTCGGTGGGAACCTCCAGGCAGCGATGGACATGAAGACAGGCTGCCTCATGTGCCTGGACAGTTGCCCGGTCGGCATAACTAGCAACGCGACGTATACCTACGGGGCCATCGAGTCGCGGAAAGAAGTTTCCCTCATGGGCAACAGGGAAGTGCTTCCGCCTGACGGCACGCTCGTAATCATTACCTTCAAGGCCGCAAGATAGGCAGGGGAGGGAAGACTTTTGCCCGATAACTGTCAGCCAGGAACGGTCCGCAACTATATAAAAGCCGCCCTTGCCGGCATGGTTGCGGGTCTCTGCCTGGCCCTCATCCTTAATCGGTTCATATGGCTGGAGATGCGCCTGACAACCGGGCACGCGATACCCCTTTTGACGGCTGTCTTCGCAACAGCCTTCGGCGCTGCCCGGCGGCAGATCCGGCTCGTCGTCTTCCTGCTCCTGGAGCTGCTTGCCGCCGCCATACTCTTTGCAGGATATACACCGGCCACACAAGCCCTGCTCATCGTGCCCGCCGCCCTTTTCAGGGACGGCTTTCATCTTGGCTTCCTCTCCCTATGGCAGATCGATATGATTTTGCTCTGCCTTCTGGGTACGGCAAACCTCGTGTGGATTCCCGGCGCGGCAGTTGCGCGATGGGGCGGTACTTCAAAAATATCGTGAAAGGAGGCATATTTATGGGAGAATACTACGAGACGAAGGACCTTGAAGACTTTCCGAATATCGGTGAGTACGCGCCGGCGCTCGGGGAGAAGTATTTTGATTATTACGGCGAGGCAATGAAAGCGGGACGCCTGACCGAGAAAGAAAAGAGCCTTATAGCCCTGGCAGTCGCGACTACGCAGAAATGCCCCTACTGCATCGACGCGTACACGAACCACTGCCTGTCTCTGGGCATATCCAGGGAAGAGATGATGGAGGCCGTCCACGTGGGCGCCGCCATGACTGCCGGTATAGTCCTTGCGCACTCTACCCAGATGAGGAAGATAGTCAGGAAGAAGGAGATGTAAAAGTGAGGATGTCGAAAGTCTCACCATCGTTCGAGGACAAGGCGCGGGTGCCGATCATGGCCTCGGGCATCGGCGTCCTCCAGGTGAACGTCGGCTACCGGTGCAACCTCCAATGCAGGCATTGCCACGTGCAGGCAGGTCCCGAACGGTCGGAAGTGATGCCGGATAGGGTGATGGAGCAGTGCCTCGAAGTGGTGCGCAGCCAGGACATCCCCGTAGTCGATATAACGGGGGGCAGCCCGGAGTTGCATCCCGGCCTGCGGCCTTTTTTGCAGGCATGTGCCGCCCTCGGGCGGCGCGTCCTCGTGCGAAGCAACGGCGTCGTCCTTCTGGAAAAGAGATACGAGCCGTTCATCGATCTTTACGCAGCCACCGGGATCGAGGTCGTCCTTTCCCTGCCCCACGTCGATCCCAGGCTGACCGAGCGCCAGAGGGGTGAAGGCGTCTTCACCGGTCTGATCGGAGTCATTGCCCGTCTCAACGCCCTCGGCTACGGGCGGGAGGGCAGCGGACTGGTCCTCGATCTCGTGCACAACCCGGCAGGCGCATATCTCCCCGGATCGCAGGCAGGGCTTGAGGCGCTTTTCAGGCAGGTCCTCGCCGAGCGTCACGGGGTAAGCTTCAACCATCTCTTCTGCATAACGAACATGCCCATAGGACGCTACCTTGAGTATCTTCTCGCATCGGGCAATTACGAGGATTATATGAAGAGTCTTATCGCTGCCTTCAACCCGGCGAGTTTGAGCGGCGTGATGTGCAAATCGACCGTCTCGGTAGGCTGGGACGGCAGCCTCTACGACTGCGACTTCAATCAGGTCCTCGGCCTGACGATAAACCACGGCGCTCCATACCACATCTCCGATTTCGATACGGGCGCGCTTGCCGCCCGGCGCATCGTCGTCGGCGACCACTGCTACGGGTGCACGGCGGGCGCGGGCGAGCTCGTGCCAGGGCCAGACAGCGTGAGGGCCGATGATAAACCAGCCATCTGATGAACGGCTGATCGTTTTTGTCAGGCTCCCCGAAAAAGGCCGGGTCAAAACGAGGCTTGCACGAAAGATAGGCGACGACGATGCCGCGGCCTTTTATGGCGCCTGTGTCTCCGATATCCTGGCAACCGCCCGCAAGGCGGGCTACCCCCCGCTCGTCCGCTTCCATCCGCCGGACGCGCGAGAGGACGTCGCAGCTTGGCTCGGCGATGATATAACGTGTCTGCCCCAGGCCGGGGCCGACCTCGGACAGAGGATGTTCTCCGCGCTCGCGCAGGCCCTTTCGGGCTGCGCCCGGGCCGTCCTCATAGGCAGCGACTTCCCAGACCTCCCATCTGTCTTACTGAAAGAGGCATTCGAGGGATTGCGGACGCGGGACGTTGTCATCGGCCCCGCAGCGGACGGTGGATACTACCTCATAGGCTTCCGGCCAGCGACCCTGATCGATGCGCCTTTCTCAGGGGTAGAATGGGGGGCACCGGGCGTATTCGACACGACAATAGCCGTGCTCAAAAGGCACGGCCTCTGCGTCCATATCCTGCCGGTCTGGAGAGACATCGATGTCTACGACGACCTTCTTGCCTTCCGGGAACGCAACAAACATCTGCCGTCCGGCGTCCTCGCGTCCCTCGATTTCGTAAGGGAGAGGCTCGGCAAGCCGTGAGCATCTCCGTCATTATCCCCGTCTTCCATGAAGAGGCGATAGTCAATGACGCGATAGGCCGCCTTGCCGCCCAGGCTGCGCAAACGCCGGAAGGGACGGTAGAGATCATCGTGGTGGACGGAAGCCCTGGAGGCGAGACCGTGAGCGCTATCAGGGGCGGTGCGCACGGCATTGTCTCCGCGAAAGGACGCGCCGCCCAGATGAACGCCGGGGCCGCTGCCGCGCATGGCGACGTGCTTCTATTCCTCCACGTGGATACGGCGCTCCCTGCCGGCGGACTCGAAAAAGTCGCGTCGGTAATGGCGGACGGGCAATTCGCGGCCGGGGCGTTCGACCTTGGGATAAGCGACAGCCGATGCGTGTTCCGCGTCATCGAGCAGATATCGAGCATGCGCTCGCGCCTGACGCGCGTACCTTACGGGGACCAGGCTATCTTTATAGCCCGCGACTACTTTACGGACATCGGCGCCTACGGCGACATGCCGATCATGGAAGATGTAGACCTGATGCGCAGGGTAAAAAAACGCGGCGGGAAGATCTGCATAATCGATAAAAAGGTGCAGACCTCCGCCCGCCGCTGGCAAAAAGAAGGCATTGCCGGATGCACACTGCGGAATTGGACGATCATGGTGCTTTACCTGGCGGGCGTCCACCCGGAGAAGCTCGTGAAATGGTACCCTTGAGGGGGCTTTCCGCCTATTTAGACTTCTCCACTGGATACCCCGCCTCATCCCACGCCTTGATGCCTCCGGGCTGCCTGTAAACGTTCTTGTAGCCCAGCTTCACCGCCCACATCGCACCGTTATGACTCCGCGTGCATTTCGTGAAGCCGCAATAGAAAACAATCAGCCGGTCTTTGTTCTGCCCCAGGACTTTCTCGAGATCGGCCTTCGTCTTTGCGTCCATCTCTTTCATTTCGGGGATAGGCAGGGGGAAGTTGACGGCCCCCGGTATATGCTCTTTCTTGAAGTTGTCGGCGGGCATCGTATCGACGATCAGCATCTCCTTCTTCTGGTCGATCCAGCCTTTCAATTCTTCGGTCGTCACGACCTTGTATGCGCCCCTTACAACCTCCCGCTGGAAGGCAACCGCCGTTTTTTCCGTCTCCAGTTCCTTGTCTCCCCATGCGGCCAGGGCCTTACCCGACCCTGCGAAGCAAAATATACCCGCAACAACCAGGGCCGCAACAACCGTCTTTTTCAACGTCATTTTAAACCTCCCTCAGTCTGTTATTTTGAAACGGGTCTGCTGCGCGCAATGCGCGACCAGTGAAGAAACGCGACCGTTGCGAGAAGCCCGAGGTCGCGATAAAAAGCATAAACGAGGCCTTTGTGCTCCGCCAGCTCCTGCTGTCCGAAGCAGCCGCAGTCTATATCCATATTGGTGAAGTAACCGTAGCCGAGGACGCCGGCAAAGAGCAAAAGAAGGACGGATACGGCGTGCAGGCCGGGCACCAGATTTAACAACAGCGCAATACCGGCGAGCAGCTCTCATTACCGGCAGCCCCACTGCAACGGTGGGCAGCAGGGGTTCGGGTACGAGGCCGTAGTGGGAGATGGTGCGGGCAAACGCCCTCGGGTCAGCGAGCTTTACCGCGCCCGCATAGATAAAAAGAACGGCAAGGCCGAGCCGTACAGGTATATACAAACGGGGTGAGAGCGCCACCCGGCGCACAAGGTCGAGCGTCATTGCTTATCGTTCCGGGCGTACGCAAACGCCATTGTGCTCATAAGCAAGTCCTCATCGCTCCAGCTCGCGTATCTCGCTCACGCGCACCTCGGCCCCGAGCGCCTCAACTACGGTTTCCCTGTCTTCGGGCAGTAAGCGGATGCAGACCCCGCAGTCAGAGCTGATGCTCCTGGGTACGGGAATTATCTTGTGGGGGACACCCGCCGCCTTGAGTATCTTTTCCGCCTTCATCACCATGCTGACGGAAGCGAACATGGCAACCAGGTAACGCTGCTTCTGCTCTTCCTTCAAGGCTTCACGATTCTGCCCGCACTCGATAGCGCGCCCGCTATGTCGTACATATTGGAGACGGTCCCCGCGCCGATCTTGCCTGTCAGGTCAAAGAAATTGACGCACGTGCCGCAGACGAGTATCTTCACCCCTTTCTCTTCGAGCGCCTTCAGGTCGTCGAGCGCGCCTGAATCCGGCGCGGCCAGCTTAACACCCGTGTTGTATAAGATCATCATGTCGGGTAAGCGTTCCAGGTCAACGGCCGTATGGATGAACGCTTTCATCAGGAGCGCGCCCAGGTCGTCGTTACCGTAGCCCATGATATTCGACGCGATAACGAATATGGTAGGCCCCTGGCTGCTCTGCACAGGCGCGGGTCCCGGCGACGCAGCGCACGGCGTCGCTTTGCCCTGCTGTTTTTTTATTTCGAGACGGAAGACCCCGCCCGCCTCTGCTATAGTCTCGACTGCGCATCCCGAAGATGAGGCCAGGCGCTGCACGTTCTCCAGCGACATCTCATTATCGACCAGCACCGTAACCTCGTCATGCGCATCGAGCGCCTTTTTTGCCAGTATAACGGGTTCCGGGCAGGCAAGGCCTTTCGCATTCACCAGCTCAGACATTAGTTCCTCCTTTGGAAGCATAGTGTTCGGCGCTCAATTGCGCCATAGCGGCCAGCCCGGCGCGGACCTCATCCGCAGTCGTGTAGAATCCGAAGCTGAACCGCACGGCCCCTTGCGGGAAGGTGCCTATGGTGCGATGCGCGGCAGGGGCGCAATGCAGGCCCGGACGGCACAGGACGGCGAAACGCTCGTCGAGGTCGAAGGCAAGCTCCGACGGACTCCCGCCCTTCAGGTTGAAGGAGACGACGGCTGTGCGCCGGTCCGCCTCCGGCGGCCCGTAAACGGTTATGCCCAGGATAGCCCCGGCCCCTTCAAGAAACTGCCGCGTCAGGCCGATCTCCCTCTCCCGGATGCGCCCTACCCCGTCGTCAAGCACGAAACGGACGCCTGCGGCGAGTCCCGCGAGGCCGATGGTGTTGGGTGTGCCCGACTCGAACCTGTCCGGCAAAAACTCAGGCTGCTCCTCCGATTCGGAGGCGCTTCCCGTGCCGCCCCGCATGAGCGGGAGAAGGCGTTCTTCGACCCCTTTGCGCACGTAGAAGCCGCCCGTCCCCTGCGGACCTAGGAGGGACTTGTGACCCGTAAAACAGAGGACGTCGATGCCCGATGCGGCAACGTCTATCGGGACGCAGCCCGCAGTCTGGGAAGCGTCCGCAACCAGGAGCGCATCGTACCGGTGCGCGATTTCCGCAAGCTCCTCTATGGGAAGCAATGTGCCCGTGACGTTGGAGGCGTGGGTCGCCACAACGGCGCGGGTATTCTTTCTCATGCAGGCCGCTGCGTCTTCCGGGTCCAGCTCTCCCGCAGGCGAGCAGCGCGCAATGGAAAGCTCTACGCCCTGCCCTTCGAGAAAGCGCAGGGGCCGCATCACCGAATTATGCTCGATGGACGTCGTGACAACGTGGTCGCCCGGTTTGAGCAGGCCGAGAAGGACGCAGTTGAGCGCCTCCGTTGCGTTCTTCGTGAAAACGACAGAGAGCGGGTCGGGGGCGCCGATAAGCTGCGCCACAAGCTCCCTCGCCTCGAAGACTACGCGGGCCGCCTCGATGGAAAGCCTGTGGCCGGAGCGGCCGGGGTTGCCCCCTACCGCGTCGTTGAACCTGCGCCATCGCCTCTATCACAGCGGGCGGCTTGGGCCACGAGGTAGCCGCATTATCGAAATAGATGGGCTTCATTGCCTGCACATTTCCAGAAGAGCCTCCATTCGCGTCCGCATCTGCCCGATATCGCCCTGTGAGTAATCGGTGACTACGGTGAGAAAAGGCAGGCCGTGGTTCGTCCGCACCCTCTCACCCACCTTGATCGATTCTATGTTGTACGAATGGCACCCCTGGAGGACTACGTCCACGACCGCGTCCGGCCTGAACTTTTCGATAAGCCTGTCAATCTCCGTGAGCCGGCGCCTGTTCGGCGTCATGCAGGAGCACGGGACCTTCAGGTATCGCGCAGCCATCGCGCGCACGGGGTCCCCCGTGCCTTCTTCGATGTAGTCCGCGTAGGGCTTCATGCCGGAGCATGAATCGAGTGCGACGACTACCCCTCCCGCCTCTTCTATCGCCGTAAGCACCTTTAGCGAATCACCGCCTACGGGACACCCCGTCACCATGACCCTGGGCGCGCCTTTCGGCCCATAGACGTAACCGTCGCGTTTTCGTTTTTCGAGCTTCTCAAGCATCCCGTCGAGTATGGGCGCGAGGTCGGCCCCCGATGCGCCCTGGCCCAGGAAAAGGGCGTCATAAAGCTCGGGCCACCCTATCACCGGCGGGTTGAGGGCCGCGTATTCGAATATCTCATTCATGCGCCGGGCCTTCTCGTTCGTGTCATGGATGGCAGACTCTATCTGTTCGTCGGTTGCCTTGCCGCCGAACACGGATTCGAGGAACCTCTGAAGCTTGCGGATCATCGTGGTCCAGTTGTCGAGCGCCTCCGGCTCGTCCGGCACCTGCGGCAGGTCCATGACGTGCATCGGCTTGCGGTCTGCGATCAGCTCGAACATCTTCTTCTTGCCGTCGCACGTCGTCTCGGCCACCACCGCGTCGGAGACCGCAAAGAAAGGACAGGCGTCTTTCATGATAAAGCCGTAGCTCGATTTTATAAGGGGACAAAGGTTGGCGGGCAGCACCGCCTCAGCAGCTTCTATCGTCGCGTTTGAGAACGCGCAGAGCGAAGCGGGCACGAGGCCGAGGGCGCGGATTATCTCTACCGGCGCGTAGCCGCAGTAGATGCCCACGATCTTAGAGCCGGCCTCGCGCCGGCTCTGAAGATACGCAAGGAGGCGCTTGGCGGGCGGCTCGCCTGCGTAGTCGTCCTCGATCAGCGGCTCGACCGCATATGGATATATTTGATTGCTGTCAGGCATTTAAACCTCCCGGAGACAAAAAATCCGGCCGCGACATCTTCGCGCCCGGATTTCCCGAGAGGTCCAAAAAAGAAGGGTCAGGGCGGTGAAGCGGCAGCGGACGGAAGTGGAGACCTCACGGGCCTCCCGCTCGCTTCTCAGCTCAATGGAACAAATATTATCCCGTATATTTTCATCATTTTATCCTGCCGGCGATTGCACCGGCCACATATATAGTATAAGGGCACCCGCGCAAAGTCAATAGCCGCTAAGGGGCCGGGCAGGATAAGCCCCCGGCGGTTGCTTCCGGCTACAGGGCTGCCCCGACGGTGTGTTCGCCGCCCCTCTTCCTCGCTTTCCTCGCAGGGTTGGGTCCAAGCGACCTTACCTTTTCCGTGATCTCGCGTGCCGCTTCCGCGAACTGCCTGCCCATTGCGGAAGACATGTTGTACATGCCCGAGCGGTCGCCGCCTATCCCGCACTCGTCCAGCAGGCGGCGGAGATGTTCGACCCGCTTTTTGGCCCGCAGGTTCCCTGTCTCGAAATGACAATTCCCTTCGAGACATCCAACGAGGAAGACCCCGTCCGCACCCGACTCGAAGGCCTTAAGTGCGTGGATGATGTCGAACCTGCCGGTGCACGGGATCTTGACGATCTTCACGTTGGCGGGATACGAAATCCGCATGGAGCCGGCAAGGTCGGCTGCGGCATACCCGCAGTACTCGCAACAATACGCAACAATGTTGGGCTCGAATTCCTTCATCTTCTCTTCTCCTCCTTCAACTTGTCGGTTCCCCGCAACTCTCTGCGTAAGGGCCGTAAGGCGTTCAGGCGACGTGTATCTTCCCTTTCGGCCCGTCCGTGAAGCGGCCTATCACCCGGTAATCCACGGAGCGGCCTTTCGCCTCCCTGTCGAAAGCCTCCATATCGCCCTCCCCGAGGGCGATGAGAAGCCCGCCCGATGACTGGGGGTCGAATATCAGGTCGAACAAGAAGCCGTCCACCTCCGACTCCACGGACGGCGAGTAAAAATCCCTGTTCCTGTAGAAGCCGCTCGGGAGGAACCCGGCGGCTGCAAGGCCCTCCGCCTCGGGAAAATAAGGCAGCATTGCGGCGTCAATTTCCGCGCCGATGTCCTCCTTTATCATCTCCTTGAGATGGCCCGCAAGGCCGAAGCCCGTCACGTCCGTAGCAGCATGGGCGCCCGCTGCGAGCATCGCCTTGGATGCCTGCCTGTTAAGCGTCGCCATGACGGACGACACCTGCGCCTCCGTCTCCGGAGACACCTGATTTCCTTTCATGGCGCTTATGAGGATACCCGTACCCAGCGGCTTCGTGAGGACGAGCAGGTCGCCCGGCCCGGCGCCCTCGTTCCTCACGATCCTGTCGGGATGTACAAGGCCCGTCACGGACAGGCCGTACTTGACCTCATCGTCATCTACGCTGTGGCCGCCCAGCAGGCTCGCCCCCGCTTCCCTTACCTTGTCGATGCCCCCGCGCAGGATATCGCGCAGTATGCTTATATCGAGCTTCTTTGGCGGGAAACAAACGAGGTTGAGGGCAGTCACCGGATTCGCGCCCATTGCGTAGATGTCCGAAAGGGCATTGGCCGCCGCGATCCTGCCGAACGTGTACGGGTCGTTCACGACAGGCGTGAAAAAATCGACTGTCTGGACGACGGCCAATTCATCGGTGATGCGGTAGACGCCTGCGTCCTCGAAGCCTTTGAGACCGACGATTACGTTGGCGTCCTCGGGGATGTCGATCCCGCAGAGTATGTTCGAAAGGTCGCCGGGGCCGATCTTCGCCCCGCACCCCCCGAAACGGGCGTGCTGCGTAAGTGCTGTTTCCATGTGCCTCTCCTTTAACGAATTTTGCCCCTTGCTATATTGAGACGGACAAATAACAACGGCCGGCATGCGCCGGCCGCAAGGAGAAGCCCTGGAAGGTTAAACGACCGCGAGGAGAGACTGCTCCATTACCCGACGTATGGAGGCGAAGCCAAGCGCGCCACCCGGCGCCCCTGTTTCAATTCACGCGCAAATCTTGAACATTGCACACCTTTACTGTTTATTTTTACTTGCGAGTGCGCGTTGCTGCTTAACTCTATACCCGAACCTGTCCGCAAGTCAAATACCTTTCGCACGCCTTGATTACGTTTGACATACGGAAATATTTAATTTAGCATTACGGACGATTCGACTTGAAAGGTAAAGGAGGTGAGACCATGCCTCGTCAGGCGCCCTTTTCTCTCACGTGAGCGGTCGCGTATGGCCGCGAAAGGCCTAGGGTAGGCCTTAAAATGTCACGGAAGGAGGGAGAGGTGTCTCATCGTCCGGTCGTTCCCCTCTAGCTTGATCTTCCCCCCCACCTTATTCCTCCTTTCGTAAACTCATCCAACATCGGCTATAGCGCTGAAGAAGCCTTTCTTTGCGGAAAGGCGGATGCTCAGCCACGGCCGGAACACCGCACCATAAAGAGGTGCGAAAGGAACTATCCGGGGTTTACAAAAACATTGTGAGATAAGATAAATGGCAATACTAAAAGAACGTTTATATAAATCCCTTTCGGACGCCGTTCTCGATATGGATGAAGAAGAAACCGTGAGAATATCGAGAGCGGTGGCAGATGGCAAACTCGACGCCTATCGGGCAATCAACAAGGGTCTATCCGACGGAATGAACAGGGCCGGTAAGCTCTATGAAGCGGAGGAATACTTTATACCGGAGCTCTTGCTTTGCTCCGACGCCATGTACGCCGGCCTCGATGTCCTCAAGTCGCACCTGCCCGTTGATGACGGCGGGACCAAGGTAAAGGTCGTCATCGGCGTGGTTGAAGGTGATACCCACGACATAGGCAAGAACCTCGTGAAGATCATGCTGGAGACATCAGGCTTCGATGTCGTCGATCTCGGGAGGGACGTTTCCCCCAGGGCGTTTATCGAAAAGGCGAAAGAGACGGACGCACGGATCATCGCCCTCTCCACGCTGATGACGACTACGATGAACGGGATGAAAGAAGTCGTGGCGCTTCTGAAAAAAGGCAACATGAAAGACCGGGTCAGGGTGATGGTCGGCGGCGGGCCCATCTCGAAAGGATTCGCTGAGCGGATAGGCGCGAACGGCTATGCCGCAAACGCATCGCTCGCGGCGAAGCTGGCCCGTAAGCTGACAGGAGGCTTGGACAATGGATAGAGACCGTATAACTTCGCTTGAGCGGATGATCGCTTACAACAAAGGGGAAAGGATAGACCGCCTGCCTTGCAACCCGAATATCGCGAACGGCGCAGCAAGGGTTATCGGCTGTAAGGTGTCCGAGTTCAGGAACAACGGACAACTGATCGCACAAGCCCACATCGCCGCTTACCGCATGTTCGCATACGACGGCGTCAGGCCCTTTACGGACCTTTACGTCCAGGCGGAGGCCATGGGGGCAAAGGTCTGCTATCCGGTAGACGACACGGCCGACCTGGAAGCGCCCGCCATAACCGACCTCGCCGGGATAGACGACATTCAGCCGGCAGACCCATACCATGACGGCCGCCTTCCTTCCCACCTCGAAGCCGCCAAAATAGTCATCGATGCACTGGGGGCGGAAGTGTCTTGCTCGGGCGGCGTCGTCGGTCCATTCACGAACGCGTTTTTCCTGATCGGCGTCGAGAAACTGTCAAGGCTCCTAGCCAGAGACCCCGAAGCGGTGCACAAGCTGTGCGCCGTTTCTTTTGAGACGGCCGTCCGGTACGCCGACGCCTTTATCGATATAGGGCTAACGCCGACCGTTTCCGAGCCCATGTCGTCCACCACCATCGTCAGTCCCAAACATTTCATGGAGTATTCATTCCCGTACCTTAAGCGGCTCATCGCCCATGTACACTCCAGGGGCAAACCGGTCACGCTCCATATATGCGGCAAGACGGACAAGATTTGGGAGGGGATGGCCGACACAGGGGCGGACTGCCTCAGCATCGATAACGTCGCGAGCCTTTCCGAGTGCAAGGAGCGGGTGGGCGACAGGGTGCGCATTACGGGGAACGTTGACCCTTCCGGCGTGATGTACGCGGGGACGCCGAAAGACGTGCGCAAAGCGACTATCCAATGCGTCAGGCAGGCCCATGACAACCCCAAGGGCTATGTGATCTGTTCCGGCTGCAGCCTGCCTATCGACACCCCTTTCGAGAACATACGGGCCATGCTCGATACGGCCGCGGAGATAGGTGGAGACCCGGCGCATTCGCCGCTGGTGGCAAAAAAATAATCATGGCTGCATTGAACCCCAAAGAGCGGTTGATGGCGGTCCTGGCGAAGAAAACACCGGACCGGCCGCCCGTAATCTGCGCCGGCGGCATGATGAACGCTGCCGTGGTGGACATCATGAGAAAGACGGGCCACCGTTTGCCCGAAGCCCACACTGACAGCACGCTCATGGCGGAGCTTGCCTACGATGTACACGAGCAGACGGGCTTCGAGAACCTGGGTGTTCCTTTCGACGTCACCGCCGAGGCGCAGGCCATGGGGAGCGAAATCGATTACGGCAGCCTCACCTGCGAGCCGAAGGTCGCGAAAGAAAAATTTCCCTCCGTCTCGAAAGTGGTGTGCAAGGATATTAACGATCTGCTGAATTCAAGTCGCATTCGTACGGTCGTCCGGGCGGCGGGCATCCTGTCCCGCAGATATCCGGATATCCCCGTCATCGGGAACATCACGGGGCCGGTCACGGCCGCCGCCTCACTGGTGGACCCTTCCGCGTTCCTTAAGGAGCTGAGGAAGGACAGGGAAAACTCGCACCGGATAATCGACCACGTAAGCCGCTTCCTGATCGCGTATGCGAGGTCGCTTGTCGAGAGCGGAGCGGACGCCGTCTGCATAGCCGACCCTACCGCCTCAGGAGAGATACTCGGGCCGAAGACCTTTGAAGAGTACGCGGTCAGGTATCTGAAAAAGATCGTGCAAGCCGTACGTGATGCAGACACGCCCGTCATAGTTCATATCTGCGGGGACATGAAGGCTGTCGCGCATCTTATCCCCGCGATAGGAGCCGATGCAGTCAGTACAGATGCCATGGTGAGCCTGCGCGGCTTGAAGCAGACATACCCGCGACTGACAACGATGGGGAACGTCAGCACGTACCTTTTGGAATTCGGCCCTGCCGGCAAGATCGCAAAGACGGCAAGGAAACTGGTTCGGGACGATGTGGATATAATCTCCCCCGCGTGCGGCCTGAGCACTTCTACTCCCATAGCGCATATCAAGGCGATGACAGCCGCCGTAAAGGGGAATTAGGGAATACGCCAAACGGTTGGCGTAGCCGGATCGTTTGAATACAGCAAGGAGGATCAAGGTTATGAAAAGATTTATAGTGATGGCATTGATCGGCGCCGTTCTGTCTGCGGCGCCCGCCTGGGCCAAGAGCTCAAGAGGTTCAACGCGGGATACCTGGCGAGCCCCGGCCACGTACTCTATTTCGTGGCCAAGGAGAAAGGCTTCTTCGAGGAGGAGGGACTCGACGTCACACTGTTCCTGTTCAACAACTCGGGCGAGGGCATGAACGCCATTCTCGCGGGCAGGCTTGACGCAGGGACTTTCGGCACGACCGCCCCCCTCAAGTTCATCGCAAACGGGAGCCCATTCACCATGTTCGGCGGGCAGATGGAGAACGGAGGCAGCGGGCTGGTGACGAAGGCGGACCGCGTAAACGAATTCAAGAGCCTGAAAAACTTCAAAGGCAAGAGGATCGCCACCGTCCGGCTCTCCACGGCCGACGTCGTCTTCCGGGCAGCCCTGCGGCGGGCAGGGGTCGATTGGAAGAAGGATATGACCCTGCTGGAACTCGAATCGCCCGGCGCCGTCCTCGAAGCGGTAAAGAAAGGGACGGTGGACGCAGGCATGGTCTGGTCGCCCCATTTGAAAAATTGCGAGAAGATGGGCCTAAAGACGGCGCTCTACACGGACACGGTGGAGAAGGACCATTCCTGCTGCCGCCAGGTGGCCCTCACCGGCAGGCTGAGCGAGAAACCTGATGACTACGTCCATTTCCTGCGGGCCCTCATCAAGGCATACCGCTTCTACCAGACGAGAAAAGAAGAGACGGTCGATATCATCGCGAAGTATGTAAAGGTCGACAAGGACGTCCTCATGGAGGAAACTTACGGCGGCCATTGCGATAGCCACCCGGACCCCGGAAGGAAAGGGTCCGTGCACTTCTGGGAGAACATGCGCAAAGTCGGCTATATAGAGCCGGGCACGAACGTAGACATCGACAAGCACCTGAATACGGACCTCTACAAGAAAGCGCTCGACTCCATTCTCAAAGAAGCGCCTAAAGACCCTGTCTATCAGCGACTAGCGAAGGAATATAAGCTGCGTAACGCTTAGAGGGCCGAAGGGAGGCGATGTCCGCCGGATTCGCAAGCGGACGTCGCCCGATACCATGTAAAGGGTTTTCAGGCATGGACAAAGGATGTGTCATCAATAAGCTGGCTTTGCAGGACGTTTCTTTCGCTTATGGCACGGGACCCGAGAGCGTACCCGTACTGAACGGTATGTCCCTCTCTGTCGGCACCGGGGAGTTCGTAAGCATAGTCGGACCTTCGGGCTGCGGCAAAAGCACGCTCCTGTTTCTCCTGGTCGGCCTCATACGGCCGACCGGCGGGACGATCCTCCTTGACGGAAAGGAGGTGACCGGCCCCGGGATTGAGAGGGGAATCGTCTTCCAGCATTACTCCCTTTTCCCCTGGATGAGCGCCCGGACCAACATTACCTTCGGTCTCAGGCAAGTCCGTCCCGGCGCAAGTGCGCGCGAGCTGAAAGACCATGCCGACCGTTATCTGGAGATGGTCGGCCTCGCGGGGCTGGGCGACAAATTCCCTTTGCAGTTGTCGGGCGGTATGCAGCAACGGGTCGCTATCGCGCGGGCCTTCGCAATGTCCCCGGATATCCTGCTTATGGACGAGCCTTTCAGCGCAGTCGACACCAGGAACAGGGTGGCCCTGCAAGAACTGTTATTACATCTCCGCGATGAAGGCAACACGCGAAAAACAGTTGTTTTCATTACCCATGATTTGGACGAGGCGATCCTTATGGCTGACCGGGTCGTGGTCATGTCGGCCCGCTACGGGTCGGTGCTTAGGGAGTTTACCGTCCCTTTCGAGCGTCCTCGCCGCAGGACGGCCATCATGAAGCAAGATGCGTACGTGCATCTACGCAATGAAGTACTCGATCTCTTCCATGAGGATGAAGAGCTATTCCTTGCCGACGCCGGCGCAGGATCGGAAAGGATAGCAAAGAGGTAATAAGATATGGACGTCGCCAGACGGTTCCTGTCACCGGCAAACTTTCTTTTTCTCATTTTCGCAGCCGTGCTCTTGTTCATGCCCACGGGACGTCCGGGAGCAGCGGGCACCCAACTGCTTTGGTTCGTCCTCGCAGTGGAGTCTTTATATGTCGTCTTCCTTGTTGCAGGTCATAGCTACTCCGGAATACAGACCGCGGGCGACCTGACGGCCATTTTATACCTATCCCTCCTCGCCTGGGAGATGGCGACCACCAGGCTCGACCTTCTCGATCGTATACTCTACCCGACCCCCAATCAGATCATGATACTCATGGCAGGGGACGCGGGTGAGCTGGCGAAGGGGCTTGCAAGCTCGCTCAGGCTTCTGTTGGCGGGGTACGTGGCGGCTTTGGCGGCCGCCATACCGCTGGCCCTCGTCATCGGTTGGCACAAGCGCCTGCACAGGGCCGTCACCCCACTGACTAGGATCCTGGGACCGATCCCTCCCATCGTTTATATCCCTTACGCCATTGCTGTCTTCCCGACGTTTATGCTGTCTTCCATGTTCATTATCTTCATAGGCGCCTTCTGGCCGGTCTTTATCAACACCCTGAACGGCGTGTTCACCGTGGACCGGCGGATCATAGACTCGGCTCGGGCCCTGAACGTAGGGGAACGAACCATGCTCTTCCGCGTGATCCTGCCCGCCTGCCTGCCGTCCATCATTGCCGGGGCAAACATAGGACTCGTTCTGTCATTCATTTTGCTGACGGCAGCTGAGATGATAGGCGCCACATCGGGCCTGGGCTGGTACGTGAAATACTTCTCCGACTTCGCAGATTACAAACGGGTCATCGCCGGCATCATCTTTATCGGCTTTGTTGTGACCGGGATAATATTCTGTCTGGACCGGGCGGAAAAACGGCTCCTGCGTTGGCGGGGATGAGGGGAGCGGATGACCCTATCGGTTCTATGTTTATCGTCTTGCTAACCGAGCCTCCTGAACGCCGTCGCCTTGATCGCTGCATAAAGCTCGCCTCCTGGCTTTATGCCAAGCTCGTCTGCGGCTTGCCTGACCACCTCGGCCACCAGGCGGCCGCTTCCGCATTCCAATTCGATGCCGACCGAGCCGCGGGCCTCGAATACGCCCGCGACTTTGCACTTGAGCAGGTTGCGGGCGCTGATCGCCTGGGGCTTGCCGCTGAATAGGATAATGTCCCTTGCCGGAAGCTCGAAGAGCACCTCCGGCTGATCGCTCCCGGAAGAGATGAATAGCTCCAGGCCGCCCCAACTGTAGGCATACAGCCCGTCGAGCCGGCGGGGCGCAGGCAGGCGGAGTAGGTTCGTGTAGCCTGTGGTCTCGCTCATGGCGGCCCGCGTAAGGTCCTCGGCGGTTGTCTGCCCGATAACACGGCCTTCCGCGACATGGAGCACGGCGTCCGTCATGATCCGCATCTCGAGCAACGAATGAGAGATAAACAGGTACGGAATTTTAAAGGCTTCACAGGCATTTTTCAGAAAAGGGATTATCTGGAACTTGAGATTGTCGTCGAGGGCGGACAGGGGCTCGTCGAGGAGCAGCAGGCGCGGGCTACCGAGCACCGCCCGGCCGAGCGCCACCCGCTGTTTCTCCCCGCCCGAAAGGTGCCTTACGCCCCGATCGAGGAGGCTCGAAATCTTCAGTACCTCCACCACGTCGCCGAATTCGATTTTGCGAAGGTCGGGCGGGCACCTCTTGTAGCCGTACATAAGATTGCCTTTCACACTCAGGTGGGGGAACAGGCTCGGCCGCTGGAAAACCATGCCTATGCGCCTTTGCTCCGCCCGGACGTTGCGCCCCGTCGAGCTATCGAAAAGCGTCTCCCCGTCGAGGATTATCACGCCCTTGTCCGGAGCGGTAAGGCCGGCGACCAGGCCCACCATCGTCGATTTTCCGCAGCCCGATGGGCCGAAGACACCGACGCGGTCACCCCGCACGGTGAAATCTACATCGAGGAAAAAGCCGCCGAACCGTTTCTGCGCCGCTACCCGTAGCTCCATACCTAATCCGCCCTCACTACGCGCCTTCCGAGCCACTCATGAAAAACTAGGACAACAATGGAGATCGTAACGGATACAGCGCATAGGCTCAGGGCCATGACGTCGCCCCTCGGCGAGCTTGCATATTCATAAATGGCGAGTGGTATTGTCTGCGTGACGCCGGGGATGTTGCCTGCCACGATGACGGTCGCGCCGAATTCGCCCAGTCCGCGCGCGAACATGAGCACGGAGCCCGCTATGATCCCGCGCACGGAGAGGGGCACGATTACGGTAATGATAGTGTCGAGGGTCCGCGCCCCGAGAAGGCGCGAGACGTTGACGAGCCGCTCGTCGATGGCTTCCATGGCCGTGCGTATCGACCTGACCATGAGCGGAAAACCGACCACTGCCGTGGCCAGGACTGCGGCCTTCCACGTGAAGATCAGCTTTATGCCGAGGGGCTGGAGCACGAACTTACCGATAGGTCCCTGGTGGCCGAGCAAAAGGAGCAGCAGGTAGCCGATCACAACGGGAGGCAGAGTCAGGGGGAGGTTCACCGCAACGTCCACTCCCACTCTCCCCCTGAACCGCCGATACGTCATCAGGTAGGCGACGGCGAAACCGAAAGGAAGCGATATCAACGTCGCCGTGATCGACACCTTCAGAGACAGGTAGATCGCCGAATAATCGGCAGGCGTGAAGCCGATCATCCGGTTACTTTACCACGAAACCATGCCCCGCGAGTATCTTCTTTGCCTCCGCCGACTGGAGGAATTTGGCGAACGCGCCGGCTTCCGCCTTCTTGCTGCCCGCCACGGTCAGCCCTGCCGGATAGGTCACCCTGGAATAATATTCCTGCGGCACCGTGAAGAGGACCTTGACGCTCTGCCCCGCCGTCTCTACATCGGTCTTGTAAACGAAGGAGCCGTCCACCTCGCCGCGTTCTGCGTAAAGGAGGCATTCACGCACGTCCCGGCACATGACGAGCTTGTTTTCGACCTGTTTCTCGATGCCGGCGTTTTTGAATGCCTGCATCGTATATTCACCGCAGGGCACGCTCTTGGGGCTGCCTATCGCAATCTTCCTTAGCCGCACCATGTCCTGAAGCTTCTCCGCTTTCACGTCCGGCTTTCCCGCAAAGACAAGGACGTTGTAAGCGAACGTGAAGACGCTTTTGTCGTCAATCAGTTTCTTGCCCCTGAGGTAGTCCATCCACTCGACATTTGCGGAAAAGAAGACGTCCGCAGGCGCCCCGTTCTCGATCTGTTTTGCCAGCGCACCCGACCCGCCGAAATTGTTGCGAAACTCGATGCCGGGGTTCCGCTTCGCGAAACTGTCCGTCAGGGCGTTTACCGCCTCGCGCAGGGAAGCCGCAGCCGATACATTGACTTCTGCCGCGCTTGCGGCAGCGGCAAAGAGGAAAACTGCGGCAAAAACCAGGATTGCTATTCTCTTCATTGTTTCCTCCCTGTAGGCGTTTCGTCTTTCGCCTTTCATCGCTATATAACACCCGATACTACGATAGTCAAGTAATTTGTGCGGAGAGTGCCCTTGCGCGATCGTGCGCCCCTACTTAAATTTGCCCCATGGAGGGATGACATATGAAGGCCCTGCGATTCGAAAACTTCGGAGATATAAAGAGCGTGCTGCGCGTGGTGGAAGTACCCACACCCTCGCCCGGTCCCGGCGAGGTGCTGATAGAAGTACATGCCGCATCTATTAACCCTGCCGACGTAAAGAACGTCCAGGGAAGTTTCCCCCAGACGAAGCTACCCCGCATTCCAGGCCGCGACCTCGCCGGGGTCGTTGTGGCAGGCGACGACGCGATGAAAGGGGTGCACGTGTGGGCGTCAGGGGGAGACATCGGCTTCACCAGGGACGGCAGCCACGCCGAATATATAGTGGTCCCGAAAAAGGGCGCGCGCCGCAAGCCGTCGTCTCTTTCGATGGAGGAAGCAGCCAGCGTCGGCACGAATTACATTACCGCCTACCTCGGCCTCATAAAGAAGGCCGCACTTAAAGAAGGCGAGACGGTGCTTGTGACCGGGGCGAGCGGCGGCGTGGGAAGCTCCGTAATCAAGATGGCGAAAACGAAGGCCGCGCGCGTCATCGCGGTAGACAAAAAGCCACCGGACAAGGCGGGGCTGTCCGGCATCGACCTTGCCCTGGGGAGCGATACGGACGACGTCGCAAAGCGCGTCATGTATTTTACGGACGGACGCGGCGCGGACGTGGCCTTCGATTGCGTCGGAGGTCCGCTTTTCGAGCCGTCTCTCAACTCACTCGGCCGTGACGGCCGCCAGATAAACATCACGGCAGTCGGCGAAAGGAGGGTCACCTTCGACCTGCTCGATTTTTACAGGAGGCAGCTCACTCTTTTTGGCGTCAACACGGCCCTCCTCGACACCATTGCATCGGGCGATCTCCTCGACGGCCTGATGGCCGATTTCGACGGCCGCAGGCTCACTGCGCCGCACATCGCAAGGACGTGCTCTCTATCGGAGGCAGTGCAGGCGTACGTCGACGTCGGGAGCGGTGCGGCCGGCGGAAAAGTGGTCATACTACTCAAGACATAGGCGCGTCGGCCCGGCGCGAAACCTGCGGCCCGGCCTTTTACGGGCAGGCCGCGCCTACAGCCTGAACTGTCCTACGAGGCTCTCCAGGCTCTTCGCGAGCCCTGCGAGCTGTGACGACGCAGCCGCATTCTCCTGTATCCTTGCAGCCGTATCCTTCATGACATTCGATATCTGCTTTATGCTCGCTGCTATCTCGTTCGTCGTCGCAGTCTCTTCCTCCGACGCCGTTGCTATCTGGTTGATCTCCGTAGTAACGTTACTTATCTGCCGGCGTATATCGCCCAGCGATTCCCCGGACTTGGCCGCCTCCACGTTGCCCTTCCCTGCCTCGGCAACCCCGTCTTCCATCGATGACACGGCTTTCTTCGTCTCCGCCTGCATCGCCCGTATTGTATGGCTGATCTCGCCCGTAGCAAGGCTCGTCTTCTCTGCGAGCTTTCTGACCTCGTCGGCAACGACCGCAAACCCTCTGCCGTGCTCGCCCGCCCGCGCCGCCTCTATCGCCGCATTGAGCGCCAGCAGGTTCGTCTGGTCCGCCACCTCGTCGATAAGCCCTACGATGCGCCCGATCTCTTGCGACCGCTCGCCCAGGTCCTTCACGATACCGGCCGACGCTGCCATCCGCTCGTTGATGCGGTTCATCACTGCGATAGCGGCCAGCGCCACTGTCTCACCGGCAGCCGCTGCTTTGTTGGCCTCCTCGGAGTTGGTTACTGCAACTGCGCAACTGCGGGAGATGTCGGCGGACGTCAGGGACATCTGCCCACCCGCGGCTGCGACGGAGTCTGCCTGTACAGCCGCCTGCTCGACACCTGCGGTCATCTGCTCGGTCGACTTGTCGAGCAGGTGGGCGGCCGACGATACCTGCTTGCTGCTTTGTGCAAGCTGGCTTACCACCATGCGCAGGCCCTCCGTGCAACTGTTGAAGTGGCGGGCCATGTCGCCTATCTCGTCCCTGCAGTCGGCGTCTACGCGCTTCGTCAGGTCGCCTTTCGATATTTCCTCGATGGTCTCGACCATTCTTTTGATGGGATCGAGTATCAACCTCGCCATGAAGATCGTAAGGAGCCAGGAGAGTACGAGGCCGGCGCAGAGCACCGCTCCGCAGACCTCCGCGACCCGTGTGAACGTCTTTAAAGAAAATTCGTAGCTTGCCCTGCTCTTCTCGTTGTCGTACCTGAGAAGCTCCTTGAACTGCCCGCTCATCTTCTGGAACTTGTCCTCCGCGCTCGCCATGAACATGATTGCGGAGTTGGCGTCACCCGTCGCCATGCTGATGACCGTAGATGCGGTCGTGCGGTATTCCTTGAGGGCATCCAGAGACGCCTGGTACAGGTCTCTCTCGGCTTTCGATATTCTGGGCGATTCCGCCTTCTTCGTCAGGTTTTCAACCGATTTATCTATCGTCCGGCTAAGCTGCGCCCCCGCTTCTTCGATCTTACTCGCCTGGTATTGAGCGCTCGCCCAGCCGAGGAGCCGGTAAATGCCGGCGTGGGCGTCGGCCATGTCGTGGGAGACCTCGGCGGAGGTCCTGTACCCGGCAAAGCTCTCGTTGTACATCGTTTTTATTACGGACTGCTGGCTCGCGAGCCCGAGGTAGGCAGTTACGCCGAAGACCAGTAGGCAAAGGGTTACAAAAGCCGGAGGCAAAAAGAGTTTTTTCTGCATCCGCAAGCCCATGAGATATCGCTTCATGCAACACCCCTCGTCTATCGGGCGGGCACCTTTCTGCCGCTACTTATATGCCCCGCATCCGAATATGAGATCGCCTGCCTTCTCCACGTAAGCGGTCTTGTGCTCGATCTTTTTCGTCACGGGGTTGGAGAATTTATAGTCCTGCCACCCCTTTCCCTTCGCCTTTACAATCTCTATCCTCTCTTTGACGTAATACGTGCCGTCGGGGTCCCTCATGTCCGCGAGGTCGATGCCGACCAGCTTTTGATTGAACCCGTGGGCCACGCACTTCCCCTTCATGTCGTAGACGAAGACGTAGAGGTCGTCCTTTACGAACCGGCCCTTGGAGTTACTTATCTCGGCCAGCGAGCCGTCTCTGCCGTTTGCTTTGTAGTACGCGATTGCTTTTTCGACCATGGCCTTCGCCTGGGCGGGAGTGCTGCCCGCGTTAGAAACGCCCTCCGCTCCTGTCAGCAAAAGACCGATAACCACTGCGCATATCATCGGTATAGCAACGATTGTTTTCACGTATTTTTGCCCCCAAGCTGATTTGCGGTCGCCGGCTGCGCTCCCCAACGTCACCGCGTTGATAATCTTTTCGTCTGTTTTTAGAAACACTTAAGGGCATGCTCGGCGAAGGCCGATGTACGCGGGAAAGAACGGGCGTGGATTACGTCGAAATGTGCGGAGGCTGCGGCTTGCTACTCTATCTTCGGCAGCAGCGGGGAGACGTCCCAGATGTCCCGCGCGTACTCGTCCACTGCCCGGTCGCTGGAAAACCTTCCCGACCTCGCCACGTTGATAACCGCCTTCCTGGTCCATTCCTCGCGGTCCTGGTAGGCCCTCGACACCCTCTCCTGGCATTCCACGTAGGCTGCATAGTCGGCAAGCACGAAGAAGCGGTCGCCTTTCAGGCTGTCGAGTATGGGGTAAAACAGGGCGGGGTCTTCGGCAGAGAAATAGCCGCCCCTAAGCTGCGCGATGACGCGCTTAAGCTCCTCATTCTCCTGTATGTATTTCTCCGGGTTGTAGCACGGGCCTAGCGCCTGCACACCGCAGGCGTCGAGGCCGAAGCGGAAGAAGTTCTCTTCCCCCACCTCTGCAAGCATCTCGATGTTGGCGCCGTCGAGCGTCCCCAGCGTGAGCGCCCCGTTGAGCATGAACTTCATGTTGCCCGTGCCGGACGCCTCATACCCGGCCGTCGATATCTGCTCGGACAGCTCGGCGGCAGGGATGATGTACTGCGCGCGGGTCACGCTGTAGTTGGGCACGAAAACGATTTGCAGCTTCTCTCTTGAGAGAGGATGCGCGGCGATCACGTCGGCGACGTTGTGGATCAGCTTGATGATCAGTTTGCAGATAAGATAAGCAGGCGCAGATTTGCCGGAGAAAAGGATCGTCCTCGGCACGAAGGAGTCGCCCTCCCTGCCCTCGACGAGCCTGTTATAGAGCGTTATCGCGTGGAAGACGTTGAGGAGCTGCCGTTTATATTCGTGGAACCGCTTCGCCTGGCAGTCCAGGAAAAGCGCCGGCTCCATTTTGATCTTTTCCGTGGTCTCCAGGTGCTCGGCAAGCCTCTCCTTGTTCTTTTGCTTTATCTGCCCGAAGGAGTCGCAAAAACTCCCGTCGGAAGCGAAGGGCTCCAGGGCGCGCAACTGCTCCAGGTCCTTTGTCCATCCAACGCCTATGGCCTCCGTTATCAGGTCCGCGAGCCGGGGGTTGGCCTCCATGAGCCACCGTCTGTAAGTTATGCCGTTCGTCACGTTATGGAATCGCTCGGGATACATCAGGTAAAAATCGTTGAAGACGTCCGCCTTGAGTATCTCGGAATGGAGGCGCGAGACCCCGTTCGTCGCGTGGCTGCCGACGATGGCGAGCCTTGCCATGTGGACCACGCCGCCGCAGCCGCCCGTGATGATGGCCGTCTTCTCACGACGCCCCGGCTCGTTCGGGAACCGGCGCGACACCTGAATAAGAAGGCGCCTGTCGATCTCCCGGACGATTTGCAGGTGGCGGGGGAGCAGATGGCCGATCAGGTCCTCGGACCACGTCTCCAGCGCCTCGGGCAGCACCGTATGGTTCGTGTAGCCGAAGGTGCGCGATGCGATGGCCCAGGCGTCATCCCATTCCAGGCCCTCTTCATCGACGAACTTGCGCATAAGCTCGGGGATCGCGATCGAAGGATGCGTATCGTTAAGCTGGATGGCGACCTTCTGCGGGAAGCCTACCCACGAGTCGTGCGTTTTTTTATATCTGCGGATGACGTCTCCCAGCGTGGCCGCTACGAAGAAATACTGCTGCTTCAGGCGCAGCTCCTTGCCGGCCAGGGAGTAATCGTTCGGGTAGAGGACCTTCGATATGTTCTCGCTGTTATTCTTGTCCTCAACGGCCTTTACGTAGTCGCCGCTGTTGAAGTAATCCAGGTTGAAGTCGCGCGTCGATTTGGCGGCCCAGAGGCGTAGGGTATTGACGAAGCCGTTCCTGTACCCCGGTACCGGGTAGTCGTACGCCATGGCGAATATCTCGTCCGTGTCGATCCATGCCGACTTCTGTCGGCCGTCGGAGCCCGAGTAATTCTCGACGCGGCCGTAAAACCGGACCGGGTAGAGCAGCTCGGCCCTGGGAAATTCCCAGAAATTGCCGTAGCGGAGCCAGTTGTCGGGCGCTTCCGACTGGTAGCCGTCCTTGATCCTCTGGCTGAATATACCGTATTCGTAGCGGATGCCGTATCCGTAACAGGGATACCGCAGCGTCGCCATCGAGTCGAGGTAGCAGGCGGCGAGCCTGCCCAGGCCGCCGTTGCCCAGCGCCGCGTCCCATTCGTTATCGAGCACCTCTTCGAACTCTATGTCCAGGACGCCCAGGGCCTGGCGGTATTGCTCCGTAAGGCCCAGGTTGATCAGGTAAGAATTGAGGAGCCGCCCGAGGAGGAACTCCATCGAGAGGTAATAGACGCGCTTCGCATCGGTCAGGTAATACTGCTGCTGCGTGCTGATCCAGTCGCGGATCATGGCCGTCCGCACCGAGAGGATGACCGCGTTGAACTTGTCCTTGGCTGTCGCCGAATACATGTCCTTGGCAAGGCCTAGGGTGAGGTGGTTGACGAGGGACTTGGCGTACCGGTCGTCGTCCCCGGACCAGCCGGGCTTAACCTCGTTTATGGTCAGCGGCGTGACTTTCGCCCCGTTTTCCGATTTCTGGGCCATTCTCCTCTCCTTGAGCATGTGCATGATAATATGTTCGGCAATATCGGACCGGAAGATAAGGCCGGGCGGACGATAGATCGACTTCCTTCATAAAAATCCCCGCAACACACGCGTTATTTCTTGCACGGCCCGAGCCCGAGAACCGTTCACAAGGGCGGCTTATTTATGTATAATACCATCGGGTAGGCAAAGCCAAGATAAATTAGGGCGCGGGCCAAAAAGGGGGGAATATGGGTGACATTGACGTGCATATCGGTGAGATGCTTGCAAGGAACGGCAGGATGTACCCGGACGATATCGCCCTGGTCGAAAGGAGCCCTCAGGACAGAAAACGGCTGACCATTACGTGGCGCGAATTCGATGAGCGGGCTAACGCATTCTCCAACGCGCTCATTGCCAGGGGCATCCGCAAGGGCGACAAGGTGATGCACCTGATGAATAACTCCATCGAGTGGCTCATCGCCTATTTCGGCATCGTCCGCACCGGGGCATGGGTCGTCCCCCTTAATTTCAGGTTCACCAGCGACGATATAAAATATTGCGCGGACGTCGCAGAGCCGGATATTCTCATCTTCGGCGGCGAGTTCGCCGACAGGATCGATCCGATAAAGGAAAAGCTCGCTTCGGTAAAGCACTTTATCTGCGCGGGGGACAACTGCCCGCCGTACGCTGAGAGTTTCTCAAAGCTGCTTGGCGCATCTCCGTCAACGCCGGCCGGCGTCCACATAGCGTTCGACGACCCGTGCGGGCTTTACTTCACGTCCGGCACTACGGGCCAGCCAAAGCCCATTCTCCTGACCCATCGCAACATGGCGAACGCCTGCATCACGGAGAACCTGCACCATTTCCAGACAAAGAAGGACATTTTTATCTGCATCCCTCCCCTTTATCATACGGGCGCGAAGATGCACTGGTTCGGCAGCCTCATAGTGGGGGCGCCATCGGTGCTCCTGAAAGGCGCGTCGCCCCAGTGGGTGCTGGAGGCGGTGAGCGAGGAAGGGGGCACCATCGTCTGGCTGCTCGTGCCCTGGGCGCAGGACATACTGCTCAAGCTCGACAGCGGAGAGCTGAAGCTTTCCGACTACAGGATCTCCCAGTGGCGCCTCATGCACATAGGCGCGCAGCCCGTCCCGCCGGCGCTCATCATCCACTGGAAGAAATATTTCCCGGACATGGCCTATGATACGACTTACGGGCTGAGCGAGGCGACGGGCCCCAACGTCGTCCATCTGGGACTCGAAAATATCCACAAGGTGGGCGCAATCGGGCGGCCCGGCTTCAACTGGGACGCGCGCATCGTGGATGCGTCGGGCAAGGACGTGGAGGCTGGAGGCCCCGGGGAGCTTGTCGTCCGGGGCAACGGTGTAATGCGCGAATATTACAAGAACCCGGAGGCGACTGCCAAGGCCCTCAAAGACGGCTGGCTCTACACGGGGGACATCGCCCGGCAGGATGAGGACGGATTTATCTATATCGTGGACCGGGCGAAGGACGTTATCATTACGGGCGGCGAGAACGTCTTCCCTGTAGAAGTCGAGGACTTCATCCATACGAACCAGGCGATCAAAGACGTTGCGGCCATCGGCATACCGGACGAGCGGCTGGGCGAGATCGTCGCCGTCGTCGTCGATGTCGCGCCCGGCAGGACGCTGACAGAAGAGGAGCTTCTCAAATTCTGCGAGAAGCTTCCCAGGTACAAACGGCCCCGCAAGGTATTTTTCGGGGAAGTCCCCAGGAACCCTACGGGGAAGATAGAGAAACCGAAACTCAGGAAGCAGTACGCCGGCACGGAAAAAGCGTTCAGCATGTAGCGCGGCAGGGAGGGTTTTCGGATGGGCGATGTTACGGAAACGCGCAGGGAGCTTATGTCACGGCCTTTTCCGGAGGGGATACCAAGGCTGTGGTGCCCGCTCCTGACGCATTACGACGATGCGGTCCGCATCAATTTTGACCGCATGTCGGCGCACCTGGGCCACATCGGCCGCTGGGTAAAAGGTTACCTGGTGCCGGGAACGACCGGCGACGGCTGGGAGCTGCGCGATGATGAAGAGGAACAGCTTTTGAGGTTCGCAATTGTCCGTGCCCAAAAGGATGGCCTTGCGCTGCTCGCGGGAGTGCTCAAGCCGGATGCCGCCTCTATGCTAAAGCAGATCGACCGGATCGCGGCCCTCGCGTCGGCGATAACCGGGAAGAAAGAGAAAGCCGAATACCTCGCGGCCGCTCGCATCGCCGCTTTCACAGTCTGCCCGCCTAAGGGCAACGCGCTCACTCAGGATGATATTGCGGCCGGACTCTCCGCAGTCCTCGATAAGGGTTTGCCTACCGCCCTTTACCAGCTCCCGCAGGTGACGGAGAACGAGGTAGCGCCGGAGACCTTCGCCGGCCTCGTAAAGAAATATCCGAATCTGGTCTTCTTCAAAGACACGAGCGGGAGCGACGCAGTGGCCTTATCGGGCGTCGACAGCGGCGGGGTCTTCCTTACGCGGGGGGCCGAAGGGAGCTATGCGGGCTGGCTTAAGGAAGGGGGCGGCCCTTACGATGGGTTCCTCCTGAGCACGGCCAACTGCTTCGCCGAAAAACTATCGGCCATTGTCGAGGCCGCGACAGGCGGGCGCTTATCTGCGGCGGCAGAGGCGTCCGAAAAAGTGACTTTCGCGTTCGACCGGGTCTTCGCAACGGTGCAGGACATGGCCGGCGGCAACGCATTCACGAACGCGAATAAGGCGATAGACCACTTCTTTGCATTCGGGCCGTCGGCACGCAAGAAGGAAGGCCCGATGCTCCATGCCGGGGTCCGCATACCGCAAGAGATGATCGCAGCGACAGGCGATGTCCTTACGCAGCTTGACCTTATGCCGCAAAAGGGCTATCTGGAGTAAAGCAGCAAGCGGCATTATTCTTTCATGGCATTGGAGAGTTTTATAATTTCCTCGACAAGCGACTCGTCGCACTCCAGGCGCTTCGCCAGAAGAGAGATTGTGATGGCGGAAACGCGCGTCCCCCGGATTATGTCGGCCTTCTCCATAGCGATTGCCGCAGACGGCTTCGGGTCGTCGGCGGGAAGGTAGATAGTGCAGTCGGGGTTGATCTCTTCGAGTATCCCGTTGCTCTCGATTATGAGGAAGTCCGCGTCGGGGTGGTCGGAGGCGATGCGGGCAAAACCCGTGCCCATCGGATACAGGTAGCCGTCATCGACGGCGTTCTTCTTCCGCTCGTGATGGCCGATTTTGATGCGGACTGCGCCCGGAAGGAGGTTGCACAGCGCCCTGGCAAGGTGTGTCTTGCCGATTTTGGACCGGGCGCCTGCGACGACTATGACTTTCATCTTATCCGGGGCCTCTCCTCCCCGGACCCTGCCACGTCAGCGGCAACCCTTCCCGTCCTACTCTCCTGCGCCGTTTCTTTTCGGAAACCCCGCCAGCGCCTCGACCAGCACGTAGGCCGCCTGTAGGGCCTCGGTCGGGCACAGGGGGAAGCATTCCTTGCAGTTCCAACATTCTTTGGCCGCTATGTCTGGGATGAAGCTTATCTCCTTGCGGATGCCCCTGTCCACGAAGCCGATGGCGTTTGCCTTCTTGACCTCGTTGCAGTAACGGATGCAAAGGCCGCAGTGGATGCAGAAAGAAGACTCCTTCTCGAAGCGGTTTTTGTCCGCCCCGTATTCCCTGGCGTAGTCCTGTAGGATGAAGGCGTCGGGCGCATGTGCAAGCTGCAACTCCAGGATCATCTTGCGTATCCTGTCTACTTTCTCGGACCGGGTGCGCACTATTATATTCTTCTCGGCAGGATAGACGCAGGAGACGGCGAGCTTGGTCCAGCCCTTTATTTCTATCTCGACTATGCAGAGCCGGCAGGCCCCGAAGGGCTCCAGCTTCTCATGCCAGCAAAGGGTCGGGATGGATATGCCGTTCGCCTGCGCTACTTCGAGGACGGTCTGTCCCTCGGTCGCCTTTACTTCCTTGCCGTCGATCTGGAAGACGATCTCACTCATTTCTGTTTAGCCTCCCTGACTATCTTTCTCGCTTCTTCGGTAAGGGGCGGCGGAACGGGGACGCCCGATATCTTGGTCACCGCGCGGAACTTGGGAGGACAGACTTCAAAGCACGTTCCACATTTCGTGCACTTTTCCTGATCTACCATATGGATGAGGTTCTTCCCCCCTATAATCGCTTCCGAGGGGCATTTCCTGGCGCAGGTGGTGCAGGCGTTGCACTTCGCGGGGTCGATGTAGAAGTTGATAAGCTCCTTGCACGACAAGGCGGGGCAGCGCTTCTCTTTAACGTGCGCCTCGTACTCGTCCCTGAAGTATTTAAGCGTTGAGAGGAAGGGGTTCGGGGAGCTTTTACCGAGCGCGCAGAGGGCCGCCTCTATGGCAGTCTCGGAGAGCGCCTCGAGGGTCTCTACGTCGCCTTCCTTGCCTTTGCCCTTGGTGATATTGGTAAGCAGCTTGAGCATCTGCCTCATGCCCTCACGGCAGGGTACGCACTTGCCGCACGACTCGTCGGTGAGGAACTCCATGAAGTACCTGGCGACGTCGACCATGCAGGTATCTTCATCCATGACGATCATGCCGCCGGAGCCCATCATCGAGCCTGCTTTGGTCAGCCCGTCGAAGCCGACTGGCAGGTCAAGGGCGTCTTCAGGCAGGCAGCCGCCCGAAGGCCCGCCCGTCTGTACGGCCTTGAACTTCTTGCCGTTCGGTATGCCGCCGCCTATGTCGTAAATGATCTCCTTCAGAGGAGTGCCCATAGGCACTTCGACGAGACCCGTATTCGTTATCTTGCCGACAAGGGAGAATATCTTGGTGCCCTTGCTCGTCTCCGTGCCGTATTGCGTGAACCAGTCGGCGCCGTTGTTGATGATAAGCGGGACGTTGGCCCACGTCTCGACGTTGTTGAGGACGGACGGCTTGCTCCAGAGGCCGACGATATTGGACCGGATATACTTGGGCCTGGGCTCTCCCGCCCTGCCTTCGATGGCGGTCATGAGGGCGGTCGATTCGCCGCAAACAAAGGCGCCTGCGCCCCTGTGTACCTTGACGACGAAGTCGAAGCCGGAACCCAGGATGTTCTTGCCCTGGAGGCCCATTTCTTCCGCCGTCTTTATGGCCATGTTGACGTTTTCGACAGCGAGGGGGTATTCCTGGCGGACGTATATGTAGCCCTCGTGGGCGCCTATCGCATAAGCCCCCAGGGTCAGGCCCTCAAGCACCGCATGCGGGTTGCCTTCGAGCAAGCTCCTGTCCATGTAGGCGCCGGGGTCGCCCTCGTCCGCGTTGACGATCACGTATTTCACGGGGT